>CAZYNH010000005.1:0-157683 GCA_964648295.1 uncultured Bacteroidia bacterium | reverse complement strand
CGGAGCAGGATTAGGGACGGCGCTGTGATGACGGCAAAGTTCTTCTGCACTGAGCTGATCGTACTGCAGGGATTTGTGATAAATATTGAATTAGTTGTTAGGATTTAAGGATAAAATTTCGTATATTTCTTTTAAGCTGTTAAGGGAGTTTCATGCGTAAAATCGAAGAAAAATATCACAAAATGACTGACGATCATTCCGATTTCGATATTGAATTTTGGCAATCTCAGGGAGCGGAGGCGATTTTCAAAGCTGCGGAAGATATAATCAGGGATTATTATATAATAAGAGGTAAAAATGTTAACAAGCTCAGACTTCAAAGATCTGTTGAGGCTTTTAAAAAAGCATAACGCAAGGTATATGGTTATTGGTGGCTATGCCGTAATGAAGTACAGTGAACCCCGTTTTACAAAAGATCTTGATATTCTTATTTCAACTGACAGGGAAAATGCCGAAGCTGTATATAATGCACTAAAAGAGTTCGGAGCACCTTTAGAAAACCTTTCATCTGACGATTTTACGAATAAAGATTATTTCTACCAGATGGGCAGAGCTCCTCTCAGGATCGATATTTTGATGTCTGCAGCGGGAGTTGAGTTTGAGCAGGCATGGAAAAACAGAACTGAGGTTGATGTAGAAGATTGTACAATAATCTTTATTTCATTAACTGATCTTATTTCTGCAAAGGAAGCCAGCGGTAGACCGCAGGATCTGATAGATTTGAAGAAATTGAAGAAAGCATTAGATAAGAACAATAAAGCCATTAAAAAGAAAAAATAAAATTATGTGGCATACTGACAATAATGAGTCCGGCTGTCTGACTTTGAATACCTGCAGGGACGCTGACAGGCTCGATCTTTCACGGGTCGGAATTATTCAAAGAGCTCAAAATAAAAAGTATGATGTAGATGATGACGGCACTGTTCTTCTGCACTGAGCTGATAGTGCTGCAGGGTTTGTAATAAAAATTGAATTAGTTGTTAGGATTTAAGGATAAAATTTCGTATATTCACTATGAATTGGAGAAAAGATTTAAATGAAAGTAGTGTATTCTAAAAATAGTAAAGCGATAAGAATAACAGAAGAGAGGATCAGGCATATTTACGAAGGTCATCCTGAGATGATCGGCCAGGAGGATAATATTATTTCTACTTTGGAAAGTCCGGATGTCATATTGAAAGGCGATTTCGGGGAATTATTGTCATGCAGATTATTTGAAAAAACACCGGTAACAGAACTCAAGTATCTCGTTGCGGTATATAAAGAAGAAAGTGACGACAGCGGATTTTTACTAACGGCATATTATACAAGAAAACTCAGTTTAAGGAGGGAAATACTATGGAAGCTTTGAGAATAATAGAACAGAAAGCTAATATCACATGGAACTTTGATGCTGAGGCGGATGTCCTATACATATCTTCGGGAAATCCTAAAAATGCGGTCAGTCTTGATATCGGAGAAGGCACAATATTAAGATTTGATCCAAAGAACAATGATGTTATTGGCGTAACAATTTTAAATGTCTCCAAAAGAGCTATCAACCAGCTCAGATGTCCGTAGAAGAAATTCAGAAAGCCGCGGGGTTTCATGGAATATTGTTCGAGAACGAATTGAAATTCGTAAAATTTTACTTTAGATTATTTAAAGAGTAAAAAGTGAACTAAAATGTTGAAAAAAAGAAATTTTAAGAATTATATTACTCTCATGAAAAATAACCGGCAGAATATTAGTGTTGAAAACTGGATCGTGAAACAATTATCACTCGGCAGATATAGTTTTTCTGCATCCGAATTAAAGAAATTTTACGATGATAAGACTGAAAACGCAGTTCTTTTAGCTTTAAAGAGGCTTGCGGATAAGAGAAAGATATTTTCGATTTATAAGGGATATTATCTGATCATTCCGCCTCAGTACAGTAATTTGAGTATAATACCCGTACCATTATTTTTAGACGCATTTATGAAATTTCTTAATGCCGAATACTATCTGGCGGTGCTTAGTTCTGCGGTATATCACGGTGCATCTCACCAGCAGCCTCAGGAATATTTTATTGTAACAGACAGAAAAGGGTTAAAGTCAGTAGTTAAAAAGGATATAAAGATAAATTGTATATATGTGCCGGTTGTTCCTGCGCAACTTCTTGTTAAGCTTAAAACGGAGGCAGGTTACATGTTTATATCAAATCCTGCGTTGACTGCAGTGGATCTCATTAGATTCGAGAAGAAGATCGGAGGGTTGAACAGGGCGGCAACTGTTCTTGTCGAACTGGCGGAAGAGATTAAAGCAGGTGATTTTAATAAATATCTTTTAGATTATGCCCCAGTTGTTTCTTTGCAGAAACTCGGTTACCTTCTTGAAAATGTTTGCGGGCAGAAAAATCTTGCCGATGCTTTGTTCAAAGTAATGATTACTGAAAATGTTAAAATTTTCAGAACTCCTTTAAAATCTACAAAGAAGAAATCAGGCTTTTCATCAGATAACAGATGGAAGATCATAGTAAATACTATGATCGAGGCGGACGAATGATACCTCAGGATTGATAAAAAAAGCACTTCTCGATTGTTATAAAAAATATATGTCCTTTTCAGTTCAGAATCCGCCATCTATGCGGGAATTCAGGCTAAACATTGAAGCAAAAATGAAAGATGATGACTTTATCGGAGATACTGCAGCACTTCTTAGCTATAACTATCATTATGATCCCTTTGAAGCGTATGAAATAGTACTGTCCGAATTGTTATCTTGATATAAATTAATATGACGGCACTTGTTCGACAAAATTCATGGAGGATTTCCAATGTGGTTCAAAGATTTAACAGGTTTCAATGAAGAGAATCCGGATCAGGTACGGGCTAACCTGACCATGAAGGAAGACAGGCTTGTTTCACAGATCTATTGTTCGGCTCTTCCGGTGGCTTATTGCGATGCGGAACCTGAACTTTGGGGGGATTTTGCGTCTCTTGTGCTAGAAGCTGCCTACGAAGCTACTTTTTACGCGGCGGAGCGTTCGGTAATGATGAAAAGTGGATACTTGGCGCGATAAAAAAAGCTTGCATTAAGTTCATTGATTTTGATCTGGATGTGAAGATCGTTAGCCACAGTAATAGAAAACCTTCGGTCTCAAAGCTGATCGGGTCTCTTAAAGCACTTGTCATAGAACTTAACGGTATAAGAAAAGATGAACTCAATACTATAAAAAGTTACGACATAGGCGATATAAGATCACTGAGGGTGGACGCTGAATACTCTCCGTTATAGCAGTTTTGAGTGTGTTAATATAATTTAACATAAAATGTGTTAATTATATTTAACAGCATGAGAAATCCGAAAAACAATATACTTCAGGCTGTACAGTAATCAGATAAGATTTTACTCAACGACGCCGCTACATGGCGGATGTGTTCGGTTATATTCCGGTTAGAACTTAATGCGGGAGGCGAAAAATGAAGGTGAGTAAAAGGATCAGTAAAGAAGATGTGAAAGAAATTGTATGCAGCAGCAGTTATGTCAAGATAATCGGTCATCACGGAGAGATCCTGGATCAGGTTAAGAGTTTGTGCGCATTCGAGACCATGCTTCATGCGGACGGGATCCTTGAGCAGATGGATAAAGAGGATTTTGTTGATTTTCATGTATATGACTGCTCGGAGCAGGATTAGGGACGGCGCTGTGATGACGGCAAAGTTCTTCTGCACTGAGCCGATAGTGCTGCAGGGATCGTAAAATATTTTGAAAATAATTGTCACGGTGTCACTATATGACCGTCTCCGCATGTTATCTTGCCGGTAAATGCTAAGGAGTTGCGGTTATGTCGGAATATGAATTGAAAAAGTTTGAAGAGAGTATCCGGGAAAAGATTTATTCAGTGCGCGGGTATCAGGTGATGCTGGACAGGGTAGAGGTCAAGCTGCTTAAAAAATGATCAGAAGTTCGAAGTGGAAAGTCGGGCGTCATTTTGTTATATTGTTAAAGTTATTTTAAGGAGCGGTGTATGAATGATAAAAAATTGCAAATTAGGAACAGTACTGCAGAATTTCTGATATTTACAAAGCAGGCGGGTGAGGACACGATCGAAGTTAGAGTTCAGGATGAAAATGTCTGGCTTACTCAGAAGCTGATCGCGAAACTGTTTGATGTACAAATACCGACTATTAACGAACATCTGAAAAATATATTTTCATCGGAAGAACTTGATGAAAATTCAGTTGTTAGGAATTTCCTAATAACTGCCGCTGACGGTAAAAATTACAATACAAAACATTATAATTTAGAAGTGATAATATCTCTCGGATACAGAATTAACTCCGAAGAAGCTGTCAATTTTAGGCAATGGGCGACGAAAGTGCTTAAAGATTTTGCCGTGAAAGGTTATGTGCTTGACAGCGAAAGACTGAAGAACGGAGCGTTTCTGAGTCCTCAATATTTTAAAGACCTTATTCTTGAGATAAGAGATATAAGAGAAAGTGAAAGAAATTTTTATCAGCAGATCACAGATATTTATTCTACGGCGATGGATTATGATGTTAATTCTCAGACCACGAAGGACTTATTCGCGAATGTTCAAAACAAACTGCACTTCTCAGTTCGGACAGAAAATATATATCTGATTTTGACAGGCTGATGTTGGATTCAAGTTCAATTCAGAAAAAAGGAAAATAGAGGCTGATTATGGTATATAAAGATGTTTTGGATATTGTTAAGACCGGTGAAGGCTACACGATCGAATTGAAGAAGTCGTTCAATGATTCGATAGGCAAAGAGATCTGCGCGTTCGCCAATTCGTCAGGCGGAAAGATCATTCTCGGTGTTGATGATAAAAGCGGTGATGTTCACGGATGCAGACTTTCCAATCAGGACAGGTCGAGGATACAGGATATTGCGAGGAATATGAATCCTTCTTTTAATGTTCAGATCGAGCAGGTCGGTGATCTTGCGGTTGTTTTTGTGCCTGAAGGTAAGGATAAACCATATACTGTGAACGGTCATTTTTATTTGAGGTTCGGCGCTAATTCGCAGCAGCTTAACAGGAATGAGATAAGGGACCTGTTTCAAAAGGAGAACCTGATCTCGTTCGAAAGGCAGACACCCGATTTTAATGAGAAGGATTTTTCAGCCGAGAAATTCAACGGTTTTAAGGCTGAAGCGAAGCTTGAAAAGAATCTGTCAAAAAAGCATATTCTGGAGAATCTGAATTTTTTCACGGATGACAGGCTGAATAACTGCGGAGTGCTATTCTTTTCGAGAAATATTAAAAAATACCTTCCGAATGCTGTTGTTTCGTGCTTTCTGTATTCAGATAAAGAGCATACCGATATTATTGATTCAAAAGAATACGCAGAGGATTTTCTGTCGAATTTGAACAACGCGTACAATTACCTTATTTCAAAGCTGAATACTTCTATTATCTTTGACGGCGGACTAAAAAGGAAAGAAAGGCTGGAGCTCCCGGGCGAGGCTTTGAGGGAAGCTATTATCAATGCTATGATCCACAGGGATTATTTTTATCCGGCCTCTATCCAGATCCATATTTCAAAAGACAGGCTTGAGATAACTAATCCGGGGCAGTTGTTATTCCCGAAAAAAGAACTCGGTAAAAGAAGCGCGCACAGGAATCCCGTTCTTGTAGATATCGCGCACAGGCTCGGCCTTGCAGAAAAAGCAGGCTCAGGCATAAAAAGAATAAGAAAAATGATAAGCGAGAATAAAACAGGAATATCCTTTGAGGCTGAATCTTTCTTCACTATAACTTTCTATCGTGTTGACGCAAATGTTTACACAAATGTTGACGGTAAGGCTGAAATCCGACGCAAATCCGACGCAAATCCGACGCAAATCCGACGCAAATCCGACGCAATTGAGCAGTGGATCATAAAATACCTGCAAAGCGAAAGCAGGATTACATCTAAAGATGTTAGAACAAATATCAACATACACAAAGATACAGCAGTAAAATATCTTAATAAGCTTGTTGATCAAAATAAGATCGTAAAAAAAGGTGGCGGAAATAATGTCTGGTACGAACTTAGGTAGCCTATGAGAAAACATTACACGCTAAACGAACATAAGTATCTTTGACATGGAGGATGATCCGGATAAGCAGAGCTGGGACGAAGATGGTAATGTCGGTATTCCTGGAACTGTTTTTAGGCAGATTGAGCAATTTGTAAAGCAGAATGAAGCTAAAGAGAAGTATATCTTTGACACAAAGTGGAAGCTGATAAAAGATATGGATAAAGATGTTTCTCAAGGCGATATATATCAAATGTACGCCTATGGAAAAAAATATTCAGCTAATCATTTGTGCTTGATCTATCCTAAAAATGAAGAATTTAAAATAAGCTCGAAAGAAAAGTATTTTTATGACAAAAAATCAATGCTTCCGCTATCAATATTATGTTTCGACTGTGAAAATGATAAGTTTATAATAGATTATGAAAAATCGGAACTGTTCAATATATTCAAGGATTTTAATGTAGAAGAAGGCAAGTATGTCGGTTTATGCCCGAGTCTTTTGAAAAAGTAAGAATTTTGATCAAATATTAATATTTTTTTTAACGACGCCGTTATTTGGCGGCTATGTTCGGTTATATTCCGGTTAGAACTTAATCCCGGAGGCGAAAAATGAAGTTGAGTAAAAGGATCAGTAAGGAAGATGTGAAAGAAATTGTATGCAGCAGCAGTTATGTCAAGATAATCGGTCATCACGGAGAGATCCTGGATCAGGTTAAGAGTTTGTGCGCATTCGAGACCATGCTTTATGTGGACGGGCTCCTTGAGCAGATGGATAAAGAGGATTTTGTTGATTTTCATGTATATGGCTGCTCGGAGCAGGATTAGGGGCGGCGCTGTGATGACGGCAAAGTTATTCTGCACTGAGCTGATCGTGCTGCAGGGATCGTAAAATATTTTGAAAATACTTGTCACGGTGTCACTATATGACCTTCTCCGCATGTTATCTTGCCGGAGCATGGAGTGTAAGTTTTTATTTTTGTATGTTGTGGGAAAGTTGTGTGGAAAGTCGGGTGTGGTTTTGTTATATTGTTTAAGTTATTTTAAGGAGGAACGGATTAATGAGTAATCTAATAGCTAAAGAGTACAAGACATTTGAAGAAATTAAGCATAACTCTGATGATGGTAACGAATACTGGTATGCAAGAGAGCTTTCTGTTGTGCTTGAATATATTCAGTGGAGGAATTTTGCAAAAGTGATGGACAGGGCGATGCTTGCCTGCAAGAACAGCGGATATGGGATAGCAGACCATTTTGCTGAGGTCAGCAAAATCGTAGAAGCAGGTGCGACAAATAAGCCTATAATTGATTTCAAACTTACAAGATATGCATGTTATCTGATAGTTCAAAACGGTGATCCGAGAAAAGAGGTGATAGCTTTAGGGCAAACTTATTTTGCGATACAAACAAGAAGGCAGGAAGTTGCCGACTATTTTAATCAGCTTGATGAAGACAATAAAAGGCTGGTTATAAGAGGCGATATCAAGCAATGGAATCAGATGCTGGCGGAAGCAGCTCATAATGCCGGAGTGATCAATGATGAAGATTACGCAACTTTTCAAAATGCGGGTTATATGGGTTTATACGGCGGATTGAAAGTTGAAGATATTCATAAGAAAAAAGGGTTGAACAAAAACGATAAGATTCTTGATTTTATGAGTAGTACAGAACTGATCGCAAACCTGTTCCGAATATCACAAACAGAAGAGAAATTGAAAAAAGATAAAACTTCGATTGTTGACGCTGCAAATGAAGTTCATTTTATTGTCGGTAAAGAAGTCAGAGGTACGATCGAAAGAGTAGGCGGAACAATGCCTGAGGATATGCCTGTTCCGGAAAATAGTATTACAAAAATTGAGAAAGAACAGTTAAAAAAGCTGAAGAACTGTAAGAAAAAATTAATGCTTGACGAATAACCAATGCTGCAGGGATTGTAAAATATTTTGAAAATACTTGTCATTGTAAGAAGTATTAAATATTATTCAGTTCCGCCGTTATTTGGCGAAGCACATAATGAATGGGCAAGGCTTGGAGATGCTGTGCGGAAAATCGAAAATTTTAAAATTGAGTGCCGGGATATATACGATAATGCAGGAGGAAAAAATGCGGCAGACAATAAATAACCTATATCCTTTTCGGCATTTTGGCGTGTGTAAAAAGAATTTAACATAAAATGTGTTAAGAAGTGTTAACAGCCTGAAAAATCCGAAAACAATATATATAACTTTCCAGTCGGGCGTGATTTTGTTATATTGCTGAAGTTATTTTAAAGAAGAAGGTTCGATGATATGATAAAATCTGAAATTATAGAGCTGTTGAAAGCCAATTCAATATTTTTTGATAGTCCGTGACACGGGTTCAGTCACTGGCAAAGAGTGGAATCGAACGGATTGTATCTTGCCGGCATAAACGGCGCGGACAAGGCAGTTGTTTCATATTTCGCCTACTTTCATGACTGTATGCGCGAAAATGAGGATATTGATCACGGGCACGGCTGGAGAGGAGCTCAGTTCGCGGAGAAGTACAGGGAGCTTATTGATCTTGACGATGACCGGTTCAGGGTGTTTTATGATGCCTGCAGATGGCATACTGACGATAGTTTGTCGGACTGTCTGACTTTGAATACCTGCAGGGACGCCGACAGGCTCGATCTTTCAAGGGTCGGCATTATCACCGATCCCGAATACCTTTATAATGAAGAAGCAAAGAAGATCGCGAGGCTGACCTCTTCGTGGCAGGAAGTTCAGGAATATATTGATTCAAGGCGCTCAAAATGAAAAGTATAATATTAGTGATGACGGCACTGTTCTTCTGCACTTCTCTGTCAGTTTCGCAGGGATCGTAAGCTACTATATAAATTTCTAATAAATATATCATTTTTTTCGCGACTCCGCCGTTATGTGGCGGAGTCCTCTCCGTATATTGCATCCATGCTAAACAAACAGCCGGAGAAAAACATGAAGGAATCAATACACTACAAGCTACTCGATGTCGCGTCTGACGAAAAGAACCTGATCAAGCCTGTTCAGACTGAAGAACTCACTATTATTATGAAAGATTACGGACTCACCCTCGACGAAGCCGTTATTTTATCGTTCGTGCTCAAATTCATTATGGAAAGGGTATTCGTTGAACTTGAAAGGTTCGAATCGGACCATATTAAAAAAGGGGACAGGAACTATATAAGAATATTAAAAGATTTGAGGAACATGGAAAAGAAAGGCGTTGTTATGCTCAATTCCGAGATCCGCAGAAGACGGGGATGCGACACTTTCAATCCTGCCATCACTATCGATGACGCCGTTTTTTCAAAGATCGTGCTGGGCGAGGAAATTTACGGCTCGGTCGATTTCAGCGATACTTATTCGGTGCTGGAAAGTTCTGAAGAGCTTATCAACATGCGTATGCATGAGAAAATATCGGAAGACAGGTTCTTCCATGATTTTGAAATGTTCTTTAACAAGATACACAACAGCGTTAAGTTAAAAGGGATAGCCGTCAAATACACCGACATGGAAAGGATCATGCTCTTTAAAGCATGTGTGACAAGACTGAAAGGCGAAGGCAGGATCGACTGCAATAATTTTATCGCCGGCATATACGGGTCGCTAAAGAACGTGGCTAGGGAAATGAAGAGGATCTATGACGGAACCATGCCTGTATTCGTAGATAATTACCTTACTCTTGTCGAATCCGGTAATTTCTTCGGTATTGTGTCCAGCCCGGATTTTGAGTTGTCAGAGAAAGCTTACGAGAAAATATTCGAAAGCAGGATCAAAAAGAAAAAAAAGGAGTTCAACCCTAAATTCTGTGAGCATATCAGGGGCAGGAATATCACCAGAGAACTCTATTTTGATGCCGACCTTCAGGTCAGTGTGAATACGATATCCTCAGCGCTGGAGAACGACAGGTTCAAAGAAGTGGTCAGAAAGCTTAAAACGAACGGGTTCGCGCCGGGAGTGGTCAGCCTGCTTTACGGATTTCCGGGAACGGGGAAGACTGCCACGGTGCACGAGATAGCCAGAAGAACGAAAAGGGACATTCTGCAGGTGGACATATCGAACATTAACGACAAATGGGTGGGGGAGAGCGAAAAAAGGCTCAAAAGCGTTTTCAACGAATACAGGAAAGCCTCCGCGGCCCTCTCAAGAACTCCGATACTTCTCTTCAACGAGGCCGACGCGCTTATTAGCAGAAGGATATTGGTCGAGGGCAGTGTGGACCAGATGAAAAACAACATGCAGAACATAATACTGGAGGAGCTCGAGAAGTTCAACGGGATATTTTTTGCCACGACCAACCTGACAGAGAACATGGACGACGCGTTCAGCAGAAGGTTCTTATACAAGATCGAATTCACCAGACCTTCTCACGAAACAAGAAAAAAAATATGGATATCGAAAATGGACGGCATTCCCTCGGAATGGCCGGACAGACTCGCGAACTATGACCTTACGGGAGGCCAGATAGACAATATCGTCAGAAAATACCTGATAGACAGCATCTTAAACATTGACGGTGGGTTCGACTCGCTTCAGAGGATGTGCAGGGAGGAAGCCGATTACAAGAAGGATCAGGTCAGAATGATCGGGTTCTCTGTGTAAAATATGACTTGTCAGAAGGCTTTCAAAATCATAAATTATGGATAATATTTATGTGGAGGTTAAATGGCGGGACTGATATTTTTACGCACAGGCGATCTGCAGGAAATTAAAGATTTCTACATCGGAAGGATAGGGATGGAGATGTGGCTGGATCAGGGAGAGTGCATTATTCTTAAGCATGAGAATTTTCTGCTCGGATTCTGTAAGAGCCTGTCTGCAGCCTGTCCCGTAAGCGATTATCCATGCATAACTTTCTTTTATAAAACGAAGGAAGAAGTTGATGCGATGTATGTCAGAATGAAAGATACTGCTACTTCTGTGCCTGTCACGAATAAGAAATTCAACATCTATCATTTCTGGGCGAAAGACCCTGAGAGCAGAACGCTCGAGTTCCAGCGGTTTTATAACGAAGGCCTCAGGATATAATAAAAAAAGCCCCGAAATGTTCACGGGGCTTTTTTTTGAGGAGGAGTCTTATCTGCCGGCCATCATGGCTTCAACATCGGCTTTTACTTCGCCGATCGGTTTAATGTCGAATTTTTCTACAAGCAAATTGATGACGGCGGGGGATAGGAAGGCCGGCAGGGTCGGTCCGAGCCTGATTCCTTTTACGCCCAGGGCCAGCAGGGCGAGAAGTACCGCGACCGCTTTCTGCTCGTACCACGCTATATCGAACGAGATGGGCAGATCATTTATGCTTTCCGCGCCGAATATTTCTTTGAGCTTTAAAGCTATTACCGCCAGCGAGTATGAGTCATTGCACTGTCCGGCGTCCAGAACGCGCGGAATGCCTCCGATATCGCCGAGGTCAAGTTTATTGTAGCGGTACTTTGCGCAACCTGCTGTCAGAATGACAGTGTCCTTCGGCAGCTCTTGCGCCACATCGGTGAAATAGCTTCTTTCCTTGTGCCTGCCGTCGCATCCGCCCATGACGACGAATCTTTTTATAGCTCCGGATCTGACGGCTTCGACCACCTTGTCCGCAAGAGCTGTCACCTGGGCGTGCGCGAATCCGCCTGTGATCGAGCCTGTTTCGATCCCGACAGGGGGCTTACAGGTTTTAGCCATGGCTATGATCTCGGAAAAATCCTTTTCTCCGCCTTCCGGTCTGTCCGGAATGTGTTTTAAGCCGGGGAACGAGACCACGCTTGTAGTGAAAACCCTGTCCTTATACGAATCTTTCGGCGGGGTCAGGCAGTTGGTAGTCATCAGAACGGGACCGTTAAAAGTCTCGAATTCCCTGTCCTGAAGCCACCACGAGTTCCCGTAGTTACCCACGAAATGCTTGTATTTCTTGAATGCGGGATAATAGTTCGCGGGAAGCATCTCGCCGTGAGTGTAAACATCAACTCCCGTGCCTTCGGTCTGCCTCAAAAGCTCATCCATGTCCTTCAGATCGTGCCCCGAGATCAGAATGCCCGGATTGGTCCTGACGCCGATATTCACTTTAGTTATCTCAGGATTACCGTAAGTTGTAGTATTCGCTTTATCCAAAAGAGCCATTGTTTCAACAGCCGAATTTCCCGCTTTCATTACCATGCCTATCATTTCCGGCACCGAAAGGTCTTTCGTCGTGCTTGCAAGAGCCTCGACAAGGAAATCGTTTATGCTCTGCTGATAGTATCCTAAGACATTGGCATGCTCGTAATAAGCTGCTATACCTTTCAAGCCTATGATGAGAAGATTTCTTAATGAACGCACATCATCCCCGCCTGTGGAAAGAACACCCACGGTCTCGGCTTTTTTGTGCAGATCTTCAACAAACTCCGCGTCCCAGTTCACGCTGTCATGCATTCCTTTTGTGTCAAGACCTTTCTTGAGTTCATCCCTATATGCCACAGCCTCTTCGATCATAGCTACCATGTCGTCTGCGTTGAAATTGACATTGGTGATTGTCACGAACAGCATTTTCGCTATAAAATTACCGGTCTTATCGTCAACCTTTCCTTTTTTCTCTGCGATCAGCGATATACCTTTCAGTGTATAGATCAGAAGATCCTGAAGATTTGCCACTTCAGCCGGTTTTCCGCAAAATCCTTTGGCGTAGGAACAGCCTTTGTTACCGATAGTTTCCTGACACTGAAAACAGAACATACTCATTTTGATACCTCCGTTGTTTTATTTTATAGATTAAATTTAAAAGCTGTATTTGATTCTAGCATAGACCATATCGTTATCGTCAAACTGCCCGAAATTACCCGAATCTCCGGTGAATATGTTAGCACCGGCTGAAATGTCGAACCCGTCCGCAAAAGAATATGTTATTTTTGGCCTGATCAGCGCGTCCTCTTCGTTAAGCCCGTAGTATCCGAAAATTTCAAGCCAGAGTTTTTCTCTCAAAAAATCCTTTTTAGCCAGAAATGTTATAGTGGAAGAAAACTCGTCCTTTTCTATTTCGCTGTTATAGTCAAGTATCGCTTCCTGGACGAACTGCGCGCTTAAAGTTGTTCCGAACAGGCTGTAGTCGATACCTGCCATGTAGTGAAGAAAATCTTTTTCTGTCAGCGAGTTTTTTTCGGACGGGTCCTGAGTCTGGAACATTTTGCCTGAATAGTAAGCTCCCTCTACTCTAATAACATAACCTGCTACAGGTAATCCCATGCTTCCGCCCGCCATGAAAAGTCTCGGGTGTTCAGGCGCGACAGTAATTCCTGTTATCTGTCCGGTACCGGAGTCGATCTCTTTATATACATTCATGACAGGATCGTCAGAGAAAAAATAGCCTGCGACCATCTCGTAATCGATCTTTGAGCCCATAGCCGAATACCTTGCGAAGACTTCACCGTTCTCCATTTTTTTCTCCACATCAGTATCGGAATAATCGAAATCTGGTGCGACAGAGAAAGCAGGCACAGACGGCATCCAGATCGAGGAAACATCCGGTAAGGTATTAGGAGTAAAAACAGGCACCCATGTCAGCTCAAATATACCTGACCCTTTGTAATAGCTGAGTTTTGCGGATGTAACACCTATCCTCACCTCGTCGAATTCAGGCAGAATAAATTCGCTCAGGTCTTTCGGCGAGACGACATCGGTAATGAAAATTCCCTCAGATTTTCCGTAGATAATCTGCTGTTTACCGATTCTTATGTCAAAATTGTCAAAATACATATTGATATAGGCTTCTTTCAGGTTAAGTTCGAGGCTGTCGTTCATATAATGTTTCAGGTACGGACTGGCCAGAAAACCTATCCTATCCGCTTTTTTTCTGAAATCGAGGCTGAATGTGTTCTGAATGACGCTGAATTCATTTTCCCCGCCCGTCAGCATCCCGGAATAATTTCTTGCAAAGCCGTTTATCTCCACATTTTCAAAAGCGTGGACCGAAATAAATGCTGCAAGCAGTATGTATATTAATTTCTTCATCTAAAGATCTCCTTTGAGGCAATTATTTCCCAACTGTCATTGTTCTTTCAGTAAATTTACTCTCGGGAATACCATTATTGATCTTAACTTCGTCGAATAACATCTGAGTTCTGTGATCTTTCTGAACATTGTGCATCTCCGTTTCAAGTATAGTCCAGAATCCCGATATATTCTCAAACTTCTTGATATTGAGAATTTTTAAAAGTCTGTCCCTGTCATCATAGAACTCTCTTTTTATTCCGAGATAATTATCCTTCATTACCCATGTGATCGTTTTGGAGTACATATAATCTTCATCTTTTGGAACACTTTTCACTACAAAGCATTCGTACTCGCCGATCTTTTCGGTGCGGAGAAGTTTATGCTCATCGTCGTCGGGATGCCTGTCGCCAAGATCGTCATAAGTAAAATCCGAGCCCATGAAATAATCGCCTTTACTGTCAGATGAGATCCTCTTAACCCTTTTTAAAGCGGGAAGATAGATCCACTGGTCGTCATCTCTGCCGTCCGTGTAGCTCCAGTTCATGAATGAAGTTCCTCTAACATCGGCGGGTGAAAGAAAGAACATTATCTTTTTTTCGGTTTTTCCGTCATCTTTAGTGTACTGCATAAGTTTTCTTACCCTTGTATCGCCTTTTGAGTTTATAAGGTTCATTGTAAGCTCACCCTGGGTGTCCTCGCCAGAAGGATTGTAATAGACTTTTTCCATTATGGTCTTTCCTGTCATTTCCTCAGCTTTTAAAGAAGTAAACAGTCCGATGAACGCCAAGGCTGATATGAGAATGATATTTATGATCTTCATTTGAGACCTCCTTTTTTATTTTTGAAGAACAATCCGGATTTGTAAAGCATCAGGAACATGATAGTTACTGTGCCTATAAAACTTGTGAACATATTGAGCGATACTAGAGCACCGAGAGACCTGTTCGGCGGAAATACTGAACTTAAAAGTACGAGAAATCCCGCTATTACCACTACAGCGTTGAAAGAGATCGCCCTGCCTGAATGATGCATTGTTTTAACTACGGTAAGTTCGAGGTCTTTTGTTTCCTGCGCGTATATTTTGAACCTTTCAATGAAGTGGATGGCGTAATCGATACCTATACCGACAGCTATACTTGAAATCAGTGCCGTTGTCGTGCTTAAAGGGATGTCGAGAAGTCCCATCAGTCCAAAGCTGATCACAGCTGTTATGACTATTGGGACAGAGCCTATCAGACCCGCGGTAATACTCTTGAACATCATGGCTATAAGTATTATTACGATCAATATAGACATAAAGAGGCTCTTTATCTGCCCGATCAGGATCAGATCGGTAAATACGAGAGCTTTGTACCCCGATCCCGCGTAATTCAAGGTTATGCCGTTCTTCTCAAAACCTTCCCTGTATTTTTCGATCTCGGACATCACCTTGTTTATCTCTTTTGAATTATCGCTTTTTATCTGAAAATTAACATTAGCCTTATTGTAATTATAATCGACCACTTTCCACAGATTTTCAGGATCGCCGGACATTTCATAAAGGAGAAGGTACTGGGCTACAAGATCCTTTGAATCCGGTATTCTGTCAAACTCAGGATCATCGGCATTCATAACTTTATTCATTCTTTTCAGATAATCGGACAACGAGAATGAATTTCCTACGATATCGAGGCCTTCGACACCGGTTTGTAGCTCGTCTATCAGCCTTAAATAATCGGGGGTTTTGAAAGCGTCCGCTTCCTCTGATTCAAGCACGACATTTATTGTGTTCGTTCCGCCGAAGTTCTGATTTATGAATGTATCGGTTTGAACTATGTCGCTGTCTTTTTCGAATTTATCGAGAAAGCTTGAATTGATCCAGATATTATTTATTCCTAAAACGGATACAATTATTATTACGGCAGTAACAGCAACGACCGCAAATTTGTATCTGATCACGAAATTAGCAAACTTGTGCGAGAACTTTGTTTTTTCTTCTCCGCCTGCCTTTTCTTCTTTCATCTTGGGCATGCTTACTCCGAAAATGATTATGCCTGCAGGTATCAGAACGAGTGAAAATAACATTGCCGCCATTACACCGAAAGCGGTGAACATTCCGAAGTATTTGATCGGGTAAACATCGGATGTGAGAAGAGATACGAACCCTACGGCAGTTGTTACAGAAGTCATTACTACAGGCTTCCACATGCTTGACACCATATCCTTTACCGCATCGTACTTGGAAATTTTCGGATTTGTCTTCAAATGAAGGTTCAAATGACTGTAGAGATGTATCCCGTCAGCGACACCGATGGCTATGAGCATAACAGGCATCATTGTCGAGACCGCGTAAACCGGTATTCTCAAGAAAGCCATCAGTCCGAATGCCCAGACAGTGCTCAGGCCGACCACGAGAAGCGTAAATACTGTATTCTTAACACTTCTAAGAACGAAAAAGAGCACCGCGATTATGAGCAGCAGGACTATCGGCACCATTCTTTTCATGTCTGCCGGCCCCAGATAAGCCATTGTTCCTTCAACGATCGGCACTCCCGCGATATGTATCTTTTCCGGTCCTTCATAGGATTTTGCAAATTCAAGTATCCTGTGATAAAATTCCATACTGAATACATCATCGTTCATCGATGCTACTACGAGCGCGATATTCTCATTTTCAGACACCAGTCTTTTATAGACCATATCGTTCGATCTTACCGAAGTCTGGAGTTCTTCAAGAGCAGCCTCGTCTTTAGGCGATTTTTTGTAGAATGCCCTGACATCAAGACCCTCTTCGGATCCTGTTATGTTGTCGGCAGTAAAGAGAGAAACTATGTCCGCATCATCGAATTCCTCCATATCCTGAAGTCCGATGCTTATATCTTTTATCTTCTGCAGGGTCGAAGTATTATAAATTCCTTCCGGATTTTCGACCGCTATAAGTATGCCGTCCTTTATGTTGAACAGTTCCTCGGCCTCATCGCTGTAAATAAAAGCGGGGTGATCGTACGGCATGTATTCGTCGAGATCGGTTTCCATGCGTGAATATGTTTTCATCTGATATGTGAAGAAAGCGGTAATCAGCACGATCAGAAAAAGAGATATCCACGAGAAAGCCAGAAGAGTTTTATTGGACAGCTTCATACTTAATTCCTCTCTATTTATAGTTTACCGGATTAGGTGATTTTACCACGAAGAATTCCAGTATTTCGTCGTTTTTATTTTCGACTGTCATTCTCACGCCGAATGGAACATTTATGAAGCATTTTCCGTATTTGTGCGTTTCCTGCTCTCCGAGTGTTAAGGTCATCGTGCCTCTCACTATGATGAAATAGACATTCGAGTTCGAGTCATGGATCGGCAGAGCCGTGCCTTTCGGCAGCACCATGTGGTTTAAGTTGATATTTTCGTCGTCGATTATCCTTTCGATTGTCTTTTCGTCCGTGATCGTGTATTCATATTTTTTTTCTATCATTTGGGGGGTCTCCTTATATTATCATTTTAGAAAGTTAAAGTTTTATCTGCCCATTCCACCATATTCAGGCAGTCGATCATTGTTGATATCGGGCATGATTCAGTTTCTTTCAGCTGTCTGGATTTAAGGCAAGTACCGCAGGCGAGGACTTCTCCGCCTTCAGCTAAAAATGCTTTCAGCTGTTCATCCACATTATATTTTTCATGAAGAAGCCCATCGCACTCTACCGCTTCACCCATCAGAAAGACTTTAACCTCATGTTTTTGCTTTCTTGCCGTAACGGCAAATCTTAGGGCGTTCCATGCTTTTTCGTACTCTTTTGTTTCAAGTATAATACCGATCTTCATTATGGCTTCTCCTTTATTTTATCATTGTTAAAAGCATTTTGAAGTTCTCTGTCGCATAAACTGCGTGAGGCTCGTTCTTGGGCATTATTATCGTCTGACCCTCCGCGAGTTCGAATTTATCGCCGGATATAGTGATCAGGCAGTTTCCTTCAAGTACCTGGATCATTGCGTCGTAAGGGGCGGTGTGTTCGGAAAGTTTCTGGTCTTTCGCAAAGGCGAAAAGCGTTACATTGCCGCCTGGAGAAGTGTTGATGATCTTGCTGACTATCGAGCCGGGCTGGTATTGTGCCTCATTCTTAAATTCCAGTATTTTTCTGATCATTTGATGCCTCCTATTGCTGTTTTAAATGTTTTATGACCAGGACCGTTATAGTATGGTCAGTTTCATTCCTGATGCCGTGCTCAATGTTTCCCGGGCAGAATATTATGCTTCCTTCCGCCGCCCTAAATTCTTTTCCGCCGATCACGAAGACCGCGTTTCCTTTAGATGCGTAGAATTCTGCATCGAAAGGCGTTTTGTGGGGCGCAAGATACGCGCCTTTCTCCATAGTCATGCGGATTATTTCTAAATTGTCCCCAGATGTGAGTTTTCTGCCTGTTACTCCATCCTTTTCGTAAACCGGCTTAAGATCTTTAATGTTTTTCAGTTCCATGATTTCTCCTTAAATTACTGAACCTCGCCGTTTATGCCTATGACCTTCAGGCTGACCATTTTACTCACGCCTGCCTTTTCGAGAGCTTTCTGGACGATCACTTCCACTCCGCCGCAGCAGGGAACTTCCATCCGCGCGATAGTGACGGATTTGATATTCTTATTCTGAAAGATCATGGCGAGCTTTTCGATATACCTGTCCGTTCCCTGATCGAGCTTGGGGCACAGTATGACCAGGCGCTTTCCCTTAACGAATTTTTCGTGAAAGTTGGCGAAAGCATAGGGCACGCAGTCGGCGCAGACGAGCAGATCCGCGTTGTCGAAGCTGGAGTCGTTCGGGTTGACAAGGTGCAGCTGGACAGGCCAGTGCCTGAGCTGAGACACGAGTGACCCCGGACAGCCTCCGGAAGCACAGCTTCCGCCCGAAGCGAAATCCGGCACGGGTATGCCTCTCATTTTAAGTATCATAACAGCCTGCTTAACATAACCGTGCTCACCGTGCTCGAAAAGGTGCTTCAGGTGCGCCTTTATCGTGTTCGCGCCCTTCGGGATAAGGGTCTCCATCACTTTCGCCTCGTCGTAAAGCTCCGCCTCCCTCTCCTCGATCGTGATTGCCCCGACCGGGCAGCTTCCTATGCACGCACCGAGTCCGTCGCAGAATATCTCCGACACCATCCTTGCTTTTCCGTCTATCATCTGCAAAGCTCCCTCATGACAGCCGGTCACGCACTCCCCGCAGCCGTTGCATTTATCCTCGTCGATCTTAATTATCTGTCTTTTCATTTTGCGCCTCCTTTTATTATCAGCAGCTCAATATTATTCCAAAGGATCAGTCCTTCAGCTGTCAGATCGAAATCATATCCGTTAAAACACCATTGTATCACAAGAAGTCTCATCGAGCCTACTATGATCCTGAAAAGCGATTTAGGATCTGCGGATCGGTCTATCTGTTTAGAACTCTTAGCGTCGTCTATCATCTGTTCGATCATTTTTCTGTGCGTATGCATTATCTGTCTCATTCTTTCCGAAAGTTCCCTGTCGTTTATGAAGAGAGATTCCGAGAACATCACTTTTGAAAGCTCAGGATTGCGAGCGAATTTTTCGTATCTTTCCATAACGAACGATCTGATGCCGTCAATACCCTTAGCTTTCGCGTCAGTTTTTGCGAAATCCTCAAAAAGATCAACTATGCTTAAAAGCATGGCGTGCTTATTTTCATAATGCCGGTAAAGAGCCGCCTCCGTTACACCGACCGCCTTCGAAAGATTCTTGATAGTAAGGTTCTGAATACCGTCCGCAGCGATTATCTTTATCGCTTCCGTTATTATCTGCTTCTGCCTGTCCGTCATTTCTGTCATTATTCGCTCCTTTATATGTAAGTGAACATTTACTAACACAAATTTACAACAAAAAAATCCGGTTGTCAAGTATTTTTAAGAAATTCATTTTTACTCTTTCATTTAAACCTGAAATATCGTATTTTATCCGTCTGTTGTTAATATTCGTCAGAAAAAGAAGGGTTTTCTGGGAATTCTTGTTTATAATTTATCAAAAAAACGGGGTTAAAATGAAAAAAATAATCTTGGCGTCAACGGTATTTGCATTATTGCTGATATCCTGCGGAGGAAAAAATGACAATTACAGAACCGAGACTGTGAACGGATTAATTCATCACATGAATTCAGACATACCTTCCGATCCGTCAGCCGCACTTGACCTGAAAAAGCTGTTTACGATATCATCTGAAAATCAGACAGATACCGCTGCCTATTTCAAAAGACCGATGTCGGTATCGGTTGATAAAGACAAAAATATTTATGTTCTGGACATCCTGTCGATGAGCGTGAAGAAGTTCGGCCCCGAAGGAAATTTTATAAAAAATATTGGCAGAATGGGCCAGGGTCCCGGCGAGCTGTTCTATCCGAGCATCATGTTCATCGTAAGAGATACTCTTAATGTTGTAAGCGCGGGTTCCGCCAAACTTTCCAAATTCGATCTCGAAGGCGCTTTTTATTATGAAAGGCATATAGGGCAGGTCCAGCTGCAGGGGACAAAAATATCAAGAGACGGATCACATATAGTTTCTTACATGGCGAAACAGGTCCCGACGGAAGGCCAGATGCCGGATATTGATTTTACTCTTTCAATTATCGGAATGGACAGCTTAAATGAAAAATCCACACTTAAGACGCAGAGGATATCAATAAACGATCTGATGCAGGGAAAAATTGACATTAACGAACTTATAATACCTTTCGTTCCCGGGAACGAGAATGTTTACGTTTCTGAGAATTCCGACAACCAGTACAGAATATTTGTCTACAACTACGACGGGCAGAAAACATCAGAGATCAGAAAGGATTTTAAGATGATCCGTTATGAAAAAGCTGAAAAAGAAAAATATATTGAAGATATGAAGAAGATGATGAGAGGAACTCAGGAGCTTAAGGTCGGTAATTTTAAAAAGGCTATCGTTACAATGCACACCGACAAATACGGAAGGCTTCTTGTTATACCCAATGTTGACAGAAACGCGGACAGCGACGGGGTATATGCCGATATTTTCAAAGACGGAAAATTCTTAAACAGAGTGCCGTACCCCGTACATGACAAAGAGAGTACAGGTCTTGCCGGGATGTTCAGATCGCAGGAGTTCTATATCTGGGACAGGCTGTACGTTCTTAATGTAGAAGATCTTTCAGTTGATGTTTATGAATATTAGAATAAAATGTTGCGTAACCCGTTAACAGTAATAAATTCAGGAATGGGTAAATGAAAAAAATTTTGTTAATTCTTACAGCGGTAAATCTGCTGTTTTCAAGGTCAATGACCCTTGACGACTGTATATCCTTAGCCGAGAAGAACAATCTGGATATAAAAATTTCTGAAAAGGATATAAGATCTTCAGAGCTTAATATCATAGGTGCCGGCAACAGGTTCTGGGACATTACCGGCAGCGGTTCCTACCTGATCAGCGGCGACGACGAAGACAGGCTCAGTTCCAATTTGTCGGCATCGGCGGGTATATCAGCGACGGTCAGCCCGTACCTTTTTCACAACTATTCATTTACAAAAAAATCGGGGGTTTCAGCTTCGGAAACTCACCGCGATATAGAAAATACCGTCAGATACAGGGTCATAAACTCATTCTTCCAGGCCCTTCTTGCCGATGAGAACCTTAAACTCAGAAAGGAGATCGCCGAGTACAGCAGGAAGAAATTCGAGGAGGCGGAGCTGAAGTTCAATATGGGGAATATTTCCAGATCCGACCTTCTGAGCTTTGAGGTGTCAAGATCTTCAGACCTGATAGACCTGAAAGCCGCCGAATCAAACCTGAAAAAGAACAGGCAGAACCTGATATTCTATATGAACGCGGACATAGATCCGGATTCACTGGAGCTTGCCTTTGACAGCGAAGGATACGCGACCGATATGCTGCCGGAAGGAACTGAGGATATTATAGCCGAGGCGGTTGAGAACCGTCCCGACATCAGGATCCTGAAAAATCAGGTGGAGCAGAGAGACCTTTCCCTTAAGATGCAGTACGACAATTATCTGCCGGCTCTTACGGGGTCTGTAAGTTACGACTATCAGAAATACGATGACCTCAAGAACGATATGTTCTCTTTTACAAACGACGGTATCAAAGCCAAGCTCGGCCTTTCGGTAAATATAACATATTCAAATCTCAACGGGATTGACAAAGCAAAAGTGGACCTTACAAAAGGCAGGCTCCAGCTGGAAAACAAAACAGAGGCCGTAAAGAACGATATTAGGCTGAAACTTATTGAACTTGAGAACCAGAAAAATAATCTTGAGCTTGCAAAAAAACATGTGGAGCTGGCTCAGGAGAATCTTGACCTTGCCGACAAGCTTTTCTTTATCGGCAGCAAGTCGGCAACTGATTACCTTCAGGCCAGAAATGATTACATCCGCGCGAAATATCAGAAGATAAGCTATCAGTACAACCTGATACTCGCCAGGTACGACCTCAATAATTCTCTGGGGAGAAAACTGTGAAGAATAAGCTTTATATAGGTTTTACGGTAATAATGATAGCCGTTGTCTCGGTGCTCGTATTCAGACCGGAATCTAAAAAAGATGAGGAGAAGCTGAAAGAGCTTAAAAGCCAGACCGAATCCAAAAAATCCTTCGTCAGGGTGAAAACGGTGGCTCTCAAAACCGCGCCTCTGGTCATGTATATTAACACCACCGGGTCCGCAAAGGCGGAAAGGTCGGTAGATGTTTATCCCCAGATAACGGGCTTTATTAAAAAGATCAATGTGTCCGAGAACTCGTTCGTCAGGAAGGGAGATATTCTTTTCACTATAGACAACAAGCAGTATGAGCTTAATTATCAGAGCGCCCAGGACAATCTGCTAAAGGCCAAGATCGAGTACGGAATAAGGCGGAATCAGGTAATTGAGTCGGATCAGTCGGAGAATGTAAAAAAACTCTCTGAGGAGATAAAGAAACTCGATGCTTTAAAAAGCGAACGGAAGATATCAGATGAGGAATACGAGAACAAAAAGCTCGACCTTGAGATCGAATATATTTTCAACAAGGGCGGGAATATTGATATTCTTAAGTCCTCGACAGGCCTCACTCAGGCCATGATAAATTATAAAAAGGCCGGACTGGATCTTGAGTACACAACGGTCAGAGCGGGTTTGGACGGATATGTGGCCGATCTTAAGATCGTGGAAGGCCAGTATGTTAATTCAGGCACAAAAACAATGAGTGTGGTGGATTACGGCAACATAATAATGGAGATACCCGTTCTGGAAAGCGAGGTCTCGCAGCTAAAAGAGGGAAGGCTTGTTCAGGTCAGGTTCGAGGCCATGAAGGACACGGTATTCACCGGAACGGTCAAGAACATCAGCCCGGTCGTGGATAAAGCTACAGGAACAGGCACAGCTCAGGTAAGGATCAAAAACCCGGAACTTAAAATTAAATCAGGTATGAGCGGCAATGTAAGGATAGAAGGAAGAATATACAACGACAGGGCTATCGTGCCCAACGAAGCTGTCCTAACAAGAGACAACAGAAAACTTGTTTTCATTGCCAGGGAGGGTAAGGCTAAATGGGTTTATGTGAACACCGGCCTTTCCAATCCGGACTACACGGAGATCATACTCGATAACGGGGATCAGAAAATAAAGCTCGGGGACAGGGTGATCGTAAGTAACAACTATACTCTTGCCCACGATGCCGATATCATCGTAGCGGACGAATAAAATGCTCAAAACAATCCTTTCAAGGCCGGTCACGGTCATAATGATCTTCGCCGCGATATCCCTTTTCGGGATAATCTCATACAAGAAACTTCCGGTGAACCTTCTTCCCGATATAAAATATCCTTCGCTGACCGTCTGGACAGAGCTGGAGGGCAGCTCTCCGGAGCAGGTCGAGAGGCTTATTACGGAGCCGCTTGAGGCCTCCATCGCGGGACTGAAGGACATAATCAGCATAAAGTCGGAGTCAAAAGAGTCCATCTCGCTTATCACGATAGACTTCAGCTGGGGGACCGATATGGACTTCGCTGTACTCTATCTGAGAGAAAAGCTCGACGCGGCATCCCTTCCGGATACGGCCGGACGCCCCAACATTTTAAGGGTCGATCCCGCATCCAAGCCTATAATGATCCTTTCGATCTCCGGGAGCGACCAGAAAACGGTGCGCGATGTTTCCGAGCACATCATAAAAAAAAGGATAGAGCAGACCGAAGGTGTGGCGATGGCGGATGTGATCGGCGGCGAGGAGACCGAGATCAGAATAGAAGCAGATATTGAGAAGCTTAATACTTACGCGATCCCGTTTTCCGCGCTGACAGGCGCGGTAAGGTCCGCGAGCACGAATTCTGTCGGCGGGACTGTAAGGGACGATGTCTATATTTACGACCTCGTTATCTCATCAGAATTCCAGACTCTGGCAGATATTGAGAACACGCTCGTAAAGCAGCTGGAGAACAGAAGGAATATTTATGTTAAGGATGTCGCGCAGGTGAGCTACAGGGTAAAAGAGATCAGATCTTTTACCAGATACAATTCGGAGCCTTCGACCGCGATCCTGATAAGAAAGGACGGTGACGCCAACGCTGTAGCTGTGGCAAGGTCGGTCAAAGAAATAACGGCCGAGCTGAACAGAACCCTCGATGTGAAGATCAATACGGTCTACGATCAGTCGGAGTTCATCACCGAATCAATAAGCAATGTAGTCTCGGCTATCCTTCTGGGCGGAATACTCTCGTTTTTAACTCTGTTCTTATTTTTGAGGGAGTTCAAATCGCCGTTCAACATAGCTCTTGCTATGCCTATAAGTATTTTTTCCACTTTCACTCTTCTGTATTTCTCAAAAATATCCCTCAACCTGATGTCTCTTTCGGGTTTCGCGCTCGGAATAGGCATGCTCGTGGACAACTCGATCGTTGTGCTGGAGAATATCGACAGGAAAAAACGGGAGACGGCGGATGTTTTCACCGCGTGCTGGTCCGGCGTAAAAGAGGTGATTCTTCCCGTATCCGCATCAACATTCACAACGATCATCGTATTCATGCCCGTCGTGTTCGTGTCCGGCGTCGCCGGCGAGCTTTTTAAAGACCAGTCCGTATCGGTCGCCTTCGCGCTGATAAGCTCCCTTTTCGTTTCCTTGACCCTCGTTCCCGTGCTGTATAATAAATTCAGCCTCGGCGGGAAAAAAGCGACTGAGGTAGACGACAGCATAAAAGAGGATAACGGGCCGGTTTTCAAAACGGGTATATACTGGACAGTCCTCACCCTTTTGTACTTCACGGTAATAAAAGCAAGCGGCATACCGGTTGACGAGCATGCTTTCGTCTTCATTCTTTTTCTGGCGCTTCTGACAGATCCTTTCGTTAAAACACTTGAATATTTTATTTTCGGCAGAGGAACAAAAGGGATGCCCCGCGCAACTGATTTCAGGGTTATAGCGGTCAACGCGGTCTGGTTCGCCGTTCTTCTGATGCTCACGATACCGGCGGCGTATATCTCTAAGATTGACTATTTCGAGCCGATCCATGCTTTTATAGCATTCACAGGTATAAACTCGCTGAACGGATTTGAAAGTGTTCTGTATGATATATCCTCTTTCGTAAATGAGACATTTCAGCCTTATGAAGAAGAACTGAGCACTAAGAAATTCTTGCTTTACGCATACAGTGCCGGCGGAGCCGTTTTCCTGATAAACCTGTTCGGACTGTTCAACTCTTCCTTTCTCTACGGCATAGGGAAAGAGCGTGCTTCGGATATATTCCGGATAGAAGGAATAAGGAGAACCGTGAGGTCATTTTTCAGATCGGTATTCGGCTTTACCGCGGGTCTCTTCGTTTTCTACTTCAGAGCCTTAATATCACTGGTCAGGCTAGTCTCAGTACCGCTGCTCAAGTGGTTCGATGCCGGATACTCGTATCTTGAAGAAAAATATCACTTATTACTCACATCGGCTCTCGACAACAAGGCGCGCACATTTTTCTTCGCGCTGATCCTTCTGGCTGTTTCGGCGCTGATCCTCGCGGGTGTTGAGAAAAGAGTGATGCCGGAAGTTGACGGCAGGGAATTTATCCTTTCAGTGGAACTCAATCCGGGCACGAGCATAAAGAAAACAGAGAATGTAATCAAAGACCTTGAGCAGATGATACTTACAAAAGAAGGCGCGGTCTCCGTTTTCGCGACAGGCGGGGTTACCGATGAGAAATCCCTTCTAACAGGCGCTTCGGTCTATAAGGGTGATCTGCAGGTCAAGCTGGATAATTCCGTCTCAACAGCAGAATTCATCAGCGGCTTGCGAGATGAGATCCCGTCATACCTGTCCCTGAAAGACACGGATATGAAGGTCAGCTTCAATACTGATGTCTCCGTTCTTGGCGATATGCTTCAGACCCGCGAAGGAGACCTGAGCGTGAGAGTATTCGGTAATAACCTGAACGATCTTAAAGAGGTCTCGGACAAAGTTGTATCAAAACTTACAGAATTCGATTTTCTTTCCGAGATCAAATCCGATTTCAGCGGAAGTAAACCTCAGATAATAATCGAGTTCAACGATTCCTTCCTTGACGAGAATAACCTGACAGTATCGGAAGTCTCGACATTTATCAGAACCTCTATAAAAGGAGAGACAGCGGCGCAGATAACACAGAGCAACAGGGCTGTCGATATTGTTGTCGGCACAAGCGATGAATTCAACGAAAATATAAAAAACCTTATCAACTCGGTCTATAAAAAGGGCGGCAAGGTCTATCCTGTAAGCTCTCTGATCAGCGTGAACTACTACAGCGGCCCCGAATCGGTCAGACATCAGAGCCAGAACAGAGTAATAACTGTTACAGCCAGCCTGTCTGAAGGAAGGCTTGACAGGGCTGTATCTCAGGTCAAAGAGGCGGTATCGGGGATTGATCTTTACAGAGGGATGAGAATAGAGGTCGGCGGACAGAATGAGGAAATGCAGAAGTCGATGGTACAGATAATGTTCATGTTCCTTCTCTCATTCGTTCTTGTTTACATGGTGCTGGCTTCCCAGTTCGAATCTCTGGTAAGCCCTTTCATAATAGTTCTCAGTGTACCTTTCGCTTTTATAGGTGTCGCTTTCGGGCTTTTTATCACCGGGCAGACAATTAATATCCTGTCCGGCATCGGAATGATCATGCTGATCGGGATAGTCGTAAACGACGCGATAGTAAAGATCGATTTCATTGAAAATTCTGTAAGGGCGGGAATGAGCGTAAGAGAAGCGATTTATGACGCGAGCAGAAAAAGGCTCAGGCCGATACTGATGACCACCATAACCACCGTATTCGGGATGATCCCGATGGCAGTCTCTTACGGTGGCTCTTCCGAGCTGAGAAAGCCGCTCGCGGTCACCGTTATATTCGGACTGTCCTGCGCGACTCTGCTGACGCTCGTGATTCTTCCCGTAATATATGAGGCGTTCAAGAGGAAATAGATGCTCGAGAAAATTCTTTCTAGGCCGGTCACTATTCTGATGTTCTTTTCAGCCATGCTCATCCTGGGAATAATATCTTTCAATCTGATCCCTTTAGAGCTTAAACCGGACACGGAATACCCCAAGCTTATAGTAAGCGCCTCATGGCCGAACACATCTCCGGAAACGGTGGAGAAAAAGGTCACCAGCGTAATTGAGGCCGAGATTTACACTCTGGAGAATATCTATAAGGTAACCTCCGACTCCCGAAGTTCGTACGGCTCGATCACAATCGAGTATAAAAGAGATACCGATATGAATTTCGCATATCTCGCCCTGAACGAAAAACTGTTCCAGGTAAGAAAAAACCTGCCTGAAGCTGTCAGGAACAGAGTGAGCATAAGAAAATATGTTCCCAGTGACGAGGCGGACGAGAGCAGAGAGCTGATCAGCTACAATATTTTTGGCAGGATAAGCCTGGAGGAACTCGGCCTTATAATAGAGAACAGGCTCGAGAACGAACTCGCCTCGATCGAGGGTGTGAATTCGGTCCATATCAGCGGAATTCCAAAGAACGAGCTGAGAATACTTCTTGACAGAAGCAAGGCCGAATTCTACGGGATAAACATTTCTCATTTTTCAAGGCTATATCAGTACGGCAATCTCCTGAATGCAGGTGAGGTCACGGACGGTAGCGGCGTGCTTTTCACGGTCGATATAAAAAACGACCTGCCGGATATTGAGAAGACCGGCAGCATAGTGCTCAAGTACAGCAGAGGGGTCCCGATAAGGATAAGGGATGTGGCCGAGATCGTAATCTCGAACAAGGAACTTTCAAGCCTCCAGAGGATAAACGGAAAAGAATCTGTGGACATTTCAGTGTTCAAAGAACCCGGCGCAAACGCGATCTCAACCTGCGACAAAGTTTATGATACTGTAGAGAAGTTCATCCGTGACAACGCATCTTATGAACTCAGATCTGAAATAAAATTCGATTCAACGGAATCTATAAGGAAAGAGCTCGGTGATATTAAGATCAGGGGACTTATAAGTCTTATTGTGATAATGCTGATACTTCTTTTCTTCCTGAAAAATGTCAGGCTCTCGGTCGTGATCGTTCTGTCGGTCGGTCTCAGTCTTCTTACAAGCGGCTTCATTCTATATTTTTTCGATTTCACCTTGAACATCGTAACGCTTTCAGGATTGGTACTAAGTTTCGGTCTTCTTGTGGATAATTCTGTTGTTGTGCTTGAAAACATCGTTCGGCTCTATAATCACGGCCTTGAAAGATTTAAGGCGACAGTTGAAGGGACAAGAGAGGTCATTATGCCCGTTCTGAGCTCAACTTTAACCACGGTGGTCGTATTTATTCCGTTCCTTTACATGTCCGGCGAAAGAAGACTGTACTGGATCCCCCTCGCCATCGCAGTGGGGGTGAGCCTGATCTCGTCGTTTGTCGTCTCAATCACTTTTACGCCTATACTTACGGGACTCTTTCTTACCGATAAATACAAAAATACGATCGCAGGGGACGATCTGAGGGAGTTCGCCAGTTACAGCAGGTTCTTGAAATATTTCATAAACAACAGAAAAGTAGTTCTGATAATTACCGGCCTTGTTTTCTATCTTTCTTATTTTCTCTTCGACAGCTATGTGGATAAGGGAAGAAGGTTCAACTGGAATGTCGAGAACGCCGTCTTCGTGTATATATCGATGCCTGTAGGATCTACAGTGAGCATGAGCGACGGTATAATCAGAAAGTTCGAGGAAAGGGTGATCCAGACAGGCGGCTATGAGAAATTCACTACTACTGTTTCCTCCTCTATGGCTTATTTAAGGATCCAGTATACAGACGAGCAGTACTATTCCGCCGCCCCTTTCGAAATGGAGAACGAGCTGGTTTCGATGGCGGTGAATTTCTCAGGTCCGTTCATCTCTGTCAGAAACCCTCTTAACCAGACGGGCGGGTACAGATCAGGGGGAACGACCTCAAGATCATACAATTCCACGCTCATATTAAAGGGGTACGATTACGACGGGCTCAAGGAGGAATCGCAGAAACTTGCCCGCTATCTTTCCTCGAATCCCAGAATATCCGATGTTGACATTTCATCAACAGGAAGGTGGTGGGGATCGTCGGAGCTGTTCAATTATGTTATCAGGATAGACAGAAGAAAACTCGCGTATTATAATGTGTCCGTCACCGATCTGGTGCGTGAGATAAGGTCTTCTACGGGCGGGAGCGGGACGAATATATTTTTCGGCGGGGAGGAGATAGAGCTGAGCGTGAAATATTCCGATTATCTGGACTTTAATGTGCGGCAGCTTATGGATAAAATCGTCCGCTCCGGATCATCTGAATTCCGTTTAAAGGATGTTACCGAAATTGTAAAAGAGCCGGTCATGAACAACATCTCGAAGGAAGACCAGAGCTATACCAGGAATATCAGGTACGATTACAACGCCTCGACGAAGCAGTCTGAAGAATTCAGGAACAGCATAAAGGAGAATTACCCTCTCCCCATGGGATACAGGTTCGACGAGGCTGACGACACATATATGACGCAGGAGGAGAAAAAAGAGATACTCTGGCTCATCCTTCTTGCCGTTGTTCTTGTTTTTATGGTGACCTCGGCTCTATTCGAGTCGCTGCTGCATCCTTTCGTGATAATATTGAGCATACCGCTGAGCCTGACCGGTGTGTTTCTTATATTCTTCGGACTGGGCGAGCTTTTTAATGAGGATTCATATATGGGGGTTATTCTCCTGGAAGGCATCGTGGTCAACAACTCGATAATTTTGATCCATCATATCAATTCAAAAAGAAAATCAGGGCTTAAGCTTGTAAATTCGATAATTTTCGGGACTATCGAGAGGGTAAGGCCTGTGCTTATGACTTCAATAACAACGATACTCGGAGTACTTCCCCTGATAATAAATTCTGACTCGGAGAAGAATTTCTGGTATTCTTTTTCGATCACCACTATCGGCGGGCTCGCCGCTTCCACTTTTTTTGTACTGACCGTCCTGCCGGTTATGTACGCCTTCGTTGAAAGGGTCAGGTTTAAATTCTCGGCTTTATTCAGGTTCTGAAACATAATTTAATCTTGTGTAAACCTCACATTTATTCTTATATTATTCGTTTCTGTAACATGGAGAACGGATTTGGATATTTCGATAGTAATACCTGTCTACAACGGAGAGGAGACCTTAAAAACCTGCCTCGATGCTGTAACTGCGCTCAGGATCCCCGAAGGGATGAGTATTGAAATACTGCTTATCAACGACGGATCGACTGACAGGACAAGAGAAATCGCAGAAGGGTACCCGGAGGTACGGGTTATCGATCTTGAAAAAAACTCGGGCAGGATAGTGGCAAGAAAGACCGGCGCCGAGAATGCTGAATACGACGATCTGCTTTTTGTAGACGCAAGGGTGGAAGTATTTCCTGATGTGCTTGAAAAGATCGCTGAAATAAACTATCAGCCGCTAATGGCCGGCAGCCTCAACGAAGAAAAATACAGATCTGATTATGATACTCTGCTGTACCTTATAAGAAAAAAAATATACCAGCCTTATTATCCCCAGAATTTATACGGAGAATTTCTTTGGATAGATGAATCAAATTTTTTTAAAGCACCGAAAGGTACGACCTGTATTTTCATAAATCGAGAATTGTTCCTTACATCTATACCTGAAGAGAAAAGTAAAGACACAAGCGACGATACAAAAATACTAAGATGCATAGTTTACAGGAAAAAAATAAAAATCCTGAGACACACAGGCATATCAATTAAGTATAAACAAAGGATAGGATCGAACATTTTTTCATGGATACAGCATAGAGGCAGAATTTGGGCGGATCACTACTTAAGTTTTTTTAACGGTTACTCTATCACCTACGCTATAATAACATTATTTGCATTTCTCATTCTCTTTTCAAGTCCGGCTAATTTTATATTCTTTATCATTTTGTTTTTCGTATCTGTATCTATCTATCTTTCCGAAAATGCAAGAGACTTTTTAATCGTTTTAAAAATTCTTCCTTTCCTTTCAATCTGCTTTTATGCCGGCAGTTTAGAAAAAATATTCAAAAAGATTTTCCGCATTTAATTTATTTCAAATCAGTTCTTGACACATATTCTTTTTTCGATTAAATTGAGTTATATAATTCTTTGGGAGGAAACCATGAAATGGGTTATTTTTTCATTATTCGTGTTGCAAATATCGTTCTTGAATGGTAACGGGTTCACAGATACCGGAACCCAACTTCCGGGAGTTAACAGGGCTAGTCTTGCCTGGGGAGATTTCAATAATGACGGGTTTTCTGATCTTATTATTACCGGAGATTACAACACCTCTGTTTTCAGAAACGATAACGGAAATTTCGTGAATGTAAACACCGGAATTTTGAATGTTGGGTACGGATCGGTTGAATGGGGCGACTACAACAACGACGGATTTTTAGATATCCTTATATCGGGATGGAACGGGTCGGCAAATACAAAGATATATCGAAATAACGGCAACGGTACATTTTCAGATATTAATGCGAATCTGCCCGGAGTTTATCATGGTGTAAGCACATGGGGTGATTACAACAGCGATGGTTATTTAGACATTTTATTGACTGGAAACTCACCCTACGGTTATATATCAAGGCTTTACAAAAACAACGGTAACGGAACATTTACCGATACAAATATCAGTTTTCCTGGACTCATTTATTCTAATGCGAAATTTGGAGATTTTGACGGTGATGGTGACCTTGACATTCTTATAAACGGAAATACCGGATCTGGAAGAATAACCAGATTGTACAACAACAACTCAGGGGTTTTTACCTCTGTGTCTCACAACCTGCCTAATGTCGAATCAGGACCCTTTGACTGGTTTGATATTGAAGGCGACGGTGATCAGGATATCATTCTTACAGGCTGGGACGGAGTAAATGTTATAACCGATGTGTACAGGAACGATAACGGTCTTTTTTATCCGCTAAATACCGGAATGACAAAAATGTATGCAGGCAGTACGCATTGGGGTGATTTTAACAATGACGGATATCCCGATGTTCTTGTTAACGGATACTCATCTCAGGGTTATTTTACCAAAGTTTACCAAAACGATGTAGGAATATTCACTGACACTAATTGTGGTCTCCCGGGCATAAGGTGGGGATGGTCAAGATGGTGCGATTACGATAATGACGGCGATCTTGATTTTGCAATGGCCGGTAATAAGCAGGACAATTTAAATATAGCAAAATTATACAGGAATGATTTTGTAGAAACACAATTGCCTCCGGCAGAACCTGTTGCACTTAATGCAATTTCAATAGGAACCAATGTTTTTACAGCATTGTGGGAAACATCTCTTAGAGCTCAAGGATACAGACTAGATGTTTCAACTGACAGCACTTTTACGAACTTTCTGGCAAATTATAACGACCTTGATGTGAATAATGTTGACCGTCATGAAGTGGGAAACCTTTCAGAAAAAAACCGCTACTACTATCGTGTCAGAGCGTACAACGCCTACGGAGTTAGCGGCAATAGCAATAGGATAACTATTACCACTTCAAATTCCGGGTCTTCAGTAGAAGGAGGTTATGTTTCTGGAATATGGGTAAAAAGCGGATCTCCGTATTATGTTTACGGCGATATAATTATCAAGGACGGTGAAAAACTGTCCATAGAACCCGGTTGCGAAGTTGTCTTTATGGGGCACTTCAGGCTAATAGTTCAGGGATGTCTCGATGCGGTAGGCGATAAAAATGATTTTATTTATTTCAAAGCAAACAACATAAATTCAGGTTGGATGGGAATAAGGTTTATCAATACTCCTCACACAAATCCCAAATCGAAGATAGGTTATTGTTATATAACTGACGGAAACGCAAATATTTTCGGTGGAACAGAATGTTACGGCGGCGGCATATCTATACAAAGCTATTCAAATATTGACATTTTTAACAATGTTTTCGAAAATAACAAAGCTTCGGCAGGATCCGCTATTAACTGTTATAATTCGAGCCCGAAGATATCAGAAAATATTTTTAGAAATAATAGAGCCGGGTATGATACAGGATCTGCCTACGGAACTCTGAACTGCATGTTTACAAGCAATCCTATAATAAGCAATAATGTGTTCGAAGACAACTGGCTGATTGCAGAGAGTAGCAAATATGCTGCAGGAGCAGCAATAAGATGCGTTTTCGGTTCAGACGCACAGATCAGGAACAATATAATTAGAAGGAACTACATAGTATCAGACGGAAATCTGTCCGAGGGTACTGCAATGTACATTCACTCTTCAAGCCCGCTTGTCATAAATAATCTCATTTATGACAATTTCATTGAGCCTTCTTATTCTCACGGTTCAGGAGGAGCAATATTCTTCTATGATTCAAATGCAAAACTTATCAATAATACTATAAGGGCTAATTACGCAAGAGAAGGAGGCGCTTTGTGGTTCAAACTTTCAAGCCCCGATTTTCACAACAACATTATAAGGGGCAATGAAGACATATCTGGAGAGCAGCAGGTGTTTTTCGACGATGACGAATCTGATCCAAATTTTTACCATAATAATATACAGGGCGGTAAAGAAAATTTTGCCTTCAAATATCCTGAATATACTTTTACAGGAGATTGGCACGGAAATATAGATGAGGATCCTAAGTATGTGGGAGGTGGGGATGGCAAAAACTATGATTTCAGGCTTTCCTTTGATTCTCCATGCATTGACAGCGGTTCGCTTGCTTATCTTGATCCGCAGCTCATTGAGGAGTATGATCTTTTCGGAAATCAGAGGATATTCGGTAACGGGATAGATATCGGGGCGTTAGAAGCATATCTCGCCGTACCGTCAAATGTTTCCGTAACCGTGTCATCTTCAACGATTTATTTATCTTGGGAAGCTGTTCCCGGTGCAGTTTCCTATATCATTTACTCTTCTGACGACCCGTTTGGGGAATTTATACTGGAAGGGATTGTTACTAATAATTCATATCAAACGCCGGTAACAGAAAAGATTAAATTTTTTTATATAAGATCTTCAAACTGATTTTAGACTGAATATTATTTAACTTGAAAGTTTAATATATATCGATTAAATTGACCTCGTTAAAAAAAGGGGTCTTTTCTTTGCGCAGAATTATTGTTTACATTATACTTGTTTCGTTTCTCGGAATTTTTATTCTGAAATCCGATTATGAATTTTCGATTCTATTGAAAGTGGAATTATCGGATATTATGCTTTTATCCTTGATCATCCTAATTTCATATATTAACACATATTTTGCCGTAAAAACTCAATTTCAAATACTCCGTGTAAAGGAAAAACCATTAACGGTCTTTCTGATTTCATTGGCGACAAATCTTCTTAACTATCTTCCGGCAAAGGGCGGAATGCTTTCAATGGGTTCTTATCTTAAAGTAAAAAAGAAAATACCATTGAACAAATTTGTGTTTTCGACATTAGTCATTTATATTTTGGTTACTATAATTACTGTTGCATTGTCATTTCTGTTTATATACGATCACAGAATGTCGGTATTTTATTCCAGAATAAATTATAAGATTTTCTTATCATTAACAATCGTGCTTGGCTTAGTCTCATATCTTTTCTTCAGTCTAGCTAGAAGAAATACGCACAATGTGCTGTCAAGATATTACCTGTTGTTTTGGGATAATAAAAGAATTATCTTTGAGGATCCGAAGCAATTTGTTTTCATGTCGGTTATTATACTGTCCGGTATATTTCTTTTTTCGGCTAGAATGTACATTTCGTTCAAAATATCAGGATTAACAATCAGTTATTATGATGCTTTTCTTGTGGGTATTATAGCCAACCTCTCATTTTTTCTATCGTTCACACCTGGCGGACTAGGAATAAAAGAAGGTTTCATAGCTAGCGCTGCTTTCCTACTTTTCGGAAGACCGGAAGTCGGTATGATTGCTTCAATTACAGACAGAGCAGTAAACCTGATTCTTTCTGTTTTGACAGGTTCTGCTTCGATAAGAATCCTTGACAAAGAATTGTTCACCAAAAAAACGGAGAAGAAAAAAGATGAATAATTTCAAATCACCTAAAGGGATAATCCTGTTATTAATATCGACAGCCGTGTCATTATTTTCCTCAGCCCCGATCATGATACCCATGACAGACAAGGCTGCTTACGACTATCTCGATTACCTCAATGCTTCGGGTGTGATCGATATGCCGTTTCCGGGGATCAGACCTTTCAGGAGCGACGAGATCTACAGTTTGCTTTCCGGTATAAAAAATCCTGACAGCCGGACTGTCATCTTTATTAAAAGGTTCGAAGAGAAATATATCGACAAGGACAAGCGTTTCGGCCTCGCGGAATCGGAAAATGTTACAGGATGGTTCGACGGATACTGGAAACAGTCGTATTTGTCGCAGAAAGCGTCTGAAAAACCTCTTTTTTTAAAGAAACCTTTCACAGAGCGGTATTACCTTTTCGATGATGTCTCCCAGCATATTTCTGACGGAGGGATAGAGGCTCAGATCTCCTATAAGGACTTTCTTTCTCTCAGAACAACTTCGGGTGTCATGATCAGGCATAAAATGGAAGTCTGGCCGAGAGATGAATACGAGACTATTGTACTTGTACCTTCGGGAGGGGAGGCGGATTTTTCCAGCGAGGATTATACAGAAACATATCTTATGCTGGCAGGTAAAGATATTTATTTCTCTTTGGGTAAATATCCCGTTTCGCTTGGTTCAGGAATGATAAATTCACTGACATTATCTCAATTGGACGCCTATTATGAGAATTTCATGATGTCGGTTAATTCTGACAGATTTAAATTTACAACTGTTACAGGATTTCTGCTCGGAGACTCACAGACCAGATACGAGACAGAAAATCCTGATTATGCGATCACAAACGATACTGAGGTTACAAGAAGGAATTATTTTAAAAGAGAAAAGTATCTTTCAGCCCACAGGCTTGAGTGGAGGGCACTGGACAATCTCAGTTTCGGTGTTAACGAAATGGTCATTTCGGGCGACAGGACTATCGAGATGGGTTATCTTATCCCTGTACTTCCGCTTTTCTGGATGGGTCATTATTACGGAGACCACGACAATTCGCTGATCAGTTTCGATTTATCTTACAAGCCTGTCAAGAATCTCTCCGTTTTCAGCGAGCTGCTGTTCGACGACGAGACTTTTACCGAAAGCTGGACGAAGAATTACATGAACAAATGGGCGGTAGCGGGAGGTTTCTCAAACTCGAATTTTCTAACGGTTGACGGACTTGTTTTCAATTTCGAATACGCAAGGGTCGAGCCTTATGTGTACGGTCATAAATATCATATAAACAGATACATGAACCTTGACTATTTCCTCTCGATACCCGGCGGTCCGGATAGTGAAACACTCAACTACAGGCTTAAATATTTTTTCGATTTCGACACGCATTTGACGCTCGGCTACAGCAGAGAGAACAGGGGAGAACCTCTGTGGGGGAAATGGGACGCTCCTAACTACAAAACCGATGTGAAAACTTTTTTACGCGGCACGGTTGAAAAAAAGAATAATTTTTACGCGGAAATGCATTATACTTACAACAAATATATTTCTGCCGATATCTTCTACTCTTTCACGAATGTGCTGAATTACAATCACAACCTGCCGAGGTACAATTCAAACTGGCTGGAGAAATACAGAGCCAATAACGATCCTTCTCACCTTGATTATGATAATGACACTACGAACGATTATTCGGGTTATCAGGATTATTATGAAAGAGAGGTCGAGCCTTTAAAGAAATATCAGGAATATAAGAACAATACGTTCGCTTTAAAGTTAAATTTCGTATTCAAGAACTATTTCAAGGGTTTATTTTAGGGGCATTTATGAATTTCAGAATTAAAGAAACGGGATTGGAAGGTCTGTATGTAATTGAGTCGAAGATATTTAATGACAGCAGAGGATATTTTTTCGAGTCGTTCAATGATTCGGCTTTTAAAAAAGCGGGTATTTTCTCAAAATTCGTACAGGACAATATTTCAAAATCGGCATACGGGGTGATAAGAGGGCTTCATTATCAGCTTGAACCCGAGTCTCAGGCAAAGCTTCTGACCGTGCTTTCGGGGAAGATAGTTGATGTGGCGGTCGACCTTAGAAAAAATTCACAAACATTCGGAAGACATTTTTCAATAGACATCGGGGCCGGAGAAGGAAAAATGATCCTTATCGCGGAAGGTTTCGCCCACGGTTTCGCGTCCCTTTCGGACGACACGGTTATTCTCTATAAATGCGGCAGACAGTATTCTCCGGGTCATGAAAGAGGGATAATCTGGAACGATCCCGGCCTGAATATCAACTGGAAGATCCCGATTTCCAAAGCTGTTATATCCGAAAGGGACCTTCGTTTTCCTTTATTTAAAGACGCCGAAATGAATTTTTGAGAGAAATGGGAATTAAAAAAATCATAATAACAGGAGCTGACGGCCAGCTGGGTAACGCCCTGAAAAATATTTCCGGGAATTGCGAAGGATTTGAATGGCTATTTTGCGGCCGTAAAGACCTCGATATTACTGACAATCGCGCAGTAGAAGATTTATTTGAGCGTACCGGCGCAGAAGGAACGGTTCTCATAAACTGCGCGGCCTATACAGATGTGGAGAAAGCCGAGACGGAACAGGACAGAGCATATAGGATTAATCGTGACGGTGTAAGGAACCTTGCCGAAGCTGTTCAAAGGGCGGGAATGAAGTTGATACACATTTCAACGGATTTTGTTTTTGACGGTCTGAAAGGCTCGGAGTATAACGAAAACGATAAACCCGCACCGCTTTCAGTTTACGGAAAAAGCAAGCTTGAAGGTGAGAATGAGCTGTTGAAATTCCCCGAAAACTGCATGATAATAAGGACATCATGGCTGTATTCGACGACCCATAACACCTTTATGAAGAAAGTGTACAGTAAACTCCGGGAAGGTGTTCCGTTCAATGTCGTTTCAGACGAGATCGGATCGCCCACGAACGCGGTTGACCTTGCGGATGCAATCATTACGATTCTTAAGAGACCGTATGTGACAGAGAATTTTAAAACAGATATTTTCCATTTCTGCAACACAGGTTCCGTGAGCAGGTATGAATATGCTAAAAAAATATCCGGATTTTCAGGAACAGGTACCGGAGTACTACCGATAACATCAGATGGTCTGAAAATGAAGGCTAAGCGTCCTAAGAACAGCTCTCTTGATAATTCAAAGATAAAAGAAGTATTCGGTCTTAAGATAAGATCATGGGAGGCCGCTCTGGCTGAAGCTGTAGGTATACTGAATGCAGAATAATGTGCTTAAAGACAGAACATTTATCAAAAATTCCGGAAAGCTTTTCGGCTCATCACTCATATCTCAGCTGATACCCTTTATCATACTGCCTTTTCTGACCAGAATGTATTCGCCTGAAGATTTCGGGTTCTGGGCGTATTTTTTAAGCCTCAGCGGAATGGTCTCCATTCTTATGACAGGGAATTACGAATTCGCGGTCGTTATGCCTAAAGATAAAAAAGACGCTCTTAATGTAATGTCGGGATCTGTTCTTATAACACTGGCTTCATATATTTTCGGCACTGCCGTAATAGCAGTATTCTTCCGCCCTGCCGCAAAAGGGGAATTTTTCGGCGTTACGGAGAGTACAGCGTACATGATAATCTCAATGGCAATGATCATGGCGTTATTCAGGCTCCTTAACTACTGGAACAACAGGGAAAATAAATTCCATGTGACGGCGGGCGGGAACATTATCAGATCATTCTCTGTATCGGCGTTTCAATTCCTGAACGGATTCTACCTTAACCCTTCACATTTCGGACTTATCCTTTCATCAGTAGCGGGATATATCCTGGGTACGGTTGTTCAGGCCAGGTCATTTTTCTCCGCGGTGATCTTAAATAAAAAAGAAATCGATCCGCGGTCAATTAAAAGAGTTCTTGCAAGGTACAGGGATTTCCCAAAATATTTTATGCCGAGCGAGTTCCTTAACAATATTTCATCCAGCGTGCCTGTAATATTTCTGACAAATATTTTTGACACCGCGGCCGCGGGTCTTTACGCGGTCCCGCACAGGTTCATAAATGTTCCGCTGATGCTGATGGGATCCTCGATATCTCAGGCTTATCTCAAGAAAAGTTCGGATATGGTGAATTCGAATCAGGATATTGGTAAAGTAACATCCGACATATATAAAAAGCTGTTCATGCTCGGAGTCATTCCCCTCTCGGTCATATCAGGTTACGGCGATATTGTTTTCATGTATTTACTTGGAGAAAAATGGATGGTCTCCGGACTGTACGCTTCACTTCTGTCCCCCTGGATGCTGATGGTGTTTGTAGCTTCTCCTGTCTCAGTTATATTCGCGACTCTTGAAAAACAGAAAATAAGTCTGATGCTTAATATATTTCTGCTGGCGATAAGGATAGCAAGCTTTATAGTTGGCGGAATAATGTTCAAAAGCGTATTCACGGCTGTTTTTCTTTACGGTGCTTCCGGAATGTTCTTCTGGACATTCTATTCATTCTTCGTAGTCAGGGTATCGGGTACTGAAAAAGACAGGGACGATATAGTAAAATTCGCTTTATTCAGGCTTATTTTCATAATGCTTCCGGTAATATTAAGCAGGTCTGTCGTAAATGCATTCATCTAAGATCATACTTGAAAGGAACACGGGTTTCAGATGGACTTATGACGGAGAGTTCAGTTTTAAAGGTTATCTTTACAAAGACGGAAGGTCTTTATCCGGCACGGACGCTACGGCATATCTAAAATATGTATTTTCCGACGGGAATAACCGCAAAGAAAGATTGTCTGAGCTTAACGGTGTTTTCTCGATCGTCCGCTCCAAAGCGGGTAAAGTGTTCGCCTGCTGCGACAGAATGAGGTCATTTCCCTTTTTTTATTATTTTGTGAACGGGGAGCTTGTAATAACAGATGATCCTGTGGCCCATTCTCCGGAAAAAGAACCTGACAATGAGTCTGTCGAAATATTTTTGCATACAGGTTATGTTACCGGCGAGAAATCCCTTATAAAAGATTTGTTTCAGATACAGGCGGGAGAATACATCTCTGCTGAAGGTCCGCTTTTTAAAAGAGAGTTTTATCACAGGCTGGAAGCAGATGAATTAGGGGATGATGAAAAGACCCTTAAAGAAAAGCTCGTTCAGGTAATAAACGAAGCGGGAAAAGATATGTGCACCGGGCTGAAAGGAAGAACAGCTGTCGTTCCTCTCAGCAGCGGTTACGATTCAAGGCTGATAGCGGTATTGCTGAAAATGAACGGGATAACTGATGTAATAACATATACATACGGCAGAAAAGGCAACCGCGAGCTTTACCTTTCCGAACGGGTAGCGAGGTCGCTCGGTTACGAGTGGAAATTCGTTGAGTACAACGAAGAGTCTCTCAGAGATTATCTAAGTTCGGATGAATTTAAAAGCTATTACCCGTTCGCCGCGGGATACACATCAATGTTCTACCTTCAGGAGTATTTCGCTTTAAAAGAGCTTAAGGATCATCTGCCCGCCGGCTCGGTAATAATCCCGGGCCATTCAGGCGACACTATAGCGGGAAGCCATCTTTCGGAAAATATCCTGTATCCCGCATCAAAAGGCGGTATAACCGACAGGATAATTTCAAAACATTTCAATATGAAGGAAGTTTCACCGGCTGAAAGAGTAAAGTTCGAAAAAATGCTCTCTTCCTCATTTGGCAAAAAAGTATCTCATCTCGATTACGAGAACTGGATACTTAAAGAAAGACACGGGAAATTCATCATCAACTCCAACAGGATATACGATTTCTTCGGCTATGAATATCTGATGCCGCTTGTGGACAGCAGGTTCATGGATTTTTTCTGCAGCGTCCCGCCTTTTTTAAAATCAGGAAAAAAGCTTTATGACGAGGTGCTGAGAGACAGTTTTTTCTCCGTTTACGGACTTAATTTTGAGAACGAAACTAATCCCGGAATGAACGAAAGGAAGATCCAGAACTCTAAAAACGCTCTGAAAAATATGCTGCCGAAAAAAATAATTAATTTTTATAAGGAAAAATTGAGAAAAAATTCGGATATTTACTATAACATCGGTGTTACCGACATAATGATCGAGGATATGAAAAGCTCGGGAACCGTACCCGATATGACGGGAGAGAACAGGAATTCGATCATTATACAGTGGTACATACACAAATTACTGAACAGAAAAATTTAGAGAGAAATTATGATAGTGGCAATAGACGGACCCGCGGGATCGGGAAAATCAACTACAGCAAAGATGGTAGGGTCGAAAATGAATTTTCTGTACATTGACACGGGCGCGATGTACAGAGCAGTGGCTCTGAAGGCAAAACTGTCCGGAGTGGACTACGAGGACAGAGAAGGAGTAATATCGCTCCTGCCGGAGACTGATGTCGAGCAGACCATCAACAAAAGCACCGGAGATACAAGGACATTTCTGGACGGGAATGATGTTTCCGATCAGATAAGGACTCCTGAAATATCAAAAGGGGTTACCGGTGTATGCGTAATAAGTGATGTGAGGGAAAAACTTGTCAGGCTTCAGAGAGAAATGGGCAGAAAAGGAAATGTTATTCTTGACGGAAGGGATATCGGTACGGTGGTATTTCCCGACGCCGATCTGAAATTCTTCATGGTGGCGGATGTGAATATCAGAGCGGAAAGGAGGCTGCTGGAGCTGAAGGAAAAAGGTATAATATCTTCATTCGAGGAAGTAAAGGCGGATATTGAAAGAAGGGACGCAAGCGACAGTTCAAGGGCGAATTCCCCTCTTAAGCCGGCGGACGATTCGATACTGATCGACACAAGCAGGATGACCGTTGATCAGCAGGCTGAATTTATAATAAGCTGCATAAAGAAAAAATTATGAATGTAAAAGTAGTCATAGACAGAAGGTCAGGTGTTTGCGGAGGAGTAAAAAGAGCGATCAAAATGCTCGAGAAGGAGATCTCAAAAAAGGGCGGAAGAGAGATATTCGTCAACGGTGAACTTCTTCATAACAGGCTTGAAATGGAAAGACTCGTAAATTCGGGATTAAGGATTGAGGAGGATGTCCGTAAAATAAAATCAGGGGTACTTTTCATAAGAACGCACGGGGTATCAAAAAAAGTAAAGGCGCTTGCTGTCCAGAACGGGAATACGGTTATAGACGCCACCTGCCCCAAAGTATCGAATTCTCAGAGGATAATAGAGGAATATTTCGCAAAAGGATACCAGATAGCGATAGTCGGTAAGGAAAAACATCCTGAGGTTAAAGGTCTTCTCGGGTGTTGTAATTTCGAAGGTTTGTGCCTGCTCGAAGATGAAGATATCGGTAAAATAGATATCAAAAGAAAAACGCTCATAATAGCTCAGACAACCGTATCGTCGGAAAAATTCGAACATTTCGTCAATATGCTGAAAGATAGAGTCAAAGAACTTGAAATATCAAATACTATATGTCCGTTCGTTGAAAAAAGGGAACTGGAACTTATTCAGTTCGCCCAGGATAACGACGCGGTTGTTTTCATTGGCGGCAGGAACAGCTCGAACACTAAGCTGATGTTCGATAAATTCAGCAGGTTCAATAAAAGATCATATCTGATAGAGAACAAGAGCGAGATCGATTTTTCATGGTTCAGGGAAGGTGATGTAATAGGCGTCTCGGGAAGCGCGTCCACGCCGATATGGCAGATCGAGGAGGTTAAGAAAGTGATAGAGGAAGGATTAAATGAAAAAAGAAGATCATGAAAATATTACGATAAGTGACTACTCGAAAGAGGATTTCAGCGGTCTTATCAGGCTCTGGGAAGATATCCATCTGGGAGGCGCGGCCAGAGGTGATACTGATGAAATAATAAGAGACACTATCCTGATCGGAGGAAAGCTCATCGTCGTCAAAGAATTATCGGGCCGGATAGTCGGAAGCTCCTGGATCACTACAGACAAAAGGCGAAATTATCTTCATCATTTCGGAATAAGAGAGGAATACAGAGGTACCGGCCTTGCACAAAAACTGCTCGAACTTTCACTTGAGTTCAGCAGAAAGAGCGGGCTTCAGATCAAACTGGAGGTACATCGTGACAATATTAAAGCGGTTAAGCTTTACGAGAAATTCAAATTCAAATATCTCGGGGATTATCTGGTATATATAATCAGAAATTATGAATAAGAGGAGATCCTATGAAAAGAATTATATGCAGTTCGGAAGCTCCTAAGGCTGTGGGTCCTTACAGCCAGGCCGTCGAGTCTGGAGGCATGCTTTTCGTCAGCGGACAGATCGGACTGAGGCCGGCGGACAATGTAATGGTCGAAGGGGGAATAAGAGAACAGGCGGTACAGGTGCTTGAAAACATCGGCAGTATTCTGAACGAGGCCGGATACACATTTCAGGATGTTGTAAAATGCACATGCCTACTTTCAGATATGGGAAATTTTAACGAATTCAATGAGATTTACGCCGAATATTTCGAATCCGATCCGCCGGCGCGCGTGACCTTCGAAGCGGGAGCGCTTCCTATAGGAGCTCTTGTCGAGATAGACTGTATAGCTGTAAAATAATTAAAATCGCCTAAATGTAGGGATTGAACCTTTTCTCGTCCCTGACGGTCGTTTCTCTTCCGTGGCCGGGAATTATTCTGATATTATCATCAAGGCACATGATCTTGTTTCTGACGGATCGGATCAGGGTGTTCTCATCTCCTCCATACAGGTCGGTCCTGCCGATAGAACCGGCGAACAGGGTGTCCCCTGAAAGAAGGACGCTGTAATAAAGAAAGCAGCAGCTTCCGGGCGTGTGTCCCGGCGTATGAATAACCCTTATAGTCATTGAACCTGTCTTAAGGATATCGTTATCCCTGAACATTCTGTCTGGTTCAATGCTTATATTTTTCCCGGTCAAGGCGGAATAATTTTTATTAGGATCGGCGGAGTATTCTTCTTCGAGTTCATGCACAATAAACGGGATATTATACTTGGTCCTCAATTTTTCCGCCGCGCCTATATGGTCATAGTGACAATGGGTATTAACTATCATTTCGGGTTCGGCTTTCAGCCGTCCGATCTCACGGATTATCCTTTCGGCTTCGTCTCCAGGGTCAATAATGACGGCGCGGCCGGTCGAGGGACATTTTATTATCACGCAGTTCACTTCCAGAGAACCGACAGGAATTACGGTAAAATTTTTATTTTCCTGCATTTTCGATCAGTCCGTATTTTTCAAGAACTTTTATAAGTTGTAAAGTTTTCTTTTCATCGAGCGGATAAAGGGGCGGGCGCAGAAATCCGGTGTTAAAACCCATCAGTTCCAGAGCCTTTTTAACCGGGATCGGATTTGTGTCTGTGAACATTGCATGGCATATCTCATTTGTATATCTGGCAAGATTAAGACCTTTTTCATAGTCCTTCGCGAGCATGGCGCTGACAAGACCGGCCATCTGTTTGGGTATAACATTCGATGTTACGCTTATAACACCTGTGCCACCAAGCACCATTATCGAATATGTGAGGTCGTCTTCCCCGGAAAGAACGGAGATCCTTCCGTTGACGGCAAAGATCGTTCTCTGAACCTGGGAGACGGATCCGGAAGCTTCTTTCAGAGCGCATATATTCTCGTGCAGAGATAGCTTTTCAACCGTCTCCGGAAGAAGATTGACCCCTGTTCGAGATGGTACATTATACATAACAACAGGGATCGGCGATCTGTCGGCAACCTCCGAGAAATGTCTGTACATGCAGTCCTGATTAGGCTTATTATAGTAGGGGGTTATTACAAGGGCCGCGTCCGCGCCTGCATCGGAAGCAAGTTTGCACAGTTCAACGGATCTCAGCGTTGAGTTGCTTCCGCACCCGGCAATCACTTTCATTCCGGACTTGTACGACTGTTTGCATACGAATGAGTACAGTTCTCTGTATTCGTTCTCTTCGAATGTGGGATTTTCACCGGTAGTTCCGCCGGGAACGACCCCCTCAACACCCGAATCAGATTGAAACTTGAGCAGTTTTCTCAGACATTCATAATCTATTTCACCGCTGCTTTTGAAAGGTGTTACTATTGCCGTGTAGAGACCTTTTATCATAATTTTCTCCCGCTGAGTTGAGTCATTATAAGAATATTTTTGGCGATAAAACAGTGAAATTTTCAGTATTTTTTTGATTTCGACTTTAAAAATAGTCAAAATATTTTTTGCAAATTTGACGGGAATGATATAATTTTACTGTTTCTGAAAAGGAGGTCTGAAAGCGGGCGTGAAGAAAGTTACGATGTATACTGACGGGGCATGCAGCAGAAATCCCGGGCCGGGCGGTTGGGGCGCGGTACTGATATATGGAGACAACATAAAAAAGATCTCAGGATATTCAGGAGAAACAACCAACAACATAATGGAGCTTACCGCTTTTATAGAAGGTGCTAAGATTCTTAAAGAGAAATGCCGCGTAGATGTCTTCACGGACTCAAAATATCTGGTTGAATCAGCAACTAAATGGCTTGATAACTGGGAGAATAACGGGTGGAAGACCAGCGGAAGAAAAGAAGTAAAGAATATCGGATTGTGGAAAGAAATATCGGATATTATCAGGATGCATCAGATAAGTTTCCACTGGGTAAAGGGCCACGACGGGAATGTTTATAATGAGGAGTGCGACAGGCTCGCGAGAAGCGAGATAATCAGAAACCACAAACAGAATGACATTATATGACAGGTATTTTGCTATCAAACAGAAGGAATACACGGGAAAACCTGCTGATGTTTTTCTACAGCACTGAATTTAAAGACATGCGGGGGAATATCCCGGAGAAAGATTTAAGGGATTTTCTTGAAAATATTGGCGAATTAAAACGCGAAGACAGGCTCGACAGCATAAGAGAGTCCGTCAGAGAAGTATTCGATAATGTGAAGATCATTAAACTTGAACCGGAGGATGTAATCGAGTTCAGTATACCCTATACGCAGGAATTGATTTCCATGACATTTGAGGAAATGGATAAGAATAATGTTTATGACGGGTTTATGACCAGATCATCAGGGATCAAGGCAAAATTAAAGATACACGACGAGAAAAAACGGGAAGAGTCAGTGTCGGAAAGCAGCGAGAATTTGATATTTTTCAGAGAGTATGTATCCCGCTACTTTTCGAACCTTGAAGATATCGACGGAAGTATAGTTAAAAATCTTGAGAACTGGGACTTTGCACGAATATCAATAATAGACAAGATCATTCTCAGAATGGGAATAGTTGAATTCAGATACTTTACGGACATTCCGCCGAAAGTGGTGATAAATGAGGCTATTGAACTGGGGAAGAAGTACAGCACGGAAAAAAGCAATGTCTTTATAAACGGGATACTCAACAAATTGAAAAATGAGATCAGAAAAACAGAAATATAAATCGGAAAAGACATGAAAATTGCTGTCATATCAGACATCCACTCCAATCAGGAGTCTCTTGAAGCGGTATTAAGAGAGATAGATTCAGAGAAAGTAGATAAAATCTACTGTCTGGGGGATATTGTCGGCTACGGACCCAGCCCTAATGAGTGTATTGACCTTGTAAAGAGGGCAACCGATAAGGTCGTAATAGGGAATCACGACAGTGCTGTCATTAACCAGACAGATATGATGCTCTTCAATTCCTACGCCAGAGAGTCAACTGAATGGACCAGAAGGATGATAAAGGATGAGAATTACGAATATCTCCTGAATCTGCCGCTAAAGATAAGCGAGCATGATCTTATTTTTGTGCATTCCACTCCCCTGATACCGGAGGACTGGAATTATATTTTAACCCAGCACAGCGCTGAAAAGCACTTCAATTATTTTACCGAGGCGGCCTGTTTTATAGGTCACTCTCACAGGCCGGAGATGTTCAGATCGGTAGATAACAGGCTTATAGTGAATGTAGGTTCCGTGGGCCAGCCGAGGGACGGCAATCCTAAATCCTGTTTTGTTATATGGAATACAGAGGTTAACGAGTATGAGCTTAAGCGTGTGGAATACGACATAAAAGCGGTCTACAAGAAGGTAGTCAAGGTCGGACTGAACGAATTTTTAGGTGAAAGGCTCATGGTCGGAAGATAAATTTTTAAAAGAAAGGCAATGATGTTAGCATATTTGTTAAATAAAATTTTCGGCACGAAAGAGGAAAGAGAAGTTAAAAGACTGCGCCCTATCGTGGAGAGTATCAATTCATGGTATGAAAGTTACAGGGAGCTCACCGACTCTGATGTTAAAACCAAAACAGCCGAGTTCAAAAAAAGATTAAATGAAGGCGAGACCGAAAATGATATCCTTCCTGAGGCTTTCGGCCTTGTCAAAGAGGCGTGCCGACGGATGGTCGGAAGATCATGGATGATCGACGGCAGGATGCAGGAATGGAACATGGTCCCGTATGATGTACAGCTGATGGGAGCGATAGTTCTTTCTGAAGGTAAAATCGCAGAAATGGCTACGGGAGAGGGAAAAACCCTTGTCGCACTTTTCCCGGCTTATCTTAACGCTCTTTCAGGCAAGGGCGTCCACATTGTTACAGTAAACGATTATCTGGCGAAGAGGGACAGAGAGTGGATGGGTTATGTTCTTGAATACCTGGGGATGTCGGTAGGGGTTATAACATCAGAAGTGAAAGATCACGGGGCAAGGAAAGAAGAGTACAAGAAAGATATTCTGTACGGAGTGAACCATGAGTTCGGGTTCGACTATCTTAGAGACAACATGGTTATCGATATTGAAGATATGGTGCAGAGAGGTTTTAATTACTGTCTTATAGATGAAGTCGACTCGATCCTGATAGATGAAGCCAGGGTTCCATTGATTATTTCGGGAGCCGTTCCGAAATCTGACAACCAGAGGTTCGATATGCTCAAACCAAGAGTATTCGAACTTGTACGCGAGCAGACTAAGATGGTCAATGAATGGCTGAGCGAGGCCGAGAAACTGATCGAAAAGGACCCCGAGGACAAGAATGCGCTTCTGATAATACTCAAAGCGTTAAAAGCGACCCCAAAAAACAAAAAGCTTTTTAAAATACTTACTCTTCCCTCTGTCAAAACAAATGTCAACAGGCTGGAGAACGATTATCTAAGAGACAAAATCTTCGGTCAGGTGACCCAGGATCTCTACTTTACAATCGAGGAGAGGTCTAACACTGTAGATATTTTTCAGAAAGGCCATGAACTGCTGACTAAAAACGACAGCGATAAAAATATGTTCATAATACCGGACCTTGCTACAGAGATACAGATTATTGAAAAGCTGGGTATCCCTGATAAGGAAAAAGAGGAGATGATTGAAAGTCTTCACGCTTCCTACGCGGAAAAAAGTGACAAGATTCACACTATTAACCAGCTGCTCAGAGCTTATTCTCTTTTTGAGAAAGATGTAGAGTATGTTGTTCAGGACGGCCGTGTAATAATAGTAGACCAGTCAACGGGAAGGCTGAAATACGACAGCAGATTCAGCAACGGAATGCATCAGGCTATTGAGGCAAAGGAGGGAGTCAGGGTCGGTGAAGATACACAGACGGTGGCCGCAATAACATACCAGAACTATTTCAGAATGTATAAAAAGCTCAGCGGAATGACAGGTACAGCTATTACTGAAGAGAATGAGTTTTTTGAGATATATAATCTTGTGGTGAGCGTAATTCCGACAAATATGCCTGTAGTCAGAGACGATCAGCAGGATTATATTTACATGACGAAAAAAGAAAAGTATAACGCTATTATAAACGATGTGGCTAAACTTAGAACTGAAGGCAGACCCGTACTTCTCGGAACGCCGGATGTCGAGGTAAGCGAGATCATGCACAGGCTGCTTGATATGAGAAGACTTCCACATAATCTTCTCAACGCCAAAAATCATGCAAGAGAGGCACAGATAATCAAAGATGCCGGCGAAACAGGCATGATAACCATTGCCACGAATATGGCCGGAAGGGGAACCGATATTAAACTGGGCAAGGGTGTTAAGGAAAAGGGCGGTCTGTCCATAATCGGATGTGAGAGACATGATTCCAGGAGGATAGATAGGCAGCTTAGAGGAAGAGCAGGAAGGCAGGGAGACCCGGGATCATCAAGATTTTATGTCTCACTCGAAGATAATCTTATGAGGATATTCGGATCAGAAAGAATTTCAGGCATTATGGATAAATTCGGCAGGAACGAAGGTGAGCCTATAGCTCATCCGTGGATCACAAAGTCAATTGAAAGAGCTCAGAAAAGAGTCGAGATGCATAATTTTTCAATGAGAAAGCATATACTTCAGTATGATGATGTCATGAACAAAAAAAGAGATGTCATTTACAGGAGAAGAAGGGCGGCGCTGATCAAGGGTGCTATTAGTGAAGGAATATCTGTTCCTTTTGCAAGAGAGTACGGCATAGATCCTGACGAGGGGATGGTAAAGGAAGTAAAGGAGATCATGGATGATTTCGTAAAGGAAATCGTATATGCGGCCTGTTCAGGGTCAAGATCTTCAGAATCGTGGGACTGGGAGTTTATTGAAAAAAACCTTGCAAAAACGATGCTTATCCAGTACAAACCTGATATCACACGACTGAATTCACCTGACGATCTTTTCGATCAGATATTCACTTTGGCTGATGAGAAATACGAGAGTAAAAGATCAGTTATAGGCGGAAAAATGATGGACATTCTGTCGAAGATCGCCATAGTCAAAATAATAGATATCAACTGGCAGGAGCACCTGAGGGAAGACGATGACCTGAGGAGCGGAATATCGCTTATGGCTCACGCCCAGAAAGATCCCCTTATTGAATACAAGAGAAGGTCTTTCGAAGCCTTCAAGGAAATGCTTTTCAGGGTTAATCAGCAGATTATCGAGTTCATTTTCAAGGCCAGAATAGAGGTCGAGATGAGCAGGGAGGAGGAGAACAGAAGAAAAGAACTTGAAAGACTCAGGACTCTGCAGGCTAACGCACAAAGCCAGAAAAATAAACAGACCACAATTAAAAACATTCAGGAAAAGGTCGGCAGGAACGACCCGTGTCCTTGCGGAAGCGGCAAAAAATATAAAAATTGTCACGGGACAGACGCAGCCCGTTAATGTAATTTATGATCTAGGGAAATAAAAAATGAGCAAAAATTTGGTTATTCTGGAGTCTCCGGGGAAAGTAAAAGCTATCAGTAAATATCTCGGCACATCTTTTGAGGTGATAGCCAGCAATGGGCATGTTATCGATCTTCCGGCAAAAGAACTTGGAGTCGATATCGAAGATAATTTCAAGCCGACCTACAAAGTGATAGACAATGCGGGGCAGGCAAGCAAGATTTTGAAAAAGATAGAAAGCCTCGCAAAAGAAAGCAATAAGATACTGATCGCGACAGACCCTGATCGGGAAGGTGAAGCTATAGGCTGGCATATTAGCAACAAACTTAAGGATGTTAAAGGAAAAATATCCAGGGTAACATTTCACGAGATAACAAAAAAGGGTGTGGAGGCTGGCCTGAAAAATGAGGGAACAATAGATCAGAACCTTGTTGACGCTCAGCAGGCAAGAAGAATAATGGACAGACTTGTGGGGTATAAGATCAGTCCGTTCCTCTGGAAAGCAATATCCAACGGATTAAGCGCCGGAAGAGTGCAATCAGTAGCATTGAGAATCATATGCGAAAGAGACATGGAAGTCGAAAGTTTCATTCCCGAGGAGTACTGGACGGTAAACGCCGAGTTCTCCACATCAAAAGAGCAGTTCACCGCTGACCTCATCAAGATAAATGACGAGGATTTCAGGCTAAGAACATCCGAAGAAGCTCAAAAAGTAATAAACGAGATAAAAAAAGCCAAATACTCGGTACTGAATATAAATAAATCAAAGGTAAAGAAGTCCCCGATGCCTCCTTTTATCACGTCTACTCTCCTCCAGGCGAGTGTTAACAGGCTGGGTTTCTCCTCAAAGAAGACAATGCAGATAGCTCAGAATCTTTATGAGGGAATCGAGCTCGGAAATAAAGGTGTTGTGGGTCTTATAACATATATGAGAACCGATTCGACAAGAGTCTCCAACGAAGCCATTGACGAAGTCAGGGATTTCATAAGTAAGAAATTCGGGGTTGACTATGTTACTCCAAGCGTAAGGAAATATAAATCAAAAAAGAACATACAGGATGCGCACGAGGCTATAAGACCGACGGATGTAAATCTTGAACCAAAAAAACTTCAGTCGCATCTTACCAAAGAGCAGTTCAGGCTTTATCAGCTTATCTGGACCAGGTTTGTCGCTACTCAGATGAAAGAGTCGGTGTTCGAGCAGACAGTAATAGACATAGGAAGTGAGAAATACAAGTTCAGACTGTCGGGCAGAAAAAACATTTTTAAAGGCTATCAGCAGGTCTTTATGGACAGCGATTTCGGCGTGGACAAAGAAGATGAAGATTCAAACACTGGGCTTCCAAAGAAGATCGATGTAGGGATGATGGTCGGTTTAAGCGATGTGGAATCTGAAGAGCATTTTACAAAACCACCCGCCAGATTTAACGAAGCATCGCTGACAAAAGAGCTCGAGGATCAGGAGATAGGCAGACCGTCCACCTACGCAACGATAATAGACAGACTAATTTATCAGAAGTACATCGAAAAGAAAGAAAAGAAACTGATATCTACGGAGCTGGGAAATCTGGTCAATAATATTCTGGTAGAGAATTTTGGCGAAATATTCAATATCAGGTTCACAAAGAAAATGGAGGCTAGTCTTGATAAGATTGAATACGGTGAAGTTGACATGCTAGAGATTCTGAATAAATTCTACAAACCCTTTGAAAAAACACTTGAAACCGTTTCGATGAAAACGCTCGAGATAAAGAAAACCACAGAACAGCCTGCAGGGGGATCATGTCCGAAATGCGGTAAAGGCGCGCTTATTTATAAATGGGGGAAAAACGGTAAGTTTATTGCGTGCAGTAATTTCCCCTCATGTAAGTATACAGCTTCTCTCGATCAGAATACAGCCCGGGGAAATGACGAAAACAAATCACCGTCAGTCTCTGAAAGAAAAGAATTCGGAAAATGTCCGAAATGCGGAAAAGGTACCCTCATCGAAAGAAAAGGTAAGTTCGGAAAAAAATTCATTGCATGCGACCAGTATCCAAAATGCAGGTATGTCCATACCGAGCATGTAAATGTAAAATGTCCCGTGGACGGATGTGGAGGGACTGTAAAAGATAAGACTACAAAGAAGGGAAGAGTATTTTTCGGCTGCACGAACTTTCCCAGGTGTACATTTGCGTCATGGAATAAACCCGTTGAACAAGATTGCCCTGCGTGCGGTTATAGTATTCTTGAAGAGGTAACTGAACAGAAAACAGGTGCGGTCAGGTATGTCTGCCCTAAATGTAAGAAGGAATTCAGCAATTTAAAAATCTGATTTTTTTTGTTGTAATTCTGAAACTGTTATTGCATATTTATTGTGTTGCGAAAGTATTATGATTGAACGGAGAGAAAAATACAGGTAAAGAATGAAATAATTTGCTTGACAACAAAGAATAAAAAGCTTTATATTCACAACAGATGGTCCAGAACATTAAGTTATAGGTTTGATTATGCGTAAAATAGCTATTTTATCATCAAAGGGCGGTACCGGAAAGACGACCACATCGATTAATCTTGCTCACGGTCTGGCGCTTATGGGAAGAAGCGTTCTTCTTATAGACAGCGATCCTCAGAACACGATAGGTATCGTGTTCAACGTCAATCCTGAAAAAACGCTTTGCGACCTTCTTCTAAAGAGAAGAGCCTCCATTGTTAAGGTAAGGGAAAAACTCCATGTGATCACTTCAGGCGGAAAATTCTTGGTGGATACAGAGGTAAAACTTACTAAAGCATGGGGAAAGGAATATAAATTAAAGAAAAATCTTTCGCATCTTGAGGGCGTCGATTATGTAATACTCGACTGCGCCCCGTCAATAAACCTCATAAATGTTAATGTTCTGACCTATTGCGATGAGGTAGTTATACCGATCTCGATGGATTTTCTTTCTCAGATAGGAGCGAATCAGATACTGGGTATGATAGACAGCGTCAGCAAGTCTTATAATAAAAATCTTGATATTTTAGGCGTGCTTCCTGTTTATTACAATGAGAAAAGAAAAATTTCTCTTGAAACTGTCGCCATATTAAAAGATTTTTTCAGGGAAAAACTCTTCAATACATACATTAGAGAGGATGTCAATTTAAAAGAAGCTCCGAGTTTTATGAAAACGATATTCGAATACGCGCCTGATTCTTGGGGAGCGCAGGATTATTTTAAACTAGCCAACGAAGTGGACAGTAAATAAATTTAGCAGCCGGGAAAGACCATTATGCCAGACGATTCGAGGAAAGAATCAAAAAGTATAGGGCGAAACATCTTCGCAGAAAATCAGGGCGACTTCTTTAAAGAGAAGGGCGCAAAGAGATCAGAGGAGGCCTCAGCACCCAAAAATGAACCCGGTCCTAAAAGTATCGGAAGAAATATTTTTTCGGAACTTCCAAAACCTGAAACTCCATCCCCCGGTTCCGGCATTGGAGGCGAATTAAAGATTATTGAAAAACCTGCCACGCTGAAGTCAGACAAAGTTTCCGCGTCTGCAGTGTCTGATACAGGAAAGAAAAATAAAGTGAACGCGATCCATATAACAAGGGATAATGTCGTGTTTGCACAGACCGCCTTTGACGGCATAAATTACAGGCTGACAAACCTGCAGGTTATACCTGTAGAACTTCCCCAGATAACTGAAGACAACGTCTTCAAAGAGAAAGACGATCCTGAGGTTATGATCAAGAAACTTCAGCTTGACGCCATTGATAAGGTTTTTACAAGGGCAGGTGTGAAGAAGGATGATCCTCTGATAGTAACATCTCTTAACGGTGCGAATATTATTCTCAGGCAGATCTATGTTCAGAATACGCCTTCTGAAAATATTGAAAGGGAACTTCCCGCTTTGATCAAATCACCTTTTGACGCCATGAGTCGTTACGAGTACATAACACTAAGTTCGGACGGCACGAACCATGATGTCCTGGTAGCTATTTCAGACGGCGGCACATTCTTTTCAGCACAGGGTCTCCTTGCTACTGCCGGTATAGAATGCAACATTCTCGACATTGACAAGATGGCTATTGTCAACCTGTACTACGAGTCAGTTAGACCGCCAAAAGGAACGGTGTCGTGTGTAATCGATATTGGCAACGATTATTCTCACATACTGATCGTTCCGAGCGGTAATGAAGAGCTGTACATAAGAAATATTGATTTTACATACAATACTTTCAAGAAGACTCTGCAAAGGAACAGGGATATAACGGCCGCCGAGACAGAAGAAATGATAAAAAACAGGAATTTTTACGACTATATAACAAATGCTTTTGAAGCGGAGACTACTGAAAACCTCAACCAGCATTTTTCAGTTAAGAAATATGTCAGGATGCAGCTTCTCAGAGAGCTTCAGAAAACTTTTCAGTACTATGCACAACAGAACCAGAATAAAATCCCGTCCAAGATATACATTACAGGTAAAGCGCTGGAAATGTGCAAGTTTGCTCAGTTCATAAACAAAAACACAGATATCCCGTGCGACAATCTGGATATAACAGGATTTTTCACCGGGGATTCTTCGAATATTGAATTCGCCAAAGAAAAACAAAGCGTCGTTCATGTGGCTTTAGGATTGGCACTAAGATACGAATAAATTTGGATTGAAGAGAACAGATCATGTATAAATTCAACTTTTTAAGTAAAATTAACAGAGATAAACTTGAAGCCAAGAAAAGGGAACGTTTCATTAGATTGATCTTCACTATGTCAACAGCAACTATAATATTGATTCTCGGAGTGCTTTATATACAATCGGCGATGATCGGCTCAAGATATAAAGAAGCAGTGGAATATGAAAAAAGGATACAAGATAAGACTGCTGAATTCAGAAAGAAAGATTTTTTCAGGTACAGGAACATCCAGGATGTGTATAACACTTTGCTGAAGAGAAAAAAATTGTCTTCAGTTCTTTACTCAATAGGAACATCTCTAGATTCTACCATAATTCTAAACAATTTTGTTTACTATGAGAATTTCGTGGATGCTACTTTTATAAGCCGGTCATCAGAAAGTAAATCACAGCTGATGGTTACGGCGAACAATCTTAAAAATGTAATTAGCGAAAAACTGACAGAGTTTGGATATCTTGACGATAAAAAACCTATTCTGCTGGCTAAAGGACCCGATATAAGAAAATCATTCGATGATTTCCAGTATTGGGTATTCAGCTTCAATATTAATTTAAAAGGAAGTGCTGATCAGCCTGTAAAGAAAAAATAAATAAAACCGGCTGTTGAGGGAAATTGATGAAAAAAGAAATGATATATATAATAGTACCCGTGATTCTCTGCATTGGCGGGTTTGTCTATAAATCAATGTTTCTGTCAGATACTCTTAAAAACACAAGTGTTCTTAACAGCACAAACAGTGACATTAATTCTAAGTTCTACAGAGACAGCCTTGTTCAGGTGAATATAGAGCAGATCAGGAATACATTTGATATAAACAAAAGGGACAAAAGAACTTACGGTGAGGTCGTGGCTGAAATTCTCAGCTTTACCGAGAATATGCTTCAGAAATCAAATATTCAGTATAAAGGTAACGATATAAACCAGGAATTCGATGAGGTAAAAGACCTCAAGAACGGCATTACATCTTTCTTTATCAATATAGCTTTCACCACTGATTTTTCAAATGTTTACAAGCTGCTTACTTACATTGAACAGGATAAACAGGTCATAAATGTTGTAAATCTTGAAATGAGCAGGGAGAATGTAAAATCAGAATCAAAGTCAGGATCAACAGGAACAGGTCAGACGGAAGAAGATGAATTCAATCTTAAAGCTGTTGTGAAAGTAAGATTGAAGCTGGAATTCGTTAAATTTTTGTAGAGAAGAACGGTATTTATGAAGAACTTATCTAAAGAGCAGATATCGGTAATAGCGGCATCAGTACTATCTATACTTTTACTTGCTTACCAGGTCTTAACGATCGATGCTTCAGCAAATATCGGAGATCACCTAAATAAGTACAGAGCGTCGCTTGACAGCGTCAGGAGTGCTACTGAGATAATCGAGAAATTCAAAGAACCCGGTGCGGAATTCAAAAAAGATGTCTTCAATTTTAAAATTATACAGAAAAAGAAGGTTGTGGAGGAGAAGCAGGAAGAGAAAGCTGCTGTTGAATATAAGTGGGTCAACACTAATGATCTTGAACTCTACACTAAAGATGTTATAGTGTTTTCATTATTCTTCAGCGGGAAAGCCAGATTTACTATTAACGGAAAGACCCAGGAGGTCAAAGTCGGGGATAAGTTGGCCATAGGAAATATTATTCAGAAGCAGGTGATAGCGGGAACAAACGAAGCGACCGGCAATACAAGGGTAGGATCTGAGTATAAGGGTTCGGTACTTTCTGTTAATGAAAGGTCTGTTTATGTTGATACGGCCGATAAGAACAGAGTCGTTCAGTATAAACTCAACGCAGACGCCAGATACTTTCAGAGGAACCTTATGCAGGATCCTTCCGCTGAGGACAAAGAATCACCGGATGTGCCGCAGTCGGGAGGAGATACACCCGGCAGGCGTGTTCCCAGACCGGGCGGGAGATAAAAGTATTTTACACAGAATTTGAGATAAAAAATACAAATTATTCAGGAGGGTGTATAAATGAGAAAAATTATTGTAATTCTGATGACGGTCTGCGCAGGTTTGATCTTCGGTTCGAAATTGCTCTACGATACTACATCGGACAATTTCAAAACACCGATCTCTCTTACAGCGCTTGATCAGTCAGTTGCACAGGTTCTCGACGCGCTGGCAGAAAGAGCAGGGGTCAACCTTGTGCAAAGTGAAGAGACGATGGGCAAAAAAGTTACTCTTACACTCAACGAGATCCCGATCAAAGACGCTCTTGATCTTGTTGTAAGGGCGACTGATCTCAGCTACCAGATTATTGAAAATTCGATAATCGTAGCCACACAAAAAAAGATCGACAGGGAGATCGGTCTTAACACTGCCGTTTTCGATCTTCAGTATGTTGACGCGGCTACTGCTAAGAAGATGCTTGTTGATATATCAAAAATGGTTCAGATAGATGAACTTGGTAACAGGCTGATATATCAAGCAAGCCCGAAAGTCGCCAAAGAGATAGAAAAAGTTCTGATAAGAGTTGACAGACCTCTTCAGCAGGTACTTTTTAAAGCAAGGATAAAAGAAGTAGGGAACGACAGGCAGGAAAGGTACGGTTTGGAATGGGAAAAGTTAAGCAACTACTCGACAACTGTAAGGGAAGGTGCTTATCAGGACTGGGGCACATGGGACTGGAGTGATGCCAACGGCTACACTTTCACTTACGATCAGACAACACCGCCTATCAGGAATATTGGCGGTAACTACGGCGGTGATTATTTTCCTTTTGCCATGTCCCCTTATTATGAAGGAGAAACAACGAGCGGATTTAATACAGTTTGGCACAGAGTGATCGGTCAGGAATATATCCTCAGCCTTGATTTCAAGAATAGAGACAACGACGCTATCGTTCTTGCCGAGCCGGAAATAGCCACTCTTAATAACAAAGAGGCTTATGTTCATATTGGGGATATCGTTCCTTATACAATCACAGAGGTCGCTGCGGGAACAACAAAACAGAGCGTCCAAAAAGAAGAAGTCGGTGTAAAACTGAAAGTCAAGCCTATTATTAACGAAGAGAATGATATTACTGTCAGGCTGGAAGCTGAAGTATCATCGATCTTCGGATGGGTAGGACCGAATTCAGAAATACCTTGGGTAAAGGTTCGTAAAGCAGACACGACAGTCAGGGTCAGGGACGGCCAGACAATAAGGATCGGCGGTATGCTTCTTGAGGATGAAACTTACACAATTAACAAGCTGCCTCTTCTTGGCGACATACCGTTTCTGGGCTATATCTTCCAGCATCAGGTTAAGACCAAGAAAACGACGAACCTGATCATTGAAGTCACTCCTTACATAATGATCGACGGTGAAGTTGTTCTTGATGAAGACGATGATTTTTAACTGAATGGAAAAGAAAGTAGCAAATAATTTTGAGAGAGGCAGGTTGATCCTGCTTCTTTCTTTTTTATTCCTTATTTCTGGCTGTTCAACTGCCGGAATGGTGAATATATATTATTCGGGCAATTTTAACGGGGCAATTGATAACTGCAAATGCCCCAAAGTCTCGGACGGCAGTATTCTCAACCACTATACCTTTTATAAAAACAGCATAGCCGGCAGGCAAGAATGTATATACATCTGTACAGGTAACATCTTTTCATACAATTACGGCCACAAAGAGAACAGAATAATACTCGAAATTATTGACAGTCTCGGTTATGATCTTTTGGCTCCGGGAAGAAATGATGCCGGTTTCTGTAATAAGATCAATTTGGATAGAACGGTTTCTTTGAATATAGCCGACCTGTCTGACCATGTAAATTTTAAAAAATCAGGCATCAGGATTACTGTTACATCGCTTACCGAACCTGATTATTCAAAATATTCCGGAAATGTGCGAATAAATTCTCCGGATATATCAGCTATAAAAGATTTTGCGGATTCGATAAAGAAAAAATCAGATCTTTTAATAGTGATTTCTAATCTCGAGAGTAGAATAGAGAAAAAAATATTCAATGAGGTTAAAAACATTGATGTAATGATATCTAACACCAACAGCTCGCCCGAAGCGATATCGTTTGATAATAGATTATATTTGAGCCACGGATCAAATGCTGAAAAAATGGGGAAGCTCAGTATATGTAAAGAAATAGGATCGGGAAATGTTATTTTAGAGAATGCTTTTATTAAAATAGATCCGGAACTTTTCAGGGATGACCCCGGCCTGAAAGCTCTCACTGACAGTTTGAGACTCAGGTACGGAATCGATGTCAAAGACATAGATTCGGATTATTGAACTGAAAAATCATAAAATTAAGATTGTTTTTTACTTATAACTTATTTATTTTCCACACTGCCTAAAAGAAATTAAAAAATGGAGTTATATATGGCTGAGAAACTGATATTTGAAATATCCCAGGAAGGCAAAAGGTCTTTTACTATGCCTTGCTGGGGGGACTGCTCAAAGATCGATCTTGACGAGAAGTTTCTGAGGAGCGAAAAACTAGGGCTGGCCTCGGTTAGTGAACCTGAAATAGTCAGGCATTATGTGAACATGTCCACGCTGAACCACCATGTGGACAAGGGATTCTATCCCCTCGGAAGCTGTACCATGAAATACAACCCCAAGATTAATGAGGTGCTTGCGTCTCTTCCCGGTTTTTCGGATATTCATCCTTATCAGCCTGAGAATACAATACAGGGAGTTTTAAAGATCTATCATGACCTTTCAGACATGCTCTGCAGGATCTCAGGGTTCGACAAAGTGTCGCTGCAGCCTGTAGCAGGAGCCCACGGCGAATGGACCGGACTGAAAGTGATCAGAGCTTACCACGAGTCGACGGGAAATCCCAGAAAAAAAATAATTATACCTGATACTGCTCACGGAACGAATCCCGCCTCGATAGTTATGGCAGGTTTCGATGTTGTTGAGCTTAAATCGAATGAAAAAGGACTTGTGGATATTGAAGACCTGAGAGCAAAGTTCGACGAAGATACTGCGGCTTTCATGATAACAAACCCCAATACTATCGGACTTTTCGAGCAGAATGTTAAGCAGATAGCCCAGATCGTGCACTCAAAAGGCGGACTACTCTATATGGACGGCGCGAATTTCAACGCTCTGCTCGGTATTGTCAGGCCGGCCGACCTGGGATTCGATGTGATGCATTACAACCTGCACAAGACCTTCTCAACCCCGCACGGCGGGGGAGGACCGGGAGCCGGACCGATCGGAGTGGTAAAAAAGCTTGAAAAATTCCTGCCTGTCCCTGATGTTACTGAAAAAGACGGGAAATATTATCTTGAGTACGACAGACCTCAAACTATCGGCAAAGTGCACTCGTTCTACGGAAATTTTCTCGTCATGGTCAGAGCTTATGTTTATATGTCCATACTTGGCGCAGACGGCTTGCACAAGGTTTCGGAGAACGCGATTATAAACGCCAACTATGTTAAGAAAATGCTCGAAGACACCTTTGATCTGCCGTACAAACAGAACTGTATGCACGAAGTGGTCTTTTCCGGAGAGAATCTGGCTCAGTTCGGGATCAAAACGCTCGATGTGGCAAAACGACTTCTCGACTTTGGAATTCACGCTCCTACAATCTATTTCCCTCTCCTAGTTCATGAAGCTATGATGATCGAACCTACCGAGACAGAAAGCAAGGATACGCTGGATGTGTTCATTTCAGTTATGAAAAAGATAGCTGAAGAGGCAAGAACAAATCCTGACCTTCTTAAAAATGCTCCGACATCTACACCTGTAAGAAGACTCGATGAAGTTCTGGCCGTCAAAAATCTGGATGTAAGGTATGAAAAAAAGTAAGGAATAGTTAAACCTATATAACAGGAAGAGGACGGTTGTTCCTCTTTTTGTTTTTTATGAAAATGAAAGAAATTTTAAAAGAACTGGGTCTGAATGAATTCGTAGTCTTCGATGTCGAAACAACGGGAACAGATCCATATTCTGATAAAATAATCGAGCTAGCAGCCGTAAAATATAAAGAAGGCGAGATCTTTTCAAAATTCTCTCACCTTATTGATCCCGGGAGGAGAATAAGTGATGATATTTCCATAATAACAGGCATAAAGAACGAGGATCTGAAAGGAAAACCCTGCATAGATGAGATCCTTCCCGAATTTATTGAATTCGCTTCCGAACTTCCGCTTGTCGGTCATAATATTGATTTCGACCTCAGTTTCGTCAGAGCGGCGATACAGGATCATGAAAGCATTCTTATGCTGGGATCGGACAGGTTCTTTGACACTCTGCTTCTGAGTCAGATATTCTTTCCGGTCGAAGTTAGCAATCACAGGCTGTCCACCTTAACTGAATATTTCGGGTTCAGCTCCGAAAACATGCATAGGGCATATAATGACAGCTCCGCCACAGGTTATCTATTCCTGAAAATTATTGAAAGAGCGCTCGGGTCATCAGAAGAAGTGATAAAAAAACTTACTGAGGTATCAGGCAGGTCTGAGCTTAAATATGTCAGAGGCTTTTTCAATTCCGTAGCGAATTATTTTCTAAGAACCTCTTTCGGCAGAAAGATTAAGGCCGGGGAACATCCGTACTCGATCTCGAATGTGCTCAGAGCCGAATCTGAAGCTTCAGATGATGAATTGAACCATATTTCAAAAGACGATATTAATGATAAGATATTCAAACCCGGCGGAGAAATAAACAGACTTATCATTAACTTCGAGTACAGGGAAGAACAGCACAAGATGGCGGATAAATGCTCTGAAGCGTTCTCAAATGAAAAAATACTGGTCTGCGAGGCCGGAACGGGTGTCGGAAAATCTTTTGCCTATCTGATACCTTCTATTATATTTACTCTTTTACGGAAAGAACGCGTAATAGTATCAACGAATACCAAAAACCTCCAGGAACAGATATTTTTTAAAGACCTGCCTGTTCTGCATGAAATGTTCGGCTCCTCGTTCAAGGCTGTACTGCTCAAAGGAAGGAATAACTATCTCTGTAAAGCGAGGTATGAAAGATTTCTGAACAGGCCGGATGAATATCTTTCCGGCGATGATTACGAAAAATTTATTCCTCTTATCTACTGGGCTGAAAGAACATCAACCGGCGATATAGAGGAAAATAACGGATTTAAAATAGGATTTGCCAGGTTCCTCTGGCAGAGGCTGGCTTCAGATAAGGGTTTCTGTTCCGGAAAGAAGTGCCCCAAATACAATGACTGTTATCTTCAGAATATAAGAAAAAGCGCGTTCAAATCAGATCTTGTCATAATCAACCACTCCCTTCTTTTTTCCGACATGGCTTCGGAGAATGCCGTACTGGGCGCATACGACAGGCTGATAATAGACGAAGCTCACAATATAGAGAATTCCGCCACAAAATATCTGGGATTCGAATATAATTATTTCCAGGTAAAGAATCTGGTTCAGAGGATTAACTACAATAACAGGCAGGGAATATATGTAAGGATCGACAAAGGTCATGACTGGTTCAAAACAGATAAGAATACAATAAAAGACCTTAATGACAGCCTTAATGAGAAATGCTCGAATGTGCTCGATCAGACAAAAAAAATATTCGACCTTGCAACAGACAAGCTTATATCGGACAATTCAGGGGCGTCAAATGGACAGTTCACAGGCATCAGGAACAGATACAGGGATATCGGGGAAGTATTCGCTCTGGAAAAAGAGAACACAATACTAAAATTTTTGTACGAAGAGCTAATCAGTCTTTTAAAGCGCCTTGACATCATATTCAATATTGAGGCGGAGAAGAACCGCGATTTCGACGATCTATCAGGAGAGATCAAATCCGTTATTGAGCAGGCTGAGGGAGTTAATGAGGCGTTTACTTTTTTTATAAATTCGAACAGGGATAATTATGTTTTCTGGTACGATATCACAGGAGCGGAGAACAGAGAGGTACTGAGTCTCTATGCTGCGCCTCTGGATGTTTCCTCCATACTCAAAAATGATCTTTACGACAACATGAAGACAATGATCTTTACAAGCGCTACTCTCACTATAGAGAGCAGGTTCAAATATATGCTTAAGAAGCTAGGTCTGTCCGAATATGATGAAGACCGTCTTGACACGCTTATGCTCGGAACGCCTTTCGACCTTCAGATGCAGCTCAGGATAATCGCTCCGTCATATATATCCTCCCCCAAGAACGCGGTAGTTTTTGAGAACGATATTGTGCAGATTCTGAAGCTCCTGTGCGACGACCACGACAACGGAACGCTGGTCCTCTTCACAAGCTATTTTCAGATGAACAGCGTTTTTAGAAATATTCAGAATAATTTCATAAAAAAAGAAAGGCTTGTCGCGGTGCAGAATAAAGAGACAAGCCGGACTAACCTCATAAAACAGTTCAGGTCGGTCAGGAACTCGTTCCTGCTGGGTACGGACAGCTTCTGGGAGGGCATTGATGTGCCGGGGGAAGCTCTTCACACCCTTGTTATGACCAAGCTGCCCTTCGCTGTCCCGACCGAGCCTGTTGTGCAGGCGAGGACGGAAGAGCTCGAGAAGAACGGGATAGACTCGTTCATGGGTTATTCCGTGCCGGAAACGATCCTCAAGTTCAAACAGGGGATAGGAAGGCTGATAAGGCACAGGGAGGATCACGGGATAATCATGATACTGGACAGCAGGACGGTAAATACCAGATGGGGGTCGGCGTTCTTGAATTCGCTTCCCGTTCATCCCGAGATACCGCGCAATTTCACGGATCTTAAAAGATTGTTGTTGAAATAATATACCGTTTTACTTATTATTCAGATCGTACCGTGCTATAAGGAGTGTAATATGTTCCATTATCTGTCATTTTTATCAAGAGACTACCCTTTTCTCTCGTTCTTCAGGCTTTTCGATTCAATTTCCTTCAGGTCTATCGGAGCGATGATAACGGCACTCTTGATCTCCCTCTTATTCGGGAACGGAATAATCAAATGGCTTTATAAAAAAGGGATCAGGGATATAGTAAGGGATTATGGCGAGATAGGAGTGAGCGACAAGAACGGCACGCCTGTTATGGGCGGACTGATACTAATTCTTTCAATGGCGGTTTCTATAAGTCTCTGGAGCAATCTTTCATCTCTTTACGCCCAGATACCTCTTGCCGCGATCATATGGTACGGCCTTATCGGAATGAAAGACGATCTGGACAAAATCAAGCACAAGAACAGTGATAAAGGCATGTCTCAGCTGACCAAGATAATTCTGCAGGGATTATTCGCCGCCGCGCTGGGATGGGTACTGGTAACACCGGAGATTTCTCCATTCCCTTCAGGTATAGCAACAAAGCTGACGATACCATATCTGAAAGGTAATTTCTCGGTCGGGCTCAACGGATTCTATATACTTTTTGTTATTATAACGATGCTTTCAATAGCTAATGCCGTTAATTTCGCTGACGGGCTTGACGGGCTCGTGACCGTTCCCTCGATCGTGACGGGCGCGGTCTACGGTATATTCGCATACCTGATAGGCAACGCCGTATACTCAAAATATCTGCTTTTCGATTTTATGCCCGGAGCGGGGGAACTGACAATAATCATGGCCGCACTCTTCGGAGCGGGCATGGGTTTTCTCTGGTACAACTGCTATCCCGCGACCATTTTTATGGGCGATACCGGATCTATGGCGATCGGAGGTCTGCTTGGTGTTACGGTGATTCTGGTTAAACAGGAACTTCTGTTTATTATAGCGGGCGGAATATTCGTGGCAGAAGCTTTTTCTGTTCTGATACAGGAAAAAATAGGTATAAAATGGCTGGGGAGAAGAATATTCTTCAGAGCGCCGCTGCATCATTCCTTCCAGTTCAGAGGAATGCCTGAACCCAAGATCGTTCAGAGATTCTGGATTGTCAGCATCATACTGGCACTGATAAGTGTCGCCTCGATCAAGATCAGATGATCAGAACACCATTATCATCCAGTAAACGAAAGGTAAAGTACAAATACTCAGCAGGGTGGTAAGGAAGACATTTTTAGCGGCGAGATCTGCGTCAGAATTAAAATTTCCGGCCATGATCACTATAGTGGCCATGCACGGTGTAGCCGTTTGAAGGACAGTAACAGCTTTAGCTACCGGGTCTATACTTAATCCTGAGAATCCCGATAAAAGATTGATCATCATAATAAGCACAAATGGCACGAATATCATTTTGTTGACCGTCAGAACATAGATAGACAGTTCTTTTAAAGTCCCTCTTATACTTATCCGGCTCAATGTTATCCCGATGTATATCATAGACAGATAAATTGTTGTGCCTCCAAGTCCTTTTACAGCCGTATCGAGTATATAAGGGATTCGCAGGTGAATTAGGAAACCGGTTATTCCGAGCGCGAAAGCCGCCGTATTGGGATTCAAAAGATGTTTCAGACTCTCAAACAATCCTATACTTTTTCCTTTGTTGAATATCATAACGCCAAGCGTCCAGAGTAATGATTCGAGCGCGATATGATAAACTACGGCATAGAAAAGACCTGTCCCGCCGGGGAATAAGGAATCGAGAAGAGGGTAACCCAGAAATGCGATGTTCCCGAAAGTCGTATGCAGTTTATGCACAGTGTATGAACCGCCTTTGAGATTAAGTAACTTTGCCGAAACTGTTCCTGAACCGAGAAGCATGAACATAGAAATATATGCGAATATAAAAACGAGAACGGCGCTTTTAACGACTTCAGGAGAAAGCCTGAATTTGTAAAGAGAAGAAAATATCATAAGCGGCAGTGTTATCTTCATAACCAGTTTGTTCAAACCGAGATGGAATCCTTCCGGGAACATTCTGAATTTCTGGGCCGCATATCCTGTCAGAGTAAGAAGTCCCAGTATTGAGATCTGCTGGAATATTATCTGGTTCTGCATTCAAGTCACCTTAAATTTGTCTAAATATAAAGAAAATTTTGAAAAACCGTAATTAAATGTTAAATTATGTATATGAAATTACGCGCGTTGATCCTTATAATTATTTTTGTTTTAACAGTACCGACTCTTTTGGCGGAAAGTATTTTCTGCGATCAGTGCGGGAACAGAATAAAGGAAGGGAAGTCCTGCCTGGTATCAGGAGGTAAAATATTCTGCGATGAGGAATGTTATGAGAACAGCCTGCCGAAGTGCGTCGTGTGCAGAAAAACTGTCAGGTCCGGGTTCGTTCAGGACGGGAAAAACTATTGCGGAGAAGAATGCCTCAGCACCACATGGAACAGCTGCTCTTTATGCGGCAAGAGATCGGCCTCAGGCATAAATTTCGGACACAGCAGCGGAATATTCTATTGCAGGGACTGCGCGAAAAAACCTGTCTGTACAGGATGCGGCCTTCCGAATAACGGCTCTGCTCTTAAAGACGGCAGGCTGATGTGCGATAAATGCCTCTCGACAGCGGTCAACTCGCACAGGCATGCGATGGATATAATCAGGAATGTAAGGAGAGTAATGATGGAGCAGTTCGGCCTTTTTACCGGGAACGAAATAAAATACAGGCTTGTTGGCCTTAACGAACTGAAAAAACACTCGGGACTCAGCGAATTGGAGCTTGGACTATTTCTTCATGAGCAGTGGAAGAATACTGAAACTGTAATTAAAAAGAGACTGGGTGTGAAGGTAGGAGAGGAAACCAGCGTGGCGATGTCCGATTCGTTTACGATACTTATACTTACAAGTTTGCCGGAAGACAAGTTCACTGAAGTCGCGGCTCATGAACTTGCGCATGACTGGATGGAAAAGAATTTTCCCGCTATAAAAGACAGGGTCTTAATTGAAGGGTGGGCTGAATATGTTTCCTCTCTTGTAAACAGCTATTTTGGGAAGGAATATCTTAACGAGCAGAAGAAATTCAATGACGACCCCGTTTACGGAAAAGGATATAGACTTCTTTCAGGAATAGCCGGGAATGAAGGTTTAGTAAAAGTTATTGACTTTTTAAAGGAGAAGAATGATGAATACAGATAAGTTTCTATTATCAGCCATGCTCGTGTCTGTCATTGCCGGGTGCGACGGATATCTTGAACATCCTGTCGTTGACAGGCATGATACGCTTCCTGCAGATATTGAAAAAGTCCTTCCGGAAACCGACTGGTATCCGCCCATCCTTGAAAAGACGGACGAGTTCGAGATGCCCGTGCCTCTCGGTCCGGGCATAAACACAAAAGGCGCGGAGGACTCGCCGTTCATTATGCCGGACGGGAATACGATGTATTTCTTTTTCACGCCTGATGTGCGCGTGCCCGCGGAGCGGCAGCTTTTCGATTCAGTGACGGGCGTATGGATTTCGTATAAGAACGGTGATGAGTGGTCGGATGCCGAGAGGGTATGGCTTCAGGAGCCGGGGAAGCTTGCGCTGGATGGCGCTGTTTGTGTGCAAGGGACCGAAATGTGGTTCGCATCCGCCCGTGAAGGTTACACAGGCGTGAACATGTTCACGGCAATCGGTTCGGGCAGCCGGTGGAAGTACTGGGAGTATGCCGGTGACAGGCTGATGAAGGAGATACAGATAGGCGAGGTACATATTCACGGTGATGATCTTTATTTTCACTCGAAAAGGACCGGCGGTCTCGGCGATTACGATATCTGGCGGACGACGAGAAGCGGCAGCTACTGGTCCGATCCCGTCAATATCACGGAAGTGAACACGAACGGGCTGGACGGATATCCTTTCATAACATCGGACGGCAGCGAAATGTGGTTCATGCGCACATACTTAGGCTCGCCGGCGATATACAGATCGAAAAAAGTTTCGGGCGACTGGCAGGATCCGGAGCTTATAGTTCACAGGTTCGCGGGTGAACCCACGCTCGACGATGCGGGAAATCTGTATTTCGTTCATCATTTCTATAAGCTCAATGAGAATATGGAGAGCATCATGATCGAAGCGGACATATATATGGCAAAGAGAAAGAGCGGAAAATGAAAATATTTATCGTATCGGTTCTAATAATATGTTCATCGGTTTTCATCTCCTGCGCATCATCGGGCAGGCATGCGGGAAGGCTTTCCGACGCTATGGAAAAAGCTTCGGACGATCATGAGGGAGAAAGAAAAATTAAGGCTGAGAAAAACGAAGAGGTCTCAGAGGAAGATGACCGAGAAAGTTTTATTAAATTTGAAGAGACCGGGGAAGCCGAAGATGAGCCGGACCTTAAAGGTCTGAGGCTCGGTATCAGCGCGGGTTCTGGTGTTATGAGCGATGAAAGTTTTTACGGAATGAGCGCGTTCTCATTATCGGGAGAATACTTTGTTGCGGAAAAGAGGTCGGTGAACATTGAACTCGGGGGTGATTATTTTCCTTTGCAGACGGTTAAATCCGCCGAGTTCGATCCGTCCGATGATCCTGTCGTAAAAGCTCTCGACGGCGGCGCGATAACGCTTTACGCGGGTTTAAACGCGAGGTTCTACACAACGCCGCAAAAGACTTTCATAGGGAACTATTTTTCCGCGGGTCTGAAGGTAAGATCAATGTTCTGGTCATACAAGAATCCTCTTACAGTGGAAGAATACGACGAAGATAACAATTTTACAGGCAGCGTTACGGTAACATCCGACCGGTTATGGGGGATAGACCTCAATGCTTCTGCCGGTCTGAACATTGTTCAGACCCCTCATTTTATTCTTGGCGGAGAAGTAAATCCGGGCATAATTATCTGGGGATTTGAAACAAGAGAAGGTTTTACTAATGATATGTTCGGCCCGGTTTTCTATCTCAGAGCCTGCCTGAATATCCAGTTAATGTGAAAAATCTATTCCCAGATCTTGACCTCGAGAATCCCTTTCGAGTCGGCTCCGCCGCGATACATGCCCTTAGAATTGTATGAGTATGCGAAATTGCCTTCAAAGTCCGTGCCTATTATTCCGCCCGTGTCGGGCAGGAGAAGTTCCGAAGTAAAATAATCCAGAGCCTGCTTAAGCGCCATTTTATTATATTTCATGAGGGCGTGGATCTCGTAGCAGGCTACGGCGCGCATAAAAACCTCTCCGGTCCCGGTGCAGGACAGCGCGCAGGTGGAATTGTCGGCGAAAGTGCCCGCGCCTATGACGGGAGTGTCTCCAACGCGGCCGTATTTTTTGTTCGTCATGCCTCCGGTCGAAGTTGCTGCCGCAAGGTTCCCGTAAACATCCCTCGCCACGCAGCCGACAGTGCCTTTAGCCGATCCGGACAGGTCCGAGGAATGGTCGAGAGCGGTAGTTTGTTTATCTTTAAATTTTTGCCACTGCTCGTATCTTTTCTGAGTATAGAAATATGAGTTGGGTACGAGTTTCATTCCGTGCTCCTTCGCGAAATCCTCGGCTCCTTTACCGCATAAGAATATGTGCGGGCTTTTCTCCATTATAAGTCTGGCGAGAGATACTGGGTTCTTTATCCTTTTAACGCATGTAATAGCGCCGCAGGATCTGTTCTTTCCGTTCATTAAAGCAGCATCAAGCTCATTCTTTCCTTCGGAGTTAAAAACGGCTCCCTTACCTGCGTTAAAAAGCTCGCAGTCCTCGAATCTATTCACTACCAGCTCCACAGTATCAAGAGCTGTCCGTCCCGAACGGAGAAGGTCTCTTCCATACCCGAGTATCTCTTTAAGCGCGTCAAGATATATCTTTTTTTCATTCTCAGGCACATTTTTAGGTATCGCCCCCGCACCCCCGTGGATCGCTATTGAATATATCTTATTTTTTACAACTTTCATTCCTGCCACCTCCGATTATTGTGCAATATAAGCGAATTTTGTAAAGAAATGAATATAAATCTATTGTTTGACTTTACACGGCGGCTGAACTAAATTTCAGGCAAAACTGCGGAAGAAAAATGGACATACAATATTCGATAGTTAAAAAAACCGACAGAGAGCAGATAATCGAACTGTACAAACAGGCCGGATGGTGGTATAACGGTGACGATGATGATGTGTCTTTCGTTGATAAGATAATAGAAAGTACTTTTATGTTTGCGATCGCTAAAGACGGAGAAAAAATAGTCGGAATGGGGAGGGCTTTAAGTGACGGAGTGAGCGATGCATATATCCAGGATGTGACCGTGCGTATGGAATACAGGAAAAAAGGTATCGGTGCAGGCATTATAAGAATGATCGTAAATGAGCTTAAAAAAAGAAAAATCGGATGGATAGGTCTGATATCGGAACCCGGAGCCGAAAAATTCTACCAGGAACTCGGTTTCGATATAATGAAAGGCCATACTCCGTATATATTTAAAGGGGAGCAGGAGAAGTGAAGAAATGCCCGCTTAGGAAAGCAGATTTCAGAGAGATAACGACTGAAGATATAGCCTTAATAAAAGCGTACTCGGAAAAATACAGGTTCGAATCGTGCGATTTTAACGCTGTCAACCTTTTTTCATGGAGCCATTTTATGAGCGTAAGGATGACAGAATACCGCGAAAGACTGCTTTTTTATAATTTCGAATGGGATTTCATGATCTATCCTTTCGGGCCTCCTTTCTCGCCTACCGAGCTCATTTGCCTTTCAGATATGATGATCAGCGAGAAAATGTCAGGCAATTTCATTTCCGTGCCTGAAGACTATCTTAGCGCTCATACGGATATTAACGATCATTTTGAAGCCGAATTCGACAGGGATAACTCTGATTACCTTTACGAGACGGAAAAACTTATCGGTCTTACAGGAAAAAAACTTCACAAAAAGAAAAATCTCATATCTCAGTTTCTAAGGCTTAATCCGTCTTACAGAGTTGAGAAATTCAGCGGGAAATATTCTGAAAAGTGCATTGAACTCGCTGTCAAGTGGTGCGAGGAACATAACGAGATCTGTCCCGAGGATAAAATTCTCGAACTTAACGTTATGAAAAGGGCGGTGGAGCATCACGAATTACTCGGGCTTGAGGGCCTGCTTCTTTTTGTAGAGGACGATCTTGTCGCTTTCGCCTTTTTCAGCAGACAGAATGACGATACAGCCGATGTTCATTTCGAAAAATACGATTCCAAATTCAAAGGGTCGGCGCAGATGATAAATCTCGAGACCGCAAAATTCCTTCTACCGCGCTTTAAATACATCAACAGGGAGCAGGACATGGGTAAAGACGGGTTAAGGCAGTCGAAAATGACATACGACCCATTGAGACTTGTGCCGACTTACAAGCTTATAAGGAAAAGATGATGAATAAAGAATGCAGAATAAATATCATAAAATCCACGGGCCAGACCGAGTACTTCGATCCGCGCAAGCTGGAAAGATCGCTTTTTAACGCGGGGGCTTCCGAGTCCGATATCGCGGAGATCACCAGAGACATCTGCGAATGGATAAAAGACGGGGTAAGCACGAAAAAAATATACGCGAGATCATTCGCCCTGTTAAGGGACAGAAAATCCTCCGCGGCACCGCGATACAGGCTTAAACAGGCTATAATGGAGTTCGGAGAGTCCGGATATCCTTTCGAACATTTAATAGGCAGGGTATTTGAAAAACAGGGCTATTCCGTCGAGGTAGGAGTCGTTGTTGACGGGCATTGCGTAACGCATGAAATGGATGTTATAGCCACCAAAGGAAAAGAGCAGTGCCTTGTAGAATGTAAATATACTGCTGACCAGGGAAAATATGTTTCCGTTCAGGTTCCGTTATATGTAAAATCACGCGTTGACGACATTATAAAAAAACGGTCGCGGATGCCTGAATACGAAAGTTTCACTTTCTCGGCATGGGTGGTCACCAGCACGCGCTTCTCGCCCGACTCGGTCCGCTACGGCGCTTGCGCCGGCCTCAATCTTCTCGGATGGGATCATCCCGCAGGTAACGGTCTAAAAGAGATCATCGAAAGAGAAAAAATATTTCCCGTAACACTTTTAACCAAACTCTCAAAACAGCAGAAGCAGATACTTCTCGACAAAGGCATAGTCACCTGCTCAAAACTCCGTTCGAACATCGGCGAACTCGAAAAGATGGATATCGGCTTAAAAAAGATCGATCACATCGTGAATGAGATAGAATATCTGACCGGGAAAAAATAACTGAATCAAAAAGATATTGACATTTCTTTCAGGAATATATAGATTTGCATAAGAATGAAGGAACTGGAATTTCAAATACACGGCACCATTTTCAAAGCAGGATTCGGCTGAGGCAGCTTTAAATCCTAAACTGGTGCTTTTCGTGTAAGGGCTTATTCTATTTCAGCGTGATCAATCAACGCATATACGAAAACACATACAAAACAACAGAAAAAATCGATTTTATGGAGTTTTTTATATGAATAAGAAGTTTTTCAGCACAAAGGCCGGAATGATCACGGCAGGTTCACTGATCGGCATTATCGCAGCGCTGCTGCAGTATTTCGGCAATCCGAAGAACATGGGATTCTGCATTGCGTGTTTTGAGCGCGACATAGCCGGAGGATTGGGATTTCACAGAGCTGATGTGGTCCAGTACATCAGGCCAGAAATAATTGGTATCATGATAGGAGCGCTTCTGATCTCTCTTATCAAAAAAGAATTCAGACCGAGAGGCGGATCTTCTACCGTCATCAGGTTCTTCCTCGGAGTGTTCGCCATGATCGGAGCGCTGGTTTTCCTCGGCTGTCCGTGGAGGGCTTTCATCAGGCTCGCCGGCGGCGACTGGAATGCGATTTTAGGTATTTTAGGCCTGATACTTGGTGTAGGCATAGGCGCATTTTTTATCCGCCGGGGTTACAGCCTCGGAAGAAGCCACACGCAGGATAGAGCGGCAGGTTACATTATGCCCGGATTTATGCTTTTTCTTTTCGCACTGCTCGTCTTCGGATTCCCGAAACTGTTCATGAGCGCTTCCGGTCCGGGATCTATGAAAGCTCCTTTCATCATCAGCATAGCCGCAGGTCTGATCGTAGGCGGGCTGGCTCAGAGGAGCCGTTTCTGCACCATGGGTTCAATAAGGGATGCTATTCTCGTCAGGGACTTTCATCTGGTATTCGGCGTAACGGCTTTCACGCTTTCTGTTTTTATCTTGAACATGATGCTCGGCCAGTTCAAAGCGGGATTCGAAGGTCAGCCTATAGCTCATAATTTTCATATCTGGAACTTTCTCGGAATGACCCTTTCAGGCTTTGCGTTCGCACTTTCAGGCGGATGTCCGGGCAGGCAGCTCATACTTTCGGGCGAAGGGGACACGGACGCGGGAATATTCGTTCTCGGTATGATAACCGGAGCGGCATTTTCTCACAATTTTGCCATGGCAAGTTCGCCAGCAGGTGTCGGTCAGTTCGGGATGTGGGGAACTATCATCGGTCTCGCTTTCACTTTCTTGATCGCAATAACAATGACGCAAAAAAGAAAAACAGCATAAGGAAGAAAATATGAAAACTATTGATACAAGAGGACTCTCATGCCCACAGCCCGTTATAATGGTAACAAGAGAGATAATGGCGGGAGAAAAAAGTTTCGAGGTACTCGCTGACAGCGAAGCGTCTTTTGAAAATGTAACAAGGCTTCTGGAAAATAAGAGCTACAAATTCTCGACAGAGGAAAAAGATGATCATAAAGTCATAAAAGCCGAAAAATAGCCCGATATGTTCTTGTATTATAGGAGGAGGTTTCATATAATACAGTGAGATTATCAAAGGAGCGGCCAATGATCTATTTTGACAACGCGGCGACATCCTATCCGAAACCGCCTCAGGTAGTGGAGGCAACCGTAGAATATATGACAAAGATAGGCTCGAATCCGGGAAGGGCGGGGCATTCGGGTTCGGTAGGTGCGGGAGAAATAATCTTCGAAGCCCGGAAACGGACGGCTGATCTTTTCGGCGTTAGAAGTCCGATGAATGTGATCTTCACATCGAACGCGACAGAGGCTCTGAATACAGCACTTAAGGGCTTACTCCGCAAAGGTGATCATGTTATTACGACTTCGATGGAGCATAACAGCGTGATAAGGCCTTTAAAAAGGCTGGAGTCTGAAGGATTCATAGAGTTATCGGTGCTCGAAGGTGATCAAAAAGGAAAAGTCAGCACCGGCGATATTGAACGGGAGCTTTGCCCGCAAACCAGACTTTTCGTGTTCAATCACATGTCAAATGTTACAGGCTTAGTTCAGCCTCCCGAGGAATTATGCGGCTTCTGCCGCGAAAAAGGCCTTATCACGATAGCCGACTGCGCGCAGTCCGCCGGCATAATTGATATAAACATGGGGGCGGGTCCCGATATCGCCTGTTTCGCCGGCCACAAGGGCCTCTACGGCCCGACAGGCACGGGCGGCATGGTGCTCCGGGACGATTTCGATCACAAACTGATAAACCCTTTGAAAGAGGGTGGAACGGGAAGCCTGTCGGACAAGATCGATCAGCCTGATTTTCTGCCTGATAAATTCGAAAGCGGAACTTTGAATGTCGCGGGTATTTCAGGTCTTTTAAAAGGAATTGAATTTTTACATTCCCTTCCTGAAAAACTCGCGAGCGTCAGGCTCCACAAACAAACGCTTCAAAAATATTTTATTGAAAAAGCTAAAAAACATGTTAAAAGTTTTGTGACCCAGTCGGAGACGGACGGATACGGCGTAGTTTCTTTTAACATAGAAGGACATTCAGTTTCGGAAGTTACAGAAGAACTTTCCGATAAATTCGGCATAATGTCCAGGCAGGGTCTTCACTGCGCACCTCTCGCGCACAAAAAGATCGGGACATTTCCTGAAGGTTCGGTCAGGTTCAGTTTCAGCGTATTTAACACAAGAGAGGAAGTAGATATTTCTCTCGAAGCTCTGAAAAAGATCGCAGAGTCTAAAGAATGAGTGATAATTCCTACATACTTTTCCATTCGTCCAATCATGCGATGTGGGCTTCCGACACTTTAAAAAGATCAGCCATACCGTCAAAAATAGTGCCCGTACCCCGCGAGTTGAGCTCGGACTGCGGCTATTGCATAAGGATTTCATCAAACAATTCGGCGGATGCGATAAAACTCCTCGAAAACGAGAAGATCGAATACGACAGGATCGAACAGATATAAAAAAACCGCCGGAAAGGCGGTTTTTTTATAGATCTGAAATGTTTATTTGAAGAAAGAATCCAGATACAGTATAGCTGAAAGGTTAAGGGTGTGTTTAGTAGTGATATCCTTTTCTTCCGATGTCCATTCTTCGAACCAGTCAGAATTATCATCAACATAGTCCCAGTTGTATGTGTAGACTTCTTTGTATATATTTTCGTAAGTCAGGAAATTATAGCTGAGATCTATAGCGAATTTGTCGAAAATCAGCCCGGTTCCCAAAGAAAATCCGTATCCTACTACCTGTTTGTAATCTTCGGATTCTGTTTCATACCAGTTCCAGTCATCTTCATAATAAGTGTATTTGTATGTATAATCTGACAGCAGTGTCGGATAGTTATATGCGCCAAGCCTTACAGGAACAACATAATTATCAGTAACTATGAGGTACTCCATTCCTAATCTGAACTGAGTCACATCATCGCCGCTCCTACTCATCGGATATTTTGAATCGTCATCTGAGAATTTTATATTTGATTTACCGTAATTCCTTCTTTCAAAATCAACTCCCACAGTAAAAAAGTCTCCGAACCTGTATGAAGCTCCAAGTCCGAACATAAGCGGCATATCAACTTTGACCTCAATACCTCCCGAGTCAGTTACATAACCGTTCTCGTAATCTTCGTAATTATAATCAAAAGACATTTCGAAAGGCGTTTTTACTACGGCACCGATTTTAAGAGGCATAGTATCTTTTATTGACCCCAGATCGAACATAGCGCCAAGCGTAAAATTCAAACCGCTGAAATTTTCCATGCTCTCATAATAGTAATACTCGTCACCAAAATTCTTGTCAAGGTCATATGATTCATATTCAGCTTTACCGAACCATAGATTCGCAGTTATCCCCGCCGAGAAGCCTTTTGTTATCTGATAGCTGGCACCCAGATTGCCCGTATAGACGCCGCCTTCGGAATTAGATTCGCCTTCCCAGTCGTCATCTTCCCATTTATCCTCAGAAAAGAAATCGAGCTGTTTCTGGACAGCTGCGGCGATTATCAGTTTTCTTTCGCCGACTGTTGTGGGATAAACAAGGCTTGCAAAATTCAGCGGACTGAAATGCTTGTAACTTAGGTCTTCTTTATAGGTGTATGTGTCCTCCATCCAGCCGCCTGAAATATCATAAGTCCTTATTTTAAAGAGAAGTTCGAGAGCTTCTTTTTCGGCAACGGTTGTACCTACATAAGAAGCCTCGAAATGTTCGAGAGATGTAAGTCCGCCGGGGTTCCAGTTGATCGCGGTAGCGTCGTCAGCTACCCCGATAAAAGCTCCGCCCATTCCGGCCGCCCTTGCTCCGGACCCTGTAATGTTCCAGTCAAGCTTCATGAAGTTGCCTGATGCTTCAGCCACCTGCAGCAGGCTGAAAACCGCCACGATAAAAAATACTTTTCCCCACATAATCTCCTCCCTCTTTATTTTATTACAGCTTTATCTCCGATCTGCAAAGAGCCTTTTTTCACGATCTTTGCGATTGACATTCTTTCTTGTATATTTACAGCAACAGCTTCTCCGAGCGGAGTCACATTGTAGCCCATGATCTCTCCGGATACGGGATGTTTGATCTCCTCTCCCTTACGGTAAAGCGTGAATTTATTTCCTTTTCTTACTCCCAGATCATTCCCGATATCAAGATATATCTGGTCCTGGTCAACTTTTATGACAGTGCCCTCAAAAAGCGGCATCTCGTTTATTATCATAACCGACAATTTCTCAACTGCCCTGTCAATATCATCTACTCTTGAAGTGATCTCGCTGGCTGTTATTGTTTCTGAAGTCTCAACATCGATCAGTCTTGTTGAAACATGATAGAATCCTTCGACCTCGTTATATTTTCCCATAATGATAGCCTCAGCTCCGACAACTTTTCCCGCATTTATGGCAGACTGCTCGTCAACTATGCCTGTCATGCCGAGACTTTGCTCGGACATTATTTTATCAAGAAATTCCCTCTCAATAACTTTGAACCGGCGTTTCTTGACAAGATTGGTAATGAGTTTCTCCATGATCATATTCGGTATTTGCGAATCTTCTCCCGCTGCCGATACGCTGGGTATTATTGCCACGGCCAGAGGCGATCCGACGGTCGTTATCTTTATCGGTCCCGTAGAGAGTGGAATATTGGCCCTTTCAGCACCAAGCAGAGTTTTCTTTCTTTCCAGTTCTTCGATTTCTTTCTGAATAGCTTCTTTTTCTTTTTTTATAGCGATGGCCTCCTTTTCTTCTTTTTCTTTCCGTTTTCTCTCTTCTTCAAGCCGCTGTCTTTCAAGCTCCTCCCTCTGTATTTTTAAAGCCAGAGCTTCTTTTTCTTTCTGCTCCTTTTCTTTCTGCTCCTGCTCCTTTAGTATTTTCTGTCTGAGTTCTTCCTCTTTTCTCGCGATAGCTTCCTTTTCGATCCTTTCTTTCTCTAGACGCTCCTGCTCTTTTCTTCTGGCAATTTCTTCTCTTTCTTTTCTTTCTTTCTCCATTTTTTCCTGTTCCAGAGCAAGCTGTTTCTTTTTTTCCTCGAGTTTTGCCAGTTCTTTGTTCCTTGTATCAGAATCGCTGGTTATACCTGACGATATCTTAAGAAGGTATTCTCCTGCTCTTTGTGAGGGTTTATAGGACATGGAAAGATCCAGTTCCTGCCTTGCGTTGTCGTATTCTTCAAGGTAATAATGGCAGATGCCTGTTTCTCTGTGCGGGAAATATTCTATGAACTTGGTCCCGTAGGTTCTTTTTTTCTTAGTATCCTCGAACTGAAGCGAGTAAGCGCTTTTAAATTCAACTATCGCCCTGTTGTAGTCTCCGGACTTCATGTATTCAAGTCCTTTCTCATAATAGTTGTAGAATTTGTCGTCAGCGGCGTGAATGCCTGAAGATATTATGATCGTACACAGCAATACAGCTGAAAAAAATGTTCTGCCCATTTTTTCTCCGGTTTTATCAGTTGTAAAATAATTTAAACTTTCGGATAATGTTTTGCAACAGGAAAAAGATATTAATATTCTATGACAGCGCGCAATTTTTTATTATATTTGAGCTTTCGTGAAAAAGGGGAAGAAGTGATCAACATTTCAGACATATCGCTAAAATTCGCTGATAAAGTCATTTTTGACAGTATCTCGATGTTCATCAGGGACAGCGAGAAGATCGGTATAGTCGGCGATAACGGTACAGGTAAAACGACTTTTCTGAAGAGCCTGCTAGGAGAAGTATTTCTCGATAAAGGCAGCATTGAGATCAAATCGGGAAAAACGGTCGCGTATCTTTCGCAGGAGGCCACAGAACTTCCGGAAATACCTATACTTGAGTTCATGCGGAAATCGTCCGGAATATCCGATACTGAAGCCGAAATGAAAAGGCTCGAGAAAAAGATCTCAGAAGTTGAACATGAAAGCAGTGAATACGGGCAGATAATAAGTGCATATTCGGACACCGTTCACGATTTTGAAATTAAAGGCGGATATTCATTTGATCCCGAGGCAAAGAGGATTCTGTCGGGACTGGGCTTTAAAAGCGATGAATTTTCGCGCCGCTGCACTGAATTTTCGGGCGGCTGGAAAATAAGAATAAACCTTGCCGTTGTGCTTTCAAAGAAAGCTGATATACTTCTGCTGGACGAACCTACTAACCATCTGGACTCGGAAAGCATGGAATGGCTGGAATCTTACCTTAGAGATCATCAGGGTGCCATGATCACAGTTTCGCACGACAGACGCTTTCTGGATAAAATGGTCACAAAGATACTCGAGCTGAAAAAGGGCAGATTCGATGTTTACAGCGGTAATTACTCATTCTATCTTGCTGAAAAGGAAAGGCGCTTAGAGGTCTTGAAAAAAGAGTATGAGGCTCAGCAGGGCGAAATAAAGCGGATACAGGATTTTATTGACCGTTTCAGGTCGAAAGCGTTAAAAGCGCCTCAGGTGCAGAGCAGGATCAAAATGCTTGAAAAATTCGATGTGATCGAACTTGAGAGCGAGACCAGAAAGATCAGAATAAAATTCCCCGATACCGTAAAGAGCGGAAATGAAGTAATCAGGGTTAAAGATCTGGCTAAGAGCTACGGAGATATCAGCGTTTTCTCGGGCGTGAATTTCACGGTGTACCGCGGCGAAAAGATCGCCGTCGTGGGCAGGAACGGCGCCGGTAAATCCACGCTGTTCAAGATACTGGCCGGCGAGACCGGCACCACATCCGGCTCGTTCGATTTCGGGCTGAATGTCAGCCCCGCGTATTTCTCGCAGGAGAGCGCGGAGAATCTCAACTCGGATAATAATATTTGGGAGGAAATACGCGCATGTGATACCGCCGAGAACGATCAGAGGCTAAGGACGATGCTGGGCGCGTTCCTTTTCAGCGGTAACGATATTTATAAGCCTGTATCTGTTCTCAGCGGCGGGGAGAAGTCGAGGCTTGCGCTTTTAAAAATACTTCTCAGCAAAAGCAATCTGCTGATCCTGGACGAACCGACAAACCATCTTGATGCCGCAACAAAGAATCTTTTTCAGCAGGCGCTTCTGACTTATGAAGGAACTATAGTAATAGTTTCCCACGACAGGTTCTTTCTGGATGAACTGGCGAACAGGGTTTTTGATATAAAAGACGGCTCTCTGAATGTGATCGAAGGGAACTACAGCTACTATGTTGAAAAGCGCGATCAGGCGTCTGCGGAAGATCGGGGATCTGAGCCCGGCAAAGCGGTTCAGGATCCGGCAGCGTCATTTAAGTCAAAGGAACAGAAAAGGGAAGAGGCGAGAATTAGGAATCTGCTGCACAAAGAGACCAGATATTATAAGGAAAAGCTTGAGTCTGTTGAAGCCGAAATATCTCAGATTGAGGAACGCAAGGCGGAAATTGAGGCTTTACTAGGTGCAGGTACCGGCAGTGATTATGAAAGAACAGTTGAGCTCAGCAGAGAGATCGGGGATATTGAAATACAGTTAGCTTACAAACTTGACGAATGGGCAGATCTGAATGAGAAAATGGAGGAGAAGCTTAATTCAATAAAATGAAAGATCAGAAAAAAGCATATATTTACGCGCTGCTCGCAGTATTCTTCTGGTCCACCGTTGCTACTGCCTTCAAGCTTACTTTGAAGGAAATAGACCAGTATCAGATGCTTTTTGTGGCATCGGCATCTTCGGCATCGGTTCTTTTTATTTCTCTCCTTTTTCAGAATAAACTAAAGCTGTTTAAGCTCCTGAAGTTGAAAGATTATTTATTTTCAGCGTTCCTGGGCGCCTTAAATCCTTTCGCCTACTACCTTGTGCTTTTTAAAGCATATGATCTTCTAAGAGCTCAGGAGGCTCAGACTTTAAATTACTTCTGGGCTATAATTCTGGTCCTTTTATCCATACCTATACTTGGGCAGATGATATCCCTAAAAAGTCTGGTTGCAGTACTTGTCAGTTTTTCGGGAGTGTATGTTATCTCAACTCAGGGTAAAGTGCTTTCTTTCGGGTTCACCAACGCTTTCGGGGTATCTCTCGCGCTAGGTTCAGCCTTTATCTGGGCTCTATACTGGATATATAATTCAAAAGACAGGATGGACGATTCATTAAGACTGTGCCTGAATTTTATATTCGGGGCGGTGTACATTATGATACTGATGTTCTTCACCTCCGACTACAGATCGATAAGCGGCACAGGAATAGCCGGAGGAGCATACATCGGCCTGTTCGAAATGGGGCTGACATTTTTCTTCTGGTCGAAAGCCATGAAACTCTCTGAGACAACAGCCAGAATAAGCAATCTGATATTTCTATCGCCTTTTTTGTCGCTGATATTCATAAATTCGATACTGGGCGAAAAAATACTGACTTCGACCATAGCGGGCCTCATCCTGATTATAACGGGTATTTTACTGCAGAGAAAACTGCGGTGAATGAAAAATATCATCCTGTCCCAATAAAAAATCAATACAAAATGAACATATCTTGTTATTATTTCGCAATAAACATAAAGAGCAAAAAAGATTTGCAAATCAAATAAATAAAGGTTATATTCGATACTCTTTGAGGGATTAGGTGTTTTATGCTTAAAATAAAATAAAAAAACGGAGAAAAACAATGAAAAGAACATTTCAGCCGTCAATAACCAAAAGGAAAAACAAGCACGGTTTCAGAGAAAGGATGTCGACCAAGAACGGCAGAAAAGTACTTGCCAGAAGAAGAGCTGTAGGCAGGAAAAGACTGACGGTGAGCGACGAGATCAGAAGGTAGCGAGAGTTTCTGTTGAAAGAGAATTCTCTTAAAAAGGGTCTCATTCTTAAAAAAAGGGCCGACATTGCCGAATTATTAAAGCACGGCCGGCGGTTCGAACGTGGATCAGTAAGACTTATCCTTTTAAGAAGAGATATCCCAGAGTTTAAAATCGCCTTTCTGGTAAGTAAAAGATTCGGAAGAAAGGCTGTTCTTCGAAATAAAGTGAAAAGGTGGTTCAGGGAGATATTCAGGCAGAACAAGACATATTTCCCTGCTCATGCCCACATCATAATGACTTCAGCCGCAAATTACGAAGACCTGGATTTCAATAAACTGAAAAATGATTATCTGGAGGTCGTTCGCAGTGAGGAATTTACTGATTTCATCAGTCAGATTTTATCAGAGAGCAATATCCCCGTTCAAGAGGAGTAAGTGCCCTTTCGAGCCCACATGCTCCGAATATGCGGTTCTTTCTCTTAAAGAATACGGAATTGTCAGGGGTATTGTTCTGGGACTGTGGAGGATAGTCAGATGCAACCCTTTCAACAAAGGATTTTTCGATCCCCCCGTTCTATGGGCGGCTAGATTTAAATTCGCAAAACAAGTCAAATAAAACAGTTGGACACGATGGACAAGAACACAAAAATAGCTTTTCTTCTAATAGCGCTCATAGTAATATTTTATCCGTACTTTATGCCGAAACAGGAAAAGAATGAACATCAGGATAGGACCGTAACCTCAAGATCATCAGATGAAGCTTCTTTCAGGAATGCGGAAGAGACAGGTCAGGAAATAAAAGCGCCGCTTATAGCTGTTAAAGAGACTGATGATCAGAAACCCGCTTTTGTTCCCAGAGAGGTTGTTGATATAAACATCGAGACAGATCTTTTTAAGGCGGTGATCTCGACTAAAAGCGGAGCCGTTAAAAGCTGGAAGACCAAGAATTACAGAAGCAGGGCGGACAGCTCGAAACTTGTGGAACTTATCAAAGAGGGAAAGGAGAATCTTCTTACTGAGGTTCATTTAAAAGATCCTTCAGTGCTGAAAGGGCTGATATACGAGGCTGACCGGGAGGAACTTGTTCTTTCCGGCAAGAACGAGACCGGCGAGATAACTCTGATGTGCAAAAATGATCAGGGAGAGCTGCTCTATACAAAAAAAATCAGATTTTACAGCGACAGGTACTCGTTCGATCTTTCCATAGATACAACTCCGATATTCGACAGACTCAGAAGCGAGGACGCCGTCGTGCTGAGCTGGCCTAACGGCGTAAGATTTTCTGAAGTGTCGGATAACGGAAAGAACACTAATCGTGAAGAGTACTACAGAGCCACATATTATAAAACAGCCGATAAATTCGTGGAATTCGACGATAATGACGATCAGGAATTTGTTAAAGGCGACATTAAATGGGCTGCCACAAGATCAAAATATTTTGAGGTTTTCCTTTTGTCAGGGACTGAAAAATTCTCAACTTTCTCGAACATTCCGGCACAAGCTAAACCTGAGGAACATTATACATCGATGGGTTTTAATGTCGGTTTTGACAAGAAAAACGATCCTGTCAAAAATACTGTAGTTTATTTCGGTCCGATGGATTACGGTATCTTCAAGTCCTACAAAAGTGAATTCGAGCTGACAATGAACTGGGGTTGGGATATCGTTAAACCTTTTTCCCTGGCTATTTACTGGACGCTCAAATTCCTGCGCGGTTATATAGACAATTACGGGCTCGTTATAATCATACTTTCACTTCTCGTGAACACTATAGTTCTTCCCTTCACTCTCAAAAGCTATAAGAGTCAGGCGGAAATGAAAAAGATACAGCCTGAAATTAAGGCTATCAGGGAAAAATATAAAACAGACATGCAGAAGCAGCAGCAGGCGACGATGGAGCTTTATAAAAAGCACAATGTGAATCCTTTCGGAACATGCCTGCCAACACTGCTTCCTATGCCTATACTCTACGGTATGTTCATTGTTTTCGGAGCTACAATAGAGTTCAGGGACGCTGATTTTATTCTTTGGATTAACGACCTTTCGTTACCGGAAATAATGTTCAGTCTTCCTTTCTCAATACCGTTGTACGGGGCGAATGTCGGACTGATGCCGATAGTCATGGGTGTTACGATGTATTTTCAGATGAAGGATTCAGTCGGCGCAGACCCGAACCAGAAGATGATGATGTATTTTATGCCTGTATTCCTTACCGTTCTGTTCAACAATCTTTCATCAGGCCTGATACTTTATTATACTGTGGGTAATTTCTACAGGATCGTCCAGCAGAAGGTCACTGTTAAGAACGGGAAAGCTGAAATCAAAAAGTAAGGGCTGATTAATGGAATTTTCTGACAGACTGAATTTGTATAAGGAAGAGATAAACAGATCTCTGGAACTTCTTCTGGAAGGTAAATGCCCCGCTTCTCTGTATGAGCCGATGAGATACGCGGTAAATATCGGGGGTAAAAGGGTAAGGCCTATCCTGTGCGGTATTTTCTACAGGATGCTTGGGGGAGATCCTGCAAAGACTCTGTATCCTGCGCTCGCTGTAGAACTGCTTCACAATTTTACTCTCGTTCATGACGATATTATGGATGACGACGATCTGAGAAGGGGTCAGCCGACAGTCCATGTGAAATGGGATCTGAGTACGGGCGTCCTTTCGGGCGACGGTTTAGTAAGCCTTGCCTACAAAGTGCTCCTTATGGATAAATTCGAAAGATCGGACGAGATCATAAGAATATTTACGGAAGGCCTTCTGGAAGTATGCGAAGGTCAGGCTTATGATAAGGAATTCGAGACGAGGAACGATGTTACTAAAGAAGAATATATCAGAATGATAAACAACAAGACCGCCGCGCTTCTTGCAGTACCTTCCGCGATTGGCGCTTTATGCGCCGGAGCCGACGAAAACATGGTGAACCTTGCAGGAAGATACGGAAGGGCACTCGGTCTTGCATTTCAGATCCAGGACGATCTTCTGGATATAGCCGGGGATGAAAAACTTTTCGGAAAAACCTACGGGAGCGACGTCGCAGAAGGGAAAAAGACATACCTTTATATTCTTGCATTAAAGCTGATGGGAAAAGAAGACCTTGACACTTTTACTTCGATCTCCGGAAAAAAGGGAATATCAAGAGAAGAAATAATCAAAGTTAAAGAACTTTACGAGAAATACGGAATACCGGACAGGGCCGAAAAAGAAGCGGCGGGTTATATAAAAGAAGCGGTATCAATCATCGATTCCATGCAGGGTAATCTCGACAGAACAGAGCTGAGAGAATTTACTGCGTGGATGCTAAACAGGAAATTTTAGTTAAAGGTGGTCGCATGAGCTCAGATGTTTTATTGCAGAAACTCAAAATGTTCCTTCCGAACAATACGGCTAATAAACTGCTTACAGACGATGTTGTCTTTCCTGAGTCGGGTTCAGTTTTGGTCGTCAGGTTCAATTTGTTCAATGAGCTTTATGTTAAAATGAGAGAAAATAATGATTTCGCTCAAACATATAAAAATATTTTTAATGAGCTCATAACTGATTTCCTTGAGGTTATATACGAGAACGGCGGAATATTTCTGAATCTGAGTGATAATAAGATAGATATTATTTTCACAAACGAGCTGATCTCCAAAAGCAATGATGAAATTATAAGACATTCACTTAAATGCGCTGATGAGCTGAAAAAAATATACTCTCGGAAAGTGAGCTCATTACAGGAAAAATACCAGTTAGAATTCGAACCATATTTCTGTGCCGGCCTTGCTAACGGAAAATTTCTTGAGATGATTGTCGGCAACGAGAAAAGAAAAGAAAGGGTTGTCCTGGGTAATGTGGCTAAGAATGCCGTAGATTTTTCACACAGGGGAAAGCATGGGGATATTGTAGTTTCTCCCGAAATCCTTGCGGTCGTAAAAGATAAGGTCGAGTACTGCAAAAGAAAGAATTCTCACATAATCACCGGCCTGAACTATGTTGTGGAAACTGTGAATTACACAAGAGATAAATATCTGAATCTTAAGACTTCGATAATAAAATCCTTTCTGCCCGAATATATCTACAACATCTTAAAAGATAATGTTGACGAAGAGTTCACAGATATAAAGAAAGGTTCGGTGGTGGATATCGAGTTCGGGGACATTCATGAATTCGTTCAGGAATATATTGACAGATCCGCAGAGATAACAGACGAGACAGATCTGAGGGTAATGACAGATAACTATTTTTTCGGTATAAATAAGCTCATGAAGAAAATATTCAGGTTCTGTTCTAGTTTTGACGGAGCAGTGAATAAAGTTGAACTTTCAAAATTCGGCATAAGGGTACTGGTAACGTTTTCTTTTCCCAAAACATTTGATAATGACCAGACGAATAAGCTTATTTGCGTAGAGGAGATAAACAAGGTCTGTTCGGCTTTCAAGCCTCTCAGACACAAGATCATACATTTCGAGGATATGATGTTCGCTTCGATCGTGGGATCGGCAGACAGGAGCGCTTATGTAATAACTTCGGAGATCACATCCAGAACCGATGACATTATTGATTTTTTGAGCGACGGCGAGATGAAGGAGATAGATCCGGGAAGGGACATGAAAGCCATTCAGAGAATGCTTGAGAACAGAAAGACAGCCGACGAAAATACTGATTGCGTTAAGAACGGGGCAAAGATAGAGCTGAAAGGGCTTTTCACACACAAAGTTATAGGCAGGAATAAAGAGATAATTAATCTGAATCAGATGCTGCGCCAGGGCGGAAAGATAATAACACTGACGGGATGGCACGGCAGCGGTAAAACGAGAATGGTGGAAGAGATAGTTAAGAGGATGTCTAACGAGAATTTCCATATAATCCACTCAAAAGTAGAGGACAGGGATAATATAATCGACCTGTTCAAATACATAATAGAAGAAGATTCAGGCATAACCCTGTTCGACGACAGAGATACATTAAAAGGGAAACTGGATAAATATTTTTCACGGCTACTTGAAAATTCTCCCGATGAAATGGAGAAAGACCAGTTCGGGAGCAAATTCTTTATTCTCTACAGGATAATGTACAACATAGATATCGAAGGAAGCATATATGACACCCTTACTCCTGAACTGAGGCATAAGAACCTCAAAGAGGCCTTAAGTCTCCTCATGATATTCAATTACTACTATTACATAAAGAGAACCGAAGGCGTGATCTTCATTTTCGACGATATTGACAATCTGAAGCATGAAGAGAAAGACCTGATGCAGTATGTAATTCAGTACAGCATATCACATCTGGTGGAAATGGGGAACAGGAGGAATAAAAAAGAGGAGATCAACAAAATATCATTCCTCATAACTTATCACAGCGAGGAGGATCTAGTTTTCAACAAATATCTGAAGCCGTTTAAACAGGAGCTTCCACCGCTAAAGAAAGACACGATGAGGCTGCTTCTGAAACAGCTGTCAAGAGGCAAAAAAATGTCTTCAGAGGTTGAGAAAGTGATCCTGAAGCTTTCCGCGGGGAACCCTTTCTTCCTTGAACAGTATTTCAGGTTCGTGTTCACGGACGGAATGGTTATAGAGAAAGATTCAACTCTCGAAAAAACAAAAAAATACAAAAAGAAAAATATACCTACAGACATTAAAGACATTGTCAGGCTCAATCTCTCCAAGCTGACACCTAAACAGCTCGAAATTCTTCAGGCAGCCTCTGTCGTCGGGGTCAAATTCGACTACAATATCGTAAAGAAATACTATCCCGATTTTCAGCTCAAAGAACTTGAAAGTATATTCGAGAGTAATTTTATTAAACCCTATTACCTGGAGAACCACTATATTTTCTCACACCCGATAGTCAGCGAGGTAGTATATCATTCCGCTCCCGAAGAGAAGAGAAAAAAGTGGCATAAAGGGGTAACCGAGCTTCTTGAGGAAACAAGAGAAAGATCAAAAATGACCCATTCAAGCTGGATGGGTCATCATTATTATTATGCCGGTGACCAGGAAAAAGCGGCGGTATATCTAAAACAGGCATACAGAGACGCATGCGAAAAGAATTTTATTGAAAGCGCATACCAGAATCTTCAGAAAATGATAGCATATACTCCGGATCCGGTTGAGAAAGACAGGCTGTCTCTCGAAGAGATCAAAATACTGTACTGTATGAATGAGCAGATAAAGGCGAGAAAGGCATCCTATCCGCTTCTTACGAAATATGAAAAATCCAAAAATTTCAGTTTCTATTTCGACATAATAACTACGATCCTGGAACACTCAATGAATTTCTCTCCGGCCAAAAGGGTAAGAGAACTTCTTTTAAAAGCTTCGGGCATCATGAGAAAGTTCAAACTGACCGATGAACAGAAAGGAAAACTTTACAGGTATTATGCCGTCTTCAAGAAAAACGAGGGTAATATCAAGCTTACAGTCAATTACATAAACAAAGCGTTGTCGCATATTTCGAGAACAAAGGATTATGAAACAAGATGCTTTCTTCTCAACGAGCTCGGGGCTATATATGAGACCCAGTTCAGGTTCTCAAAAAGCATAAGCACTTTTCAGTCGGCACTGAAAATAGCGGAAAAGTCGGATAATCTGAAATACCAGTCGATACTGCTGGGAAACCTGGGAAAGATCACATATAAACTGGGAAAGGTCAAGGATTCTATCCGGTATTACGAAAAAGCTCTTGATATAGCATCTCTTCTCAGTCTTAAGGATGTTGAAGGGGTATGCGCCGGCCAGTTAGGGAACATCTGTCTTGAAACAAAAGATATTACTTCCGCTATGGCGAACTTCGAGAGGTCTATAAAGATATTCAGGGCACTGAACAACCTTGAGGAGATCAGCTACAGATTATGCGATTTCGGAGCCTGCAATCTTTTCCACAACAATCAGATCGAGGCCGAAAAATGTTTTAATAAAGCCTTAAAGATAGCTAAAGAGGTCAACAGCAGCCTGGCGAGAGCCTACGCGCTACATCATTTAGCCAGATTAAAAGTGATAAGAAAGAATTACGAAGAGGCTGAAAAAAACTTCAGGGAAGCTCTAAAGATTTACCGTGAAAAGAAACTGTATAAAAGAATGGGAATGATATACTATTATACTGCGGAGATGTTCTATAACGAACTCGTTGAATTTGAGGACGACCCTTTCAATAAATACAAGAATGATCAGAAAGACGATATAAGCAAGATACTAAAGTATATGAAGTACTCATTGCTGTACTCCAAAAAAGCAAAGAACATTCACTTTATTGCGCTTTCATATCTTCTGCTCGGTAAAATATTCAAACGAAAAGCAAGGGTCAAGGAAGCCGTTCAGAACCTTCAGGCAGGGCATAATGTTATCAGGATATCAGATTATTCCAAGCTGTATCTGGAACTGACTTTCGAACTGACCGATGCTTACAGGAGCAGCTCGAGGAACAGAGATGCTATTCTTGTCCTGAAATCCGCTCAGAAACTTGCTTCGCTGAACAGGGACATGCCGACAAAGGTAAGAATAAAAGAACTTATAAACGAGATCTCGGAGTAATTAAAGGGTTTTATTATGTTCCTGCCGGTGAATAAAGATGAAATGAAAGCTCTCGGCTGGGATGAACTTGACATTATCCTGATTTCCGGCGACGCCTATATAGACCATCCCTCTTTTGCCCCCGCAATTATTGGCAAATTTCTCATATCCAAGGGTTTCAGGGTAGGCATCATACCTCAGCCCGATATTCATTACAATGATGATTTTACAAAACTCCCTCCGCCTAAACTCTTTGTAGGAATTACATCAGGCAATGTAGATTCGATGATAAATAATTATACCGCATCAAAAAAGCCTAGAAGGTCGGACGATTATTCGGAAGGCGGGAGATCAGTCAAAAGGCCTGACAGGGCTGTGATCGTTTATTCGAACAAGGCAAGAGAGAATTATAAGAAAATTCCTGTCATAATCGGAGGGATCGAGGCGAGTTTAAGGCGAGTGGCTCATTACGACTACTGGTCGGATAAGGTAAGAAGGAGCGTTCTTGCAGACTCGAAGGCCGATATTCTGGTCTTCGGACAGGGGGAGAGGACGGTTTTAAAGATAGCGGAAGCTCTAAGATCGGGCAGTAAGATAGGAGATTTGAGGGGAATCAGAGGTACTGCTTATATAGCCGGAAAAGAAGAAAGTACCGGTAGTGCTTATAAATATGAGCCGCTGCCTTCCTATGCTGAGGTGAGCGCGGACAAAAAGAGATTTATCGAGGCTGAAAAGATAATCCATTCGGTAACAAATCCTTATCTTAATACCGGCCTGATCCAGGAAACGGAGGGAAGAAGGATCGTTATTAATCCGCCGGTACTGCCTGATGATAATCTTGATGAGATTTATGCTTCGGTTTTCGAAAATAAACCCCACCCTATGTATAAAGAGAGGATACCGTCCTACGAAATGATACGGAATTCGATAACTATCCACAGGGGATGTTTCGGAGGCTGTTCCTTCTGCTCTATCGCGCAGCACCAGGGAAGCTTCATCCAGTCGCGTACTGAACAATCGGTCGTCAATGAAGCTAAGAAACTCAAGTCCGGATCGGTGACCGATCTGGGCGGACCCTCCGCCAACATGTACGGGATGCACGGGCGCGATATTGCAGCCTGCAGGCAGTGCCGCAGGCTGTCGTGCCTGTTCCCGCAGACCTGTCCCAATCTCGACACGAGTCACAAGCGTGTTCTGTCGCTTTACGACAGGGTAAGAGAAACTAAGCGCGTATTCATAAACAGCGGGATCAGGCACGAGCTGGCCCTTCTCGACCCGAATTATATTAAAGCTGTGGCCAGGGAATTCACGTCGGGCCATCTCAAGATCGCGCCGGAGCATACTGAAAAGCGGATACTCGGACTGATGCTCAAGCCGGACATATCAAAATATGAGCAATTCGTAAAGCTGTTCAGGAAGTATTCTGATAAAGAGCAGTATGTTGTTCCTTATCTCATATCCGCTTTTCCAGGAACGACTGTGGAGGATGCGGAACGCATGAGAGATTATTTAATGCGCAACAGGATAATCGTCGAGCAGGTTCAGGACTTTATACCTCTGCCGATGACCATAGCCGCCTGCATGTATTACACGGAGACGGATTTTTTCACTGGTGAACGGATCTATGCGGCGAAAACTTACAAGGAACGCGAACTGCAAAAGAAACTGATCCAGTGGTGGAAAAGGAAATGAAAGAATTATTCCTTCTTTTAATGTTCGCGCTGGCGATCTTCGGTATTCTGAAAGAACCTGTGATAAAATTAAAAAAATTCAGTTTTAAGATCGATTACGGCACCGCGCCTCTTCTCGCAGTACTTATCCTTTCGGCTTTCGGCTATGTTGACGCCGGAATACTTAAAGATTCCCTCGCAGGCATAAACGGAGTAGTTCCGTGGCAGGTGATCCTGATATTCTTCGCAGGAGCCTACATCTGCATTTCAATTGACTCGACGGGCGTTCTCGAATTCGCATCGTTCAGGATCATCAGAATGTCCGGCGGCGATCCTGTCCGGCTTTATTTCGGCATTGTCGGACTTACCGCGGTTCTCACGATATTCACCTCCAACGACATCGTTATCCTGACAATGACGCCCATCATCTGCTATATGGCCAAGCACTCAAAGATAAGTCCAGCGCCGTTTCTCCTGGCAGTGTTCTTTTCAGCCAATTCGTGGAGCATGCTTTTCTATGTGGGGAATCCTCCCAACATCATTGTAGCCCAGATATTCGGTTTTGAGTTCACCGAATACGCAAAATTTATGCTCATACCCACGCTTACCGCCGGACTGAGCACCACTTTTATCGTTTTCCTCATTTTCAGGAAAAAAAGATCGGGAAAGATCGGTCTTGAAAAAGGCATCAGCGGAACAAAATATCTCAGAAGCAGATGGACAGCTTTCACAAGCGTTATTATATTCGCCGCGTTCTTCATATCCCTTTCGGTCGCGGAACACGCAGGGTATAAGGTGTGGCAGGTCGTTACGGCATATTTTATAATTTATCTGATACTGACCTTCGTATTTTCACTGTATTATCTGAGAACGCATTTTTCGTCGGACAAATACCATTATGAGAAAACGCTCGAATCACTTCTGGCCAGGAATATGAAATTCACGGTAACGGAGTTTAAAATGTGTTTCGAAAGGGTGCCGTGGAAGACCCTGCCTCTGATAGTTTCGCTTTTCATTCTTATCCATCTTTTCAGCGTGAACGGGATAACCGACAGGCTTGCCGTTTTCATGAATAATTTTGACGGGCTCTTTACAGGTTCGGTTTTTACATCGGCCGTTTCCGCCGCCGGAGCCAATGTTATGATAAACCAGCCAATGACGATACTCTTTGCTTCCGCCTTCCAGAGTCCCGAGTATACTGTAACCGGTCCGGCGGCCGTCGCGAACGGGCTCGCACTGGTCTCGGGAACAAATCTCGGGGGTAACCTGACGCTTTACGGAGCGCTTGCCGGACTCATGTGGAAAAAAATTCTGGCTTACAACGGAATAGAAATGGGCTATAAAGAATTTCTCAAACACAGCCTAAAAGTAACTCCGGCCGTCATCGTTTTGACTTCGCTTGCTATTTATCTTCAGATGAAATATATTTTTTGAATGTAAACGGAGTCTCTATAAATGGAATCAATAAAAGAAATATTCAGGATCGGGTACGGTCCTTCAAGCAGTCACACGATGGGGCCGAGAAAAGCTGCCGACATTTTTAAAACAAGAAATTCTGAAGCGGAAAGCTACAGAATAACACTTTTCGGAAGCCTTGCCGCAACAGGCAGAGGGCACCAGACGGACAGGACGATCTTCGACGCTTTTTCGCCAAAAAAGACAGAAATAGTCTGGCAATCTGAAATATTCATGCATTATCACCCGAACGCTCTGAAATTCGAAGCCATCTATAAGGACGGCACTGTAAAGGAATGGACTGTTTACAGTCTGGGCGGAGGAAAAATATCTGATCTTTCCGATGAGTTCAAAGATAATGACATATATTCATTGACCACTATGGCGGATATTCTGAAACACTGCAGTTCGACCGGAAGAAATTTCTGGGAATATGTGACCGAAACGGAAGGTGACAGCATAAACGAATATCTTCTTGAGGTCTGGAATGTGATGAAAGACTCTATCGAAAGAGGGATCGACCAGGAGGGAACGATCCCCGGCGGGCTGAATATTTCCAGAAAAGCGTCCTCTTTTTATGTGAAGTCGAAAGATTACAGCGGTACGCTCAAAGGCAAGACCAGGATATTCTCTTATGCTCTCGCCGTGGCTGAAGAAAACGCCTGCGGCGGAAAAATAGTCACAGCGCCTACATGCGGCTCCTGCGGGGTTCTGCCGGCTGTATTGAAAACGATGTGCGACAGTTTTAATTTTTCAGATCAGAAAATAGTCAGAGCGCTTGCGACAGCCGGACTTGTGGGAAATCTGGTGAAAAAGAACGCCTCGATCTCGGGAGCCGCTGTAGGCTGCCAGGGCGAGATCGGCACGGCCTGCGCCATGGCTTCGGCGGCCGCGACACAGCTTCTGGGCGGCACTCTCTACCAGATCGAGTACGCCGCCGAAATGGGGATCGAGCACCATCTGGGGCTCACATGCGACCCGATCGGAGGACTTGTTCAGGTGCCGTGCATAGAGAGGAACGCATTCGCTGCCGAACGTGCTCTCAATACATCAACTTTCGCGATACTTTCCGACGGAAGGCACCTGGTCTCGTTCGACAAGGTCGTGAGGACAATGAAGCAGACCGGACACGACCTGCCGAGTATCTACAAGGAAACATCCGAAGGCGGGCTCGCCGTTCATTAGCTTTTAAAAAGGAGATCCTGTGGCCGCATCCATATTTAGAATACTGATCCTCCTTTTAGGCGTATATATAATCCTGCTGGCAGCGGTTTACGCTTTTCAGGAAAAACTTATTTTCTTCCCCGAAAAGCTGGACAGGGACTTCAAAATCAGCTACAATACGGACTTCGAGGAAATATTCATTGAAGTCGAAAAGGGTGTCGATATCCACGGCATTCTGTTCAAATCAGGCTCTCCCAAAGGACTGATTTTCTATCTCCACGGCAATGCGGGATCGCTCCGGTCATGGGGCGATGCGGCTGAATATTATGTTTCGCTCGGCTATGATGTATTCATGCCTGACTATCGAGGTTACGGCAAAAGCGGGGGAAAGATAAGTTCAGAAAATCAGCTTTACGACGATATGCAGAAAGCCTACGATCAGATCAGAAAACTCTACGACGAGACAAGCATCATAATCCTCGGCTACTCAATCGGAACAGGTCCCGCATCATACCTCGCCTCGGTAAATTCGCCGGAAAAACTCATACTTCAGGCGCCGTTCTACAACCTGACCGACATGATGAGGCGACATTTCCCGATCTTTCCCGCATTTCTACTCAGGTATAAAATGGAGAACATCAGGTATATTCAGGAATGTCAAATGCCGGTCATAATATTTCACGGCGATAAAGACGAGGTGATCTATTACGGCTCATCGGTAAAGCTCTCGAAGCATTTCAAAGAAGGGGACAGGCTTATCACGATTCCCGGTCAGAGGCACAACGGCATGACTTACAATCCCGATTATCAGAGAGAGGTTAGAAACATTCTCATACCCGACATGCACACGAGCATGAACGCGCTCGACTGGGAGGGAACCTACGGGGGCATCCTGCCCTGCGCGGACTGTGAAGGAATCGAAACTTCGCTTTCGATCAGGTACGATATGACCTACAGGATTGAAAGAAAGTATATCGGAAAAAACGGAGAGGCCTTCGCTTCAGAGGGGAGGTTCACCTGGAGCAGCGACGGCAGGATAATCATACTTGAAAATGAAGCGCCCGGAAAATATCAGGTCGGCGAAGGAGCTCTTTTTATGCTCGATTCTGACGGCAGACGCATCACGGGCGAACTTGCTGATATGTATATTTTGAGGAAAACAGGGGAGTAAAAGGCTATCTAAAACGGAGAAGATTAGATGATAAACAAAAAGAAAGAAGTGACGGATCTGAAAATTATCGAAAACATCCTGAAAGAAGCGAACTGGTGCGAGCTTGCCATGTCGGACGGCGATCAGCCTTACATCGTGCCTCTGAACTACGGCTATTTCGACAATGCTCTGTACATTCACTGCGCTACACAGGGAATGAAGCTCAATGTGATCAGAAAGAATCCGAAAGTCGCTTTCAACATAACTCTCGACGCAAAATACCTCGAAGGTCTATTAACGATGAGATACCGCAGTGTAAACGGTGTAGGCAAAGCTTGTATTATTGAAGACGAGGATGGGAAAAGGGAAGCCTTAAACCATCTGACCGGACATTTTGGCGCGGAGCCTGTTCGTCACAGCCCGGAAAGCCTCAAAACCATCGTAATGATTAAAGTCGCGATAGAAAGCCTGACCTGCAAGATCAGTTATATGGATAGACAATGAATCGAAGATAATAAAGGACTGGCAAAACGGAGGGGTAAAAAATGTATCAGATCAGCGATAAAAAGATCGTAAAAACGAAGACTGTAAACTGTTCTGTACAGGAAGCGTGGGCAAAGTGGACTACGCAAGAAGGTCTGAAAACATTTTTCGGGCCGGATAACAAGATCGAATTAAGGATCGGCGGTCCGTTCGAGATTTACTTCATCGAAGCTAATCCGTACGGTATGAAAGGAAGCGAAGGATGCAGAATATTAAGTTTTCTGCCTGAGAGAATGCTGTCCTTTACATGGAATGCGCCTCCTCAATTCCCAGAAGTAAGAAATAACGAATACAAAACATGGGTGGTAGTCAATTTCAGGATCATGCCGAACACAAGAACGGAAGTAGAGATAAACCATACCGGCTGGCCTGAGGGCGGCGAATGGGACAAAGCTTATGAATACTTCGATAAGGCATGGGAAACTGTGCTTAACTGGATGGAAAAGAGCTGCGGAAAAACAAATTAAGTGGGTAGCTTGGGCTGTATGCTGAAAGATTTGAAAAATAAAGCAAGGATAATGAAGCTGGAGACCATTCTGTTAGTCGTTTTACTGCTGTTTATTGCTGATCAAATTACTAAAAAAGGCGGTTAGAAATGAAAGAAAACATAATTTTCCGATACAAGGTGATAGATGCGCACTTTCACTACTCTAAAATAGCGTCTTTTCAGCAGGCCGCGAAGGATAACGGTACGGACTACAGCAGAGCCGGGTGGTTGAAGGACTGCGGGGAAAATTCCGTTGTCGCAGGAATTTGTATGGGGTTGGCTGAAGGAGTTCCGGGCGGTTTCCCGGACATAGATACCCCTACACCCATGGCTTACGATGTTGATGAAATGCCGGCTGGATTTTACTTCTGCGCGGGGATAAATCCTCACAGGCTTAAATCAGAAGATCTTGCCGGACTTGATAAGGCCCTTAAAAGAGCCGATTGCGTTGGTTTAAAGCTGTATGCCGGATATTACCACTATTATGTAACTGATGAGGTATATGACCCCGTTTATAAGCTTGCGATGAAGTACGATATGCCAGTAGCGATACACACCGGCGACACATACAGCGAACGCGGACTTCTCAAGTATTCACATCCCATGGCAGTTGACGAACTGGCAGTAAAATATCCCGATCTGAAAATTGTGATCTGCCATCTCGGCAACCCGTGGGTGATGGATTGCGCCGAAATACTTTATAAGAACAAGAATGTTTTTGCCGATCTTTCCGGACTTCAGGTCGGTACAAAAGAACTATTCTCGAGGTTCTGCTCGAATGAGCTATGGCTCAATACTTTCAGGACAGCAATGGTTTTCGCAGACAGTTACGATAAACTAATTTACGGTTCGGACTGGCCGCTCGCGCCGATGAGATCATACATCGATCTTATAAAGGTACTTGTCCCGGCGGAACATCATGAGAAAGTGTTCTTTCATAATGCCCTCAGAATATATTCAAAAATAAAGCTTGCCCAAATTTCTGATTAGTCGTAAATTTACCCGACAAATCTTCAATCAGAATATCGGTTACGCACAAACTCCTCCCGTCAACCCGCCGGGAGAAAGCGCGCGCCTTAAAAATTTGTGCCGCCCGCCGCGGAAAATGTTAGAAAACGGAGAAAAAAATGAAAGAAACAAGTGAATTTAAATTAGTCGAATACGACCCGAAATATGCCAAAGCGATCGCGGATATGTGGAATGTGAGCAAAGAAGGCTGGAACGGCGAATCGGATCATAAAACTGAAGAGAGCGTTAAGCGTAAGGAAGAAATATCATCTCATTTGAACCTTTATCTCGCGCTTGACGGAAAAAAAGTCATCGGATACTGCAAATTATCAAAATATTTCGCGGAAGAGAATACCCTTTACGTCGATCTGCTGAATGTTGATCCGGTATATCACGGTAAAAAAGCAGGCAAAATGCTTGTCAAGAAAGCCGTCGAAAGGACTATTGAGCTCGGTTATCCGAGGATCGACCTTTTTACATGGGCAGGCAATACCAAGGCTGTTCCGATGTATAAGAAATGCGGCTTCTTCTGGGAGCAGATGGAGAGCGGTTCTACTCATCTTATGAACTTTATACCGACCGTGGTTCAGTCTGAATTATTTAGAGATTTCTTTAAGAAAGCGGACTGGTACGATGATTCGAACCGTAAGATCGACCTTGTGCCGGACGGTGTATCCGAGAACGGTTTTGACTATCTGACTTATTCATGGCAGAAAGACGGTAAAAACCTGCTCGTTGAATTCGAGAAAACGGGCAGAGGTATCAGGCGAATTGAAACTGACGATTATTCTATTACTTCCAAAGTTGACAAGAACAAGCTGGTTTTCGGAAAGGATTATGTGATCTGCTATGAGATCGTGAATAAGACCGGTAAAAAGCTTGAAGTCCGTATAAAAGGTATGACTGATAAAAATATCAGCACAAAAGCCGATATCAGCGGAAATATCAAAGGCAAAAAGACGGTTGAAGCTAATTTTTATCTCGATAAGATCGAAAAAGATCAGAGCGTATGGCAGACTCATCCTTGCGTAATGTCCGAAATTACAGTTAACGGTAAGAAAGTCACTTTCAAGACAGGCATAAATCCGCAATTTCCGTTAAAGCTGAAAACGAACGAGAACTATTCTATGACACATGTCGGAATAGAAAAAGAATTGTACCTTGATGTCGAGAACAATTTTGATGAAGACTGCACATTCGAGATAAAATTCCCGAAAGTCAAAGAAATAGAGTTTCTTGAAAAGAAAAAGAAGTTCTTTCTTAAAAAGGGAGAAAGAAATACGGTCGCTGTCAAAATATTACTGCACAATTCCGTTCTGATCTGTGAAGATGTCGATCTGAAGGCTGTTATTAAAAACGGAAAAACTTATTCATTCAGACAAAAATTCAATTTGGTACAAAACATCCGCGGCGGAAAACTTTGCGGTGAGAACGATAACTATTTCTATATGAGCTCAGGCAATTTCAGCTTCAGCCTGGATAAATTCATTGACAAGAACCAGATGATCTACAGAAGCATGGCATCGGATGTATGGACCTACATGGGCGCTCCCAAGATCGGCAAGCCTTTCTCATCGGAATTCGTTAGAAAAGCGCCGTATAAGAGCGAATACGCAGAGACCGATAATGCGATACTCCTGAAAGCATTCTACAGATCGGATGATTTCCCGGGATGTGAGTTCACGCAGAATTTCAAGATGTACCGCAGCGGAATTTTAGAGCAGTGGTTCGAAATTATAAGTTTTCCGGCAGGCATGGATGAATTCTCGGTAAGTTCCGATTTTAATTTTGAGCACGGAAAAATGACAGTACCATACTGCGGAAGACTGCACAGATATGATCGGGATGCCTACGGTGACAGTGCTCTCGATTTTATCAATAACGATAAACTCACCGGGAACTGGATGTTCGGAGAGAGAGATAAAGGAACTGTTGCGGTGATCTGGCCTGAAAGCTCCAAAATAAAATTATGCTCGTGGTTTTTGTCTCTTGAGCACAAATTCACCAGAAAAGGTGTTAAAAAAACAACACCGGTCATATTCGCGCTTGAGATATTTAAAAATGTGAAAGATGTTCGCGAATTCGTTCTGAAAAAACAGGTCGGTCACGAAAGAATATACGACAGCTTCGATCTTGAGATCAATGAAGGAAATCCTTTCTGCAGTAAAAAAGTCAGCGGTGCTTTTGTTGACCACAAAGATAAACCGATAGACGCGAACATAAACATAGCCTCCTTAAGCGATCCGTCTTTGCGTAAACTGAAGAAATCGGCGGCTGAAGATAAACTTAATAAAATTGATTTTGAGTTTGAATTTAAAGACAAAAAGCCGGTAGAACTAATTTGTGTCAATGCGGATTATTTTTCAAGAGAGATGAAAAAGACCAAAGCTGTTTTCATCGGAAGCAAGGGTTCTGTTAAAACAGGCAGGGAAAAAGAAGGAAAACACACTGTCTTTACCGCCGACAACGGCGTTTTGAAGATCAAATCGTCTCCGGATTTTGCGGCAGCGGTTTTTTCGCTGACTTATAAGGGCAGAGAATGGCTCGCTACGGATTATCCTGAAAGAACGAACAGATCATGGTGGAACAACTGGTTCGGCGGAATTCATACAAGACCGGGGAATATGAAAGAGCACCACTGGCTTTCGGAAAACACAAAAGCCGCTTTTATCAAAAAAAGGGATAATCTCGGTAATGTCTGGGAAGGCTTGGAACTGACGACCAGCATGGGAAAATTCGATGCGATGAAAGGCATGAAGATCAGGCAGTATTTCCTTATGATGCCGGGATCAACTGTGCTTGCGGCTTATTCTGAAGTTGAAAATGGAACAGGTTATTTCAAAGAATATCATCAGATGGGGGGAGCGGTTCATATCAATTATGAAAACGATATGAAAAATATTGCGGCTGTTACCCGACAAGACGGCCGGGAAAATATCATAAAGTGCGGATATGAGGCTGCAGAAACAAGAATAAAATCCGGTCTTGTTTGTATAAACAATTCAAAAAGACCCGAAAAGCTATACTATTTCAATTCGGAAACAGTATCTGACGGATGGTTTCATTGCGACAACGGCGTAATAATGTGCGGCTTCGATGAATTCCGCAGGATAAAAAACGGAGAAGCGAAGATATTTTCGCCCAAGTTCATAATATTCTCGGAGCTTGAACTGACGGAAGAGAATCTGACCGACCTGCAGAATGTAAGGTTTTAGCCGCAAAGGAAATGTAAAAAGGAGAAGTGAAAAATGAGAAAATCTTTACTAGTAATTTCAATTTTACTTAGCTTGATGCTATTCATCAGCTGCACGAAGGAACAAACCTGCACAGTCACAGAAAAAGACGGTGTGAAAACTTACAGGAACAAGAATATCCCTTCTGTAGAAAAGCTGGATTTCAATCCCGTGAAGAAATTTGAAATCAACAATGATTCAACGGATGTGAATTTCATTTCGTATTTCGACATTGATATGATAGGAGTAGACAGCGAAAAGAGTATATTTATTGCGGATTTCGGATCAGTTCCTAAGGTTAATAAATACGATAAGGATGGCAGGTTCGTCAGAACTTTTTTCAGACACGGGGCAGGTCCTGGTGAGACCGGTCAGATTATATATCTCTGCGTTAAGAATGATTCGGTGTATATTGCTGATGTAAGCCAGACTGTTTCAGTATTCGATAATTCAGGTGAATTTTTATATAGGTTCAGACCTGAAGGATACAGATTTCAGCTGAAGCCTGTCGGCAAAAACAAGTTTGTTTGTTCATTGTTGAATGGCAGGGAAGTGGAAGGCAGGCAATTGATAACTGAAGAACTGACTCTTTTGAACAACTCGTTCCAAACAATAAAAGTTTTAGATAAAATCGAATATTACATTGATGACAGGAATATACCGGCGACATGGTTGTACACTTCTATCTCTAATGATAAAGTTTTTATCGGAGCTGGTGATGATATGTATTACAAAGTTAATGTATTCAATCATGACGGAGATATGATCGAAAAAATTTATAAAAATTATGCCTCAATTCTATTTACGGATGAAGAATATGAAAAAATGACCAGGTATTTAAGAGGCACAGGTCAAGCAAGTATTAAAAGAACACAAGCTTATAAAAAACGTGCTGTAGTAGGAGTTTATAATGATAAGTACGGAAATCTAATAATTCATCCTGCTGTTGACACTTCGAAGGGTAATACTGATGGAATGATTCTTGACTTCTTTAATAAAGATAATATTTATTTGAATTCTTATCTCTTTAAGACCGACAAACCGTATTATCAGTGTGATTTTGACACATTTCTGAGTTTCTATGGAGACAGGATGTTTAAATTCGATACTGTAAGAAGCGCGCTTGAAGTTTATGAGTATTAAAACGGAGGCGTTAAAATGAAAATGACGAAATATTTGTGCGTGATTTCAATATTCATAGCTCTGATATCATTTTCAGGCTGTTCAAAGAAGGAGCTTAACTACACAGTAAGCGAAGTTAACAGTATTACTGGTTCCGGAAAATCTACGACTGCGCACTTTATATACAGGCAGATGTGATATAACTACTTTATTGACAATTCAGTAATTATTGATTATATTTAATCTAGACAGTCTGGATGAATTAACTTTTGACAGGAGGCTAAAATGATAAAAAACCACTGGCAGCTGCAGGAAGCTAAAAATAAATTCAGCAGTTTAGTAGAACTTGCGTTAGAGGATTCTCCACAGATAGTGACCAGGCACGGTAAAGACGCGGTTGTGATAATTTCTATCGAGGAATACAAGAAGCTCACAAAGCCTGAAAATAATATAGTTGAGTTCTTTCAGAAATCTCCGCTTGCGAAAGAAGAGTTAATATTGATCAGAAGCAAAGAAAAACCGAGAAAGGTGGAATTATGAATTACATACTCGACACCTGCGTAATCTCCGAACTGATAAAAAAAGATCCCGACAAAAATGTTATTAAATGGATATCAGGCATGGATGAATCTGCTTTATTCATAAGCGTCATCTCTATAGGCGAAATAATTAAAGGCATCGAAAAACTGGCTGACAGTCAGAGAAAAGATAATCTGATCGCATGGGTAAATAATGACCTTAAAGAAAGATTTCAAAACAAGATACTGCCATTTGATCTTGAATCCGCAGCTGTCTGGGGTCGTGTTCAGGCAAAATCAGAGAACATCGGAAAACCTTTACCCGCGATTGACGGAATGATCGCTTCGACCGGAATCTCGAACAGCATGGCAATAGCTACGAGAAATATTGCAGACATGAAGGAAAGCGGAGCTGTTCTTTATAACCCATGGAATAAAACTTAATATTAAAAAGATACGAATATCTTGAAGAGGAACAGGAATGAACGAAGTTATAGTCGTAGAAAACCTTGTAAAAAAGTATAAAGATTTATGTGCCGTTGATGACATTTCATTTTCTGTGAGAAAAGGCGAAATACTGGGTTTTCTCGGGCCGAACGGAGCCGGAAAAACTACAACTATTAAATCTATCCTTTCACTGATCGAATATGAAAGCGGAAAGATATTTGTTAACGGTCTTGAAGCGAGAAAAAATAAGAATAAGATCATGTCGGATATAGGAGCGGTCCTTGAAGGCTCCAGGAATGTTTACTGGCATCTCAGCCCGGATGAAAATATCAATTATTTTGCGGGCATTATGGGTATCGGCACGAAAATGATAAAAAAGGAAAAGGAATTTCTTTTAAAAAAATTAAAACTTTGGGACGTCAGGGATAAAGAAGTCAGGGAATTCTCAAAAGGAATGCAGCAGAAAACCGCTATTGCGGCAGCCATCATTCACGATCCTTCGATTCTTTTACTGGATGAGCCCACCTTAGGATTGGATGTAGAAACTAAGAGCGATATCAGGGAATGGATATTTTCGATGTCGAAGGAACAAAATAAGACCGTTTTGATCACTTCGCACGATATGTCATTTATGGAAAGCATCTGTGACAGGATACTGATTCTTAAGAAAGGAAAGCTTTTAACGAATCACCCCATGTCTGAATTAAAGGAGAAGTTCGCCAACAAGAGATATTCAATAACCGTTAAAGAAATATTTACATGTCCGGACAGAGACAGTATTAAAGATATCGGTGAGCATGATATAACAACCGGCCAAAATAATTCAGTCCTGACCGTCTCGTTAAAAAACTCGAGGGAGATCTACAATGTCTTTGATATACTGAAGAAGCTTAACAAAGAGATACTGGACATAAATATCAGGGAAAATACCCTTGAAGACATTTTTATGAACCTGACATCCGAAGAGGTAAAATAATGACATACATCGTTTTGATAATGAATGAACTGAAAAAACTGGTAAAAGAAATACGAAGATATTATTTTGAGTTTATTACAGGCACGATCGTAATGTTCGGGATCTTTCTCGCGATCTTTTTCGGCTTAAAGAGTTTCGGCGGGAACAATATTGCTTCTGATTCTTTCGATTCTCTTATTGTCGGCTATATTCTATGGGGAATTGCCATGACCTCTTTCCAGTCGGTAGCCAGTATGATCTGGGATGAATCTCAAAAGGGCACTTTGGAAAAGCTGTACCTGTCTCAGCTCGGGATTGAGAAGATACTACTGGCCAAGGTATTTGCAAATATATTATTCAACATCTTCATTAACATAGTCATTCTTTTTCTGGCTATGCTGATCACGGGACGATGGTTAAATATTGATTTCGTCTTCTTTGTATGGATGGTGCTGATATCAGTTATTTCACTGATCGGGCTGGGCCTCGCGGGAGGAGGTATAGCTATTATACATAAGAAAGTTACATCTCTGTTGTCAGTATTTTCTTTCGGGATCATCGGCCTGATGGCTCTGCAGACTTATCCGATCAATATTTTTTCCTTCCTTCCTTATGTCCCGGGCGCAAAGACGCTTATCGGAGTGATAGTTTACGGACAGACTTATCCGTTGTGGTGGTACGGATTCATTCTGTTAAACTCGATTTTTTATCTGATCCTGGGATTGCTTCTTTTCAGAATGTATGATAAAAAGGCAAGAAAACTGAATAAACTAGGTGTTTATTAATGAAAATACTCGTAATCGGCGGAACGCTCTTTCTCGGCAAACACATTGTCAAAACTGCTTTAGACAGCGGCCATGAAGTGACTTTATTCAACAGGGGTAAGAGAAATGCGGAACTCTTTCCCGGACTTGAAAAGATAAAAGGCGACAGGGACAAGGACATTGAACTTCTTAAAGGCAGAAAATGGGATGCGGTGATAGATACCTGCGGATACATTCCCCGTATTGTAGGTAAGTCTGCTGAAATTCTGGCAGGTAATGCGGGAAGATATGTCTTTATTTCGACAATTTCCGTCTATAAAGATTTCTCGAAGCCGGGAATAACCGAAAATTCTGAGCTGTCGAGGCTGGAAGATGAAGCTGACGAAACATTGAACAACGAAACTTACGGCGCTCTTAAAACTCACTGCGAAGAGAGAGTTATAAGGCATTTTCCGCAGGATCATCTGATTATCCGCCCCGGACTGATCGTGGGGCCGGACGACTATACTGACAGATTCACATACTGGCCGGTCAGGGTAAAGAGAGGAGGCAGGATCATCGTTCCGGAAAACACTGACTATCCTATCCAGTTCATAGATGTCAGAGACCTTTCGGAATTCGCCGTCCGCATGACAGAAAAAGAAGCGACCGGGATCCATAATGCGACCGGCCCTTCAGAAAGATTCACTTTTGCAAATCTACTGGAAAAGTGCCTTCCATTCGCGGAAAAACAGGTGCAGTTCGTTCCGCTACCAGAAGAATATCTTGAAAATAAACTCGGCGAACTGCAGACATATCTGCCGATGGCTGAAGCTAAAGGCGAATGGGCGGGGATCGAGCAGGTTGACTGCGGTAAAGCTATATCGGCGGGCCTGAAATTTCGGAGCGTAACCGAAACGGTACAAGACACGCTTGACTGGTTCGCAACCATGCCCGAAGATCATGTGATGAGAGCCGGTCTGAAACCAGAGGATGAGGCGAAGATGATAGAGGGCTCGAAAAATGCAGATTGAACTGTCATCCGTCAGAGAAGATGAGAAAACTATCCTGGGACACCTGCTGGAGCTGTACAATTACGACTTCTCCGAATTCGAAGATACAGATGTAAACGATATAGGGCTTTACGGCTATTCATACCTTGACTGCTACTGGACCGACGATCGAAGGTATGCCTATTTTATAAAAGTTGACGGAAAGTTGGCCGGGTTTGTAATGGTCTGCGGTCACTGTTATGTATCAAAAGACAAAGACACGCTTTTCATGTCTGAATTTTTCGTGATGCGAAAGTACAGAAAAAAAGGAATAGGGGAGTACGCTGCAAAAGAAATTTTGAACATGCACAAAGGGAAGTGGGAGCTCACCATGCACCCCAAGAATACAACGGCTCTGAAATTCTGGGAAAAGGTCGAGACGGAAACAGCCGGAAGTACGCTTAAAGTGCATGAGAATGTTAAGGATGTATATCCCAACTCCAAAGCAATAGCCTATACATTCGAGGTGAAGTGACAATCATATTGATTTGCTTAAAATGATTTTGTATATTGGAAGATAACGATAGGAGTTAATATGCCGGTTATTTCAAGGTTTTACGGTATAATTATAAAGATGTACTTCAATGAGCACGGAATACCTCATTTTCATGCAATTTATAATGAGTATAACGGAGTTTTCAGTATTTCAGATTTAGTTATGATAGAAGGAGATTTACCTTCAAAAGCTCAGTCGCTTGTAAAAGAATGGGCACAAAAGTATAAAATCGAACTAGAAAAAATGTGGAAAACAAAAGATATAATCAATCTGCCGGGACTGGAATAATGAGTTACGAAAGAATAAAAGATATCGAAGTAATGGAAGACTTTATACTTAGAGTTAAGTTCTATAACGGTGTTATCAAGATTTACGACTGCAAACCCTTATTGAAAAAAGATGCGTTCAAGTCTTTAGAAAATGAAAATTTTTTCAGAAAAGTTAAAGTTGATGCAGGTGGCTACGGAATAATCTGGAGCGATGAGATCGACCTAGCCGAATCGGAATTATGGATCAACGGAGTCACCGAGAATTCTCAAGTCGCAGAAGAGAGAAATAAATATAATTCGTAAAGGACTATAGGGGCCCCCTGTTTTTGGACAGAAAAATTTGTTAAATTTGTGTAGAAAAAACAGGAGGTAAGAAACATGGCTTACAATCAACATTCACCAGAATTCAAATCAAAAGTAGCTCTCGCTGCAATAAAGGGGGATAAAACACTTCCTGAATTATCTCAGGAGTTCGGCATCCACCCGAATCAGATCAGCCGCTGGAAGCAGTTAGCGATAGAGAATTTCTCTAAGATATTTGAGAAGGATAATCAGGCATCGCAGGAACTGAAAGAAAAGGATCGTGAACTTGAAGTTGCCTTAAAGAAGCTCGGACAGCTTACCGTAGAATCCGAGTGGATAAAAAAAAAGTTGAAGCCTTACCTTTAGAAACGAGGTACAACATGATAAAGGAAAAAGACAAAATAAGCGTATCTAAGCAGTGTTCGATTCTGTGCATTGATAGAAGAAATCTTTATTACAAGCCTGTTGATAAGTTGGCTAAGTATAAAATCGTTATGAAAAAGATATATAATCTTTGGGAAGAAGAACCTTCGAGAGGCGCAAGACAGATACTGCATTACCTACTTAAAGCCGGCTACAATATCAGCAGAAAAGTTCTTGCGTGGAAGTTGAGCAACACGCTTGATAACAGTTTCTGCATAGACGCACTAAATGAAGCTATAAGAAAATACGGCAAGCCTAAGATATTCAACACTGACCAGGGCTCGCAGTACACAGCTCATAATTTTATTAAAGTACTGGAAGATAATGAGATCGCTATCAGCATGGATGAAAAAGGCAGAGCTCTTGATAATATTTTTATCGAAAGACTGTGGCGAACCGTAAAATATGAGCATATATTTCTCTGGAGATTCGATTCTGTTTCTGAGCTCAAAGCCAGCTTAAAGCTGTACTTCGAAAAATACAATCAGAAAAGACTTCACAAATCTCTTGATTACAAGACGCCGGATGAAGTGTATTACAAAAAGGGAGTTGCGGATGCCGCTTAATGATCAAACACATCTGCTTATAGAAAAGTTGTCCGTAAAACGGGAGCCACTATAAATTGTTAAAACAAAATAATATCGGTTTGATAGCAGTATCAGATGATGATATTGAAATAATTATTGATGTTAAAAAAGAAAAACCATCTAATAATGTTGCACAAGCCTATTTATCTGAAAAAATGGCTCAGTTAATATTCTCATAATATCAAGGATAATTGCTGTTACAAATAACGAGTTTTTCCCTTATATTTACCCAACTTTAATTGAGGTATCATGGAATTTTCGCTTCTGACATATTTTCTGTTGTTTCTCTCAGGCGCGGCGGCGGGTTTTATCGACTCGATCGCGGGCGGGGGAGGGCTTATTACACTTCCGGCTCTGCTTCTGGCGGGTCTTCCGCCTCAGAACGCTCTGGGTACGAACAAGCTTCAGTCCACCTTCGGTTCTATAACTGCGTCGTATCATTATGTTAAAGGCGGAAAGGCCGATCTGAGGACCGCCCGCACCGGCATTATTTTCACTTTCATCGGCGCCGCGACGGGAACGGTGCTTGTTCAGATAACGAGCAACGAGTTCTTAAAGAAACTGATCCCGTTCCTTTTAATGGGCGTGCTCGTTTATCTGCTCGTGTCGCCGAAGGCGGGGGAGATAGAGCGGGAGAAGCGGATGAGCACAAAATGGTTCTATGTGATCTTCGGACTGCTCATCGGCTTTTACGACGGGTATTTCGGGCCGGGGACGGGAGCGTTCTGGGTGATCCTGATAGTATTTTTTCTGGGTCATGAGATGGTGAAAGCGACCGCCTACACTAAGGTCATGAATTTTACCAGCAATATAACCGCGCTGACATTCTTCGCGATCGGCGGTAAAATGGTCTTCATTCCCGGACTTGTGATGGGTGTCGGCGAGATCGCGGGTGCCACTCTCGGATCAAAGCTGGTTATAAAAAACGGAGTTAAATTCATAAAACCTTTCTTCTATACGATAGTTGTGATAATTATAATCTCGCTTTTCTACAAACACTACTAGGGACATAAATGACTTACCTTAAAATGAAAAAATCTCTCGGTCAGAACTTTCTTAAGGATGACTTCTATATTTCGAAAATAATCGACTCTTTTGATCTGAAATCCGATGATACGATTCTCGAGATCGGTCCGGGCGGAGGAGCGCTGACTTCAAGGCTTACCGGAAGGGTAAACAAACTTTACGCCGTGGAAATTGATCAGAGGCTGATCGAAGGGTTGAACGATAAGGTCGGAGAGGAAAATATCGATCTTTTCAATGAAGATTTCTTAAAATTCGATTTTGCGAAAAATGTGGCAGAGGATAATGTCAAAATCGTCGGTAATCTTCCTTATCATGTTACATCGCCGATAATTTTTAAGGTCATGGAGCTGGCTTCGGAGCTTAACAAAGACAGGCTTAAAATTAAGTCGCTTACTATTATGATCCAGAAAGAGGTCGCGGAGCGCATAGTGGCAAAGACAAGCACGAAGAGTTACGGGGTCATCAGCGTATTCACCCGTTTCTTCTGCGAACCGGAGATACTCTTCGACATACCGCCGGAAGCCTTTTTCCCAAAACCGAAGATCACTTCATCCATGATCAGGCTGAATTTTTCTGCGGGCACAGGCAATTTGTCTAAAGTCAAAGACTACAGATTATTCAGGACCATTGTAAAGACAACCTTTTTAAAACGCAGAAAAATGCTCAGGAACACTCTCAAGCCTTTCATTTCGGAACCCGGAGATCTGCACTCCGTAAAAGTAACCGACCGCCCGGAAAATTTAAGCGTGGCTGATTTTATATCTCTGTCAAACGAAATATTTTTAAAGTAAAAAATTAATTTGACTTTATTCAAGTTGTTGCTTTCATTGTTTTTCAGGTAAAAAAAACGCGGAGAAACAAATGGTTAAGGATTTCGAACAAATATTATCGCAAAGCTCAAAACGAATGAAAAGATCCGCGATCAGGGAACTTTTAAAGCTGACGAACAAACCCGGTCTCATTTCTTTTGCCGGCGGGCTTCCGTCGCCTCTTACTTTCCCGATCGATCAGCTGAAGGAGATATCGTGCGAAGTCCTTGAAAAGGACGGTCCGGCGGCGCTCCAGTATTCCACAACGGAGGGCGACCCTGTTTTAAGAAAGCTTCTCGCAGAAAGATACGCGGCCCAGGGTCTTAAAATAACTGCCGATAACCTGATAATCACAACATCATCCCAGCAGGCTCTTGATCTTATCCCGAAAGTACTGATCGATCCGGGCGACAAGATCATTGTCGGCCTTCCGTCCTACCTTGGAGGTATCCAGTCGTTCCATAATTACGGCGCAAATATGATAGGAGTAAAGCACGATAAATTCGGGATGAGGTCAGACAAGCTTGAGGAGGAACTCAAAATTCTGAAAATGGTCGGCGAAAAACCGAAATTCGTTTATATCATACCTGATTTCCAGAATCCTGCAGGCGTAACTATGCCGGAATGGAGAAGGCTGGAAATAATCTCGATCTGCCAGAAATACGATGTCCTCATCGTAGAGGACAGCCCGTACAGGGAACTCCGTTTTGAGGGTGAGCCCCAGAGAACGATCTATCAGCTTGCGGATGAAGGAAGGGTTATTCTTCTCGGCACTTTCTCTAAGATATTCGTTCCGGGTTTCAGGATCGGATGGATAATAGGTCATGAGAAGATAGTAGATAAGATCGTCATGTCAAAGCAGTCGACAGATCTATGCACCTCGTCTTTTGTTCAGAAAATTGCGGCCAGATATATAGAAAAAGGATATTTTGATAAAAATCTTCAGAACATTATCAGCATGTACAAAGAGAAGAAAGATGTAATGATGAAAGCGTTTGAAGAATATCTGCCTGAAGGAGTAACCTGGACCAATCCCGAAGGAGGGCTTTTCCTGTTCGTAACGCTGCCGGAAAAAATGGATGCCGAAGATCTTTTCATTAAGGCTGTTGACAATAATGTCGCTTTTGTTATAGGAAAAGTATTTCACTGCGACGACAGCGGAAAAAATACTATGAGGATCAATTTTTCATTCGCTTCACAAGAAGAGATAGTGGAAGGTGTTAAAAGGCTCGGGAAAGCAATAAAGGAAATGATGTAGAAATTATAAAAGGAATTTAAGGGAGAATTTATGGAAAAAGCTGACATAGACTGGGGAAAACTGGGATTTTCATACATCAAAACGGATAAAAGATACATCAGCCACTGGAAAGAGAAAAAGTGGGATGAGGGAAAGCTTGTTGAGGATAACCAGATAACGATAAGCGAATCTTCAACGGTTTTTCATTACGGGCAGTGCTGTTTTGAAGGTATGAAGGCATATACCTCCAAAGAAGGAAGAATACTGCTTTTCCGGCCCGAAGAGAACGCCAAAAGGATGATCAAAAGCTGCCAGCGCGTGCTTATGACAGAGTTCCCTGTCGAGAGATTCGTTGACGCCTGTAAAAAAGTGGTGAGAGCGAATCTGAGATTCGTGCCGCCGTACGGGACAGGCGCCAGCCTGTACCTAAGGCCGTTCATGATCGGAGTCGGCGATAATCTGGGAGTAAGGCCCGCCCCGGAATATATATTTTCCGTGTTCTGTTCACCGGTAGGGCCGTATTTTAAAGGCGGACTAGCTCCCGTAAGCTTTATCACATCCGACTACGACAGGGCGGCCCCTAACGGAACGGGCGCGGCCAAGGTCGGCGGCAACTATACGGGCAGCCTGCTGCCCCACGAGCTCGCGGTTAAAGCGGGATACGCTGACTGCATCTATCTTGATCCGACTACCCACACGAAGATAGAGGAGGTCGGAGCAGCGAATTTCTTCGGTATTACTTACGATAATGTTTTCGTTACACCAAAATCACCTTCTATACTTCCCTCGATAACAAAATATTCTCTTCTGCATGTGGCGGAAAAGTATCTCGGCATGAAAACGGAAGAAAGAGATGTGTTCGTAGATGATCTTTCAGAATTCAAAGAAGCGGGAGCCTGCGGAACAGCGGCGGTTATTTCTCCAATCGGCGGGATAATGCATAAAGGGAAATACCACGTGTTCCATTCAGAAACAGATGTTGGTCCGGTGACAAGACAGCTCTACGACACTCTTACAGGAATTCAGTACGGCGATATCGAAGCTCCTGAAGGATGGGTAACAGAAGTCTGACTGAAACTAAAAAGGCGTCATGATGGATAAATTCGACATAAAAGACTTTTTCTCGGATATGCTGAATACCCCAAAGAGAATATTCGAATCTCTTTTCGGCAACAGGAGGATCAATATACTCAAAACGATCTATATCAATGTCAAGCAGGGATATTTTCCATACTTCAAGATCATAATCTATCCCAGAACAACCATCGGTAAGGCCGAAAAAGGAAAGATAACGATAGTGGGCAACAGTTCCAGACTTCACCTCGGTACAGCTTTCGAAAGGAGTCATTTCAGCAAGACCAATGTTAAGATAGATGAAGGCGGCGAGCTTGTTGTGAACGGCATATTCAGCTTCCACACAGGCGGAGTGATCAATATTGCCAGGGGAGGCAGGCTTGAGATCGGGAGCGGTTACGCGGCGGAGAATGTGGATATAACCTGCTATAACAGGATCTCGATCGGGCAGTATGTCGCGATCTCGAAAGGAGTGGCTATAAGCGATTCGAACGATCATACGATAAAGGGAATGGAAGATCACGGCAAAAAACCGATCATTATTGGAGAGCATGTGGGTATCGGGATGAGGGCTATGATCCTTACCGGAGTCAATATCGGCGAAGGCGCAATAATAGCGGCGGGCGCTGTTGTTGTAAAAGATGTTCCGCCCAAATGTTTCGTGGCTGGAGTCCCGGCAAAAGTAATAAAAGAAGATGTCGAGTGGAGCTAATAAAAAGGCGGGTAAGTCCCGCCTTTTTCATTTAATGAGCCTTGAGCCCGCCGGAACGAGCGATGATGCTATAATAACTTTGATAATATCACCGGGAATAAACGGTATGACTCCCGCAGAAAGAACATTTTCCCAGCCTGTAAAATTTGACAGCCACAGAACTCCGATAGCATAGATCACGATACTTCCCGCTGTCATTGAGAGAACTGAAGACCTGAAGGTAGAGCAGTATCCTTTATCGCTCAGGGTTCCGACCAGAAATGTTGCTGCGATAAATCCTGTAAGATATCCGCCTGTTGGCCCTGCAAGTCTCGCCAGACCGAAATAACCTCCCGCGAAAAAAGGCATTCCCATTGTTCCCAGCAGAATATATGTCAAAACTGCAAGCATTCCCTTTTTTCTTCCCAGAACGCCGGCGGTCATAAGAATGCCGAGCGTCTGACCGGTAAAAGGCACAGGATTTGCCGGAATAATTATCTGAGACAGTACAGAGATCAGTATTACTGCGCTTAAAACAGGTACAAGTTCATTGACCGCCGATCTTGTCTGAACTGCCGATCCGTTTTTAAAATCCATTTTTCACTCCAATGATTAATTTTTTATCAACAGGCGCTAATCTAATACAATCAGAATCGAAAGGAAAGAAAAACTTTATATTTTTTTTGTGGCTATTTTTTAGAACAGCGTTTAAATTGTTTATTTATAACGCAGAGGAAGCAATGGATCTCGAAAAAGCGCTGTCGGACATAAAAGAAACTGCAAAAGTTCTGTATTTTAAAGGCTGGGCGGAAGCATCGGCGGGCAATATGAGCGTGATTATCGATGAAGATATCGGGTGCGCGGATAAAACCGAATATGATCTGCCCGACAGGTTTGAAAACCTGTGCGGAAAAACGGTCGTTATCACTTCATCCGGAAGCAGAATGAGGCAGATCGCGGACGGGAAAGCGGAAGACTATTGCTCGTTCGTTAAAGTATCAGCGTCAGGCGCGTCATATTTCAGGCCGGTCAACAAACATCTTGAACCGTCGTCCGAGCTTTTAATGCACCTCATGCTCCATAATGAATTTTCCAGAAGAAAAAAGGGTATAAGCGCTGTCCTTCACTGTCATCCGGACGAGATAATCACGCTTCTTCATCTTCATGATCTCAGGGCTGAGGATGCTGTTAATTCAATGCTATTCAGTATGCACACGGAGGCAGAAATGCTGATACCCGAAGGAGTAGGGTTGACCGGGCTTAAAAAACCGGGTTCGTTCGATTTGGCATCGGCAGTCCTCGGCAGTTTTAAAAAACATAAAATTGTTCTACTTGAGAGGCACGGAGCTGCAAGCGCCGGAAAAGATCTCAGCGAAGCGCTGGACAGGATCGAGTTCGTAAACAAAGCTGCGAACATATTCTTGAATCTAAATAAAATTAAAAAATAGAAGGTAAAAAATGAAGAAGCTGATCCTTTTGGCCGCTCTTCTCTCGGTTTTCTGTGTTTTCTCACAGAATAAAGCAGCTGATCCTGATCTTGTAAGAAGAACGGAAGAATGGTTTAAAAACAACCCGAACTCAATGCCGCACTGGCTGACCCCGGACGAGCTTGAAAGGCTGGATGAGATAGGTAAAGGTTTTATCGAGTCGCAGCCTCCGGTCGGACCGGTCCGTCAGACGGCTGAATTCGAAAGAATGCAGAGCGTACTTATAAGGTCGCCCTTCGGCATTCCGGTAGCTTTTATAAAACAGCTTTCAGAAGTTACGAATGTTTTAACGATAGTGGCAAGCACTACCGAGAGAAATACGGTGATCTCTAATTATCTTGCCGCCGGGATCGATACTTCGAAATGTGAATTTCTGATAGCTCCTTCTGACTCATACTGGACAAGGGATTATGGCCCCTGGTATGTAGTGAACGGTGATAACGAAGTCGGTATCTGCGATTTTGTTTATAACAGGCCGCGTCCGAACGATGACGCTATTCCCAGCGCAGCCTCAACCTATCTTTCCGAGCCTTATTACGGAATGAGGGTTTCGCATACCGGAGGGAATTATATGACGGACGGGATGGGAGTCGGGGCCTCAACGATGATCGTATATGATGAAAGCCTGTCCCAGCTCGGCGTTACACCCGAGCAGGTGGATAAGAAAATGAACGATTACCTGGGTATTCATACCTACCATGTAGTGGAAGACCCGAATGATACATACATAGATCATATTGACTGTTGGGGAAAATTCCTCGATGTTGATAAAATTCTGATCAGGTCTGTTCCTTCATCCCATCCGCAGTATGACGAGATCGAAGCTACGGCGGCTTATTTCGCATCGCAAAAGTCATCATACGGTAACAATTATCAGATCTATAGGGTTAATACTCAAAACAACGAGCCGTATACGAATTCTCTAATTCTGAACGATCATGTGTTCGTTCCTATCATGGGAACATCGAACGATGCGGCGGCTCTTTCGGTCTATCAGAACGCCATGCCGGGATACGCTATAGTCGGAGTGCTGAACGGAACAAGTACGCCATGGGAATCAACTGATGCTCTGCACTGCAGAACAAGAGGAGTAATAGACAAGGAAATGCTTCATATATATCATGTAGCAAAAGTATTTGACCATTCGCCGGACAAAAATATCGGGATAGCCGCAAAAGTCGTTTCTTACGGAGGCCATAATATCAACGATGTGCGCCTTTATTACAGGATAAACGGCGGCCAGTGGCAGAATTCTGAGATGACTTATTCGAACGGTCTTTACAGATCAGATATTCCGCCTCAGGTTCAGGGATCTCAGGTCAGCTACTATATCAGGTCGGAAGACAGCTCCGGCAGGATAGAGACTCATCCTTTCATAGGCGCGGCGGACCCACACACCTTTGGCATAGATCTTGTTCCGGATATCGAAGTATCTGTTTCAGACACAATTAATGTCAGCCTCACACCGAATTCAAGCTCTTTCGGGAATCTGTTCGTATATAATACGGGCGGAGCGGAACTCACTTATAACGCGGATAAAGAATATGAAGGATACGCAAGCGAATTTCTTCAAGTAAACGAGCTTCATAAAAACGATTTTTCCGTATTTCCGGGGACAGGTTACACGAACAGTAACTGGACTTCCTATTCCGGCGGCGCTCAGGTTACGGGAAGCACTGTGACCGGTGTGCTGACATCTCCGATCTTCCAAACCGACGGTTACCAGAAGCTCTATCTTGATCTTGATCAGAATTTTATTTTTACAACAGGAAGTTCAGCTAAGATAGAGTACGACAGCGGCAGCGGATGGATGCAGATATACTATCAGGGAACTCGGTCAGTATCTCAGCACACAAAGATCTCTCTGCCTGTGGGTCAGACAGGGAGAATCAGATTTACGGGAATAACGAAAAGGGTTAACGGGTCTACTGCATCATGGTTTATCGATAATATAACCATCGTTGGAGTAAATGAATTTTATACGCCTTATGAGTGGCTGACCATTGAGGCACCTGCTTCGGGGGCTCTTTCACCCTCTTCAAGTGCTTTTCTCAATTATTCCTGCAGTTCGAACGGTCTGGGTTATGGAACATACTATGCTGATATCGTAATTTCATCGAACGATATGAATAATCCGGTTGTAAAAGTTCCGATAAAACTAACTGTAACTGAATCAGTTTCGGCTCCTTTAAACGTTAGATTGATAAATGCGACCTCTTCTCAGGCTGTTCTCGAATGGGACGCAGTGTCGGGCGCGACTTTTTACAGAATATACAGGTCGGCCGATCCGTATTCCGGATTTGCATTATTAAGCACATCCGGAACGAACAGTTATACAGATACGGCTGTTTCGGCCGGCAATAAATATTTCTATTATGTAACCGCTGATAATGCAAAATAGATAAAACTTGAAAGAAAACAAAAAAAATATCATTATCTTAATGACGGCGGTTTTTGCCTCCGGGTTCTCGTTCCTCGTTTATGAAGTGGTCTGGGACAGGCTGCTTTCGCTATATTTGGGTATAACCGTTCATGCGTCCACGATCGTAGTTTCGTCTTATATGGCGGGGCTTTCAGCTGGAGCTTATTTTTTCAGCCGGAGAGCGCAGGGAACCAAAGAACCGGTTAAATCTGTTTCAATGCTTTTACTGACAACCGCCGTGGTGAATGTTATAGTTTACAGGCTGCTTATGCTTCTGCCTGTCATCTATTCTTCGGGAGCGTGGGGAATGAATGTTGATCTTACAGCTTATGCCTATTCGCTTCTGCTGATATTTTCATCCGCGTTCTTCATCGGCGGATTTATGCCTGTTGTAAGCAGGATATTCGTAATGACGGGGAACAATGCCGGGCAGGCGATAAGTAATACTTTCGGCGTAGAGACTTTAGGCAGTGCGGCGGGAGGTCTTGGCGCGGGTTTCCTGCTTCTCGGAGGAATAGGGTCATCAGGATCTGTCTATCTTGCGGCCGGCTTAAATGTTTTTCTTGCGGTGCTCATTCTTAAAGGATTGAAGTTTAAAACAGCTGTAGCGCTTGAGACCGATGCCGCGCACGAGAAAAGGTCGTCCAAGATAAAAAAAATTCTTTTGGAAAAGCCCAAAACAGCTGTGGCCGCAGTGTTCGTTTCAGGATTGTGCGGATTTATTTTCCAGATCACGGCCATGAGGATTTTCAGAATATACCTTACAAATACAAGCTACACTTTTTCTCTGATTATATCTGTGACGATAGCGGGTTATTTTATCGGCAGTATGATCTTCAAACGGCTTTCGGATATAGAATTCGAAACAGAAAAAATTCTGCTGTTTTCAATGCTTTTAATGGCTCTGTCAGTAGGATCAGCCATAATCATTTTCGTCAATGCTCCCGAGTGGATAATATTACCCCTGCACGATGCTCTTCAGACCCCTCTCACCAGAATTCTTATCCCGCCTTTTCTGCTTTCTTTTGTTACCGTTTTGCCTCAGTCGGTCCTGTCGGGCGTTGTTTTTACATCTGCGGTGAAACTCTACAGAAACAGACCGGAAAAACTGTCTTCGGGATTCGGCAGAATATATTTCTTCAATACCGCGGGAGCTTTCATAGGGCCTTTCGCTGCGGCTTTTTTTCTGATCCCTTATGCCGGCGCCGTGAGAACTCTTCTGCTGATATCTATCATCCTTTCGGTTTTCTCCGTAACGGCATATCTGAATGCGCATAAAAAGAGCGGCGCTGTAATTCTTACCGGAATCGCCTATTCAGCAGTAATATTGATATATATTTTCAAACCGGCGGTTATGATCCTGCCTCCCTCATTTTCAAAAGCAGAAAGGGAGATACTTTTTTATAAAGAAGCGGTCGAAGCTACGATCGTTGTCGGCAGGGACAGGCAGACAGGCATAAATTATACATATTTTAACAACAATTCCGTTATCGGGAGTTCTTACGATGCGATCAAAGCTGTAAAGCTTCTCGGGCATATACCTTTTCTGACCGGACAGGTCCCGCAGGATGTTCTGATAGTCGGATTCGGGATCGGGGTAACTACTTCAACTGTCCTTCAGCACCCTGAGGTCAGGTCTGTCGTTTGCGTTGAGCTTGCAGAGGATCTGAAAGAAGCGGCCGGTTTTTATAAGGATTTCAATAATGATGTTGTTTCAGACCCGAGGCTGAAGATCATCTGGGACGACGGAAGGCACTATCTACAAAAATCCGGAGGAAAGTACGATCTGATCTCGTCCGATCCAACTCATCCGGTTCTCGGCTCCGGCGCATTGTATTCAAAGGAGTATTTTCAACTGTGCTACGATCATCTTTCGGATGACGGAATGGTCACGCAGTATTTGCCCCTGCATAAGCTCCTGCCTAAGGATTACGCGGGCATAATAAAGACATTCAATTCTGTATTTGAAAATACGACCGTCTGGCTGGGGCACACGCACTCGATCCTTGTCGGAACAAAGAAACCGCTCAGCATAGATTTCGTCGATTTCAAAGCCAGATCAGCTCTTGTAAAAGACCAGTACTTCTATAACGACCATTACAGTCTCGCATCGTTCCTCATACTTGATAAAAATTCAGTCGCGAAGCTCACAGAAGGCTCGGATATATGCTCGGACGACCGTTCCTATCTCGATTTCTTCAAATTCGACAGCTTCCTGCCCGAGAACTGGGTGTACAATGCGGAGAATATTCTCAAAAATATAAAAAACACCGATGTTTTCTACAATGTTGACGATCCCGAAAAGCTCGACAGGTTCAGAGCCTCGACATCTCTGGTTCTTCAGGCGCTTATGAGATCAATGAGCGGAGACATGCATGGCTACGTCGCCAGGCTTTATGAAGCCTTAAGTATCACTCCCGAAAATCAGGAAATCGTATTTCTGATAAAGCTCGAGGGGCTGAAACAATAAAGTACTATTAATAACTCTGTAAACAATTCTTAGAAATTTTTACATACATGACGAACTCTGATAAGAAAATCAAGTTTTCTTTACAGAATTACCATTTATTTTTAATATTCGATCTTTCTTTCTGGATGAGGGCTTTCTGTACTTTTTCCTGCGTGTCCTCCTCGTCTTTTTCGAGCGCTTTCAAAAGCCTTTCAGCCTCTTCTTTCGTCATCTGCTGCTCATCTTCTTTCGGCTGAGGCTGTTTATCCTGCTGTTGCTGATCGTTCTGTTCAGACTGATTTTGCTGCTGCTTCTGCTTATCCTGTTTCTGATCGTTCTGACCCTGATCCTGTTTATTCTGATCCTGTTTTTGGTCTTTATTGTCTTTCTGCTGCTGATCCTGCTGTTGTTGCTGTTGCTGTTCGAGAAGTTTTCTTACTATCTCATAGTTTATCGCAGCTTCTCTGTTGTTGGGGTCGAGCTTAACAGCGTCTTTGTAGTATGCCATAGCCTCCTGGGGCTTCTGCTGCATGAAAAAAGTATTGCCCATATTGTATTTGACCTGCGACTTCAGCTCCTTGTTGTCAGTCGCAAGCGCCTGTTCGTACTTAGTCATCGCTTCATCGAATTTCTGCTGCTGGAAAAGCGCGTTCCCGTGGTTATAAAAGATCACCGGGTCTTTATCAGGGTCCGAAGCGGTCGCCGATCCGAATTTCTTCTCCGAGATATCGAAATTACCTTTTTTGTATTCTATTTCGCCGCTTTTCGCATCAAGGTAGGTTACGGCAAATAGATCAAGCGCGCATAAAATTATGAATAGAACCGGTTTTACCATCCGTTGACCTCCTTTTTTCTTTCGCTTATAAAAAGATCGGCGAACAAGAGCAGAAGCGCTATCATAAGAAGTACCTGAAATCTGTGCTCATAGTCTTTGAAAGTCCTTTCGTCATAATCCCTCTTTTCGAGTTTTCCGATGTCGGAGAATATCTCGGCAAGATCGGATTCGCCTGTAGATGAATAGTAATAATTGCCTTTGCCTTCCATCGCTATTTTTTTAAGATCGATCTCGTTCAGCCTGGTAATGACCGTTTTTCCGGTCTCATCCTTTAAAAATCCCTGTCCGGTCGGAATGGGTACGCCCTCGGGCGAACCGACGCCTACAGTATAAATAACGATGCCCTTTTCTTTCGCCTCAGCTACCGCTTCCTCGATACCTTTTTCGTGGTCCTCGCCGTCCGAAACGATCACCATGAGCTTATGCTTTTTTTCAGTTTCCGTAAAAACGCCAGAAGATGTTTTTATCGCCTCAGAAAGCGATGTTCCGTCCTGAGGCATAAGCGAAGTATCCATCATGTCAAGGAACATTAAGGCAGCGTCGTAATCGCTTGTCAAAGGGCACTGAACGAAAGCTCTGCTCGTAAAACCGACAAGCGCGATCCTGTCGCCTTCCAGGCGGTTGATGAAATTCTTCACCTCGTGTTTTGTCTTTTTCAGCCTGCTCGGAGTAATGTCCTGCGCTGTCATCGATCGTGACAGATCAATGGTCACCACTATATCTATTCCCTGTCTTTTCACTTTTACAAGCTTCGATCCGATCTGCGGGCCGGCGAGGGCGGTAATAAGCAGGATGACCGATGATAAACAAAGTATCCTCTTTAAAATGATCTTCTTTTTAGAAAGGCTGGCTGCCAGAACCGGATACATTTTGATTCCTGAAATGGTTTTTCCGTATTTCAGCCGCTTTCTGTATGCTTCCGCCATCAGCAGTACCGCGGGCAGCACTATCCACAGCAGGTTAAGATACTCAGGATTAAAAAATTTAAGTTTTTCCATATTTCAGTTTATTCAATTTTTTCACTTCTACTCGTCTATATCGTTTTTGTTCGCTTTGAAAAGTGCTTAAATATAAGAATTTTAACTCCTGTAATGAAATTTTATTTTTTTTTGTTGAAAAACTTAATTAAACTGATTATATTGATTTTTGCGCTGTTAAATTAAAATAGGAGTAATTATGAAAGGTTCGCTGAAAAGTATGCTTTTTTTACTTTCCTTTCTGATCGTGCTCAGTGTTTCCGTGACGGAAGCATATTCCCAGAGCGGAAGAGCGGGTAGGGGAAGCGGGATTGAAAAGACTGATGACGGGGTTGCCGACCAGGGAACTTCTGACTTTGAAGACGGGGATGTGGATTTCGAAGATGACGATACTCCTGCCAAGAAAGAGAATGTAAAAAAAGATCAGACAAAGGTATCTTCTTCTAAGGAGAAGACCGGAGTGTCAGGGCTTAGTAAAGAGACGCGTCTTGACAGAGAAGCCAAAAGGCATGAAAACCAGATGAAACAGATCAACTCAATGCGAAAGAAAGCCAAGGAAATGCTGAAAAAGGCGGATGAGATGGAATCGAAGGAAATTAAGAAGCACGACGAATCCGTAGAAGAGATAAAAAACAGTTAACAGGCAACTGAATGATATAAAAAAAGAAGCTTCGGCTTCTTTTTTTATTAAAATAAAGCTTGAAAATTTCAGCGAATAAGCTTAGAATTGACACTGAAAGTTTCCGGAAGGGGAGATGGGCAGGAAAAAAGTACTAATAATTGATGATCAGCCTGACATACTTGAGGTATTAACTGAGATCATTGAGCTTCTGGGGCATGATGTTATAGCGATCTCGTCCGGCAATAATCTTGATAATAAATTCCAGTCGAACGAGTTCAACATTGTGATCACCGATTACCAGATGCCCGATATGACTGGTGTTGATATAGCAAAAAAGATAAAAACAAAATACCCCGGTACCCGTGTATACATCATTTCCGGCTACCATCAAATTCTATCTGAAGAAAAAATGTGTGAATACGGGATATCAGGCCTTCTCGATAAACCTTTTGAAATAGAAGAACTCAAGAGGATACTGAATGCGTGAAATTAAGGTCATAGGCATCATACCTGCCAGATATGATTCGACCAGGCTTCCGGGTAAACCTCTTGCCGATATAAATGGTAAAAGCATGGTTTACAGGGTAGTTGAACAGGCAAGAAAAAGCAGATCGCTGGACAATGTTATCGTGGCTACCGACAGCAGCTTAATAGAACAGCATCTCATCGGGAATAATGTAAGTGTCGTTATGACCGGCAGCGGGATAAGAACCGGTACCGACAGATGCTATGAGGCTTCAAAAAATATTGACTGCGATATAATCTTAAATATTCAGGGTGACGAACCGCTGCTTGATCCGGCTACTATAGACAGCCTTGTAAATGAACTGATTAACTGTAAAGAAGCGGTATGCTCGACCCCGGTATACAGGATAAGAAACAGAGCTGATGCAGATAACAAAAATGTTGTTAAAGCAGTAATGGACAAAAACGGGTTCGCGTTATATTTTTCACGATCGAGAATACCGCTTGATTTCAAAGGAGAGCCTGATTATTATAAGCATATAGGTATATATGCCTACAGAAAAGATTTTCTCAAAACATTTGTTCTTCTGGAGAGTACAAGACTCGAACGCGCCGAATCTCTTGAACAGCTCAGGATTATCGAGAACGGTTATAAAATAAAATGCGTGGAGGTTATAAGCGAGTCGGTAGGCGTGGACACAGAAGAAGATCTGGAAAAAGTACGAAAAATTATCACAGAAAGAGAAAATGAAATTAAGAATACTTGATAAAATAAATTCGCCGTCCGATATAAAGAAGCTTTCCGCCGGGGATATGTCCGAACTGGCTGCAGAGACCAGGCGGTTCATTATTGACAATGTTGACAAAACCGGAGGACATCTTGCTCCGAGCCTCGGCACTGTTGAGCTTACTATAGCTCTTATGAGAGTATTCGATCTGCCTCATGACAAAATTGTCTGGGATGTCGGGCATCAGGCTTATGCCCACAAGATATACACGGGCAGAAGGGATGTTTTCAATACCAACAGGCAGTTCAAAGGTATCAGCGGTTTTATAAAACCATCGGAATCAATGTACGATTCTTTCGGGGTCGGGCATGCATCGACTTCGATCTCGGCCGGATTCGGGTTCGTTATGGCCAGAGAACTGAATGGAGAGGATTACAAGGTGATCTCGGTTATCGGCGACGGGTCTATTACCGGCGGACTGGCTTTTGAGGGCCTTAACAACGCCGGAGTCTCAGGAAAAGATTTCATTGTGATCCTGAACGATAATGAAATGTCGATCTCAAAAAATGTAGGCGCGATATCAAAATACACGACTTCTGTCCTTTCAGATCCCACTTTCAACAGGATAAGAAACGACATATGGAATTTTGCCGGTAAATACAGGCTTGCTAAGCAGATCAGGAACGGTCTTACAAGATTGGAGGACAGCGTAAAAAGTCTTCTGACACCCGGCATCCTGTTCGAAAAACTCGGGTTCAATTACATCGGGCCGGTTGACGGTCACGACATCGGCGCGCTTGTTAAAGTTTTGGAAAATATAAAAAATAAAGTCGGAGGGCCCGTATTTCTCCATATTCTGACAGAGAAGGGTAAAGGCTACAGACCGGCGGAACAGGATGAGAAGGGAACATATCACGGTGTAGGACCGGGAATACTGGCCACTTCGGAGAATAAAACTGAAGGGCCTCAGAAGTACCAGGATGTCTTCGGCGACACTCTGTGCCGGCTTGCGGAGAAAGACAAGAGGCTTGTTGCGATAACAGCAGCCATGAAGATAGGTACCGGGTTGAATGAATTCGCCGAAAAATTCCCTGACAGATTCTTTGATGTTGGAATAGCGGAAGAACATGCCGTAACATTCGCCGCAGCTATGTCATTCAGGAACATCAAGCCTGTGGTGGCCATCTATTCAACATTTCTGCAGAGAGCCTTCGATCAGATAATTCATGACTGTGCGCTGCAGGAGCTTGATATTATCTTCGCTATAGACAGGTCCGGTCTGGTCGGAGAGGACGGGCCGACACATCACGGCGTATTCGACATCTCGTATCTGCGTATGATACCGAACATGATAATCATGTCTCCCAGGAACGCCGATGAACTCAGGAACATGTTTTATACGGCGTCAAAAAACAGAGGGCTTTTCGCGATCAGATACCCAAGAGGGACAGCTCCGGGAGAACATGAAACACCGGTTTTTGAAAATGTCAGGATAGGAAAAGGGGAGAGGCTGATCAAAGGACAAAGAACAGCTGTTCTGTCTGTCGGCAACATTACCAATTCTGTTATAAAAGCGTGCGATATACTGAAAAAGATCGGGATCGCACCTTCAGTTTATGATATGAAATACATAAAGCCTATTGACACTGAGATACTTGATGCCGTAGCCTCAGAATACGAATATATAGTCACTGTGGAAGAGAATTGTCTGATAGGAGGATTCGGAGCGGCCGTTATAGAATATTACAATTCTCTGAACCTTAACAACCTGAAAATAAAAAGGATAGGCATACCTGACAGGTTTATAGAGCACGGAAGCATAGAAAAGCTTTTTGAGATAACAGGCCTTGACCCGGAAGGGATAGCAGGTTCAATAGCAGAATTTCAGAAAAATAAAACATAATTACTGTTGCTTTCCTGAATATAATTATTTATATTATGTCGTTACAGCGGTCAAGAACTTGAGAAGTGGGAAAATTCCCGCTTTTTTTATATGTAACGGGAGGGAAATACGGAGAATATCAAAGAGAAAATAAGTGAAGTGATCGGGCCGATGGCTGAAAGGTTCGGACAGGAACTTGTTGATGTGAATATAACCTCGAACTCCCGGGGTTACGTACTGAAAGTGTCCGTCGGTTCAAAATCAGGGCCGACTGTAGGGGATCTCACTTCAATTACAAAGGAATTCAGAAAGTATGCTGATTCCAAAGGACATGAGTTTATTCCTTTCGATTATCAGCTGGAGATCAGTTCTCCGGGTATCGACAGGGAGCTCAGAGAAAAAAGAGATTTTTTGTGGAGTGAGGGCAGGATGCTCAAAGTTTCAGCGAACAGCGGCGGAGCGATGGTGAATTATGAGGGCGTGCTTGTCAGAGCGGAAGAAGAGGGAATAGTGCTTATGTGTGCCGAAGAAGAGAGGCAGATCAGATTTGAGGATATTGTAAAAGCCAAACAGAAAATAAAATTCTAAAATAAAAACCCGGAGGCAGTATCAAATGGATACCCGAGAAGTAGTAAACGCAATCGAAGGAATAATCAAAGAGAAGAAGATCGAAAGGTCAAAGCTCTCCGAGATCGTAAAATCGATCTTTCTGAGCATTTTAAAGAAAAAATTCAATTTGCCTGAAGAGGAGAACGCGGAGGATTATTTCAGCGTGACATTCAACATAGATACCGGAGATGTGGAGATCATGCATGAGCGCGAAGTCGTTGAGGATGCGGATTTCGAGAATCCTGTAAGCCAGATAAAGCTTTCCGACGCGAAAATTATCGATCCTGACGCTGAAGCCGGCGATGATCTTCCCGAGATCATTGATTTTGATTCTTTCGGCAGAAGGCATATTATTGCCGCCAAACAGATCCTGGCTCAGAAGATCAAGAAGGTTGAGAGAGCCAATACCTATGATACCTACATTGAGAAGATAGGCGAGATCATAATGGGTTCTATACATCAGATAACACCCAGGGAGATCAAGATCAATTACGACGATATTGAAGTGATAATGCCCAAATCCGAATCTGTTTTCAACGAAAGATACAGAAGAGGAGAGCTTCTTAAGGCAGTTATAAAAGACGTATATTTTAAAAATCAGGATGTGAAGGTTATCGTTTCAAGAGCAGACAGCGATTTTATCAAAAAGCTTTTCGAGACCGAAGTTCCTGAGATAAGCGACGGAATAATCGAGATCGTTCAGGTCGCAAGAAGACCCGGAATAAGATCAAAAGTCATACTTGAAACGCTCGATTCAAGGGTGGATCCTGTTGGAGCCTGCGTAGGCCAGAGAGGAGCGAGGATCACGGCGATAGTCTCCGAACTCAATAAAGAGAAGATTGATATTATTCAGAAGATAAACGAGCCTAAGATGTTCATTACCAGGCTTCTGGGGATAAAGACAGAGTATCAGCTTGATCTTGACACCGAGAACAGGACCGCGGAGGTTATAGTGCCCGACCATATTTATGAGGATGTAATGGGTCTCAGGAACAGCAATGTCGAGCTGACCGAAGAAGTATCGGGCTATAAACTGAAAGTCATGACTGAATCAGAGTACGAGGAGATGACCAATCTGACTATTGACAAGGTCGAAGAGTTCACCGATGAGCTTAAAGAACTGCTGTCTTCCAACGGCATAAAAGATGCCGAGACATTTTATGAGACCGAGAAAGATGTCATTCTTCAGATCGAGGGAATGGATGAGGACAAGTACAACTATATAAAGGCTACATTTGACAGCTATTACACTGAATAAAGCTGAACTGAGGCGTAAAATATCCGCGCTCATTCATTTTTCTATCAGGTCAGGTACTGCCGTGATAGGTCAGAACAGGATCGGGTCAGATGCCGGACGGCTTGAGATGATCCTGCTCAGCGCTGATACAAGCCCGAACACGGTAAAAAACATAGGCGCCGCGGCGGGAGAGGGAAAAATGAAGGTACTTGATCAGGACTTTGATCTGGCCGGCGAGATAGGAAAACCGGGCGTTAAGGTGATCGGATTTAAAAAATCGGAACTGCAGGCTCAAATTGCACAACTTATAATTCAATACGAGAGGGAATCAGAAAATGAAAGGTAAGAGCATTCAAATATCAAAAATCGCGAAGGAACTTGAGATATCTTCTCAGAAAGTATTGGATTTTTTGCAGGCCGAATGTCCGGAAGCAGATGTTTCAAAAGGTATTATAGCAAAAATAGATGAGAACGCCTACAAGGCCGTATTGAAAAAATTCGATCCTGAAGGCTATAAGAATTACACGGAAAGCTCTTCTTCGGAGCAGGCCGACGACAAGATCTCGAGCGCGCAGAAAAAGCAGATCGATATAAGATCCAGAATCCCTGAAATAGACGAGATACTCTCATCCAGAAAAGATGACGGGGAAGAGGAATCAAAGAATAAAAGGTCAAGAAGGAAAATAAAGGAAGAAGAACCGGAAAAGAACGCTGGTGAAAGCAAAGAGACCAAAGAGACCGCTGAGGAGAAAGAAACTCCTGAAGCAAAAACCGGAAGTTCTGAAAGTAAAGCTGTTCCTTCAAAAGAACAGGATGAAAAAAGCGGAGTCGGGGCATCTCAGGCCAGAAGGGTACATAAGCCCGAAAGACCAGCTTCTGAAAGAGCGAGAGACGATGTAAGGAACACAAGGCGTGAATACACAAAAGACGATCCGCCGGCTAAACCCGCGACCCAGCAGGCTGAAGCTGAATCTTTTGACAAAAGGAACAAAAAGGTTAAGAAAGCCGACGATAAGAATTCCATAAAAGACGATAACGCGGCAAAATCAAAAGCGGTTTTCAAGAGAAAGAAATTTAATAAAGTTTCTGTTGTAGTGGCGGACGGCGATGTGGTCGTAAGCGAAGACGGAGTTAAAAGATCCTCCAAAAAAAGACGCAAAAAAGACAAGATCAATCAGGAAGAAATAAAAGATTCCGTTAAAGATACTCTCAGCAAAATGAGCGTGGACACGGCGAAATCATTTAAGAAAAGAAAAAGAAAAAAATCCCAGGAGGACGGTACCGAGATAGAGGTCAATGTGATAAGTGTATCGGAATTTATCTCCACATCCGAACTTGCCAATAAGCTTGAGATATCCGTTACGGATATTATTTCCAAATGTTTTTCGATGGGTATGATGATAACGATCAATCAGAGGCTTGACAGGGAGACGATAGAGCTTATAGCGTCCGAATACGATACCGAGATTGAGTTCGAAAGCGAATACGATGAGGATTTCTTCTACGAAGACGAACATGAGGATCCGTCTCTTTTGACGGAGAGGAACCCGATCATCACAATAATGGGTCATGTCGACCACGGAAAAACATCCCTTCTGGATTATATCAGGAAGACAAAGGTCGTGGCTGGCGAGTCCGGCGGAATCACACAGCACATCGGGGCTTATGTAGTTGATTATAAAGAGAAGAGCCTGACATTTTTGGATACGCCGGGCCACGAAGCCTTTACAGCGATGAGGTCGAGAGGAGCCAAAATAACAGATATCGTTATTATAGTAATAGCCGCGGACGACAGAGTGAACGCGCAGACCAATGAAGCTATTGACCATGCGCTTCTTGCTGAAGTTCCGATCATTTTCGCCATAAACAAAATTGATAAGCCCAACGCCGATCCTGAGAAGATCAGAACACAGCTTTCCCAGAGGAACATACTTGTCGAGCAGTGGGGAGGAAAGTACCAGTCCGTTGAGATATCGGCGGTAACAGGTCAGGGGATCAACGATCTGCTGGATGCCATTCTGATGGAATCAGAAATGCTTGAGCTGAAAGCCAATCCGTCCTGCCAGGCACTCGGAACCGTCCTGGAGTCAAAGATGGACAAAGGATTCGGTGCTGTTTCGACCGTGTTAGTTCAGAAAGGAACGCTGAAAGTGGGCGATAATTTTGTCTGCGGCCAGACTTTCGGAAGGGTGAGGGCAATGCTTAATGAAAGAAGAGAGAACATTAAGGAAGCAGGACCTTCATATCCCGCGCTAGTTCTCGGATTCTCATCAACGCCGAACGCCGGAGATTCATTCGTCGTTGTCGAGCTGGAAGCGACCGCAAAAACGATCGCCTCCAGAAGAGAGCAGATAAACAGAGCACAGGCTCAGCACAGGATAAACATAGTTACGCTGGACAATGTTTCCGAAAAGATCAAACAGGGTGATGTCAAGACCTTAAATCTGATAATCAAGGGTGATGCCGACGGTTCTGTGGAGGCGATAAGGGACAACCTGATGAAAATCTCCAACAGCGAAGTCGGGGTAAAGATACTGTCCAAGGGTGTCGGCGCGATAACGGAAGGGGATGTCCTTCTAGCCGAGGCGTCGGACGCTATCATTCTCGGATTTCATGTAAGGCCGAATATGAAGGCTAAAGAGCTCGCCGCCCAGAAGAAAGTCGAGATCAGGATCTACAGTATAATCTACAGTCTCTTCGAAGATGTTAGGAACGCTCTGGAGGGAATGCTCAAGCCTCTCGTTACTGAAGAGATGCTGGGGACTGCGGAGGTCAGGGCCGTATTCAAAGTTCCCAAAATGGGATCTATTGCAGGCTGTTATGTTCAGTCAGGCAAGGTTATCAGGAATGCCATGCTGAAAGTCATCAGGGACGGAATTGAGATGTACCAGGGAAAACTTACTTCTCTGAAAAGACTGAAAGATGACGCAAAGGAAGTTACATCCGGTTTTGAATGCGGCATAGGCATTGAGAACTTCAGCGATTTCAAAGAGAATGATATGATAGAGGTCTTTGAATATAAGGAAACACAGAGGAAACTTGAAGCATGACAGGCGCGAAAAGAGTTAACAGAGTGTCTTCAGAGATCAAAAAAGCGGTCTCAAAAATTATTTTTTCCGACCTGAACGTTCAGGAACTTAAGTTCTGTTCCGTCAACAATGTGAAAATGAGCCCGGACCTTTCTGTGGCCACAATATATTTCACATCTATAAAATCGAAACCGGAAGAGATAGAGGAGATGCTTAAGCTGTTCAGGCATAATAACAAGAATATCAGGATGAACCTGCCTAAATATGTAAGCCTGAGAATATTACCGGAGCTCAGGTTCTTTTATGACGATACGCTTGATAATGTTTACAGGATAGAACAGCTTCTGAATTCGATCAAGAAGAGCGGCGATGAATAACACTGCGTCTCTAATAGCCTCTTTTTTTAAAAACAGCGATGACTTCCTAATTACTTCGCATCACGCTCCGGACGGTGACAATCTCGGCTGCTGCATCGGAATGTACCTTGCGCTGAAAAGTATAGGTAAAAATGCGGTGATCGTAAACGAGGATGAATTCGTGCCCAGATACAGATTTCTCATTAATCAAAAGGAGCCTGTATTCTTATGCTATTCGGAAGGCATGAAAGAAAAATACGGAAATGTTATAATTCTTGATACGGCAAATTACGAGCGAATAGGAAATGTGAGGAACATTATTTCAGAAAACGCTTTTATAATCAATATTGATCATCATCCGACAAATGAGAATTTCGGAGCTCTTAATTTCGTTGATCCGACCGCTTCATCCGCTTCACAGATACTGTTCAGGATTCTTAAGCAGAACGGATTTGAAATGAGTAAAGAGATTTCAGACGCGCTTTTAAGCGGACTTTTATCCGACACAGGCGGATTGAGGTTCAATAATACGGATGTTAAAGCTATTGAGACCGTAAAGGAGATGATGTCTTGCGGTTCTGACATTTCGGATCTTACAGACAGGATATTCTTAAGAAACAGCTACAGTGAAACTGTAAAAGTCGGGGAAATCATATCTAAAATAAAACTGTTCATTGAAGAAAAGATAGCACTTGCCTATAATGACCAGGAAAAGAATCCGCTTGAAGAGAACGAGCCTGTTCTGATGGCGCTTAACTCTATCGCGGAAGCCGAGGTGTCTGTATTTGTGAGGAAGAACGGGGAGAATTTTTACAAAATAAGCCTCAGGTCAAAAGGCGGATTCAATGTGTCCGATTTTTCGGCAAAATGGAAAGGCGGCGGGCATAAAAATGCCGCCGGGATCAAATTCAAAGGATCCTGGGATGAATTTGAGAAAACGGTCTTAAGCGAGCTGAAAATATCCTGCAGAAAATATTATGCCGGAAAATAACGATGTCTTAATAATAGACAGAAATACGAAATTGACATCACTTCCCGACGAAGGGTTTATTGTGCTTATTGACAAGGAACCGGGCTGCACCAGTTTTGATGTTGTAGCCGCTCTGCGCCGGATACTTAAGATAAAAAAGATCGGGCATGCCGGAACGCTGGACCCTTTTGCGACAGGGCTGCTTCTGCTGCTGGTGGGCAGAGCAACAAAAAAGCAGGATGAACTGACTGTTTCCGATAAAGTTTATGAATGCGATATCAGGCTTGGAGAAAAAACTGATTCGTTCGACCGTACAGGTACTGTTACAGCCGTCTCCGATAAGCTGGTAACCCCTGACGAAATAAGGGCCGCGGCGGCAAGTTTTACAGGCGAAAGCTTTCAGCTTCCTCCCATGTTCTCGGCCGTAAAAAAAGACGGCAAAAGGCTTTATGAGCTGGCGCGCAAGGGAATAGAGGTAGAAAGAGAGCCAAGAAAGATATTTATTAATTCTATAGACATTCTTTCAATTGATACGGGACTGGTCAGGTTAAGAGTACAGTGCTCAAAAGGAACTTATATACGCTCGCTCGCTGACGATATAGGCGAAAAACTCGGAACATACGGTCATTTAAAAGAGCTCAGAAGGACAAGTATCGGTAACTTTTCGGTTGATGACGCTTTTACGATAGATGATTTTAAGATATGGATTAACGGTCTTTCAGGTTAGGTCTCTCTCGACATATTCTTTTTCAAGGTCGAGGTATTCTTTGGTTCCGAATATTTCTTTAAAAGCTTTGCTGTCGGGCTCGTCGAATTCTTTCATCATCTGATTTATCGAGTCGCCGCTGTCTTTTATTTTTTTAATAATATTTATCAGTGATTCTTTTTTATCAATTTCTGATTTTTCTATTTTTGAGCAGAGGATCGAGCTGTAACCGATTATTCCGTTGAGGAGGGTATTTATCTTATGATTCTGCGCTACGATAAGAGTGTGAACGGCTTTAGCCTGTTCCTCAAGTATCTTTTTCTTCCTCAGAGTTTTTAAATACTGCGTTTTGGATTCTGATTCCTCTTTCTGTCTGAGCATATCCTCTTCTTTTTTTATCATCCGTGCCAGTCTTACTTTCTGAACGGAAACATAATAGAAATGCAGAACGATGGTAAGAAGAGTGTAAAGTGTAAAGAATGTCCATACATACCTTCTGTTCTCAAAAAAGTAGAGATAAAGCGTAAGAACGGCTACTATCGATACGAATACTGCCGCGTGCCTGAATACTGTTCTTTTTGTCTGCGCATCCATAAACATTCTCCGCTAATAGTTCGAAAGTATTCTTCTTCTGAACTTATCAAAATTATTATTAATTATAGCTTTTCTTGACTCTCTTGTCAACCAAATATAAAAATAAATATTGTGTATGGTGGCAAGCTGTCCGGCCAGTTTTTCGCCCGCGTTGAACAAGTGGCGGACGTAGGCTTTTGTGTAATTCTTACAGGCGTAACAGTCGCATTTATCGTCAATGGGCGTAAAATCGTCTTTCACCTTTGCGCCTTTTAAGATGATCTTTCCGTTGCGGGTGAATACTGTTCCGTTCCTGGCGTTGCGCGTCGGCATTACGCAGTCGAACATGTCAATTCCTTCAGCTATGCAGTTCAGGATATCTGCGGGTGTTCCGACTCCCATCAGATAGCGGGGTTTTCCGGCAGGCAGGTTTTCGGCGCACAGTCCGGCTATCTCGGGTATAAGCTCGGGCGGTTCACCTACAGACACTCCGCCTATGGCGTAGCCTTCAAAATCCAGATCTGAAAGCTGCCTGCAGCTTTCTTTCCTCAGGTCCGGGTAAACGGATCCCTGCGCTATGGCGAACACGGTCTGGGCGTGATCGTAAAGCGGCTGTGTGCTCAGAAAATGCCTGACAGACCTTTCGGCCCACTTCGTGGTCCGCTCCACTGCCTTGGCGGCCTGCTTTTTATCCACCGGATAGTGCGAGCACTCGTCAAGCACCATCATGATGTCTGAGCCAATTATCCGCTGGATATCTATCACGCTTTCCGGCGTGAAAAAGAATTTTCTGCCGTCCAGGTGGGATTGAAAATGAACTCCCTCGTCCTTTATCTTTGTCAGGCTCGCCAGGCTGAATACCTGGAATCCTCCGCTGTCGGTCAGAATATTGCCGTGGTAGTTCATGAATTTATGCAGTCCGCACGCTGCTTTCATTATTTCCATGCCGGGCCTGTTGTTCAGGTGGTAGGTGTTGCTGAGTATTATCTTTGCCTTCGCTTCCTTCAGGTCCCTGTTCGTCAGGGCTTTTACATTACCCAGGGTACCTACGGGCATGAAAACGGGCGTTTCCACAGTACCGTGGCCGGTCTCGAGCTTTCCCGCTCTCGCTTTTGATTCTGATTCGGTGTGTTCAAGAGTGAATTTCAAACTTAATCCTGTCATTATGATCTTTCTTCAGTAAATATAAAAAATAAAGCTTTAAATAACAAGTAAGAAGCGCAGGTGGACTATACCCGATTTTCTGGACAATATGCTAAGACCGACTTAAATTTATGATAAAAAAGAAGGTCACATGTCCGGGAAACGAAGGAAATACACAAAAGAGTTTAAAACGGAGTCGGTAGAGTACCTGCTCAAAAGCGGAAAACCGATGACAGAAGTCAGCGAGAGCCTGGCGGTAGATTACTGGCTGCTTTCAAAGAAGCTAAAACTTGCATCTTCGAGTACATTGAAGTAACTTACAACAGGGAAAGACGACACTCAGCTATAGGATATGTAAGTCCGGTTGAGTTTGAGAGAAAGGGAGAAAAATGTGCTTAGCAATGTCTACAAAGAATCGGGTACAGTCCACTTGAAAAAGGAGTCTATTTTGCGTGTCATTCCTGGCAAAAAAAGGCGGATGATTACCCGCCTCAATATCTAGTATCTGTCCGCTGAACCTAAGACATTGCGGTTCTTGTCTATGATCATCTTTTTAAGTTCGTCTCTTGCGGGGCCGAGGTATTTTCTCGGGTCGAATTCGGACGGATTCTCAACGAAGACCTTTCTGACGATGGCAGTTACGACCATTCTGCCGTCGGTGTCTATGTTGATCTTGCAGACCGCCGATCTGGCTGCCTGTCTGAGCTGTTCTTCGGGGACGCCGACCGCGTTGTCCATCTTGCCTCCGTACTGATTTATCATGTCAACATATTTGGGTAGAACGGATGATGAGCCGTGGAGGACGATTGGGAAGCCGGGTATTCTTTTCTCGATCTCTTCCAGAATGTCGAAGCGGAGCGGAGGAACCGATTCGCCGGGTATGAGCTTGAATTTGTATGCGCCGTGCGAGGTGCCTATTGATATTGCGAGACTGTCAACGCCTGTCTTTTTTACAAAATCCTCTACCTGTTCGGGGTGCGTGTAGTGCGAATGCTCGGAAGACACTTCGTCTTCTATGCCTGCGAGCACTCCGAGCTCTCCTTCGACGGAAACATCGCGGGCGTGGGCATATTCGACTACCTGTTTTGTGAGAGCGACATTTTCATCGTAGGGGAGATGAGAGCCGTCAATCATTACCGATGAAAAACCGTTGTCAATGCAGGATTTGCAGAGTTCGAATGAGTCGCCGTGGTCGAGGTGAAGGCAGATAGGTATTTTCGAGCCCGTTTCTTTTGCCATTTCAGCCGCGCCCATAGCCATGTAACGGAGAAGAGTGGAATTTGCATAGCTTCTTGCGCCTTTTGAGACTTGAACGATTACGGGGGACTTTGATTCGATACAGCCGTAGATGATAGCCTGAAGCTGTTCGAGGTTGTTGAAATTGTAGGCCGGAACAGCGTATTGGTTTTTCATAGCTCTTTCGAACATTTCTTTAGTATTGGAAAGTCCGAGTTCTTTGTAGCTGACGGTGTTAGGCATGTTTTGCTCCTTATCTTAAATTTTAATTGGTACTCATTCTCAAATATATGTAAACCGGTCTTTCAAAACAACAAAATAAATAATTGATTTAATCAATAAAAATGTTAAATTACAGCGGAACAGTTGAACATAAACCAAAAGGGGTGGAAATGAAAACGATCAAGTATTTTATGGCGGCGGTGCTTATGGTAATGATCGCGGGCTGCGGGCCGGCTTCGGCACTGAGGAATGTGGCTGACATGACTGACAGCATGAACAGAATAAGCAGCAATGCGGGCGGTTCGGGGAGCGAAGGATCGGCGGTTTACGGAGGCGGGTCAGGCGATGTGCATTACATTCAGGCTGATGATTATTTTATTTCCGAGAACAGTTTCGATTCGGGATGGATGAGAGTTGAAATTGCTAAGATGATCCAGACGCCTGCTGCTGAAACGCGAAATGAGGGCAAATTTATGGTCGTTCTAGACGCAAGAGAAGTATGGACATCTGATTACTGGAGAACAAGGCCGGCTCAGTCTTCAGATATTAAGCTTGGCGCGGTAGTGATCGCTTTCGACTGGGAGGAAGGAGGAGCGTATGTCAGACCGCAAAATCAGGAAATGGCAAGAACGAATAACTGGTTCATGGCCAAGATCACCGATACTTCAACACTCTATCAGAATGTTGTGATGGTTTCGGGCGGTTACAGAGTAAAAACAGACAATTTAAGAGTGGTCGAATAATTCTTCGAGATAGAATTTTTTAATTCCCAGGAATTTTTTTAAGCCGCCGATCTTTTCGAGATAAACCGAAGGTTCGGCGGTTTTCTTTTTCCTTACTGCTGTTATCATGATGTTCTTGTGCGTGTGTTCGTCTGAGATGTACTCGAAGACGCTTGTAGCGTAGCCGTGCGCTTCAAGCATGAGCGCGCGCAGGGAGTCCGTTGCCATTTCCGCCATCCGCTCTTCAAGAATGCCGTGCCGCGTTATATCTTTAAGCTCGTTCTCTATATGAAGCTGTTTTCTTATCTGTTTGTGGCAGCACGGGGAAACTACGATAGTTTCTGCCCCGGAGCGGATGCCTTTAAATATCGCGTCATCTGTCGCAGTGTCGCAGGCGTGAAGCGCGATCAGGATGTCGCAGGCGGGGATGTCAAGATCTGAAATGCTGCCCTGAAGAAATTTCAGGCCGGAGAATTTACATTCCGCTGCAATTTCATTGCACAAAGCGACAAGATCGTTCCTGTATTCTATACCGGTTATTTCCGCCCCGATGCCCAGCTGATTGGCGAGAAAGTCGTAAACTGCAAAAGTTAAGTAGCCTTTTCCCGAGCCCATATCGTAAACCGTCAGCTTATCCTTTCCTTTCAGACCGGAACTGTCTATCAGAGCGTCGATCGTTTCAACAAACCGGTTTATCTGCCTGAACTTACCGCTCATTCCATCAAATATCTTTCCGTTCTTCGTCACTCCCAGCCTTTCGAGCCATATATTATCCTCGATCTTTATCATGCGTTTTTTCTTCAGATTATGTTCGATTGAAAAATCCTCTTCGGAATGCGCGGGTTTGGATCTTTTATACAGGATATTGCCTTTTTTCGTACGCCTGAACGAATGGTCGGCGTCGGTTCCGAAGATCACGCAAAGAGTAAAAGTTTCCGCGAATAGCTTATCCGCAAGCCACTTACCTTCTTCAATATCAAGGTTTTTCGTAACGGTCTTTGTCCTAAAAGTATTAAGAAAAGAAAGTTTTTTATCGCTCTTAAGTTCTATTAGCCTTACGGTAACTTTATTAAGGTCGCCGTTCTTATTGTCCGGTGAAGACAGGATCATACGTACAAGAGTATTGTCTTCAATCTCAGTTTTAAGAATATCGGTAAATTCGGAATTCATAGGTCATCCATTCATAGTTGCGCTAAATTTAAACAATTAAAGAAAAGTATGCAAATCATCGTTCGGATTAATGTTGAAAACCACTTGAACGGGAGGTATATTTCCGTCGAATTTTGAGGGACTGGTTATGGCTTTTCAAATAATTCTTCTGATAATCGGGTTCGCGGTGCTGATCAAAGGCGCCGACTGGCTTGTTGACGGAGCTTCCGAGCTTGCGAGGAAATACAAAGTCTCGGACCTTGCGATCGGGCTTACGGTTGTCGCTTTCGGCACTTCAGCGCCTGAACTTGTCGTAAATGTATTCGCGGCGTATCAGGGCCATCACGATATAGTTTTCGGGAATATTATAGGATCAAATAACTTCAATCTGTTCATGATCCTCGGCATCGCCGGGCTGATCTTTCCGTTATCGGTGCAGTCGAGCACGGTATGGAAAGAAATACCCTTTTCGTTCGCGGCCGCGGGCATTCTGTTTTTATTGACATCCGCATTAATTTTTCCCGGGAACGAGATCCTTTCAAGGATCGATGGAGTAATTCTGCTGGTAATGTTCTGCCTGTTCCTTTTTTATGTATATAAACAGCTTGGAAATGACACGGCGAAGGATCATCTTGCGCAAAAAAATCTCACGGTTTTCAAGATATGGGGCTTTATTATAGGAGGTCTTACAGGGCTTGTTCTGGGCGGCAAACTCGTTGTAGCAAGTTCTATCGACATAGCTGAAACTCTCGGCATCAGCCAGAAAATAATCGGACTTACGATAGTCGCGGCGGGCACTTCGCTTCCCGAGCTGGCTACATCGGTCGTTGCGGCGATGAAGAAGAACGACGACATTGCCGTCGGGAACATTATCGGGTCGAACATTTTTAATATATTCCTGATACTCGGAGTAAGTTCAATCATTAATCCGGTAAACTATTCAGCGGATTTTGATACGGATCTTTTATTGCTCGGACTTGGAACGGTCTTTCTTTTCATCGCCATGTTCACGGGTAAAAAAGGTAAACTTGACAGATGGGAGGCGGCTGTTCTTCTCTCTGTTTACACAGCCTACACAACTTATATCGTAATGAAAGAGCTCTAAAAAATTTAAATATTTGAAAATATTAGTATCACGGCGTATATTTAAGAGTGTGAGAATTTGACGGTAAAGGGTAGTTCTATCTTAAAAAAGATCATTAAATATTTTGCTTACACCGCGCTGGGAATTTTCATCCTGATAACAGGAGTGGCCGCGCTTACGCTTTTTCTTTTCAATACAGGATGGGGAAAAGACAGGATAGTCGGCATTGCGAATTATTATTCTCCCGTGCAGATAAAGCTTGGCGATCTGAGCCTTAATGTGTTTAAGGGCAAAATTGAGCTTAAAGGGTTGGAAATTTATGACGGCGATAATGTGAAAATGGGCAGTATCGGATATTTTGGCATCGGGGTGCGGTATAGGCCGATGTTCTCGGGTATGTATGTAGTTGATTCTCTTATTATAGCTGATGTTGATATTTCGGTATCTGCCAATCAGCTGGAATCATTTAGGAGCGATAAGTCCGCCGGAAAGAAAGCTGAGCCTGATACAGCGAAGGCGGAGCTTGATCTTATAGTTAAGAATTTTGAGATAAGAGGCATAGCAGCTCAATTTATAGATGAGGCTTCAAACTCAGAATACGCGCTGAGGAACAAAAATATAAAAGCATCCGCGGATGTCAAGAATATGATATTTTCGCTGCTGATTGAAGGCACGGAGGCCGACATTAAAACGCCGGAATTGAAAAGGACGGTTAAAAATGAGAGATTCGACCTCAGGATCGAAAGCGATAAAGCCGTGATCGGAGAAACGAGGTTTGTTACAGAGGGTCTGGATTTAAGCCTCGGCGGATCTGTGAGTAATTTATTCGCCATTCCATTCTTCGACCTGAGATTCGCTGCGGATATTGAGACCGAGAAGCTGCTTGACCGGATGGAAGCGTTCGCAAAAGACAACGGCATGCTGAATATTGCCGGTTCAGTTATGGGAGAGGCCGAGTATCCTCAGGCTGATTTTACCGTAAAGCACGGAAAAGGGGTTCTCTTTGCTCAAAAGATAGAAAAGCTTGAAATTTTAGCGTCATATAAGGACAAGGTGTTAAATCTGGACGCGGGTATTTCAAAGTCAGAAAAGGAAAGGTTTACAATAGACGGTTCGGTAGATATTTCCGAGGCTTTTTCAGAAGGGCTGATAACATCGGAGCCGGAGCTAAATAAAACTTCCTACGACCTTATGGTGAATGCGGAAGATTTCAGCCTGAGCAACATTCCCGGCATGCCGGACGCAGTCTTCGATTTCGGGCTTGAGCTGAAGGGGAGAGGAGTTAAACCCGAAGAGATCAAAGCGGACGCGGTTGTAAATACTGAGATCAGCCCGTTCAGTTTTGATAAGTTCAGCCTCAGGGAGAACGCGCGCCTTTTCGCCGACATAAACTGGGACAGAGGAAAATTCACGGTCCTGACCGATATTAGAACGGGTAGTCTTTCGTGGGATAACTACGAAATATCTTCGTTATTTATTTCCGGAGGCGCGAACGACAAAGGCAGTGTCGAGATAAAAAAGCTTACAGTGATGATGGACAGCTCGATCGTGGATATAGCCGGAAAAGCTGTTCTGTTCGGCAAGAATTTCGCGCCTGTAAAAGATCCGCGGATAGATGTGTCTGTAAAAGCTCAAAATATCAGAACGGAAAGATTTTATCCTGAAATCTCCACACACGTTGATCTGTCGGCGTTCGCTTCCGGAAAACTCTCGGAGGTCAAAGGCGGTTGTGAGCTGATAACAGGCGCGATAGATTATCAGGGCGTCTCGATCGATTCGGTCGGGCTCAAAGCCGGGATCAAAGGCAGGGACATACTGATCGACAGGCTTTCCGTGTATGGCGGAGGCAGCGAAATAACAATCAACGGGAAGGTTAGCGGTAATAATCGTTTCGACGCGGTAATAAGGACCGAGGGCCTGATCCTTGATTCAATCTATTCAGGCATAAAAGGCAAAATGAGCGCCGCAGCCGACCTTAGCATATCCGCCGGCGGTACTTTTGATGACCCGGAAGTCGAGGGCAGCATAAAGCTAAAAAAAATTACGGCTTCGGGAATGGAACTGCCCGACATTACATCAAAGATCAATCTGAAGAGCATGATATTCGGGATAGAGGCTGATGCCGGAGTTCACCTGTCGGCCGGTGCTGATCTGAACAAAAAGAAATATGAAGCGAAATTACTTTTTAGCACATGGGATTTTTCGCACCTGATCCCCGAGAACGCGGACGGATATTTTTCTGGCATGGTCAGCGGTGAGGTGAGAGCGTCCGGTAATTATGAAAAAATTGAAGATTACGATTCGGAGATAAGCCTGGATTCTTTAGAATTTAAGGCGGATGGCAGAAAGATAGTCCACGGCGGCGGTGTAGAGCTTCAATTTTCAAAAGGCGCGCTCGATATAAAGAATTTCGGGCTTAAACTTCTCGATGACGGTTATTTTTCAGTTTCCGGCGGGCTTGGGATAGAGGGTAAAGCTGATCTTAACTCCGAACTGTCTCTGCCTTTAAGTTCCTTATCCTTCCTGATGCCTGAAATAAGCGGGGCTGAAGGCTACCTGAGAGGAAAGCTTAAGGCCGACGGGGATATAAAAGAACCTCTGATTACAGGCACACTCACATTTGATAAAACAGGCGTGATACTTCCCGTCACCGAACAGAAACTGCACTCTCTTTCGGGAGATGTTCTATTCAGCAGAGATAAAATATCTGTCCGGGACCTGTCGGGGAATATTGAAAGAGGGACTTTTTCGGTCAGGGCCGAGATAGCCATGAAGGCTGCAGTACCGGAGAACATAGAGCTTGATATAAGAACGGCCGCGCTTCCTTTCACATATCCGGACAATCTCGACGGGCAGGTGAATTCGAATATAAGTTATAGGGGAACGCCGAAAAAAGGAAGGCTGTCGGGCAATGTAGAGATACTTGAAGCTCTGTATTATAAAGACCTTGACCTGTTCAAAAATATCGGCGGCGCGGGAGGTCCGAAGATAGTGCAGGCTGAAAAAAAAGATGACGGTACGCCCGACATTTCTCTCGATATAGCACTAAGTTCAAGAAGACCCTTAGTCATGGACAACGATCTCGGATTTATCGAACTCGTGCCCGACCTTCAGATCCTCGGCACCGTATCGTCCCCGCTGATATCGGGAAGAGCGGCTATCCAGAAGGACGGGTTTATCATGTTCCAGAAGAACAGCTTTATCATAAACAGGGGGATACTCGATTTCGAGCCTGTTCACGGAGCTTTGCCTACCGCCGATGTTCAGAGCGAGACGAAAATAAACAATTACAGGATATTCCTTTCGATATCGGAAAATCTCGCTAACCCGAAATTCTCGCTGACCTCGATCCCGGCGGAAAGCGACGCAGACATTCTTTCCATCCTGCTTTTCGGAAGGAAAGCGTCGGAACTGAGCGGCGTGACGGGAGGTGCGGGCTTATCGAGAGAAAAAATGATAGCGGACTGGCTGGCAGGAGCTTATTCGCAGGGACTGGCCAAAAAGACCGGGCTCGACTACATTCAGTTGAGCGTGCCGGACAATTTTTCGGCAAAAGAGCCTGCGGGCTATGGGCTTACGGTCGGCAAAAAAATATCTGACAGGCTGATAATTAAATATTCGATGGTCAACAGCGGATCGGAATTGATCCAGAGAGCATCGGCAGATTACCAGATGTTCGAGAATATCATTTTTTCCGGTTTCCAGTCGTCTGACGGAAAGTTCGGAGCGGAAACGCAGTACAGGATGGAGTTCCGATGAAAAGATCGAGGCTGAAAATATTATTTATTATACCGTTCCTGTTGATTAGCGGACAGCTTTTGAGCTCGAACGGTTTTATTGAGACGATGACTCGTTCGGACAGGATCGCCGATATAAAATTCAGAGGCATAAGGCCTTTCTTTTCAAATGAGCTTCTCGATGTAATGACGATCTATCCCGGCAACATTTACGACAGCCTTAAAACAGAGTCGCAGAAAGAGATCCTGCAGGAGTATTTTAAGAGGAAAGGTTTTTATTCGCCCGATGTTGAAACAGTTAGCCGTAAAATAAAAAACGGGCTCGTCGAGGTAAGCGTGCGGGTAAAGATGAACGGATATTACAGGCTTAAAGATGTTGAAGTGGATGGTAATGTTTATTATTCATCGCTCAGGCTGAAAAAGGAACTCGGATCGTTCTGGAGAGGTTTCCTTTACGGCTACAGAGGAAGGCTTGTACCGGACCAGATAGAAAGCGATGTAAAAAAACTGACTGAATTTTACAGGGAAAACGGATTCGCCGATATCGAAATTACAAATGAAATTAATATAGACAGCCTGACTGGCGATGCCTCGGTCATATTTAAAATAAATGAAGGTCCTAAATATAAAGTCGAACTTACAGGCAACAGCTTTTTCTGGAACAGGTCTTTAAGCGATGAAACGGATATGATCTTCAAAGCCCGCAACGGGACGGCAGGTGCAAGGCAGATAGTCAGGTCTGTCAGAAAGAGGTACAAAGACGAAGGTTTCAATTCGGCCAAAGTCGCATGGAACGATTCGGTACTCACTTCAAACGGTACGGAAAAAAGAATACTGGGAATAAATATAACCGAAGGGGAAAGAATAATCATTTCGGATGTGAATTTCGAAGGCAATGATTCCTTTAAAGGCGAAGTGCTCAGGAACTATCTGAACAGCATCGTGCGCAGATGGTGGAGGTTCAATGAATATTTCAATAAAGATTTCTGGGAAGACGACGAAAGGAACATTACGGCCTTTTACAACAGGAACGGTTTTTTAAAAGCACGGGTCGCGGGAAGTCTGAAATATTCGGCAAAAAAAGACAGCGTGAAGATAACGATGCTCATAAACGAAGGCGTTAAGACGGAGGTCAGGGAAGCAGTATTCGAAGGTTCATTCGAAGAGATCGCGGAAGATGTCGGGAAAATAAAGTATGAGCTTACAGGTAAAGCTTACAATGCGGGATTATTGTCGGAAAGAACCGACAGGATAAAGGGACTTCTGGCATCGAAAGGTTTTATTTACGCCGATGTTATAAACGAAACAGTATTCGGGCCTGACAGCGCATTCGCCGATGTGAAATACAAGATCGAAAAAGCCCACAAAGCGGATGTCGGGAAAGTTTACCCCGCGGGTAATTTGAAAACGAAAGGCGGGACAGTAAAAAAACTTCTTCAGGTAAAAGAGGGAGAGGCTTTTTCTATACTCGGTCTTTCGTCAGGCTCAAGGAATCTAAGGGATCAGAAAATATTCAAGACTGTCTCCGTATTCACCCCCGGAATGGAGGATAAAAAGGACACAGTTGATATAGTCGTCGAAGTATCGGAATTCCCGCCCTACTATTTTCAGATGTCGGGAGGCTATGAAAGTTATCTCGGACCTTATGCTTCAATGAACTCGGGGAACAGAAATTTGTGGGGAAGGAACAAGGAGATATCTTTCAAGGCTGACGCGTCTTTTGTAAAGCAGTCGGTATCCGCAGCTTTCACTGAGCCGTTCTTTCTTATCCCGGGTTTGTCGGCAAATATTTCGCCTTACTGGGAAAAAGAGGAGAGTTTTAACCTCGATTTCGGCACGGAAGTTCTGGGGATAGGCGCGGGTGTGAATTACAGATGGGAAAAAAGGCTAAGGTCGGTACTTCAGGCGCAGGCTGAGAATAAGAATTTTTACTCAAGCTCGGTCTCAGGCGCGGATTCGAATACGGTAAGCAACATCGGAAGGGTGACTTTTTCGCACCTGTGGGACGGCAGGGATTCTTTCATGCTCCCAAAAAAAGGGACTTACATCAATTTTGAGACCGTTTTCTCGACAGGCATAGATAATACGGAGAACGATTTTATTAAATTAAAGATAGAAGCTAAGTATTTCGCCGAGCCTGTCAGGTTCGTTACTGCTGCATTCAGCGCGAAATATATGCAGCTTAAGCAGTTCACTACATCAACGGAACCGCCTCAGGACCAGCTTTTTTATCTGGGCGGTACATCGAGCGTGAGAGGAATAGGGGAGAACATGTTTCTGACAGACAGCTCGAACGGTCCTGTCGGCGGGAAAGAAGCCGCGCTCTTCACATTCGAACCGAGGTTCGAGTTCAAAAAGAACTGGGAACTCCCTCTGTTTTTTGACACGGGACTGATCTCAGGCACTCCCTCGGGCAGCGGCAGTACGGTGCGCTCGACCGCAGGCACCGGCCTGCGCTATATCACGCCTATCGGCGCTATGGGAATACTCTGGGGCTTCCCGCTCGATATCAAAGACGGATGGAAAGACGGCGTGTTCCACTTCTCGATAGGCTATACTTTCTAGAAAAAAATCAAAAAAGCTATAGAGAACTCATTCACAACCGGACAAATCTAAAATGTCAACTTATATTTGTCCGGCGCATGATTTCAAGAAATTTGCGATCTCGTCAGCCATGCCCGAAAATTCAGGCTTGTCAGAGCGGCAGAAAAAACCCCTGCACACCTGAGGCCTGTTTTCGTAAATCGAACATCTGCCTTTTTTCAGATAGACGCATGTTCCATCGGGTTTTTTCTTTAGAATGTTTAACCCGTACTCTTCGATCTCTGAAAATTCTTCGAAATCCATCCATGCGTCGGTTTCTGTAACGAATATGCCTGAATTCAATTCCTCCATGTTTAGAGGAACGGGAAAAAGGCTGCAGCACGAGCCGCAGCCAAAACATTCTAGCGACCTTTCGGTTTTCTTCACTTTATCTTATACCTGTCCTTCTGCCTGAACATATCCATCACGAAGGTGCGTTTTTTGAAGGCGGCGCCATGTACTACGCCATCACCGATGTAGTAAGAATCCCCTTTCCTGTATGTCTTTGTCACACCGCCGATCCTCAGCTCCATTTCACCTTCAAGCACGACACCCCACTGTTCTCCGTGCGAATGGTCGGCCACCTCGCCCACAGGCTCGATGTCCATAAAAACTATCTGGTGGTCGTGCCCCTGCGAAAGGTAGCCTTTTATACCCTTAAAAGTAATGTCAGCTTCCGGCAGACCTTTTATCAGGGAAGGGAAATCGAAATCAGCCATATTTGTTCCTCTATTTTTCCAGAGCTTTCAAAGCCTTTTCATAATCCGGCTCGTTCGCTATTTCGGGTACGAGCTGAGTATAGATGACCTTGTGATCTTCATCGAGGATGACCACCGCTCTAGCGTGAAGGGCCTTTAAAGGACCGTCGGTTATCTCAACACCATAATCGTAACCGAATGCTCCGGTCTCGAAATCGGAAAGAGTAATGACATTGTTCAGTCCTTCAGCGCCGCAGAATCTTGCCTGAGCGAAAGGCAGGTCTCTGGATATGCACAGGACCTTAGTGTTTTTCATTTCGGAGGCGAGCTTGTTGAACTGCCTCACGGACATTGCGCAGGTCGGAGTGTCTATGCTGGGGAAAATATTAAGCACGAGTTTCGAACCTTTGTAATTTTCAAGGCTGACCCTTTCCAGTTTGTTCGTAACGAGAACGAAATCTTTCGCTTTGCAACCTTTTCTCGGCAGGCTGCCTACAGTGTTTACAGGATTGCCTTTCAATGTGATCTTTGCCATTTTGTCGACCTCTCTGTTGATTTTTATTTTATTTTTGCACTCAGAATGTTACATTTATATTCTTTTAAAAACAATGATAAAAATTATGAAAGTTTTTATTGCCATACCTGCTCTCGATGAATCGGAAACGCTTACACTGCTTTTAGACGATCTTAAGACTCAGTCTTATATAGATTTTAAAGTTTTCGTATGCGTGAACAATCCCGATGAGTGGTGGAACGATGATGCTAAAAGATCCATGTGTGAAAATAACGCACGCACGATTAAGTTCGTAAGATCGTTTGGCGGACTTAGGATCACTTTAATAGACAGGTCATCCCCCGGGCTCGGATGGAAGGGGAAACGGCGCGGTGTAGGATATGCGAGAAAGGAACTTTTCGAAGCGATAGATGATGAAGCATCAGAAGAAGATATTGTGATCAGCCTTGACGCTGATACGAGGGTCGGAAATAATTTCGTAAGATCGGTCAGGAAAAGGTTTGCAAAATATAAAAGCGCGCTCCTGCTGTGCAATCCGTATTATCACAGGCTTACCGGTAATGAGCCTGCCGACAGGGCGATCCTCCGATACGAACTTTATATGCGGTACTATATGCTGAACCTGATGAAAATAGGATCGCGCTACGCTTTTACCGCGCTGGGATCGGCTATATCGTTCAGAATAGGCGGTTACAGGAAGATCAGCGGGATCACACCAAGGGAGGCCGGCGAAGATTTTTATTTCGTCAACAGGATGAGAAAATCGGGCGATATTCTCATCGGGAACGATGAATGCGTTTATCCTTCCGCGCGGGAGTCCGACAGGGTGCCTTTCGGGACAGGACCCGCAATTACACGAGGTCTCGCCGGCGACTGGGAAAGCTATCCTTTCTACGATGCGGAAGCTTTCGGGCTGATAGGGGAGACCTGCAGGCTGTTCCCGGCGCTGTTCGGATCGGATGTGCCCACACCCGCGGAGGAATTCATAGCCGAAAATTTCGGAGCGGATATCTGGGCGCCCCTGCGCAGGAATTTCAAAACAGAAAAGCTATTTGTCCGCGCCTGCCATGAAAAATTTGACGGGTTAAGGATACTGCAGATGCTCAGGTATTATAATAAAGGCGACAGCCTTAATAATTTCATCCTTTTCAGTAACGAGGAACTCGGGATCGGCCTCAACAGCGGTTTTACATTTGAAAAAACTCCTGTGGCCGAGCTCGACAGGATCAGGAACATTTACTTTAAGGCAGAGAGCAGCAGTCAGAGTCCGGAAGAGTAAATCTGTTCTTGTAAATCGGTTCGCGTTTGTTTATTATACATTATCTGTGATAACGGAGTATTTAATGATCGGTGACGATAAGAGAACCAAGACAGCCGTGATCCTGCTTATAGGAGCAGGTGTTTTTCTCCGGTTTTATTTTTATTTCGGGCATGTTTTTTCAGATGACGCATACTATACATATCTGGCTTACACTTTTTATAAGGGTGACTTTGCAGCGGACTATCTGGGTTATCCGATATGTCTGGTGAGAGTGGGGCAGACATGGATCACAGCTCTTGCTTTCCGGCTTTTTGGCCCCGGCGAGTCGTCATCGGTTGTTTTTCCGATGTTATTCTCAATTTTTAATATGTTCCTGTCATACAGGCTGACGAAAATTATAACGAACTCGGAGATCAGCGCTCTTACAGTCCTATTGCTGACCGCTTTTTATCCGACCGAAATTCTTTTCGCATCCATAGCTTTCACCGATCTGTTCTCAACGGTGTTCATTAATTCCGGAATACTGCTCCTTTTTATTGCGGACAGAGATAGAAAAATGATCCTGTCGGTAATTGCGGGGCTTCTGTTTTTCATATCCGTACTTTTCAAAATTAATGTATTCTACACCTCTATTCTACTTTCAGGGCTGCTTTGTTATCAACTTCTTGCAAAGAAGTCATTTAACAAATATATTTTTGTGTCGCTTTGCGTACTCGGAGCCGGTATGACGGTTGAGGGTGTGGTATATTATTTTTTAAATGGAGATTTTTTCTACAGGCTCACCGCGATGTCTTCGATGACTAATTTCAGTTCGCACGATTTTAATTCTGAAGGTATTTTCTCTGATCTGGCCGGGAATCTAAAAGCAGTATTGTTGAGACGAACAATGGTCTTTATACCTTTACTGGCTGTTCTTCAGATTGTAATATTTAGGAAAAACAGAAAAAACAGGCTGATCGTCTATTGGTTCTGCGGCCTTTTATTTCTTTATTTGTTTTTTACCATGTCGCTGGCTGAGTACAAGCCTATGCCATTAAGGTTCACATGGTATCTTTTTCCGCTTTTCCTTCCGTCAATGATCGTCGCATCAAAAATATTTACTGAAATTAAAAAAATATGGACAGTACTGCTTCTGTTATCATACATAGTATTATCACTCTTCATGACAGACCATTTCCGTACATATTTCGATATGGAGAATATCGCGTCATTTAACAGCTATTTAAGATCTAATCCCGAACATCTGATAGAGACTGATCATTTTACAAAATACAGCATAGATCTTATTGACGGGTTCAGAGAGCCTGCCCGAACACGGAGACTGGGTAAAGATACGGAGGATATCATTACTGATGGCGCAGTTATTGTTTTCCACCCGGCGCATATAAGCGAGATCAGAAAGCAGGGGTTCGAATATCCTGACGATGAGTATTTCAGATCGGCGGGATTTGTTGAAAGGGAAAGCTTCGGACCTATAGTGATATTTACAAAAGAATAAATTCTATTTTCTGAGGTTTTCTCTTAAATATCTGAATATTTTATAAGAAAATGAATTGCATTTTGTAATATTGAAATATGCTTTCTGTACCGTTCCGAACTGCCTGAAAGACCTTTCTACCGATTCTATCATGCTGCCCTCAAAATCGAATCTGTAGGCTTTGCCAGAAAGGTATCTGATCATTTCCCAGACAAGCAGGGAAGCCGATTCTGAGCCTTTATGATCCGGGTCGATAGAACTTATAAGATCATACGCGCTGTATTTTGACCAGACAATAAAAAGTGCCGAATGAATATTACCGCTGCCGTCTTGCGCATAAACGGACTTTCCCGCGTTGTTTCTGTAAGCCGAATCGTAAATATTTCTGAAGAGTTCTTTTGTATAAGAAATGCTTCGGCCCTGTTTTTTTAAGGAGTTCTGATGGTGATCGTAGAATTCGTCGGCTCCGAGATCGAATTTAACACTGACGGACTCGGCCGCTTTTTTGATGTTCTTCCTCTTTGAAGGAGTAAAATCCTGAAATATCTTTTCAGGGTGGCTGAGATCTTCTATTATGTATGTGTATCTCGTGGTCTGAGAGAAACCTTTCCAGTAAAAAGGCAGCCAGTTGCTCAGCGAGAAATGAAAATTCTGTTCAAAATGATCGAAATGCGGGAGTTGCCCGATCAGTTCGTTCATCATTTTTTTCTCAAACTCGGCTTTGTTCGAATCTTTTAGATCGTCAGGATAGTTGATCCAAGGCCCCAGGAACTGGGTAAGCCGAGGGAGAGCTGATATGCGGAAAAAGAGCACTTTTTTTGTATAATAAGGCATAAAAGCAATAATCTCACTGTCGCTGCTGACCAGCGCTACATCCCAGCCGTCTTTTCCGCAGACTGAATCCAGCCACCAGTCGTACAGAAAAACGGGCAGATTCTGTTTCTTTCTGCAGAATTCTTTGTATTTTTCTTTATTCGCTCTCAATTGCAGCCTGTTTTTATATCATTCTACACTGCTGATAAAGATAAGTTCTTTTTGAGCCGATATCAAGAAGTTCCGTTATCTGAATCTTTTCGGGTTGAATATAGTGTAGAAAAGTATCAAAACCGAGTACAATTCAAGCCTTCCGAGAAGCATGTTGAAGGTAAGAAGGATCTTTGAGAAATCGTTGAAGAACGCAAAATTCTCTACGGCACCCACACGGGCAAGACCCGGGCCTACACCTGAGATCGTAGCTACAGACGCGGAAAAGGAAGTTACTATATCATAGCCTTGAGAAGTTAAAAGCAGTGTAACCATACCAAAAGCGAGTAGATAGATAACGAAAAAGGCAACTACATTTTTTATAACAACATCCTGATATGTTTTATCTCCAAGCTTAACAGAAAAAAAAGCCCTGGGGTGTGTAAGCTTTCTGATCTCATTAAAAATGAATTTTATTACGAGAAGAAATCTTATCTGTTTAATACCGCCTGAAGTAGATCCCGCGCATCCGCCGATGAACATCAGAGCAATGAGTATTAGTTTTGAAAAATCGGACCAGAGATCAAAATTTGCGGATGCGAATCCGGTTGCCGTTCCGAGTGATACGGTCTGAAAAAATGAATGCCTTAAGCAGAGTCCGAAATCATTTTTATAGTCACTCAATTCTGGATGAGAAACTAAAATTCCTCCGGAAAGATCGGAAAAATAAAGATCGGCTGCTATGATCAGTCCTGCAGAGATCAGTATAAACGTATAAAAGCGCCACTCTCTGTTCGTAAAAAATTCAGAAAATCTACCCCTGACCAGGCTGAAATGCAGGAAAAAGTTAATTCCTGAAAGATACATGAAAATAATTATAACGATCTCGATATAAAGACTTTCAAATCCAGCTACCGATCTGTTGAGAGTTGAAAAACCGCCTGTTCCAAGTGTCCCGAAGGTATGGCAGAGCGCGTTGAAAAAGTCCATTCCTCCTATCATAAGAAGGATGGTCAGAATAAATGTCATACCGAAATAGATGTACCAGAGAATTTTTGCAGTATCTTTTACCTTCGGGCTCAATTTTTCCTTCATAGGACCGGAAACTTCAGCCTGATATAATTTTGATGAGCTTAATCCAAGCATCGGCAGTATAGCAATAGCAAGAACGATTATTCCCATTCCCCCCAGCCAGTGAGTGAAACTTCTCCAGAAAAGAAGTCCTTTAGGTAATGCTTCAATATCTATCAGTATCGAGGATCCTGTAGTTGTAAAACCTGACATGGTCTCGAACAAGCAGTCAATAAAATTACCGTCTGAGATTCCGTAAAAGTAAAATGGCAGAGCTCCAAAAACCGCGGCGGATATCCATGCTAAAGTCACGACCACGAAACCTTCACGGGGCATCAGGTCTGTTTCTGGTCTGAATATAAAATAGAGAATAAGGCCGGTTATCAGCGAGATCATGATACTGGATATAAATTCTCTTGCATCACCCGAATTATAGTACAAAGAAAAAATGAGAGGGAGTACCATTGATGATGATAATATAATCAGCAGTATGCCCTGTATTTTGAAAACAGCTTTCCAGTTCATGGCAGATTATTCCCGGGAAGTTTTTGAAAAAAGCTCTTTTGCGGCTTTTTTGGCTGAAGGAAGCAGGAAGCAGATCACAAAATCATCAAGCCTGATATCGTCGTTACCGTATGGGATTATTATTTTTTTGTCTCGTAATATAGCTCCGATTATCAGACCTTTGGGAATATTTATTTCTTTAAGAGGTTTATCAAGGATATCAAGATTTGATGAGATCTTGATTTTCATAGTCTCCGCTTTCATGCTGGGTATGGGATAGACTGACAGTATCTCTCCTCTGCGGCAGTAGTTGAGTATTTCCGACAGAGCGAGCGATTCGGTAGAAAAGACCGAGTCAATATCCTGTATGTCATTAATGATCTGGCTTATAGCTATGTTGGTTATGTTGCAGACCGCCTTGTATGCTCCCTTGCTTTTGGCCAGTACCGCTGAAATTATATTCTGTTCGTCCCTGTCCGTCACGCAGGCTACGAAGGAATCTTTCATGTCTAGCTCGTCAAGAACGGCACTGTTCGTTCCGCTGCCGTTTATTATCAGAACATTGTCAAGCTCTTCTGAAAGTTTTAAACAGATATCCTCATCCTCTTCTACCAGCGTAACTTTCCTGCCCAGAAGTGATTCCGTGCGCGCAAGCTCTCTGCCTATCCTGTTTCCGCCGAAAATAATTATCTTTTTGATCTTTGTGTCGGACGGGAAAAAGGTTTGGATCACATTTTTAACCGATTCTGAATTTCCTATTATGAATATCCTGTCGCCCGGATATATGCTGTCGCTTCCGGTCGGTATAGTTACGGTATTGTTTCTGTTTACCGCGATTATCCTTGCTTTCTTCCAGGATTTATCCAGAAGCGCGATTTCCCGCATGGTTTTACCGGCTCCGATAAAACTGTCCGTTACCTGTATTCCCACGATCCTTATGTCGTTATCGTGGAAATTTATGATCTCAATCGTCTCCGGTTCGGCGATAAGATCGGATATCTTGTTGATCGACAGCTGTCTTGTAGCGATCATATTGTCAATTCCGAAATCAGCTGAATCAATTATCGGATTGGAAAAATAACGGGACGAGTTCTCGATTTTAGCTATCGTATAAGCGCGGTAATGGCTAAGTCTCTTTACGAGGTTGCAGGAGATAATGTTCACATTATCGTCGTTCGTGAGGGCAAGAAAAAGTTCTGTTTTCTCGACATTGGCCTTTGACAGGACCGCGACATCTATGCCGCTTCCGGTCAGTACAAGCGCATCAAGCTCATCATTAAGTTTCTTTGCGGTCTTCTCAGATTTTTCGATAAGCGTTACAGCGTGCCCCTCCGAAATCAGCTGTTCGGAGATCATGGCTCCAAGCTCACCGCCGCCTATCACAAGAATGTTCATTTTGGCCTGTCAGATTATTTAACGAAGAGTGAAATATAACTATTTCAGGTATATTAATCAAGATATATGAAAATACAGGAGAGTATTTATTTATAAACCACGAGGTTTCTTCCGGCGTTCTTGGCGGTATAAAGTCTTTCGTCAGATATTCTGATCAGTTCTTCGGCGGATTTCACTTCAGGATAATAGTCAGCCACTCCGAAGCTCATTGTTACAGGAACAGTTTCGCCGTTATGCTCAAATACTGAATTTTCAATAGCCAAGCGAATTTTTTCGGCTATCACATACCCTCCGGAACCGCCTGGAGAATGGCAGACGATCAGAAACTCCTCACCTCCGATACGGGCAATATAATCCGTTTTTCTTATAGCCGTCCTTATGATCTTTACAAGTTCTTCAAGAACCGTATCGCCGTAACCGTGGCCGTATGTATCGTTTATTTTTTTGAAATGGTCGATATCGCAGCTGATCACTGTGAAACCGAGTCCGTATCTTTTTGCTCTGAGAAATTCATCCTGAAGCTTTTCGTTCAGATATCTTCTGTTGAACGCTCCCGTAAGGGGATCCTGCATAGCTATACCCACGAGTTTTCTGCTGTTGTCTTCAAGAACTTTCTGGTATTTTCTGTTCTGCAGATTTAGTTCGGTTATCTTTTTTCTTGTCTGATCGAACTCTGATCCCAGCATTGCCATATGTGTATCGAACCAGGACACTATCCTGAAATAACCTGGAAAAAAAAGCTTTTCCAGGCCGGACCCGCGGCATTTTTCTTTAAAAAATACGATTATATCTTCTACAGTTTCATCAAGGTCTTCAGCATAAAGCCCCGTCAGGTTCTTAATATCCTTTCTGAATTCGGATGTCAGGCTGAAATCCTCATAAAATATATTGGTAAGGGCAGAACCGAAGAATGTGGAAAGAAGCAGGCCCTTATCAATACCTTCGGCAGCGGAACTGTGAAGAGCTTTCTGGTGATGATACCTCACAGGTTCATAAATAACGGACGGGATCCGCGAATTACCGAGTATAAGATATGATATCTCGGAGTGGTCTATTCCGAATATCTCCCATTCCAGCGTCATTCTTTTTATCAGCGTGTTCTCTTTTTCTGTTATCTTTTCCAGCTCCTCTGGATGGTGAGCGGACATATAGAAATAACTGATGTTAGACAAAAGTCCGGATATGTATGCTCTTTCCGGCCTTTCAACAGAAGTTTTTTTTGCAAAAAAATAAGAGGCGGCCGCTGTAAATATCTGCATCTCAACCAGATCGGACGGCGGTTTACGCCCGTTTGTTGCCGCGAGATTGGATATAAGCAGATTCATGAGCGTGAAAGAACAGGATTCAATACCGATCCTGTTAATCGCATCTTCAACCGATACTACTTCCGAGACTTTTTCATTCCTCAATGCGGATATTAGTTTTTCTTCGATCCAGTCTTCGGTATGAACAATATCTGCGAATTCATTCTTATCCAGTTTGCCTTCAGCATGAGAGTTTATCAGCCTTACCATTGGTCTGGGAATACATGAATATTTTGATTCTCTTATTTCTTTCGCAATATCAAACATCTTTTCTTCTCAATATATCCATCCTGGTGCTGCCTGTGGATCTGGATTTAACTGTCTCGAAACCGCAGTCTTCTTCAGGCTGATACGATTTTGACATTTCCACGATTATCGTAATATCTTCCGGCAGAAATTCCTTCATCGAAAATAACTGAGACAGGATTTTCCCGTTCAGTGCAGGATCGCTATAAGGGGCATCGATAAAAACAGTGTTGAATCCAAAACGGCCGGATCTTTTAATTCTCTCAAGATACTGCGAACATTCGGAGTTAATAACAGATATGCCGGGATTTCCCAGAGCCGCAATGCTTTTTTTAATCATAGCGCACATTTCTCTGTTCCTGTCAACGCAAACAGCTCCGGCGGCTCCGCGTGAGATAAATTCGAAAGAAACGATACCGGTTCCCGAGAACAGATCCAGAAGCGTAATATCTTCTATCTCTGTGATATTCCCAAGCACATTGAACAGCCATTCTCTGAAAAAAGAAGTTGTTGGTCTCAGGCTTTTATCGGAAGAAGAAAAGACCTGCCGGCCTTTCAGTTTTCCCCCGGTTATTCTAACCAAAATACACCGTGAACATGATGTATGTCTTTTTGTTCGTTACTATAAATTTCTTAAAACCGATATCACTGTCGGCTATAGAATCAAAAAAACTGAAGAATATATCGGCAGGTTCAATTCTGAAAATGTTCTTGTGGTATTTTATCGGTTCAATATTATAACTGTCTTTGATCTGAACGAATTTGTTGTAATTGGATCTCAGCCTTGAATTTGTGAAAACGAAAGAGTCGTCAGAGAACACAATGTGATCATCTTTCTCTGTAATCGTATATATCTTTTCAGGATCAAGGTCTTTTGCCTTTTTTAGTATACCGGGATTAGTTGAATAGACACTTAAACCGGTGTTATTTACAAAGACTACAGAATCTGCTTCAAGTTTTATCATCTCCGTGACAAGGTCCCAGAAAACGGGCGTTTCCGCCAAAACAGCTTTTTCCTCGGCTTTTACGGGTTTGGGTGTGGGTACGACTGCTTTTTTAACCGGGGGCGGAGCCGGTGGAGGTTGTACTTCCTGCTTTACCGGTATTTCAGTAACTGCTTCTTTTACAGGAACCGTTTCTTTTACAGGAGCGGGTTCTGCTACAGCAGGCTCAAGGATAACAGGACTTTCAGTTGCTTCCGCAGGAATTTCAGGCTCCTGTACAGCAGGCTGCTCTTCCCGGACTTCTGCTATCTCCTGAGTTTCTTCAGGTACGGCAGGCACATCCTCTGATATTATGTTCCTCAGGACATATTTTCCCCAGAAACCGGTGAGATCGTTGAACTGAGACGGGTTCATATAATAAAAAGCCGCAAGCACTGCTGTCATAAAAAGAAACGCCAGGCTGATGAAGACCGATTTTTTTTTCACGGAACTTTCTACGATCTCAGGCTCAAAAGAGTAATTGTCGATTATCTGTTTTTCTATATGGATAAACTCAGTCCTTTCGCCTGAAAGAGAGTATCTGCATCCTACCTTAAACTCAAGGCCATCCTGATAAATATCTTTCATGATGCCGTTAAAATAATCCCGGACGCTTTTCCTCATCAGAGCGATTATCAGAATGTTTCGCGAAGGGTCATGTAATGTCCCGTAATTATACCTGTCCGGGTTGTCTGTAGCTGCCTTTGAAGCTTCCCAGTTAACATAAAAATCCATATCGCTCATGGATGTGTTCGACTCCAAAGCCCTGAAACTGACGAAAGAGGGCAGCACGACAATATTAAGCACAGAAAGTTCTTTTCTGAAAGGGTCGAGAAGATTTTTCAGTGATGATCTGAGTGAAGTATAATGCCTTCCGCTTTCTACAACTTCAGTATCGAATTTAAAATCAAGATCCGCGGAAGATATCTTCTTTTCCCTGAATTTATTGTTTTCAGGAGAAAACACCCTCTGGATGAGTTCTATCCTTGAAGGGTGGATGATCAGGTCGTAATACATTTGTATCCTCCCTTATTCTGTTCTCCAGCTGGGTGAACCGTTATCAACATAACCGGCATTTTCATCGTCATCAATTCCGAACAGGAATTTATTCTGGAAGAAATTCCTCTCATAACCTTTGAACACGCTGTTCGCATTTATAGGGGACTCGATCCTTACGCTTACTGTATCTATCTTGATCACCTGAGTGTTATAGAAAAACGCGATATCCTCAAGCAGCTTCTGATTGGTCTCTTTTTTGATCTCTTCTGCAGCATCTGATCCGGGGTTGGCCTCAAAAAGAATCCTGAATCTTTCTTTTTCAGAAAAACTTTTCCCGCTTTGAGGATCAGGCGAATCGATCGATCTCTTTAACTCGTCTGTCAGATGATCTTTTGCTACAAGTTCTCTCATCTGTTCGGTAAAGAATTTTATGAACAATTCTTTTTTTGCGTTATCTGATGAATAGGTCGAATCTCCGTCCATCTCATATTCTCTTACAAGATCAGTGACTTTTCTTTCTGTCTTCAGTTTGACTATGTTAAGAAAATAATTCTGTACGGTTGTGTTGTCTTTCAGATCAATGATTTCTTTATCTTTAGTGAGATTTCCCAGTTTTTTACTCTGTTTATTGAAAAATGTTACCGACATGCCTACCTGAGCGCTTAGATTGAAATTAACGCTGAAAGGGTCAAGTGTACTTGGGCACAGATAAGGGGTTTTGTCTTCCTCGATATCCGAGAAAACATATTTAGCCATATTGACATTCTGCTCGACCAGCGTAGGGTCTTTCTGGACTTCGATCATTATCTTATCTCTTGAAACAAAATCCCAGAATATCTCTTTTTTCCCTTTGTAGTTCGCAACAGCCTGAATATTGTAGGGGCTCGATATGGTGATCTTCTGCGATCTCAGATTCAGTTTGGGATTTCTAAGTTTAAGTTCGACAGTGGCAGATTTTCCCGCATTATACAAAAACTCGGTTTTATTCTCGGATGATTTATAGTATTTCTCTTTGAGCGATCTGTAAAAATCTTTTCTCGGGTTGTTTTTTAAGAGAATATCGATCTCTTCAGCGTCTGATTCCATAACTATGTCCGGGGTAGGACATCCGATGCTGGCCAGATATTCTATGAACTTCGCTTTGTCCTCGATGTTTTCAGGTTCTTTTGTGCCATTGACAAGAACATTAAGATCGCTGAAATGTTTGACCTGAGTAAATGAAAGCCTGACCCTTGTCGAGTCAATATCAAGGACTTCGATATCAATGTCCGGAGCGTTAAGCTTTAAATTGTTAAAACCCATTGCGAAGTCGAAGACTTCTTTGAGGTTCTTGCTGAACGAGCCTTTTTCCTGCATATAAAGGATCTGGCAGTCAGCCATTTCCATCATTCTTTTTCTGGCAAGTTCTTTTCTTTCAGCCTGATCATTCCACATTCTTCTGGGGACTTCTATTGACATAACCAGAAGGATAAATGCGATAACGGCAACAATTTTTAGAACCACACCGCCTTTTTTAGATCTGAAACGCATTTCATGACTCCATTTTATTTATAAAACAATTTTTTCAGCAATATCGGAGAATTTCTTTTTCCCGATGCCCTTGACTTTCATGAGATCCTCTTTATTCTTGAAAGTCCCGTTCTCCTCACGGTATTTCACTATCGCCTCGGCGGTTTTCGGCCCTATACCCTTGATGGTGCAAAGTTCGCCCGCGGATGCGCTGTTTATATTAACAAGTTTTTCCTGCACAGTCAAATCATTAATTATATTTTTTTGATGAACTGTTTCCGTATTATCAGCTACGGTATCCTCTTGTGTTCCGTTGAATTTTGTCTCAGTAATTAGCGGTACTTCAGGATTTTTCGTATCACCGGCATCGTCTCCGTAAAGTTTCGGGACAGAGATGACAGATGTCCTGATAAGGAAAACGGTAAAAACAATGAAAAGAAGTAACAGTGAGCCGTAATAAGTTCGTCTGTAGAGATCGGTACTTTTATCTTTTTCCCGGTTATTCATTAAAAAAAACTGTCTTTAATTTTTTCGAAAAAGCCTTTTTCAGCGCTTTTCGGTTTCAGCTCGTCAAGTCCGTCCAGAGTTTCGAACAGCTCTTTTGCTTTTTTTGAAAGCCTGGTAGGTATCCAGACATTTATTCTGACTATAAGGTCGCCCTGACCGTATCCGTTAAGGACTGGAAGTCCCTTTCCCTTCAAAAGAAGTTTCTTACCGGACTGTGTACCGGAAGGTACTTTCAATTTTACTTTACCCTCTATCACAGGAACTTCGATATCGGCCCCTAACGCAGCCTGAGTTACACTCAACTGGAGGTCATAAAAGAGATTCTCTCTGTCCCTGTGGAAAAATTTATGTTCCTTTTCCTGAATGATAACTATCAGGTCGCCGTTCTGGCCGCCTCTTTTACCCGCGTTACCCTCGCCGGACATTGTGAGGTACTGGCCTTCACTTACACCCGGAGGAATTGTAACGGATACAGTTTTATCTTCTCTAATCCGGCCGTCGCCTGAGCATAAGGGGCATTTTTCCAGAATTATTTCCCCGAGCCCGTCGCAGTTGTGGCACTGGGATACATTCACGAATTGGCCGAGGATGGAACGCTGGACGGTCCTTATCTCTCCGGTGCCGCCGCATGTTCCGCATTTAGTTACGGATGAAATATTCTTTGCGCCGGAACCGTTGCAGTTCGTACATTTTACGAATTTATTATACTTGATCTTTTTGACAGTTTCTTTCGATATCTCTTCCAGAGTAAGTTTTATCGATATCTGTATATCGCTGCCTTTCCTTGAACCCGAAGAGCTTCCTCTCCCTCGCGATCCTCCGAATCCTCCGCCGAAGAACTGCTCGAAAATAGATTCGGCGTCCCCGAAATTAAAACCGCCGAAGTCGAATCCTCCTCCTCCGGACGAGCCTCTTACGCCCTCGTGGCCGAATCTGTCATATTTGGCCCTTTTATTGTCATCGGACAGAACGGAGTATGCTTCGCCCACTTCCTTGAATTTTTCCTCTGAATCTTTATCACCCTTGTTCCTGTCGGGGTGGAATTTTAAAGCAAGCTTCTTATAGGCCTTTTTTATATCCTCTTTCGAGGCGTTCTTTTCAATTCCGAGTATTTCGTAATAATCTCTTTTACTCATGTTAGGCACATCCTATTTTGCTACTATAACTTTCGAGTGTCTTATAACTTTATCATTGAGCCTGTAACCTTTTTCATGCTGATCTACAACCGTGTTAGATTCCGCCCCTTCTTTTTCCACCATTAAGAGAGCGTCATGTATTTCAGGATCGAAAGGAGTATTAACTGCCTCGATCTCAGATAGACCGGCGTTTTTAAGCACTGTGTTCAGTTTTTCAAAAATAAGATCAACGCCTTTCTTAAGGTCGGCGGCGTTTGTTTTTTCTGTATAATTCTTCTGAAATCTTTCAATATCGTCGATAACAGGCAGAAGTCTGATTATTAAATCCTCTCCGGCCGTATTCACCAGCCTTAAGAATTCCTCTGATGTTCTTTTTCTGTAATTGTCGAACTCGGCCACTTTTCTCACAAGTTTGTCGCGGTATTCGAAGATCTCTTTTTCAAGAGACGATACCTTTTCATTCAGAGCATTGATTTCCGTTGAGTTCCCGGCAGTAATATCCTCTTCTTTAACTTCGCATTCTTCTGTATCTGTACAGTTATCCGCGATCTCGGGTTCCTCAATTTTTTCGTCCTGATATTTTTTCGACCTTCCAGACATCTGATTTTACTCCATTCCTGATTCAAATTAATGGGTAACAAATATAATAAAATGCCTTTCAAAAGTCAAGCACGAAAGGTATGTAAAAACACAGCGAGTTGACTCATAATTAATGTAACCAAAAATAAAATTAGGAAATTCGTTGCCTC
>CAZYNH010000004.1:152570-165455 GCA_964648295.1 uncultured Bacteroidia bacterium | reverse complement strand
CTTTAATTTTTAAAAAAGTTATTAACAGGTTGTTAACAAAAATAAAAAAATAAAAAAAATTTATCAGATTTTGTGAATTTTCTGTGATTAATTCTTAATAATTTCATCGAGTGATTTTTGTTGATTTTGAGGCTAAAATACATATAAAAATGCCTGTGTGCCTGATTAATTTTTCCGTTTTAAGCTATAAAATAAGCGTGAAAAAAAAACGATTTTTTTACTTGACAAACGAAATTGCAGTATTTAGATTGCTTGTATCAAGGCTAAGTTGTGAGGAAAAGAAAAGGAAAACAAAAAAAAGGAGAGGAAAATGGCAGAAAAAAAAGAAATGGGCTACTGTGTAAAATGCAGAGCTAAAAGCGAGTTCAAAAACGCAAAACAGGTAAAAATGAAAAACGGAAGACCGGCTCTTAAAGGAACATGCGCAAAATGCGGAACCGGCATGTATAAAATTCTTGCTTCAAAGAAAAAATAAGCGTTTTTCATCAGGTAATGAAAAGGGAAGGTGACTTCCCTTTTTTTATTTCATAAAATCCGAGAATGAATTATATTACTCGCCATGATATACATCGCAACAAATAAATATTCGGGCAGCTATTCGGAAGAAAAGGTAAAAGTTCTTCAACGCGAATTTGAGCATTCAGGCAGTCAAATCAGAATGATCTTCACTATTATCTCAGGCGGAAGACCCGGTGCTGACCTCGATCCGGGAATTGTTTCGGATGGAGACATTCTCGCCGCCGCCGGCGGGGACGGCACGGTCAATGCCTGTCTTCAGTACATTCACGATAATTCACTTCAGAAAAAGATCAGGCTCGGCATCATACCAATGGGAACCGGGAACAATATGATAAGATCGCTCGGGCTGACCAAAAATTTAAGAAAGGCGGCAGAAATAATAAAACAGGGCCGTTCGGAAAAGATCAGCTATGGGATTATCAACAGTGACAGGGTGTTTTTTAACTGCAGTATCGGTTTTCCTTCTTTTGTGCTGAAGAACAGAAAAACGAATTCTGTGACGGGTTACTTTCTAGACACAGTCAGACTTATGCCCCGATATTCAGGCGTCAAAGCGTTATTTTCCGGTGAAGTGGAAGAAGAAATTTTCGCGGGGTTTTTTATTAACACTAAAGCATACATGTCAAAATTCAGATTTCTTAAAGAGAACAACGCCGAGCCTGAGCTGAAGTATTTTTACATATGTAAAGGGAGCCTGCCGGGCGATATATCGAGTGTACTGAAAGTATTTTTGGATCCTAAAAACTACAAAACAAAGTCGGCACTGTCGTACAGGCTCACTTTGCCTGATAATGCGCACATTGAACTCGACGGGGATATTTACAGTAGAACCGGCACGGACAAAGAGATCGAAATTAAGAATGTCTCCTTCGTAAATATTATATCAAATAATGAGGTAATAGAATGAAAAAAATAATTCTGACGGTCATGACTGTCTTAATGTGCCTGTTCGCTCAGGATATTGGCTTCAGAGGAATGGCTTCTGAACAAAGCGGTTTAAAAATGTTCCTTAACCCTTCGCTTCTGGGCTATGAGCCGGGAGTAAGGTTTTTCGCGTTAAATGAGTATAACGGCGATGTGGAAGAGGGATTAGGGTTCGGTCTCCATATCAAAACTGTCGGATTCTCATATTATAAAAATTCTGATGGAGATGAATCGTATGTTTTTGCATCCGGCTCTGAAGTCGTACCGGGATATTATACGGGAAGCGCGATAAGATGGTTCTCCGGCAGTCAGTCAGATCCTGAGGCGGATCTGTCCCTGACGGTCAGGCCTGTCAGATATTTTTCAGTCGCCTGCGATTTTAAGAATGTTTTTCAAAGCAACGACAGGATAATTACCAATAATTTCGGGCTGGCGTTAAGGCCGTTCGGAAACAACAGGCTGACGCTCGAAGGAGATATATCTTACCAAAGGCATAAGATAGAGGATTCATTCTACACGCTGAGCCTTGGAACAGAGATCATAAAGGGAATAAACTTAAGCGGCGGCTATACCGCTCAGATTAACAACAGCGGTTTCGATCCTGTTTATGAAATAGGTTTTTCTTTCTCTCTGGACAATACCACAGTCGGCGCCAGATCGCAAAAATTCGAGAATTCAAACAGGTATATTAACTTTATTGAGGCTGGTAACATTGCCCCGCCTTCGTTCTTTAAAAATAAAAATTCAAAGCTTATCGAGATCGAACTTGAGGGCGATTATAAGGAAGAAATACCGACCGGATTTCTTGCGAATATATTCGGGGGTAAAGCGAAAAGCGTTAGAGGGCTGATAAACCGGATCAACAGAATAAAGGATGATAAAGAAGCTGCAGGCGTTCTTATTAAAAGCAAAAACTACACTATGTCATTCTCGAACAGGGAAGAGGTAAGGAACGCGCTTGAGGATCTCAGAGCGTCGGGAAAAAAAATATATTCATACTTCGTATCAGCTTCACAGTCAAATTATTATCTGATCTCAGTGTCGGATATGATATATATGTATCCTGAAGGAGACCTGTCTTTGGAAGGTCTCGGCGCGGAGCTGATGTTCTTCAAAGGCATTCTCGATAAGCTTGGTGTGAAGATGCAGGCTATAAGGCACGGGAAATTTAAAAGCGCCGTCGAGCCTTTTACTCAGGAGCAGGCAAGCGAAGAAAATCTTGAACAGACGGAAAAATTCCTTACCAGGCTTGACGACCTTTTCAAAATTTCGATCGCGTCAGGCAGAAATATGTCAGTCGAGGAGCTTAATTCTCTTATGGACAGAATTCCGTATTTTACGGGAAAAAGCGCTCTGGATAACAGGCTTGTTGATGAACTGATGATAGAAGACAGGCTGGAGAAGGCTGTCAAAAAAGCGGAAGGCGGTAAGATCAGTATAGTAAGTTCAAAGCAATATTTTGCGTTAAAAGAAGAAAGCCCGAGATGGGAGGCGATCATGGATAAAAAGGTCGCTATAGTTTACGCAACAGGTTCGATCATGACCGGCAAGAGTTCTGGCGACGGTTTCCTGTCAGGAGAAGTGATGGGGAGCGACACGACCGTTGAGCTTATAAGGAAGGCGAGAAAAGATAGATATGTGAAAGCTATTGTTCTCAGGGTTGATTCGGGAGGAGGAAGCGGACTCGCTTCCGATTTGATGCTGACAGAACTGAAGCTGGCGCAGGAAGAGAATAAAAAACCCGTGATAATCTCAATGGGAAGCATGGCGGCATCCGGAGGATACTGGATATCATGTTACGGGGACAGGATATTCGCTGACAGATCAACACTTACAGGATCGATCGGAGTGTTCGGGCTTGTACCGTCAGTCGAAAGTCTTTTTTCAAAGATAGGAATAAACACGCAGAAGATCAGAAAGAACAAATTCGCCGCTCAGTCATGGTTCAAAGATTTGACGGAAGACGAAACTTCCTTCATGCAGATGCATATAGACGGCTTCTACAAAGGATTCGTTGAGAAAGTAGCTCAGGCAAGAAAAAAGACTTTTGAAGAAATAGACAAAATAGCCGAAGGCAGAGTGTGGGCCGGCGAGGATGCGCTTGAACTCGGGCTTGTTGACGAGATCGGTGATCTTTCGGATGCCGTTAGATACGCGGCAAAACTGTCGGGGGTGGACGCGTCAGGCGGTGATTATGTCAGGGTATTCTCAAAACACAGCGAGTTCTCTATAAGGGAATCGGCATTGGGCATGATCGCGAATAAACTCGACATTGAGGCCGTAGAGAAGCTGAGGAACAGCGAGATCTATAATCTTTTATCCTCCGACGAAAAGATATTCATGATGCTTCCCTATAGAGCGGAAATCAAATAGGCCGGTTTTGTTATCATTCCGTCTTAATAATTTTGATTGCCAAAACATGAAAAATTCGTGATATTAATGAGATGTGATTAAAGTTAATCAGGACTTTTTATGGATACTCAGGCGCTTATCGATATGATCGCGAATTCAAAGAAAACGACACCGGTCGAGGTTTTTATTAAAGGGAGGCTTGACGGTATTGATTTTTCGAGAACAAAATTTTTCGGCAGCTCGGAATTCGGAACTGTGTTCGGGGACTGGAAGGATGTCGAGGCGATATTGATCTCCTCCGGCTCTTTGATAGACGATATTATAATTAAAAGTGACAGAAGGAATTCGGCTATACCTCTTCTGGATACAAAAAGGCTTAACTGCAGGATAGAACCGGGTGCGTACATAAGGGAAACCGTCGAGATAGGAGACAACTGCGTGATCATGATGGGAGCAGTTGTGAATTTAGGAGCGGTGATAGGCGAAAGCACTATGATAGATATGAATGTTGTTGTCGGAGGAAGGGTCATTATCGGAAAGCACTGCCACATAGGCGCGGGAGCCGTTCTTGCAGGGGTCATCGAGCCGCCTTCCGCTCAGCCTGTAGTAATAGGAGACAATGTGATGATCGGAGCTAATGCCGTAGTTCTGGAAGGCGTAAAAGTCGGGAACAATGCCGTCATAGCGGCCGGAGCTGTCGTAACGGCCGATGTTCCGGATGAAATGGTGGTTGCCGGCGCACCCGCAAAAATAATCAAAAAAAGAGATGAGAAAACCAATTCAAAAACCGTCCTCGTGGACGCTTTGAGACAGCTTTAAGGAGTGCGTATGTTGAGAGCAGTTGTTTTTCTGACATTTATCATATCTTTTTCACTTTTCGGATCCGAGAATAAATTCAATTATGCTGAAGTAAAGATAGGAAGTACTGGAGATATGAGATTTCTTCAGCAGAACAATATAGACATAGACCGCACGAGCTTCGGCAACGGCGGGATTCCTCTTGACGGAAAAGTTACCGTATATGTTACTCAAGAGCAGTATGACCTGATCGAAAGCCGCGGAATGTCTGCGAAGTGGACTCCGCTTGAAATCTCGAAGGCCGGCTACCGGAGTAATATTTCAATAGGCGACTCTATGCTGATATGGCAAAACAGGTACCCGGAGATTTGCAGACGGCTGCAGATAGGGACTTCGGTGCAGGGAAGGCCGCTTTGGGTACTGAAGATATCTGATAATGTCGATACTGAAGAGCACGAACCGGAGGTGAAATATGTTTCCACGATTCACGGAGATGAGGTCACCGGAATGGAAATGTGCCTGTTCATGATTGAGAACATTCTTAAAGGGTATCAGGCCGAGAACGATACAATGAAATTTCTCGTTAATAACACCGAAATGTATTTCATGCCGCTTATGAACCCGGACGGTAACGCGAATGTAAGCAGATACAACGCGAACGGCTATGACCTGAACAGGAATTTCCCGGAAGGGACATATTACGATGCCGACAGCGTTAGCGGCACTATGCTCCCTGAAATAGCGGCTGTGATAAGTTGGACAAAAGAACATAATTTTGTCATGTCAACGAATTTTCACGGCGGCGCACTTGTCGCGAATTATCTTTACGATATAGATTTTGGAGTGCCTAACTATTCTTATGCGGCCTGTCCAGATGATCCTCATGTTACCTGGCTGGCCTACAACTATTCAGTCAGGAATACTCCGATGTTCAACGGTTCATTTACCAGCGGCATTACAAACGGCAGTCAATGGTATCAGATAACGGGAGGTATGCAGGACTGGAATTACCGGTATCACAACTGCTTAGACATCACCCTGGAGATCAGCAATACGAAATGGCCTAACTACTCATACATACCGGGTTTCTGGGCTGATAACAGGGAATCAATGTTCTGGTATTTGATGTCTGCGCATAGGGGGATTTACGGCATCGTGACCGACTCAGTCACAGACGAACCGCTGGAAGCCGAAATTAAGATAACAGGAATAAATAAAATATATTTTACCGATCCTGACCGCGGGGACTATTACAGGATCTTAAAGCCGGGGACATATTCAATGACCGTTTCCGCGACGGGATACATTTCACAGACGATAAACAATATTGTTGTCACAGACAACACAGGTGTTTTTAAAGAGGCGGCCGAAGTAAATGTTCAGCTTGTAAAAGATTCAGTTATGATAGATGGTGATATTATTCCTGAAGGAATTGTACTTGAGCAGAATTATCCCAACCCGTTCAATCCTGTCACAAAGATCAGTTTCACTCTTGATCATGATGAGGATATCAGACTTGCGGTTCTTGATGTCTCCGGAGCCGAGATAGCTGTGGTAGCGGGAGGGTTGTACAGGAAAGGCAGCCATACGGCCGAATTCAGAGGAGCAGATCTTACCTCTGGAGTATATTATTATTCTTTATCAACAAAGAGCGGGAAAATGTTAGTCAATAAAATGTTAATGTTAAAATAATATAAGGCTGAGTGATGAGTAAAAATGAAATGAAGAAGTTCGCTAAAGAACTTATCGGGTTTATTGACGCGTCCCCGACACCTTCCCACTGCGCGGCTTCTGCGGAAAAAATGTTAAAAAACGCAGGATTTAAGAGAATGTGCGAAAAGGACGCCTGGAAGCTTGTGAAGGGAGATAAATTCTATGTTGTCAGAAATGAATCCGCTTTAATAGCCGGGATCATAGGCGGAAAAGAGCCGAAGAACTCGGGTTTCAGGATAATAGGATCGCACACGGATTCCCCGTCATTTAAACTCAAACCGAAAGCGGTCTTCGTAAAAGAAAATTACATTCAGCTTTCTACCGAAGTCTACGGCGGCCCGATATATTCAAGCTGGCTTGACAGAGAGCTTTCTCTGGCGGGTAAGGTCGTGGTTAAAGATAAAAAAAGCTATAAGATTGTGCTTGTCGATCTTGAGAAACCTGTTCTAATCATTCCTCAGCTGGCAATCCACTACAACAGGGATGTAAATGAGTCATTTAAGCTCAATCCTCAGGAGAATCTTGTTCCCGTAACAGGCCTGTCCGATAAACCTCTAGGCGACGAATACATAAAAAACATGATCGCGTATATACTGCAGGTGAAAGAAGGCGATATAATCAATTACGACCTGGAGCTTTATCCCGTCCAGAAAGGCGGAATATGCGGATACGCGGATGAATTCGTGGTCAGCAGGGGGCTGGATAATAAGGCTATGGTACACGCTTCGATTGCGGCTCTGCTTGACTCAGGCAGATCTGAAGCTACAATAATTGCGGCTCTTTACGATAACGAGGAAGTGGGTTCGTCAACCTCCAACGGCGGAAAATCCTCATTTACGGAAGACATTCTGGAAAGGCTTTCAGGATGCGTTAGAGAGGATTACCTTAGAGCTCTCGCCAATTCATACTATGTAAGCGCGGACGGGGCGCACGCTGTTCATCCCAACTATTCGGGAAAATTCGACAGCCTGAATAAAGTTTTTATGAATAAAGGCCCCGTAATAAAGATAAATGCCAACACAAGTTATGCCACAACTACAGAGTCATCTGCCGTGTTCGAAATGATCTGCCAAAAGAAGAATATTCCGTACCAGAAATTCGTGAACAGGGCAGATGTGAGGGGCGGAGGAACGATAGGTTCTATGATCGCGTCTAATTTGGGAATCAGAACGGTGGATGTGGGCAATGCGCTTCTCGCTATGCACTCTGCAAGAGAGACGACAGGAGTAAATGACCACTGGTGGATGAAAGAGGCAATGAAAGGCTTTCTGGAGTACTAAAAAAAATGCCCGCGTCTGCGGGCATTTTTTTTATCCGAGCTATTTGATCAAAGCGTCAATAAGGTCATCGTCGGCAAAGTTGGGCAGAGTGACCTTGAGGTCCGGGTTGGCTTCCATAGCGCGTTTGATCGCGAAGACGGCTCCTTCATTTCTTGCCCAGCTTCGTCTGGATATTCCGTTGTTGACATCCCAGAACAGCATGGATTTCAGTCTTCTTTCAGAATCCTTCGAGCCGTCTAAGACCATTCCGAAGCCGCCGTTGATAACTTCACCCCAGCCGACACCGCCGCCGTTATGGATAGAGACCCAGGTCGCGCCTCTAAAAGAGTCGCCTATCACGTTCTGAATAGCCATATCGGCGGTGAAGCGCGATCCGTCATAGATGTTCGATGTTTCCCTGTAGGGCGAATCTGTGCCCGAGACATCATGATGGTCCCTGCCGAGCACGACCGGCGCAGAAATTTCGCCCTTCCGGATCGCGCTGTTGAAGGCCTTTGCGATTTCGATACGGCCTTCCGCGTCGGCGTAGAGGATACGCGCCTGCGAACCGACTACGAGCTTATTCTTCTTAGCCTCTCTTATCCATCTTATATTGTCCTGCATCTGCTGGGTTATCTCCGCAGGCGCTTTTTTTGCGAGCTTTTCGAGCACTTTAAGAGCTATCAGGTCCGTCTTGTCGAGATCCTCCGGCTTAGAAGATGCGCAGACCCATCTGAAAGGACCGAAACCGTAGTCGAAGCACATCGGCCCCATAATGTCCTGAACATAGGAAGGATATCTGAATGTTCCGTCCTCTTTCATTATGTCCGCTCCAGCCCTCGAAGCTTCAAGCAAAAACGCATTGCCGTAGTCAAAGAAATACATTCCATTCGCGGTAAGCTTATTAATTGCCTCCACCTGCCTTTTCAGGCTCTCATGAACTTTCTTTTTGAATTTAACCGGATCGTCAGCCATCATTTTGTTCGATTCTTCGTATGACAGACCGGTAGGATAATAGCCTCCGGCCCACGGATTGTGAAGAGAGGTCTGGTCGGATCCGAGCTCGACCTTAATTCCTTCTTTTACGAATTTTTCCCAGAGGTCAACTATATTCCCCTGATAGGCCAGAGAAACCGCTTCTTTATTTTTTTTCGCCTTCTCAATTCTCTTAAGAAGCTTGTCTAGATCGTCATAAACCTCGTCAACCCAGCCCTGAGAGTGCCTCGTGTGAACGGCCTTGGGGTTGATCTCGGCTATCACTCCGATCGCTCCGGCTATAACTGCCGCTTTCGCCTGCGCTCCGCTCATTCCGCCCAGACCCGACGACACGAACATCTTCCCGCCGAGTCCCGATTTTCCGATCTTCCTGCCTGCGTTGAGCACAGTGATGGTGGTGCCGTGGACGATACCCTGAGGGCCGATATACATAAAAGATCCGGCGGTCATCTGTCCGTACTGGCTCACTCCGAGCGCGTTGAATTTTTCCCAGTCGTCAGGCTTGGAGTAGTTCGGGATCACCATTCCGTTGGTCACAACGACCCTCGGTGCGTCCTTGTGGGACGGGAAAAGCCCCATCGGATGCCCGGAATACATTACAAGTGTCTGCTCATCGGTCATCTCGGCAAGGTATTTCATCGTCAGCCTGTATTGCGCCCAGTTCTGAAAAACAGCCCCGTTCCCTCCGTAGGTTATCAGTTCGTGAGGATGCTGAGCGACCGCATAATCAAGGTTATTTGAAAGCATGAGCATAATTGCCGCAGCCTGTTTAGACCTGTGCGGGAATTCGTCTATCGAACGGGCGTAGATCTTATATTCCGGCCTCAAACGGTACATATATATACGGCCGTATGTCCTGAGCTCTTCCAAAAATTCCGGCGCAAGGGCCTTATGATGTTTTTTATCAAAATATCTCAGAGCGTTCTTCAAAGCGAGCTTCTTCTCGTCTTTGCTAAGAATATCTTTCCTTTTCGGCGCGTGGTTGATAGTTTTGTCGTAAGGCCGGACTTGGGGAAGTATGTCGGGTATCCCTTCAAGTATCTGCGCTGTAAAATCTTTCTTCATTTCAGGCTCCATAATTTTTCAGCCCTAAATTTACATAAAAAGTTTATGAATTTCCAAAATAATTTCTTAAATTTGCACCGCTAAAAAACGGAATGGAAAGAAATGATCAGCGTATCGAATTTAAAAAAGACAGTAAGCGGCGTAACACTTTTTGAGAGTGCGGGCTTTCAGGTATATGAGGGGGAGAAGATAGGGCTTGTAGGTGCTAACGGAACGGGCAAGACCACTCTATTCAGGCTGATCACAGGCGAAACAAAGGCTGATGACGGAACTATAAGCATTCAGAATAATATCAGGATCGCATATTTTTCGCAGAGCATCGATGAGATGTCGGGCAGCACCGCCTTAGAGGAAGTCATATCAGGCAATGTGAGGATAAAGGAACTTTCGGAAAAGCTTCACGCTTACCATAAAAAACTTGAAGACCCCGGCCTCGACCCGGACGAAATGATGAAGATACTTGAAAAAATGGGTGACGATCAGGCTGAATATGAAGCTATGGGAGGTTATGAAATAGAATCGGAGGCGCAGGAGATACTTACCGGTCTGGGGATCACGCCTGATGATCACGGTAAACCTACAGAGGATTTTTCCGGCGGGTGGAAGATGCGTATCGCGCTTGCAAAAGTACTTATCGTCAAACCCGACCTTATACTTATGGACGAGCCTACCAACTATCTCGATATGGAAACGATAATCTGGCTTGAGAACTGGCTTATGAATTTTAAAGGCGCATTTTTGATGACCACGCACGACAGGGAATTCATGAACGGGATAGTAAAAAAGATCGTCGAAATTTCTAACGGCAAGATAACATCCTTCAGCGGCAATTATGATTACTACGAAAGGGAAAAAGCAATTTTGTTGAGGAATAACGAGGCTGAATTCACGCGTCAGCAGAGCATGCTGAAAAAAGAGGAGGAGTTCATAGCGAGATTCAAAGCGAGGGCAAGTCATGCCGCGCAGGTTCAGTCCAGAGTAAAAAAAATAGATAAGATCGAAAGGGTGGAACTTGTGCCGGAAGAATATGAAATAAGCATCGAACTTCCGCAGATACCACGCGGAGGGAACGATGTGATCTCCATAAAAAACCTCGGCAAGAGCTGGACCGATTCCGGAGGAAAGCAAAAGCCTGTTTTTTCGGGACTAACAGCCATGGTCGAAAGACAGAACAGGATAGCGGTGGTCGGAGTGAACGGTGCGGGAAAAACCACATTCCTTAAAGTAATAAGCGGTCAGACCCCGGCGACCGAAGGCGAAGCCATAATAGGACCGAGCATCTCGATAGGATATTTCGGACAGTTCACATTGGAACAGCTCGATCCGGAATCCACGGTACTTGAAACAGTACAGGCAAAACTTCCTCAGCTCACCGAGCCAGCGGTCAGAAATCTTCTAGCCTCATTCCTCTTCAGGAATGATGAAGTTTACAAAAAGATCAAACTGCTGTCCGGCGGCGAAAAGGCCAGAGTTATACTTTCTTACCTTCTTTCCACGCCCCACAACTGCCTTATCCTCGACGAGCCTACCAACCACCTCGATATAAAGTCCAGAGCCGTACTTTTGGATGCGCTCAAACGGTACGAGGGAACGATCCTGCTCGTCAGCCACGACAGATATTTTCTAAAAGAACTCATCAACAGAGTTTTCGAAGTCGATCACGGGCACATAAAGGTCTATGAAGGCAATTATCAGTATTATCTTGATTCCAAAAAGATTACAGTATAAGTTAAACTTTTGGCAAAAACACGAAAAGTTTCTTGTATAAGTTAAACTTATTGATTATATTTGATAAGTTTCTTGTACAACTTAAACTTTTGGAGGACCCATGTTTATAAGAGAAAGTTATCTGAATAATATCGAACCCTTCATAAGCAAGCCGGTCGTAAAGATCATTTCCGGTATGAGAAGAAGCGGCAAAAGCACATTAATGAAAATGCTGATCGATAAGCTGGAGAAAAGCGGTGTTAATAAAAGCGATATAATTTATATAAGTAAAGAGCTCATGGAGTTCGATTTTGTTAAGGACTATAAGACGCTGTATAGTTATATCAAAAAGACTCTCCCGAAAAATAAAAATGCTAAATACCTTTTCATAGATGAAGTGCAGGAAATAGCCGGCTGGGAAAAAGCGATAAACTCACTCCTTGCCGAAGGTGCGGCTGACATTTTTTTGACAGGATCTAACTCAAGAATGATGTCCGATGAACTGGCCACTTTACTTACGGGCAGATATATTGTAATTCCGATGCATCCATTAAGCTTCAAAGAATTTCTTCAGTTCAGGCATGTTAAAAATGAAGAGCAGAATGAGAAGGAATTCGGGCTGTATCTTAAGTACGGAGGCCTTCCGGGCATACATTTTCTTAAGCTGGAGGACGAAATCGTTTTTCAGTACATCGAATCGATCTTTAATACTATCCTTTTAAAAGACATAGTTCAGAGATACCAGGTAAGGGATGTTTCGCTTCTTGAAAGGATAACAAAATTTATTTTTGACAACAGCGGCAGTATAACTACGGCTAAAAAGATAAGCGATTACCTCAAGTCGCAGAACATAAGCTCAGGTGTTCAGACAGTTCAGAATTACATTTCCTATATTCAGGAGGCCTTTTTGATCAATAAAGCGGAAAGGTACGATATTAAAGGTAAAAGGCATCTTGAGCTTTATGATAAATACTATTTTAATGATTCGGGGATCAGGCATTCACTTTTAAAATACAGGCAGGATGATATTTCAAAACTTCTCGAGAACACAGTATATCTCGAATTGATCCGACGGGGTTATTCGTTAACTTTCGGTAAGCTGGATAATCTTGAAGTTGATTTTATTGCGGAAAAGAATTCAGAAAAAGTTTACATCCAGGTCTGTTATCTTTTGAGCTCTAAAGAAACAGAGGACAGAGAGTTCGGATCGCTTGAGAAGATCGGCGATAATTACAAAAAGATGGTTCTGAGCATGGATAAAATCTGGGGCAGTGACAGGAACGGGATTATCAGAATGAACATAATCGATTTTCTGCTTGGGGAATAATGCATAGGCACAGGATTTTTGGAATCCGGTGCTCAAAGGTATAAATTATTTTTTTTAATAAATGATTTGCTTATTCTGACAAATTCTGTATATTGCTATCAGTCGCGTATGAGGTGATTAATGTCAGTATCGAATTTATATTATTTTTGTCCAATATCCCTTATTTTTCGATTTTTCGATTTTTCGATTTTTCGATTTTTCGATTTTTCGATTTTTCGATTTTTC
>CAZYNH010000004.1:0-152470 GCA_964648295.1 uncultured Bacteroidia bacterium | reverse complement strand
TTCGATTTTTCGATTTTTCGATTTTTCGATTTTTCGATTTTTCGATTTTTCGATTACGCGCGGCCGCTGAAACCCGTAAAATAATATCGTATTTAAATAATTTATGCAAAATTATAATTTATTCATTATATTTAAAACAATAGAGAGTATAAGGAGGAGACAATGACACGCACAATCCTGAATAAAAGTTTGAGCATACTTTTAATCGCATCAATATTCGCAACGGAAGCCTATTCGTTAGGATTCTCCGTATCCAACACAACATTCGACAATTCGCCGAACGGTTACAGTTGGGCTGGTCCTTACAACAGAAAGATACAGACAAATCTTGACCCTGCGACAGGAACGATGGTCGGATCAGTTTACAGAAAGATCGCTTCGACCGGCTCAGGAACAATAGGCGGTACTACCGGTTCTTGGGGTACTGCATTTTACGGCAGCTCGGCAGTTGTTTATGATGAGTCTATTTATCAGGGCGGTACCGGCGATCAGGTCGGTGATCCGGGAGGCAGAAACATGTATGTATCCGAGTTCATAAACGGATATATGTTCGTACTGTTCAGCGATCTTGACACTTCATCAAGCTACGAGTTTTCACAACCGATGTTTACAGTATGTGATGCTACAAACGGCTGGGACGATGCCGTCTGGTCAGCACCGAAAAGGATCGAGGCAGTTAACGGAACGATAAATACAAGTGCATGGCTCGCTGTTGGTGATGTTGCGTATAATCCCGCCGACGGTTATTACTACTGGACCACATCATGGAAAGAAACCTACACCGACAGTAACAATAAACATTTTATGATCGTAGGTAGATCAAATACATCTGAAATTCCTGACAGCTGGGAATGGACGGATTACAATGAATTGTATTTCACGCCTGAAAATCCAACAACTGAGTTTTCATCCTACGGCAATATAAAACCCGCGTACGCTAAGGACATATACGGGAACGGGAACGGCTATGGAGTAGCTGTGATTAGTTATACGGATAAGACATTTCTTGTTTATGATTCTCAAGGAGATTCAGTTGATGTGTCATCCCGACCCCGGATCGGTTATATTTATACAACAAATTGGGGTGCAGACTGGTCATCTGGCGACTATAAATCAAATTGGAAAACTCTTAGAAACGAAGGTAATAATTTTATGCCTGCGAGGATCAATGAAAAGTTTGACTGGTATAACACCATAGCTCCAATGGACTCGATAGGTACAGACATGAACGGGAATATAATATACAGCGAATATCCTTTGAATTATCCTTATCCGATTGGAGATATAGATGTTGTTTGTACTGAAAGCAACATTGTACATGTAATAACAAAGATCAATGCATCAACTACTGAGGATAGGTTTAATTTTAAAACAAATTACGAAAAAGTCGTAACCGGTTATTATGATATTATCGGAGAAATAACAACATCCGGTGTTGTTTGGAAAGATATCAGTTTTATCGGAAATTATATGGGTATAGACGACAATTATTATGAGCGGTATATGGGTGCAGGTTCCGTGGGTTATGCCGGTAACGGAGTTATTTACACAACATGGTGGGACAGGCCTCAAACCCGATGGCAGGCAAATCCGTACATATATGAACCGTATTTCTTTTTGGACGATGCCTTTTTCTCTTATTCTGCGGATAATGGCCTGACTTGGTCGTTCGATAAAACCGTGACCTACCCAAATGAATATGTACCCGGTGAAGAGTATGAGTTGAGGTATGTTCACAATCTTACAAAAACTGCCGGGATTCATGAGAGTGGATGGTCAGTTTCTACGCACGGGACGAACATTGCGCCCGGCACTGACGACGGAGTGCTTACTGTTTATGCCGCATGCCAATATAACGATGCAGCAAATCCTGTTATTGATCCTCCTACAAGTTTTGATGACTTTCAGCAATTTTTAAAGGTGTGGAAGATCACAGGAATGGGCACGGGCATTGAAGCTGAGCAGGTAAGTATGATCAAGGATTTTACTTTGGAGCAAAATTATCCGAACCCGTTCAATCCGTCAACTGAAATCAGATTTAATCTCCAGAATGATTCAAAAGTCAAACTTTCAGTTTATAACACGAAAGGCGAGCTTGTAGCTGACTTGAAGAATGAGAAGATGCTGAAAGGTTCTCATGCGGTAAATTTCGAGGCATCAGCTTTAAATTCAGGTGTTTATTTCTATAAACTGAATGTAAACGGTAGAGCTGAAACTAAAAAAATGGTGCTGACGAGGTAGGAGTAAAAATGAGAAAAATTATTTCATTTGGCATTTTAGTAATCACAGCTTTTTTTGTAGAAAACTTGATTGCATTGAGTTTAACAACATCGAACTCAACTTTCGATAATGCCTCTTGTGGTTACAGCTGGACATTGCCTTACAACAGGAAGATCCAGACAAATCTTGATCCTGCTACCGGAACTATGGTCGGATCGGTTTACAGAAAGATTGCAGATACAGGTATTCGAACAATAGGCGGATCAACAGGTTCATGGGTTACTACATTTTTCGGAACCTCGGAAATTGTTTACGACCAATCTATCTATCAAGGCGGAACAGGGGATCAGGTCGGTGATCCCGGCGGAACAGGGGATTATGCCTGCGAATTCATTAACGGATATTTCTTTGTCTTATTCAATGACTTTGACATATTAAATTCTGATATTTCTCAACCGATGTTTACAGTTTGCGATGCTACAAACGGTTGGGACAATGCTGTGTGGTCAGCACCGAAAAGGATTGAGGCGACAAACGGTACGATAAATACGAGCGCATGGTCCGCGACAGGCGATGTGGCATATAATCTCGATGACGGTTATTATTATTGGACTGCTACATGGAAAAAAACATATAGTTCCGGTTATGGCAACTCCTATTTTATGATCGTAGGCAGATCAAATACTCCTGCAATTCTTGAGAGCTGGGAATGGACGGATTACAACGAATTGTATTTTAACCCCGCTAATCCTGACACGGAGTTCTCTTCTATAGGATACATAAAACCCTCTTATGTAAAAGATATATACGGTAACGGTAATGGGTACGGCATAGCAGTAATAAATTACACCGATAAAACTTTTGTCCTTAACGATTCGCAAGGTAATCCTGTTGATGTTACTTACAGGCCGCGAATTGGTTATATATATACTACTAACTGGGGTGCGGACTGGTCAACGGGAGAATTTAAGCCTAACTGGAATACATTGCGGAACGCAGGCAATAATTTTATGCCTGCAAGGATAAATGAGATGTTCGACTGGTATAACACAATGTCACCGAGAGATTCGATCGGTACCGATCCTAACGGACACACTGTTTACAGCGAGTATCCTTTAAATTATCCCTTTTTCCCGACGCAACTTGATGTCGTATGCACAGAAAGCAATCATGTTCATGTGATCGCAAAGGTGGAAGCAACAACGACCGAGTATCCGACCACATTAAGATTTAAGACAAATTATGAAAAAGTCGTTACAGGATACTATGATATTATCGGAGAGATAACAGAGACGGGTGTAGTGTGGAAAAATATCAGCTTTATCGGAAATTATATGGGAATTGACAATAACAACTATGAGTGGTATATGGGTGCCGGTTCAGTAGGCTATGCAGGGAACGATGTTATTTATACTACATGGTGGGACAGACCGGAAATACGCTGGCAGGCAAATCCTTACACATACCAGCGATACTTCTATATTGATGATGCATTTTTTTCATATTCTGCTGATAACGGAAAGACATGGTCTTTTGATAAAACAGTTACATATCCGAACAAATATGTGCCCGGTGCGGAATATGAGTTAAGATATGTACACAACCTGACAAAAACATCCGGATTGCATGAAAGCGGGTGGTCAGTTTCCACCAGAGGCACGAATGTCGCGCCCGGAGTTGACGACGGAGTCATGACAGTATATGCTGCATGCCAGTATTATGATTCAACAAATCCGCTTAACGACCCGCCCGCAAGTTTCGAAGATCATCAGCAGTTTTTGAAAGTTTGGAAGATTACTGGGACAGAGACAGGCATTGAAGCTGAACAAGTGAGCATGATCAAGGATTTTGAACTTTTGCAGAATTACCCTAATCCGTTCAATCCGTCAACTGAAATCAGGTTTAACCTTCAGAATGACTCAAAAGTTAAACTTTCAGTTTTCAATACGAAAGGCGAGCTTGTTGTCGATCTTAAGGATGAGAAAATGCTGAAAGGTTCTCAGTCGGTAAATTTTGATGCATCGGGATTCAATTCAGGAGTCTATTTCTACAGGTTGAATGTAAACGGAAGAGCGGAAAGTAAAAAAATGGTTCTGACGAGGTAGGGTATAGAGAATTTTGAAAAATATGTACTTATTTTTCTGTTTATTGCGTTGTATTGTATGCCTGTATTCGGTCAGGCGACAGGAAAGATAAAAGGTTATGTAACTGATGAAAACGGAGACCCTCTTCCAGGCGCGAATGTGACTGTGACCGGAACTACTTACGGGGCCGAAACTGATGCGGAAGGTTATTATTTTATCATCGGAGTAAGAGCCGGAACTTACATTTTAAAAGCTGATTTTGTGGGATACGATCCAAAAGAGGCCTTAAATGTAAGAGTAAAGACAGGCCTTACAACTACGCAGAATTTTAAAATGACATCGGGAGTGATCGAGCTTGAGGTTATCAGGGTGGAAGCACGGGTTGATCAGAAAGTAGAAAAAGATGTAACAACCTCCATGCGAAGCATTGATCCCGGTCATATTGACAAGCTCGCGGTGACAACCGTCGAGGGAGTGCTTAAGGCAACGGCAGGAGTAAAGACAGATTCTGAAGGCGAACTGCATTTCAGGGGCGGCAGAGCGGGAGAAGTGAATTATATCATTGACGGAATAATGGTAGGCGACCCCACAGGCGCAAAGACGAATCCCGTTGACATAAATTTTGCCAATGTCGAGTATTTTAACATTTTGAAAGGAATACCCGATGCAGAATATGGAGATGCTCTTTCAGGAAGTGTGAATATTATTCTTAAAACGGGCGATCAGGAAAAAACGGGCGGATATGTAAAGTATGAAACCGATTTCTTTGCCGGAAAAAGTACTCTAAACTACGACAGGGGCGAGTTCAGTCTGAGCGGCCCTATACCGCTGATAATAAACGGAAGTAAGCCTACATATTATATCGGTACCGATTTGACAATGCAGAACGGTTTCGGCGAATCATACAGGCTGAAAGGTGATCCTTACGGTGAGTATTTTAAGTTCAAAGAATATGATCTGGCAGGCCTCGGCTTTGAAATTCCCCAAAGACGCGAAAACAATTTCAATCTGATCCTGAAAGGCTCTTACGATATAAATCCCGCAATGAGATCGGGAATTTCTTACATCAGATCAATAAAACACGGTACTGAATTTGATCATTACTATCGTTATACTCCTGAGACTGCTACTGAAACGATTTCGGATGTGTCCGTACTGAACATAACATGGCGGCACAATGTAAACAGGAACAGCTATTATGATCTTATCTTTTCGCGCTTTAACAGGCAGTATGAGAGCCTACCCGGCGGGAAAAAACCTGACGAGTTCGTGATGAGTGATAAAATTGACCGTTTTGTTGTTGATTACGATAATGTCTCAAGAAATAATGACATTATAAAGAACGGCGTAAGGGACGGCGGGCAGGCCGAGGGTTATCTCGATACGAATCATAACGGATATTTTGACCGGGAGTATTACACTGACAACTCCGGTTCCGGCTACTATAACCCCGATAAGGGAGATATTTTCATTCCTTTTGACCCCGATTACGATTCAAACATGAACGGTGCATGGGACGGAGACAGGCTTTTTGATTCTAACGGCAACGGCAGATGGGATTACTGGGAAAAGGGATTATCGTACTCCGGCTTTAGAGGAGATTGCCTGTACGGAGAGACGGTCGAAGGTTATTACGACAATAACTTAAGCGGTTATTATGAAGCCGATCTTTATACACCCGAAGGCCGAATTCCCGGATCGGACGAACCTTATATTGACGGAGACACTTTTAACGATACCGGGGAACCGTTCGTTGATCAGAGGAAATTTTATAATGTTAAAATTAAAGATGAAGAAGCTATTGCGGAGTTGCCTAACGGAGTCTGGGATGCGGAGACAACTACTGAGCTTAAAGTCTATACATTAAGGGTAAATGCCGATCTTGGTTTAGAAGAGATGCATAAAGATCTGAGACAAAGCGATTTTTACGAAAGGGTAAATCATCATGTAAACAGCCTATTCTATCAGGCTGATACTCTCTATTCGCGGAAATCAACAGGGAAAACAGTCGTCATTGACGGAATAACTTACAATCTGATAGATCAGTATATCACTTTTACTTATAAAGAAGAAAATTTCGCGAATTTAAAATCTTCTCTCGGATCGCCGACTCAGGATATACCGAGAGTTAACAATTTGTATAACGGAAGAGGGGACAATATTTTCGATGAATTTGAAGCATACTGTTCTTTCAGGCCATACGGATCTTCTACTTCTGAAAACGAACTCGGCTGGAAATCCGATACTGATTATTATATCTACATAGGGACCTATTCAGTGTTCAAAGTCCCGAGGGAATTATACGACGGCCTGCCGAATCTGAAAGATATTACTCACAATCAGCACAGCACATGGAAAAATAACAATCCCGATATTAACGATACTTACGATCCGCCCGATGGAGTTTATGAGCGGGGCGAAGAATTTACTGATTATAATTACGATAACGCATGGAACAAAAACAGCGGTTTTCTTTTAAAAGGCCAGTATCTTGACGGGATCACATACAGCCTGTTTAACAATACGGTTACAAAGCTGAAAGGAACCTACACTAACCAGATAGAAAAATCACATCTGATCAAAACAGGCTTTGAGCTTGTGTTAAATGATTTTGATTATTACAGCGTTATAAATCCTTACACGGCATATAATACCGAACTTTACGAAGTGTCCGACATTGATCCCTATCCTGAAAGAGGAAGAGAAAAAACAGTTTACAGATATCAGCCTAAAGAATTTTCGTCTTTTGTTCAGGATAAGATGGAATTCGAAGATCTCGTAGTCAACGCCGGCTTGAGGCTTGATATGAGGATACTGGACGACAAGGCGGTAAAAGATTATGAAAAGAAATACAGTGAAGGGATACCCGGGTACGAAGAGAAAATAGACAGGATCAAGGCGGCGGTAAGCCCGAGATTGGGCATATCCCACGCCATATCCGAAACATCGAAGTTGTTCTTCTCTTACGGGCACCTGTATCAGCTGCCGCAATACACGCTCGTGTTCGATGCTAACACAAAAGCGGTAGCCAATCCACTGTTCGGCAACATGAATCTCGGATACGAGCGGAATGTTCAGTATGAGCTGGGAGTTGTTAACCAGTTCGGCGATTACCTTCTTGACATTACCGGATACTTTAAAGACATCTACGATATGATAAACACCAGAACATACAGATCGGAGATCTCGGATGACGCTACAGTATTTACCAATTCCGATTACGGCAAATCGAGAGGGATAGAGCTTACTGTTGATAAAGCATTGAAAGATAACTACCTGTGGAGTTTTTCCTACACTTTTTCTTATGCTTACGGCAAATCATCAACCCAGACATCGAATTTTTATGACAGCGAGCTCGTGGTCAAGGAATTTCCGCTTGACTGGGACGAGAGGCACACGATAAATTCATATTTCGCGTTCGTTTACGGCCATGGGCAGACGATAAAAGGTATTCCGTACACTGATGACTGGACTTTGAGCGTAAGCACTGATTTCGGTAGCGGAAAACCTTTCACGCCTTCCGTTGATTATTACAACGGTGATGTTGATCCGAAAAAGATCATCACCAATTCCGAAAGGCTACCGTGGACATCGAACACCGACATGAAACTGTCAAAAAAATTCGGAAAGCTGAGGTTCGAATTTAATGTATTTAATATGTTCGATAAGATCAATGTGGAAAGAGTATATTCTGATACGGGAAAATGGAATATGAGAAGCGAAGCTTTTTATGAAACCGAAGGTACTTCGAATCTCCGGGAAGTATTTATTAATCCCTCGAATATTACAGAAAGAAGGCATTACAGATTAGGCGTAAGTTATTCATGGTGATAGTTTGGAGAAAATTATGAAAGGAACAATATATTTATCACTGCTCACGGGTTTTCTGATGATTTTTTCCTGCACGAATGAATATAAGGGTCCAATGCCGGAAAATCAGTCTCCGGTGTTACAGTTTTACGATACAACGGATTCGACAAGCAACAAAAGAACAACTATAAAGTGGTACGGAAACGACGCTGACGGTATTAAACTAAAATATTTTTACATAGTCACAACGGACACATTTACAAACGAAAGCACAATATTCCAAAAACTGCCCTTTGACGAGAATAACTCAGAAAACTGGATATCAACTTATCAGACCTATGCCAACATATCATTGCCGTACGGTAAGCTGAATGCGGACACTTGTTTTTACGATCTGAGAGAATACGGGCAGATAATTACGGATGCAGGCGATACGGTAAGCCTTTCTTTTAAGGCCGCATACTCCAAATTCTTTCTTCTCGGAATTGACGAATACGGCAAGAGAACTGATGTAAGATCAAAGATATTCAAAAGAACTAATGTCAGGCCTAAACATCCGATGGTTTACTCCGACAAACTAGGCGTGAACGGTTTTGATAAATACTGGGTTACCGTAGGCACTGATTCCGCCCAGCTTATAATGCCTGCGGCAAACGAATTCTGGAAAGAAATTGATTTTAAATGGATGGGCGAAGATCCGGACGGCATGGATGTTGAGCTTGAATTTCAATGGAAACTCTATGAGCTCAGAGAACCGTTAAAACAGGACACGCTTCTGGCATCAAGAGGCTGGAGCAGGGATAATCTGACCGCGTCATTTTCAGGCATTATTTATAACAACAATAAAAACGGCAGATACTCTTTCAGGGTGTGGGTAAGGGATGATGCCTATGAATTGTCGGAAAATAATTCTACGATAAATTTTGAAGTATTCGCGCCTACATTCGATAAAGGTATCCTTTTCATTGACGACACAGATCCCACGCTGTATCCTCCGCCTGCCTATTCGCAGTGGATGGGTAATCCTGAAGCTGTAAAGGTTACTGAATTCTACAAAGATCTGCTTGAATACTCAGGCTATAAATCCGAGGGAGATATTTTATCCGATCCTTCGAAGTGGTATAAAATAGCGCGATTTGAAAGAACTGTGACCGAAAGCGGAAGAACATATTATTCGCCGAACATAAGAGAACTGATAAAATACAGGCTAGTTATTCTTTCTTCCGAGGACAGGAGCACGCATAACGGTATAAATTTTAACGGCGAAGCCGGTTATGCGGGATATAGGATCGCACTGAAAAGCTATCTTGATGTCGGCGGTAGCGTATTCATAATCGGACCTTCAGTTCTACAAGGGGAGAAATACAATCAGATACCTTCGCAGCTGCCTGTCAATAAGTACAAAAAACCTTACAGGCAGATATTTGAAAAAGACGTTTATGAAAATGTGAATGTTAGCGTAGCAGCACCGGCAACAAATACAGATCTGAGAATATTTTTCAGCAATTATTTCGGGATCAGACACATGGATTTCCCGGAATACAAGACATATTATACCATCCCCGGTACCGATTCAACGCAATACTGCTCAGATCATTATCTGTCGGACAACTACGATTTTATCGGGGCTGAGCTTTATGGGCATGTGCCTGATCTGCCTGTGAAAACATTAAGAATAGACAGTACAAAAGTAAATAAAGCATGGTTCGACAGCCCTCCCGGATCGGGAGGCAGGATCAGGCAGCATGCTTTAAAGGACAGAGGCACGGTTTTTACGGGCGTGCCTGTTCTCGAAGCATATAAAGGCGAGATCGTTTACGGTTACAAATCAATCTATGATCTGCCGAGACTGGCATACAGCCACGATTATTCTTATGATTACCCATGGGAAAATGAAGCTGACACTCTAAAACATTCGCTTTTTTTAACCAACAAAGTAACAGGAGAAACAGCCGGGCCTGTTTTGGAACGCTCCGGTTCAGTAGCAATAAGATATATTGAGGAGAATTATCTGTTCAGGACGGCATTCTTCACAATGCCTTTATATTTTATGGATAATTCCGAAGGTCAGGCATCAATCATGTTCAAAGCGATGATAGAATGGTTTGAATTGGAGAAAAAATGAGAAATTACTCATGGCTGATAATATTAACATTTTCTTTAATATATTCTCAAAGCTTTCTACTCGATCCTAAATATTCGAAAGTTAAGGATTATTACAGAGATTTTCATGAAAAAAACACTTCAAAAGGTTTTAACACATATCTTCTAAAAACAAGGACTCACAGAGTAGGTTCTATCAATATGCTTTTAAATAATTTCGGCACGACACAAAGATACAATCCGTTTATTAATCCGTGGACTAACGACAATATATTTAAAGACGAATGTACAGGGAAAGATGTAAAGACCATTGAAATGCCAGCCGGCTCCGGTATGATTTATCTTGGAAAGTCCTCTTTCTGGATCGGAGGATACTTAGAAACACATGAGATGCAGATCGGAGGGAGTACTGCGATCCTTTTCGATGGGCCCCATGTTTCAACAGGAAATTCACTTTATATAGAAACGGCTCCTGAGATTCTGCCTACTGAATTCGAAGATGACCCCGCCGGATGGACTTTGGGGAATATTTACGAAACATCAAATATACAGGGGAGATTGAACTGCTTGTTCGAGCAGGTTTACGATCCAAATGCAACAGCTTATGAACAATTCACAACTATGTTTTCGGATAAATGTACTTCTCAAAATGCGATCGACGGCTGGGATGATACTTTTCATACTCCTTTGGGTATAGAGATCAAACAGACAAGTTATGCATGGCCTTATGACTACGCCAAGAAATTTATTATTGTAGACTATACAATTTACAACAGAAACAAAGATAAAAGAGCAGTTTATAACCTATTTCTGGGTCAGGCTTTTGATAATTCGATTTTCAATCAGGCAAATGCGGGAATATACGGAGGAAGAGCGGATGATATATGCGGTTTCATAGATAAATGGACAGGTTATATTGACCCGGCTACAGGAGTGAAAAAGACCGTTGATCTTAATATGGTTTGGGCAGCTGACAACGACGGAAGAGAATATGTTTGGGAAGGCGGCGGTACTCATATTGTAAGTGAACCAGGTGCAGGTAGCATTTTAAACGGAGCTACAGGAGTATTCAGCGTCAGAGTGTTAAGAAATCCCAATCCTAATCTAAGATATTCATTTAATAACTGGAACGGATATTATAACTGGGGCTGGGCGCCAAAATGGAAAGTGGGGATGCATGATGACTGGCAATACGACCTGACCCCTGAACAGCGCGGATATGACGACGATAATAATGAGAATATAATTATACCATGGGAAGAAGGAGTTCCGTTGTACGGCGGTGTTACTAATTCATATCCTCTCGGTGACAAGGGTAAATATATGCTTATGTCGAATGATGAATTCGATCATAATCAGACTGCGATGAGAGAAGTATGTCTCGGCATGGATGCTCAAATTGACGGGACACCGATCCCTCAGGCCGGAAAATGGCAGCCGTGGATAGTAAGCGGAACTGTGCCTGAGGGTGAATATTCTAACGGCAGTATTGGTATGCTGAATGACTTTGCAAACGGGAATTATTCGTCATTTTTACTTGGATTCGGGCCTCTCGGTTATGAGAGTTATGTTAATGTAGCTGTTGACAGAGATATTGACGGAGAGCCTGATGATATTGTAGTAAACAAAAAAGTATGGAAGTTTGCGTATGGAGACTCTTTGAAACTTACTCTCGCTATAATGGTCAGTGATGATTTTCATACAAGGCTTGAGCAGGATCCGAATTATGCAGATTCAACTATAGTTGATTTGACCGATGGCCTTGATGTGACTCTATACGATCAGGGGTGGTACGACGCATTTCATAATGTGGTATGGGCGGAAAGGGTATATGATACGCCGATGTATGACACACCCGTTAAAAGATGGGGAGAAACGAAAAAAGACGGCTGGTTCGGTGAGGATGTGGGCGCTGACGGTATTTTCGGAGATGTCGCAGGCGATACTCACTGCTGGTGGATAGATGCTTCATACATCGGACCTGATACAGGTGAAAACGACTATGAAATGACGTCATTCAATACTCCCGTAACGGATATTTATGGTAACATCGCAGAAAAAGAGGATACGCTTCTGCCATTCGGCAGACAGGCAGCTACGGAGAATTACGGAACGACGGGAAATTCCACAGACGGAGAAGGGTACGGATACATGGTCAGGTACGATAAGGCTGACGGAATATATCCTCAGGGCACATGGGTAAGGTACGGGTTCGACAACGGAAGGTTGGATGCCGGCGACGGTGTACCCGATTTTACAAGCCCTCCTGCGCCTCCGCCGCCAAAGATCACAGTTACCGACCTTGACGGAGAAATAACCGTAGAATGGTCAAGTCACGAATTTTATACGAAAGATGACGGCAGCATCGGGGTTATAGGTCCTGAGTTCACCTTTGATCCTTACACAAGGCTACATGATTTCGAGGGATATAATATCGAATTATCCCCTGACAGACAGCTCGGGAATTTTACCACCATCTTCAGCGTTGATCTGATGAACTACGCTTATCAAAATGTAGTTGATCCTAAAGATTATTACGACAACCCCGTGCCTGCCGATACGGTACAGGCTCATCCTGAAGCTTATCCTTACACAATCACTTCGGGAGCGAAAATGTATAAACTTGTTCCGTTCGGCGACAACAGAGACTTAAAATCCGATTTTAAAAATGAGAATATGTCCTATACCTGCAAAATCGTTCCGAGTCCTTATCCCGATTGGGATGAAGTAAGGAACTACAAATTCGTTCTGCATAACCAGACATTAGCCCAGCAGAAGTTCATAGCTGTGACCGCTTCGGACTACGGTGCTCCGAAGATGGGGGTTCCGGCAATAAAATCCAGCCCCGAATCAAACGCAACGGCAACTGTAACATCCAAATTAAGCAGGCAAGGCGATATTATTGTAGTTCCTAACCCGTATAGAGGGGATGTAGATTATGCCGACATGGGCTGGGAGGTCATAGACGGCAAATATACATATCAGGAAGAGTACCGCAAAATCGCCTTTTTAAACATACCCGAAAAGTGCGTGATAAGGATATACACGCTTGCCGGCGATCTCGTGAAAGTCATTGCTCACAACGGTAGTTCGAAATGGGATATGCCATACTGGTACGGAAAGAACGGTGCCTACTGGAACCTGATCAGCGACAATAATCAGGCGGTCGTATCAGGAATTTACCTTTTCAGCGTTCAGGATGCAGATAAGAAAATTGATGATTTTGTCGGTAAGTTCGTGATAATAAAGTAGTATTTATTCTCAGTTTTTTTTAGTGTAAACATTGAGAAAGAGCCGGATTTTTTATAAAAACTTAGAATATTTTGTTATTGAATAAATGCGCGCGGAACCTTATATTTAATCCTTTATTGAAGTATAAGGAATAAATTTGCAGAGATTTAAATACTTCATACACGGAACTCTTACGGGGCTGCTGATAGCCTCGATACTTTTCTTTTTGGGTTTGAGCAGAAAGGTAATCGGTTCGGGAAGAGAGGTTTTCGTCTCGGCCTCGGAAGGTATTAGTTTGGACAGGGAAAGCGCGATAACCAAAGCGGTAAAAGAGGTCAGTCCGGCCGTTGTGGGCATAAACGTGCTTAAGGAAAAGAAGGAAAAGGTAAGGACAATATTCGATAACGATCCTTTTTTTTCGAATTTTTTCCCTCCGCAGTACACAAACAGGATTGTTCCGAGCATGGGAAGCGGTTTTATCTATACTCCCGACGGTTATATCGTCACAAATCATCATGTTATCAAGAACGGACAGAGGGTAATCGTAACCACGACCGAAGGAAAGGAGTACGACGCGAGAATAATCGGCTCGGACGAAAGGAGCGATGTGGCCGTTCTTAAGATAGATGTGAAAGATCACGAATATGTAAAACTGGGTGATGATAAGGAACTGTCCCGCGGCGAATGGGTCATAGCTTTCGGCAACCCGTACGGATTGTTCGAATATGTGAATAATCCCCTCATAACAGTGGGCGTCGTCTCAGGCTTAAAGATAAACTTCGGTTTCAATACTGCCGACAGGCATTTTTACGAAAGCATGATACAGACCGACGCATCGATCAATCCGGGTAATTCCGGGGGGCCGCTTGTCAACTCACAAGGAGAAGTCGTCGGAATGAACACGATGATCTACTCGGCAGGCAGCGGGGGAAGCATCGGTATCGGGTTCGCGATACCCATAAATAAAGTCAGAAGTATCGCCTCGACGCTGATCGAAAAGGGAGTGATAGACAGGAATTTTTATTTCGGGTTCGCCAAAGTGTCCGGAACTCAGCTTACAGATCTGAAGAACAGGAACAGGGACGACGGAGAGGAAGTTAAAGGCGTGGTTCTTCTTGAAATCCAGCCGGAAAGTCCTGCGGATAAAGCGGGTTTTCAGAAAAACGACATAATAATAGCTGTGGATAACGTTAAGATCAATTCGTTCAACGATATGGGAAAAGCTCTTTTTGAAATAAAGGATTATAAAGTGGGGGACAAGGTCGAATTCGTAGTTTACAGGAGCGGAGAGTATAAAAAACTGACAATGACGCTGGAATCATACAAACTTTAGAATAAGGAGAATCAAGATGGGATATAAACTTGCCGCGGGCAGTTCGGGTGTAATAAAAAAGCTTTTTCTTGTAATGCTGTTTATGGGCGTGCTTATCTTAATTCAGTGGAAATATCACGAATTTCTGCTTTATATTATAACCGCCGCCGGAGCTTTCTCGGCTTTCGTATTCTTATTTTCTTTCTGGTTCTTCAGGGATCCCGACAGATATATTGATATGGAGGAGGAAAATCACAGGGCGATAATCTCGCCGGCCGACGGAAAGGTGATCAAGGCGGAAATGTATCTTGACGAGGAATACAGGATGGAGGAATCGCAGATCGTCTCGATTTTCATGAGCGTGTTCGATGTGCATGTGAACAGGTATCCGGTCAAGGGGAAAGTCGAATATGTCAATTATAAGAAAGGAAAGTTCATGGCTGCCTGGAACGACAAGGCCTCGGAATTCAACGAACAGGCTGTAGTCGGTATACTTTCCGGCGAGAACCGTATAACCGTCAAGCAGATAGCCGGACTTATAGCCAAAAGGATCGTCTGCTACGCGGATGTGGGCGACGAAGTCGAGCAGGGCCACAAGATGGGCCTGATAAAATTCGGCTCCAGAGTGGATCTTATACTTCCCATAAACTGCGAACTTAAGGTCAAAGTGGGCGACAGAGTAAAGGCCGGACAGACAGTTATCGGCGAATTTTTCAGTTAAGAGGGTGTAAATGGGCAGAAAACTCGCGATATTCCCGAATTCGCTTACGATCGGCAACATGTTCTTCGGTTTCTGGTCAATAGTCTCCTCTATAAACGGGGACTATTTCTGGGCATGTTACTTTGTTCTTCTGGGAGGCGTCTGCGACGCCTTTGACGGAAAAGTGGCCAGGCTGGTAAAGAGCACATCCGATTTCGGCATCGAGTTCGACTCGCTTGCGGATGTGATCACTTTCGGCGCGGCTCCGTCAGTATTAATGTTCATGCTTTATAAAAATGTGTATATCGGCAGGTATCCCGGGCTTGAGGATCTCGGGCATCTTGTTCTTATATTCTCGTTCTTCCCGCTGCTCTTTGCCAGCATAAGGCTCGCCCGGTTCAACGCGGAGCTTGTGGACCCGTCCGTTAAAGGCGCGTTCAGCGGACTTCCCTCGCCGGCGGCCGCGCTGACTATCGTTTCTTTCGTTCTTTTCGAGCTTGAGCAGTTCGGGGAAATAAAGCATTTTAAATGGCTCACTATTACTTCTTTAGCCGTCTCATACCTGATGATATCCAGAATAATCTATCACGGTTTCCCGGTTATGTTCAGAAGAGGAGAGAAGTTTCTGATACGCAATCTCAAGATACTTTCGGTCGTAGTCACCGTGCTGCTTATAGTAAAACTTAAAATGTCTCTGCTTTTCCCTGTCATGCTCGTATTTGTTGTTTCAGGTATCGTCCTGAGCATCGTGCAGCTGTCAAGAAAAGAAGACGATGAAATAAACGGAGAGGAATAAATGATCACACCTGTCGAATTCGATGTCGTGTCGCAGAAAATAAAGGAAAGCGGTTTAAAAAAAGTCGGTCTCTCGTCTATAAGGGAGATAAACAGGCTTGTAAATAATATTGAAAAAGCGTCCGGAGAGAAATTTATCAGGATGGAGATGGGCAACCCCGGCCTCACGCCTCCGGATATAGCTATTGAAAGCGAAATTGAAGCTCTTAAAAAGAATGTCGGCTCCGTCTATCCTCCGTTTGACGGAATACCTCAGCTCAAAAGCGAAATATCGCTGTTCGTCAAAAATTTCATGAATATCGATGTGGATAAAGCCGGATGTTTTCCGACCGTCGGGTCAATGCAGGGCTGTTACATGGCCATGATGGTAACATCAAGACGGTTTTCCGGCAGGAACAGGATACTTTTCATAGATCCCGGCTTTCCCGTTAATAAAAAACAGGCTAAAGCGCTTGGTCTTCCCGTTACGCAGTTCGATGTATATAATTACAGGGGCGACAAGCTCAGACAAAAACTTGAGAGCTACCTGATCCAGGGTGATGTGGCGGCGTTAATGTACTCCAACCCGAACAACCCGTCATGGATATGTTTTACGGAAAAAGAACTCAAAATAATCGGGGAGCTTGCCACGAAATACGATGTAATCGTGCTCGAGGACCTTGCCTACTTCGGTATGGATTTCAGGCAGGATTACTCAGTACCGGGCCGCGAACCGTTCGTGCCTACAGTGGCAAGATACACACAGAATTATATTCTGCTCATATCGAGTTCAAAATCATTCAGCCTGGCGGGTCAGAGAATAGGCATGACAGCAATATCGGATCACCTGTTCAATTCGGAAGGCGACAACCTCAGGCCTTATTTCGACACCGATAATTTCGGTTACGCCTATATTTTCGGAGCGATGTATGTGTTGAGCTCCGGAGTGAGCCATTCCAACCAGTACGGGCTTTACGGTTTGTTGAAGGCTGTGAACGAAGGAAGATTCCACTTCCTTGACGAAGTAAAGATATACGGGGAGCGCGCAAGGATAATGAAAAAAATATTTACCGATTACGGATTTAAGATCGTTTACGATATGGATGACGATGTTCCTGTCGCCGACGGGTTCTATTTTACCATTTCATACCCGGGATATGATGGCGCTGACCTTGTGGAAGAGCTTATGTATTACGGGATCAGCGCGATCTCTCTTGCCACAACAGGCAGCGAAAAGACCGAAGGTTTAAGGGCATGCGTTTCGTTTACTCCCGAAAGCATGTATCCCGTTCTCGAACAGCGTCTCTCTGCTTTCAGAGATAACAATGAGAAAGGGTTGAAAGCAATAGAGAAAAGCAGATCATTCCTGACGGCGGATATATAATGTTCACAGGACTGATAAAAGAAATCGGTACCGTCAGATCGGTAAAAAGGACAGGTACGGGGCTTGAATTGAGGATAACTTCCGAAAAGGTCTCCGCCGATGCCGGGCCGGACGATTCGGTGGCGGTGAACGGAGTTTGCCTGACCGTGACCGGAAAAGCGCAGGGCGAATTTACAGTTCAGGCTGTAAAAGAAACGGTACTCAGGTCCAATACAGGTCTTCTTCAAACAGGCGATCACGTAAATCTGGAGCCTGCTTTGAGAGCCTCGGACAGGCTGGGCGGACATATTGTACAGGGTCATGTGGACGGGACAGGCGAAGTTATCCGTGTCACTGAAACAGGCGCGGGAAAAGAATTTCATATCAGAACGGACGGGCGGACTTCGAAATACATAGTTGAAAAAGGATCAGTATGCGTTGACGGAATAAGCCTGACAGTCGCGGAGGCGGACGGCAATGTGTTCAGGGTGGCGGTAATACCCCACACTCTTAAGAATACTGCGTCAGGAGAGTGGAAACAGGGAACAAAACTCAATATTGAGACAGATATTATAGGAAGATATATTGAAAAACTTCTGAAGAACGGCGGAGAGCTGACTTTGGATAAATTAAAAGAAATGGGATATTAAAATGTTCAGCAGGATCGAGGATCTGATAGAGGATATCAGGAACGGAAAGATGATAATCCTTCTTGACGACGAGAACAGGGAGAATGAGGGCGATCTGGTAATTGCCGCCGAAATGATCACTCCCGAGATAGTTAATTTTATGACCAAGCACGCCAGGGGGCTTATCTGTATGCCTCTGACGGAAGAAATGGCTGTAAAGAAAGACCTTTACCTGATGACCGACAGGAATACCGAATCGAAACACACTAATTTCACGGTCTCTGTGGATTACAAGATCGGGACGACGACCGGCATATCGGCCTTTGACAGATATAAAACGGTTAAAGCGCTGGTTGAGAAAGACTCCGCCCCGGATGATTTCGCGAGGCCGGGACACATGTTCCCGCTCATCGCCAGGAACGGCGGGGTGCTTGTGAGAGCGGGGCATACAGAGGCCGCCGTTGACCTTGCCGGACTGGCCGGGCTTGCCCCGGCGGGCGTGATCTGCGAGATCATGAACGAGGACGGCACTATGGCCAGGTATCCCGAGCTTGTGAAATTCGGCAAAGCCCACGGGATCAGGCTCGGCACGATACGCGACCTGATCGAATACCGCAGGCGCAGGGAGAAACTTGTCTCCTGCGAGACAGTGGCCAAGCTGCCGACCGCCTACGGCGATTTTGAGGTAAGGTATTATATTTCGAAAACTGACGAGCAGGAGCACATCGCTCTTGTCAAGGGTGATGTGAGAACATCCGACCCCATACTCGTCAGAGTTCATTCCGAGTGCCTGACCGGCGATGTGTTCGGCAGCTCCCGATGCGACTGCGGGGATCAGCTCCACGCCGCCTTGAAGATGATCTCTGAGGAGGGCCGCGGCGTGCTCATCTATATGAGGCAGGAGGGGAGAGGGATCGGGCTCAGGGCAAAGCTGAAGGCCTATCACCTTCAGGACAACGGGTACGATACGGTCGAGGCTAATGAGAAGCTCGGCTATCCCGCAGACCTCCGCGATTACGGGATCGGTGCACAGATACTCGTGGACCTGGGAATAAAAAATATCAGGCTTATGACAAATAATCCGAAAAAGATAGTGGGATTGAGCGGCTACGGGCTGTCGAATGTGGAGCGTGTGCCTGTTGAGGTCTCCTGCAAGCCTGAAAATGAAAGATATCTTAAAACCAAAAGAGATAAAATGGGACATTTGATATTGAACGGGAAAAATAAATAATAGCGGAAGAAGATTGAAAGACGAACAAAAATACTGCGAATTCTGCGGAGAGGGATCAAAGGGAGAATTTTACAGCAGGGGATCCAATTATTCCGTGCTCAGGTGCGGAAGCTGCAGCCTGCTGTGGGCTGACCCCCTAACGGATGAAAATTATCAGAACATGATCAATTCCGACTATTTCGGAGAGAAAATATACTTAAGCAAAGAAAGAGGTCAGAAGGAAAGGTTCAGATCTCAGATAGAGAAGGTTCTTAGATTATACGGAAGCAGCGTGCCGGAGAACGAAATAAAGATCCTCGACATAGGGTCGGGCCTGGGATTTTTTCTTGATGTGTGCGGTGAGATGAATTTATACTGCGAAGGCTGCGATATTAATGAGAAAGCGGTAAATTATTCGAACAGGGTCAAAAACAGGACGAGGCTGGGAACTGCCGATTCGTACTACGACGACAATTCATTCGACATAATATTCGCTCTCAACCTTATCGAGCACATACCCCATCCCAAAGAGTTCATCTCGCAGTGTTCCAGGATATTAAAACCGGGCGGCCTTATGATTCTTGAAACCCCTATTCAGGAAAGTCTTTTTCATGCTTTCGCCAGGCTCGGCGATGTTCTGACCGGATACAGGATGAACAATTACGGAATAAATACGAACGGGCATATATACAAATTCTGCGGCAAAACTTTCAGAAAATTCAGCGATTACGGATTCGAGATGATATATAAAGAGAAGATCGGGTCGCCTCTGAAGGAGATATACGGTAAAACTTCCTACATGTCGGGCAAAAATAAATTTTTCATGAAACTGCTTCTGCCTGCGGTGTGGCTTCTGGCCAGGCTTCTGGGCATGGAGAACAGGATGTTCGCGGTTTTCAGAACGGTAAAATAAAAAAGCCTCTCTGCGAGAGGCTTCCGTGGCGGTACACGGACTTGAACCGCGGACACGTGGATTATGATTCCACTGCTCTAACCAACTGAGCTATACCGCCAAAACAGACTGCAAATATAATTTAAGATAATATTCATTGCAAGTGAAAATTTGACAATTTTTTTCTTGCAGTGTCATCATTTGACACGCCTCCTGTTGTATATTGCCGGTGAAAGTAAAAAAACAGGAGGGAATATGTACGCAGGAACTGCATCGGACGCTTATGTAAAAGTAATAACGAACGGGAACGTATCTCAGAGGATAAGTCTTCCGTCAGGCTTTACAAAAAAGCCGGCAGTGCTTCAGGAGTCCGAGCTGATCGGATTATTCAGAAAGCATTTGAGCGAGACCGTCCAGGAAGGAAAAACCAGGGTGAAAATTTACAGGTTCTATTTTTCCGACAGGGATTATATTGATTACAGCGCCGACGAGGTCAAAGCCGGGGAATAGTGAAAAAAGCGCTTATTTCTCGGTAGGAACTACTATACCCTTTATTATTATATTCTGGAAGAATATGAAAACGGCGAATGTCGGTATGGCGGCGAGGACCAGGGCGGCGTAGCCGACACCTGCGCTTGATCTCTGCATGAGCTGGTAGATATGGACCATCAACGTCCACATGCTCTGGTCCTGACATACTATGAACGCGAACATGAAATTCCTGTACGCCGCGTTGAAAGCTCCGAGCGCGATCACGGCCATTATAGGCTTTGACAGTGACATCGCTATCCTTGAAAATATAGTCACTTCACCGGCGCCGTCAACAGTGGCAGATTCAAAAAGCTCTTTCGGCAAAGAATCGAAGAAACCTTTGAGCAGAAATATGAAGTATCCGTCCGCCGCTCCGGGCAGGATGAGCGCCCAGAAAGTATTGAGCAGGTTCAGGTTTTTTAACATCAGAAAGTTAGGTATGCCCATCACCATGGGAGGAAAAGCCATCGTGAGCATGAGGATCAGGATTATCTTGTAGTTGGACCTGAGTCTGAACCTGCTCATCGCGTAGGCGGCGAGAGGATTTACGATCACGGCGGTCAGTATGGCGAGCAGGCAGTAAAAAAGGGTGTTCAATATTGCGCGGCCGTTGTTGAACATTTCATCTAAAACCATGATGTAATTCCTGGTAAGCTGCTCGATAAATATTTCCCTTTTATGATGCCTGAAAATATCGTAATCGAGCTGAAGAAAATCTATGCCTGCGTTATCTATATCAGCGATCACGAGCCCGTAGGCATGATTCAGGCTGTCGGCACCGGGATATTTCGAGGCGAGAAAAACTTTCCATTCAGGCTCAGCTTCACTTTTGATAGAGATCGTCCTCGGCCCTGCATGGTTAATAACGAAATCTTTCCATAATTCAGCGTAAGCGGGATTTTCGGGCAGATGCTTTGAGGGATAGATATTAATTTCGGAATCGAAACCTGTTCCCAGCGCGGAATTTACGGCCTTTAAGTCGAATTTGCCGGTAGTGCCGAATCGCTCTTTTAAATAAGAAATGAACTCGAACTGCGATGAGGGAAGGAGGATGAGCTTTGACGGAGGAAGAGTGCGGATAAATTCGCGCCTGTCCCTTTTAAGCATAATATTGTGATCCGGTTCGTTTATTGGCAGGTTCAGATCGCCAAGATCAGAGTATCCGCCTGAATATGCTTCGTTCAACGCTTTAGCAGTTCCGTATTTTTCTTTAAGCCGATCTCTGAAATCGAATTCTATGCCTGAAAGAATAAGATCGCGCGGGTCGGACATATTTTCGATGAAGAATATATAATCGAGCAGGGGAGCCCCGTTCTTTTTCGCGTCGGTAATGCTTATTTCGGAAAAAGATGAGAAATCTGTTTCCCACGCTTCGTTTAAGATATCTTCGCTCTCATATTTTTCTTTAAGAAAACCTCTGAATTTTTCGCTTCCCTCTCCGTTGAGACCGATCCTGTTCACATTGAGTATCTTTTTTACATATCTTTCCCAGTGCCTGCCCATCTCTCCGTCAGGCAGTGTTCTTGAAAGCGTTATGTTGTCCCAGGAGGCGAAGGATGTACCGAGCGCAGTGTTTAGATCCTCAAGACTGCCGCGGTAGGCCGGAAAGAACTCGCTGTAAATGAAATGACCGTCCGCGCTCAGCCATACCTTGTGCCTGATATCGAGGCTTTTCCTGAATTCGTCATAAGGGATGGACATGCCTGATCTTTCTGACGCGAACCTTCTTGAAAGTATCTCTTTAGATTCCTCCCTCACATCCTCCCATGTAGGCGCGGAAATGGAATACTTCTCATTCAGCTTAGATAGTTGTCCGTCAACCTCGCCGTTCATCCTCCTCCTGAAAGCCCTTTCGTTATAGGCATAAACTCCTCTCGAGAACTGCTCGGATACCGCGAAGTCGAATTCATTGTAGCGCGCCTGATCAGAAAGAATGAACTCGTTCCAGTCGGATATGAACCTCTCATTCAGTTTTTCGGGTATTTTTAGATGTTCGACGGCAAAATATCTCTGCTTGTACTGGGCCGAGAAAACGGAAGCCTCCTCGTTGAACCTCGCCTCGATATATTTTTTAAAAAGCATTTCATCGTTATAAAAGAACGAAGGCACAATTTCGAGCCTGTTCGAATCTACTTTTCCCTTAAAGGACGCCGAAAGCATGATCAGGAACGGGTAGATCATCGTTATCCCGCCTATGATAAGAACGGAATGTATAAGCAGGTTTATAGTTCTTATTTTGAACGATCTTCTGCCTACTTTTCCGATAATGCCCATTTAATTCCCTAGTTAGATTTGAATTCCATGTTCGAAAGTTTTTTGATCTGGGCGACCGTCACGAGCATGAGAAGAAGCCCAAGCATCCATGCCATCGTGGTGGCTATGCCGAAATTGAGGTACAGGTACGCTTTTTCAAAGATGAGAAGGTCGGCGACCTTGGTCGCCTCGTTGGGGCCGCCGAAGGTCATTACGAGAATGAACTCGCTCTGCTGGGCAGAGGCTATAAAGGCCGCTATGAACTGAATAAAAAGAAGCGATTTGAGGTACGGAAAGACAATATAGCGGACCTTTTTGACAAATCCGGCCCCGTCTATATCGGCCGCCTCGTAAACATCGTCGGGTATGCCCTTTAAAGCCGCGAGGTAGATCAGCGAACCCGGGCCGAGTCCCGCCCATACGGATGGGATCACGACAAGTAACATGGCAAGGCTTTCCTCTTTAAGCCACCTGCTCTTTTCCATACCGAGCGCGAGAAGGATCTGATTGAGCCCGCCCGCGTCCGAAGGGTCGTAAAGAAGCTTCCAGAGATATATCACGATCACGCCCGAGATTACAGCCGGCAGATAATAGATAACCCTGTAGAATATCTTGCCCCTCGGTACTTCCTGCAGTAGAATTGCTAAAAGAACGGGAGGCAGAAATCCGGCCGTTAAAGATATGAGCATGTAATATAATGTTTTGCCGAGAGCCGACCACCAGACGCCGTCAAAAAGCACATCCGCGAAATTAGCCAGTCCCACCCATTCGGAGCCGCCCGTCACCCTGTAATCCTGAAAAGCCATGACAGATCCTATGAGCATGGGCACATACTTCCAGATAATGACGGAACCGAGCGCGGGAAAGATCAGGATCATTGCGAGCAGAGCGGCCTTTGAATTCTTTTTCTTTTGAGAATATATTTTATCGGGCGTAAATATCTTCCATACTTTATAGAGAACGACAGCGAAGAATATAAAGATGAAAACTGCGGTGAACGAGGCTATGCGGTTCCTTTGAGACCTGAGTTCGGGCGTAATGCTGCCGAGCATCTCGGCGTTAGTCCTTTCAACAGCGGCCGAAAAAATACCGGATATGTTCTTTTCTTTTTCCTCATCGGTCGCTCCGAGCATGCCTTTCTCCTCAAGCGAGATGCATTTGTCTATAGGATAGGTCATGTATTCGTAAATTTTCTGGGTGTTCTTTCCGTAGGGCTCGGGTTTGCCGTTCTTTAAAGCGTCCTCGAAAGTCTCTATCCATTCGGGCGGAGTAAAGCGTGTGAATTCGGAGTAGCCGTATTTTTTAAGATAAAGCGGGTTCTGCATCCTGCCGTATCCCGCATTGATCATTACCTCGAGCCTGATCCTCCTCGCCTCGTCGCTGTCGTAGAATCTTATGTATTCCCACGCCGCGCGCCTGACCTGCTCCGGATCGCGTTTTCCGAGCCCGCCGTTATTCGATACTCCCGCGCCGGAATAAATACCCATCATCCTGCAGTTGATCTCGGAGCCGCGAAGGCCCGTAGGTCCCTTAGGCGGGGGAGAAAAGCCCCAGAGGTTCGGATCCGCCTCGCCGCCCAGCCGCTTGTCGTCCATGTATCCCATCACCATCCCGAGCCTGCCCTCGTCCCTCGCTTTTCCCCAGTTGCCGTCCCTTATAACGAAGCCTGTATGCTCTCTGCCGTCCCTGTCTCGCCATTTTGTGGTGATGAGCTTTAAATAAAGCTTCATGGCCTCAACTGCCGGCTCCCCGTAAAAAGCCGCGCGCCATTCGCCTGTCACTTCGTCCTGAACGACTGCGTCTCCGCCCGCGCTCCACAGATAAGTGATCCAGTCGTAAGCGGCCTGCTGTCCCGCGGCCAGATAAAGCCCGTAATTGCCTTCGGACGGATCGGTCAGGGTCTTTGAATACGCTTTTAGCTCATCCCAGGTATCCGGCGCTCTTTCGGGGTCGAGCCCGTATTTAAAGAAAAGGTCTTTTCTGTAAAGAAGCACGCGGACAAGGGTTTCATAAGGCATCATCCAGTAATGATCTTCTCTCGCGCCCGTTTTTTTTCTGCGCACGACAGGCATAACCGGGTCCGCTATTCTGTCTTTAACTTCCTCTTCCGTCATTTCTTCAACGAACTCATCGAGAGGGTAGAGGAAATTTTTCTCGATATAGGTTGACGACTGCCTGAAATTAACATAGATCACATCGGGGGATACTCCGCCGGCAATAGCCATCAGAGGCCCTGCGTCCATCTCCATATTCTCGAGCTCGATCCCTGAGTAGCCCCTCAGTTCGATATGCGGGGATTTTTTCTTAAAAGCGTTTATGACGGCCATATCGGCGCGGTTGAAAGCCTCGTTGCTTTTGGGGTCGGGTAGTTTGAATACCTTCAGAATGACTTTTTCGTCCGCAAAAAGGCCGGGTATTGAAAGAATGAAAAAGAATATTAAGAAATGCCTGTATTTCACAAGATCCTGTTCTCTGTTTTAAAATCGAAGAAATGAGCTTTTTTGAGATTTAAGGGAAGCGATACCTTCTGCCCCGTAGAATAATGCTTTTCCGAAGCCTCGACCCTTGAGATCACCTCGTGCACGCCGCACCTTAAGTAGAGGTATATCTCAGATCCGAGAGGCTCGACGACCTCGATAATGCCTTCGATCTTCGAATTCGATGCGTCTAATGATGCGGAAAGCGACCCTATATCCTCCGGCCTTATGCCGAGAACGGCTTCCGTTCCGGCAGAGAGCGATGCGGGAGCTTTATCTTTAAGAGGTATGTTTATGCCGTCGTCGGTCAAGAATGAAAGAGAGCCGTTGACGGAAGATGTTTTTCCTGTCAGAAAATTCATCTGAGGCATGCCGATAAAGCCGGCAACGAATCTGTTGGCAGGCTCGTTGTAAAGAACGAGCGGCTCGGCGCTCTGCTGAATTAGCCCGTCCTTCATCACTACGATCCGGTCGCCCATGGTCATGGCCTCTGTCTGATCGTGCGTCACATATATCATCGTCGCGCCGATGATATTGTGCAGCCTCTTTATCTCCGTCCTCATCTGCGTCCTTAACTTGGCGTCTAAGTTGGAAAGAGGCTCGTCGAAAAGAAATACTTCCGGCTTACGCACGATCGCCCTTCCTACAGCTACCCTTTGTCTCTGCCCGCCGGACAGCGCTTTCGGTTTCCTGTTCAAAAGTTCTTTTATGCCCAGAATCTCCGCAGCTTCGTTAACCGACTTCTCGATCTCTTTCTTCGGCACTTTTCTCAGCTTTAAGCCGAAAGCCATGTTCTCATATACTGTCATGTGCGGGTAAAGCGCGTAGTTCTGGAACACCATGGCGATGTTTCTATCTTTGGGCAGAACATCGTTTACTACCCTGCCGCCGATCTCTATCGTGCCCGAACTGATCTCCTCGAGCCCGGCTACCATGCGCAAAGTGGTTGACTTTCCGCAGCCTGAAGGACCCACAAAGACCATGAACTCCCTGTCCTTTATCTCAAGGCTGAAATCCTTTACGGCTCTCTGACCGCCCTCATATACCTTTTCGACATTTTTAAGTAAAACTTCTGCCATTATATATCCATATAGTTAATCAGTTCGTCAACCGTCGTGAACGCAAGGCCGGTGCAGGTGTCCGCACATCCGTAATAGATCGCGATCCTGCCTTTTTCATCGTGCAGGGCCGCGCAGGGGAATACGACATTCGGCACATCGCCCACGCACTCGTAGATCTCCCACGGCGCGAGGATAAAGTTCTTCGTTCTCTTCAGAACTTTCCACGGCTGTTTCAGGTCGAGTAAAGCCGCGCCCATGCTGTAAACATAACCGTTGCAGGAGGTGAGTACGCCGTGATAAATAAGCAGCCAGCCGTGCTCAGTTTCGATCGGAACGGGACCCGCGCCCACCTTTGTGCTCTGCCAGCCGTCGCTGATGGTGCCCATCACATGCCTGTGCTTTCCCCAGTAAACCAGATCGGGGCTTTCGGAATAGAAGATCTCCCCGAAAGCTGTATGCCCCGTATCGCTCGGCCTTGAAAGCATGGCGAAATTCCCGTTGATCTTCTTGGGGAAAAGCACGCCGTTCCTGTTATACGGCAGAAAAGCGTTCTCAAGCTGATAAAATTTCTTAAAATCTTTCGTATAACCGACCCCGATCGTAGGCCCGTGATAGCCGTTGCACCAGGTCACATAATAAACATCGCCGATCTTCGTCACGCGCGGATCGTAGGCGTAAACAAAATTTCCGACCTCTTTGTCTTTGCAGATGAATTTAATAGGCTGATCGTCAATATCCCACTTGATCCCGTCCTTTGAAAAGCCCGCATGTATCCTCATCTGCCTCGCCCTGTTGTCGCAGCGGAAAACTCCCGCGAAACCGTCCTTATAAGGCACAGCCGCGCTGTTGAAAATGCTGTTCGAAGTCTTTAGCTGATCACGCTTGATTATCGGATTCTTTGAATACCGCCAGACCGGTCCGCTGTAATTTTCGGGCTTCTTTTCCCACGGGATCTTCTTCATAGACTCTCTCCAAAAGGCAAAATTAAGCTTAAAATATAGTTTGCAAACAATTTAAAGTCAATAAAATAAAGCTGTGGACTATACCCGATTTTCTGTAGACAATTCTAAGCACATTTTTCTCATTTCTCTCAAACTCAACCGGACTCATATGCCCTATAGCTGAGTGTCGTCTTTCTCTGTTGTTAGTTACCTCAATGTATTCGAAAATACAAGATTTAGCTTCTTTGAAAGCAGCCAGTGATCTACCCCCTGGCTCTCGCTGACTTCTGTCATCGGCTTTCCGCTTTTGAGCAGGTATTCTGCCGACTCCGTTTTAAACTCTTTTATGTACTTCCTTCGTTTCCCGGACATGAGACCACCTTTTTTATCACAAATTTAAGTTGGTCTTAGCATTCTGTCCAGATTTTCGGGCATAGTCCAATTTTACCTGTTATATTTAGCCTTCTTATCCGATACCGCAAAACTCACAGAATCAGATATTTTATATGTGTGTATCTTTGCGAGTTCTTTTTTTAACTTTTCTTTTTCTTTCTCGATGTCATAATCAACCTGAAGTCCTGTCCAGAACTGCGGCGTAGTGCCGAAGAATTTTGCGAATCTCAGGGCTATCCGGGCAGTTATGCTTCTTTTGCCTTTGATTATGTCAGATATCGCTGTCTGGGGAAGGTTCGTCTCCTTTGCAAGCCTGTAGGCAGTTATCTCCATAGGTTTTATGAATTCTTCGTTCAGGATCTCGCCGGGATGTATGTTTTTTAGTTTTTCTGCCATGATTTTCTCCTAATGATAATCAGTGATCTCAACTTCAAATGCGTCTGTATTCCACCGAAAGCAGATTCGCCACTGCTGATTGATCCTTATACTGTATAGGTCTTTTCTGTCGCCTTTCATTTTTTCAAGTCTGTTTGACGGCGGGACCATCAAATCATTTATGTTTTGTGCGTTATTAAGCATTCTTAGTTTCCGCCTTGCAATTTCCTGAATTTCGTGCGGCAACTTTAATGATCTTGTACCTTTCCAGATTTTCTCTGTCTCAGCATCTTTGAAGTCTTTTATCATACGGTAATAGTAACAATAAATGTTAGTAATGTCAAGTATTATTATTATTATTTTATTATATCAAGAGTTTCGAGCCGGCGGTCTAAACCCTTATTCTCTTTTAGCGCAGCTACGGTGATCAATCCTATTCGGCTTCCTTCCAGACTTTTCCGTCCTCGCGGATGTACACGCTTCTTATTCCGTTCTTCCTGCTTTCGAGCTTAATTATGTAATAATTGCTGAATATCGACATTTCAGGCGCGGCATAAGGCAGATCTCCGGAATAGAAATCTCTGATATTATTTATCTTCAAAGCGGAATAAAGCTCTTTTAAATCCCTCGGATACGATCCCGGTCTCTCCTTTGTGTATTTCATGCCGTAATAAAGCTGCCGCAGCATCCATTCCGCGTTGATTTCCGACTGTTCCTCAAAGCTGAGAGTGAAATTCTTTTTATCGTAGGCCGAATGTCTGTCAGCGAACCGCACATTTCCCCACATTTCGGGATAGTGCATGGCTATTAAGCCCTGCGGCGACCATACCCAGTTGTGTTCGGGTATGTCCTTCTTTTTCCTGTAAACCCCGTCAATTATATCCGTCTGCCACTGTACGCGCGAAAAATTTACATTCCATATCTCGCCGTCCTTCGGCGGGCCGGGGTGGGCGGCGCACTCTTCGAGCACTTTCCACGGTATCGCGACCTCTGTGCTCCATCCTTCGTCTGTATCTGAAGAATTGTTCACCGTGCCTCTTATATCCAGCGCGTACTGAATATCTCTCACATCCCATGCGTCAACCGCGTGCCCGTTGTCTCTGTACGGTTTTGTTATAAGCAGGTCCCAGAGAGTGCCTAAAGTGTTGATCTCAAGCTCATAATAATTGTGCGTATCTCCGGTCGGATCGATAAAGATCTCAAAGTCGTTGTCGAAATAGACCACCGCGTCCCTTTCCGTCAGAGTGGCCCACAGGTGAGGTTCCTCCATATCGGCAAAAAAATACATATATTCCTCGTCCCAGAGCATTTTTACCCGCGTCTTATGATACGGCTCAGGCCTAAGGTGACCTTCGATGTCTGTAAAGAAGTCCGTCCACGGAGCATCCTTCCAGTCCTGTTCGTCTGCCTTGCCGTCAATGTTAATGTAGCCGTTCATTCTGCCGCAGACATAGCCTTCCGGCATAAACTCGATCTTAGGCACAGGCCAGCCTGAATCCTTAACAATATTTTTGACCTCGCCCGCGCTCAGAACACTCACGGCCAGCATAAACGCCAAAAATTTCATAAAGCCCCCTTTGCATTTAAATCCTGAATTTGATGAATTTTGTCATTGAAATCAAGAATAAAATCAGTTTTATTCCGTTAACTTTTAAAAATTAGGAAAAGTGAATGAATTTGCTGAAGATCCTGATAATATCCGCCCTTGCGGTCATAACTGTATCCTGCGGAAATAAAAGCGGCGGTACTGAAATAATCAACGGAATAACGGTAAATAAGAACGGCAATTTTCCGGCGGACAGAAAAGTGAATGCCTCCGCGGAGTTCCTCTTCAATTTAAACGAAGATACCGGCGACACTACGGCGGTCATAAGAAGCATAACATCGATCGATACTGACGATAAAGGAAATATTTATATCCTTGACAGAAGGAAGAGCCTGATTTTTAAATTCAATCCGGACGGATCGGCAAATAATATTTTCGGTCAGAGAGGCACAGGTCCGGGAGAGATGGCAAGGCCGGAGCAGATCCTTGTATCGGGCGATACGGTCTATGTTTCAGATATGAGGCAGAGAAAGATAATCGCGTACAGCTCCGACGGCAGGTATCTGTCGGACTATATTCCTTTAAGGGACAACGGATTCCCCAGAAGTCTGGTTAAAGTAACGGGAGAAAAATTTGCCGGCCTGCTTTTTGGCAGAGGGGGGAGAGGCGGACCGGGTTCAGGAACGATAAACATTAATTTTTCGCTTCTGGACAAGAAATTCGAGAAAATAACGGATATGATCTCAGAGCAGTTCGAAACGGACGGCGGCAATTTTAACCCGATGGACAGGGAAAGCAAATTCACATCCGGCGGCGGAAAAATATATTATGCCGAGAACTCGGAGGATAAGATACTGGTGAATGTTTTTGACTCCGAAGGGAAAAAGACAGAGGAGATAAGAAAGAGCTATGCAAGGGTAACATATTCCGACTCCGAGAAAAAAAAGATCGCCGAATCGGCTCAGAGAAGTTTCTGGGGCAGAGACTTTGACGCCTCGCTTTTACGCTACAAAAAATCCGTGCAGAATATCTTTTGGCATAAAGACGGGTATCTGCTCCTTGAGTGCGCAAGAAAAGCAGACGATAAAGAAAGAACGAATTTCACTTTTGATATATACAGAGACGGAGTTTATCTCAATTCCGCCGATCTTAATAAAGCAGATCCTGAATTCTATCACAACGAGGACGGTTTTGTAAAGATACTAAAAGGCGACAGGCTTTTTGCTTTTAATGAGGACGACAATATAATAAGCGTTTACCGATTAAAAATATCTCATTAATTGCGCAAATTTCGTATTGATTTTAACGATATTTTTACTTATATACCTTTCTGTTTTGGAAAATGGAAAGGGACAGACATTAAGATAAAAAAATCAGATATAAAAACAACAGGGAAAAGGTGCCTATGAAGAAATTTCTAACGACACTGGCCGTCCTTTTCTCAGCCGTTTACCTGTTCGCGCAGGAACCTGCCGCGGAGGCAGTACCGGATTCAGCAGCCGTAACCGAAGAGGTTGTAGTCCTTTCCGCCGAGGAGATCATGTGCAAAGAGGCCGCAGAGGATTTTATGCGGATCTACAACGACTGGGATGTGACGAAAGATTACGAGATCTTAATTCCGAGGATAACCGGCTACGCCGAAAGTTATTACGGAACCGGGAGAAACCCCAACGAATCTAACAGAGCCGATCTGGAGGTCTTAAAGACAAACTACGGCCGAATCATTGACTCATCCGCTCCCGAGTACATCAGGAACATGGTAAAACTGGACCTTGAGAGAGTGGAAAACGAGCTTTCAGGCAGTCAGGTCAATCCGGCGCTTACAGGTTACCTCCTCAAAACCGATTTTGACAAGCTCAAAGCGATAGAAGAAGCGCTTGTGAAGGAAAATTACCAGGGCATATCAAATGAAGCCGCAGCGGTAAGGAACTCGTATAAGAACCTGAGACGATATTCTATAGGTTTCGACCAGACGCTGGGCAAGATCTATAACGAGATAACAAGGGTGACCGACAAGAGGGTGTATTTCCTTTACATTGATGACACTGTAAAAGACAGGCTTCAGGTGATATCGGGAAGGCTGGGCGATCAGGTCAGAATGAAAAAAGAGCAGTTCCAGGATCAGATAAAAAACAGAATAGAAAGCCTTTATGCCGAAAAAGAAGCCGCGAAAGCGTCCGGGGATAAAGAGAGGGAGAAAAAGCTCTACAACCAGTGGATAGAGGCGAGAAAGGTCAATATAAACAACCTTTACAATGCCGAAGTGTCGAGATTGTCGGCCATGATGGGCAAATATCAGACATCGCCAGGCATATATGACGTAAACCCTGAACTGATAAATAAACTTGTTAATAAAAGCGAAGACCTTGAACCTTATCTCAAAGCGATACTTCAGGCAAAATACTACAACGACCTGAACTCAAAATTCAAGAATTATTTCAGGTTCGATGTCGAAAAAGGGTTCAGAAAATACAGGACGAACGTTCTGATAGCCTCATTTTTCTTCTTCATTCTGTTCTTCTATGTTTTCACGACAGTTAAGAAGAAAAGGGACACGATCTATATAAGAAGGATCCCCGGCCTTGACGCGATCGACGACGCCGTGGGAAGGGCAACGGAGATGGGCAAGCCCATCATCTTTGACTCAGGCCTTGGAGGTTTTTCCAGCCCGCAGACAATTGCCAGTATGCTCATTTTAAGAAGCGTCGCCAAGAAAGTGGCCGAGTTCAAAGCCGAAATAATATATCCGGCTTATGACCCTGTTGTTCTTCAGGTGGCCGAAGAGATGATCGCGTCGGGATTTCTGGACGCCGGATATCCTGAGGACCATAAAAAAGACAACTGCTTCTTTATGGTGCAGGACCAGTTCGCGTACGCTTCAGGTCTTGCCGGGCTGATCTCAAGGAAGAAACCGGCGACCGCTCTTCACTTCGGGCATTACGCGGCGGAATCGCTGCTTATTTCCGAAGCGGGATTCGCGGCCGGAGCGATCCAGGTCGCCGCGACTGCGGACGCCACTCAGCTTCCTTTCTTCATCACATCCTGCGATTATACGCTGATAGGGGAAGAGCTCTACGCGGCCGCCGCTTATCTGTCAAGGGACACGCAGGTATTATCGAACCTGAAACTTTCAGATTACGCGAAGGTCATATTCGGGTTCATGTTCCTTCTGGGAACGATCCTGCTGACGCTCAATTCGGACTGGACTTTCATTTCCGATCTATTGAGCACTCACTAATACTAAATGAATGAGGATTGATATAAAATGAAAAAAGAAATACCAATACTTATCGGTCTTATCGCGGGTGTTCTGTGGTACGGTGAGTTCTTCATTGCCGGGATGTTCTTTGAGAACCAGAAAATATTCTTTTCCAACGGGATGAAGATCGGCGGGGTCGTCGGAGTGGCCGTGGGCGTTTATTCCGTAGCCAGGCAGAACTATTATAAGATCAAATACAATAACGAAAGATATTACTCCATATTGAGGGTGTCGATGATACTCCTTATGGTGTTCCTGGGCATAAAGAGCGGAACCTCCTCGGGTACTCCGTTCAGCTCAATGTTCATGAACGTTTATGTGCCTTTCCAGGCAACCGTGTTCTCGCTTCTCGCTTTTTACATAGCTTCAGCGGCGTACAGGTCGTTCAAAGCAAAATCTGTCGAGTCGGCCGTACTGCTTGTGGCTTCGATACTGGTCATGTTAAGCAAAATACCTCTCGGCGAGCAGCTCTGGGGCCAGATACCCGTGATCGGCGAATGGATCATGGACGCGCCGTCAAGCGCCGGAAGAAGGGCGATCATATTCGGCAGCTACCTGGGTTCGATAACAATGATGATCAGGATCTTTTTCGGGCTTGAAAGATCTCATTTGTCTGAATAACGAAAATTTAAGGACTTAAAGCTATGAAAATTCTAGAGAAACTTAAAAAGATAGACAGAAGAGTGATATACCTTCTGGTTTGCCTATCGATCATAGTCCCTTTACTTCCGGGATTTGATTTCCTGATCTTCCCGGTTTCCCCCACAAAGGAGACAAAAGCTATATTCGACGAGATCGAAAATCTTCAGCCGGGCGACCCTGTTCTGATAGACTGGGCATTCGATCCCAGCTCAAAAGCGGAGCTTCTTCCTCTGTTCGAGGCTTTTTTCAAGCACTGCCTTAAAAAAGAACTGAGGGTATTTATCTATTACGCCAGCATTAACGGCATCAACCTGGGAAAGGAGTCGGTAAAAAAGATCACATCGGCAGATGAGTTCTCATACGCAGTAGAAGGCGTTCATTACCTCAACATAGAGTACATTCCGATAAATGCCGACATCAGGATATTCAACATGGACGTGGATTTTAAGGGCACATACAAGAAAGAAGGCAAGATATTCGAAGGCATCGAGACATTAAAGGATATAAAATATATTCTCGGGCTTTCCGGATCGGCTTACCACCAGACCCATGTCGACATGCAGATCAGGTTCAATTACAAGTTCGGACTGGCTGTTACCGCGGTAATGGGCCCGGATTATGTTCCATATCTGCAGACCGGCCAGGTTACGGGAATGAGCAACGGGTTAAGAGGCGCTGCTGAATATGAAAAGCTTCTTAGCAGCAGATACAAAAAGAATTATTACGACAGCGCCACAAAGGGAATGTCTTCATTAACCCTGTCCCACCTTGTCATTTTCGGCTTCGTAATAGTCGGGAATATAGTATTTTATATTGAAAAAAGAAGGAGAGTGAGATAATGGATTTTAATGCGCTTCTTGACAATATCTTCTTAAACGAGATATTCTATTCGTGGATACCGGTTGTCGCCACTCTCATGATAATGTCATTTCTATACAAGGACAACCCTCTTTACAAGATCGGCGAGAATATTTTCATCGGAGTATCGCTGGGATACGGCTGGATACTTTCATGGGAATATATCATTTACCCGTTCTTCATAATGCCTGTTAACGATATGTTCGTCGAATATCATTTCTGGGATATTACGAATATATTCTGGTTCCTTTTGGCGCTCACCATGTTCTTCAGGTTCTCAAGAAAGAAAGCCTGGGTCGCCAACTATTATTTCGGGTTCATGTTCGGCTACATGGCGGGATATTATATTCCTATCGCTATTCAGAACATCCTGAGGCAGAGTACAGACCTTATGAAGCCGATGAACCAGGGATCGTTCTTTGAAAGCTCAAAGTGGATCGTGATCATCTTCGGTACTTTTGCGGCGCTGATGTATTTCTTTTTCTCAAAGCCGCATAAGGGACTTCTGGGTAAAACGGCAAGGGCGGGCATCGTCGTGATGATGGTGTTCTTCGGCGCGGCCTTCGGCTCCACCGTCATGGGCAGGGTATCGCTGTTCATTGACAGAGCGCTTCTGCTTGTGGATTACCCTCTGCAGTCAATAGTCGGCTCGCTTGGAGTAATAGTTTTTATGATAATATACTTCAAATTCTTTAAAAAGGAAGAGAAGATAGACGACGAGAGCTTTATATAATGAATAAAAAAGGCAGCGTAAGCTGCCTTTTAACATTTAAGGAGAACAAAATGAATATCGAAGAATACGCAAAGAAACATAAACACATACTACTTGACCAAATACCAGATGAACTGGATTTCATTATCAGAAACAATAGTTTTAAGAAAATTATTGATGTAGGTTGCGGTGGCGGTTTGTTTCTTTACTCTTTATTCAAGAGAAATTATGAAGAAAAATTTGAAGAAATTTGGGGAATTGATCTCTCTGAGAAGAGATTGGAAAGTGTTCAAGAAATATCAGAGAAAATTAAAACTGTGAAGGCTGATGCTCAAGTCCTTGAGAATGTTCCTGATGATAATTTTGACCTTGTGGTCTCAACTCAAGTAATCGAACATGTTTCAGATGATAAAGACATGTTAGATGCTCTATACAGGGTTTCAAAGAAACGTGCCGTAATATACTTAGATACAGTCTATAAGAAAAAATGGGCTTGGTATTTTTATAAAAATGATAGAGGTATGAATGTGCTTGATCCGACCCATGTTAGAGAATATACAGATGAAAAAGAGTTGCTTGACAAGATAGATAAGAACAAATTTATAGTACTAAACTCAACTATGCAAAATGTAAAATACTCAATCGTAAACTTCATCATAAAGAAATTAAGAATTAAAAGCGAAAACAGCCGTCTGGTCAGTATTCTCAGGTATTTAAAAATACCAGTTCCCGGCTACTATATATGGAAGATCACGATGGTAAAAATTTAGTCATCTTCTAAAGTTGTCCAGAACTTCATTATTAGTTAAGGCTCTATCGTAAATTTTTACTTCATCTATAATTCCCGTAAAAAGATTTTTGTCATAATATCCGTCACGTCCAATATAGAGATTATTGTTATCATATTTTATAGTGCCTGGAAAATTACTTATAGCGACTACTTCATCATCGATATAAACTTTAGCCGTTGAACCATCCCATGTAGCAGTTATCATGTGCCATTGGTTTAATTGTAGAGGTGTTGAGGTCGGTACCGAAAAATATTTTACATTTGTTCTCATGGTGAAGTAACAAGTTCCCCTTTCTTTTTTTCTTCCTGTTACGAGTTGATACGATCCGTGCGACCCGCCCGCGTCTGTTACTTCACCGTGTTTGGAAATAATTCTTAGATAATCGTTGATTTCACTAATATCCTGAATTTTTACCCATGCAGATAAGGTAATTGAATTACCGGGTTTAATACTGAAATGATCTCGTATAGTTATCCAGCTTTTTCCGTCAAAATAATAAGCGCTGTTCGGATTGCCGTGCCTGTCAGCTGTCAGGGTGGCTCCGTGAACAGTTCCGTGATTCCCGTTCCCGCTTTCGTCGTTTGCGTTGCCGTTGAACGGGTAATATGCGACCAGTCCGCCGGAAGCTGTATTCTCAGCGGAAATCTTATTCCTGCCTGAATATGATCTGTCCGGTTGGGTCATAACGGACGGTGCAGGCGCAGTAGTAGGGGCGGGCGGGGGAGGAAGCTCGGAAAATCTTGTTTCCGGTACATTCCCTGCGTATTCACGCGATGCTGTTTTTTCAGGAGCGGTCTCACTCCTGTCGGACATCTCAAAAATCAGGTTGAGGACCAAGAGAGTAAAGGCCGCAGCAACGAGCAGGATCATGCCTAATTTTTTCATTATTCTCCCATACGGAAACAGTTCCGCGGTTTAATTTTAAAGATTATCCTTTTCAAGCTCGAGAAGTTTCAGTTTAAGATCGATGCCTCCCTTTGCGGAAAAACCGCAAAGCTCTTTGTCAGACGCGATCACCCTGTGGCACGGGATAACAGGCGGAACAGGATTGTGCTTAAGCGCGTTGCCGACAGCGCGCGAGGCTTTACCGTTGCCAAGGTAGGACGCTATTGTGCCGTATGAAGCGGTCTTGCCGTACGGTATGCTCGATACAGCCCCGTAAACTTTTTTCTGGAATTCTGTCCATGATGAACTGTCCAGCGGCACATGGTCAAGCGTTCTGATCCTGCCGGAAAAGAAATCGGAAAAAAGTATTTTCCATTTTCCGGTGATCTCAGGCGCGTCAGAATTTCCCTCAACAGATTCAAGCGCCTCTTCGAGGCTGCCGAACATGAACCTGCATTCTTTTAACCCGTTCACGGAAACCGAAAACGAAAGCCACCCGAATTTTGTCTGCACGGCGTCTGAAACAACGCCGGACTTTGGAAGCGCCAGTTTTTTCATAATGCAAGCCTCTTAATATCTTTTGGGGGATAGACCCCTCTTTCTGTAATAAAGCCGGTTATAAGTTCTGCCGGAGTGATATCGAATGCGTGGTTTATTACGGGGGAGAGTTCGTGTATTACAGGTGTTTCGCCCACATATTTCAGTTCATTCTCATCTCTTTCCTCAATAAGGATACTGTCTCCGGATTTAATTGAGAAGTCTATCGTGGATGTGGGAGCCGCGACATAGAAAGGGATGTTATTGTGTTTAGCCGCGAGCGCTCTCAGGTAAGTGCCGATCTTATTGGCGGTATCTCCGTTCTTGGCTATCCTGTCAGCTCCGACGATCACTATATCAACCATTCCTTTTCTCATAAGAAGACCCACAGAATTATCCGCTACGACAGTGTGGGAGATGTTCTCGTGAAAATATTCCCACGCGGTAAGCCTTCCGCCCTGATTCCTCGGCCTTGTTTCGCCTATCCAGACATGAACATCCATTTCATTGTCCCTTGCCCTGAACACAGGAGCGGACGCTGTCCCGTAATCAACTGTCGCCAGCCATCCCGCGTTACAGTGCGTCAGTATATTTATCTGCCTGTGGCCCTTGATATTGTATATTTCCTTTAAAAGTAATACGCCGTTATCGCCGATAGCCTTGCAGCAGCTTATCTCGTTGTTCTCTATCTTTTTAACGAATGAAAGTATCCTGTGCATCTCAAGACCGAGTTTTATGGCGTTGTCGATCTGACTGACGGCCCACTGAAGGTTGACCGCTGTCGGCCTTGATCTTTTAAGCTTGCTTATAAGCATCTCGTAGTAATACACAGGGTCGGTTTTATTCAGCGATTCCCTGTGAGCGAAAAAAGCCGCGTAAGCCGCGGCCACGCCTATTAAAGGGGCGCCTCTCAGCTTCATATCTTTTATCGCCCCGATTATTTCCTCCGCCGTTTTAAGCTCTGTGACCGAGAACTCGAACGGGAGGAGCCTCTGGTCAATTATCATCAGCCTGTCATTTTCATACCATAAAGAACGGTACTTTCGACCTTCAAATTTCATATAGAACATCCGCTTTTAAATAATAACTGACTGAATATAAGAAAATAAATCATAAAATTAAAGAGAAAAATCAACTTGTATGATACAGTGTGAGTGAGTTATATTTAAAATAAAAAGAAAAAGGATTAAAATTGATCCTGCTCAATACCGAAAAGGAATACGATCATCCGCTTATAAACCGGATAGTCAAGAATTACAGGCACCTGAAGAAAGCGGGCAGGAAGGCGTCTACGGACTGTTTCAGGGTCTATGACCGTGACATACCGGAATTCAGGCTGGCCGCAGATTATTACGCCGGCAGATTCCTTTTTCAGTATTACAGCCTGAACGATGAGGATGACATGCCTGAACAGGGCATTCTGAGCGCGGTCGGTGAAGGTATTCCGGCTGTATTTGGTATCCCGAAGGAAAATATTTTCTGGAAAACAAGAAAGAAAAGGGCGATGCTTGAGCAGTATGAGAAATTTTCTGACAGCGGTGATTATTTTGAATGTACCGAGAACGGAATTAAATTCCTGATAAACCTCAAAGATTATCTGGATACGGGGCTGTTTCTTGACCACCGTCCCGCCAGAGAATACGCGGCCTCGGTCGCGGCGGGAAAAGAAGTTCTGAACCTGTACAGCTATACCGCGCCATTTTCTCTATACTGCGCTAAAGCCGGCGCTTCGGGAACGGTGAGCGTTGATATGTCAAACACCTACTCCGGCTGGGCGAAAGAAAATTTCAGGCTGAACGGTTTCGACGGGCGGAAAAATGAGACAGTCAGAGAAGACTGCGCGAAATATCTTGAGCTCGCCGCGAAAGAGAGAAGAAAGTTCGACCTGATAATAATTGACCCGCCCACCATCTCCCGGTCAAAGAAAATGGATGAGATGTTCGATGTGAACCATGATCACCCATGGCTTATAACAAAAGCTTTCGGCCTGCTGAGGAACAGCGGCGGAACGATCCTGTTCAGCACTAATTCGAGGAAGTTCAGAATGGATGAGAATATCTGCCTGAGGTATGCGGTGGAGGATATAAGCCCGAAAATGCTGCCTGAAGGTTTCAGGGACAAAAAAATACACAAAGTTTTTACCATAAGATCAAAATAAAGGAGAGGATCATGGCTGCAGATCTCGAGATCGCAAAAGCATCGAAGATGGAAAGGATATCCGTTATCGCGTCCAAACTCGGAATAAAAGAAGACGACTTGGAATTTTACGGCAAATACAAAGCCAAGCTCCCTCTGAACCTGATCGACCATGAGAAGGTGAAGCGGTCAAAGCTCATACTGGTTTCCGCCATAACGCCGACTCCCGCGGGGGAGGGAAAGACGACGGTCTCAATAGGTCTCTCTCAGGCTCTCAACCTGATCGGGGCTAAAACTACCGTAGTGCTGCGCGAGCCTTCACTCGGGCCGGTCTTTGGAGTTAAGGGGGGAGCTGCCGGGGGCGGATATGCGCAGGTTCTTCCCATGGAGGACATCAACCTTCATTTCACAGGCGACATTTCCGCAGTGGAGAAAGCGAACAATCTGCTCGCGGCGCTTATTGACAACGAACTTCAGAATAAAAGAAGCCCGTTCGAACTGGATTCCAGGACCGTCAGCTGGCGCAGGGTGATGGACATGAACGACAGGTCTTTAAGAGACATTGTAATAGGGCTGGGCGGGACGAAGAACAGCATCCCGCGCGAAACAGGCTTTGACATTACGGCGGCTTCTGAAGTTATGGCGATTTTGTGTCTGAGCAGCAGCATGGATGATCTCAAGAAAAAGCTGGGCGAGATTTTTATAGGATATTCGCACTCAAAGAAGCCTGTTTTCGTGCGGGACCTTGGCGCGAACGGCGCGATGGCGGCTCTTTTAAAGGACGCCATAAAACCTAACCTCGTGCAGACCATCGGAGGCTTTCCCGCCATAATCCACGGCGGCCCGTTCGCGAATATCGCGCAGGGTACCAACTCCATAATCGCGACTAAGACAGGCATGTCTTTGTCCGATTATGTCGTTACCGAAGCGGGCTTCGGCTTTGACCTCGGCGCCGAGAAATTCTTAGACATCAAGTGCAGAACGGCGGGCATCAGCCCCAAAGCCGTCGTGCTTGTAGCTACAGTGAGAGCGCTGAAATTCCACGGCGGCGCCAAGCTCAAAGATCTTACAACGCCCGATCCCGGAGCTGTGGAAAGAGGTCTTGACAACCTGGCAAAGCACATGGAGAACATGAGGCATTTTAACATCTGCCCGGTCGTTGCGATAAACAGATTTTATACCGATACGGAAGAAGAGATAAAGATCATTAAAGATTTTGTTAAAAGCAAGAACATGGTCGCGGCCGTGGCTGATGTGTGGGCAAAAGGGGGAGAGGGCGGAATCGAGCTTGCCGAAGCCGTCAGAAAAACAGCGGACCTGTGCCTGAACGAATTCACGCCGCTTTATGACTGGACATGGCCGATCGAGAAGAAAATAGAAAAGATCGCAAAGACCATATACGGAGCCGAGGCGATAGATTATACAGCCCAGGCAAAAAATGACATAAAGCGGATAATAAAGCTCGGGCTGGACAAACTGCCTGTCTGTATAGCCAAGACCCAGAAATCATTATCCGACAATCCCGAGCTGTTAGGCAGGCCCAAGGACTTTGTAGTCACGGTCCGCGAGATACAGATATCCTCAGGCGCAGGATTCCTTGTGCCCATAACGGGAGAGATCATGCGCATGCCCGGCCTCCCTGACGAACCTTCAGCGCTCAAAATGGATATTGATAATGAAGGGAATATCTCGGGGCTTTTTTAAGTGATCTGCTCTTCAGGCACAGGGTCCGGGTTGCTGAAATCAGGATGCAGTCTGAATTCTTTAAGGGATTTTTTCAGCCATCTGACGGATATTACCGAGCCTGATATTATAGAGATGCATATTCCTCCGATGATGCCTGTCAGGCCGAAGAAGTAATTTCCCGCGAGCAGAAGAGGAATGAATATGACTATCATCCTTATGATGTTTACCGCTATCGCGCTGTATGGTTTGTGAAGCGCGCTGAAGCACGCTGAAGCTGTGATGCTGGTTCCCATGGGACCGTACGCGGCGGATACGACTGCCAGGTAGAGGTAAGATACTGATATCACCGTCTGATCAGAATTGAATATTGCGGAAGCGTATCTTCCGAAAATGGCGAACAGAAAGAACATCACCGCGCCTGTTATGAGCGAAGCCCTGTTTACGAATTTTATCCCCTCGTCTATCCGGTCAAGTTTTTTTGCGCCTATGTTCTGGCCGACAAAAGCTATCATGACATTTGAGAACGAGATCAGAGGCCCCACCGCCAGCATCTCAATTCTCGTAGCGACTCCGAATCCGGCCACCGTTTCTTTTCCGTAATCCGCTATGACCCTTGTGGCCACTCCCATTGAGATCTGGGGAATGAACTGGTTTAGGATGGACGGGAAACCGATAAACAGGACCCGTTTCCATGAATTATACAGATCGTTAATCCGCGGCATGTTAAGAGCGAGCATCCCGAATTTATAGTTCAAAAGATAAAGCGAGGCGGTAAAAGTGCTCATTCTGGCAATAACGGTCGCCAGGGCCGCACCTCTTAATCCCATCTCCGGGAAAAACCCTATCCCGAATATCAGAAGGGGATCAAGAACCGCGTTCAACAGCATCGAGCCTGTCATTACAAGGCTCGGCAAAAGCGTATTTCCAGCAGCTCTTATCGCATTGCTCCCTATCATCGGTATTACAACAAAAGGCATTCCCCAGTACCAGATGGTCATATATTCTTTTACAAGCTCTAACATCATCCCTTTGGCACCCAGAGCCGTAAATATAAGGTCCATCGAAGCGAAACCGGCGCCCATCAGAAGTAAAACGACACACAATCCCAAAATAAGGCTGTTCGTGGTAAGTTTTTTTACCTCGTCGTGATCTTTCTTTCCGACAGCTCTGGAGATCACGGCGGCTGCTCCGACCCCAAGGCCAAGGGCGATGCTGTTCGCGGCCATTACAACGGGGAAGGTAAAGCTCATAGCCGCAAGTTCGGATGTGCCCAGTCTCCCAACAAAGAAGGTGTCAATAAGGTTGTACCCGACCATGCTCAGCATCCCGATCATCATGCCGAGTGCCTGATTAGTTATATGTTTTCCGACCGGTCCCTGCGTGAGGTCGGCTTTCTTTGCCATTTTACTGTCCCTTTTATCTGCAGATCATGCGCGAAATATAGCGCTTTAATCATTTTATCGCAAATAGTTTAAAAATTTAATTCATTTGTTTTTGACTTTAAATTGAGTTATTTTATTGTGAAATGATAAGTTTGCGCTGGAGACGGTTAAATGAGCAAAAAGGCCGGTTCGCTTCCAAGATTTATAAATGATGCGGAATATTATAAGGGTAAGAAATTTCTCTTTCTCGATATTTCTGGTTTCACGCCTCTGTGCGACAGGTTTATTCGGGAAAGTTCTTACGGCGCCGAAAAGATCGGGGATCTGGTAAACACTGTATTTAACCCGATAATAGATCTCGTTTATGAATGCGGCGGAGATGTTATCTCTTTTGCCGGTGATGCGTTGTTCGTGGCTGCTGACAAAGATGAAATATCGGGGATAGAAAAAAGGTGTGACGAGATAATCCGGTCTCAGACTATTGATAAAAATCTTGCTATAAAAGTAGAGAGATTCGAAGGCGAATACTTTCCGCAGATCATCAATTCGGGAAAAACATCGGTTTACTGCTTCGCAAAAGAAAAAACTAAAAAAATACGGCTCGAGAGCGACCCCTATCCTGAAGAAATATTCGAAATGTACTCGTCAAGTTTCAGGGGAGAATTAAGAGCTGTGCCTGTATTTTTTATTCACATCGGCGCGGAATACGGAACAAAAGATCTAAGAGCGCTCTTTGAATACCTTTCAGCTGCCGCGGGCGAATATTCTGTTTATATCAACAAGATCGAATATCTTGATAAAGGGTGGATGACACTTCTTACAGCAGGCTCGCCCGTTTATACATCCGATGCTCCCGTTAAAATGTATGACCTTCTTTCCGAATTTTCAAAAAAAGCGGAAAAAATGAATATTCCTGTTCAGATCGGAGGTACATTACAAAGGGGATACTGCGGTATAATCGGTAATGAAAAGAGGTGGGAGTTCACTTTTTTAGGCTCGAATGTTAATCTTGCGGCGAGAATAGCCTTTTCCGCGCGGGATCATGTCATCACCTGCGACGGATCTTTTGCCGCTTCGACAAAGAATTCATTGATATCTCACTCTGCGGGTATAAAGAAATATAAAGGCACAGGCGAGTGTGAAATTTTCGAGATAGAAGGAAAAGTTAAGGACAGTAAGAATATTTTTGTAGGCAGGGAGGAAGAGGTAATGTCCTGCCTTGATTTTTTTAAGGGCGACAGAAGGGCATTTATTCTCTTAAACGGGCCGTCGGGAATAGGCAAGACCGTTCTGGCCGAACATTTAATTCAGTCTCTGGGCTACAAAAATGTCATCAGGCTGAAAGGTGTCTTCGGTAGCGAAACTGAACTTTCCTTATTTTCAAACTTTGGTGTGGATGAACCCGGAGCGGCGGGTATTTTTAAAAAATTCAGGGCAATAAAAGAGCCTTCTCTGATCTATATCGACGATCTTCATTTCGCTGATGAAAAAAGCCTTTTCATGTTCCACAGGATGATAAACGAAGGCAACCCTTTCGTAAATTTTATGGCGGCTGCGATCGGAAGAGATAAGGTAAGAATAACTCCTTTGTGCTACTATGAATCTCTGATAATAGACCTTAAGCCGTTCGATCCGAAAGATATTCAGAAGATCACCAGGATAATCTCAGGCATCGATATAACCTTAAAAACAAGCCGAATGCTGCATAAGACAACAATGGGCAATCCCTTATTCGTTACCAAGATATTACCGTACATAGACAAGGATATCGAGCAGTCGGGACATGTGCCTTACTCGCTTGAGGAAATTATTCTCATGAAGCTTAACGAGATACCCGGTAAAGGGCCTGATTTCATTGACGGAGGATCAGTTTACGGCGATATCTTCGACCACGGGATCTTAAAAGAAGTGATAAACCTTAAGGAAAAGATATTCAGCGAGATCGTCTCCAAAGCGGAAAATGAGGGGCTTGTACGCAGGTCATTAACAAAGGATGAGACAGAGTTTTCGAATACAATAATAAGAGAGATAATTTACGAAAGGCTTTTAAAAAAGAAGATAGATTTTTTCAGGGTGAAAATAGCTGACGCGATCGTCAATTCAAAGACAAAGGATCTGAAAAAACTTTATAAAGCGGTTTCGATGTATGATGCCGCCAACGATCACAAAGCCTTACCTCTGGCGAAAAAGATCATAAAAAATTACGGAAGAACAAAAGAACAGGGAGTTTTAAAAAACATCATTTTAAAGTCATTCGGATTTATAAAAAATAATGATCTGCATGAAGAAGCACGCACCCTTATAGAACTTATATCGGCCGGGACAAATGTAACTGTCGGGGCTGAAATAACCGCGCTTATGGAGGAAATATCACTTAAGGTCAAGGACTGGAAAGGCAGAGAGAACCTTCTACTTTATGTCGCGAGGCTGATATTTGACATTCAGTTCAAAGCGCCCGAAGAGATCTTGAAAAGATATGCGGATCTTAAAGGCGAAGATAAATATTACCTCTGGACAAAGATTAAAACATGCGCTTATGTTATGCCTCCTGAAGAGGTAAAAAAGATATTTTACAGTCTCAAAGATGAATTTAAAGGTAAAGAGAGGGTCGAGTTTTACATAGATTTCACGGGTTTTGCTTTCTTTCTTACAGGCGATACGGAAATGGAAAATGAGGGTATGAATGAGCTTGAAAGCCTTGTGCCTGAAATGACCGCGGAACTGAAAGTATCATTACTTTTCCTGAAAAACACCATAGCCATGCACAGGGACGATATGCCCACATCGAAAAAATGTCTCGATGAAATATTGAGCTATAAGAAAAGCGAAGTTGATCCGAGCGATTCTTTTTCTATATACAACGATTACTCTATCCTGTATCAGAATATGGCTTATGAGAATTTTGAAAATGAGTTCATAAAAAGATCTCTAAAATATTCAGAGAAAGCTGTCAGGCTTATTACAGACCTTCAGATCGAAGCTGAACTGCCGCTGATGACAACGAACCTGGCAAGTTTTTACAACACCTGCGGTTATGTAAAGAAAGCAGAAAGGGCATATCTTCAGGCGCTTTATTACGGAATGAATATAAATCATCCGGTTGAAGTGCCATATACCAGATCCCGCATAGCTTTTATAGCGGTTTCCCGCGGTGCGTATGATCTTGCCTTAAAGATATCGGATGATGTGATCGGATCAGGCGTGGGTGACATTAAATCGGCTGCTTATACTATCAGATACCTATTTGGCGGATCTCACAGGAAGGATATTTTAAAAGCTGAAAAATACTCAAAAAAATACGAGAAATTCGGGACGGGGAAGTGCTGGTGGGAAATGCTGGGAGTTCTTTTCGAGAACGCTTTGATCAACGATGACAGAAATGAAATGAAGAAGGTCAGAAAACAGCTTATTAAGCTTGGAGATCTGCCTCAAAGACAGGCTATGAAATTCGGGAACGGGACGATTATTGAGATACTCGGAACCATGACGGGAGTTAAGGCTGATAAAAAACATATAGAAGAAAAGCTCGAAAAGATTTCCAAAATGGGTATCAATTTTATTATGCAGGCCAGGTGCCTCTACGCTCTCGGCGTGACGAATAAAGATACGGAAAAGCTCAAACAGGCAAAAAAACTTGCTGTAAAGATGAAGCATTATCCTTTTGTTCTGCGCATAGAAAAGGAACTTCTCAGGATCACCGGAGACAGCCGCTGGTCAGGCAGGATCAGAAAATCAGAAAAATATCTTGAAGAGGTTTGTAAAACAGGAACGATAGAGGAATTACTTTCATCAAAAAATAAAAAACAGGTGGTGATATGAAGCTGACAGTATTTATATTGTTCCTGTTCTTATTTAATCTGAACGCCGAGATCGGGGTGTCCGGATCTGAAAGGGAATTTTCGCTTATGCTGAGTGAAGGCGACAGCAGGTCAGTTCTCAGGTTCGGAAGAGAAGACGCGTTTTCTCCGTTCACTTATCTGAAGTACTCTAAAAGTTCAAAAATAGAAAGTCTCGAGGCTGAGTGTAAAATAATCGACAGGCTTTGGATGCATGCCGCGGAAAGTATAGATGTAGAACTTACTTCAGCGGACGCGGGTTACCCGCTCCTGTTCCCCGATGTCATGCCTGATTATATCCAGGCATTCTTAGATTCAGAGGAGTGGATGACGCATGTATCGCTGAAAGGGAAGGAACTTAACTATGAACTTATGCATAAGGTAATTTATGAATCCGAAGTTTTCAGCTCTCTCACAGACCTGTTTTACCTGCACGGATACTATATTACGGGCGTCAGCACCGAAAAGCACGGGTTCGTTCCCAGGGAAGATCTCATGAAATACGGCTTTAAGGGAGACGGGATCATTCCCGTTCCGTTCATGCTGTACTGGAAAGTCGAGAGAATTAAAAAAATAAAGTGATCATTCGATAAAGAGTTTGTCCTTAGAACTTCTGCTGACGGGGATTTCCGTCTTTTTCTTATCTTTCATCACAGCGACATATTTTCCGCCAAACCATTTTTTGAGTTTGTTCAGATGGTCGGTGTTAATAATAAATCCCCTGTGGATCCTCACAAAATTCTGAGGCAGTTTTTCTTCGAGCGAGGCAAGGGTGTCGTTGATTATGTATTCATTGTCGAAGGTGCATATCGAAGTGTATTTATTGTCCGCCTTAAAGAAAAAAATGTCTGAAGTGTTTACGAAGATGATCTCATCACCAATTTTGATGTGTATCCTTGCAAGCCTGTCCTGTTTGTTCTTTATCTCGTTCAGAAGCGCTGATATATTGGAATCGAATTCGACTTTTTTTGTTTCGCCGGAAGAGAATTTCTTCAGTTTCTCAACAGCTTTCGCAAGCCTTTCCTCTTCGACAGGTTTTAACAGATAATCAATCGAGTTTGTCTCGAAGGCTTTAAGAGCGTATTCATCGAAAGCGGTCGTGAATATCACTATGGGCATGTAGCTGATGTTCTGAAGTACCTCAAAGCCGTTCATTCCGGGCATCTGGATATCCAAAAATATAAGGTCCGGTTTAAGTTCGTTTATTTTAGCGACAGCCTCGATCCCGTTCTCTGCCTCATCAATAACATCTATCTCCCCGAACTGCTCAAGTTTGCTTTTCAGCCCGTTCCTGGTAAGCTCCTCGTCTTCGATAATGATAGTTCTGTAAAACATGACACCGTCCTATATTTTCTTTGGAATATTTATTATGACTTTAAAGCCGTCATCTTTCTCTATTTTAAAATTCTGACCGCTGCCGTAAACTAATTTCAGCCTTTCTTTTACGCTTGAAAGGCCGATGCCGCTGCCTGCGGGTTTTTCTGCTCCTTCCTTGGACTCTCCGTTATCTTTCACAACAAGAGTTACTATTCCGGGGATATTTTCGTAAGCGGAAATGCTTATCAGGCCGCCTTCAAGTTTGTTGGAAAGCCCGTGTTTGATGCTGTTCTCCACCAGGGGCTGTATAAGCAGTGGAGGAATAAGCATATTGGAGAGCGAATCCGGGATATCGATCTGAAATTCAAGCCTTTTTCCGAACCTGATCTTTTCGATCTCGAGATATTTCCTTATCATTATAATCTCTTCCTCAAGCTTTACGAACTCATTTTTAGAAGTTCTGAGCGTATATCTTAAAAGGCCGGAAATGTTCTGGAGCATTTTTTTGGCGGACCCGGGGTCAATTACTATCAGTTCCGATATTGAACTTATCGAGTTGAAAAGGAAGTGCGGATTTATATTGAACTGCAGCGAGGACAGTTCGGCTCTGACTCTCCTTTCCTCAAGGCGCAGCTCATTTATCTTTTTCTGCTTCAGTTTCCTGTAAAAAAAGAAATATGTTATAGACAATAATAGAAAGAAAACCGCGCCGTAAATGTATTTCTTGTCTCTTTCCTGTTTAAGTTTGAGGTTAAGGAGTTCTTTATCAATTTCGCTCTTTGAGATCTCGTAATCGATCTCGATCTTTGAAACAGGCGCGTTAAGCGAGCCTCCTGTGCCGGTAAACGAATTGAACAGCATATAATACTTATTGGCGTTCTTGAAATCCTTAAGCAGGTTGTACAGTCCGTACAAGCCCATATAGTTCTCTCTGATCAGAAAGTCATTGCCTGTCTCCAAAGATATTTCAAGGCTTTTATTAAGATATTCGAGTGCTTTAGAATAATTTCCGAAAACCTTGTACATGGAAGCGAGGTTAAAAAACACTATGGATAACCCCGAAGAAATATTCTGCTCCTCATAGATCTTTTCTGCCTTTTTATAATTCTCAAAAGCGGTTTCAAAATTACCCATCATCTCGTTAAGGTCGCCAATGGCGTTATAGCAGTTACCCGAAAAATAACCGTATCCGGTTCTTTCTGATATCTCAAGGGATCTGTAAGTGTATTCAAGAGCTGTCTGATAGTCGAACTTTCCCCTTGCCGCAATGGCCATAAAATAATAAGCTCTTGACAGCAAATTGTCGTCCTTTTCTGAAAGTGCCAGCTCAGATGCTGTTTGAGCATATTCGAGCGACTTGTCAAAATTTTTTGAATTCAGGCACACATCGGACATTTTCAGATAAGCTGAAGCGAGTTCTGAAAATTTGTTCTCTTTCTTCAAAATACCTGTTTTTTTTGAATAATAGTCAAGAGCTTCAGAATAGTTTTCCGACGCGAAATAAATATCGCCGAGTATCTCATAAGACTTTATAAGGCCTTTTGAATAACCCAGATCAATGGATATATCCCTGGCCTGAAGAAGGTATTTAAGTCCTGTTTTTATGTCACCGTAATGATCAATATGGTAGCCTGCCAGATTGATCAAAGCATCCGCTTTTTCCTCTCCGTCAGTAATCTTATCCGCCTGATTTATAAGGTTTATTCTATAAGAGAATTTATAAACATTGGCTGTGCAAACGGATGTTGACAAGATCAGGAATATGATAAAAGTGAATTTTTTCATTTTGTACCCCCGCTTACAGGCATATCGATTCTGTATGCTGTTACCCGGGATTCCAGAGGCCTGATTATATATAACAGACCGTTATGTAATATTTCGGATCCGGCTCGGCTCGTACCTCTTATCAGGTATGTCCGGACATATTTCCCGTCTGACCGGAATATATCATAAAGGCATGCTTCAGATCCGAACCGATCAAAATCCGAAGCCCGCCTGATCCACAGATTCCCGCTTTCGTCAGTCTGCATCGATTCAATAAAATCCTTTTCACCTTTTTTGAGATTTAATGGTATCCTGAATTTTTTTGCCAGCTCTTTCCGTCTCGTCAGTTCTTTGTCGGATATTATAACTGAAGGTACTTTATTGTCTATAACTGAAATCAGGTTCATATCAGGATCAAAGATATAAAATCTGTAGTATTTCCCGGAAGAATTACCAATGTAAACTCTGTTATCCTTTCCGTTAACAGTGAATGGAAAAACCGGGATCTCAAGATCCATATTGCCGGTAAAGACTGACTCTGAATAACTGCTCAAGGTCTCAATTTCATCATAATCCGTTCCAGTGACTTTTAGGTTTATTTCCGTAAATGTGTCGCTTTTTTCAGTTTTGTTCTTTCTGAATGTTCCCAGGATCCTGCCCGGGCCAAGATGCTGAGTTTTGACAGGTATGTCCTTATCCAAATATGATTCTCTTATAGTATTCCCCGAAAGGTCTGTTGATCTTACTGAATTTTCTTTTTGCAGACTTGTGAAAACAGTATCATTTTCCAAATCGAAAAAAACTATCTTACTATCAGATTCAAGTTGATTTATTTTTGTTCCATTATTATCGAATATTTTTATAGATGATGAATTATATTCGACTAAATATAAGTTTCCGCTGTTATCAAATTTAATATCAATAGGATAATTAACATCAGAACTATCAAGTTTAAAGACTTCTTCCATTTTAAGTTCGGTTGGTTCCGCGAAATTCATGTTAACAACTTTCTTTACCTGGTCTGTTTTTATACCGTCAGAACAGCCCGGAATTAAGATCAGTAATACGAAAGATATAAGTTTTCCGAATATTTTAACACATTCGCTTCTTAAGGAAACCGGTGTAGAACCGTTCCCGAGAACGGAATTTTTGCTATCCGGCTGAATGAAATCTTTTCTCAAGACGAATATTTTTCCCAGGTTAAGGAAGTCCGGCGCCGGCTGATATTGGCGCTTTCCTGATATGTTGTCTGAGCAGTTCATGATTTTCCCCGGTCTTTTCAATTGTATAATAATATAAAATCGGGTCTATTTCCTTAAAAAAATGATGAAACGACTTTAAAATACGATGAAAACTACACAAACATTCCCAAATTACATTATCTGGAATGTTTTTTTCTTAAATATTCCTTTTATCTGCGACAAAACTATTCCCGCCAGAACAACGGCTATACCTGTCACCTTCCTTGCGTCGAACTGTTCGCTGAGAATAAAGAAAGACAGAACCGCTGTGAATACCGGGATAAGATTCGTAAAAACGTTCGTTTTTGAAATACCAAGTTCTTTTATTGGTTTTATTATAAGGACAAAAGCCAAAACAGAGGCGAATAAAGACATTGAAAAAAGTGTCAGAACAAGTGTAGGAAAAGTTCCGTTCTCAAAAGAGAGGGCGAGTTTTTGCCCAAGATCACCCATATCAAGAAAGATGAACAGCGGCAGAAACAAAAGCGTTCCGAATATGCTCTGGTATTTTGTGATCGTAAGAGACGAGTAATCCGCCGACAGTTTTTTTACAGATATCCCGTAACCTACAGCGCCGAGTACGGCAATAAACAGCAGGGTAATACCTTTTAATGTGAAATCCGCTGCGGACCCGGGATTCACAAGTATCATGATCACTCCGGCAAACGAAAGGATCAGTCCGGCAACGTTGAAAATGTTGAGTTTTTCATTCAGCAGTCTGAAGGCGAAAACAGGCGTAACGACGGGTATCAGGGAAATGATAACTGAAGCGACCGTAGCCGAAACATATAACATCCCGTATGATTCGCCGAGAAAGTATATGAACGGCTCAAAGAAAGCCAGAAAGAACAGCTTAAGAAAATCTTTTTTCTCAAGCCTTTCTTTTGACCTGATGATCCATTTCGTGAAGAAGATCAGGATTAGCGAAGCTATTATCAGTCTGAAGAAAATGACAGATACAGGATCGATAACGTCAAGAACTATCTTATACCATACAAAAGTCAGCGCCCAGAATATCATAGGCAGAACAGCACACGAGTACACAATAAATTTTTTCATCAGTGAACCTTGTTTCAAAAAAAAAGGGCAGACTGTTCTGCCCTTTTTTATAAGAGTTAAATTATAATTTTGCCATTTTCTCGATCAGGTCAACGACCCTGTTTGAGTAACCGAACTCATTGTCATACCAGGAAACGATCTTCACGAAATTTCCCTCGAGAACTTTTGTAAGGCCGGCATCGAACACGGAAGAATTCGGGTTGCCTACGATATCAACGCTGACGACCGGGTCGGAACAGAATTCAAGAATTCCTTTCATAGGCCCTTCCGCCGCTTCTTTTACAGCAGCGTTGATCTCTTCGGCCGTGGCGGTTTTCGCGAGTTCAACCGTCAGGTCAACTACCGATCCGTCCGGTGTGGGAACGCGCATCGCGAAGCCGTCTAGTTTGCCTTTAAGTTCCGGAACTACCAGTCCTACCGCCTTCGCCGCTCCTGTGCTTGTGGGGATGATGGAAACCGCGGCTGCCCTGGCCCTTCTCAGATCCTTGTGAGGTGCATCAAGGATGATCTGATCGTTAGTATAAGAATGAATAGTATTCATCAGACCGCATTTTATCCCGAATTTGTCATTAAGCACCTTTGCTACGGGTGCCAGGCAGTTGGTTGTGCATGACGCGTTTGATACGAACTGCATGTCTCCGGTCAGTACATGATCGTTCACACCGAGTACAACTGTCGCGTCCACATCGTCGGATTTGTCTGCGGGAACAGTTAAAATTACTTTTTTAGCACCCGCTTTAATGTGCTTGCCCATTTTTTCCCTGTTCCTGAAAACGCCTGTAGCTTCCACAACAATTTCAGCTCCGAGAGCGGCCCACGGCAGGTTCTCAGGATCTCTTTCTGCATGAATCTTTATTGGTTTTCCGTTCACGATGAGCATATCGCCGTCCGCTTTTACTTCGCCCTTGAATTTCCCGTGCACGGAATCGTACTTCAGAAGATGAGCCAGAGTTTTTGCGTCGGTAAGATCGTTAATACCCACAACTTCGATCCCCGGCCTGTCCTGTAATATCCTGAAAACTACTCTTCCGATCCTTCCGAATCCGTTTATTGCCACTTTGACAGCCATTTTTCACCTCTTTCTTTTAGTTTAATAACAATCGCAAAAAAATTATGTTTTTAAATACAATATGTCAAGAAATATATTTACCGTAAAACGGACTGTTTTTTTACTTCCCGGCTGTTTTTAAAAATGTTTCAAGCTCGATCATGTATTGTGAAGACGCTTCTTTCAATTTTTTGAATATATCCTTAAGTTCTTTTATGTCCGATGCCGCTGACCTTTTCTCCAGTTCCATGCAGAGTTCTATAAATCTGCCTGTGCCGAAATTCGATACGACACCCTTGAGGCTGTGAGATTCGAATTTAACTCTTTCTATATCATCTGATTCAAGAGCGGAACCGATTCGGGATATTTTCTCGGGAAGCTCCCGGTAATAAAGTTTAAGAATATCCGTAAATGTATCTTTTCCCAGCTGCCGTATCTTGATCCCGAACTCCTGCGTATCGATCAGACTGAATCTTTCATCGGGCGTTTTGTGTCCGGTAACGTTTATCCTTCCGGATTTTCCGGACAGTTTTATGATGGAATTGAACAGAGTTTCCGCGTCGATCGGCTTTGAGATGTAATCGTTCATTCCCGCGTCAAGGAATTTTTTTCTGTCACCGGTCAGGGCAGAGGCAGTAAGAGCTATTATAGGTATATCTTTAAAAGTCCAGCCGCTTTTCCTTATTGTTTCGGCGGTCTTTACTCCGTCCATTTCCGGCATCTGTCCGTCCAAAAGCAGAATGTCGTATGAATTTTTTTTCAGTTGGTCTATAGCCTCGTTACCGTTCTCTACTATAACATATTGTGCTCTTTTTGTGTCGAGGAGCTTTGAGATGAATTTCTGGGTTAAAACATTGTCCTCAGCGATCAGTATGTTTATTCCGGAGAGATCGATCTTACTGAATTTCGATCTGAACTCAGTTGCCGAAGCCGCGGCCTCAGCGGAAGAAAGCACAAGGTCCAGGCTGAAACTGAAAACACTGCCTTTCCCGGCCTCCGATTCCGCGGTAAGTTCTCCGCCCATTATCTCTGTAAGCCTTTTGCTTATTGTTAATCCCAACCCGGTTCCTCCGAATTTTCTTGTCGTACTGATATCGGCCTGAGTGAATCTTTCGAAAATTTTACCCATTGATTCTTCTGAAATCCCTATACCTGTATCTTTTACGCTGAAATTGACTCTGTGCACATTTTCTGATCCGCCGAGATCTGTTATAATAACATCAATCTTTCCTGCCTCGGTAAACTTAACCGAGTTCGCGACCAGGTTATTGAGTATCTGCCCTATCTTTACTCTGTCGGCATAATAGTGGAAATCATGATCAGAAGGCTCATACGCCACACTCAACTTTACAGGCGTACCCTCGAGCTTTATCCGGTACGGGTAAATAATGGAGTCAACTAGTTGTCTCAGGCTGAAATTCACTTCATCGAGAATGACCTTGCCTGATTCGATCTTTGAGAAGTCCAGGATATCATTAAGTATTTTAAGCAGCAGGTCTGAAGCTGATATTATCGTCTCTACAAGATCCTTCTGGTCAAAAGAAAGTTCAGTTTCCGACAGTATTTTTGTCATACCGAATATTGAGTTCATCGGGGTTCTTATTTCATGGCTCATATTGGCAAGAAAACGGGATTTTTCAATACTGGCCTGTTCCGCTTCCTCTTTAAGTTTTATCAGTTCCGCTTCTGTTTCTTTTATCCTGGTTATGTCTACGAAGGATTCAAGTAAGTACTTCTTGTTCCTGTTCGTTATGAGACACGCTTTCTTAAGCACGGTAATATTCTTACCGTTTTTGTTAATGACAATCCTTTCGGAGTTGTCGATCTTCATTCCTTCGTCTAATACCGGGCATTTGTTGACAAGAGCGGGGCAGAAGGAGAAATTGCATTTTTTCCCTATCAGTTCATCTTTTTCATAACCAAGTATTTCGAGGCCCGCGGCGTTAATATTAACGATCTCTCTTTCTTCGGCACTGATAAGGACAATACCCACAGGAACTGATTCATAGAGCTTAGTTATATATTCATTCGCCTCCGAGATCTCATTTTTCTGTTCCAGGGTTTTTCTGATCTCTTCCTCGAGCATCCTGTTCTTTTCCTCTACACCGGTCCTGTACCGGATGATCGTTTCCTGTATCCTCTGCGTAAAATTCCTGAAAACAAAATAATATGCCGTAACAAATACCGAGATCAGAATGAATATCAGGGAGACCCTTGTTATAAAATCTTTTCTGTACCTTACAATGTCCTCTTCGATCATGCTTTGTATCTGGTTCTGATAATATCCCTGCGCGACGATCCAGTTAAGCTCCGGATAAAGTTTGAAATATGAAGTTTTTCTGTCTATAGCGCCTGTTTCCGGAGTTTTATAAAAATAGCTTACTGTCGCTTCGCCTCCGATTTTTATCTGTCTCATGAATTCTTTTCGGAACTCAAACCCGTAAATGTCTGCGTAATCCTCATCTATCAGCTGACCTACAAGATCGGGTCTGTTGGGATTTATTATCATCCTGGCGAATTTTTTGCCGCCGTCAGGGTTTAGAAGTTTGTACACAAAAATATATTCCTGGGACCCTTTCAGGTTGGCGTTGTCTATTTCTTCATAAATTATCTTTTCGAGCGTAGAGTTAAAATAATCTTTTGAAATGACGGCTCCGTAAAAGATCTTAAGCGCGGGAGAATACTTAACGCTGATAAATTTGGAGCCGTTACCTAAAACATCCGCATAGACAGAATCCAGTGAGCTTGAGGCTGATATGAAATCAGTAATACTGTCCGATACAGCCGGGGCAAGTATTTTGGTGTGATCACCGGGGATCAGTTTTATTTTTCCTGAAATATTTATAATCAACCGGTTCCTATCAGCCGTGAACAGACTTTTTAATGAATCGCCGTTGTCTGTTCCTGAGAGTGCTTTTAACATATCTTTTTCAGAAACAGTCCCGTTCTTAGAATTTTCGATAATATTCCGGAACAGCAACTGACACTCGTTCTCAAAGGTAAGTTTAAGATATCTCTGCTGAACTGATGAACGGTATCCGATGTTCTTTACTATCTCATTTACTTCGAACTTGATCCTGTCCAGGAATAACTTTTCTATGTGTTCTGTTGTGGATTCTGTGTTCTTTTTATATTCAAAATAATATTTCGGCGAGTAGATGGCCAGAAGTGAAAAAGCTATAAAAGCAACAAGGATGATCGAAAACCTTACAATAACCTTTGAAACATCATTTTCATCAAATTTCAGGTAGTTTTTCATGTCTTGTCCCTGATTGTGTCTTTTTAACAAAATAAACAAAAAATGGCCCGAAGTAAAGAGTAATTCTCAATAAAAGCTCTTAAGTTTTTCATTGTGTTTACAGGCGTTTATTCTTATCTTCTGTATCTTTAATAATGTTCGGGAAAAATAAGCATGAAAAAGCTTGATACAGACAGAATTGTCGAAAGGATGTTCCGGAATGAAGGAAGGTTGTTCTATATCATGGGGCCCTGCGTGATCGAAAATGAAGATATGGTTATGTCAACAGCGGAAGAGTTATACAGAATATCGGTCAGATGCAAGGCCGATATTATTTTTAAGGCGTCATATACCAAAGCAAACAGAACAAGTATTGACTCGTTTACCGGGCCGGGGATAGTAAAGGGGCTGAAAATACTGAAGAAAGTAAGGTCGGAGTTCGGATTCCCGGTACTGACAGATGTTCATACGCCTTCAGAAGCATCAGCTGCAGGGGCGGCCGTTGACATAATCCAGATACCCGCGTTCCTTTGCCGCCAGACCGACCTTATTCTCTCGGCCGCGGCGTCGGGAAAAACTGTTAATATAAAAAAAGGCCAGTTCGCATCAGCTAAAGAAATGAGAATGGCAGCAGATAAAGTCCTGTCCGCGGGAAACTCAAGAGTAATGCTTACGGAAAGAGGAACGACTTTCGGCTACAACAATCTTGTGGTCGATTTCAGGAATTTCATGGATATGAAAGAATTCGGGTACCCGGTAATTTACGATGTAACGCATTCCCTTCAGAGACCTGCAGGAGAGGGTTCGGTATCAGGCGGACAACCCGGGTACGCAATAGCTATGGCCTGCGCCGCCGCGGCCACGGGATCGGTTGACGGCATTTTCGCGGAAACGCATCCGGAGCCGTCAAAAGCCCTGTCCGACGCCCTCTCGATGATCGATCTTGCTACCGCAGAAGAACTGATCGTTAAAACAACAAAAATTTACAAGTTGAGATAAACGGATGAAGAAAGAAATAAAAATGGTGATACTCGACGTGGACGGCGCTTTAACTGACGGCATGGTCTACTACAGTTCGAACGGTGAGCTTATGAAACCTTTCTGCGTGAAGGACGGTTTCTTTTTAAAGCATGTGTGCCCCGAGATGGGAATAAAATTCTCAATAATCTCAGGAGGTTTTGCAGAGATCGTCAAAAAGCGGGCGGAAGTTTTGGGCATCGAAGATGTGCATTTCGGTTTCGTTAACAAGACAGACGCTTACAGGGAGATCAAAGCCAAGTACGGACTGGAGGATGACGAAATAGCTTATTTCGGGGATGACTGGTTCGACTGGTCGGCCATGAAATACGCGGGTCTTAAAGGCGCGCCTTCAGATGCAAGCCCGGAGATCAAGGAGAGAGCGGATTTTGTAGCCAAATCGAGAGCCGGAAAGGGTTCGGTCAGGGAATTTCTGGAATTTATTTTAAAAAGAGACGGAAAATTTGAAGCCGCAAAGAGCAGATATCTTGACTAAGCTGTTTGTATTGGCCGCTATAGCTGTGACGGCAATTTCCTGTTCAGGCAAGAAATCAGTTGAAACAACAAGTTCAGAGGCCGGCGGATCGGTTTCAGACAACAGGATATGGGATATGGCCGTGACGATCACCAGTGAAGACAGGATCAAAGCAAAATTTTTCGGCGGTTATGTCGAAAGGGATATTATCGGCAATTCGGGGTTTACCAAGAACAGGATAGATTCCGGCCTTGTAATCAAATTCTATGAAAAGGGAATTGAGACCGGAATGCTTGAAAGCGAAAGGGGAGATATTAATGATCTGACTGAACTTTTTACCGCCCGTGATAATGTGGTGTTCAGGTCCGAAAAGGGATATGTTCTCTATACAGATACGCTTATTTGGGACAGGAAAAACGCCAGAATATTCAGTGATACTGATGTGATGATGGTGAAGAACGGCAGAGATACTTTATGGGGCGAAGGGTTTGTATCGGACGACAGGCTGGAGTCATACGAGATAAGAAAACCCAGGGGTGATGCCCTGATTGAAGGAAAAGGTATAAAGTAAAGTGAGATAGAATATTGCTGAGATCAATGACAGGTTATGGAAAAGGGACCGATTCATGCGGGGGGTATGATGTTTCGGTTGAGATCAAGAGCGTTAATCACAGGTTCCTTGATCTGAATTTCAGGATGCCGTCCTTTTTAAATGAACTTGAGCTGAAGCTCAGAGAGATCATAAAGGAGAAGCTGAACAGGGGGAGCGTTACAGTACTGGTGAGCATGATCTCTTCGCAGGGCACGGGCGAGAAAAGAATTGACATTGAAACGGCGAGGGCGTATAAAGCGGCTCTCGAAGAGCTTTCTGAAAAACTCGGGATCGAACAGAATATCGGGCTGGACACACTGCTGAGGTTCCCGGACATCTTTGATATAAAAGACAGCAGGATGAACGATGAAACGGAAGCTGTTGTGGTCAGATGTTTCGAGACCGCCCTGAACTCAATGATAGGTTACAGGGAGAAGGAAGGCTCGAACATCCTTTCTGACCTGACGCAAAAGGTCGCGGAGCTTGGAACACTGGTCGAAAGCACAAGAGAGCTGTCAGCGCGATCAGCCGTAGTTCAGTATGAAAAACTTCTGGAAAGATTAAAAGCCATGACCGACTTAGATTCGTTTAACAGGGAAAGGCTTGAGCAGGAACTTGTGTTAATAAGCGATAAAGTGGACATTTCCGAAGAGATCTCAAGGCTGTTCTCGCACATTGATCTTTTCAGAGACACTCTAAAAGATGAAAAATGCTCGGGAAAGATATTAAACAACATCTCTCAGGAAATGCACAGGGAGGCAAGCACTATCTCCGCTAAAACCAATCTTACCGAAATATCACACATCTCAGTTAAAATGAAAGAAATAATCGAAGCGGTCAGGGAGCAGGTACAGAATGTCGAATAAGGGGAAGCTGCTGGTATTCTCCGCGCCATCGGGCAGCGGCAAAACAACGCTGATAAATATGCTGATGAGCGAATTTCCTGAGCTGGAATTCTCAATTTCAGCCACTACCCGCGAGCCTAGAGGGGATGAAAAGAACGGCGTGGAATATTTCTTTCTGACAAAGGACGAATTCGAGAAAAAGATCGCTCGCGGCGATTTCGCCGAATACAAGACGGTATACGGCAATCTTTACGGAACTTTGAAAGAATATGTCGAGGATTGTATTCTGAAAGACAAAAATGTAATACTGGATGTTGATGTTCAGGGCGGGCTCTCTATTAAAGAGATTTTTCCTGAGGATGTGGTGATGATATTCATCTATCCGCCGTCTCTCGAAGTGCTCAGAAAAAGGCTCGAAATGAGGGGGACCGATTCGGCAGATACAATAGAAAAAAGACTGAAATTCGCGAAAATAGAAATGGAAAAAATGAAAGAATATTCGTATAATATAGAGAATGATTCTCTTGATGCCGCTTATGCTCAACTCAGGGGTATCTTGACGAAAGAGGGAATAATAAACATAAAATAAAAAGGCAGTAAAATGGAAAAAAAGCACAACATCATCGATGACAGGGACGACAGGAAGATCAGTCAGGAGCAATTTGAAGACGAAGGTAATATTTATGAAAGCATCATGGTAATAGGACAGAGAATGAGGCAGATCGAGAGAAGAAATGCCAGAGAATTCGAGAAAGTCCGCAACTCCATGATAGACGACAGGACCGAAAAAGAATACAACAAGGAATTCGTTTCCGAAATTTCTGTTGAGGACCTGCCCGTTTTTCCAAAAGCGATAAGAGTATCCATGAACGAAATGCTCAACAAAGAACTTGAATGGGAATATGAGGATATAACAAAACTTGAAGACTAAAAATGTCCTTATCGGTATCTCTGGCGGAATAGCTGCCTACAAGACCTGCTATCTGATAAGATATTTCAGAAAAGAAGGCCATAATGTTAAAGCGGTTATTACATCGAACGGGCTTGAGTTCATCACCGAAGTCACATTGAGAACTCTTTCGGGCAATCAGGTCTACAGCGATACTTTTTCAGAGGTGAACGAATGGTCGGCAGAGCATGTGTCTCTGACTGACTGGGCGGATATTTTTATTGTGGCTCCGGCGACGGCGAACATTATAGGGAAGTGCGCTAACGGGATAGCGGATGACGCCCTCAGCACCGCGCTTCTCGCTTATAATAAAACTCTCATAATGTGTCCCGCGATGAACGATAAGATATATTACAACCCCGCCGTGCAGAGGAACATTAAAGCTCTTAAGGATCAGGGCGTGATCTTTTTTGATCCTGAGACCGGAGATCTTGCCTGCGGGTACAAGGCAAAAGGAAGAATGGCTGAACCTGAGGTTATATTCAGAGAAAGCATTTATTACTTAAACCTGACAAACCCGCTCAAAGGGAAAAAAATACTGGTCTCTGCAGGAAGGACAACTGAGCTTTTAGATCCGGTAAGGTATATCTCGAACTTTTCCAGCGGTAAAACAGGGTTCAGAATCGCGGATGAAGCTGTTTACAGGGGAGCCGAAACAGTGCTTGTTACAGGCAGGACTGACCAGGTGTGCGATCCCCATGTTAAAAGAATAGATGTGATATCCGCCGGTGATATGTACGAAGCGGTTGTCACCGAGTTTAAAAAAACCGACTGCGTTATAATGTCCGCAGCGGTGGCTGATTACTCTCCTGACATATCCGATACAAAAATAAAGAAGAGCGGAGAGAAGTTCAGTCTAAAACTCAACAGGACAAAAGACATTCTTAAAGAACTCGGAAAGCTGAAGAAGAAAGGCCAGATACTTGTAGGTTTCGCACTTGAGACCGACAATGCGGAGAAGAACGCTTTAAAAAAGCTCAAAGAAAAAAATCTGGATATGATAATCCTGAATGAAACAAATAAGGATAATCCCGCCTTCGGGACCGATACAAACAGGGTTACGATCATAACTTCCGGCAGAACGGAAAGACTTCCGGAGATGGATAAGAAAGAAATTGCAGGATATATCCTCGACAGGATCGGGGAGCTGTTCAAACTCAAATCGAAATGAGGGGGGAAGTATGGGCAGAATGCTGATAGCTGTTTTTACGCTTAAGGTTTTATTGTTTGCAGCAAGCGGCGCGCCTGATCTGGCCGTGGATGAAATAAAGGTAAATAAAGCTGAGGAAAAGGCGAAAACGGAAGAGTTACCCGCCGCAAAACCTGCTGTAAAAGACGCGGTTCCCCAAAAAGAATTTCTTACCGGCATGAAGGAAGTGGGAGAGATCGATTTCAGGCTTGGAGAGCTAAGAGTAAAAAATAAAGTGAAGACCGGCAGCCTGGATGAAGAGGATAAGGTCTTTGAAAAAGACACTCTTATCACAGGTGTTGAATCAAGATGCGAGATCAAACTGTCCGACGGCAGTCTGATAAGGCTCAATGAAAAAACCAGATATGTTATAGACAGGTTCGATCTGTCCGGAGATAAAGTTGAATTCAGCGGCCATCTGTTCACCGGCGAGTCATGGACGAATGTGAACAGGTCCGACTCTAAAAAGAAGGATTTTACGGTAAAATCACCTATAGCGGTCGCGGCCGTGATAGGCACGGCATATAAAATGAACGCCGGCGGAAGTTTGACAGAGATATCTGTTATGGACGGGCAGGTGAATGTCGATCTTGAAAAAGAAAAAAAGACAGAACTTAAGATCGAGCCTAAAAAACAGGATTCGGGAAGCCTGGCTCCAAAACAATCCCTTGCTCCAAAACAGATCCCCGGGCCCTATGAAGTAACACTTTCGGAATGGATAAGTATTGTCAAAGGAGAGAAGATAAGCATAAGGCAGGACGGAAAGTATAATAAAACGAAAACTGATGTCAATATACTAAATCAGGAATGGGAAGCTTTCAGGAAAAGATAGGAATTGAACGGGGCGGCTGAGGCTGCCCTTTTTTGTATACGGGAGAAGATATGAAGAAATTTTACGAACAGCTTACAGATAAAGAGCCGTGGAAGGGTCTGTTCATGGGCAACCATGCCGTTGCCAGAGCAATGCTCGAAGCGGGTGTAAAAGTGATAACGAGTTACCCCGGGTCGCCCACACCTGAGATCGCGGAAGCGCTGGAAAGCGTTCCCCGCGAAATGAGGGAATATCATTTCGAGTGGGCGACGAATGAGAAGGTCGCGACCGAGATCGCCTTCGGATCAAGCATCAACGGCAATCTCTCGACCGTATTCTTTAAATCGGTCGGGCTCAATGTCGCTTCGGACTCGCTCGTTCAGCTAGGTCTTATGAACCTCACCGGCGGACTTGTCGTTATACTCGGAGACGATCCGGGCGCGAATTCGAGCCAGAATGAGCAGGACAACCGCCACTTCTCCAGAATGTCGTACATTCCTGTCATGGAGCCGGCCACACCGACCGAAGCCTATAAAATGTTCTTAGAAGCAGCAAAGCTCTCAAAAAAGCATCAGATGCCAATAATATTAAGGCTGACGACTCATGTTTGCCATGCTAAGGAACTCATCAGCTTCGGCGCGATAGGGGAGAGTAAAGATTTTAAAACAGATTTCGATGTTAAAAACGGACCTTATCTGCCTATAACAAGAGCTGTTTTCCCGCTTAAGAAAAAGGCAATGGAAAAACTCGACCTGATAAAGAAAGAATCGGAAAGATCGCCTTTCAACAATGTTTACGCACCTTATGGACTTAAAGAAATAAACGGTAAGAAACTTGGGATTATATCATCTTCCATGCCTGCACTTTCTATAATGGAAAATCTCGATAAGGCCGGAAAGTCCGTAGATCTGCTTCAGATAAATTTCAGCTATCCGACGCCCTATGAAATGATCGCTTCGTATCTCAACGGAAGGGATGAGGTAATAATTGTCGAAGAACTTGACAGGATAATGGAGTACGAGATCAAATCGCTTGCTTTCGACAGGAACATAAAGTGCAGGATACTGACTAGAAGAACGCACGACGAGATCATGGGCGAGCTAACATCCGAAAGAACCTGGGAAATACTGTCCTCGCACTGGCCGGAGGTGTTCGAAAGCGGGATCAGGCCTGTTACCCAGCCTTTCGCGAACCCGAGGATACCCCAGATGTGCCCGGGATGCGGCCACAGATCCGCTTTCCATGCGATAAAGCAGGCACTGCCGAAAGGAACGATAACCGTCGGGGACATAGGCTGTCATTCGCTCGGATTTTTTGAACCGTACAACATGGGCGAAATGCTTTTATCAATGGGGCACTCGAACGGGACAGCCGCCGGTCTTGCCATAGGCAACGAAAAGCGCAAAGTCTTAGCTTTCATCGGCGATTCAACATTTTTCCACGCGGGACTACCCGCGATCATCAACGCGGTGCTCTACGATCACGATTTCACGCTTGTCGTTATGGAGAACAACACCACTGCGATGACAGGACATCAGCCTCACGCAGGCACGGGCGAGATCGGAGAAAAGATATCAATAGATAAAGTTCTCGAATCTTTCGGCGTCAAATTCATAAGAAGAGTGGATACTTATCAGCAGAGCAAACTGACTGAATATATTAAGGAGTCACTGGATCATAAAGGATTTTCGGTCGTTATCGCGAGCCATCCGTGCATGCTCAAGTTCATGAAGCAGCAGAGAAAGAGGGAAGGGTTCGTTCAGAAACATGTTGAGATCGATCAGAATAAGTGCGAAAAACATCTTGTCTGCATAGAAGATTTCGGCTGCCCTTCATTCGTAAAGAACGAAGACGGAAGCATAACTGTGAATGAAGACCTCTGCATCGGGGATGGTTCATGCAGACCTACCTGCCCGGTAAGCGCGATAGATTTTAAGAAGGAGGCGAAATAATGAAAGACCTGAACATATATATGTGCGGAGTGGGCGGACAGGGGATAGGACTGCTCGCCGAAGTAATGCTCAGAGCCTGCCATAAAGCCGGTTACGATGTGAAAGGAGTTGACACGCACGGTCTTGCTCAGAGAGGCGGAACCGTCGTTTCTCACCTCAGGATAGGAAAAAAGATACACACTCCGCTTATACCGGCAGGGAAAGCTGATATAATAATCGCTCTCGAAAGGCTCGAAGCGGCGAGATCAGCCTCCGTAATGCTTAATGAAGGGGGAAAAGTAATTTATTACGATGCCGAATACCAGACAATAGGCAACAGGCTCGGTAAGTTCAAATATCCCACGCACGAAGAACTGGAAAACTCCGTAAGATCAAAGAACGGCTCGACAGTCAAAGTCTTTGAACCGGATCTGTCAGATCCGAGAATGCAGAACATCCTGCTTATAAAGATTATGATCGAACTGAAATGGATCCCAGGCCTTACTACACAGTCCGTTTCAGAAGCTCTTTCGGAGCTCATGCAGGGCAAGAACCTTGAGAAGAATATGGAGCTGTTTAAAGGTTAGCTTTTTCTAATTCCTCGATTTTTTGTAAATAATCATAAATCGGGGTTCTATCACGCAGTTTTCGGTACAGGACCAGCGCATCATTCCTGTATGTGTTCTGCGAAGTTAATTTCCACAACTCATAGTTTACTGCCGCCCGTTGCTCATCATCATGTGATTCTTCTGTAAGAATTTTGATCAGACCTTCAGGATCATTTTTGATTTTCATTTCCAGGATCTTGCTTTGCAATTCAACATCTTTTATTCCGAGTTCTGTTGCGAGCTCTTTTGATTTACGCATATATGTTTCAGATTCAGCACTGTTTTTCAGTTCAAATAAAGCGCCAGCCTTCTGCAGGAATAAATATGAAAGATTGAATTTTGCACCCAATTCCGGGTAGTGTATCTTTCTTTCTGTAAATTCGGATCTGACTATGGAAAAGAATTTGCTTGAAATAACGAGCCAGATCAATCATATTTTTGTTAGATCTAATAACTAAAAATGGAGGATCAAAATGGCTCACGAGCAAGATAACAAAATTAGTCCGGCAATGCAACAGGTAATTGATTATGGAATTGACGGGATGAGGCAGGTAGTAACATTCATATTTAACGAGGCAATGCAGATCGAGAGAGGGCTGGCTTTGAATGCTTCGCCTTATGAACGAACTGAAGATAGAAAAGGTTACGCAAACGGGTTCAAAGATAAATTTCTTAAAACCAGGCTTGGGGAGCTTGAACTTAAAGTACCTCAGGTAAGAGGCGGTGTAGAATTTTATCCGTCATCATTAGAGAAGGGTTTGCGAAGTGAGAAAGCTCTTAGAGTCATATTGGCAGAGATGTACATCAACGGAGTTTCCACCCGGAAGGTCGAGAAGGTATTTAAGGAGATGTGCGGGCTGGATATAAGCAGTAACGATGTAAGCAGAGCTGCAAAAATGCTTGATGAGGAACTTGAGAAATGGCGTAATCGTCCGCTCTGCAAGTTCAAATATCTTCAACTTGACGCGAGGTATGAAAAGACGAGAAGAGACGGAAGGGTACTAAGCACAGCCGTTCTTATTGCGGTCGGAGTAAGTGAAGATGGCTATAGGAGCGTGCTTGGAGTAAGCGTAAGCACAAGTGAAGCTGAAGTACATTGGAGAAACTTCCTTATATCTTTAAAAGAGCGAGGGTTACACGGTGTCGAGTATGTAGTAAGCGATGATCATGAAGGCTTGAAGAAAGCACTTCAAACAACCTTAGGTTCGGCCGCTTGGAACAGGTGCCATGTTCATCTTCAAAGGAACGCGTTCGCCTATGTACCGAAAATATGATCGAACGGCTAAACAGAGAAATCAAACGAAGAACCAGAGTATGCAGCCTGTTTCCGAACGAAGAATCGCTTTTAAGGCTAGTAAGCGCTATTTTAATGGAGACGAGCGAAGAATGGGAAAGCGGAAATAAATATATGAGTTTTGACAAAAATTATGATAAGTGCTAAGCAAATTTACAGAAAAAGACTTGCATTACCAAAGGCGCTACGCTGTTCTCTAACCTTCAGATGGATATAAAATATGTGTACATCCAAGGCGAGAAGCGTAATGTTTACTTACTGAATATCATAGACATTTGTAGCAGAGTCATAATCGGGCACCTGCTTTCTCCCACTATGAAAACTTTACGGGTAGTAGGCTTATTGAGCTATGTATTCAGAGCTTTCAATATCGATCCTGCCCGTATAGAAGTCTTGATAAGAACAGATAACGGCTGTCAGTTTGTCGCTATCGCAGTAAGAGAATATCTGGAAAGTGTCGGAGCTAAGCACGAATTCACGCATGTAGCTACACCGGAAGAGAACGCTTATGTGGAATCTTTTCACAGCATTATTGAGAGAGAATTGTTTCAGAGGTTTGAGTTCAAATCTTTAAGTCATGCGAAACAGAAAGTTGATGAATATATGGAGTGGTATAATATGAGAAGGCTTCATGCCTCGCTGGGATACAAAACGCCTATGTCTGTGCTCAATGAAGCGTACTCGAAAATAAAGGTGCAAAATGGTTCAAATTTGTCTTGACAATAGGGGGCTAAACCATGTAGAGTAACAATCTTTTACTATTACATTCTGGTAAAATCTGCCTATAAAACCGCCCACTTTATCGTTTCCTGTAACATTAACTTTTGAGTAGGAACTAATAAATGATATGTATGTACTGCGAGCAGCTAAACCTGATATATTTCCCGCAAAGCCACCAAACCATTTGTTGTTAAGGGCTAGGTCTGAGTGTAAGCTTCCTTCAGAATAGCAATTTCTGATAATAGTGTTCTTACTACCTGAGCCTGCTGATCCAAAAAATCCTCCGTAAGTACCGTCGCCTCCGGTTATTTCTATTTTGGCAAAAGAATAACTGTTTTCAATCAAATCAATATCTGATATATTTCCGATGAAGCCCCCCGTTGACCATGATTTACTTGTAATGGTAACCTCAGCAGAGCTGTTGGTAACGGATATAGCCCTACATGAACCCAATAACCCACCTACTTCACTCCCCCCTGTGTTGACGATCACTCCCTTTGCATGACAATTATCAATTGTGTAACCGGAGAAAGAGCCTGACAGCAATCCCGTACTGGTATAAGCAGTTATAGACCCTTCGGCAATTATGTTTGACCATGTATCCAAGTTGGACATACCTGTAAGTCCGCCCGCATAACCCCAATTTGGATTATAAATATTAAAATCAACAATATTTATATTTGATAGAGAACAACGCATTGTTGAGCCGAATAATCCGATATCAGCACGATTAGGCTCATTTATATACATGTTTAATAATTTATATCCTCCGCCGTCATAATTGCCTCTGAATGATGTTGTAGGATCAGTCCAAATATAATATCCTATAGGCTGCCAGCCCGTTCCCTCATTCCACGGTGGTACTCCTAGATTTATGTCGGCTATTTGTCTGAAGCTTGATGTCATATAGTTTCTTATCTGATCAAGATGTTCTGCCGTCTCAATGAGATACGGATCTTCGAGCGTTCCTGTTCCGCCTGCGAACTGGGCAAGGCAGAATATATTTAAAATCAGGATTGACATTATTATGAATTTTTGTTGTTGCATTTAGTTGATCTCCAAAATAAAGATACAGGCAGGCATTTCTGCCTGCCTGTGCCTGATTTTACTTTGTTAATACCATTTTTTTTGTCATGTTTTTTCCGTCAACTTCAAGCGTGTAGTAATATATGCCCGAGTTGAGTTTAGAACCGTCAAAGTCAACGGTATTTATTCCAGCCTGCCTTGATCCGTTCACAAGTTCAGCAACTTTCTGACCTGCGATGTTGAAAACACTCAGTCTTACATTCGCGGTTTTAGCCAGTGCGAACCTGATCTGCGTAACCGGATTGAAGGGGTTCGGATAGTTCTGGAAGAGCTCGTGCTTCTCAGGCAAAGTGGAATTATCTTCTATCCCTGTACCTGTCGCGGCCTTGAATACAACAATATTATTATCTTTTATCCCCGCAGCAACAAAGCCGTTATCTATAGGCCTGATAGCTCTAATGTCGGGAAAGGCGATTTCCCATTCGATCTGAAGACCTTCACCGGTGTCAATTATTTTTGTCAGATCAGAACTATCTTTCTCTTTGTAGATAAATTCGTTGACTCCTACTTTGTGAATAAAATCAAGATCATTTAAAAAACTTATCGAATAAGATTCGTTACCTTCGCCGTCGAATTTTCTAACATAAAAATCACTGCCTGATTTCACACCGGCAATGCATCCTCCGTCAGATGTAGCTGAAACTGCTGAAAAATTGTGCTGGACCTGACCTTCGGGAGGATCATACCCGTAAAAATATTTCTGCCAGATAACATTCCTTTCACTGCCGAGTTTAATAATGAATTCGTACCCAGCATTAAGAGACATTCCCGACAGAGAACCTGTAATAAACATTTCTGATGACTCGTTACAATCAAAGTCGAAAATGTCGAAAAATTGCACCCATTTATCAGAAGGATCAAAAAACAGTGAATCAGGGAACTGCATTTCCACATCCCATATAGACAATAAATAATTATTATCTGTATCGACAAGAGCCGATTGCGAACTACCTGATTTTCCGGTGTAATATTCCGACATTTGTGTCACGGGTAAGTGATTATAACTTGTTTTTGTCCTTTGAAAAGAATAACCCCAAGCGACGCTGCTCGAATTGTTTTTTAATGTATCACGTTGATCTTCCGTATGCCTGATGACCCATGCATTGCCCGCAACATAATCTGGGTTATTTGAAGCGTGATTACCGAAAAGAGAATATCCGGTGTCGGTCGCACCGATACCTTTTACGCCATGGTTCAGAAGCTGGCCGTGGTTTATTTTGTTCAAGGTATTGCCTGAAGAACCGAGTGTTATTATTTCAACATCGGGAGCTGAGATCATATTATCCGTACCGGATTCCCATTGACTGAAATTCGGTCCGTTCGCGTAACACACAACGAGAATGTTCCCCTCCTGAGTAATGTCAATTCCAACCGGACCTTCATCAGGTGTTTCGAACGGGAATGATTTTTCCCACATAACTGACTGGGCGAAAACGATGCCTGCCATAAGCATAATCGCCGATAAAGACTTTCTCATACGATCCTCCGCATTTTTTATTTTATCAACATTAGCTTTCTGGTCTGCACGGCTCTGCCGTCAACATGTAATCTATAAAAATAAATTCCGCTTGTCAACTTCTCCGCATTAAATTTTACAGTATGATTTCCTTTAGCCTGCCTTCCTGAGAAAAGCTCCGTAACTTCTCTTCCCGATACATCACAAACTGATAACCTTGCTTCACAATCATCTGCCAGTGCAAACTTGATCTGAGTTACAGGATTGAACGGGTTCGGGTAGTTCTGGAAAAGCTTATGTTTTACAGGAAGAACTGCATGATCTTCTATGCCGGAAAGAGCACCGCCCTCAAAAACGATATAATCAATCCATACGCAGTCAGATCCGGATGCGATTCTGTCGTCTTTTATGTATATCCATTTAAAAATATGCGTACCTGCTTCAACGGGAAAGATGTATTGTTGCCAATCTTTCTCACCATTTATAAAATGTTTAAGCTCGTCGTTTATGTAAAATTTAAGATGATCAAAATCCTTTTCGGAAGATGCTTTAGCAAAATATGAAATTCTACCGGGATTTAGATAATCTATTCTAACACTTATTTCAGATCTCTGGTCGTGATCAATTACCCCGGATCTTGCGCTGTAAGCTCCTTCGTAAACAGTTTCGGTGTCTAAAAACCATTGAGAATTGCCGGAAAACTCCCATGGAATAAACGAAAATCCGCCCGATTCAAAATCTTCGATCGTGAAATATTCAGGGTCATGAACTATGACCTTGAATTCGTACAGCGCATAATGATCACCGGACGAACCCTTGAGATAAACCTTTACATTACCGTATTGTGAGCCTGCGGTTAACAAAAGCTTATTACTGTCTAATACATCGGCAGATAAAACTGAAGGGTCAGATATGCCTTCTACTGATACGGTAACTTCATTCCCGTTCACATCGGCAAACACCCCGGAGATGTCCAATTCGCGAACTTCCGCAAAAATCATACCCTGTTCAGGTATATGTGCCTGTACAATTACACCTTCTGCGGGCGGATTTGACCATCTCAGATAGGGATAACCTTTGTTGATGCCTTCAATATCTCTGCACCACACTGTCCAAAAATCCCAGTCAACATAAGTATCTTCGTGATAAGGATAAGTCATGTGAACATTTTTCCTTCCCTCTCCCGCCGCAGAAACCGTCAGACCGCTCGAATCCAGATCCCAGTAGGAATTTGTGACAGTAACGGTTTCAGGCACATGAATATAACCGACGAAACCGCCTACATTCGTGTTGCCGGTCACACTGCCAGTAGAATAACAATCTTTTACTACTACATTTACAGAAAGTCGCCCTATAAATCCGCCTACTTTGTCGTTTCCTGTAACATTTACTTTTGAGTACGAATTAATAACATTAAAAAAAGTGCTGCGGTCTGCATAACCGGCTACAGTTCCGGCAAAACCGCCGATCCTTTCGTTATCAAATTCTAGATCGGAATAGAAATTACCTTCCGCATAACAGTTCTTGATAACTGTGTTTTTGTTTCCTGAGGTTGCCCCTCCTAAAAAACCGCCGACAAAATATTTGTTGCCCGATACTATATCAACGATCGAATAACAGCTTTCTATCTCTTCAGTCGTATCGCAGAGTCCGATAAAACCGCCGGTAAAACTGCTCTGACTGGTAATGGTAACTTCAGCAGAGCTGTTTGTAACGGATATAGCTCTACAATAACCCAATAATCCGCCTACTTCACTCCCACCTGTACTGGTAATCTCCCCCTTAGCATGACAATTATCAATCGTGCTCCCAAAGAAAGTGCCCGTCATCAATCCTATTTCATTATAACCTTCGATCTTACCCACAACATTTATATTTGAAAACTGGTCTTCATAGGAGATCCCTACAAGACCGCCCAACCAGCTTTGGCCAGTGGTTATATTGAAATCTATAATTATTATGTTTTTAAGTGAACAGCCCTTAGTTGATCCGAATAGTCCTTGAAATGATCTGTCCATATTATTTATGTACATGTTCGAGATTTTATAACTGTCTCCGTCATAATTTCCTCTGAATGATGTAGTGATATCCCATGTGTCATAGTCACCTATCGGCTCCCAGCCGGTTCCCTCATTCCACGGTGGTACTCCAAGATTTATGTCGGCTATTTGTTTGAAGCTTGATGTCATATAGTTTCTTATCTGATCAAGATGTTCTGCCGTCTCAATGAGATACGGATCTTCGAGCGTTCCTGTTCCGCCTGCGAACTGGGCAAGGCAGAATATATGTAAAAGCAGGATTGACATCGTTATGAATTTTTGTTGTTGCATTTAATTGATCTCCAAAATAAAGATACAGGCAGGCATTATTGCCTGCCCGTGCCTGTTTTTATTTCGTCAGAAGCATCTTTCTGGTCATGTTCTTTCCTTCTATTTCAAGCGTATAGTAATATATGCCCGAATTGAGTTTAGAACCATCAAAATCAACGGTATTTATTCCTGCCTGCCTTGATCCGTTCACAAGTTCAGCAACTTTCTGACCTGCTATGTTGTAAACAATAAGTTTTACATCCGCAGCATTTTTTAGTGCGAACCTGATCTGCGTTACCGGGTTGAACGGATTGGGATAGTTCTGGAAAAGCTCATGTTGAGATGGAAGCCCAATTTCAGTGATATCCGAAGGTTCATTTTTATCTTTATCCCCATAAAGCTTTGAAATCAATCCTCTCAAATCTCTTGTCTGACTTACACTATTGCCTTTTCCTTCACTTTCCATTTCCTTCAACATATTTGCAATAGCTATGTTGATTTCGGCGAGAACTATCTCCTCTTCATATTCAGCTTCCGATTTCATCTCTTTGGCCACATCAATAGCTGGATCGTATCTCTTGCTTAAGATATGCGCAGATACTTTCAATGACTTAAAGAATTTCTTGTTGGAAGTCTCACTCGATCCGATCTCATTATCAAACATAGCTATTAGAGATGAATCGTCTATTCCAGCTTTTTCATACAGACCGGGGAGTCTTGTCAGAGTTACAAAATATTCCGGAGAGTTCCTGAATCTTTTAAGAAGCATCTCATATATCTTATTCGCGGCTGTATAGTTACCTTTCTCTTCGAGAGAAATTGCATTACCAAGCAGTTTCCTCTGGGGCGTTTGCGGCGGTAGTGACCCGCCGGAGCTGAACGGATTTAATGACCATGGACTGTAATCTATTGTGTAATGGATATGATCGGAGAAGAAATCGTCGGTTACGCGGTAGGATCCCCAGTAATTCCCCTCAGCCTGAATAACAATATCATTTGCATGAGGACCGACCATCTGGTCTATTTCTATGCATGGAACGGAAGGTGTAGTATCAGCAGGCCCGGAATAAACATTGTTTCTGCCGCTCTGCATATAAACGCTCGCGTAAGGACTTATTCCGATCTGTCCTGGTCCTGTAAGGCTCTTCGTGCTAATTGATGTAGTAGCATTGTTTATTATAGAGTTATTAAGCTGGTTTTGCACATCCGGCTCATCATCAATAAGGTGCGGTATTGAGCTCTGCCCGCTTATTCTCAAACCGTAGGAAGCATTGTTCTCAACAATGTTTCTTCTGAAAACAGGCGAGCTATGAACAAATCTAACTCCGGTGTTAAATCCTCTAACCTCATTGTTTTCGAATGCGGTTGCGGCTTGTGATGAAGTTACCGATATTCCTGTACCGACACTGGTTCCGGCCAGTTTGTTTCCGGTTATTGTGTATCTGCTACTCGAAGCCATACCTGATACATCAATTCCGTTAAAGCAATTCGTGAATACGGAATTCGTGACATTGAATTTGTAATTACCAATTCCTTTTACTCCGGTTTCGGCATTAGTAACTTTAACCTTGTCAAGAGATACGGAACTACCAGACATGGCATTAATTCCGAGCCAGTTGCCTTCTCCGGTATAGCTGAAAGTCGTACCTGTAGCAGTCAGGTTCCCTTTGTTCATTACAACTATCTCTGAACCTTCGGACAATTCGAGATTGATCCCGTTACCAAGGATAACATTACTTCCGTTCTCAATTTTCAGTATTGCATTGTTGCCAAGCCTGAGAGTAGTGCTGTTCGGGAAGTTTAGATATGTAAACTGCAATCCCAGATCAGAATTATCACGCACCTCGATGACTACATTGTTTTCAAGCGTAAAACTACCTCTGATCCTTGAGCCCTTTAATGCTTCTATCCTAGATCCTTGTTTAAAGAACACAGTAGCATTATTTTCTATAAAAAGCTCTGACCCGCCTGAAAGTGCCAGGTCGGTACCTTCTTCAAACACTAGCTCGGCTCCTTCCTTTACATACAATACAGAATTGCCTGAAAGGAAAAGATTAGAACCGGAAACAACAGTGAATTTTGCACCCGATTCAATGGACAGGATGCTCTGATTCGGCATTTCGAAAGATGAATTGATGAAGGATGAATTGCCTGTTACAGATATGTTGTAATTGGTCAAGAATTCTGTTTCAATTACTGATCCTGCATCAAAGATCACTTCAGAATTCCCGATCTCAATGGCTGCAGTTCCGTAAGGACTGAATTTCGATCTTTCCCTGAACTCAAGTTTTGAATTCTCCAGCCTGAGTTTGGTATCATTATTCAATATGATTTCAGCACCGCTTCTGACATGCATACTTGTAGCGGGAACAAGAGTTGTTCTCTGATTGGGTACATCATTATCTCCCAGTTTAAGAAGCATATTCTCGCCTACATAGAAATTTTCACCTATGTAGCCGTCACCAGCTATAGTAAGCCCGCTTTTGCCGTCTTTGAGTCCTTTTGCATTACCCGCTTCCAGCGGTTTTGAGTGATAGTTCCTGTATATCCTCAAGTATGCATAATCACCTTCGATCTTGTCAACGAAAACACCGATATTGGTTTCAGCACCTTTCCATGAATTTGTATTTGGTCTTGTTACTGGTGTAAATTTATTCCTGTCAGAATCATTGAAGAAATCAGTTGGAAGAGATTGGAACTTTATGGGTGGTTGTAACCTCCACCATGTAGATTTACCTCCTTCTATTGGCCAACGATAAAGAGGTGCATAATCATCCATCCAATCGTTGATTTTTTTTCCAAAATACCATTCCCCATTATATGTCGGATTTGAAGGCCATGATTCAGATGGGTCTCGATAACCGTCTGGGAATGGAACTGCACACTCTATATCAATTATTCTCTTCGAAAGATACTCACTTGAATATGGGCTTTTGATAATGTGAGATATTAAAACACCTTTACTTATATGATCTTGGTACATCGCAGTATAGTTATCAAAACTTTCTCCGTTCCTGTATTCTATAAGGAATTTTTGATTAGTAACTAAATTTCCATTTGTTTCTCCATCAAATACCGGATCTGGTGTTATCGGTATTGATATTGTTTCGAATGTGTTATCATCTAACAATTCTTCATCAGTCAAATCTTCTCTAATCGCTTTCAAACAGGTTATTGTTTTATTTTCGTTACTATTTTCAGGAATAATTTTATTCTTGAGCAACACACCATTAGTATTCATCAAATCCTCAGTATTAAAGGGTAAAAGACCATATAGAAGGTGTGGACTAAAAGTAGACCCTGTCCTATGCATAAGGTCATAAATACCAGTAGTATTATATGTCCTACCCAATTTCAATATATCAGTCAATTTACCATCATAAGCAACTTTCCCACTTCCTTGGTCATCGTAATACAAAATCGAATGTCCCAATTCATGAACTATCGAATTTGTTGTTTGATTTAATACTTCGGGTCTCCAAAAAACTCTAACTACCAAATCTCCTAGATAACTCACATAGCCAAAGCCCGAAGTACCGGGGTATTCAGGCAACATTAACATAACTGATTTCCTCTCACTTCGATTTTTGTACGAATCGTATTCACCTGGTTCTAAAGTGTTGCGAATCAAATTTTGTAAATTATTCATTCTAGTTCCATAAGATCCTTCATCATTTATAATCCATGGATCATTTGTTGTTTCTGGCACCCATATATATCTAATCTCAATCTCGCTAGAAACATTTGGAACACTTGTGCCATCATTAGTTCTTTTAAACATTGTTCTCCAAAACGAAGGTACTGCCTCTTCCAAAAAATTCAGGTATGGAATTGATTGAAATCCGTATTCATCAGTTTCACCATGTTTTTCGAGATATTCTTGTATCCCAATATTTTCACCCGTAAAATTACCCTCCTCATCTTTATCTGGAACATCAAAAATCATTGGAAAAATCAAACTTTCGTTTAATGTGTCTGTCTCTGCAGTTCTTATAAACGGCATTCCATAGCGATTCCCTATATACCCACTCGTAAGAAGATCACCAAATTCTGTTTCTATTTTTGTTTCAACACCTGAGGGATAAGGTGTGCTATATGTCCCCACAAAAGTGTAAACTGTCCACTTCTCAGGTACAGTTTGTGACCACAGTACTGTTGCAAGCAATGCAACCAGTACACTTACTACTCTTTTGTCCATCTTTTACTCCTTTTTGTTGTTTTTACTTCACTGTCTGTAACATAAAACATTGAATGCTATCATTCTCATTTCGGGTGTATTTCACATTTTCTCCAAGTAAAAACTTGTATCGTAAATTAATCCGATTCCCATTCGAAGTCAAGGTTTTTCTAATTTTTTTATTCTTATATTAGCCCCCTAAATGGCTGGACAAAAAAATCAGTACCAAAATGGTACAAAATTTGTTAAGTTATGACAGGAGGAAAAAAAGATGAGAAGAAAGCAACTAAGTGTGGTAGAAAAAGAAAAGCTGGTCTTGGAAGCAGCTACCACTATAAGCAGAGCTTTTCTAAACGCGGACGGAAGCCGAGTGAGGTTACAATGAAAAGAGAGAGAATTGTTTCAGAGGTTTGAGTTCGAATCTTTAAGTCATGCGAAGGAGAAAGTTGATGAATATATGGAGTGGTATAATATGAGAAGGCTTCATGCCTCGCTGGGATACAAAACGCCTATGTCTGTGCTCAATGAAGCGTACTCGAAAATAAAGGTGCAAAATGGTTCAAATTTGTCTTGACAATAGGGGGCTAAACCATGATCTGCAACGATCTCCATCCTGCCGGCCTTGTGCTCGGCTTTCGCGCATCCGTCTATCGCTTCGCCTCTAAAGAAATATGCTTTCTGTATATCGGCATCAATAATCCCGAACTCGATAACCCCGTGCGAAAGACCGATCTTTACAGCCAGCTCAAATTCTCCAAATTTGGTGCTTATGTTTCCTGCGTCAACGAAAAGTTTATTGATCTCAAGTACTGCGTTCAAAACGTAATCTGCATCAGATTCGAAAACAGCCGTGAAAGCGTCTCCCGCGAATGTAGTTACGAAGCCGCCGTTATCGTAGATCGCCCTGATCGCCGGTGTAAAAATGTTGTTGATAATATTAGAAAGCACCTCCGCGCCTTCTTTCCCGTGTTTCATCAGAGACCGGGTCATCGCTGTAAAACCTGAAATATCAACGAACATTGCTGAAGCGGTAATTGTGCCGGAGAGTATGTTTTTTGAGGCTTTCTCGGCAATAAGGTCAGGTATAAAGTTCTTCATTATAATTCTCCGGCTAAGTTTCCTATTCAAAAATAAGTTCAGGTCGCATGTTTTGCAAGATATTAATTGATCCGATGTTTTTAATTGAAAAATTGCGCAAAAACGATTATCTTTCGTTAGACTAAAACTCCGGAGCTTTAATGAAATATATTCTCACGGGCGGGGGTACCGGCGGACATGTATATCCGGCTCTCGCGATAGCAGAGCAGATAAAGAAGAATGAGCCTGAAGCAGAATTTTTATATCTGGGAACAAAAGATCATATAGAATCTAAGATCGTTCCGTCAAAAGGTTACAGGATGAAATTTATCCGTTCAACAGGCATGCCGGGAAGTAAATTCAGCCTTTCCATGCTCAAATTCATTCTTTCAGTTCTGGCAGGAACAGTTAAAAGTGTTTTTATAATATTATTCTACAGGCCTGACATGATAATCGGGTCAGGAGGGTTCGTGTCGGCTCCGCCCGTTTTCGCCGGGCATGTTTTAAGGAAACTCAAATTATCAAAAGCGAAGATGTTCCTGCATGAGGCGAACGCGGAAGCAGGCAAACTTGTTAAATTCGCGGGTCCTATGTGCGACGGCGTGGGTGTTTCATACATGGTGTCGCTAAAAGATTTTCCAGAGAACGGGAAATATGTCGGTTATCCTGTCAGATCGGAATTCTTTCAGGGTTCACGCAGCGAATCAAGAACAAAGCTTGGGATCAGCGGCGATAAATTCGTTGTATTCGCCGTAGGCGGTTCGCAGGGAGCGCGCACCATTAACAGGGCCGTCGCTGACAGTCTGATGTATCTGAAAGACGCACAAAACCTTCTGCTTTTCCATGTTACAGGCAGAGGTACAGGTGAGTATAACGGAGTACTCGATACAATAAAAAGAATGGAAAAGAACAGCCTGAAAGAAAGCGAACTGGGTTTTTACAGGCGTATGGACTATGCCGAGAACATAAAAGACTACTATTTCGCGGCGGACCTGATAATTACGAGAGGAGGAGGTACGATAAACGAGATAGCGGTATGCGGTACGCCCTCCCTGATAATCCCTAAAGCGAACCTTTCGGGCGACCACCAGGTAATGAACGCGATCAACATGAAAGACTCCGGAGCCTCAGACATCATTTATGAAGAAGTTATGCCTGAAGGAGAAAAGCTTTTTATTAAAGTCGAAGGTAAATTACTTTCCGAAAAAATTAAATTCTTCATGTCTGAGAGAACAGAACTGGAAAAAATGTCGAAAAAAGCTTTCGGCTCAGTGATACGGAACGCGAACGATGAGATATATAATTTTATTAAAGATGTAATGAAAGGCGGGAGCCATGAAATTTCAGCAACCCTGCCTGTTCAGAAAAATCCTTTCGCGGATAAAAATTCGTTTTCGATACTCTCATCTTTGCAGAAGCTTACTGCCGATCAGATAAAAAATTCGGAATACTACGAATACATTTCCTACAGAGCAAGCCACTATCTGATTTCTTCAGACTGGAACATCAGGAATAACGCGGTAAAGATCTGCGGGCTTTTGAGGGACGGATCAAAAATCCCTCTTCTGAGCAGGATTTTGAAAAATGAGAAAAAGGGGTTCATAAGAAGGAATATAATCACATCATACACCAAAACAGGCATCTATACCGAAACTCTCGAAAAGGATATTTTCTCGTCACTTCAGGACCCTTACTGGGAAGTTCGTACAGAAGCTCTGAAAGCCGTAAAAGTGTTCAGAGAGGAATCATCCGGGAACGAGAAAATAAAAGAAAGAATTATTGAACTTCTAAACTGCAATAACTTTGAGGTTCTGCTTAATGCTATTCTCTCGATCTCCGTATTTATGACTGACAGGAATGAGATATCAATTCTGAAAAAATTCTACTATCATGATAACTGGAAAATAAGAGAGGCTGTGATAACCGTCCTGAACGATATAAAGCTGAAAGGAATAATTACGGCTGAAAAACTGCGGGAAGAAATAGATTCGATGCTTCTGGTAAGCGCCGGATTCACACCGGTATTCATGATGAAAAAGAAGGTGAGGGATATACACTGAGATCTATTTCAGTCTGGTGAAATTATCAGAATGATCGGAGAATTCCTTCTTCTCATCTTCAGACATTTCTTTCATACCGTATCTTTTTTTATAGTATAGCTCCCTGACTTTATCAAATGAATTCCCGAACGCGCTGAATTTCTCCTTTAGCAGCGTAAGCCACGAACCTACAGGAATATTGTCCGGTTTATGCCCGGATGACGCCAGTTTTTTTTCAATAACATCCAGCTCACTCGTTCTGATATAAGGATCTGACCTTTTATTTGCTGTCCTGTCCTTTAATTTTACATCTTTGAATATTCGTACCATGAGGAATAATCCCAAGGGTATAAGCGAATAAATTAATAGGTTCCGGAACAACTCACTGTTTTCTTTTCTGAATGTGAAGAATTTGTAATAAAGATATGATGACACATCGTATATTTTACCGAATATGTTTCTTTTCTCAGAATATCCGGATATGTCGGGCGGTGTGGGATCCAGCTCGATCCATCCTTCGCTTTCGTCCCAGACAAGTACCCACGCATGCCGGTCCTTCCTTCTGGCGATGAATTTATTTTCGAGGCCGCTATATTCACTCACAAGGTAACCGGTCACATATCTTGCCGGAAAATCCAGCCTCCGGTAGACCAGTGCGGTCAGTGTGGCGAAAAGTTCGCAATGACCTTTCTTTTCACTTATAAAATGATCGATCTTAAGGCGGCCCTCCACATTGATATAATCAAGAGAATATTTATAATCCGATCTGAAGAATCTGTCGATCCTGTTGTATATCTCCCTTACACTCAACCCTTTAAGTCGCAGAAAATCTATAACAGTATCCGCGTACGCCGAGTCTTTCATGTCGAACCTGATGTCTGTTTTATCGGGTTCGTTAAATAGATCCGATCCCCTTTCTTTTCTCAGATAAGCTTTATAATCTATCAGATGCTGTGTATAGATATAAGTTAAACTGCCGATTTTGTTCAAGACAAGCTTATCCCGCTCGAGACCGTTGAAATCAAAAGTCCCGAAAGGCATTTTTATCAGGTCGGACCTTCCTTTGGAGAAATAGTAAATCCTGACGGAATCCAATTCGTTGGAGTAAAGGTCATGAAGATGCATAAATTCAGCTTTCTCTGTCCCCGAATCAGACCATGTTCCATTGAAATAAGAATTAAATACTCTTTCTCTAAAAAGAAAGCCGCCGGCCGGATGGGGATAATAAATATCCGCCCTCAGATCAATAATGAAGCTGTCTTTGAGCCTGGCGATACTTCCGACATTCGATACACCTGACCTGAACTTCATAAATCTTTCGACATAAAGATCTGTGAGTGTTTCTTTTAGTATCGAAAACGATGTGTAAATGCCTGTCTGGATCAGAAACGCTATCATTAATGCAAAAATAAGCGAAGAAATGAACCTGATCGCGGTGTGGTTCGGTGACCTGTATTTTATCAGGATAATTATCGCGACAGCGTAAAGAAGAGCTATGCTTCCTTCTGTTATTTTAACACTGCCTCCAACGATCAGCGCGGCCAGAAAAAGAAAGTCAGGCCGGAACGATCTTATGTATGAATTTGAAACAGAGTACTTGTTCGTTACAAAAAGAAGGAACAGCCTTTTAGCGTTAACAGAATCCGAAGTGCTGTACATGAAGAAAAAGTTAAGAGGGAAAAGTGAAACGGGCAGGAACATCAGAAGACCTGAAATAACGCTTATTTCCATAGCTGAATTTATGTAATAGATAACATATCCCGCAAGAGAAAATGATGTGATCATTGAAATATTGTTAAAATCCTTCTCTTTAAAATCGAAACGCAATTTGAGATGGGGAGCGGCTTCAAGCAAGACCGCGAAGATCAGTGATACGGCCATGTTCCCGGTGTTAATGCCCCAGTAAACGAGTGCCAGAGCAGATATCAAAGGAAAATCTTTCATGGAAGATTAATTTGATAGTTTTCAGTATTAGAATCAGGTATCATAAAATTCTCATTTTCCGCACGCGTCCGCCCGTCGTTCCGGGTGAAAAGCAGAAAGCCGTTTTTCCGGCAGAAATTTCTCACATTAATGTCACCCGAAGGCGATATGACCATAGCTCCGGAGTTGATCAGCATTCTTTCTGAGATTTTTATAAGTCCGTTCATATCAGTGACATGCAGTTCTATTTCTGAGATCAGATTGTATATGGATGAAAAATTACCTGTCTCACTTCCGGCCGTTACAGATTCAGGTTTTCTGTTCCTGTTGAAATAGAATAATGTCATATCATAATCTTCAGCCTCGAATTTCCTGACAAGCGAATAAATGAAAGAGACGCAGTTCTCAAAATTCAGTTCGTTTCCGGAGTCGGGTGCCGCGTTTATAAGGAAAAGAGTGATGTTTTTTGCCGTGTCGTTACCTTTTTCGATTATTACGGGTTTATCTCTTTTAGCCCATGTTTTCCAGTGAATGTTCTTTACGGGATCACCGGGCACATAGTCTCTGAGACCTACAAAATCGCCGGCCTTGAATTTTATTAGAGAGCTTGAAAATTTCTTTGATTTTCTTTCCAGGCTCAGTCTTATCTTTTTCGAAACTGCCTCTGTGATTTTTACCGGCGCGGGGTATATGTAGAGTGTTTCTTTCCGTTCATAAAATCTGTATGACGAGAATAATCCGAACAGATCTTTTTTGATAATATAAAAACCGGCTGTTTTTACACGGCCTCTGCTTACCGCTTTGAACCTGCCTTCAGCCTTAAAGGATTTTCCGGCCCCTATATCCGCATTTAAAGGTTCGAATTCTGCCTTGTGCAGTCTTAACATGTGCCATATCCACCTGAAGTAATATATCTTTCTGTCCCAGATATTCCTTTTTTCCTCTCCCGGTTCGCGTAGCCTGATAAAGTCCTCAATAGAAGGAACTGACGATCCGGCAACAGGGATTACCTCAAGTTTTCTGAACTCCTTTGAACTTTCATTATTCAGAATTATATTATATGAATGAATTCCGCCTTTATTATATCTTTTGTCAAAAAAGGCATTCACGGATATATGCGAAAGGTCAGACGCTTTTTTATCTCTGCTCAAATATGAAACTGCTATTATCGCGAATGACAGCGAGAACAGCTTGTACAGGTCGGCAGAAAATATATTCAGACCGGCAAAGCCGGAAATAACGCACACAGCCAGCGTAAAGAAACCTAAAGGGGTAACGGACAGCCGGAGCTTTCTGCCCCTTAAGTACATTTTTGAGTAAGTCCTGTAAAAAAAAACGGCATTCATTTTTATCTCGGCAGCGGAGTGTTCTTTATTATATCGACGATTATGTCGTCCTGTTTCATATCGCTGTCCGCCACATGCTGGTCCAGTATCATTCTGTGGCCGAGTACGAAAGGTGACAGTCTGATTATGTATTCGGGAATAACATAATCCGAACCCTCCGACACAGCCATTATCCTGGAAAGTTTCAAAAGTGATATTGAGGCGCGCGGGCTTGCACCTATGAGCACCCCTCTGTATTCCCTAGTCCTTCTGACTAATTCGACGATGTAATCCTTCACATCATCAGCTACAACAACAGATCTTGCCGCCTCTCTGACCAAATTTGTTTCCCCGTGCTCCGCGCAGCTTTTGATCCCGGCGAGCGGGTCGGACGGGTCGTCGAGTTCAAGAAGCGATACCTCGTCGGCTTTAGGAATATATCCCAGCGAGAACCTCATTGAGAACCTGTCTATTTGAGACTCAGGCAGTGAATAAGTTCCCTGGAGCTCGGCCGGATTAAGAGTCGCCACAACAAAAAAGTCGTCGCTGAGCCGGTATATTTCGCCGTCTATGGTGACCTGCCTCTCCTCCATAGCCTCAAGGAGAGCCGACTGGGTTCTCGATGTTGTGCGGTTGATCTCGTCAGCAAGAAGAATGTTTGTAAAAACGGGTCCTTTCTGAAGCCTGAATTCTCTCTCTGAGGAGTTGTAAATATTTACCCCTGTAATGTCTGTCGGCAGAAGATCAGGAGTGAACTGAATTCTTTTAAATTCCGAGTTGACGCTCCTTGCTAGCGCTTTGGCAAGTGTTGTTTTTCCTGTTCCCGGCAGATCCTGTAAAAGAATATGACCGTTCGTGAAATATCCGAACATGAGCAGGTCAACATTGAAAGGGTCGCCTTTAAAAGCTTTAAGAATATTTGATCTTATTTTTCTGTATATTTCATTGCTTTCTTTAAGCATAGACCGCCTCCGTTTTTATTCTTACATATAAGTTATAACTGAAATTTCTGTTCAAATCAAGAAGAAAAGTCATAAAAGCTCCTTCCTTTAAGCAATATTTATCTTGATAAATCCGACTAAAATAGATAAATTATAATCCTTTACAAAACGCGAGGTAGAAGCATGAAGTTTATCCCGGCTCTTCTTATACTGGTATCAGCGGGTCTTTTTTCAAACCAGGATCATAATGATATCCTGAAGAATTATTCAGGCAGGCAGAAATATGAAAAAATGATATCGATGGCAGATTCTGTATATGCCTATAATGACTCGATAGCTGAAAACTACCTGTCAGAGGCTATGGAATACGCAGGGAAAAATGAAGATCCCGTAACAATGATGAAAGCAAGACATGTAAAGGGGAATATTTTATACCATACCGGAAACAACCGTAATGCTGCTGAAGAATACAAGAACTCACTGATACTTGCGGAAAAACTCAACGACCGGATATATCTGTATGAGAACTGCAAGCAGCTCGGAAGGATATTTTATTTTCTTGCCGAATATAAGACATCGGCGATTTTTTTGTACAAGGCCAGAGACATTGCGCAGTCGCTGGGTGATGAACTAAAAGAAGCTGATATTTATAATGTTCTCGGGATTGTTTTTGATGAACTTGAAGAATTTTCAAAGGCTGAAGAATGTTATAATAGAGCAATAATTGTTTATGAGAAGTACAAAATACCTAAAGATATAGCTAAAACATACAATAATATTGCCACAAGCAGGTTTAACCAGAGGGATTTTGAAAATGCGTATTCAACTTTTGAGAAAGCTCTTAATTTGTATTCCATGGAGAAAGATGATCACAAGATCGCTGTTATACTCAATAATATGGCTTCTATAGATATCGAAAGAATGAAATATGATGAAGCTATATCGCGCCTGAAGACATCAGAGAAGATTTTTAAAGAAATTTCGGATAATTACGGTATCGCGCTGAACGATCATAAATTCGGACGAGCATATTTCTTCAAGAAAAATTATCAGACCGCTGTGAAGTATTTTGATAAAAGTGCCAAATCTGCGAGTGAGATGGAAGTGCCGGCACTTGTCAGGGACAATTATTTTTACAAATCAAAGATCGATTCAGCCGTTGGAGATTATAAATCGGCTTACAGCAGTTTTAAAAGGTTTGTAGAGGTAAACAACGCTATTTCGTCTGAAACAAAACAGAAAGAGATCCAGGATATTACAGCGAAATACGAGCTTGCCCAGAAAGAAAAACAGAATTTTTCTCTGATAAGGGACAACGAGATCAAAAGGCTCCAGCTTGATAAGCAGAAGCAGATCAATAATTTTTTCATAATCCTGTTCATTCTCATGGCCGGCGTGTCATATTTCGCGTACAGGTCCTATGTTTTAAAATCAAAAAATGAAGAGCTTCTGCGAAACTATTCAAACGAGATCGAAAGGCTGAATCTGAAGCTTGCCGAAGAAATTGAGAAGACAAAAAATGAGCTCAATGAATCCAATGAGAAGTTGAGAAAGACCGAGAAAGAGTCTGCAAGGACGGACAAGCTCGTGACCCTTGGAACAATGGTTGCGGGCATCACTCACGAGATAAAGAACCCGGCCCAGGTTATTAAGCTCTCAATGGACAACATCAGGCTGTGTATGAACGACCTTGCGCTTTTTATTTACGACCTGATGAAACTTAACAGAGATAATAAGGCGGGAGCGTCGGATATTAAGGACCTGGTCGAAAAACACAGGGTGGTAAAACTTTTCAACGATATTAAAGGTCTGATCGTGAGCAACAAAAGATCAGTAGAGCTTATAGATCAGATAGTTTCGAGTACCTCAAAGATCACGCATTTCAACAGGCAGACCAAAGAGAATTTAATAAATGATATAATCCAGGATGTTCTCGTCATAATGAAAAACAGCCTTAAATACAGCGCGACTGTCGAACTGGATCTTGATCCGAAACTTCCTGCGGTGAAATGCAATTATCAGGAGATAGCTCAGATACTGATTAACCTTCTTACGAACGCGCGAGACGCGATAAAGGAAAAACAGCTCGATCAGGGCGAAGGGATCATCAGGGTAAAAACAGGATCTGAGAACGAAAAGATGTTCATTGAAGTGTCAGATAACGGGGTGGGGATAAAAGACGAAAATACCGAAAAAGCTTTTGAGGCGTTCTTTACCACAAAGCAGGAAGGGGAGGGTCAGGGGCTTGGTCTGAGCATAGTAAAAAGCATTGTTGACATTTACGGAGGTTTTATCACATTGAACACCAAAGCGGGTGAAGGAACATCTTTTCGTATATATTTTCCAATTAACGGGATCGACGATAAATCAAATTACGGAGTAATAGAAAATGTTTAAAGAAGAAAACTTCCCGGCGGATTTTTTTAAAAGTAAAAGAACCGCTTTATCCGAACTGCTTGAGGATAACTCGGTCACTTTCATTTTATCATCTCTTGATAAGGTCAAGAACAGGGATACTTTTTATAAATTCAGACAGGATCCGAACTTTTTCTACCTTACAGGGCTGGAGCTAAAAAGATCAGTTCTGGTAATCTTAAAAAACGGCGGTAAAACAAGCGAAGTCCTTTTCAGAAAATTCCTTGATCCTACGCTGGAAAAATGGGTGGGGAAAAATATGCCCGAGGATGAGATCAAAAAAGTGTCCGGAATATCCGATATTAGAGATATTAAGGATATTGATGAGTATCTGAGGCAGATTTTTACCGGCACAGGCATAGAAAGAGTGTTTATGTATAACGAATACATACCTGAGCTTATAGTTCCCACCTACACTCAGGTATTCGCTTCAAATCTCAGGCAGAAATTCAGCTTCATAAATATAAGAGGTATCAATCAGCATATTGACGGTCTGAGGCTCGTAAAAGAAAAATGTGAGATCGGCATGATTAAAAGGGCTGTGGATATTACTGCTCTCGGCCTGAAAGATCTTGTGAAAAATCTCAACCCCGGGATTTCTGAAAACGAATGCGAGGGTATCCTTGCCAAAAACTACCTGAAATACGGATCAGTCCAGCCGGCCTTCCAGACAATAGCCGCATCCGGCGGGTTCGCCACAGTCCTTCATTATGAAGACAATAACAGGATCACGCAGAAAGGCGATCTGATACTTATAGATACCGGGGCTGAATATAAAAATTACGCGGCAGACATATCAAGGACATACCCGGTCAGCGGAAAGTATTCCCCGATCCAGAAAAAGCTCTATAATACCGTTCTTGACGCTTCAAAAGCGGTACTTAAAGCAGCTAAACCGGGAGTAAAGATACCCGAACTTCAGGAAATCACGAAGGAAGCTCTTTACAAAGGTTTGTACGACCTTAAAATGTTAAAGGAAAAATCCGATCTTTCAAAATATTATTATCACGGAGTGAGCCACTATCTTGGTATAGATACGCACGATGTGGGAAGTAATCAGCTGCCTTTAAAGAAGGGGAATGTAATAACTGTTGAACCTGGCCTTTATGTTGCTGAAAAAAACATAGGGATAAGGCTTGAAAATGATGTGCTGATAACTTCAAAAGGATGCGAGAATCTTTCTGTTAACATCCCCATTGAGGCCGAAGAGATCGAAGATATTATGAACAAAGGGAAATAATGTATTCAAAGCAGTATCTCGAACATTTCTCCAGGCCGAAAAATATCGGGACGATCGGGGATCCGGATTTTTCCTGCAGCGTCGTGAACACCGAGGGAGGCTGTTTTGACACGGTTGATGTAACCGTGAAAATCGGTAACGGGACAGTTACGGATGTAAAATACAAACTGAAGGCATGCTCGGGAACCATTACCGCTTTCTCTCTTCTCAGCGAGCTGATAAGAGGCAAAACAGCCGGTGAGCTGGAAAGCATTACCTTTGAACAACTTGACGAAATACTCGGTGGAATACCGGAGAAGAAGCATCACAGCCTGAGGCTGGCAATAGAAGCGCTGGATAAAATTAAGGCTAAATTAAAATAAACAGAGGTAAAAATGAAGATAACAAAAGAAATGCCGATCACTGAAATAGTGCAGGTTTACCCGCAGACGCACGAAATTTTCAGGAAATTCAATCTCGGATGTATAGGATGCATTGCCGCGAGCTTTGAGACACTGGAAGACGGCCTGATAGCTCACGGCATCAACGTGGAAGAATTTTTAACAGAGATCAACAAGGCTGTTGAATAAAAAAGGGCGGCAGCCCTTTTTTTTATTTTTTAAAAAGCTCTGTTTCCGGTAACAATGATCTGAATATTCTTTTCGTCGGATGTAGCTGCCTCGATCCTGATAATAAGACCTTTATACTCCTGTATTATCCCGCCTCCGTATCCGGTCTTTATGTTTTTTACAGAGATGCCTTCGTATTCATCGAATACGCTTCCTGTTGAAATGAACGCGCAGAGAGCAGTGTTTTTATAAAGTCTGAAGTCGTATTGAGTCTGAAGTGCCCACATGTTATTGTCAATGAACCTTCTTTCGGGATACCCCCGCAGTATCTCTGAGCCTCCAATATATGAGAGTTTTTCCGGATGTGGAGATCCGATAGCGAACCTGGTCAGGAAGTTCAGACTGACGGCCGATTCATTAACCGAAATATATTTGCCTGCCTCGAACTTCGCTATTGAAAAATCCTTTAAATTACCAAAGAGAGCCGGATAGTAAATAAGACTCAGCCGCGCAAAAGAACCGTCTCTGAACAATTTATCGTTCACATCAGAGTACTTTAGGGTTGTTCCTATACCGTTAGCGAACTGGTATTTTTCTGTGGAGTAAATGTTTGCCAGGCTGTCTTTTCCGTCTTTGGGACTGTAAAAAAAATTGTTTATGGATACAAATAATCCGGTGTTCTTTCTGATATTCTGTCCGAAATCTGTATGAATGTCGATCATTGTGTATCTGTAATCGTACTTGTCCCGGGTACCTGAGCTGATGCCCGTTCCGTAAGACTCGGAATAGTAATTTTCGGCTTTGAGTTTATTGTAAATGATTTTATCGCCCTGATGATAATCGGTGACCGCGAACATCATAAGCTGGTTTTTGAAAGTATATATAATATTGCCGAAGATATTATCGCTGTCTTTTAATTTTAGCTGTGAGAACAGTCCCAGAGCGACGCTTGTATCGCTTGTGTAAAATCCGAAAGGAAGAATTATGAATTTGTTGTCAGCGACATAAGTTGAGTCGCTTCCGTTTCCTTCAGCCTTTTCTGAACAGATTAAGAGCTGAGAGATTATTATAAACAGTATCGGGAGTATCTTTTTCACTTGCAACTCATTTATACATAAAGAATGCAATATAATGTTAAAAAACATAAAATCAAAAATTATTCTTTTATTTTGACCGCCGTGTTGTTATATTAATTAACAGGGTGCGCCCTTATTACATTTTTAAAAGAGAAAATTCGAACATACAGGAAAAGTCAGATGGACCAATTGCGGAATTATCTTTCTCTCATAATAATACTGATCCTGTTTTATATTACTATATTCTACTGCGAAAACATTTATATCTCCCTGATACCGCTCATACTCATTATTATATTTCATGTCTTTAAGGTCAGAAAATTCGAAAAATTGATCAGCGAGAACGGAAAAAGAAAAGAGCTGGAGCTAAAGCTTGTAAAAGTAAGCGCATTATTCAGGACAATAGTTGCGGATCTCTCATCGATGGTATGCAGACTGGACAGAAGTAAAAAGATAATTTTCTTCAACAAAGCTTTTTATCAAAGATTTAAAATAGTTGAAAAACGGGTCATAGGTAAAGATATTGTAGCAATATTCGGAGAAGATGAGGCTGTTTTGATAAATTCAAAATTAGACGAGCTTTCCGTAGCAGATCCGTCAGGAAGTTTTGAGTTTTCTTTTATGGTCGGGCAGATCAGGTTCTACTATTTAATAAATGTACAGGCAGATTATAATGAGAAAAAAGAATTATCCGGGTATCAGCTGGTATTTCATGACATTACTGATTTTAAACTTTCGGAACAGACTGAAAGAGAGTTAAGCGAAATGGTTAAAGAGTCCGAAAGGCTGTCTGCTCTTGGAAGTCTTGCGTCAGGTGTGTCGCATAATTTCAACAATCTTCTCACAGGTATCCAGGGCAGCGTGTCAATTTTAAAACTAAAATTCGAGAATAATAATGAGATCATGAAAAGACTGAATATGATCGAAGAGCAGATAAAAGAGGCTTCAAGACTTTCGGCCAACCTCCTCAGCCTTGCCGGTATGGGTAAATATGTTGTCACTGAATTCGATCCCGAAGAAATAATCGGTATACTCACGGAAAATTTCTCAGCCTCGTATAAGAACATAAATATTACCCGTAAGAAGTTAAAAGAAAAGGTCGCGGTCAAAGGGGACAGGGGGCAGATCTCGCTTGCTTTAACGCATATACTTACCAATGCTGTTCAGGCAGCAGGCGAGTCAGGCAGGATCGAGATCAGAACGGACATTTTTTATCCGGGTGATTCTCTTGAGAATCTTCACCTGAAAGAAGAGAAATATATCAGGATAATCATTATTGACAACGGCCCCGGAATTGACGAATCCGTCAGGAAAAAAATATTTGAGCCCTTTATTACAACGAAAAGGAACAAAAAGGGTTTCGGTCTTGGCCTGCCGTCAGCATGGGGGATAATTAAGAATCACGGCGGAGCTTTAACATTTGAAACTCAGTTGAACATCGGAACAAAGTTTTTTGTATACCTTCCCGTTGTAAAATAAAAAAAAAGGGGCATCAGCCCCCTTCTCTTATTTAATCGTTTCCGACTCCGGAAGTCCGTATTCCTCAACCATTTTTATATTCATGTGCTCCAAAGCGTCTAAGATCGGGTTGTATATACCGGGCAGTACCGGAATGTGAACACCTTTTTCTTTTATCTCGCCGTCAAGGATCATTTTGACTCCGACAGCCGCGGGTAAAGCAACGGTCCTGGCTATGGAAGTGTCTGTTTCAAGAGTTCCGAAATCCAGCATTCTTGATTTAATGACCTCTCTTTTTCCGCCTTTGTATTCGGCAACGAATGTATGCTGCATGACGACCATATCCCTCTCGTGATCAGCTATCATCATTTTTTCAAGCATGAGATCCGATACGATCTCGAAAGGTGAATCTTCAACACGGCCGATTTTTTTGTTCGAGAAAAGGCCAAGCCATTCAAGAGCTTTCAGAGGATTTGATCTTTCTGATACTTTCAGGAATTTCGCCACCTTGGATTTAATATCCTTGGAGCTTTTTTCACCAATCTGGCCGGCCATGAAATCAGCGTAGCTTTTATCTTTCAGATTGATCTTGTCGTAAGAAATCAGGTTCATTTCTTTCATTGCGGTAAGTACCTGACACCATTTAGGATATCTGAAAGTCCCCCTGAACATTGTTTTTGTTTCAGGTATTCCGTAAAGCTCAATGTATGGCAAGGAATCTCTGTTTGGATAAACCTCGAGTTTTCCGACTTTGGGGAAATCGACTTTAAGAGGTTTTTTGAAAAGGTCGGCTGTCGGAATGTATTTGACTTTACCGTGACGGAGATATTTCCCGTCATTATTTCCGGCCATTACAACGCCTTTGGGAGCCCATGTGAACTTGTAGTTGAACGGGTTCTTTTCCACTTCCGGCGCAACGAGCGCTCCGCAGAATGAATAGAATTCTACGACCTTGCCTTTTTTATTGTGGATATGGTCAATTATCCTCATGGCCGACATGTGATCTATTCCGGGATCAAGGCCAAGTTCGTTAAGTATGATGATGCCCGCTTTTTTTGCTTCCGCTTCCAGAGCTTTCATCTCAGGTTTGACATAAGATGTCGTCACCATGTTCTTTTTGTTCTTTATGCAGTGTTTTGCCACCATTATGTGGTGCATCCAGGGCAGAAGGCTCACTGTCAGATCGTGTTCTTTGATCATCTTGTCAAGCGTTTTTTCATCTTCGACAGTCCACGCAACAGACTTGCCGTTCTTGTGGCCTGCGATCATTTCATCTGCTTTGGATTTTGTTCTTGTAGCTACGGTTACCTGGAATTTGTGGTCTAAAAGATATGTGACTATCGGTTTTACGACCATTCCTGCGCCAAGTATCAGTACTTTTTTCATTTTCATCTCCGTTTATTTTAGAAAATTCTGTATGTATCTATAGTCCGGCGTAAATTCCCCTTTATGAAGGATCAGGGCTTTTTTTATCTCAACGGGAAGAGAAAGGTCTTCATACCCGGCGGAAAAATCGCAAGAGGCAATAGATTTGACGAACGGATAAAGTTCTCTGCTGAAGAACTCCGAAGATTCTCTCGGCAGCTCGCTCGGAAGAATATCCACGCTCATTATTAAAAGTCCGTCGCCTGTGTATCCCATTTTATGTGTTCCTTTTACGGGATCGTAGACATAAATCGGGTCGTTAATAGGCGTACCCAGCTCAGTGCATTCCACAGATCCGTGTACATCGCATGTTACATCCCCGATAGCGAGAAGCTTTGACGAACCGGTGTGATTAGCTTTTAAATATTTTTTTGTCACGAGCCTGGGATATTTTTCTGTCCAGAAAACGCAGTTCATCATGACTGAAAGATGCGGGATGTATTTCTCAAAAGTGCCGCTGAACAATTCAGGGTGATCATAATAATCTTGTAGAATGAACTGGGATCCGTCTTTTCTTTCGGCCAGATGCTCTTCTTTGAACACTGTTTTATAAAGCTTTTTGTTAGATGTCTTTGAATTATTCAGACCGGGAAGTTCAGCGGGTGAAATTTCCTTGAAAGGCAGGATGTTGAATATTTCCTGAGCACCTTTCGACACATTCCCGTACCCGGTAAACCCGACTGTAAGCGGACATATTTCTTCAGGAAGGCCTTTTTCCGCTATCTCCGCTGAAATATCTCTGAGATCTGATTTAGCTTCTTCAAGCGAGTTGTACATTCTTGCCTGCTTGAGCTTGATAAACGGTGTGTCAATGCCCATATATTTCAGCCTGAGGCCAAGAGCCCATATCGTATCGATCATGCCGGCAAGACCCGCGTAGTTACCAAAGAATATAAGTCTTCTTCCTTTTTCGTCCGTAACTTTTTCGTAATCGATCAGGTTCACTTTTTTCTCGATCATTGATCTGAGCATCGGCATATTGTATGACTGGCCTTTGATTATATGTGAGAAAAAGACATAAGTTTTATTTTGTTCAAAAGAAGGGATCGTTACCTCTTTGACGCCGAATATGACATCAGCATTTTTCATATCTGGAACTATCTCCGCCCCGGCCCGGCTGTACTCCGAGTCTCCGAATATCCTTTTCTCCGACGACTGAACTTGTATGCGAAGTCCTTCACCTGTAAGTTTTTTGATATCCTCAGGTACAAGCGGAACTCTTCTCTCGAGTTCATATTTGTCTTCGTATCTTATTCCTACTGTGCTTGCCATGGAGACTCCTCTCAATAATTTTTTAAGCGTTGGAATTTATTTTAGCACTTATACATTGTCAAGACAATATTTATACCAAAAAAACGGATTTTATTCGAAGAGGACCCTTTTCCCAAATTCAGCGATGCTGAATATATTCATAAGAGGTTTTCCCACGTTCCTGAATGTGAATTCGATATCAGGCTTATTGCACAGAATTATCAGGCTTGATACAGTATAAGTGTCCGCGAAAGACACTCCGGCAAAATCGACTGTGAACCTGCGGATATCCTCAGCAATAAATGATCTCAGCGACTCAACGAACTCTTTTGAGCTGTCTCCTCTCAGGTCGCCGCCGACAGATATTAACGCGTTTTTTCCTTTTAATTCGGTTTTCATCTATTCCGCCAGCCTTTTCATCGCTTCTCTATATTTTTCGGCTGTAGTCAGCAGAACTTCATCCGGGAGTACCGGCGGCGGCGGATTTTTGTCCCATTTGCCCCCTTCTACAAGCGTCTCAAGGTAGTCTCTCAGGTATTGCTTGTCAAAGCTTTTCTGATTTTCGCCTTCTTTGTACTGATCCGCCGGCCAGAACCTCGATGAGTCGGGCGTGAGGACTTCGTCGATGAGAACGAGTTCGTCATCAAGAAGTCCGAATTCGAACTTGGTATCGGCGATTATTATGCCTCTCGTTGCCGCGTAATCTCTGCCGGTCTTATAAAGTTCAAGGCTTACGGACTTGACTTTCTCAGCCAGAGCAGGGTCGATCAGCTTTTTCATTCCCTCGAATGAGATGTTCTCGTCATGTTCCCCTATTTCAGCCTTTGTGGACGGAGTGAATATGGGTTCTTCAAGCTTGGATGAATTCGTGAGACCGGCTTCGAGTTTAATTCCGCAGACTGTGCCTGACTTTTTGTACTCTTTTAACCCCGATCCCGCAAGATAACCTCTCACGATAGCCTCGATCGGCAGCGGCCTGCATTTGCTGACGACGACCGATCTTCCTTCAAGCTGATCTTTCCATTTTGTAAGTTCGGGATAATCTTTTTCAGGCTCGGTAGATATAAGGTGATTTTTCACAATATTCTCGAATTTTTTGAACCAGAAATTTGAGATTGTGGAAAGTATCTTGCCTTTTTCGGGGACGGGCTGGTCCATGATCACATCGAAAGCGCTTATCCTGTCGGAGGTTACTATCAGCAGTTTGTCTGACTGAAATTCGTAGATCTCCCTTACCTTGCCTTTATTGAACAGTTTGAGGTCAGTTATATTTGAGCTGATCAGAGCGTTCGCCATTTTATTCTCCGGTTTGTTTTAGGACAGTAAATATAATAACCGAACTGCCTAAATCAAAATGAAAAATGATCAAATTTTACTTTGAAAACAGAGTTTTATCAGTTAAATTTGAAAACCGTATTTTGTGGAGGAAGGATGACCGGATATAAAATGAAAGCCTGCATGATAGATATTTCGAGGTTCCGTGTCCCGAAGCTTGAGAGGCTGAAACTGATGCTGAAAAATATTGCGGGATACGGCTACAATACCGTCTTTTTCAATATCGAACACACTTTTAAGATACCTGAACATCAGATGATAGGCTTTGAATCTGACGGGTACGAAATTATGGAGTTTAAAGAGCTTTCTGATTACGCGGAAGGTTTGAAACTCTCTCTGGTTCCTCTTATTCAGTCTTTCGGTCACATGTTCCACATTCTTAAATGGAAGGAATATGAAAATCTTGCCGAATCGGAGAAAAAATGGTCGGTCTCTGTTTCGGATCAGACCTATGAGCTTATAGACGACCTTTATATGAGAGCTTCGCAGGTGTTCAACTCTGAATACATCCACATCGGCGGTGACGAAGTTTATGACATGGCTACGGGCAAAAGCGCGCATTTACTTCAGCATATATCGAAGGATGAGCTTTTTCTTAACCATATTCTGAAGCTGAAAGAGATAGCGGCAAGGCATGACAGAAAGATCGTTCTCTGGGGCGATATGATAGATAAAAATCCAGAAGTTATGAAGAAGCTGGGTCCCGATACTGTGGTCTGCTACTGGAATTACGACTTTAAAGACATGCCTGAAAGCTACAAGAATATCGACGCGAAAATACTTGTCTGTCCGGGAACGAACACATGGAAAAGTTTCTTTCCGCGGTATGATTACGCTCTTAAAAATTTCCGTTTGATGAAGGAAAGAGCCGACGAACTTGATGCTTTCGGCTACATGATAACCGACTGGGGAGATGCAGGTCATGTTCATCCATTTTCATTCACAGAAAATCTATTTAATATGGCAGTTAAAGTTTTTAATGGTCAGATGGTTGAAAAATATAATGCAAAAGACGAAATAGATAAAATAATAAAACTTTTAGATAAAGTACATTACGGTGATTATCTTAACTCGGAATGTGTCAGAAACAAACCGGAATATATCACCAAACTTATGTTTCATGACAACCCTTTTTCCGGCAAAAGTTTTGCCGATCAGAATGACGGTCAGCTGTCTGAATTGTTAACAAGAATTTTACAAGTAGAAGCATCTGTAAAAGATGTAAAATTCGAAACAGAATTTGAAAAAGACATAAAACTTTTTGCGGATCAGACTGTTCTGTTCAAAAAGAAGATCGAACTCCATCTGGCGATAAGGAAAAATTCTCCGGCGGTAACTGTCAGCAGACTGATAGAGGAATATATTGTGGAACTGAGAAGGTGGTTTGCGGACTTTATGGCGAACTGGCTTAAGTACAGTCAGCCGATGGGGCTTTATTTTCACATTCACTTTGAAAAGAAGATGGAGACCGAGCTTCTGAGAGGACTTGAGCGTTACGAAGGCAGGAGATATGAGGATATAGAGAAATCGAACCTGTACGATGATCCCGAATATCTGAACCTGTTCAGCGTGGGAAATCCGGATGCGCTTAAAACGCTCTGGGAAAAAGCTCTGCTTTAAAGGAGAATAAATTGTTCGACGAAAATGACATAAAATTCATGAAAAAAGCATACCTACTCGCGATGAGGGCTTACGAAGAGGGAGAAGTGCCGGTCGGAGCGGTGATAGTGCGTGACGGCATCATAATCGGTGAGGGCTACAATCAGACCGAACTTTTACGCGACGCGACAGCTCATGCCGAAATGATCGCCATTACTTCAGCCGAGAACAGTAAAGACAACTGGCGACTCAACGACTGCACGCTCTATGTCACTGTGGAACCCTGTATGATGTGCACCGGAGCGATCTCTCTTTCCAGAATAGGTCGAATCGTCTTTGGCGCTGAAGACCCCAGAATGGGCTTTATTTCGTCAAAATTCGACGGCCTTAAAGAACTAAACATCAACAAGACCGTGACAGTCGAAAGCGGCCTGATGCGCAATGAAATTCAGGAACTCATGCAGAATTTTTTCCGCGAGCTGAGGGAGAGAGATAAAAAGAACAAAGCAAAAAAAGATTAATTTGACTTTTGTAATTAAAGTGATTATATTGTATTACAAATGATGACAAAGGAGTTTTTATGAATACCACTGTTACTGTAAGACTGCCGGATAAACTAGCCTCCTCGCTTGACGAGATCGCAAAGATCACAGAAAGATCTAGGTCTTTCCTTATCAAAAAAGCTATAGAATCATATATTGAGGAGCAGGCTGATCTTCAGATAGCGCTCGACAGGATGCGCGATACTTCAGATACAGAAATATCCATTACTGATCTTAGGAAAAAACTGAATGTATAACATATCTTTCAAAAATTCTGTTACTCAGGATCTGAAAGGCATTGATAAAAAGCAGATCAAACGGATATTCGATAAAATTGAAAAAGATCTTGCAGAAAAACCGGACCAGTATCCTGAGCTGAAAGGAAAATTTGCCGGCCTCCGAAAGTTCAGAGTTGGCGATTACAGAATAATTTACTCAATAACTTCTGATAGCACAGTACTTGTATTGAGGATCAAGCACAGGAAAGAAGCTTACGAATAGAAGCAAGCAAAACCTTATCAAACCCTCACCGGAGGAACTTATGAACACGCCATATTCAGCAAAAGCTGAAAATCCCGCTTTAAAAGAATTTTTGTCTCTAGACATGAACAGTGCCGGAAAACTGCCATTTTTGAGCGATTGCCAAAAAAGAAGGCTGTTTTTACTATTTTTCTTTGTTTTCATGCTGCTTTTCCCGTGTTTTAATACGAGCAGCAGTGTTGCTAATCACTATGTGCCAATAAAGATGTCGCCTCAAGTTGGAGGAACAAATGGAGTATTCACGATCAATAAAGATCGGAGTTTTAAAGAAAGTGTTACCGCCTGAAAGCAAGAGTATTAGAGGCACAAGTCGGCAGTTTGGGTTCAGCGAACAGACAATTCGTAATTGGATAAAACAGAAAAAAGATGGTATATTTGATACTGTACAAGTTAACAAGAGTCTTCGTCACCTGAGCAGTAAGGAAAAATACCAGCTTCTGATGGAATCAGCCAGGCTACCTGAAGAGAAACTGGGAGAATTTCTGCGTGAACGGGGACTTCACTCGGAACATTTAAAATTATGGGATCAGGAGCTTAGAGAAATGGTAACGAAAAAGGAAGACAAAAAAGATAAGAAACTCCGCGAGCTTATGAAGCGGAATAAAGAGCTTGAGAAGGAACTTGCAAGGAAAGAAAAAGCACTCGCAGAAACAGCAGCTTTGCTTGTGCTAAAAAAAAAATTAGAGACTCTTTTGGGGGAAGACGGGGACGACTGATCCCTGAGGTAGTAAAATCAGAGATAGTCGTCCTGATAGATGAAGCTCGTGCAAACGGTGCCAGACAATTCAAGGCTTGTGAAGTGGTAGGCATTGATAAAAGAACCTTACAAAGGTGGAGAAAGATAGGCTTGATAGACAGGAGAAAAGGATCGCATACAAAAGTAATAAGAAAGCTTGAACCGGATGAGCGTCAGGAAATAATAAATGTATGCAACGAGCCTGAGTACCGTGATCTCAGCCCGCATAAAGTTGTGCCTATGCTTCTTGACAACACTATATATTATGGTTCGGTCAGAACATTTTACAGAATCTTGAAAACAGCCAGTCTGGTTCGTCCTGCAAAGCGTAGAAAGCAGTCCAGACCGCCCGAGCGTACAGCCACAAGATCCGATCAGGTATGGTGCTGGGATGTAACATGGCTTCCCGCGCTTATAAAAGGCCTTTTCTTTTATGCCTATATGATAATAGATATTTTCGATAAATGCATCGTCGGCTGGGCAGTTTACGAAGAAGAAAAAGATGAGCACAGCGAAGAGCTTTTCAAAAGTATTTTATGCGGAAGAAATATCAAGTTCAGCTATCTACATTCCGATAACGGTTCGATAATGAAAGGCGTAACCCTGATGGCTCTTTTAAGCGAGCTTAAAGTCAATGTGTCGTTCAGCCGTCCGAGAACCAGCAATGATAATCCCTACATCGAATCGTTCTTCAAAACTTTAAAGTACGATCCGAAGTATCCGCTACGCTTCAAAGACATAAATCATGCGAGAGAATGGATGGCTGACTTCGTAAACTGGTATAACAATGATCACCTTCATTCGTCTGTGGATTATGTTACTCCGGCACAGATGAGAAGCGGTGAAGCAAAAATGATTTTTACAAAGCGTAACGCCGTTATGGATGAAGCCAAGAAACTATATCCCGAAAGATGGGGAAAGAGAAATATGAAAATCTGGGGTGCGCCGGAAAAAGTGGTTTTGAATCCGGAGATCAAACAGTGAAATCAATTAACAGAGGCGACATCTTTGTTGACACAAAGCGTTTGTTTTCACACATGGTTATGGGTGGAATTACTAATTCTCTTGATGAACTTAGTACATATCATGAACAATTAAATTACGATTATCTTTCACCGATTCCTTTTGAAATGGATTCAAGTCCAGCTAATTCAACAGCGAATATGTGGACTAACAACGATCCGTTATCTATTCAATATGTATATGATGTAGAAGAAGCAAAATATAAGAATGGTTGGTCTACAATAGAAACAAGTGATTTAAGAAAAGAAGTTGAAGATTTTAAAAGCAGTAACCCGTCAAATGTAATTGATCTAAAAACCGCCAGATAAAAAAGATTTGTAAAAAAGGATTGATATGCATGCGCCGATTGCGTATCTTTACATATAGAGTGAAAGATGGAGAATTAAGGTATGACGACTCTTGAATTAAAAAAAATATTGATACACAGAATAGCTGAGATTGACGATCTTTCTTTTCTTAAAGCCATAAAAACCATTCTGGATTCTAAGACTGATTCTGAAGTTTTGACATTGACAAAAAAGCAGAGAAATGAGATCATAGAGTCAAAGAAGGATATTGAAAAAGGGTTATTTACCGAGCACAAGATATTTGAAAAGGAAGTCGCCGGATGGCTCAAAGGAAGATAATCTGGTCCAATAAAGCCAGATCGAAGCTGTATGAAAACCGATTTGGATCCTGTAAGGGGGCTGATCGTGGAAAACCTGATTATATTTTATGAACATAGCGCAGATGAAATAATAATCCATACGATTTGGGATTGCAGGCAGGATCCTGATCAACTGGAGATCAAATAATCACAACTGACGGAGCGTAAAAAATTGAAAGAAACTAAGAACAAATTCCTCGCATGGACGCTGATGATAGCCGCATTCGGCCTTTTCGTGCCGGACATTTTAAAGAAAGAACAGGATTTTGAAGAAGGATCGCTGAAATATAAAAACATGAAGCTCAACAACATCTTCTGGGCCATAATATATTTCTTCTTTTTCGTAATGATAGTTGTAGCATGCTTCGATTCGTTCTTCATTAACAGGGCAATTCTGGTCAAATACATGACCCGCACAGCTTTAAGCCTTCTTGTTTATATTCTCATCTCTGACGCCGTAGTTTATTTTATCAAAGACAGCGGTAAAGTTAAAAAATCCTAAATGCCGCAAAGTCTTAAATGTCAGTTCAGAAATTAAAAAAAGCAATATTTGCGTCACCGGACCTTGAAAGATCGGCAGAGATAATAGGCAGGCAGAAGATCGTCCGCTCTAAAGGCATCACTTACTCATTCAGGGCATTTTTATTGTCATACCTGCACGAAAAGAACAAAATGAAGGTCGTATTTTTTGCGGATTCAGTCGAGAACGCGGAAAAATTCAGGGATGATATTAACCTGATCGCGGGAAAGGACGATGCCTGCGACCTGCTTCTTCCCGGCGAGAATTACCCATACTGTTCAGGCGACATCGACGACGAAAGGAAAGGCTCAAGACTCGTCACTCTGGAAAAAGTGCTCAGCGGGAAATTCGGCATAATTTCGACTACATACAGGAATCTTTTTGAGAAGATACCGGACAGAGAAGGCATCAAAGACATAAAGCTCAAAGTAAAGGCGGGAAGTTCAGTCAAGCCCGAAAAACTCGTAGGGCAGTTCGTTGAGAAAAGTTTCGAAAAAGTATCGTCGGTCGAGAACATAGGCGAATTCGCCAGAAAAGGCAACATAATCGACATCTATCCGTACGCTTCGGAATACCCGCTCAGAATAGAGTTCTTCGGCGACGAGATAGAGTCATTAAGGTATTTCGACCCGGCGAGCCAGAAGAAGATCGAAGCGGTGAAATCCGCCGAAATATACCTGTCGGACATGAAGAGTGATGAAGGTGAGGGAATTAACCTTATAGACTTAACCGACAGCGGAACGACGGTTTTTTTCGTAGAGGAATGCGAAGATCTTAAAACGAAGCTGGACGCTTACTATAATGACCAGATCCTCGCCGGCTGGGAAAGAATATCTGAAAAGGGGACGCATCCTGAAAAGAAGTATTTTCCTGTTCAGTTCGTTGAGCAGAGGCTGATGAAAGGCAGGGGATACTTTAACGGGTTCACTGATGACGCCAAAGATATAAAAATAAACATTAGGGAACAGATATCTTTCAGGTACGATTTCAAACCTTTCCTGAACACGCTTTTAAATAACGACAACGCCGAAGTTCATTCATATATCCTGTGCGACAATCCGGGTCAGACTGAAAGGTTCTCGGATATAATTTCAGAAGAGATACCTCAGCTCAAGAGATATACGATCTCGGACGGGGGGCTTCACGAGGGTTTTTTCCTGCCCGGCTCGCAAATATCTGTATATACCGACCATCAGATATTCGGGCGAGTGAGAAGACCCAAACTGACTAGGCGATTTAAAAAAGTAATACCCTTCAAAGATCTTCAGAGGCTAAAATACGGCGATTATGTGGTCCATCAGGATCACGGTATCGGACAGTTCCTCTGTCTTGAAAAGATCACGGTCGCAGGATCGGTCCGCGATGTCGTCAAGCTGCTTTATAAGGGCGGTGACATTCTTTTCCTAAAGCTCGATCATATTCATCTGATTCAAAAATATAAAGCCGGCGACGGAGCGAATCCCGCTTTGTCAAAGCTGGGCGGCCAGCAGTTTAGAAAACTGGTCGAGAAGACGAAGGAAAGTGTCAAGACGGCCGCGCGCGAGCTTATTAAGCTCTACGCGATGAGGAAGACGGCCAAAGGCTTCGCCTATCCGGCTGACACGGTGTGGCAGACGGAGCTTGAGGCTTCCTTTGAATACGAGGACACGCCCGATCAGCTCAAATCCACGGAAGACTTTAAGCGAGATATGGAAGCCTCAATGCCCATGGACCGCCTCATCTGCGGGGATGTCGGATACGGCAAGACCGAGATCGCCATCCGCGCGGCCTTCAAGGCGGCGGTGTCCGGCAAACAGGTCGCCGTCCTCGCGCCGACCACGATTTTAGTCGATCAGCATTACGAGAACTTTAAAAGCAGGCTGGAAAAATATCCCGTCCGCATAGAATATCTATCGAGGTTCAAGAGCACTTCAGATCAGAACAAAACCCTTGTTGACATCAAAGAAGGCAAGATCGATATTGTGATCGGAACGCACCGCCTGCTTTCAAAGGATGTGATATTCAAGGACCTCGGCCTGCTGATCGTCGATGAGGAGCAGCGGTTCGGCGTAACTCACAAGGAGCGGATCAAGGAATTGAGGATCAATGTTGATGTAATGACCTTAACAGCGACGCCGATACCGAGAACGCTCCACATGTCGCTCATTGGCGTGCGCGACCTGAGCCTGATAAACACCCCTCCCGTCAACAGGCTGCCCATTAAAACCGAGATACATCCGTTCAGGAACGATGTGATCTACGAAGCGATAATGAAGGAGATCGACAGGGGAGGGCAGGTGTTCTTCATCCACAACAGGGTCGAGACGATCTATTCCGTCCGGGCCATGCTTGAAAAGATCGTTCCCAAGGTCAGCATGGTCGCCGCGCACGGACAGATGAAACCTTCCGAGCTTGAAAAGGTCATGCACGAGTTTATGTACAAAAAATATTCCGTTCTCATCGCTACAACGATAATCGAGAACGGGGTGGACATCCCGAATGTCAATACGATGATAGTCAACAACGCCGACAATTTCGGGCTTTCGCAGCTCTATCAGCTTAGGGGCAGGATAGGAAGGTCTTCAAGGCAGGCGTATGCGTACCTGCTTACCGGCGACCCGCATTCTCTGACCCCGACCGCGAAGAAAAGGCTCGAGACTATCTCGGAATTCACCGATCTGGGTTCAGGTTTCCAGATAGCCATGAAGGATCTGGAAATAAGAGGTGCCGGTAACCTCCTGGGCAGCGAGCAGAGCGGTTTTATCGAGAATGTCGGATTCGACATGTACTCAAAGATACTTGAGGAAGCGGTAGCCGAGCTCAAAGAGCAGGAATTTAAAGAAGTTCTGAGGCATGTTAAAGTGCCTTCAAAATATAGCAAGGCCGCTGTCAACCTCAAATCGCAGATGTTCCTGCCCGAGCATTACATTGAGGAGGATTCCGAAAGGGTCGAAATATACCGCCGCATGATGAACTTTACCGAAACGGATGAGATAGAAGTATTAAGAGCGGAGATAAAGGACAGGTTCGGCGTTCTGCCCCCGGAAGTTGTAAATCTCTTAAATAACCTGTACCTCTCGATAATAGCAGGCAGAATTTTTATTAAAAATATAGCTCTGGCTGAAAGGGGCACCAAGGAAGATATTAAATTCACTTTTGATATAGAAAAGCTCGAGGAGATCGAGAACACCGAAACTGCGATCAAAGTTCAGGAGAACTTGACGAGGGAAATAACAGAAATGAATTATGATATAAAGCTTGAGAACGGTGGAGAAAAAGTGACCGTAGAAATACCTTACGGGGAGAACAGGTTCGAATTTACAGAAAAATTCATTAAGACACTTTCAAAATAATGAGATATTACATTGTGTATTTAAGTAAAATTCGTTAGATTTAAAGTAAGAGATCACCGATCTTTTTATTTGTGAAAACGGGTAAATATTTCGATGACCCGATAAGGAAACAATTTAGGAGAATATTGTGCAGCAGTTTTGTATTAGGGATTTGGAAATAGAAAAGCCTGTAGTTCAGGGCGGGATGGGAGTCGGAGTTTCGCTTTCCGGCCTTGCGGCGGCAGTGGCTGAAGAGGGCGGAATAGGTGTTATCGCGTCTGTGGGCGCAGGGCTTCTGGAAGACGATTTTAAGACTGATTATCAGGAAGCGAACCTGAGAGCTTTACGAAATGAAATAAGAAAAGCGAGATCAGCTACAAAAGGTGTTATAGGGTTGAACGTGATGGTGGCTCTGACCGACTATAAAGAGATCATAAATACGGCTGTTGATGAAAAGATTGACATACTATTTCTGGGCGCCGGACTTCCGACTGATGTTCCGCACGAAATAGGTTTGGACAGGTACATCAGTTCGGGTGTTAAGATCGTACCGATCGTTTCATCCGGGCTTGCAGCGAAGATCATTTTGAGAAAATGGGACAGGAATTTCAACATGATCCCGGACGCTTTTGTTGTGGAAGGTCCTCTGGCAGGCGGACATCTCGGCTATAAAAGAGAGGATCTTTTCAAAGAAGAATTCAAGCTTGAGAATCTTGTCCCTCAGGTGCTTGCGGAGATAAAACCTTTCGCGGAAAAGTACGGCAGGGAGATACCTCTGATAGCAGGCGGCGGAATCTATACCGGAGAGGACATCTACAACATCCTGAAACTTGGAGCTAAAGCCGTTCAGATGGGAACAAGGTTCGTAGCAACTCACGAATGCGACGCGACGGACGAGTTCAAGAACGAATACATCAAATGCACAAAGGACGATATAGTAATAATCCAGAGCCCGGTCGGACTTCCCGGAAGAGCAATAAAGAACCGTTTTTTAAAAGAGATCGAGGAAGGGCACGCAAAAAAAGTGACATGCCCGTGGCTGTGTTTAAAAAGCTGCGCCGCCGACAAAGCCCAGTACTGCATAGGTCAGGCTCTGGCCAACGCAAAACAGGGACATCTTGAACACGGATTCGCTTTCTGCGGGGCAAACGCCTTCAGGATCGATAAGATCATATCGGTCAAAGAACTGTTCGCTGAGCTTGAGCGCGAATTTGATAAAGCAGTCGAAAGTCACTCGGGCTAATATATTTTAAACATTTATTTTGCTTGTAAAAGCAGGTCTCTTTGTTTATATTGCTATTGTACGCACAAATAACGATCAGGCAAATTTCAGATTTGCACACATTATATTAAAAAAAATGGAGGTTTGAAAATGGGAATGATGAAAGAATTCAAAGAATTTGCGATGAAAGGAAACGTGGTTGACATGGCCGTCGGTATCATAATCGGCGGAGCGTTCGGTAAAATAGTGGCGTCGGTAGTTAACGATGTGATCATGCCGCCGATCGGTGTTCTCGTAGGCGGTGTCGATTTTAAAGACCTTGCCGTAACGATAAAAGAAGCAGTTCCGGCCGGATTTGACGAAGCGGGAAAAGCTATCGCGGCCATGCCTGCTGTAACTCTCAAATACGGAAATTTCCTTCAGGTAACATTCGATTTTCTGATCGTGGCTTTCGCTATCTTCATGATGGTGAAAATTATGAACAGCCTTAAAAAGAAAGAGGAAGCAGCCCCCGCCCCCGCTGCTCCGCCCGCACCGACAAAAGAGGAAACGCTGCTGACCGAGATAAGAGACATTTTAAAAAACAAATAAAGGAGATCGAAATGAAAAAAATCATTTCTGTGATAATAGCACTGGCATTGACGGTCACTGTTTTCGCTCAGACAACTGAAGCGGAAGGAACTCTTAAAAAAGAACTGACCTCAGACCATACAGGATGGAAAAAAGGCGGAGTAGTGAATGTGAATTTCTCGCAGGCCGCTTTTTCTTCCAACTGGGCGTCCGGAGGAACGAATACCATGACGCTGAACGCGCTTGTAAGCGTTTTTATGAATTTTTCCGACGGGGTAAATATATGGGATAATAATCTTGATCTCGGTTACGGGTTCACAAAAATTGAAAGCGACGATCCTGTAAAATCCGAAGACAAGATCGACCTGACATCTAAATACGGAAGAAAAGCTTTTCAGGACTGGTATTATGCAGGTTTGTTCAATTTTAAATCGCAGATGACGCCTACAGAAGACGCAGCGGGAAATACGATTTCGGAATTCATGTCGCCGGGTGCCGTACTTCTTGCTCTCGGTATGGATTATAAGCCCGGTGAGATATTCACCGCTTTCATATCGCCTCTCACCATGAAATCAACATTTATCAAAGATGTTGATACGGAAACAAATATCGGGGGGTACGCAAGGCTGAAATACAAACAGGAGATATGGACGAATGTAAGCCTGGAATCAAAATTCGAAGCGTTCTCTAACTATCAGAAAGACGAAAAGAAGGATCTGAAACCGCAGAATATCGATCTGATTTGGACAAACCTGCTGTCTATGAAGGTCAATGAATATCTTTCAGCGAACTTCAGCTTTGAAATGGCTCATGACGACAATGTTGACACAAAATCGCAGTTCAAGGAAGTACTCGGCATAGGACTTGCGTACAAATTCTAGATAAGGAGGCAGTGAAATGAAAAAACTGATTACGCTACTTCTGGTTGCATTAAGCGTGTCGCTCTTCGCGGAAAAGCCTTTTCAGATAGGTATCGTGAATCCGCTTCAGCTCACGGGCGAGGGTGAAAGCATTAAAGGTGTCAAGATAAATCTGGTTCACAGCGCTAACTCGAATGTGACAGGACTTGATCTTGGATTCGTAAGCCAGGTAAACTCGAATTTCGCAGGTCTGCAATGGAACTGGGTCAACTTCAACAAGGGTAATACTACAGGGATCCAGCTCGCCGAGATATTTTCCACTTCCGCTAATATGAAGGGACTTCAGTGGGGGCTTGTCAACCACACCGGCCAGAACCTGACGGGACTGCAGCTCGGTCTGGTAAATATCGTTCAGGGCGGCGGCGCGAATTTCCAGATCGGGCTTATCAACTACAATAAGAACAGTCCGATATTTTTCCTTTTGCCGATAATTAACTTCAATTTATAAGATAATATGAGTAATTGTAAAAACCCGGTAAATTCCGGGTTTTTTTTATTTGTTTTTATAAAAAAAAATTGTTATATTAGCTGAAGAAACGCCCCCTTTTTTTGAACCGAAATGTAAAAAATACGGGTAACAGAGATGTCTTACAACAGGGAACTGGCAATTAAGACATATGGAGCTTTGAGGAACCTTAATCCTGATATAAGGGAGGCAAAAGGCGGTGTCTGCTTCATGTTGAACGGACATCTTTTATGCGCGGTTACCGATACGGAACTCATAACAAGGATAGATCCAAAAACTAAAGAAGATCTGATAAAACTCGACCATGTCGAAGAGTTTATTTTTAAGAACAGGTCCTACGACTGCTGGATAAAAATTGGTTCGGAGGCGCTTAACTGCGATGAAAAGATGAATGAGTGGCTAAATACCAGCGTTGAGTACGGAAAATTTGTCAGCGATACAAATAACAATCCCGGATATCGTGTTCACAGATCAATAAAATAATTTGTTTTACACAGCTTTTTCTTTTCTTTTTCCTGCCTTATTTATTATATTTTACTGACTTTTAATAAAAAAGGACGGTGTCTTATGAGATTGTTTTCGTTTTCGGTACTTTTAATATCTGTACAGCTCTGGGCGTTCGAACCTTTTTTTATGAAGGACCCGGCTATCTCTCCGGACGGGAATACAGTATGTTTCTCATACAAAAAAAATCTGTGGGCAGTACCTTTTGAAGGGGGAACGGCAAAAAGGCTCACCTCGGTTTTCGGAGAGGATTCGAACCCGTCATATTCGCCGGACGGGAAAAAGATCGCTTTTAACTCGAACAGAGACGGATACAGCACGATCTATTATATGCCGTCAGGAGGCGGTATTGCGAAAAAGGTCATATCCGGAAATTATTTACTCACAGGCTGGTTTAAAGACTCGGATGAACTTCTGCTTTCAGCCGGTGAAAGATTTGTGGGCAACAAACTGTACAAAGTTAAACTTGACGGCAGCGGCCTGACCGATCTTAACTCAGCAGGTTTTATTTACGGAGATCTTTCAAAAGACGATGACAAATTCGTTTTCTGCCACAGGGGAGAGCCATTCAGAGAAAAAATGACGGGCAGCGGAAGCGGAAGTCTGCACCTTCTCGATTTTGCTACAGACTCGTATTACAGGATCTACGACGGCAAATATACAGAGAGATACCCGGTGTACTCAAAGACCGGAAAAGGAATATATTTTGCGGGATCTGACGGTGAAAGATTCCAGATCTTTTTACTGCCGCAGGAAGAGATCGGCAAACAGGAACCGCGCGTCGAGCAGCTCACTGATTTCGACTGGTGGTCGGCAAGAGATATATCCATAGCCCGCGAGAATGACAGGATGGTCTATGAGTACTTTGACGGGCTCTGGACGCTCGACCCGGCTTTGAAAAAAGCCGAAAAGATCGAAATTGACATAAAAGAGGACATATTCGGACCCGATGTCGTGAGCGAAGCGAACGCGTCTTCCACCGATAAGTATTGCGTTTCGCCGCTGGGGAACTGGATCCTTTATAAATACAAGTTCGATCTTTTCGCGGTACCGTACGAGGGCGGTGAGATCAGGAGAATAACGACGGATTCAAACGGCATAACTGATTTTGTGATCGCGTCAGATAACGAGACGGTATATTTTTCCATGCTGGTCTCCGGCGAACCGAAACTGTATAAAACTGACATCCGGTCGGCAAAAACTCCGGAAATGCTTACCTGGAGCCGTGAAAAGGCAATCGACATGATAAAGTATATAAAGGGAAGAATATTTGTTTTTTATTCCGTGGGGGACGAAAGGAATAAACTTGCCCTGAAAGATAATTCCGGGGATGAATTTACAGACATTGAGAAAGGCAAATATGTTATAGATGCGGACATATCCGCCGACGGCTCATTCGTTTTCTATACGGTTTTAGAGCCGGGCATTTTCAGAACCGACCTTTATATGTACGATTCAAAAAAGAACAGCAGAGAGCTTATTTATTCCGGTGTTGACTGGACAAACAATTTCATGCTCGACCCGAAAGAGGAGTTCTTTTTTTACAATAAGGGCGGCGTGATATACAGAAGCGACATGAAGAACATTTCGGAATTCCATTTTGAGAAAGATAAGTGGAAAGATATTTTTGATAAAAAGGATAAAAAGAAAAAATCGGAAAAGGATCAGGAGATCAAATCTGATTTTTTCAAAAAGAACCTTAACAGTTTTGAAAAGGAAATAATCAAAAAACAGGGAAATAATTATATTATCGCGCTCAACAAAGACCGTGAGATCTTTTACATTAATGAGACCGATAATAATAAAAGCCTGTGGAAGACCGATTATCAGTCGGGAAAAGACGAGCTTATAACAGAATTCAAAGGCAACGGAATCAGAAAATTTTCCTTCTGCGATTCCACATCAACTGTTTTTTATCTTCAGGACGGCAGGATCAAGTCTTTCGAAATGGCTTCAAAGAAATCCAAAGATACTGCTTTTAACACGAAATATGAATACAACAGGCAGGAGATTTTCTGGAAGGTGTTCGATGAGATCCATTCGGTCTTTAAGAGATGGTTCTATGACCCTGCAATGCACGGAACGGACTGGGAAAAGCAGAAGAAGGATTTTTCGGCTTATCTGAGCATAAACATGGACAGTGAAAGTTTCTCTTCTATCATTGATGAAATGATCGGGGATGTGAATTCGTCTCATACGGGATATTATCCCGTACAGGAACCCGGCCCTGCTGTGATGAAATACGCCTACATCGGAGCCGAGTTCGATCTGAAAAAAAGACTTGAAAAAGGCTTGAGGATAAGCAAAGTATATGAAGGTTCCGTACTTATGACCGTACACAATGTTCAGGCGGGAGATATACTTACCGCTGTCGACGGGGTCGAAATAACGCCAAAAACAGATATTTTTACGCTTTTTGTGAACAAGACAGGTGAAAAAATAAGGCTTGATATTACAAAAAAGGACGGTAAAACTGCAAATATCACCATAAAGGGTCTCGAAAGTGATTATCAGTTGAAATACAATACATGGGTAAAAGAAAGACGCGACATGGTTGACAGACTCAGCGGAGGAAGGATAGGTTACATACATATTCAGGGAATGACCGAAGGCCCTCTTCAGAAATTCAAAGAGGATCTGTTTTCAGAGACGTTCAGCAAAGAAGCGCTTATAATCGATGTCAGGTTCAACGGCGGAGGATATACACATGACGAGCTCCTAGAGATATTAACCAAAAAGCAGTACGCGTATTCAGCCTACAGATGGAACAGGGCGGAAAAGCTTAAAACGCCTTTCGATATATGGGATAAACCTTCCGTTGTCCTTATAAATACCCACTCCTTTTCCGACGCGGAGATATTCCCCGCGATTTACAGGGAGATGGGACTGGGAAAGATCATCGGTTCGCCGACCACGGGCGGGGTCATAGGCACCAGTCACCATACTCTGATGGACGGTTCGTCAATGAGGCTGCCGAGAGTAGGATGGTACAGAAAAGACGGAACCAATATGGAGGGTAACGGAGTAGAACCGGATATTCTGGTAGAACCGACCTTCAATCAGATAATAAACGATGACGAACCTGAGATAAAAAAGGCTGTCGAACTGATGCTTGAGGCGATAAAAAATTGAGAATACTTTATCTTTACATACTCCGCGGGCATGTTTTTCCTTTCTTTATGTCTCTTATAATGATCCTTTCGCTTTTCATTCTGAATATCGTAATGAAAATGATGACGACTTTTGTCGGTAAGGGGCTCGATATAATAGTGATAATTGAGTTCTTTTATCTCAGCCTCGGCTGGATACTTGCGCTCGCCATTCCCATGTCTGTCCTTGTCGCTTCACTGATGGCCTACGGCAGGCTGTCGCAGGATAACGAGTGGTCGGTTATGCAGTCAAGCGGCATATCGGTCTATCAGGCTATAGCGCCCGCCGTGATCGCCTCGATACTGCTGAGCTGGGGGATGATATATTTTCATAATAACATACTTCCGGAAATGAATCATAAAAGCAAGATAATCAAGTCCTCGATCACAAAAAAGAAACCTCTCGCGGTGATCGAGCCGGGCGTATTCATCACGGATATTCCGGGCTATGTGATCAAGGCTGAGTCCGTGGATCACCACAAGAACGAGCTGTATAAAGTTGTAATACTTGAAGGCACTAAAAGGGGAAAGGAAAGAAGAACGATCACGGCCGACAGAGGTAAAATGATATACGATCAGGCAGTCAAAAGGTACAGGATAATCCTGTCGGACGGCGAGATAGCCAACCTTGACCCGCAGAAACCTGACGGATATTTCAGGTCGAAATTCTCAAAAATGGAGCTGACAAAAGAAGTGTCAGGCATAGATTTTGAGGTCGAGGATAAAAATTATTACGGGGACAGGGAAAAAAGCGCGGACAGCCTTCTCGCAAAGATAGAGCGTCTAAAAGCAAGGAAAGCGTCTCCTCTTTTAATCGCGCAGGTCGAGGTTGAATATCATAAGAAATACGCGCTTTCTTTAGCCTGCCTGATAATGGTGCTTATCGGAGCGCCTCTTGGACTCATGTCCGGGCGGGGAGGGCTCGGCCCTTCCGCCACGCTCAGCATACTTGTATTCACGGTTTACTGGTTCTTTCTGATCTCCGGCGAGGACCTGGCGGACAGAGGCAAACTGGATCCCGCCATGGCGATGTGGAACGCGAATATCGTAATAGGCATTCTCGGTCTTATCATGATTAGATATGCTTCAAGAGGTTTCAAGATCAATTTCTCATGGGTCACTTCGTCCATTTACTATGTACTACACAAATTCAGGCCGGGAAAATAATGGTAAAGATCCTCGATACATACCTCGTAAAAAAATTTATAATAACGCTTTTCGTATCTCTTGCAACAATGATAATCGTCTACATCATCATCGATCTTTTCGATCATCTCAACAGATTTCTCGATTCGAATATGCCGTTAATGGGTTATTTTTTATACTATACCCTCAAGATACCTGAGATAATATCGCAGATACTTCCGCTGGTCAGTTTCATGGCGCTGCTTATTACTTTGGGCAGTCTGACAAAATACAACGAGATCGTGGCGATGCTTTCTTCCGGAATCAGTTTGTTCAGGATATCCCTGCCGTTCATTATTCTTGGAATACTTATCTCGGCCGGACATTTTTATTTTGCCGAAACGGTCGTGCCTTACGCTTCAAGGAAACATTATGAGGCCAAGGATTATTACCTTACAAAATCGGCGAAAATTCACAGAAAGTACAATGAGTTCGTATATCAGGAAGGCAACAGCATCGTTTATATAAGCACCTTCGACGGCAACCGCAACATCGCCGGAGGGATATCTATTCAGGCTATTCATGACGGAAAGATAGATTTCAGGCTAGACGCCGATGAAATGACATATTCCGATGGCAAATGGGAACTGAAGAATGTTGTAAGGCGCACTTTTATTGAGGACTCGACCGCTTTCGAAAGGCTGGAGAGGATGTCAATTTTTCTTGATTTTGAGCCTGAAGACATTACTCAGACCGAGCTCAAACCAATTGAGATGGGCTTTTTTGAACTGAGCGAGTATATAGAAAAAAAGAAGAAGCTCGGAGCTGAGATGACCAAATGGGAGGTAGAGAAATATTCAAAAATATCGTACAGCGTGATCAATCTGGTTCTTATACTTATCGCGATACCTCTGGGTACGGGAAGAGCAAGAAGCGCCGTTTCTGTCAATTTCGGGATCTCTGTCGGGATCGCTTTCATTTATTATCTTCTTATAATCATGTTCAAGAACTGGGGCTCGGTGGGTCAGCTCGGCGTAACAGTTTCGGCGTGGGCTCCGAACATTATTTTCGGCCTAACAGGCCTTTATCTGATAAGGAGGGCCAAATAGTGGCAGAGATACTGATCAGAATACCCGGGAGCTATATCGAAGAGAAACAATATGCTCTGAAAGCTCTTTCCGCTTTCACAGGATCGGACTTTGTGATCGAGCGGGGATCGGAAGACTACGAGTTCATCCTGCCCGGAAACAAGAAGATCATTTTCAGCGATATTTTCTTCAGAAGAGCGGAGGGCTGGGACACATATATTGACAGAAGTCTGATCCCGCAGAGAACGGAACGCCTCACCTGCAGCTATTGTGATGATCTTCCGCTGATCTTCGGTGACGGGTCTTTTTTTGAAAATGAAAATGAGATCAGAATAGAGTTCGATATAGTCGCGTCGGTATTCTTCATGCTCAGCAGGTGGGAGGAGTCCGCGATAGAAGAAAAGGACGATCACGGCAGAACTGTATCGGAACTGTGCCTGTCGGTAAAAGACGGCTTTATAAAGCGTCCGGTTGTTGACGAATATGCGAACTTTTTAAAAAAACTTATTCGTAAACTTGATCCTTCAATATCTTTTGTTGAGCATAAACCGGGAATATTCGTAACCTGCGATGTCGACTCTTTTGAAAAATTCCTTCCGGGCAGAACGCTCAAGATGTTCGCCGGCCATATTATAAAAAGGTTCGACCCTTTTCTCTTTGTTTCCGATCTTTTCAGGTATACAGCAAAGATGCTGGGGGCAAAAGACCCTTATGACAGATTCGGCAGGATAAATGAGACAGCCGGCCGGCTTGGAACGAAGCCTGTTTATTTTATACTGACATCACCCGAAGGACCGTATAATGACGGATGGTTCACCAGGCAAAACAGGGATAAGGCGGTATTCTCCGGACTTTGTAATAAAGGGGCTGAGATCGGGCTTCACTACGGTTATTTTTCTCTCCTGAACGAAAAAAATATTATTGCCGAGAAGTCGGAACTGGAGAAGAAGTACTGCATTACAGTAAATAAGGGAAGGGCGCATTTTCTTCAGTTCGATGTTAGAAGTTCTTACGGGATTCTGGAAAATTCGGGAATAACTCATGACTTTACTATGGGTTACTCAGCCCATGCCGGTTTCCGCTGCGGAACAGGAAGAGAATTCAGACCTTGGGATTTTGATAAAAGAAGACCTTATCAGATTACGGAAAGACCGCTGGTTGTGATGGATACAACGCTATATGCCCGTAACAGGCTGAATAAAGAGGATATAAAGAAAGAGATCGGATATTTTATTAGAACAAGCGAAGATGCAGGAACAGATATGACCGTGCTGCTGCATAACTCCAGTCCGGAATATGTTTTTTCCGCGGTAGAAGAAGTGCTAAAAAGTAAAAAGGTGTAAAATGACAGGGCAGTTTAAGAAAAAAGAATTTTTTGAGAAAATAAACGAATATTTCGTCAGACACCCTATCGTCAGCGGAGCCGTATTGAGCTTTGTGATGGCAGTGTTCCTGGCCTCTTTAATAATCAACAGGGATATGATAGTCTCGAATATGCGTTTTATGGCGTTTCTGCTGTTCGTGGTACCGGGAGTGGTAGTATTCATCTTCACGGGTTTATACATAGGCATGCTCCTGAACCGTGAAAAAGCGAAGAAAGCAATGAAAGGTGAAGATGAACTTGGGCTGAAACTCGGGTCCTTAGCTTTCTATCATTCGTACATGACCGACAAGACGCTGAACAAGGATTTTCCCGCCGTAAAAGGGCCGTGCTGCGCTATATGCGGAGAGGACTTCTGGGACGCAGACAGGATCGAAAGAGGGGAAAAACTGATCTTTGAATGCAAAAAATGCAAAAATACCAGCTCGGTCAGGCTAAAAGACATTGAGGTAATAAAAGAAGAGGCCGACAGGACCCTTCAGAGAGCTTATGAGCGCCTGATCAAATTCAAGAACAATATTACCGGCCACGGGAAATAGAAGAAATTACATAATATTTCTTGCAGGTTCATGATTTGACACGCCTCCGGTGGTATATTGCGTAAAAGTAATGTTGGAGAGGCGGTTATGTCGGAGTATGAATTGGAAAAGTTCGAGAGCAAGATCAGAGAAAAGATATATTCGATCCGGGGATTCCAGGTGATGCTGGACAGAGACTTGGCAGAGTTGTACAGGGTTGAGACCAAATATCTTAATCGAGTGATGAAACGGAATTCAGAACGATTTCCGAGTTCGTTTTGTTTTCAATTAAATGAAACTGAATATATTTCTTTAAGGTGCCAATTTGTCACCATAAAAACAGATGGAAGAGGTCAGCACAGAAAATATCTTCCTTATGTTTTTACAGAGCAGGGTGTTGCTATGCTATCGGCAGTTCTTAATAGTAAAACAGCCATTGAGATCAGTGTGAGAATTATGAGTGCTTTTATTGAAATGAGGAAATTTATTCAGACTAATGCTCAGGTATTTCAAAGACTTGATAGAATAGAGCTTAAACAGATTGATTATGATCAAAAGTTCGATAAACTGTTTTCATTAATGGAAAGCGGAGAAGTTAAGCAGAAGAGTGGAGTATTCTATGATGGCCAGGTATATGATGCATATAAATTCGTATCCGATATTTTCAAAAGCGCGGAGAAGTCAATTCTGATCATAGATAACTATATTGATGATTCAGTCTTAACGATGTTGTCAAAGAGAATAACGGGAGTTAAGGCCTCGATCTATTCCAAGTCGGTATCTGATCAGCTCAAGCTTGATGTTAAGAAGTTCAACGAGCAGTATGAACCTGTGGAAATTGTAGAGTTCAGTAATTCGCACGACAGATTTATAATAATTGATGAAAATATTATCTATCATTTCGGAGCTTCACTAAAAGATTTGGGCAAAAAGTGGTTCGGGTTTTCAAGGATGGATATTCAAGCAGTAGAAATGCTGAGTAGATTGGGGAAGCAAAGTGATTCATTTTAATTCAAGCGTAAAATATTATAAATATTGCTTGACTTATAGTAAAATATTATACATATTGTCGTTAGTTATGTATAATTACAAACATTATGTTCAATGTTATGACTAAAAAAATGCTGGAAATATTCAGAGAACATGGCGGTCAGATGAGAATGTCTGAAGCTGTCAGGTCTGGTATAAGCCGTTATCACCTTTCTTCGATGGTAAAGAAGGGTATTTTCGAAAAAATTACGAGAGGAGTTTACAGACTCGCATCAGCTCAGAACTTTTCTTATCCGGATATTCAGCTTGTTTGCTCAAAATCATCAAAAGCAGTAATTTTTCTGATATCCGCACTCGTTTTTCATAGAATGACAACACAGATACAAAGATCTGTAAGTATCGCCATAATCGAAAGATCCAGACCTCCGACAGTAAACGGAATTCGTCTTGATGTGCATTATCTGAAACCGGATATTTATTCAGCCGGGATCGAAGAGCATACAATTGACGGAGTAAAAATAAAAGTTTATGATCCGGAAAAAACACTTGTGGACTGTTTCAGGTTCAGAAATAAGATCGGTCTTGATGTAGCGATCGAAGCTCTGAAGTTTTACCGTGAACGAGGCAGAATGGATGTAAATAAAATATATGAATACGCAAAAATGAGCCGTGTTGTTAAAGTGATGCAGCCATATCTTGAGGCAGTAGTATGAAAGTAATTAAAAATATGGCATTTTCGGTCAGAGAAAGACTCAAAAACAAGTCTAAAACGGAAACAGTACAATTCGATGAAATCCTGAACCTTTACGCAATGGAAAGATTATTATACAGAATTTCAAGATCGGAATATTCAGACAGGTTTATTCTTAAAGGAGCATTACTTTTTACAATTTGGAGAAATAGTAATCTCAGGCTGACAAAGGATATTGATCTTTTGGGAAAACTTGAAAACTCAGAAGAAAATATCAGAGAAGTATTCAGGAATATCTTAAATACAAAGGTAGAAGATGACGGAATAAAATTCTTTTCCGAAACGATCAGCACTGCCCTCATCAAACATGATGCCGAATATCACGGTGTGAGAGTTACCTTCTATGCAAAACTTGATACAGCAAGAATTTATATGCAGGTTGATGTCGGATTTAACGACCTGACTTTTCCTGAGCCTCAGAAGATTGAATTCCCGGTTATTCTTGATTTTCCTAATCCTGTTATTTTAAGCTATTCTAAAGAAACTGCTATAGCAGAGAAGTTTGAAGCGATGACGACTCTCGGGATTTTGAACAGCCGCATGAAAGATTTTTATGATATCTGGCTGCTTTCGCATAATTTTACTTTTGAAATGAGAATATTGTCTGAATCATTACAAAAGACTTTTAATCATAGGAATGTCATACTAGATCGAAACATAACAGCTTTTTCTAATGATTTTGCAGAATCTAAGACAGTACAATGGAAAGCGTTTAGAAAAAAGATCAGACAGAACGGATTACCGGAATCTTTTTCTGCCATAATATCAGATATTAAGAATTTTATCGTGCCTGTAATTAATCCTTCCGATCTAACGCTAAAATGGGATCCTGAAATATACAAATGGCTTTAATGAACGGCTGTACAGGCTGCAGAAGCACAGAATAGTTCGATAAAGAAAATAGTTATAAAAAAAGGGCTGACGTTATGTCAGCCCTTTTCTATTCCCTTAGAATCCGGGTATTTTGATCTTTTTCTTGGCTTCGGCTGCCGCTTTTTCGGCTTCTTTTTTAGCCTTGGCTTCGGCTGCCGCTTTTTCCTCCGCTGCTTTGGCTTCGGCTTTGGCTTTCTCTTCGTCTATTTTGGCCTGAGCTTCGGCTTTGGCTTTATCGACTTCTTCATTGACCTTCTGTTTTACTTCCTCGATCTTCTGGTCAACGAGCGCGCCGGCTTTCTTCTTTATGAGGTCGGTGAGGCTGACGGGCATGAAGGATACTTTGACGTCGGGGTCTGATATGTCGCCCTTGGATGTGAACTCGATATATATTCTTCCGTCTTTTAAGAGCCCGGAGAGGAGTTCGTCCTTGATCACCTGCTTGTCTATCTTGACGCCTTTAATTTTGACGTCTTTCATGCTGTCGTCGATGAATTTGTCGGTCTGCGCGAGGAGTTTGTCGGATTCGGCTTTGGATACCGTGACGTCGCCTTTAAAATTGTGCTGATTGTTCATTACGTTGAACCAGCTTTCCTTCCTTATGACGATATCATAATCCTCGGTCAGGACCTTGAGATCCTCCTCGAACGCGACTCTGCCTTCCTTGTAGCTGATCCTGGTTTCCGCGTCCTTGCTGAGTACTGCTTTCTTGCTCAGGATGTCCAGGTTGATGCCGACCTTCTCGAGCGTTTCCATTGAAGATTTGGCTTTCTCAAGTGCCACGAGCGCCTGAATGAAGGAACCTTTCGTAAGCGTTACGCCGTAAACGGCTTCGGGGTTCGGTTTGCCTGTTTCGGGGTCGAGCGGTCTGAGAACGGCGTTCGACTTGATTCCGAGTTTCGCCTGTTCGGACTTTTCCTTGTTGTATATAGCCATGTTCGTGTTGAAAGTGACGGTAGCTTTATTGTGATTGACAAGGTCCTTCGGGTCTATGTCGATCTTGTCAATGACCATGAAAAAGTCCGAGATCAGGAAGCGCTGCTGCGTTGTCTTGAAGAAAATATCGACCTCGCCGTTCTCCACGCCGATCTGGTTCATAGTAGCGGCGATCGGGACGTCCTTCGCGGAAAATTCCTGTTGCGGTTCAGCCTGTTTTATTTCTTCCTGCTCAACTGCTTTCTCTTCTTTTTCCGCTTCTACAGTTTCAGCCGGAGCCGCCGCCTGAGCTTTTCCGGAAGGCTGACCGAGCAGGGGAGAAAGGTTGTCCTGTCCCTCTTCGCCGAGAACAAGTCTTGCGACCGGCCTCTGGATGATGAACTTGTTCAGCTCGAACCTCTTGTCGAAGAGCGGGATCAGGTTGGCTTTCAGCTCGATCTTCTCGACGGAGACGATCTCGCCTTCCATTTTCGGCCTTTCGTCGATGTGCACTTTTTCGTCCGCGTACTTATCCCTCTTTCCGAGCTTGATCCCGTCGATCTCCAGCGACGGAGTGAAAGAGAATATCCCGATACTCACGTCCGAAAGCTCGAACCTCGAATTGGTCTCGGATTCCACCGCTTTGACGATAATGTCCTTGTCGAAATATTTCTCCAGGTAGATCTTTAAAGCGAAAAGACCGACCACGACCACGAATACTACGAACAGAACGATCCTGAACAGCCACTTGAACATAAATCCCTCCTTTTAATTGCCGAACGGGTCGATCAGTCCTGCCTCTGACATCTTTCCCGTTCTTATCTTTTTTATAGGATATCTGTAATAATCCTCTTCGGATATTTTAAATACATGCTCGAAAATCTCGCTCATCTTGACCGACGCACCGTCTATGAAGCCTATTCCCGCGATGACGTTGTCCCCGTCGAACTCCAGCTTGGGCACGAAAGGCACGATGTCGATCTCTTTCACCTTGCCTTTGTTCTCCCTCGTTATGATCAGCTTCTTCTTGGATCTGAATTTGAGGATACATTCCGTAAAGTATTCGGCTGCGTTGTCGGGGATGATGATGTAATATTCCGTATAGTCGATGAAATGCATCAGCGGAGTGAACTTGCCGGAGAGCTTTTTGACCTCGACGAATTCGGTGATGTTCGAGAATACCTTTCTCATGTCGGATTCGATGTCCCCGATGTAATCGTCCTTGAAGCCGATGTCGGCGAACTCGCAGTCGGAGGTGAAGCCGAACGGGAGAGGGTGCGAGAAACTGAGTACGGGCATGGGATGGAAGCCTTTCGTGTATGCGACCGGTATGTCGTGAATGAAGAACTCCCTTTCGATATACGCGCTCAGGTTACGCTGCGACAGAAATCTTGAAGATCTCAGCCTTCTGAACTTTACTCTGTATCTTACGTCAGCTCTGGGAACGGGTTCGGCCTTGTGACCCAGCACTTCCGAATGTTCCTTTACGATCTCTTTTATTCCCGGAGCCTTCACTTTTTCCGCGAGAAGCTCCCTGCATTTATATTCCTTTTCGATCCCGCATTTCTGGCACTGTTTAAGGCAGTATTTCGTGAGACTTTCGCTGCGGGCCTTATCCCATTCCGATTCGAGGAATTCCCTGCTTACGCCGATGTCTATAAAGTCCCAGGGAAGAGGTTCGTTCACTTTTCTTTCGGACAGGTAGTCGTCGGGATCTACGCCGGTCTTTTTGAATACCTTCTTCCACAGTCCGAAGTCGAAGCTTTCCGTCCACGCGTCGAAGAGCGCGCCCTGCTTGTAAGCCTCGTGAACCGCTTTGGAGAGTCTTCTGTCGCCTCTTGAGAATATCGCCTCGAGTATGGACACTTCGGGATCGCGCCAGGTAATGTGAACATTTGCGGTCCTCACCCTTGACAGAAGTATGCCGATCCTGCTCCTGAACACGCTCAGAGGCGCCTGCTCGGCCCACTGGAAAGGAGTGTGCGGCTTGGGGTTGAAAGGGGAGATGGACACGTTGATCTTGATCCTGCCGTAGGAGCTGCTGTACCTGCCGATCTCGTTGATCATTTCCGCCATCTCGATGATGTCCTCGTCCGTCTCAAAGGGCAGGCCGATCATATAATAAAGCTTTATGCTTTTCCAGCCGAGCCTGAGCACTTTTTCCAGCACATCGAGTATTGATGACAGTTCGATCGGCTTGTTGATGATCATCCTCATCCTCTCCGAGCCGGCCTCGGGCGCGAATGTGAAGGAACTTTTTCTTCCTATCGACGCGATGAAAGCTATTTCATCGGTGAAGGATTCGGCGCGCATGGACGGGAACGAGAGTTTTACACCCTTCATCGAACATTTTTCATAAAGTGTTTCAAGAAGAGGTTCGATGTTGGTGTAATCTGAGGTCGAGAGGGAAAGGAGCGTCAGCTCTTTCCAGCCCGAGCGGGCGATCATGGAGGACGCCTGCCTGACAATATCGGCGGTCGGGCGCTCCCGTAAAGGACGGTAATAGTAGCCCGCCTGACAGAACCGGCAGCCGCGGTCGCAGCCGCGCATGACCTCAACGGAGATCCTGTCCTGGGTGATCTCCATTAAAGGGACTACCGGGCTGTCCGTGTAGTTCTCCGCCTTGAGCATCGCCACGGCTTTCTTAACCTTTGTTTTCTCCGTCTTCAGCGACGGTACATATATGCTTTCAAGTTGTGAAAGTTCCTTGAGCAGACCGGTCCTGTCCTTTGCTCCCGCCGTTTCTTTTGCGTACAGCTTTAACAGTTCAGGCAGGCGTTCCTCCCCGTCACCTATCAGGAACAGGTCGAAGAAGTCCGCGACGGGCTCCGGGTTTATCGCGTTGATCCCTCCTCCAAGAACAAGAGGTTTTTTCCCTTTCCTATCCATTGCGTAAAGCGGAATTCCTGAAAGTGAAAGTATTTCAAGTATGTTGGTAAAGCACAGTTCGTAGGGGAGAGTTATGCCTACGAAATCGAAGCCGGAAAGCGGCGTCCTTGTTTCCAGACTGAACAGAGGAATGCCCTTCTCTCTCAAAAGATCACAGGCGTCCTTTTCAGGGATAAAGGCTCTTTCGCATACAATATCCTCAAAACTGTTCAGAACATGGTACAGGATGTGGAATCCCTTGTAGGACATGCCTATCTCGTATTTGTCGGGGTATATGAGGACAATGCTGGTCTTTCCTTCGTGCGTCTTCGTAATTGTGTTCTTTTCAGAACCCGAGTAACGCAAAGGCTTATTTACGAACGGCAGGAATTCCGTTTCTATTCTGTCTGATAATGCAGTCATAAATTTTAATCTAAATTTTTTCGCTGCGGAGTATGCTTACCGCCTTTTTTCTGTCCGGGTGCTTAAAGAAATAATTGCCCGAGACAAGGCAGTTGACCCCTCTGTTGGTAAGAAGGGCGCAGGTTTCATCATTTACGCCGCCGTCCACCTGGACAATGAAGTCTTCTTTAATGTGTTTTCTGTACCTTTCGTTGAAAGAATCTATCTTGTTAAGCACCGAAGGAATGAATTTCTGGCCTGAAAAGCCCGGGTTTACGGTCATGAAGAGTATCATGTCGAGGTCGTCGATCACATAATCGAGAAAATCAATTTCCGTGGCCGGGTTGACAGCGACCGCAGACTTTACTCCCAGCGACCTTATCAGCTGAAGCTGTCTGTGCAGGTGCGGGCATGTCTCGACATGTATCGAGATAATATCGGCGCCCGCTTTGGCGAAAGAGGCAATGAAATTCTCCGGTCTTTCTATCATCAGATGAACATCAAGCACAAGATCCGTAGATTTTCTGCAGAAATCAACAATAAACGGGCCGAAAGTAATGTTCGGAACGAAATGGCCGTCCATTATGTCCAGATGCAGAAAATCTGCTCCTGATTCCTTCACGCTCTCAAGTTCTGATCCCAGCGTTCTAAAATCCGCGGATAGAAGGGATGGCGCTATATGTATCATGATCTCTCCGGTTAATTAAATTAGTAATTTGCCCCCAGGCTGAATATGTGCATAGGTTTTGAGCTTGACGATCCGAAATCCCATGTCCATGAGACATCATAACGGAGTATGAAATACCCGACATTCATCCTTGAACCTATGCCTGAAGAGAAAAGAATGTCGTTCAGCCTCCGGTTCTCGCCGTCATATTTTACCGTTCCCCTGAAATCCGAATTGTTCCACGCGCTGCCGACATCTGAAAAAAGAACCCCGCTTATGTTTCCCAATACCACCGGAAGAGGGAATCCGAGTGCTAAATACTTTATAAAGGGATATCTGAACTCGGTGTTAAAAAGAGCGTATCTGTTCCCGGATTTCTCCAGAAGCCTGAACCCTCTCAGAGGATATTCGTATGAAGAATAGTATTTGTCTATCACAGTCTCAAAATCGTGATCGGTATTAAATCTGTAATTCAGCCAGTTGGATAATCCTCCAAGATAGAATTTCTGGGGAGTGCTTCCCTCGCTTAGTGCGCCCGATAACCTGAATGCCAGCTGATAATCGCCTTTTATCCTGAAGTATTTTCTGTAATCGAGCCCGAAAGTCGAAAAATATGCTGTCGAGGGATCTTTTAAGGAAATATCGTCCGTTTCCGACCCGTAAAGCGCTTCGAGCCTGACCCTTGTTCCGTTCTCGGGCCCGTAATAGCCCCAGATCACATTGTCGTACGAATATCCGCCCCCGAATGTGAAGATCGTATTCGTGCTTCCGTGAATATAGTCTTCTGCAGGGATGCTGTAAACCTCATTGACCACGCTTTTGACATTCAGATATGAGTCTATCCTGGAATACCTGCTGAAAGGATATTGAGCCATGAGATGAAATCCCAGAAGCCTGTCCCTGTACCAGTCGTTCGCGGTAAGGTCGTCTTCGTTCCAGATGTAATAATAGACAACATCATGGCTGAGGCCCATTCCGAGATTTATCCTTTTTTTGAGGTAATAATAATAAAATCCTAGATTTGAGTTAAGGAGATCCTGATTTAAATCTGTCATTATTATAAAGCTGTGGTCGGAAAGGTAATCCGAGAACTGAAGGTAGGCGGAACCCACGACCCCGTACCCGGTCGCGTATCCTGCGTTGACAGTTATGATGTCAGGCGTGAACTTAATCTCGTATGGCTTAGGCGTTCTCAGCCGCGACCTCTGGTCGTCGGAGAGTATTTCCTCAGAGACTTTACCGAGCATGTTCTTTGAGAATCTGAATTTTCTCAGATCGGTCTTTGTGTAGTCAAAAGTCGAATCTTTTTCGGCAGGCTTCTTTGAGAAGTCCGTTTCCTCATACCATCTCACATATAAGGGCTCTTTTTTTTCTTTTATCAGTTTCTCGGCGTCCTCGATCATGAAAATATCGTAACCGGCTTTGAAGACCGCAGTAAAAGCTATCTTATTGTCGTTATATGATGCCTGAGAGCAGCCTGTCATAAAATTGGTCAGCCCGGTTGTTTCATCCGCTTCGATATCCTTATAGTACAGATTCGAAATACCTGACCCGTCAGATATAAATCCGAGCCTGTTGTCGTCTATCCAGAAAGGAGAGAATTTTCTGAACCCGTCGGGCTCTGTGACGGGATGTATGGTGTCCGATTCAATATCGAGAATAAAAATGTCTTTTACATTCAGATTTCTGTTAAGGATATTCGAGAGCTCCTTTTTATCAATGGTCAGATCTCTCTTTCTGTCTGAAGAAAAAGCGATCTTTTTCCCGTCAGGGGAGAATTTCGGCTCATTGTCCGAATAAATGTCGTCGGTCAGTTTTTTGAGCTCGCCGCTGTCTAAGGTGTAAAGATAGATATCGGAGAAACCGTCCTTTATTCCGGTAAAACACAGGTGCTTTCCGTCGCGGGACCACTCGGGATAATACAGGCCGTCTAAACCGAATTTTAACCTTTTGACCCTTTTACCGGTCTCGGCTTCATAAATGAACAGAGCGTCCTGCTCTGAACTTTTGGTGAAGAACGCTATGTACCGGCTGTCCGGCGACCATGCGAAACCGGGTCTCAGCCAGTGGAATTCCTCAAAATCCCCTGACGACTGGCCTGAAACTATCTTCCTTATTATCTCTCCGTCGAAAGTACGCATCAGATATATATCAAAATAATCTGATTTGTTGCTCAAAAAAACTATCTTTTTCCCGTCAGGGCTGATGACGGGGGAGTTGTTTATCGAATTTCCGTATTTCTCATGGTCAGAAAGCATCGTCGCGACCGCTTTAGGCTCATCAGTCTTTATCAGGCTGTCCCAATACTTCGTTTTAAGCCATTTATCCCAGTTCTGTGAGAGATCGGTAAAATTCGTGCCTATGGCGTCTAAGAACGCGTCCTCGACCGACCTTATCATGTTTATAGATCTTAGTACCTCTCCGATCTTCTTGCTTCCGTAAGTGTCAGCAATGTATTTGAAAAGGGACTGGCCGCCTTTGTATGCCATGTAATTGTTGAGATAGTAGACATTGCCGATGTAATTGTGATATACCGCGTCCCTTACTGTCTGGTCGGATTCGCTGTCCCACCCTCCCCGGCTTTCGTATTCGGCTATTCCTTCAATGAACCAAAGCGGCATGTTCATCTTGCTTAATCCGGCCACGATGGACTGGTAATTGCCCTGGAACAGCATCTGGTTCATGATCGCGTGCGTGAGTTCATGATGTATCACATGCCTGAACCCTTCCCAGTTGCCTTCATACGGCACCACGACCCTGTTCTTGAAGAATTCCGTGAAACCGCCGACCGATTCCTCCGGGATGCCGCCCATCACATTCGTTTCCTCAAAATGGTTGTGGGAGTTATATACGATCACATGCACTTTTGACCTCGGAACGAACATCATATCCCTTCTTAAGAATTCAAGCGACATTTCAGCGGCTTCGGCGGTGAATTCCGCAAGGTGTTCGCCGCCCCGGTAGAAATATATCCTGAAATGATCCGTTTCTATGAAATTCCAGTCAAAATCGTGGTACTGAACTTTATTTTTGCCGAACGGGAATAGAAAGGTTAAAGTGAAGAGTATGAAAATAGAAAGGGATCTGCTCATTATCCTGTTCCGATTTATTTTGATCTGTAATATATACAATTATTATGACTTATGCGATTATAAAAAAACAATAATTATTTTGCTTGAATTTGAGAGAACAAAGATTATATTGTCATTATGATACATAATCCGGAGGCATGATGAAAGCTAAAGTTCTCAGGGATTTCTTATTTTTGTTCTTAATATTCTCATTGTCAGTATCATCTGCGGAGACTATCCGCGCGGGTGCTTACGACAACCCGCCAAAGATTTATATGGACGAGAACGGGAAACTCGCCGGTTTCTGGTATGAGATAACCGTCGCGATAGCGGAAAAGGAGAACTGGGATCTTAAATGGGTTTACGGGACATGGGATGAATGCTTGCGCAGGCTCGAGAACGGTGATATTGACATAATGACAGATACAGGCGTGACTCCCGCGAGGAAACAGAAGTATTCATTCAATAACGAAACGGTATATCTCAGCTGGACGAAATTATACAGGAACAAAAACGCCGTAATTCAGAGCATTCTCGATCTTGAGAATATGAGGATAGGCGGGCTCAGGAACAGTTTTGATCTTGAAGGTCCCGACGGGCTGAAAAGGCTGCTCAGGGATTTCCAGATAAACGCCACCGTAGCTGAACTCGAAAGTTATAAAGACATTTTCAGTTACCTCGAGCTGGGTTCAATCGACGCCGGACTCGTTGACAAGGATTTCGGCAGCGATAATGAAAAATATTATTCAATTGAATCTACACCTGTTATCCTTCAGCCGGCCAGAATGCAATACGCTCTTAGGAAAAATAATCCCGACGCCGATAAAATAATCGAAAGACTGGACCGCAGGCTTTCGGAGTTAAAATCCGACAAAAAATCCGTTTATTATTCCGCGCTTGACGCTTTATTCAATAAAAGCTCCTTTCAGAAAAATATTTTTCCGGTATGGCTAAGATCGTTGATGCTAATAATCATCTCAGCGTTAATTGTGCTTGCGTTTTTTATGCTGATACTTAAACGGGAGATAAAGAAAAAGACCCTTTCGCTGATCAAAAGCGAAGAGAACCTGAGGATCACGCTCGAATCCATCGGCGACGGAGTGATCAGCACCGACATATCCGGCAATATCGTCAACATGAACAAAACATCACTGGAACTTACCGGATGGAAGCTTGAAGAAGCTATGGGAAAACCCCTCAGTGAAATCTTCAGGATAGTGAATGCCGATACGAGACAGGAGGTAATAAATCCCGCAGAACTGGTGATCGCAAAAGGAAAAACCGTCGGGCTTGCGAACCACACGGTTTTAATCGCCAGAGACGGCAGGGAATTCCAGATAGCGGATTCCGCCGCTCCGATCAGAGACCAAAGCGGGAACATTCACGGGGTGATCATGGTCTTTTCCGATGTTACCGAGAAATACAATGCTGAAGAAAAAAGAATAGCCAGCGAAAGTTCTTTCAGAAAGATAGTCGAATCAGCCCCGTTTGGAATTTATGTCTACGAACTTACAAGTGCCGGCAGTCTTGTCTTTTCCGGTTACAATCCTGCGGCCGACAGAATAATCGGGACCGATCACGGCAGGTTCTTGGGAAAAACAATAGAAGAGGCGTTCCCGATGCTTGCCGTCACCGATATCCCGGAGATGTATAAAAAAGTCGCTGCGGAAGGGGTTAACTGGACTACTGACAGCTTTCCTTATGACCATAAGGGTATCAAAGGCTGCTTTAACATCGTCGCTTTCGGCATAGAAAAAAACAGAATGGCAGTGATGTTCTATGATGTTTCAGATATCAAAGCGGCTCAGGAGGAGATCAAAATCCTGAACGAAAAGCTTTCTAGAAAGGTTGTCGAACGCACTAAAGAACTTGAGTTGTCGAACAGGGAACTGGAGTCGTTCGCGTACAGCGTATCGCACGATTTAAGAGCGCCCCTTCGCCACATAAACGGCTTCGCCCGCTCAATGGAGCAGATATGTTCAAACTGCGGCAAAGAAGCTCTTGAATATCTGAATAAGATTTCTTCAAGCGCTCTTGATATGGGAGCTTTGATAGACGATCTGCTTGAGTATTCAAAAACAGGTCGCGCTGACCTTAACAGGAAAGCTGTGAATATTCAGGATATTCTGAAAGATTTAAAAGAAAAACTTCTATGTGAAGAAAAATACTCAAAAGCTTCGATCGAGTATAATGATCTGCCTGCGGTTGTTTTTTGCGACGAGAACCTTATCAGGACTGTTTGGCTTAACCTGATAGAAAATGCTTTAAAATATAGTTCAAAAACTCCAAATCCGGAAATAATGATTGGATGTAAAGATAAGGGGGACTGTTTTGAATTTTTTGTCAGAGACAACGGCGCGGGGTTCGATATGAATTACTCAGATAAACTTTTCGGAGTGTTCTACAGGCTTCACGGCAAATCAGAATACGAGGGAACCGGGATCGGTCTGGCAAATGTAAGGCGCATTGTCGAAAGGCACGGAGGAGCTGTAAGAGGAGAGTCTGAAGGCGAAGGGAAAGGAGCCTGCTTCTATTTCACACTGCCGAAAACCGGAGAATAATTAAATGAATGACTTGCTGAAAAAGACCCTCGACGAACTTCCGTCAGGTGTATGGGTGACCGATCCTGATGACAGAGTGGTTTATATAAACAAGGCTATGGCAGTCATAGCGGGAGTTTCGTCCGAGCGATTTACAGGTCTTGAAGTATTCAAAGACATGGACAGACCCGGCAATAAGGAATTTCTTGAGTGTTACGGAAAAGTTAAGAGGAACCTGTTCCCGGGCGAGTACGAGGTAAGGCTGAAAGACTCCGCCGGAAAAGAATTCGTTCACAGAGGCTGGATGACGCCTCTTCTGGATAACGGGAAATACTGCGGAATGATTGTCACGGCGGAGGATATTTCCGAAAAGGACATTTATTTTAAGGGTATGAAAGACTCAGAGGAAAAATTCAGAAGAACAATTGAATTCGCCGCGGACGGGATACTGCTGGGTTCTCACGAAGGCTACATAACTGAGGCGAATCAGGCCGCCTGCGAACTTTTCGGAATGAGCAAAAGAGAGATCTTAAGCCTTCACATAAGCAAAATGCCTTTCACAAAAGAAAGCATCGAAAAATCGCCGTTTAGGTTCGATCTTTTAAAGGGAGGTAAGACCGTCATAAGTGAAAGAGCCATACGAAGGCGGGACGGGTCCGAGATAATCATCGAGATGAAGACCAAAATGATGGAGGACGGATCATATCAGTCTATTTACCGCGACATTACCGAAAGAAAAAGGATAGAACGGGAACTTGAGGAGAACGAGGAAAAATACAGAACGCTCTTTGAGGAATCGAACGACGCGATCTACCTTATGGACGGCGATACATTTATCGAGTGCAATGATCAGGCGGTCAGAATGTTCGAGTGCGCGGACAGGAACGAGATGGTCAACCACAAGCCGATGGAATTTTCGCCGCATGTCCAGCCTGACGGAAGAAACACGGTGATGTCCGCACTTGAGCACATAAACGAGGCTCTGGCAGGAAGGCCGCAAAGGTTTTACTGGAAGCACAGGAAAAAGACAGGCGCCGATTTTGACGCGGAGGTCTCTCTGAACAGGGTGGTCCTGAAAGGCAAAACTTATCTTCAGGCCATAGTCAGGGATGTTACCTTCCGGATGGAAGCCGAAAAAGAGATTAAACGGATAAACGAATCTCTCGAGGATAAAGTGATCCAGAGAACACTCCAGCTGGAATATCTGAATAAAGAGCTCGAATCTTTCAGCTACTCTGTCTCGCACGATCTGAGAGCGCCCGTAAGGCACATATCCGGATTTTCGGACATTTTATCGAAGTCTTTAGGTAAAAGCATCCTTCCAGAACAGGCATCGGCTATCGAAAAGATCCGATATTCAGCCGATAAAATGGAAAGGCTCATTGATGATCTGTTAAAATTTTCCAGAACAGGCAGGGTGGAACTTTCATCCAAGCGGACGAATATGAAACCGTTAGCGGAGTTTATCATCAGAGAGATCACTTCTGCAGAGCCTCACAGGAAAATAGAATGGAAAATATCAGCACTTCCGCCTGTAGAATGCGATCCCGCGCTGTTCAGGCTTGTTTGGGAAAATCTGATCGGGAACGCTTTCAAATATACTTCGCAGAACAAAAATGCCATAATAAGCATAGGCTGTAACGATATTGGCAACGGGTACGAGTATTTCGTTAAAGATAACGGAGCGGGTTTCGATCCGCAGTTCTCTCAGAAGCTGTTCGGGGTTTTCCAGAGGCTGCATTCCGAGAAGGATTTTCCCGGAACCGGGATAGGCCTTGCTACTGTTAAAAGAATAGTGTCGAGGCACGGCGGAAGTGTAAGAGGCGAATCCGAAGGAGAGGGAAAAGGCGCGTGCTTCTATTTCAGTCTGCCGAAAAATTAAAGGAGTATCGTTGAAGAAAAAAAATGTAATTATTTTCTTTTTGCTGATCTTTCTAATGCAGTCAGCTTTGAATGCCGGTACGGATGAGAAAGATAAAATAAAACTCCGGCTGCGCTGGTATCATCAGTACCAGTTTGCGGGTTATTACGCAGCTAAAGAGCTGGGGTTTTATGAAAAGGCCGGTTTTGATGTTGAGATAATAGAGGGGGGGCCTTACACGGATGTCGCGGATGAAGTGGTTTCAGGCAGGGCTTCCTACGGTGTTCAGACGCCCTCGATCCTTGTTGACAGATCAAAAGGGCTTCCGGTAACAGTGCTCGCTGCGGTCTTCCAGCATTCTCCTGTAGCACTGATCGTCAACAAAGAAAGCGGCATCGAATATCTTTCTCAGCTTACAGGAAAGAAAATAATGATGGGCTTAAAGAATGTAGAAATCAGGTCCATGCTTCTCAACGAAGGGCTTATAGATAAAGTAGAGATCATCGAGTTCAACGGAAATTACCAGGATGTTCTTGAAGGTAAGGCTGACGCCTCAACAGGATACATTACCGACATGACATACCTTCCCGGGCAGACTGAAAACACATTCGGCTACATCAGACCCGTTACTTATGGCGTAGATTTTTACGGGGACTGCCTCTTTACATCCGAAAAGTTGATAAAAAAAGATCCGGAAAAGGTCAAAGCCTTTCGTGACGCTTCTCTCAAAGGGTGGCGCTATGCAATGGATCATCCTGAAGAGACGATCAAAATAATATTGAAATATAAACCGGGCCTGAAATATGAGCATCTGATGTATGAGTACAGGCAGATGAAAAAACTTATAATGCCTGAGCTGTTAGATCTGGGCAACATGAGCAGGGGGCGATGGGATCATATAGCCCAGACTTTTATCAGAGTGGGCATGATAGATCAGGATTTCGAAATAGAGGGATTTTTGTACGAAGACCATCTTGCCGGGGAGCATAAAAGAGCAAAGTTTGCGCTTTCTTTACTTGCCGCTCTTTTCCTTACGGGTTCGGTAATTCTTTACTACAAATACCGGAAAGAGAAGGCTAAAGAAGCACTTGAAGAGCTTAAGCACAAAGAAGAGCTGGCAATATCGGAAGAAAGGTTCAGGAACCTGATCGAATTCGGAGCTGACGGGATACTTCTCGGTACCCACGACGGCTATATAACCGAAGTCAATGAGATGGCATGCTCGCTGATAGGAATGAAAAAAGAAGAGCTGATCGGCAAATATGTAACAGCGGTACCTTTCACTAAAGAAAGCATTGAAAAAAATCCCCTGAGGTTCGATCTGTTGAATGAAGGCAGAACGGTAGTTACGGAAAGAGACATTTTAAAGCCGGGCAATGCGATTGTTAATATTGAAATGAAAACCAAGATGATGACAGACGGAAGCTATCAGTCCATTTTCAGGGATATTACCGAACGTAAAAGGATCGAAAAGGAGCTGAAGGATAATGAAGAAAAGTATTCCAGGCTTATTCATAATATTAACGACGGAATTGGGATAGTAGATAAAAACGAGAATTTTATTTTTACTAACGAAAGCGCTGAAAGGATATTCGAGGTTGAAAGAGGCGGTCTTACAAACAGGTCGCTATTGGATTTTATTTCAGGTGAGACAAAAGAAAAAATACTCGCTGAAACATCAAACAGGCAGAAAGGTCAATCAACAAGGTATGAACTCGATATAATAACAGCGAAAGGCACTAAAAAGACTATACAGGTCGCCGCGAGCCCCGAACTGGACGAAAAAGGGAATGTTATAGGCACTTACGGTGTCTTCTACGATATAACTGAAAGAAAGAGAATTGAGGAAAAGCTGAGAGAATTCAATGCGGAACTTGAAATAAAAGTCGCGGAAAGAACATCCCAGCTTGAGCATGCAAATAAAGAACTTGAATCTTTCAGTTATTCGATCTCACATGATTTAAGAGCTCCAGTAAGGCATATTATCGGGTTCACGGACTTCTTTTTGAAAGAAAATCCGGAAGTATTGAACGAAAGGTCGAAAGAAACATTTTCAAGGATAACTTCAAGCGCTCACAGGATGGAAAGACTGATAGACGACCTGCTGATGCTTTCAAGAACGGGCAGGCAGGAGATATTTATATCTAAGTTCAATATGGGTGAAGTGCTCAGATCAGTGCTCGATTCTTATAAAGACTGTAAAGATAACCGTAATGTTGAAATACGCACTGGCGATATGCCGGCAGTAAATGCTGACAGGAACCTGATTACGATCGTATGGAAAAATCTGATAGATAATGCCTGCAAATATACAAAAGGAAAAGCTCCGGCAGAGATATCCGTCAGCTGCGATGAGAAGAACGGAGAATATATATTTTCCATAACAGACAACGGGGTCGGATTCAATCCTGAATTCAAGCACAAACTGTTCGGGATTTTCCAGAGGCTGCATCTCGAAAAAGAATTTCCGGGAACAGGCATAGGACTTGCGAATGTAAGAAGAATAATTTCAAGGCACGGCGGAAGAACATGGGCTGAGTCGGACGGAGAGGGCAAGGGCGCGTCTTTCTACTTCACTTTGCCGGTACAAAACGGGGGAGGGAAATAAAATGAACTCAAAATTCATCCTGCTGATCGAAGATGATCAGAATGATGTGGAGCTTACGGTCAGGGCTTTGAGAGAGGGTTTTAAAGGAATGATCGCTGTAATCAGCGACGGCGCTGAAGGGATCGACTTCCTTTTAAGAAAGGGGAAGTTCGAAGGCAGGCAGCCCGAAAATCCTGCTGTCATAATACTCGACAAAAAGATGCCGAGAATGGACGGCGTCGAATTTTTAAAAGAAGTCAAAAGGGACGAAATTTTAAAAAAGATCCCGGTCGTAATGTTCAGTTCATCAAATTACGAACATGATGTGATCGAATCTTATCAGGCCGGCGCGTCAGCTTATGTGGTCAAGCCTATAGATATCGATCAGTACTTTAAAGCTGTCAAAAGTATAGGATACTTCTGGGGTATTCTGAACGAGGAGAATCCGGAGATAAGCGAAGCGTAATCAAGTGAGGATTAATTTTAGTATTCTTGGAAGTGCCGGTATGATATTTCTGCAGCTTACATATAACCTTTCGCTGCTGGTGGCTTTGAGCGTAGTCACGGCATTTATCGGGCAGAGGGAGAAAATTTCCGATATTCAAAAATCGGTACTCCACGGCCTGCTCTTCGGTTCGGTCGCCGTAATAGGCCTGCTTTATCCGGTTAATTTCGCGCCCGGCATAATTTTTGACGGCAGATCGGTAGTGATCAGCTTGTGTGCACTGTTCTTCGGACCCGTATCAGCCTTAATTAGCGCAGTTATGGCTGCTCTATTTCGCATTCAAATGGGAGGCGGCGGGGCAGTAATGGGAGTCTCTGTCATATCAGCATCGGCGATCATAGGGCTGCTGTTCCATTACAGAATTTACCGTAAAGGTCACAAGTTAAGCGTTACCATACTCCTTCTATTGGGAATAATTGTACACGCCGCAATGATTCTTCTGATGTTCACTTTACCGAAAGATGCGGTATGGAAAACGATCGAGAATCTCGCTTTGCCGGTAATAACAATCTATCCGATAGCCACTATCCTGATAGGCAAGATCATTTCAGACAACCTGGAAAAAGCAGGATATGTAAACCGTATTAAGAAAAATGAAAGATTCCTTTCCGAACTAATCGAGAACAGCGGCGCACTGGTATTCGTAAAGGAAAAGAATGGCAAATACCTTTTAATCAACGGCAGATGGGAAGAGGCCACCGGTCTGAGGCGTGAGAACGTGATCGGAAAAACAGATCATGAAGTTTTTTCAAAAGAGAATGCGGATAGATTTTATAATAATGATATGAATGTACTTAAATCGGGAAAAGCTGTCGAAATTGAAGAAATCTTAGAAACTGGTGATGGTAAAAAATATTTTCTATCAGTAAAGTTTCCTGTAACAGAAGAAAACGGTATCATTTCGGGTGTCTGCGGAATGACAACAGAAATAACGAAATTTAAGATCATGGAGAACGAACTGATTGAAAGCGAAAAAAAGTTCAAATCCCTGTATGACTATGCTCCCGTTCCGTATCAGTCTCTTGATGAGAACGGTCTGATCATAGATGTAAATCCGAAATGGCTTTCTATACTGGGATATAACAGGGAGGATGTTATCGGAAAATGGTTCGGAGATCTGCTTCATCCAGACATGATCGAAACTTTCAGGAATCGTTTTCCTCAATTTAAAGTTTCAGGAACTGTTAACGATATTCATTTCACTCTTAAAAAAAAATCCGGTGACTATATAAATGTCATATTTGAAGGTGTTGTGGCTTATGATTTCAGCGGCAGATTCAAACAAACATATTGTGTATTCAGAGATATTACCGAGCAAAAAGCTGCGGAAGAAAGTCTGATGAGTTTAGCATTTAAACATAGCGCTGTTCTTGAAACTGTACCTGAAATTATAATGGAAGTTGATAATAATAAGCTATACACATGGGCGAATAAAGCAGGATACGAATTCTTCGGGGACGATGTTATCGGAAAGGAAGCATCCTATTATTTTGAGGGTGAGCAAAATACTTATGACATGGTCGAGCCGTTATTCAGGGGTAAGGAGGATGTTATCTATGTAGAAAGCTATCAGAGAAGAAAAGACGGCAAAGTCAGATTGCTGGCATGGTGGTGTAAAGTCAATAAAGATGAAAAAGGAAATATTCTTGGCGGAATATCTTCAGCAAGAGACATTACCGAAGAAAAAGCTTATAAAGAGGAAATGAGAAAAAAGAACTATGAGCTCACAGAAATGAATTCTCTTATGGTCGGAAGAGAATTGAAGATGATCGAACTCAAAAAGGAAGTGAACGAACTTTTAAAAGAACTGGGTAAGGAAGAAAAATATGATATTTGATTCTTAATGCAGGAAATAAAGCTAAGCGAGATATAACAAATGCTTGGGGTAACGATCATGGTTCCGGACATAAAGACGATCATAATGATAATGGTTCTTACACGGTTAATTCAGATCGTGGTCTTTTCACATCAGCTGAAACACAATAAAAATTATAAAGACATTAAATACTGGCTTCTGTGGAGCATTTTCGAATCATTAGGATTCTCTGTCATGTTTTTCAGGGATTTTCAAAGCATTTTTAACTTTGTGGTAGTCTTTCAAAACACATTTCTTTTATCAGCGATCATATCCTTGTATCTGGGTACTCTAAAATATCTCGGATTACCGCGTAATTACCGGTCGATCATAATAACTTCAGCGGTCTATTTATTTGTACTCGTATTTTTCAGTTTTTTTAAAGACGATCTTGCTATCAGATCTTTTACTGTCAATTTATATCTGCTCGTATATTCAATTTTAGTGGGGTTGAGCCTTTATAAAAATTCAGGAAAAAGGAAGAAGCTTCAAAAACTGCTTTCGTTTACTTTTATCATTTATTCAGCAGTACTGGTACTTAGACTATACGCTGTTGTAAACAATCTTTATGATCTGAAGGATATGTTCGATTCTCATCCTGTCAATCTATTATCATTTTCATCAGGTCTTGTAGTTAGTATAATATGGACTTTCGGTTATATTGTTCTTGTAAATGAAAAAGTATCCGAAGAATTGCGAATATCAAAGGAACACTTCGAGCTTCTTTTCAACACAATACCTGATCCTGTTACTCTGACGAGATTATCTGACGGACTGATACTGAATGCCAATCGTAGTTTTTATGATTTATTCAATTTTGATAAAACCGTTATCGGCAAGAAAACACCTGAGTTAAATATCTGGGCGGATGTCAGACAAAGAGAAAATATCGTAGATATAATGGAAGAAAAGGGCGAAATCAATAATGCGGAAGTCAGACTAAAAAGAAACGATGAAGAATTCAAAGCATTATTTTCTGCAAAAACCGTAAATATGGAAGAAGAGGTGTGTCTCATAGGAATTGGAAAGGACATTTCAGACTATTTAAAGCTGAAAGCCGAAAGTGATGAAAAGATCAGAGCTATGATAAACGAAATGGAACTTGCTATGGCAGTCCATGAAATGATCTACGATGAAAACGGTAATCCTGTTGACTACAGGTTCATTGAGATAAATCCGAGCTTTGAGAGAATGACGGGACTGGTAAGAGAAAAGGTAGTTGGCAGAAATTGTAAAGAAATTTTGCCGGGTGTTGAGGATTTTTGGATAGAAAAGTATGCCGAAATAACAAGATCAGGTATTCCCGAAACTTTTGAGAATTATTCGTCCGTACTCAAGAAATGGTACAAAGTTTATGCGTACAGGACACGGGAAAATGAATTTGCCGTTGTTTTTGAAGACATATCCAAAAGAAAAATAGCACATGATGATCTTATTGCCAAAGCAGAAGAGCTTAGAAAGTTCAACGAACTTATGGTTGACAGGGAGATCAGAATGACCGAACTGAAGGAAGAGATAAATAAGCTTCTGAAAGAAGCGGGAAAAGAGCCTAAGTATTAGAGAGGTGCGCTGATGCGCAGGAAATACGGATCTTTTTTATACCTAATCGTGCTGATCTCGGCACTGTTCGGTCAGAAAGCGGGATCAGAGATTTTAAGATCAGCTTCCGAGTATGACTATCCGCCTTTTTGTATAATAAATCCGGACGGAACGGCCGGCGGGTTTTCTGTTGAACTGCTTAAGGCGACCTGCGAAGCTGCGAAGCATGAAATTACTTTTAAAGTGGACGAGTGGAATATTATTAAACAGGAGCTTGCTGACGGTAAACTTGATGTGCTCCCTCTCGTCGGCAGAACACCGGAAAGAGAACCTTTTTACGATTTTACATTTCCTTATATGATCTATCACGGAGCTGTCTTTGCGAGGAGTGACGGGACCGGGTTCAAAAATAGAGATGGCTTAAAAAAAGCTGTCCTCGCCGTGATGAAAGGCGATAATGCCGAGGAGTTTGCGCGAAGGGTAAAGCTGTCCGACAGTATTATCACAGTTTCAAAATTTGAAGATGCCTTCCGTTTACTTTCCGAAGGCGGATGCGATATAGTCGTTACCCAGAAAGTAATGGGCTTGAGTATGATAAATGATCTGGGCATCAAAAATATTGAACCGCTAGATATAAGTATAGACGACTTCCAACAGAAATTCTGCTTTGCTGTAAGAAAAGGTGATAAACGACTTCTCGAAGAAATAAATGAAGGACTTTCGATTGTTATTTTAAACGGCACATACGATAAACTCCATGAAAAATGGTTCACTCCTTCATTCGAGATCGGAAAACAGACGATAATCATTGCCGGTGACTCCAATTACCATCCGTACAGTTTTATTGATGAAAAAGGAAATGCCTCCGGTCCTGATGTTGATATATCGCGGGCTATGGCAAAAGAGCTTGGATTGCTTCTTGATCTCAGGCTCGAAAAGTGGTCAGGACTGATGGAAAATTTCAGACGGGGTGAATATGACGCGATACATGGGATCTTATACTCAGATATAAGAGCGGAATACATGGATTTTTCCGTTCCTTTCGCAGTTTCTTCATACAAGATCTTCGCTAAAAAAGGAACGACGATACCCCGTTCAATAAATGATCTGAAAGATAAATATACCGCCGTTGAAAACAGCGACATTATGCACGAAAAGGCTGTTCTTGCAGGGTTAGGTGAAAATCTGAAAATTGCCGGTTCGCATGAAGAAGCTCTTATGATGCTTATATCCGGTGATGCTGAGTATGCCCTGCTTTCGTACCTAACTGCTATGTATGTAATCAATAAAAAGGAACTTCCCGGTATTGTTTACGGCGGGGAAAATATACACAGCGCTGAATTCTGCTATGCCGTGAAAAAGGGCAATAGTGTGCTCTTAAGCAATATAAACAACGCCATCAACAATCTTAAAACATCCGGAGAAATAAGGAATATACATATAAAATGGTTCGGAACCTACGGACCTGAAAAACCTTTGAGCCTAAAGGAGATCATAAAGTATTTACTTTTCTTTTTGATACCGGCAATTGTTGTTATTGCTATTTTCGTTTTCTGGAACAGGTCATTAAATGATCAGGTCACTAAGAAAACAAAAGAACTGAGAGAGGAGATCGAGACAAGGAGAATAGCCGAAGAGCTGTTGATCTTAAACGAAACAGAACTCAAACAGAAGAATATTCTTCTAAAGGAAAGCGAGGAAAAATACCGTCAGGTGTTCGATTCGGCAAGCGAAGGTATATTTATGACCAGGCCTGACGGGACGATCCTGAGTGCGAATCCTGAAGCCTGCAGGATTCTCGGAAGGTCTGAGAAGGAGATTACTGAACTTGGAAGAGACAAGCTGTTTGACATAAAAGACCCTGCTTTCATTGAATCACTCGAGATCAGAAGTAAAAAAGGATCTTTTAGAGGTGAAATAAACGCATTAGGAAAAAGCGGAGGTAAAATCCCGCTCATGCTCACATCAAATATTTATCTGGACTCTAACGGAGATGAAAGAACTATCACAATTTTTTCAGATATTTCAGAAAGGAAGAAAGATGAATTAAGGATTGATGCTTATCTTAAAGAACTTGAAAAAAATAAAGCAGCAATGCTCAATATCCTTAAAGATGTAAATAGTGAAATTAAAGAGAGAAAAAATGCGCAGGAAGAATTAAAAAAGCTTAATGCCGAACTGGAAGAAAAAGTCAGGGAAAGGACAGCAAGGCTCGAAAAGCAGAACAGGGAACTTACTTCAGCTCAGGAATCTCTGGTTATACTACTCGAAGATGTTAATGAAGCGAGAAGCGAACTTGAGAAAATCAATGCCAAGCTGACCGCCGCGAACAAAGAACTTGAGGCCTTCAGCTACTCTGTATCTCACGACCTAAGAGCGCCTTTACGGGCAATTCTCGGTTTCGCTAATATTCTTAAAGATGATTACTGCAAAGACCTTGACGACGAGGGCAAGAGATATATGCAGAAGATAGTGGATAATACATCTAAAATGCAGAGGCTTATTGACGACCTGCTCGAGTATTCGAGAGTGGGGAGAAGCACTATAAAACCGCAGAAGATCAATACGGTCAGTCTTCTTAAAAAGATATTTGAGGAGGTAACGGACGGAGAAAAGGACAGGAAATTCGATTTTTCGGTTAATGAAAAAATCCCTGATATCCAGGCAGATCGTACGCTTGTAATGCAGATGTTCCAGAATATCATCGGAAATGCCGTTAAATTTACGAATAAAAAAGATGTTGCCGGGATCAGAATTAATTATGAAAATGACGGAAAATTTCATATTATATCGATAAAAGATAACGGGGCCGGTTTCGATGAGAAATATAAGCACAAGATATTCGAAGTTTTCCAACGGCTCCACACCGCGGAGGAATTTCCCGGAACGGGCGTCGGAATGTCAATAGTGGCAAAAGTGGCCGCAAAGCACGGGTGGAGCTTGGACGCAGAAAGTAAGAACGGTAACGGGGCAACTTTCTATATAAAAATTCCATTTGAGGAAAAAAACGGAGGTGAAAGTTGAAGAACGGGTATAAGCAGGTGATGGTACTGATGGTCGAGGATAATGATGACGAGGCCGAACTGGCTATAAGAGAGCTGAAGAAACATAAACTCGCCAATGACCTTTTAAGGGTAAAAGACGGCGAGGAAGCTTTGGAGTTCATTTTTGGAACAGGCAGATATGAAGGCAGGGATATCGAATGCCCGCCGAAAGTCATCCTGCTTGATCTGAAAATGCCGAAAGTTGACGGGATAGAGGTTTTAAGAGCCGTCAGGAAAGATGAACGGACGAAAAAAATCCCTGTGGTCGTGCTTACTTCATCGAATGAGGAAAAAGATATCGTTAGTGCTTATGAACTCGGAGTGAACAGCTACATTGTCAAGCCTATTGATTTTAGCAAGTTCAGTAATTCGATAAAAGAAATCGGCTATTACTGGATGGTTCTGAACAAAACTGTGCAGAAATAAGGAATTTCATGGATAAGATACGCATACTAATACTTGAAGACAACGAGAGCGACCTTGATCTTGTGCTGTATGAGTTAAAAAAGCTCAAGACTGAAAAAGAAATCTCTATTTGTAAGAATAAAGAAGAATTCAGGAAATTTTTGAATGAAAAACAACCCGATATAGTCCTTTCAGATTTTAATCTGCCCGACATTAACGGAGAGGAAGCTCTCTTGATTTTACGGGAAAAAGATACTGAGATACCTTTTATACTTGTTTCAGGCACTATAGGAGAAGAAAAAGCCGTTGATCTCATGCGCAACGACGCAAATGATTTCATAATGAAAGACAAGCTGAGGAAACTTGTGCCGACGATAGAAAGAGAGATCAAAGAATACGAGAATAGAAAAAAAGCGTCGAAAGAACATTCGGAACTTTTAAAACTGACTGCCGCGGTCAACCAGAGCCCGTCCATTATCTTAATGACCGATACAAATGGAAATGTCGAATATGTGAATCCGCGCTTTACTCAGGTTACAGGTTATACTTTTAAAGAGGTTATTTACAAAAATCCCAAAATTCTGAAGTCCGGAGAAATGAGCGAAAATGAGTATAAAGAATTGTGGGATGTAATAAAATCCGGAAATATATGGAAAGGGGAGTTCAGGAACAGAAAGAAAAGCGGAGAACTTTACTGGGAAGGAGCAACAGTCGGACCGATATTTGACGATAAAGGAAACATAACGAATTTTTTAAAGCTGTCGCAGGACATAACCGATAAAAAACAGCTCCTGAAGGAACTTATAAAGGAAAAGGAAGCACTTGAGGCATCCAACAAAGAGCTTGAGCAGTTCGCTTTTATTGCATCGCATGACCTTCAGGAACCGTTAAGGATCATATCGAGTTTTTCGCAGCTTCTCGAACTTAAACATACCCATAGGCTGAATGATGAAGCTAAGGGTTACCTTGATTATATTGTAACCAACACGAGAAGGATGCAGAATCTCGTCAGAGGACTTCTCGAATACTCAAGGATCGGTTCGAGAAAGAAAGAAAAGACTCTGATCAATCTGTCTATACCTCTGAAGAATGCTGTTTATAATCTCAACTTGACAATTCAGGAAACAGGGACTGAGATCAGATACAAAGACCTTCCTGATGTAATGGTAGAACCGGATCAGATCACGCATGTTTTTCAAAACCTGATAGGGAACGCGATAAAATTCAGGAAAGAAGATGAAAAATGTTTAATTGAGATAGGATCGGACTTGAAAAATTCGCAGGGTGATGAAGTGATAATATATGTAAAGGATAACGGTATCGGGATCAAAGAGGAGGATATTGAAAAGGTATTCGTTATATTCAAAAGGCTCTCGGAAGCCGCTGATAAACCCGGGGACGGGATCGGTCTCGCTCTTTGTAAAAGAATAATCGAAAGACAGGGCGGAAGGATATGGGCAGAATCGGACGGCAAAAATAAAGGCGCTGTTTTAAAATTCAGCATTCCAAATTCGGCGAAGGATAAAAATATATGACGATTTTCCCTGATCACATTTTTTTAGAAATGTTTCTTTCACTTATACTTGTACTGTCTCTTATCTGGCTTCTGTCCGTCAGAAGGGATCTGATCAGGAAAAATAAGGCATACAGGGTGGAGCTTGAAAGAAGAATATCGGCAGAAAAAGAGCTGATCGAAAAAGAGAGAAAATATCACAAGCTCGTTGAAACCGTAGGAGACGGTATAGGCATTGTAGACGAGAACGAATTTTTCTTATATGCGAACAATGCGGCCGAGATCATATTCGAATGCGAAAGCAGAAATCTGATAGGGAAAAATTTATCCGAATTCCTCAACTCGGAAGAAATGCAAAAGATCAAAAAAGGTACTGAAAATCGAAAAAAAGGTTTTTCTGAAAAATATGAACTTAAGATAGTAACGAACAAAGGAAATACCAAAATTATTGAAGTTACAGTAAGTCCGAATTACGACGATGACGGTAAATTCGTTTCCAGCTACGGGGTATTCAGAGATGTAACGGAACTTGTTGATGCCAGGATAAAGCTTGAGGAAAGCAGAGAGCTGTTCAGAACGCTTTTGAACAACGCACCCCTTCCGATATTCTATAAAGATTCAAAAGGAATGTATCTGGGCTGTAACAGCGAATTCGCAAGAATGCTGGGAATGAAAGAAGATCAGATCATAGGAAAAACCGTTTACGATATAGCCCCTGAAGAGATCGCTCTCAAATACGATGAAATGGACAAAGAACTTTTTGAAAAAGGCGGAACGCAGATCTACGAGTGGAAGTTTGCTAATAAGTCCGGAGGAATCAGGAATGTAGTATTTCACAAAGCCGCTCTTGTTGACCATCTGGAAAATATTACGGGCCTGATAGGCGCGATTGTAGATATAACAGAAATTAAGGAGTACGAAAAAAAGCTCGAAAATTCCAACAGGGAGCTTCAAGACTTCGCCTATACAGTCTCGCACGATCTTCAGGAGCCTTTGAGAATGGTGTCGGGATTCAGCGACCTTCTTATTAAAAAATATGGATCTGTTTTGAATGATGAGGCTAAAACATACATAAACTATTCTGTTGACGGAGCCAAGAGAATGCAGGCCCAGATACAGGGTTTGCTGGCTTATTCGAGGGTGACCACGCAGCGCGATCCTTTCGGTAATGTGGATCTGAACGAAGCGGTAAAGGAAGCTTTAAAAAACCTATCATCGTCTGTTGTCGAAACCGGGGCGATGATCAGCTATGACAGCCTTCCCGTTGTTCTCGGTGACAGATCGCAGATCATTTCCGTGTTTCAGAATCTTTTAGGAAATGCGATAAAATTTAGAAAGACCGAATTAGTTCCTGAAATTCATATAAAAGCTGAGGAGGCGGAAATTCAGGGAAAAGTCAGAATAACCGTTGAAGATAACGGAATCGGGATGGACTTGAGACATACAGGAAATATTTTCCGAATATTTCACAGGCTTCATTCGCAGGACAAATACCCGGGAACGGGTATAGGCCTTGCGATCGTAAAAAAGATAATTGAAAGGCACGGCGGAATGATCCGGGCCGAGTCCGAAAAAGGAAAAAGCACAAGGTTCATTTTTACGCTCAATAGGTGGGATGAAAATGTGTAGAACCAAAAAATATCTGATCCTGCTCGTGGAGGATAACGAGGGTGATGCCGTGCTGGCGCGGGAAGCTCTTGCTCATAACGGTTCTGAATCCCGTATTGTCCACCTATACAACGGCGATCAGGCTCTCGAATATCTGTATGAGGAAAAGAACCCGAGACCGGATGTGATACTTCTGGATCTGAACCTGCCTGGCATGACCGGGCTTGAGATTCTTCAGATTCTAAAAAATGAACCCAAGACGGAATCATTACCCGTAATAGTTTTTTCCACTTCGAACAGCGAGAGCGATATCAACAGCTGTTACAGGTACAAGGCAAGCGAATATATTACAAAACCTATGGATCTCGGCGATTTTTTCGATGTTTTTAAGAGTATCGACGAATTTATGAAAAAAAATGATGAACGGAGATGTAAAAATGGATAAAAATCTTAAGATCGCTATTGTCGAAGACAATGACGGAGACGCGGTACTGATAGAAGAAATGCTCGATTACGCGGACGCTGAGATAAGTCATTTTAAAGATATTGACAGTGCTCTGGAAGATTTTGAGTTCATGCGCTATGATATTGCCCTTGTCGATCTCGGGCTGCCCGGGTGCGTGGGAGCTGAAGCTCCCATGATGATAATTAACGAGAATCCCACTTTACCGGTCATTGCCTTAACAGGAAGTGACGATATAAGGATAATAAAGAAAGTGCTTAGTATTGGGGCTCAGGATTATCTTATTAAAGGGAAATTTGATAAAGACGCACTAATAAGAGCTATAAGGCATTCTATCGAAAGAAAAAAAGCGCTTGACAATCTGATCTCACAAAAACAGCTGTCAGATAACATAATAAACACTGCAAAAGCTATTATAATGGTGATCGACGGGAAATTCAACATTGTGAATGTAAATGAGTTTTTCAGAGATATAACCGGCTACAGAGTGGAAGAAGCAAGGAATAAAAGTCTTATAAAAAATTATGTGTCCCTTAATTATCAAAAATCAGCCGCCGATTTTTTTACCAAGTGCCTAACAACTGAAATCGATTCGAGTTGTGTAACAAGAATAACAAAGAAAGAGGGGGGAAGTCTATTTGTCGAATGGCATGTGTCGCAGATTAAGAACGAATATTTTGACATTTCGGGATTACTCTGTGTGGGGCTGGATATGACAATGAAGATCAAAGCTGAAAATAAATTAAAATCTAATGAAGCTCTGCTTAGAAGAACACAGGAAATTGTGCATGTCGGCAGTTGGATCTTTGACAGTAAAACAATGGATTTTACCTGGACTGATGAAGTATACAGAATTTTTGGATTAGATCAATCTTCAACAAAACCGGACTATAAGTTGTATATGAGTTTCATTCCGGAAGATGAAAGAGATGAAATCAACGCCGAATTTACAAGGGCAATAAACGAGTGTAAGCCTTTTGAAAAAATTCATTCGATTAAAAGAAAGGACGGTTCTTTAAGGAAAATTCATGTAAAAGCACAATTCGAGAAGAACAGGTACGGAAAGACCGCAAAAATGCTTGGAATAGTACATGATGTCACTGAACAGAAAGAGCTTGAGGAACAGTTCAGGCAATCTCAGAAAATGGAAGCGATTGGTCTTTTGGCCGGCGGAATAGCTCACGATTTTAACAATCTGCTTATGGTGGTTCTCTGCAACTGCGATTTAATACTTGCAAGATCGAAGAATGATGACACTCTTACGGAAGATATCATCGAGATAAAAAAAAGCGGGCAGCGGGCAGCCGAACTGACAAGTCAGCTTCTCGCATTCAGCCGGAAACAGGTTCTGAAACCTCAGATAATAGATCTGAATACAATAGTCAACGATCTTGAGAAAATGATAAAAAGACTGGTCGGAGAGAGAATTGACACGGTAGCTGTTCTTGAACCGCGGATCAGTCCGGTGAAGGCTGATAAAGGACAGATGGATCAGGTGATAATGAATCTGGTGATCAACGCAAGGGACGCCATGCCCAAAGGCGGGAAGATAACGATAGAGACTAAGAATGTAAAGATAGATGATAATTATATAAAAAAATACTCTGAACTTAAACCCGGAAGTTATGCGATGATTGCCGTAACTGACACCGGTACAGGAATGACAAAAGAAACAGTGGACAAAATATTTGAGCCGTTTTTTACCACAAAAGGCTTGGGAAAGGGTACAGGACTGGGTCTTTCAACGGTTTACGGGATAGTGAAACAGAGCAACGGATATGTGTCCTGTTACAGCGAACCCGGTAGAGGGACTTGTTTCAAAATATACCTTCCGTCAGCAGATGCTGAAGAATATATAGAGAAAGAGATCAAACAGTATGAGAATGTAGAGCCGCACGGTGAAAAAATCGTAGTGATCGATGATGAGAAAGAAATAAGGGATGTAGTGGCTAAAATGCTTGAGCAGGAAGGATTTAATGTTTTTTGCGCCTCATCTTTTGAAGATATTATGAAATTTTACGAAACCGAAAAAATTGATCTGTTGATAACGGATGTTATCATGCCGGATATGAATGGTGATGAGATAGGTGAGAAGCTGCTCGAAAAGTACCCTGAGGCAAAGGTCATATATATGTCCGGCTATACAGAAAGCACTATAATGGATTTCAGTCTGCTGGATAAAAATAAGATCTATTTACAGAAACCTTTTTCAAGACAGTCTTTAGTCGAAAACGTAAAAGAAATACTCAAAAACTGATTACCATGTGATCTCGTCAATTATGATCGTCTTGTCCTGAAGATAACATGTATAAAGCTTTCCGTCAGAGAATGTGTATTCAGCCACTCCGAAAGGTCCGGTCTTCATGCCGTTTATGTTTAAATATGTCTTTTTTGACTCAATGTACCTGAATACTGCCATTTTACTGTCCGGTGAGAAAGTCGGCAGGTCGGCATGATCAAAAGGGCCGTAGGTTTGATCGCATATTTGTATGTAATAATGGATGTCGGAATAATGAATAAAGGCAAATTTTGTTCCGTCCCGGCTGAATACGGGTGAATGTACCTGCAGATTTTTGTTTCGGGAATAATATGTTCTGCCGTTTATTTGAAGATTGTAGAAATCAGATTGCAGGTTTTTGAACCTGAATGAAAAAAGCGTTTCGTCGGTTAAAAATCTCCAGTCAGCTATATGGTCATAAGGGCCGAACATAGTCTCGTTAAGGCTGATATACCATTTTGAGTTCTTTTTAAATACGATTGCTTCTATTTGCATTGAGTTTCTCTGAAGATCTATTATAGCTATGTCATTTTCAGATACTTCACCATTAAGTGACAAATAACTTTGCAGCTTTGAATAAAGCTGATTTATTTTTATTTTTTTAGTGAACATGTATGAATAAAGGGAACCGTCGGGTGACAGTTTTAAATTTAAAGCAGAATCATACATTCCGTGTATCGTGTCGGAAATGTTAACAAAATACTTAGAGTTTCTCTGGAAAATAAATCCGAAGGCGGAGGGTGAATCAGATACAGCTGTCTCGTTTATTAAGATGTAAGGTCCGTAAGTATTCCCGTTTATATTGGCATAATAATTGTAATGCTGATTTGTAAAAATAAATGAATAATTCTCTCCGTTCGGGCTTATTGATAAGTTTGAGACTTTTTTGTACGGGCCATATTCGTAATCACCGGCTACAACAAAATACTGGTTGAATTTTACATACACAAAGATGAATTTCTTTCCTGAATTACTTATCCGATACTCAATAACATCGTTAAAAGAACCGATCTCCCAGGCAACGATATTATAAGAACTCAATTTGTCTTTGAAGCATTTAATTACAGCCAGAGATTCGTTTATCAATTCTACCTGATATGTATCCGATCCCGAGAAAACACTTTCGTTGATCTGTATGAAATTTGCGGCGTCTTTTTTGTATTCAATCTGATATTTATTTATGTCCGCAAAATAATTGAGACCCGTACAACTCCCGAACGGACCTATCTCCGTGTTATTAATTCTTGCGTAATACTCGCCTGATAAATTTTTGAAAACAAAACCGGTAAAACCTTTTTCATAATCGCAGACAAAGTCGAATATTTCTTCGTATCCTCCAAATATTTCATCATTAATTCGCAAATATTTTTTTCCGCCGTCTTTGTATATCAAAGCATACGATGTTCCGTCCTGAGCCATAGTTACCTGATATACGCTTTTAAAGCTTCCCAATTTGTTATTGTTGATAATAACATACGAATTCCCGAAGGTTTCATACCATATGTAATATGTTAGATTGTCGTTTATTTTGAAATCCCTTATTTTTGTGAACGGGCCCAATATTTTATTGTTAATGTATAAAGAGTCCTGATTTTCGTCTTTTATAACCCCTAATTTTTTTGAAAAAGTTGAAGACTTGAAGGCGAATATTTTTCCTTCTTTTCTAAATGTTACATTTTCTACCGAGTCAAAAGCTCCGTATATATTATCGTCAGACTGCGCAAAATATTTTCCTTCCAGTTTACATATGAATACAAAGTTTTTACCCTGTTTTGATAAGTGAAGCTCCGCATCCTGATAAGATTTTTCAGACGGGAATTCTTTTATTCTAAATAAATTCATGGCCATTTTACATTAATCCCTGATTAGTTCATTACTAAGTGTGAAGAAAATTGTTGTTCCTTTGCCTTTTCCATCAGATTCAGCCCATATTTTTCCGTTGTGCAGCTCAATAACTTTTCTGCATATAGTCAAGCCCATGCCGGAGCCCTCATAATTCTCTTCTTTTTCAAGTTTTATTCCGGGCAGGAAAATTCTCTCCAGATCATCTGTACATATTCCGGTGCCGTCGTCTTTTATAAAGAACCCTTTACTTTTTTCATAACCGGCAGTCACGGTTTTGCCGCCGTAAATAATGCCGTTAGAAACCAAATGGTAAAAAACGAGCCTAAGATTTTCTCTGTCCCCATATATATCGGGTAAGAGATTGCCGCAGTCAATTTTAACTGAAGATCCGTATTTGTCTGTCAGTATCCGCATCTCACTTGCCACCTGGTTAATAAGATCGGAAGTTTTTATGTATTCAAAAGGATTCTTTATCGCGGTAATCTTTGAGATGTCAAAGAAATTCTTAAACATCGAACTCATAGTTTTAACATTCGATTTTATTCTTTCAAGGTAATCTTTTGCTTCCTGAGTGATCTCAATATTCTGGCATGATCTTAAAAGAAGATTAGAGAAGCCCTCTATTGAGATAAGCGGTATCTGCAGATCATGAGTTGTAACATAAATAAGGTTTTTCATTTCCTCGTTTGCCCTATTTATCTCATTTTCGATCTTTTTTCTGTCTGTAATGTCCAAAATTATGCCCGTAATTTTCAATTCTTTCTCGGCTGTTGATCCTGCTCTGGCTTTGAGCTTAAAATATTTGGTTTTGTCTGACAGAGGCGATTTTTCATCCAGATAAGTAATTTCTTTGTCTAAGCCGGCTGCGGAGTTATTCAATCCTGACACTTCATTATAAAACTGATCAAACCCAAACCGGTTTTTCAGATATGTCAGAGTTAAGGGTTCTGTGATCTTGTCAATACCCAGGATTTTCAGGAATTCTTTTGATACTTTAAGCTCATCGTTTTCGGGATAATAGGTCCAGCTGCCCATGGAGGCTATCTCCTGTGCCTGATTAAGGAGTTCCTGATTTTCCCTTAAAGCTCTGTCTTTTTCGATCATATCGGTTATATCTATTACGGAAGCTAGCTGCTCTGTACCCTGAAGCACAATGACATTGACTATCACCTGCCTGTATGTTCCGTCTTTCCTTCTCAGTTTCATCATATATTCGGCAGGAGCCTTGGCGGGATTCGTTCTTCTCAGCTTGTCGTAACCTTTGACCCTTTCGATATCTTCATGATGGACAATTTTACTCCAATGCATATTTCTGATCATCTCTTCTTTGGAATAACCTATAAGTTCGCTGAATTTCTCATTGCAGTCGCTTATATTCTCGTCGTCACCGACTACGAGTATAGCGGTACCGTTGTTCTCAAAAAGAGAACGGTATTTGATCTCGCTCTTGAGTATCTTTGAAGTATCCCTTGTCAGATCTTCAAGAGCGTTCATTTTTTCGACATCGGTCATCCTTTTTTTCATCAGATAGTGAATGATTACGGCAAAAGCTGCAACCGATGCTATTACAATGCCCGCCATTACATAATATTGACTTACGGTAGCCTTGTAAGCCTCCAAAAATTGATCAATGTCATCAGCATAAAGCTTAGAAAGGCCGTATTTTTCAACAAGCGCGGAATTGGCGAGCAAGTTAATATTTTTATAAGTAAAATAGGCAACGACACAGATTATCTCAATCGTGAAGATCGAGAGATAAACGAAGTAGTTCTTGAAGAAAGAATTGAGCTTATGATTCGGACCCATTATCAAGTTCTCCGGGAATTGTTTCCAGTACAGGTATCGAGACGGTAAATTTTGTTCCGCCGCCGAATTTACTCTCAACGCATATATTACCTTTATGAGCGTCAATAATTTTTTTAACAAGAGGCAGGCTGACACCCTGTTTGTTTTCATTATCACTGTTGTTGAATGAGAACAGATTCCTCATCTGATCATCATTCATCCCTATACCGTAGTCCTTTATTATGAACTTAAGCATATTGTCCGAATATTTCATTCCAAAATCTACTTTATTCGTAGTTTCGGAGAATTTTACGGCATTTTCAAGTAGTTTTGAAACAGCTATCCATATTTTGTTCGTATCCATATAGTTTTCTACAGGCAGGATATTGTCATGCTCAGAAATCAATTTAATATTCTTTTTCTCTGCGACATGGGATGAATTCTCAATGAGCTCATTGAAAAATTTAAGAACATTTGACCGGGAATAATTAAGTTTTAAGGTTCCGGTTGTAATATCTGAAATATTAACGATCTTCCTGTATACTCCGGACAGTTCGGAAACACTCTGAATAATTCGTTCAGTTATCACAATTTTTTCTTTATCTGTTTCAGGGTTCATCAATCCTCTTAATCCTGAAGTATATTCAGATATCTCTTTTGTTGAGCTTCTGAATTCGTTCATCGCGATTTCAATGAATTGACTTTTCATTTCATTAAGCTCTTCAAGTTCTTTCTTTTGAGTACTTATTATCTCGTAGAGCCTGTTTAACTCGCTGTTTACGGTGGTGAGTTGCTCAGTCGAAGTTTTGAGCTCGTCATGCATCATTTTGAAGTTCAGCACATTTTCAATTCTGAGTACGAACTCGTCGGGAATAACGGGTTTATTGACAAATTCGATTATCCCGCACTCAAGAGCTTCCTTTCTCATGTCGTCGTCAACATAACCCGTCAGCATTATTGTGGGAATATCTTTTGTCAGTCCCTGGACCTTCATTTCTCTAAGCATCTCGCTTCCGCTCATTCCGGGCATTTTTCCGTCTGTAACGATCAGGTCGAAATCTATTACAGAAACCTTCTGAATTGCTTCTTTCCCGCTTGATGCGAAAACCAGTTCCCAGTTGCTTCTTCTTGCCTGAAATATCCGCCTGATACCGTTAAGAACCGGTGCCTCATCGTCAACAAACAGAATTCTGAAATTTTTGTTCATATTGATCTCCGTTTTAATATTTATTCATTAGGTTCAACAGGTAATTTAATTGTAAACTTTGTTCCTGTTCCGGGCTCTGATTCAACCTTGATCTCCCCGTTATGTTTATTCACGATAATGTCATAACTTAAAGCAAGGCCCTGTCCCGTCCCTTTTCCAACTTGTTTTGTTGTAAAAAAAGGTTGGAATATTTTGTCTTTGATATCTTTTGGAATTCCATTTCCGTTGTCTTCAATAGTAATATAAACATAACTGTTGTCGCAGGATGTTGAAATTCGGATTGTTCCCTTATCATCTTTACTTTTTTCAGCTATCGCGTCACAGGAATTTGTTATCATGTTCAAGAATACCTGGTTTATGTCTCCAATGTGACAGCTCACCTCGGGGAGTTTATCCATAAGATCGGTAACTATTTCCGCGTTATATTTCCATACATTTTTTGTAATAGTTATTGTGGACTTGATCGCTTCGTTAATATCAGCTTTCTGCATTGTCTTCAACCCGGGATGGGAGAAATTCTTCATCGCTGTTACAATTTTACGAACTATTTTGATCCCGTTCAGATTTTCATCCAGAGCATTAGGAATTTCATCAACAAGGTACTCCAGCTTATTTTTTCTGATAATATCGTTTAGCTTACTGCCCATATTATCGGCATCCTTTTCGGCAGCTATCTTCTTTATCTCCGATATTGCCTCGCACATCGCCTTGAAGGATTCTTTGATAAATAGAGTGTTGTCATTCAAATATTGCAGCGGTGTATTGATTTCATGCGCAATCCCTGCGGCAAGAGTGCCTATGCCTTCCATTTTTTGCGCATGCCTGAGTTGATTCTCAATATTTATTAATTCGGAAATATCTCTTTTCAAAGCCACGTAATTAGTAATTACACCTTTTTCACCAAAAACAGGGGAGATGGAAGCGTCCTCTTCAAATATTGATCCGTCTTTTCTTTTATTTATCAGATGACCTTTCCACGGTTTTCCTGATTTTATTGTTTTCCACAGGCCATCATAAAAATTTTTATCGTGCTGGCCGCTTTTGAGTATTGAGGGAGATTTACCAACTACTTCATCAGCTGAATAACCTGTGGTTTTTTCAAACGCCGGATTGACAAATTCGATAATACCTTTTTCGTCAGTAACAAGAATAACCTCTGACGAGTGTTTTATAGCTATACTGAGCATGTTCTGCTGCTCGGATATCCTTCTCCTTTCCCTTTTTAAATCCCTCAACTGAATATATTTATCAATTTTTTCCGGAAGAGAATCAAATATGTCTGCTGATTTACCCACATAATCAAAAATTCCCGATTTAAGCAGTTTTACGACTGTTTCCTGGTCCACATAGCTTTCGAGAACGATAACAGGAATATCATCACAAATAGATTTGTTCTTAAGAAACTCAATACCGCTGCCGTCGGGCAGATAAAGATTAGTTACGATTATGTCTGTTTTATCGTCAAAATATTCGAAAGCTTTTTTTAATGAATCGGCTGATATTAAATTATATTTTTCTCCGTACTTGAAAAATGAGTTGCTTATCAAAATTGCATGATCTTCGTTCTCCTCAACAAGCAATACATTTATGGAACTTTTACTTACCAATTGTCCATTCTCCGTTATCGGCGCGATATTGTGCTTCTTTAACTATATTAAAAAAACAAGCCATAATCAAGTTAAAAATAATCCATTTTCACACACCGTCTTTAAGCAGATCAAAGAACTGTCCCGTGGGGCAGAGGTAAATACACCAGGGATTTTTAATAAAAACAGAGGCTATAAATATTACGGCACTTCCTGTTATTGTTATTGCCGAAGCCGAGAAGAACATGAAAACAGTAAACGGCTCAACAAGAGTCAGATTGATCTTAACATTAAGTAATATCAGTACCGTGAGCGAAACGAACACCAGCAACCTCAGCAATCTGAAGAACCTTATAGTTCCGGCACCCGGAACAATCTTTTTTACAGGCAGTTTTCCAAGAATTGTCTGCGCGCCTCCGAAAGGACAGATATAATAACAGTAGTAATGCCTGTTAAAGATAAACGGTATAAGGATCGAGAAAGCAAGCAGGAGTATTGTTGTCCACGAAGTAAATAATTTTATCCCGTTAACCGAAATACTTTCGAGCAGGTATATTGAAACAAATCTTCCTGAAATGATACCAAAAAATATAACAGACGATAATTGTATTAATATCCTGTACTTGTTTATTTTTTTTATGAATATTCCTAACAAGGAAATAGATAAAATAACATATAGAACCACATCAATCGGCGATCTTAATACAGAGATTTCCGTTTTCCGGCCCGAAGTAACATATTCTGATCTCCCGGTAAATATTTCTGCCCGCTTCCTGATAATTTTATCGACAGCTCTGCTTGTATAGGTCGCTCCCGAGACTGCGTCTACGGTGTGATCGGCGAGTTCTGTAACTGACTTCCCGTTCCACGAATCAAAGAATTTTATTCTTTCTAACCCGCTGATCCAGGAAGGAGTTTCTCTGTGTGATAATAACTTCACACCCAATATTTTTCCGTCCGTCCCGGAGATCAACACTGCTTTCAAAGGACCTGCGTAGCCTGTAATATCGTCGCAATAGGGAGATGTCAGTAAAAATCGGCCGGCCTCAAGCTCATCCGAGCCATAAACGACAGACCATCCCGACACATAATTCTTATCATCTATCCTGACCGCACCGGGAATTACTTCTTTCACCGCCCTCAGGATATCATCTTCTTTAAAACCCAACTCCTCCTGCGGAACAGGCTTTATCGCGAAATACACAGCCATGAAAACTGCCATTACGAATATTTTTGAAAGGATCTTCTTCATTTTTCCCGCTAATCTTTTACGCGACAAATATACTCAAATTTTATTCTTTCCTCAAACAAAAAAGGGGCGGAATGATCGCCCTTTTACACATGCCTGTCCTTATTTTAGCAAAACCATTTTCTGAGTAAATGTTCTGCCTTCAGCTTCAAGCGTGTAGTAGTATATGCCTGAATTCAACCTTGAACCGTCAAAATCAACCGCATGAACACCAGCATTCATAACTCCACTTCCGAGTTGAGAAACAAGCTGGCCGCTTATGTTGTAAATACTCAACTTAACATCGGCAGTCTTAGCAAGAGCAAACCTAATCTGAGTAACAGGGTTGAACGGGTTAGGGTAGTTCTGGAACAGTTCGTGCTGAGAAGGAATCGAACTTTCTGTAATCTCCGACG
>CAZYNH010000003.1:0-251848 GCA_964648295.1 uncultured Bacteroidia bacterium | reverse complement strand
ATCGATGAGATAATGGGGATATAATCTTGGAATAATTTGATTTTATTTAATTCCGATCTCAAGATGATTTCAGGAATGTACCCAATTCTCCAATTTAAGCTTAGTAATCCTCTCAAATTCAGCAGTGTTATATGTGACGAGTATGAGGTCGTGGCTAAGAGCCTGCGCCGCGATCTGCAGATCGTATGACCCTATTATTTTACCTCTCTTTTCTAGGTCTGCCCTCAATAGTCCGTAAATTTCTGCATCGGCATCGTTAAACGGCACAATATCGAAAGCAGCAGCGAAATGAAGCAGAGCTGTGCGGTTTTTCTCTCTATCTCTGCTATTAGGGATTCCATATTCGAGCTCGCCGAGAGATATTGAAGATAGTTTTATCTGATGAGGCTGAAGGCTCATAATTTGCTCAATTACCTTTAACGGTTTTTTATTGATTATATAAATGCAGATGTTAGTATCAAACAGATACATTACAATCCCTTTCGTTTTTGAATAGCAGGCTGCTTTCTTTCCTCAATCATAAAATCATCAGTAAACTCGCTGAGGCTTTTTTCGAACAGGCTCCACGGATCTTTTTTTGGAAAAAGAATGATCGTATTGCCGATCTTCTGAATATAAAGCTCTTTTTCATCAACCTGATACTCTTTCGGCAGCCTTACAGCCTGGCTATTACCGCTTATAAACACTTTTGAACTTAGCATACGAACCTCCGTTAGATGTATATACAAAAATATATACAATTAGATGCTGTTTGTCAATAGCCTGACCAAATAAATAATGGGATATTTCTCTTATTCTTCATACTTGAGTAAAAATTCAGGGTTGATAGCTTTGAAACTGACACGGTCGTTCTTGAAATAATCATTGCCGATAAGCTTTTCGATCTTATCTTCAAGCGGTCTGATGACGATGCCTTCCGCCCACACATCCGGACATATTTTACTCTTAACGGTAGCCATTTTCACGATCGCAGGAATATCGTTCTCAAGAACATAGTCTGTTGTGATCAGAGGAACCATCGGAAGCTCGAACTTCTCCAGCATTTCTTTTAATTCGCTGAAAGGCAGATAGACAAATTTATCAATATCGAAAGCGTTAAAAAAAAATGCGGTCTGCCCTCTCAGTTTAAGCTTGTTGCTCTGGATACCTTCACCCATCAGCTCACCCTGCAAAGCGATGTTTCTGTCAAGAGATCGGAATTTGTTCTCAATATCGAGTTGTCTCGCCACTTTCCAAAGGCTGTTTTCTTCGTTTTCTACAAGTTCGAGATTTCTTGAGCATACGCCGAATTCGCCGTTATTTATGAAATAGGTCACAGAGCTGCCGTCAATTTTTTCGGTCACATAGCACTTTTCACCTTTATATTTATCAAGAACATCCTGAAGTACCTGAACTCTTGTTTCGTCGGTCTTTGGTATGAATGACGGAAATTTACCCTTGGAAATTCCGCTCAAGCAGGCAGGGATCGGAGGTTCGTACTTTTCAATACCGAGCACTTCTGTACAATCAGCATCTTCCTCAATCTGAAAATCATTCGGCAGAACGGATAACGGAAAACAAATCCCCTGCGAAACCTGACCGCGAAGTCTGATCGTTCTTATCCTCATTCCACGGGGTTTTAAAAATTCATATTCTGGCCTGTCGGGCATAATAGAGTCTATTTCGCAATAAACCGCAAGATCCCCAACTTTAAATTCACCCTTCTTTACCACCAGCTGCCAGCCCAGAACAGCAGCTTTCTCTATTGCATCGGCTCCTTCGATCGGCTCCAATGCTTTTATTCTCTGAATACTCGCTAATTTTCTCATACTGCCTCCATTGTCTCTCAGTAAACTTCTTCATGTGTACCGATATCAACCGGAATAATTTTTTCGTCCTGAATTAAAAACTCTATAGACAGCCTGTATGTGATGTTTATATATACTGAATATAGATCGCTTAACTTTTCCGTCAGTTTATGCAGTCTCAATGAAGGGTGATGCGGATTTAATTCAAGCAATTCTACCGTTTTTCCGTACTGCAAAACAAGATCAGGATGCTTCTTAGTAAACATTTTTTCCTTTTTAATGTACGGCCCGGAATAAATAATTTTAACCATTAGTGATCCTCTTCATGTGATCTTTGACAGGTTCAATAACAAAATCACCCTCTGCAATAACTTTCCTTGTTTCCGCAAGAGCAGCCAAAAGTTCGTATTCACGCAGTTCGTTGTATTTTTCGATGGGTATGATCACATATTTACCTTTTCCCCTGACAGTAACGACAGCCTCTCCGTACTGAGCGACTTCTTCAGCCACCATGGAGATGCCTTTAGTTTTCAGATCATTTGCGGTTATTGTTTTGTATTTATACATGATCAGTCCTTTAAATAGTACGATTAATAGTACGATTAATAGTGCGGTTTGTCAAGTACTTTACAACAAATTTATATTTTTTTCTGTGATGCCCTTTAAAAACACCTATATTCCGACTCCGAAATGAAAACCAAAGAATGGTTCTCCATCTTTATCAGATAATGGGTAGTAATAACCGGCGCCGATATCAAGGAGCCATGATATACAGAACTTGACTTCAGCTCCCAAATATGTTTCATCAGCTTCGGCTGAAAGAGGATTCCCCCACGTTCTTAGAATAGTGCCTCTGAACTGAGTGAATAAAGCGAAATCTTTCATGTCCTCCCGCAGGTATATTCCTATGTAGTCAACACCGATCCTTCCACCTGACCATCCGGGGCTTAGTGATAATCCTGCACCGTTTTTCCATGATGTTTTCTTTTTTTGATCTCCGAAAGAATGAATATACCTTGAAGTAAATGACCATCTGTCAGGAACACCCCATTCTATTGAAGTTAAAGGCAGAATTATATCATTTTCAGTTAGCCTGAAGAGGCTTTGCTTTTTTTTATTTACTGATTGATTCTCCTCACCTTCAGCTTTTCCCGATAAGGCTGCACTTAAGATCAAAACCGCGATCATATAGACAAGAAATCTATTCATTTTATTCCTCCTCGTCTTTTATCTCCCGCCACAGCCCGTAAGAGGCTGCCAACAGTGGTATTACTACTATCAACGCTGTACCCGCAGAGGACCAGTCAAATCCCCTTTTGAATATTATTAAGCTTAGAAAGACAACGATTGCGAGTATCGAAACAGCTCCCGCCCTGGCATAATACTTTGAAACGATCCCGACAGCTATAATGACTGTTCCGGGCAGTACATTCATCAAAAAATCGATGGAAAATACTCCGTGACGGATCACCCCAATCCCCGAAAATGCGGCTATCAGAATTCCGGCAGTGATCATTATCTTAGGAGCTGTTTCCCTGAAATTCTTTGACATCAGGATATAAAGAAGCCCTTTTGCTACAATACCTATTATTATCACCATATAGAACATTTCGGAGGCATTATCGTCTTGTGAGCGAAGGATTGCAGCCATAAATACGCAGGCGAGCATCATAACGAAAAACGCCAGATTGCCAGACCGGAAATTAATGCTCATCTCTCTTTCATCAACATACTTTTTAAGCATTCCCGCTGAAGCAAGCGTGGGTTTCAAGAGAAATGCTGTCACTACGAGTACAAGAAATACATCTGAGCCGGTGAACGCGAATAATATCAGGGAAAGAGTGAATACTCCCCAAGTCCACCACATAACAGGGTCTATTCTATTCATGATCTTCATCCTCCAGTTCAAACAGTTGTTCAACTGTTGTATTTAGATTTTGAGCCAAAAGCAGAGCGAGTTTCACTGAAGGAGCATAATCTCCTTTTTCAATTGAGACTATCGTCTGTCTTGAGACCCTGACCATATCTGCAAGCTGCTGTTGGGACAGTTCACCGTTATTGAATCTGTATTTTCTTAAATTAGTCTTCATACCATAATGTAAAGTTTTCTTGTCATTTTGTCAAGTATTATTTTCATCGGTATGGAATTTCTATGTTTTTGTTCTGTCTATCTGAGCTCTATGTCTATCCTGCTGACTTTTCTATCCCGAACCTTATTCGCAATTTCTCCGGATATAAATCCTTCATTGAAAATATGTCTCTTGCCTTCAAAATCGGTAACAGTGATCGTGCCCGTGGTAACTCCGTCCTTACCGAAAGTATCGAGCATCTTAGGATTGTGAAAACTCACGAGGATCTTTCCGAGGAACATGAAGCTGAAGGTGTTCGCGGCAAATTCAACATTCTGCCAACCGTTCACGGTTTTGAGATTTTCAATTTTGGTCTCTTTTGTAAAAAGCCATGCGGGCAGAGCGGGTTTAAAATGCAGTTCAAGCACGCCGTTCGAATCGATCCTGAACGGCTTTTCCCCTACCGTCATCGTCAGAAGTATGTGGATAAACTCGGCAGTAGCGCCGCTTAAACGGGCCACGAACCCGTTACCATGGATAGAAGGATCGGGATTGTTGCTTGTTACGATAAAGGAGGAATTCTCGAGTATGCTTGTTGACAAAGTATATGATGAGCTTGTTTCCGGGAAGATCGGCATCAGAACGCTGTTTAAAACTCTGGATGAAAATGCTGTAGATTTTGAATATGAGAACGGCAAGAATGATTATATGTTCCAGACCGGAATTTATTATAAATTTGTATTTTAAAGACACGGAGGAATTATGTTTAAAAAAATATTGATGATCGTACCGGTATCAGCGATATTGTTTCTGACAGGATGCGATGTTAAGAACGGTACTATAACGAATGAAGTTGAAATACCTTTAGACAACAGACTGGATCTTTACAGTGAGAATGTCGGAATTTATCTCAATAAGGATGTTCTTGATGATCCGCAGAATCCTTACGCAAACGCCGGATTGAACCAGCAGAACGCCTGGGAGATTTATGAAGACTGTCCTTCTCCGAAAGCCAAATTTTATCTATGGGCGACAATGCTTACAATAATCCCGATGGGTGAACATCAATATTACACAGCTTTGTCTCTTCATGAACTTTACACAGTTGGCGGCAGCGAGAACGCAAAAAATCAGGCAATAAAAGCCTACAGAGCTGTTCTCGACTATTATTTCGAATCTACTACATGGTATCTAGCATGGTGGGTCGGCGAAGAAACTTATTATCCTGTCCATTTAAAACATATCGTGGGACAGAACCTTTACGATCCTGCTCCGAACAACCTCTTACCTTTGTTCAGTCAGCCTGTTTTTGCAGCTGAAGCAATGGGCGAATGGGGTTATGTTTACGATCCTGAGAAAAAAGAAATATCAAAGTGGGAATGATGGCTCAATAATGAGTTATTTTATTCGAAAAACGACGCGACATATATCCAGATAAGCACGCCTACTGTAATAAGCTTTAAACCAGTCCCGAACATGAACCCCGCAAAACTCGCCCATGCTGACCTGAACGCTTTTCTTCTGTCTCCCATATCTTTGAAAAGTTCTCCTCCAAAAGCACCGATCAATGGCCCGAGAATTATTCCGAACGGCCCGAAGAAAAGTCCCGCTACAAGCCCGGCAGTCGCTCCATACAATCCGTACTTAGTACCTCCGAATTTTTTAGTGAAAACCAGAGGTGCAACAATGTCGAGCACTGTCACGACCGCGACCGCAATCGAGCTGTAAATAAGCGTGTTTCCGCTTATAACGGAAAAAGATGAGAAATAAGCAATTACAAGTCCTACAAGAGCGATCGGCGGACCCGGAATTACGGGAAGAATGCAGCCTGCAAATCCTGCGATCAGGAAAAGTGCGCCTAAGGTAGAAAAAAGAATATCAAGAAACATTATTCCCTCATTTTTTGATTTCCGGCAATACGAGCTGCGGATCTAGCCTTGTCTGGTACCAGTTAAGCCTGAAACAGAGATGGTGCCCCGTCGCCCTTCCCGTCATTCCGACCTTTCCGATCGCCTGACCTTTCTTTACCTTATCGCCAACCTTGACCAGCATCTTATCCAAATGCAGATATGTGGTGTTTATTCCCATCCCGTGATCTATCATTACGGTATTGCCCGAATAGAACATATCCTTGTAGGCCATCGTTACCGCACCGTCCGCTGGCGCTGACACCGTTGTGCCCTTAGGCGCAGCTATATCAAGCCCGTAATGAGGGTTTCTCGGTTCACCGTTAAAAATACGCTGACTTCCGTAAACTCCGCTGATCCTTCCCTTGACCGGCCATTCAAAACCGTCAAGAAAAGTTTTATTTGAGCTTGCTGTCTCCCTAGCCTTAAATATCGCCGCGTTATCCTTGTCTATCCGAACCTGATCCTTGGGGTCGGGCGTTACAGTTCTCTGCGGCACTCCGTCAACCTTCTGAATGTCGTATTCCCTTTTTTTAACTATAATATCATAAAAATTTTCTTTTCCGTCGGGCATCTTGAATACGATTTTTTGAGTCGAACTGTCATCCCTGCCGAATCCGAAAACAAAAAGGCTGTCCTCCCCTGCTTTCAATTCTTTTTCTGCAAAAAGGATCTTAGAACCGGGCGCGGTTTTTCCCACCACCAATCCGCCCTGAGTAAAACCTCCCTCGAGTCTTGCGTAACCGAGATCGATAACTTCACCGGCACATGCTATAGATATAGCCAATAAGAACGCTATAGCAATAATATTTTTCATCTTGCCTCCTTCGCAAAAGCCAGAACATGTCCGTCGGGATCAAGGCTATATGCTACTGTGTCTCCCCAGTCTCTCGGTAAAAGCGGGCCTAGTTCCCTGGCTCCATTTTCGAGCGCGCGGCTATGAAATGATCCTGGATCTGTTACATGCAGATATATCTCCGCTCTCGGAATCCCTGAAGCTTTATCAGGATCGGGTATTTTGTCTCCGAGAAGCCGTTTTATTCCTGCTGACGGCATGAGTCCGAGAACGGTTTCTTCGTTGAGTATAAATTCTGTCATTCCGGGCACATTGAGAGCGGGTGAGATCATCAGAACCTTTTCATAGAAAGATGTGCTTGCTTTCTGATCGGTAACATATAGTATGATATTTGCCTTCATTTTCCGTTTTTTCCCTCACGGCAGATCGTCAGGCTGAGGCGGCAGCGGTCCCGGTCTCATCCTGCTCGCAGAAAGTTTTATTTTAAGCTCATCCGGATCCATATAATCCTTTCCGGTAAGTTCCTTCAGTTGTTCGGCAGCCTCGGCTCTCTTCCCCTGGTCAAATTCGTCATTAAATATTTTTTCAAGCGATCTTAATGCTTTAACATTCCCCTTTCCCGCCGCGCACCTAAGCTCCCACAACGCTCTTAAAGGAAATCCGCTTCCTATCCACCCCGGGTCTCTCTGATAGTATATTTCCGTCCACTTTCGGGCTTCTGCTTCATGATCTTTTTTCTTCTGACTGTTCTTAATAGAAATTTCAGTTTTTTTCCTTTCTTCGGCGAGAATTGCTCTATACTTATCAAGCAAATAGACAGTCGGCTTAAGTATCAGTATGCGAAGGATTTGAGATAATACTCTGAAAGGCAGAATAATCAGCCATATAACCTTACCAATAGCTCTTTCAACAAGACCGGGAGGTGATTTTTCTCTCAAAGAAATGGAATCAATCCTTTGAAAAGCTCCGCATATACAGGTAAACCCGGTAAAACCTTTTCGGCATTTATCGCAATAAAGTCCGATGTGCCCCGTATAAGTTTCAACATGATATTCTTTATTACCGCATTCACATTCCTCAAGTGGCATAATATTCTTACACTTGAAGCAGTAAAACGCTATCTTACCCGCTATAAAACGAACCCTCTCACGCTCGGAACACACTCTCCTGACAGTTCTGTCAAAATCGATAGATGATATGTTATTCCATTTTGCCATGAAGGAATTTATTGATATTTTTGATATAAATCAACAGAATTAATAGGCAGTTATTTGAACATCCTTCCTGTGAACTTCATGATTCTTACCTTAGTGAAATCGTTCAGGTGCGATATTATCAGCATTATCGGTTTGGCTTTTCGCTCGTATACGCCGATCAGAGGGATGATGGCCGTGAACCTGAGTATTCCAGTGAGCCCGAAAAGGACCTGTTCCGGATCAAGATGCAGCCCGGCGATATTCATCGGTTCGGGCAGAAAAGTGCCCGACATCAGCATTGTTACGACCATAGCGAGGCCTGCGACGGCGCTGTAAACTCCCGAGTATATCTGCTGCTTCCCTTCCGGGGCGACAGCCAGAACGAGATTGGTGATGATGACACCTGTTCCCGACCACATTATTCCGGAAGCGAAGGCCTCAACGAAAAGGAACCAGTACCTGTCGCCTGTGGCGAACAGCCACACTGCAGGGTTCAAAGTGCCGAGGATTATCGCTATTATCATGGCTGGTTTGTTGCCGAAACGGTCAATGAACCTTCCCCATGGCCTGAGCATGAGAAGAGAGCCAAAGGTAGCGAATGTACCGTACACCTGAAGCTCGATCATCGACATTTTGAACCCTGTTATCATGTAAGGCTGCCAGAATGGCGCGCCTACTCCGACCGCCAGCATCCACCAGCATCCAAAAACAAGAAGCCTGCGGAAGTTCCTGTCTCTGAACGGTGAAAGAATAATCGTCGAGGAACTTTCCGTTTCAATCCTTTTAGGCCTCTCGTGCTGTTTTTTTAGAAGCTGTAGTCCGTATATCCCGATCGCTGATGCAGTCCCGAAAATAGTGATGTAGGCATATTTAAGATTGCCTGAGTTAAAAAACCCGTTCACATCCAGCAGGCCTTTAAATTTACCTGCAAGACTTCCTTCAGCGCTGTCGAACATATCTAAAAAGAAACCGAAAACATAACCTGTCAGTATGGCAGCGATCGTGAGATAAACCGCCCTGTTGGAAAAGAACCTCCCTCTGAACCTGAGCGGCACAAGATCAGATATCCACGCGATCCACATATTGCCGCTAATAGCCTGAAGCACCGTGCTGAAAAAACAGACCGTCAGAAATACGATCATTGCGGAAGTCCCTTCAAAAATGAAAGGTATTACAGGTATCAGCAGTGTCATAAACCTTCCCGCGAGAGCGTAGTTCACTGTCGGGCTCTTTCTCGAATCAAGATCTTTTGTTATAACCGAAGCGAGAGGCTGAAACAGCTGTGAGAGCTGGCCAATCGAACTCAATATTCCGAACTGCATGGGGGTAGCGTTCAGCATTATAGCGAATTTGGTGATGAATACCGTACCAATAGATGACATTGTGGCATGGATCTGGGCGAATATACCTTCGGTAATTGATACTTTAATGGCGCCGCGGAGACTGTCCGTTCTTTTATTCATTTATAGAAAAGCCTGTGTTGATTTAGTTGAATACATCCGATATAGCTTTGTTTATCTCTTCAATTGAGAACGGCTTCTGTAAAAATCCCTTCGCCCCGTTCCTGATCAATTCCTCCACTTCTCCGTTTTTGCTGAATCCCGATGAAAAAAGTACTTTGATATCAGGATCTATTTCTTTTAGGGCGTAAAATGTGTCTTTCCCGTTCATTTCAGGCATCATCATATCCAGAATAACAAGATCGAATTCATTTTTATTCTTGGCATAAAGATCCACTGCCTCTCTTCCGTTACTGCAGCATGTGACCTTATGGCCGCCCCTGTTCAGAATTTCCTTGCCCAGACGGCAGATTATCATTTCGTCATCAACCAGAAGCACGCTGAGATCTTTTACCGTTCCGTTGATATCCGGCATGCCTGTACTTCGCTGCGCCGGCGAGCCTGATACTGCAGGCAGATATAACTTGAAGGTCGTACCTTTCCCGGGTATACTTGTCACTTTGATGGCGCCTTTGTGATACTTTACTGTTCCGTAGACCGCGGCAAGCCCCATTCCTGTACCTTTCCCAAGCTCTTTTGTTGTAAAGAAAGGCTCAAAAAGCCGGCTCTGAACTTCTTCTGTCATTCCGGTACCTGTGTCGTTTATGCTTATTTCAATGTATTTGCCCGGTGTTATTTCCTCGCACTCTTTACAGAATCTGTCGTCGAGCTCAACATTATCGGTTTTAAATGTTATAACCCCTCCATCAGGCATGGCATCCCTTGAATTAATGGCAAGATTGAGAAGTGCGTTGTGTATCTGAGAAGGATCGCCTTCCACAGTTGGTATCTGCGCGGTTAATACCTGAAGCAGCCTTATCCTTTTATCGATACTGTGGCTCAGTATAGAGATCACCTCGTTTATGATATGATGTATGTCCGTTTTTTCAGTAACATATTTTCCTTTCCTTGCAAAAGCGAGGAGCTGGTTCGTTATTTCAGCTGAATGACGGGCGGCGGTAAGTATATTTTCCGCATATCGCGTCAGTCTTGCATTTTCCTGAAGCTCGAAACGGAGAAGATCGGCGAAACCGATTATACCGGCCAGCTGATTGTTGAAATCATGAGCCACCCCGCCTGCCAGATGACCTATAGCCCTGAGCTTTTCAGAATGTTGAATTCGTCTCTCAAGATGCAATTTTTCTTCTTCGTGCTTTTTCCTTTCTGTAATATCGTAAAAACATACCTGTACCGCTTCTTTTCCTGTCTTCTCGTCAATAAAAAGATAGCTGTTATGCATACCCCATTTTTCATTTCCTTTTAGAGTCTTTATGCCGTATTCGAACCTTGACACGCTCTTATTCTCCCTCAATTCCTCTCTAAGCCTGCCTTTTGGTCCGGTATATTCGAATAGAGATTCGATCTTCTGACCCGAAAGTGACTCGTGGTCCTTATAGATCCCTTCCAGTTCGAAGAAGTCAAATGTCTCTTGGTCTGCGTTTATAATGGTCCCGTCGAACAGATAAGAGTAAAATCCTATTCTGGCCAGCTTTATGCCTTCGGTCATTCTTTTGTCAATATTATCCGCCATAGATTCCGCTCCCTGCCGTGTTTTTGGGTTCGAACAATTTTCCGCTTTTACGCATAGACGAAGTTTCTTCATAAGATGTCCAGAATCCGGCTGATACACCGGCCTGATAAGCCGCTCCGAGTACTGTAGCTTCGAATATTTCTGGTCTTTCCACAGTAACGCCGAGAATGTCGGCCTGCAGCTGACACAGGTGGTCGCTGGCACTCATACCTCCGTCGATCAGTATCTTTTTTATCCTGACTCCTGTAAATTCTTCCATTTTACGGATGATTTCAGCGTTCTTACAGGCCGCTTCCTCAATCACAGCCTTATCTCTCCTTTCGCCGGTGATCTCAAAGAAGCTTTCGAGACCGTATGTGGCGCCATTTTTACTTCCCCACAGCACCGGAGAATACAGGCCTTTTGACGGCGGAACATAGGTCCCGCCTGCGTTCATAACGCTGAAGCATCCCGTGCCGAAAGTTGATTTGACATCGCCTTTTTTTACACAGCCCTGACCGAGAGAAGCTGCCATCTGATCTCCGAGCATCCCCGTTACAGGGATTTTCGCTCCGCCGAACAGGCTTCCGGCGGTACATCCGAACATATCTCCCGTTCCCTTTATTCCGGGCAGGATATTTTTTGGGATATTCAGCAGTCCTGTCATTTCATCGTCATAATCGAGTTCTTTTGCGTTCTGCAGCTGAGTGACGGACATATTTGAAATATCGGTAAAGTGCGATTTTCCTCCTGTGAGTTTCCATAATAACCACGTATTGACCGTGCCGAAAAGAGCATCCCCTTTTTCCGAATCTTTGCTTATTTCAGGACCGTTGCGCAGAAGCCAGGCGAGCAGCATCGCCGAAGTATTCGGCATATTGTAGATCCCTGTCCTTCTTACCCCGTCTTCGCCGATCCTGCCGTTGAACTCAGTGCAAAGTTCCTCCGCTCTTCTGTCGTACCATAACACGGCATTCCTATAAGGCTGTCCTGTCCTTTTATTCCAGACGACCGCCGTTTCCCTCTGGTTAGCTATGCCTATAGCGGCTATACTGTTTGGAGAAATCGCACTCTCGTCTAAGGTCTCCAGCATAAGCCCGTATCCGGTTTTCCATATCTCATGCGGATCCTGTTCGGCACATCCTTCTTTGGGAATTACAGTTCTCAGTTCTGCCGACCTTAAACCGCGCATGGTGCCGTCCCTGCCCACAACGGCTGATTTTACCAGCGTTGTTCCGCAGTCTATAGCCAGTATATGATCTTTTTTCATGTTTTATACCTGCACTTATCTCACTAATTCTGACATCACTCATCAAATAAAGCGAATTTAATATAATGAAAATTTCATGAAGTGTCAAACAGTTCGTTAAGAATAGTTCAATCAATATCTTATTTGACTTTGATATTTTTTCAGCCTATATTTAAGGCATGAAATTTTCGGACTTTACATATTCCGCGCGATGTTGATGTCCCTTCTCTGCCGGCCAGAATTATAGGCCTGGATTCCTTTATTACAAAAAATACTATTACGAACGAAAACAGTTGAGGATATCATGATTTATGAGAACATTCTGCAGACCATAGGCAATACGCCGCTTGTAAAGATCACAAAACTTAATCAGGAAAAAAATGTAAATATCTACGCAAAGATAGAAGGCTGCAATCCTACAGGGAGCATAAAGGACAGGATCGCGTTGAAAATGACCGAACAGGCAGAAGCGGAAGGACTTCTCGTTAAAGGGAAAACGATCATAGAACCCACATCGGGCAATACAGGCATAGCGCTGGCCATGATAGGCGTTCTCAAAGGCTACGATGTCGAGATAGTGATGAGCAGAGCCGTATCGGCGGAACGAGTTAAAATGATCAGGGCTTTCGGTGCGAAAGTAACTCTGACAGATGCGTCTCTCGGTACCGACGGAGCCATACTTAAAACGAAAGAACTGGTTAAAGAAAATCCGGGCAAGTATTTCTTCCTGGATCAGTTCTCGAACAAATACAACAAGATCGCCCACTACAAAACGACAGGTGAAGAGATATGGAAGCAGACTAACGGAAAAATCGATTATCTCGTATCGGCACTTGGGACTTCGGGAACGATCATGGGGGTGGGAAAAGCTCTCAAGGAGAACGATCCGAGGATCAAAATCGTCTGCGCCCACCCTGTTAAAGGTCACTACATACAGGGGCTCAAAAGCATGGAAGAAGCAATAGTCCCGGCGATCTACGATCCTTCCAAAATAGACGAAACGGTCATGGTCACAACAGAGCAGGCATTCGAAATGTCCAGGCAGATCGTACAAAAGGAAGGCATTTTTGTCGGAATGAGCAGCGGAGCCGCAATGTACGCCGCGCTCGAAACAGCTAAAAAAATCAAGTCAGGAGTCATCGTTGTCATTCTCCCTGACAGAGGAGAAAAATACTTGTCAACCGAGTTGTTTGGCGGTACTTACCAGATTTCGCCTTGAATTATCGGTTTTATCTGCTTATATTGAGTAGGTTAAATTGACGGGAGAGACGGCACTATGTTCAACATTAAAAAGATCCATTTTATAGGCATCTGCGGAACGCTTATGGGGAATGCGGCGATCTACCTTCAAAGACAGGGATATGAAGTGCGGGGCAGCGACAAGGCTTTTTATCCTCCGATCGGCGGTATGCTCGAAAGAGAAAAAATGTTCCTTTATAAAGGATTTGACGAAAAGAACCTTGACTGGAACCCCGACCTTGTGATCATAGGGAATTCGATCTCGAGAGGAAACCCTGAAGCTGAAAGAACTCTAAATTCAAGAATGAATTTTATGGCTCTGCCCGAGCTTTTGAAGTATATGTTCATCAAGGATAAAAATTCTATTGTAGTTACAGGCACACACGGCAAAACCTCGACGACTTCAATTATATCAAAGATATTTACCGATGCCGGTAAAGACCCCTCGTTCCTTATCGGAGGGATCCCTGTAGGGCTTGAAGGCGGTTTCAAGAACGGAGAAGGCAATTATTTTATTATCGAAGGGGACGAGTACGACACAGCTTTCTTCGACAAACGGCCGAAGTTCGTTCATTACAAACCTCACTGCTGCATAATAAACAACATCGAATTCGATCACGGCGATATTTACCGCGATATAGATCATATCAAGCTGGAATTCACCAGGCTCGTGAATATTGTTCCGGGAAACGGAAGGATCATAGCCAATTTCGATGAGCAGAATGTGCGCGATGTGACGGCAAAGGCTTTCACTCCGATAGATTCATTCGGACAGGGTAAAGACTGCAAATGGCAGATCAGAAATATCAGGCATGAAGGTGAAACTTCAACATTCGATCTCGTTCATGAAGGAAAGACCGTCATCTCCCCGGTCGTGAAGCGCTGCGGAAATTATCAGATATACAATTTCACGGCAGGCATCATAGCCTCGCTTTTCTATGGGCTTGATGTCGAGCAGATAAAGCGCTCGATAGGATCGTTCGAGGGCGTGAAAAGGAGAATGGAGTATCGCGGCAAGGTCAACGGAGCTGAACTGATCGAGGACTTCGCGCATCATCCGACCGCAGTCAGAAATGTTCTGACCGAAGTCAGAGAGGAATTCAAAGGAAAAAAGGTCATAGCCGCCTTTGAACCGAGATCGAATACGACGAAAAGGAATATATTCCAGAACGAGCTTGCGGAAGCACTTTCCATAGCTGATGAAATCGTTATCGGCAAAATAGACCGCGAAGATCAGCTAAAAGGCGAAGAGAAGCTTGACATGGCGCAGCTTCTAAATGATATCAAAGCTAACGGGAAAAATTCAGCACAATTCGATGACAGCGGCGATGTAGCCAATTATATCAAGAGCAGGGCTGATGAGAACTCCGTAATCATCATAATGACGAACGGCTCCTTCGACGGAATATTTAAGAAGCTGGGTGTGTAAATTGTATGCTTAAGCTCCTTTGTTAACATTTTCACTCCTAAAACCTTTGATAGTTTCGAATGGTGTCTTACCCATATTTCTGTAGCCTAAATGCGGCCTTTTTTTATTGTAGAACTCAAGCCATTCATCCAGATCATTCTGTAGTTCTTCTAAAGATTTATAAAATTTTTCTCTGAATTTAATCCTAAAAAATTCATCAAGAACGGTCCTGTTGAATCTCTCAATAAAGCCGTTCGTTTGAGGATGTCTTACTTTCGTTGTTCTATGTTTGATGTCGTTCAAGGCTAAATATATTTGGTATGGATGGTTTTCTGTCCCGCAGAACTCACGACCGTTGTCAGTTAAAATATTTTTTACTTTGATCTTGTGTTTTTTATAGAATGGAATAGCTTCATTGTGCAGGACTGCGGCTGCAGCTTCAGGCTGTTTAGACGTATGTAAAAGTCCAAATCCATAGCTGGAAAATGTATCTACTACAGCGTGCAGGTAGACTTTGCCAACTCCTTTCATCTGACCTACAAAAAAAGTGTCCTGATTAAGAAGCTCTCCCGGCCTGGAGCTTTCTACATGCCTGGCTTTAAAACAGGGATTATTCTTCTCTATGAAAGCTACCTGTTCCGCATCAAGCTCTTTTACTTTCTCTGAGGCTCTGTTCTCTAAAGCCAACCATCTATGATACTTAGTTCCAAGATCATTTTTGTTGAGTATGCTCTGAATTGTAATGGAACTAACCGATACTCCATCAGCTTTTAAAAGCGATTCGTACCTGTTACAGCCCCATGAGGGGTGTTTCATGGCTAATTCTTTGATCTTTTCGACCGTCTCCGGTGGTGTAGTGAATGGGTGGTTCTTAGCTATGGGTGGAAGATCTCTCAAACCTTCTATCCCATGTGTCTGAAACCTGCGCTTGTATTCGTAAAACTGTGTTCTGGACACTCCTCTTCGCTTACAGGCTTCGGTTATGTTTCCAAGCGTTTCTGCAAGCTGTAGAACCGACAATTTGTGCTTTATTACTTTCTTCTCTGCTGTTGTCATTTTATTTCCCTCCTTTCCCTTGAAATATAATAAATTATTTTTCGTTAGGAAAGAAGCTTAAGCATACATGTAAATGATACTATCTTGGATTATTACAGCTGTTATTTTTTTAATGCCAATTTATATATTCTCTACAACTATTCAAAGCTCGATTCGATTATTTAATAAGGATAAAAATGAAAATTCTATTATCGATATACAGATATTGGTATTATCTTTACTGGCTTTAATTCATATTTCAATCACTTATTTTACTTTAACTTTTTTTTCTCAATCGCTGAATATATATTACTGGGTTTATCCATTAATAATTTTACTTTACTACTTCATAATGCCTTTTTATTATCATTTTCATATAAAAAAAATCAATATTAACGACCCTAGCCATGATACTTCTTACTTAGCTAAACAAAACTTAGCCTTAAGTAGTTTTCTGCTCTCTGTATTTGTTTCTTTAATTATTTGGAATATTGCAGTATATAATATAGCCCAATTAACCCGTATTCTAAATAAATAAAAACAATCAACAGAATAATTCGTAATTCAATTAGAACCTATAGCTAAATCAGAATCACGAATGCTTGTCTTTTAAACACATCATGTTTTTCTATTCACTTCACTATAAATTCCCCGTCAAATCTCTTTAGATCTTCAAGAGTTTCTATATACATTTCATGCGTATCTGGAAGTTTATCTAAGGCGAAAAAACCGATATCGCTCGTTTCATCAGTCTCGGAAATTAATTCTCCTTCCCATTCATCAACAATGAAAACCATTGCGAATATCTGAACCTGATCGCCGTTCGGATAAGTTACCGAATATTTCGGATCGGAATATATAGCCATCGGTCTGCATGAAGTTACTTTCAATCCTGTTTCTTCAAGTACTTCTCTTTTTAAGGCGTCAGTTACGCTGTCTCCAAGCTCCAAGGAACCGGCTGGCATTCCCCATCTTCCCGTATCTGTCCTTCTGATAAGCAGAACTTCGCCATTTTTATTTCGAATAATCGCTCTTGCGCCGGCAACAATGATTTTATCATGCCCGATCTTCTTACGGAGCCGTCCTAAATATGAGTCAGCAAATCCCATTATTAACCTTTTTTTAATCATACAAATAATAAAGAATAGCCGGTAAACTATCAAGTATAAAATTGCCAATGTCCTTTTATTCCAGTATATTTCAGAAAAATAAATCAGGCAGTTTAATGGCAGAACTTATAAGGCTTCAAAAATATCTCGCCGATAAAGGTGTAGCTTCACGCAGAAAGTGTGAGGAATTCATAACTGACGGACTTGTCAAAGTTAACGGTAAAGTTGTCACCGAGCTCGGAACCAAAGTTGATCCGGATAATGATGTTGTTGAAGTGAACGAATCGAAGATCGAAGCCGTAAAATCCGAATATATCTATATTATGCTCAATAAGCCTGTAGGATACATAACATCCCTCAAACAGACCGACTCCTCTTCCCCGCTGGTCACAGACCTACTTAAAAAGATCAAAGAACGGGTCTATCCGGTCGGCAGGCTCGACAAAGATTCAAGCGGTCTTCTCCTGCTTACCAATGACGGTGATTTCGCGTACAAGCTCATGCACCCGTCCTTCGAGAAGGAAAAAGAGTATATCGTGACTACAGAGCAGACCGTTACGCGCACGATGATCGAAAGGTTCGAAAAAGGCATCATGATCGAAGGCAGAAAAACCAGTCCTGCAAAAGTAAAAAGGCTCGAACTCACAAAGATAAGCATAGTGCTCAGCGAAGGAAGGAACAGGCAGATCCGGAAAATGCTTCAAAAGGTCGGAAACACCGTTGTCAGCCTCCAAAGAATGCGCATAAACAATCTCACGCTCGGCAAGCTCAAAGAAGGCGAATATCGCTTTCTCACAAAAACTGAAGTTAATGATCTTGTGAAATAGTGCCCAATCTGACCTTCTGTGATCACAATAAACTTACGGAAATGTCAGAGTGTTTCAGTTTATAACGGTCTCTGAGTACCTTTAAGAAAGCGTTGAGATCGAACTTTTCTCCCGCATAAACCTCTATCCTGCTGTTTATTACATCCGCAACTATCTTCGTGAACTGCTTTCTCTTCAGCCCGTCTTTCGATACAACCGCCTCATAAGTGCCTTCCCCGATCTTTACCACCGTCGATCTTACATGGAATGAGGAGATAAACGAGGTGTCTATTTTGCTTAAACCGCCGATTTTGATCTCGAGCCTGTTTTGCTCCACTGACTCCCGAAAATATCCTATTCCGCGTGCGTGTTTTTCAAACTCAGCTTTATAAGTGGCGGTGCCGATATATTTTTTCAACTCATCCGCTTTTTCCGCTGAGCAGAGGAAAACTGCAGTGTCGCATCCGGTCAAACGCTCATTCCCGAACCTCGTCCTGTTGTCCAACCTCAGCAGTCTTTTAATAAACCTCTCCCCTCCCGGCACGCTTTTATAGAGCGCAGAAGAAAGAACTGCCCCGATATATTTATCCGAAAGCCCCTCGCATTTTTCAGTGAGAATGACCGGCAGAAGAACCTCTCTGCCTGAGTTATACTCCGCCTGTATCGCCTTTAACTCGCCCGCGCTGACGCTCCTGCCTTTGTGATATTCCGACGTACTCGCCTTTTTTTCAGGTGTTGAGCATGCTCCGCACGCGCAGCATTGAGCCGCAGATTTCTTTATCCTTCTGCAGGTCGGAATATCTTCGGCTCGGGATATCTTCTCCGCGGCTCGATTCAGGAACCCGGCACTGATATTCGTGTTCAGATGCGAATATTCAATATTGTTGTTCAGAAAAGAATCCGGATCCGGAACGAGCAGTGAAAGTTCATTGCGAAGCTTCTCGTAAAACCGCCCGGTCACTTTATCATAATATACGAATCCGGAATCTTTCACAGCCTTCATCACCGCCGAATAGAATTCATTTGAACTGTTCCTCAGGAGCACCTGAGATACATAGTATTCGTAAACCGAGCCCGCCATCCTGAATTCAAAACCGGCGGACCGCACAATCCCGGAGATCCTGTCGGCCACGCCCTGCATAACCGGCGCGGGAAAAGCTTTCAGTCTTCCCTGCGGAGTTCCGGGGAATCTGACCAGCGGGGTAAGTGAAAATATTATTCTTGGCGGCCTCGGTTTTCTTCCTGCGCGCCCGGAGATGAACGAGACTATCTCCGCGAACTCTTCATAATCCTCTTCTGTCTCGATCCCGGCACCTATGAGGAATATCTTGAGCGTCCTTAAAGGAGAATCCAGAAGGGCCTCTAGACTCGAATAAAGCTCATCGTCGCCGAGGTCTTTGGAAAGATATCTCCTTATTCTTGCGGATATTCCTTCCAGGCCGCATGTCACCGCAGTTTTCCCGGCCTGCTGCATAAGTTTTAGGAATTCGTTTCTTCCTGCCAGGATATCGAACCTCTGGCTCATTAAAGAGACCACTCTGAAATACCTGTGCAGAAGCGCTATGATCTCCTCTATTCCCGAATGCGCGTTGAAGTTGAAACTGAAAAGACCTACCTCATCAGAGCCGTTCTCCCTCTTTATTTTCAATGCCGCTTCCTCTATTTCCCCGAGTCCGGCTTCCGAATAAGGTTTAGATCTGTAACTTTCGTTGCAGAAAGAGCAGAACCAGGGACACCCGGCACTGATAACGAGATTAGACGAATTCGGATCCTCCTTTTCGATCAGAGGCACTCCTGCAGGCTGAATATTCATAAAATATTCCGGAGATCTCGCTTCCTTTATCCCGCTTTCGCCCAGGACCGGATGGACTACAGAGAACTCATTCATAAGTTCCCTGCATATTGACACCTTTGAATGCCCGGAAGCCTTCAAATCTCTTATTCTCTCAAAAAAATGTTTGATAGCGTCGGGATCGCTTCCTGTATATATAATGTCGACCGGAGAGCCTTTATGCAGCAGAAAATGACAGTTCCCGGAATTAGAACCGCCGGCTACAATAAGAGGCTGTTCTTCGTCCTCTATTCTCAGATCATGGCAGGCATTTATTCCGGTGGAGGAGAAAAATGCCGGAAAATTGAGTAATTCCTGAACCAGGGAAACAGATACGGCGATAACATCGAAATCAGAGATTTTCATCTTTGAGTAAGAGGGAAGAAAATCCGGAAGATACGCTATGTCGGCGTATGCGCCTTCCACGGAAGAGATGATCTTGTAGATAAGAAGGTGCGCAAAGGACTGCGAAGTATCTTTGAATGTCGACATCCTGCACACAAGCGCTTTAAGACCGGAAGTATTCAGACCGTCTTTCATTTTCATTGCCTGAATGATACGGATTTTTAACATATTCCGCACTAACTTTTTTTAAAAAACATTTTTATAACACGCAAAAATATCGTATATTCAATAGGCTGAAACAAAAAAATTAAAATAAAACATTTTGGAGGCGGATGTCTTCGGGCAAACATAACAAACAGCTGGGGCTTCTCGAAATATTCAGCATATCTTCCGGGGCGATGATAAGCTCAGGTCTTTTTATACTTCCAGGTATAGCTTACATTACGGCGGGACCGGGTATGATACTCTCATATTTTCTCGCCGGACTTTTAGCGCTGACCGGCATACTAAGTCAGGCTGAACTTGTTTCCGCGATGCCAAAAGCCGGTGGAGACTACTTTTACATTACGAGGAGCATGGGACCCGCTGTAGGAACAATAAACGGGCTGATAGTATGGTTTTCCATCTCTCTTAAAACAGCTTTCGCCCTTCTTGGAATGGCCGTTCTGTCCAACCTCCTTTTTGAACACGACATCAGCATTGCATCCACGATCTACTGCACCATATTCGTGATAATAAACCTGATCGGCACAAAAGAAGCCGGGAAGATGCAGGTAATAATAGTCGCTATACTTTTTCTTCTGCTCTTCGTCTATGTTTTCTACGGGATACCCAATATTAATGTAACTAACCTCACACCTTTCAACCCCTACGGGATGACCGCCATAATAACTACCGCCGGGCTTGTTTTCGTGTCTTACGGGGGACTGCTCAAACTCTCCAGCATCGCAGAGGAAACGAAAAATCCCGCCAGGAACATTCCGCTGGGAATGATTACTTCTCTAATTGTTGTTGGTGCGCTTTACGGTCTGGTGATATATGTGACGATCGGGATACTCGGCAACGGACTCGGGACAAGTATAGAGAACGCCTCAATGTCTCCTCTCACTGACGGAGCTGTAGTAACGATGGGAAGAACCGGCAAGATCGCGCTTTCGATCGCCGCGGCTCTGGCTTTCATTTCCACTGCCAATGCGGGAATAATGTCAGCATCCAGATATCTTTTAGCTCTAAGCAGGGACAATCTCATTCCCGGTTTCTTCAGCAGGATGGGGAAAAAATCGGGATCACCCTTTGTGGCCATAATCGCGACAGGTATGTTCATATCTTTTTCTGTTTTTATTGACCTGACGCTCCTTGTTAAAACGGCCTCGACCGTAATGATAGGCACATGTATTCTCTCATCTCTCGCAGTGATAGTTCTTAGGGAAAGCAAGATCCAGAATTACAGGCCTAAATTCTTCAGCCCTCTCTACCCATGGATACATGTGACGGGCATATTCGGATTCTCTTTTCTTTTATACGAGATAGGTATCGCCGCAATACTCACCGCTCTCGCCCTATGCCTGTTCGGCTTTATCGTATACTGGTATTTCGGTAAAAAGAACGCGGATAGGGAATATGCGATCCTGCACCTCCTCGAAAGGCTGACCACAAAGGAATTCGTAACTTATGACCTGGAGAATGAACTTAAAGAGATCATAAGGGAAAGGGACGAGATTGTTAAAGACAGGTTCGACCATATTATTGATGCCTGCACGATCGTAAATATAAGCGAAAGGATCGATCTTGATGAGCTTTTCAGGATTATAGCTTTCCATATTTCGAATAAGACGGGAACGGATCTCGAAAAAACAAAATCACTTTTGATCAACAGAGAGCTGGAAAGCAGCACTGCGATCTCCGATAGTGTAGCTATCCCGCACATAATAATCGACGGCGAAAAGATCTTCGACATATTCATGTTCAGAACCAGAAAGGGAGTCGCTTTCTCGCCTGACCACGCGGATGTTAAAGCCGTCTTTGTGATCGTATGTTCAAGGGATGAAAGGAATTTTCATTTAAGGGCGATATCAGCTATAGCTCAGATCGTGAGCGATCCGGTCTTCGTGAAGAAATGGACATCGGCCAGGAATACAGAAAATCTGAGGGATGCCGTACTATTGGGAAAAAGGAACAGATAAAAAGGGAGGATATCATGGGACTCTTTGACAAACTTCGGGCGGAATTTATTGACATTATCGAGTGGCTTGACCCGTCGGGCGACACTATGGCGTACCGTTTTGAAAGATATCAGAATGAGATAAAGAACGGTGCGCAGCTGACAGTAAGGGAAGGCCAGATGGCCGTTTTTATTAACGAGGGAAAAATAGCGGATGTGTTCGGTCCCGGAATGTACAAACTTACAACGGAGAACCTTCCTGTCCTTTCAACTCTTAAAGGCTGGAAATACGGATTCAACAGCCCTTTTAAAGCCGAGGTCTATTTTCTTTCGACAAAAAATGTAACAGATCAGAAATGGGGAACGAAAAACTCCATAACTCTTTCCGACAGCAGGTTCGGCATGATAGAGTTAAGAGCTTTCGGTACTTATGCCATGAAGGTCAAGGACGGTCCGGTTTTCATTAAGGAGATCGTAGGCACGGACGGCAATTTTACGACCGAGAGCATAAACGGTCAGCTCAGAAGCATGATAGTGACCAGGTTCACCGATGCGGTCGGAGAGGCAAATTTACCGGTCGAAAAATACGCCGGCGACATAAACGAGATCTCGGGTACTGTATTTTCGATAATCGCGCCTGAATTCGAAAAATACGGCATCGAGCTTACCAAGTTCCTGATAGAGAACATATCCATGCCGGAAGAGGTGAAAAAAGAGATATTCGAGCTCTCAAGGCTCGATAAGATAGATCTGGACAAGCTTGCCAAACTCAAGACTGCTAAAGCTATCGAGGCCGCCGCGGCCAACGAGAGCGGCACGGCCGGTGCGGGTATGGGCATGGGTATGGGATTCGCTATGGCGAACCAGATGGGCAGCACTCTGTCCGCTCAGAACAGATCGTCAGCCCCTGCTCAGGGAACGCCGCCGCCGATCCCGTCGGCACCAGCGTTCTGGATAGCGGTCAACGGCAGACAGGACGGCCCGCATGACATGAACGCTCTGAGGACTATGATAACCGGCGGGACAGTTACTGCGGACACACTTGTTTGGCGTGAGGGAATGGCTGCGTGGACTAAAGCCAAGGATGTCCCTGACATAAGTTCGGCGTTCCCTCCTGTTCCGCCTCCGTTACCCGGGGTATGATATCATGAATGAACAAGATGACCCGAACGCGCTCAGCAGTACTTTCGCCTGCACTTCCTGCGGCGCCGATCTCAAATTCAATCCCGGCACGGCTGTTCTGAAATGCGATTACTGCGGAAATGAGAACGAGATACCACGGGCCGACGAGGCAATAGAGGAACTTGATTTTGAGGAGCATCTTAAAAGGGATAACTCCTCACAATCACAGATCAGCGTGCATGTAGTGAAGTGCGAGAACTGCGGGGCGTCATCCACTATAGAACCTAAACTGAAGTCGGCTTCATGCCCTTACTGCGCTGTTCCCCTAGTGATCAGTTCCGCGCACGACGAACTGATGCTCCAGCCCAGATCCATGCTGCCCTTCAGGCTGACCCTGAAAGAAGCCTATTCCGAATTCGCCTGCTGGATAAAAAAACTCTGGTTCGCCCCGAACGATCTTAAAAGATCCTCTCTCGGCACCGATATATTCAAAGGCATATATGTGCCGTACTGGACATACGACTCAGACACGAGTTCGTCGTATACCGGCCAGAGAGGAGTTCATTACTATGTAACCGAGTCTTATCAGACCACGGTCAACGGCAAGACCGTTACAAAGACCCGACAGGTTAGAAAGACACGCTGGTCATTCGCCTCCGGCCGCGTCAGAAGGTTCTTCGACGATGTGCTTACCGTCGCGTCCGATTCTCTGCCTGAGAAATACATTTACGCTCTTGAGCCGTGGGATCTAGAGAACCTTGTACCTTTCGACGAGAAATACCTGAGCGGTTTTATTACTGAAAAGTACCGGATAGACTTAAAAGCGGGATTTGAGAAAGCTAAAAATATTATGGACACCGCGATCAGACAGGATGTGAGAAAGGATATCGGAGGTGACGAGCAGAGGATCTTTACGGTAAATACGGCTCATAAGGATGTAACTTTCAAACATATCCTTCTGCCCGTTTACATCAGCGCGTTCAGATATAAGAACAGGCTTTTCAGGTTCCTTGTGAATGCGAGGACAGGAGAAGTACAGGGAGAACGGCCTTACAGCGTCTTTAAGATAGCAGCCGCTGTCATTGCCGCCGCCGCTGTTATAGGAGCAGTTGTATATTTCTCAAATATCCAAGGATAATTATTGACTTTGCTATGAGCATATCTTAAATTTTATTGAATCTATAAAATTGATTAAAGGAGCAGATCATGTCAGTCAACGAAAATGAAAAAATAGCGCCGATCATTGAAAGATGCGAAGAGAAAATGAAAAAAGCCATTGAGCATCTCACCCACGAATTTGAGCGTGTAAAGGCGGGAAAGGCCCATGCGCATACGCTTGATCCGGTCAAAGTGGAATCGTACGGAGCTCTGGTTCCGTTGAGTCAGGTCGCCAATACAGCTATACCTGAACCGAGACTGATAGTGATCACCCCGTGGGACAAATCACAGATAAAAAATATTGAGAAAGGCATCATCAACGCGAATCTCGGATTCAACCCCATCAGCGACGGAAATGTGGTGAGAGTTCAGATACCGGCTCTTACCGAAGAGACCAGAAAAGATCTCGTTAAGAATGTTAAAAAAGAAGGCGAAAATTCTAAGATCACCATCAGGAACGCAAGAAAAGATACTAACAGCGAACTAGACAAAATGGTAAAAGAAGGTGTGAGCGAGAACAGAAGGGATATTGAAAAAGACAAGGTTCAGAAACTTACTGACAGATATATTAAAGATGTTGATAATCTCGTTACGGCAAAAGAAAAAGAGATAATGACAATATAAAACTGACCGGTAAATAATGAACAGTCTCAAAGAATCGATAATCAAAAAGATCGGGAATTCACTTCCTGCTCTTAAAGACCTTGCCGACGCAACCTCTTTCGAGACGCCTAAGGACACTAACCTCGGCGATATAGCCCTGCCCTGCTTCAGGTTCTCTCCGGTGATGAAAAAGCCCCCTGCGGCAATTGCTGAAGAGCTTAAGGCATTTTTTAAAGGCGATGCTTCTTTTGAAAGCGTTGAAAATCTGAACGGATATCTGAATTTCAAATATTCCAGAAAAGCGTTCGCGGAACTAGTCATAGGCCGGCTCAGAGACTGCGGATTGTATGAAGATCTGAAAAAGAACGGCGCAGGCAAAACAATGGTGATAGATTATTCTTCGCTTAATATTGCCAAAGAGCCGCATATTGGTCATCTGAGATCTACAATAATCGGCAACTCGCTTTATAAGATATATGATTTCCTTGGATGGAAAGTTGTCAGGATCAATCATCTGGGCGACTGGGGAACGCAGTTCGGGAAGCTGATATGCGCTTATAAGCTGTGGGGGGAGGAAGAAAAATTCAAAACCAATCCCGTAAGATACCTTCAGGAACTTTATGTAAAATTCCATGCTGAAGAAGAGAATGACCCCTCTCTTGCGGATTCGGCAAGGGAATGGTTCGTAAAGCTCGAGAACGGCGATGAAGGCGCAAGGGCACTCTGGCAGAGGTTCAAAGATTACACGATCGAAGGCATCAAGAAAACATACGACAGAATAGGTGTCTCTTTTGATTTTTACAGAGGCGAAGGATATTACGAATCGAAAGCTAAAGAGATCATCAGGGAGATCGAGTCCAGCCCTGTATCAAGGATCAGCGACGGAGCTCTCATAATCGACCTCGAAAAGTTCGGTATGCCGCCCTGCCTTGTCAGGAAGAGCGACGGAGCGACCATTTACTCCACCCGCGACATCGCCGCGGCGATAGACAGGCACCGTGAGTTCAATTTTGATAAAATGCTATATGTGACCGAACTCAAACAGCAGCTTCATTTCAGTCAGGTTTTCAGATCGCTTGAACTTCTGGGTTACGATTGGATCAATAAAGCCGAGCACATCGGCTTCGGGTCCATTATGGGTATTTCCACCAGAAAGGGTAATGTGATATACCTTGAGGATATTTTTGACGAAGCTAAGGCCAGAGTGCTCGAAATAATGAAGGATAAGGATATTGAAGGCGGGGAAAAGGAGGAGATAGCCGACAGGATCGGTATCGGAGCGGTCATTTTCCAGGATCTTAGCCGCTCAAGGGTAAAGAACATCGAGTTCGACTGGGAGCGCGTGCTCTCGTTCGACGGCGAGACCGGCCCGTACCTCCAGTATTCGTATGTAAGGATTCTTCACATAATACAGAAGGCCGGAATTCCGCCGAATCCCGATCCGGACTACAGCCTTTTAACAGACGACACGACCTATGAACTCATTAAATCAATGTCGTATTTTGAGAACAGGATAATGGCGGCCTACGCTGAACATGAACCGTCAGTGATCGCCTCCTACCTTATCGATACTGCTAAAGATTTTAACAGGTTCTACAGGGTAAACCGCATAGTCGGCGAGGAAAGCGGCGTGGCCGAAGCGAGAGTAACTCTTCTGATCGCCCTCGAGGGAATATTCAGAAGATGCCTTGACATACTCAACATACCGTTAATAGATAAGATGTAGGCGGACATTTTTGGAAGCTGATAAAATCACCAGTATAGACAACAAGTATAAAGTCATCCGAAAGCTCGGAAAAGGCGGTTCAAGCACCGTTTATCTTGTTGAGGACTACAACGGGAACCAGCTGGCCCTGAAACTGCTGAACAGGCATTCGACGCAGAAAAAAATCCAGAGGCTGAAGAACGAATTCAGGCTCATGTGCGCATTAAATCACAAGAACATAGCTAAAGTTTATGATTTCGGTTATGATCCCGATCTGGGAAATTATTATTTCACGCTTGAATTCATTCCTGACGGCAACTTTATAACATTCAATCAGCTTTACAACTCAAAAGAGATGAAGCTTGAATCTTTCTATCAGCTTTTGAGCGGTCTGAGCTATCTTCACTCCAACAATTTTATACACTACGATATTTCGCCGAATAATGTACTGGTAAAAAAAGAATTCGACGGGTTCACGGTCAAGATCACCGATTTCGGTCTCACCACCCAATTCGACACGCCGAATTATAATTACGCAGGAACTCTGAACTATATGTCGCCGGAAATGATAAGGGGCTCCAGCACGATCGATTCAAGGAGCGATCTTTTTTCAGCGGGACTGATACTCGCCAACCTTCTGAATTCTGAATTCGTTTACACTCCTTCGTCAACTATCCATGAATTTTTTGATAAAAGAGTGAAATTCGACGAAATGATAATTCTAGATAAGATAAACAGGATAGAAGATCAGGATTTTAAGAAGTTTATAAGAAAACTTCTGGATGTTGAACCTGTGGGAAGGTACAATTCTGCCAACGACGCTATATCTTCAATGAATCAGATCTTTAAAAAAAAATACGACATAATATCATCATACAGTACAAGATCGACTTTCTCCGACACAACAGTATTTAGAGAAAATGAATATAACACTATTTTATCAGTATTCAACTCATCAAAAGAAAAAACAGGTAAAAAGAAATTTATCGTGATCACTGGAGAATCCGGATCGGGCAAGAAAAAACTGGTTGAAGAATTCAAAATACATTGCCAGCTTACAAATCACGATTTTTATAAGATCAACTTTCTGGAGAAACCGGACAGGGACAATCTTGAACCTTTAAAGAACCTGATTATGTCCATAGGCAATATAATCAGGAACGGTAATGCTGACACAAAACTTATTGACAGGCTTTTCTACGGTACTGAAGAAATAAAAGAAACTGATATTCCGGACATATTCCCGGTAATGGAGAAGTTTATAAATGACATCTCACCGCGCAATATGCTTGTCATTGCTCTAAACAACATTGAATTCGCGGATAAATTCTCTCTGGACTTTATAAACCTGATATTGAGCAGATTCTATAAAGACCTCAATATCTTCATAGTTCTCACAGTCAACCCCAGGAAGATAAGGTCGAACAGGAAGGCTCTGCACAACATATTGAATGCGGCCAGTGATACCAGATCCGTAATAACAATACCCAATCTCAACCTTGAGCAGATACGAAAAATTGTGAACACATATTTTTCAAATATAAAGGACGCACCGGAATTCTTTTACTCGAAACTTCAGAATGTAACAGGCAACAGCATCCAGAGACTTATAAATATACTAAAATTGCTTTATGCGAACAACATTATAGTAAGAACATACAGCGGTTATTCATATAAAACTTCCACGAAATTCGAAGATATACTAAACGATTTTATAAAGAGCGAAATAATGTTCAATCCCCGGGATCTTAGCGCCGAGGAGTTCGCGGTGCTGAAAACTCTCTGCGTTTCGCTTGTTCCCCTGACTGTTGAAAAGATAGCCGCGATAAGTGATATCGGGGTGCCCCAGGTAAGGGAAATATTGGACCGGGTGTTCGAAAACTATTTTATAAAAACACAGGGAGAGAACGCTAACTACTATTCGATTACAGAGGATATTTTAAAAAGGATGGTCATAAAGTCATCCGGAGACGACGAGATAAAGCACTATCACAGGAAAATATCCTCGCTTGTTTTCACCGATATTGACATGAAAGACACTACCATGAGGCTTTACCGTTTTGCACACAGTCTTGCCGGGCATAAGAACATCAATGTCGATGTAATGGAGAAAATAGAAGTCGTAAAGAACGGCCTTATAAAGAACAGAGATATTCCTAACCTGATCGAACTCTACCAGACTTTGATATACAAGGTGACAATAAATGACAGGCTGAGATTAAAACTGCTTTATGAGGCTATTTATCTGATCTTCAAGAACCTTGTGCCTGAAAGCAACCAGCATCTGATCGAAGAGTACAGAAGCCAGCTTTCAAAATACAGTCTTCAGGAAGAATTTTCTTTCGAGACGGATGTTGTGAACCTAATAGACCTGAACTTTGCGGAAAACTTCGATGAATCGGCAGAAATAATTAACCGTCTTAAAAAAGGACTGGATGATCCCGATCGCAGAGATACTGTTGTTGAGCTGATGGTATATGCAATGCACCAGGCCTTCAATCACAGGGGCGAATATACATATCTTGACGAGCTCATTAAATTCACATCATCAAACCCGAAGCTCAAAACGGTGAATCAGTATCTTAAAATGTATGACCTTTACAACCGGCGCAGGAAGAACTACAATGACGACCCCGCCGCTTTTGAAAAACTTCTTACAGAACACTTCAACAGCCTGAGAAATGCGGAGGATAAGGTCTATGCGGCAAGATCGTATCTTATAATGGGATTTCATTACGATAAGAGTTCATATACCGAAGAGGTTGAAAGGTTTTTTCAGAGGGCGATAGATTTTTATCAGGACAACAGGTTCCCGGTTTTTATTTTCTTCACCAGAGACGCATATTCGGAATTTCTTGAAAAGAACAATATGTTCAGAAAGGCGGTTGATGAGGCTAATAAGGCTTTCGTTTTTGATGTTAACTACAGCTTTCTGTTCAGTATAATCAATCTTATTGAGCACAGATCCAAGATCAGGATAAAACTCGAAGACCCTATCCAGGAGATTATTAACGACCTTGTGATGCTCATAAGCATAGAAACGGGCGTGCGAAGCAGCATAAGCAAAGTTTATCAGAACATAGTAAACCTTTACATCGAAGCCGGAAAGTTCAATGACATGATGGAATACCTGACCTCCTATATCATTTCTATGAACGGACATAAAAGAGGCGAGGATACCGAAAGCCTGACATTTTATATCAAATCATTCCTGAAGAACTACACGATAAACGAGATATTCGATTATACCAGACAGTATTTCGCGGAGCTTAACATATCGGAAGACAGGTTCCTTGACCTTGTTTACTCTGTAAGAGAGGAAATGCAGATCCAGAAAGAGGCACCTGTCGAGATACTGACGAACGAGCTTTTGATAAATACTATTAACCGTCTGTCTGACGATAAACCGGTTGATTTTGACATTATATATAAACTTATGGAAGATTACGACAAGAACGCGCCTCTCTTCAATAGGGCAAATCTGTTCATGACCATTAATTTCAACAGCGACTATACACCTGCTCTTAATCAGCTCAGACAGGATATAGTTCTGCTTTACGGAAAAGGTTATTCGAACACTGCGCAGAAATACGCGACAGCTTTGGCTAAATATCTGTTCTATAAAAAACATGACAACAACTCCTTTTTGAATTATGCAAAGATCGCAATGAAGATCAACGGCGAGATATTCGTTAACGCACCCCAAAACATTAAAAATGCAATCATGAAAGATACTGATGTTAAACTCTTAAAAGATATCATTAATAATCTTAAAATGAGATTCGGAAAATGAACACCCGCAAGATAGACACGATAGTCGTTCACTGCAGTGCGACTGAGTACGGCGGGAAATCTCTTTTCAGCCGGTGGCACAAAAAGCTCGGCTGGGACGATATCGGTTATCACTTTATAATTACGAACTCCTATCCTACCAGACTCTCGTGGAAAAATAAAACACCGGATTTCGGCTCTGACGGCAGGATCGAAAAAGGCCGTCCTGTTGTAAAGGCCGGTGCGCATGTGCGGCTTCACAATGACAATACAATAGGTATCTGCCTGGTCGGGGACAGAACTTTCAGTTCAAGGCAGTTCGATTCGCTCCGCAGACTGGTCAAACGACTCACCGCCGAATACGGAATTAAAGCCATCCGGGGGCACTACGAGTATGACACGGCTCAAGAGCAGGGCAAGACCTGCCCTAACATAGATATGGACTATTTGAGAAAGCTGCTTGAACGGCCTTAACAACTGCACATTATGCCCCCGCAACTGCGGAGCTGACCGCGCGAATGGAGAAAAAGGCTGGTGCGGGCTCGATGATAAGATCTATATCTCCTCGATTTGCATCCATAAGGGAGAGGAACCCCCGGTAAGCGGCCCGAAAGGGATATGCAATGTGTTCTTTGCGCACTGTAACCTGCAGTGCGTTTACTGCCAGAATCATCAGATCAGCGATAATAAGGTCGAAGCCGAAAGATTTGAGAAGACGCTCGAAGAAACTGTCGGTAAAATTATCGCCGTTCTAGATACGGGCATTCCGGCACTTGGATTCGTCTCCCCTACTCACCAGATCCCGCAAATGCTTTCGATTATCGATGAACTTCGTAAAAGATCATATAACCCGATCATTGTATATAATTCAAACGGTTACGATAAAATTGAATCTTTAAAGAAGCTTGAAGGCGTCGTCGATGTCTATCTTCCCGACTTCAAATACGGCGATCCGGTCCTGTCATATGAACTTTCTCAGGCTGATGATTATCCTGAAGCAACCTTAAATGCCATAAAGGAAATGTACAGGCAGAAAGGATCATTCCTTACCGTCAATGAAAACGGATACGCTCAAAGCGGGCTCATTATAAGACATCTTGTCCTTCCCAACCTCGTATCGAACAGCATAGGGGTATTGAAGCTTATAGCAGAAAAAATATCGCCCGAAGTTTCTCTTTCGGTAATGTCGCAGTATTACCCGCCGCGCCCTCTAAACCCGCTATACCTGAACTGCAGGATCACAGAAGGTGAGTACAACCTTGTCACCGACGAGATGGAAAAGCTCGGGCTCTACAACGGCTGGTGGCAGGAATACGGCAGTCATAATAATTACCGGCCCGACTTTGACAGGGCTCACCCTTTTGAGCAATAACAAATGCACTTACGCAGTATTCAGGTATAAAAGGGTGAATTAGTTTATCAGTTTCTTCATGCTCCTGCTCGACATCAGTGATCTCATCTGTGAGATAGCAACTTCATTCAGCTTTATAAGTCTTTCAGACTGTTGAACATCCTGCTTAATCAGTACAGAATTTATGCTTTCCATATTTGAGAGTACAACAAGCTGGACTATAAAGGTAAATAATCAGACAAAGTGTAGATAATTGCAAGCAAGTTGGTAGGATTTGTCTGAATATTTCTAATATTTCTCTTGACTTTAAGGTTATAATCAGACATATTTTACCATGTTACATATAAGTTGGTAAGGTTTGTCTGAATGAAAACAATGAACAAAGCAGCAAAAATATTCAAAGATCACGGCGGTCAAATGAAAATGTCCGATGCAGTAAGGTCCGGTATAACCAGGTATATGCTTTATTCGATGCTTGAGAAAGGCGTTATTGAGAAACTTGCAAGAGGCATCTATAGACTGAGGTCAATGCCTATTGAAAGCGAACATGATATAATCAGTGTCTGCTCCCTTTTTCCACAAGCAGTCATTTTTCTAATATCCGCCCTGTACTATCATAAAATGACAACACAGATACCTTATGAAGTTTATATAGCTGTTCCGACACATTCCAGAATAAAACTTCCGGAGTACCCGCCGATAAGGTCTCACCGGCTTTCTGAAAATACTTATCTTGAAGGCATAGAGGAAAAGATAATCGACGGAGTAAAGATAAATGTTTACGACCCGGAAAAAACGCTCGTTGACTGCTTCAGATTCAGAAACAAGATCGGACTTGATGTGGCAATTGAAGCCCTAAAATTCTACAGGCAGAGGGGCAGAATGAATCTTAATCTGATAACAAAATACGCAAAAACATGCAGAGTAGAGAAAATAATGCAGCCTTATCTGGAGACAGTAATATGAAGCAGATAAAGAATATGGCTTTTTCAGTAAAGGAAAGACTAAAAAATAAAACCAGGTCGCTGAACCGTACTTTTAATGATATGCTCAATTTCTATGCTACGGAAAGATTCCTGTACAGACTTTCGAGGTCTGAATATGCTAGTACTTTCATATTGAAAGGCGCTTTGATATTTCAAGTCTGGAACAGTGGTAAATTCAGGCCCACTCAGGATATCGATCTGCTCGGAACAACGGATAATTCAGAACAAAATATCAGAAAAATTTTTAAAAGCATCCTGATGACTGAGGTAGAGGATGACGGCCTTGAGTTCTTTCCTGAAACTGTTATGACAATGCTGATAAAAGAAGATGCCGATTATCACGGAGTCAGAGTTACTTTTAAGGGAAAACTGGATACTGCGAAAATCGATATACAAGTCGATGTCGGATTCAACGATATTATTTATCCGGAACCAGATTCAGTAGAATTTCCTGTTATTCTGAATTTCTCAAATCCAAGTATTAAGATCTATACTAAAGAAAGTGTGATAGCTGAAAAATTCGAAGCTATGACCCAGTTGGGAAATCAGAACAGCAGGATGAAAGATTTTTATGACATATGGAATATGTCGCACAGTTTCGATTTCGACATACAGAAATTGTCAGAAGCGGTTAAAATAACTTTCAATCACAGAAAGACTGGCCTATCAGCCGACATAATCGCTTTCACCGATGAGTTTCCTGTTAATAAACAGATGCAGTGGAAAGCTTTCCGGAACAAGATCAGGCAAGAGGACATCCCCGAATTCTTCAGTGAAATTATCTCTGATATAAAAAAGTTCATCATACCGGTCATAGATCCTGAAGTGCTCAACCTTAAATGGGATCATAATAAGCAGGTTTGGAGTAATTGATTTATCCGTTGCAAAAAGTCTCATTTCTGCATAAATTTAATGAGCATGTTTAGTCAAAAACAGAGGTAAATTGAAGTATTCCCTGCTGTTCCTGATCTTCACCGCATCATGCCTGAACGCTTTCAGCCTTATGGGAGAGCAAAATGATGACAGTTTCATATGGGTCGGCGTAGGTGTAGGTTCGTTGCACACTACTGATGATTGCCTGACAGACTTCAATGCTTTTGTAAATTACTCAAAGAACGACCGGACCTTTAAGCTCAGGGGCCTCCATGCGGAAGAGACGGATGTTTCCGGACCAAAACCGAATGGCGAACTCTGGGAGCTGGGACTTCTTTACGGCCTAAGGCCAATTAATGGCAAAGTAAGCGTATCCTTTCTCGCAGGTTTAAGCTATACAGGCGGAACGTACAGAGGGGACCTGCTCTATAGCGAAATGCTCTATGATTATTATGAAGAATTAAGGTTCGATACAGTCGGACTGCCTCTTGAAGTTCACTTCGATGTCAATACGCTGCATTTTGTCGGATTCAGTATTATCTTCTATGCCGATATCAATCCGGAAAAAACTTACGGCGGAGTGAATTTATCAATTTTATTAGGTTATTTGCCGTATTTGTAAATCCCCGCACCGTTTATATACCTTGCTATTCCGCTTTATATTGCGTATATTCGGTCAGAATTATTTTAAACGGGTTTTAAATTAATCAAAAAAGCATAAAAAAAACACAAAGAGGAAAAGAATTTGGAAAATGCTTCATTTAACACATTAAATCTGATCGAACCGGTCTTGAGAGCTATAGAAGAGGAAGGCTACACGATACCTACGCCGATACAGTCAAAGGCCATACCGCTCATACTTAAAGGAAGAGACCTGCTCGGCTGCGCGCAGACAGGAACGGGAAAAACAGCGGCTTTCGCAGTACCTATCCTGCAGATGATGAGCGCAAAACAGACTTTTGAAAAAAAGAGAAAAGTAAGAGGGCTGATCCTTACGCCTACCAGAGAACTAGCAATTCAGATAGAGGAAAGTTTCAATTCATACGGAAGGCATTTGAACCTTAAGAACAAAGTGATCTTCGGCGGAGTGAGCCAGTATGTGCAGGTATGTGCTCTAAAAAGCGGTGTGGATATAATCATAGCTACTCCGGGCAGGCTCCTGGACCTTATTGGTCAGGGATATGTCTCGCTTAAAGATATTGAATATTTCGTTCTCGACGAAGCAGACAGAATGCTCGACATGGGTTTTATTCATGACATTAAAAAAGTGATCGCCTTACTTCCGAAAAAAAGACAGTCGCTGTTCTTCTCAGCAACCATGCCTGATGATATAATCAAACTTGCGGGAACGATACTTGTAAACCCGGCCGAAGTATCGGTAACTCCGGTATCATCGACTGTCGACACTATAGATCAGTATGTCTATTTCGTGGACAGGGTGAACAAGAACAAGCTGCTTGTGGATATCTTAAAGGACGGAAAGATAAAAACCGCCCTGGTATTCACCCGAACTAAGCATGGAGCCGACAAAGTGGTCAGGGTGCTCCAGAAAATGAATGTAACAGCTGAAGCCATTCACGGAAATAAGGCTCAGAACGCAAGGCAGAGAGCTCTGTCGAACTTCAGATCCCAGGCTACGCGCGTGCTCGTTGCAACAGACATAGCTGCAAGGGGTATTGACATAGACAATCTTGAATATGTAATAAACTTCGAAATGTCCAACATAGCTGAGATGTATGTCCACCGAATAGGAAGGACAGGAAGAGCCGGAGCAAAAGGGACTTCCTATTCGTTCTGTGACGCGGAAGAGAAAGCGTATCTGAGAGATGTCGAAAAACTTATATCGAAGAAGATTCCGGTAATTGAAGAACATCCCTACCCGCTGATAAATAACAATCCCGTAAAGGAAGTTAAAAAGTCTTTTGTAAGAAAACCTTCGGAGAAGTCTGTTAAGAAAGCTTCTGAGAATATGAACCGAAGAAGGAATTTATCTTGATTTAGACTCCGCATTTATTTATCATTACTCCGGTGAACAAGGAGTTGATTTCTTAATATGAGAACCCTTTGCTTCATACTGTTTCTTTTTCTGTCCTCAACCTGTTTAATCTACTGTCAGGCTGACAGTGTGATCTCAAGAACACATTTAACGGTCTGTGTAGTGCCTCTTGTACTTATTACGGCCGGCTCGTTGATCAGCGGAAGCTCTCTTGAAAAAGATATTCAGCAACAAATGGAGCAGAAATTCAACAGCAGTTTCGGAAGAGATATTGATGATTTTACGGCTATTGCCCCAGCGGGAGGCGTGTTTATTTTCGACTGGTGCGGGGTAAAAGCTTACAACTCCTTCTTCGACCGTGTTAAGTATACGGCTTTAGCGAATCTGGCTTCCCAGGCTGTTACTCAGGGACTCAAGTACACGACCGGCAAACTCCGCCCTAACGGAGAGGACAGATTATCTTTTCCGTCGAATCACACAAATATTGCTTTTACCAATGCGATGATCCTTTGGCACGAGTACAAGAAAACGAACAAACTCGCCGCGTACAGCGGGTTTGTTATTGCCGCGGGTACAGGCGCACTCAGGATTATCCACAATGAGCACTGGACCGGCGATGTGATAGCCGCAGCCGGAATAGGTATGCTCTGCGCCAACCTTGTTTACAGATTCAAACCGCTAGAAAGCTGGCGGCCTTTCAATAAAAGTAAAAGTGAAATAGTATTGATGCCTGAGGTATCTGACGGCAGGTTCGGTTTGTATCTGACTTTCAATTTCTAGGAGAAAATAAATGAACAGCAGAAAGAAGGACGGTAATTTTTTATTAAAAAGGCTATACAGCTTCAGATTCGCGGCTCAGGGTTTTATTTCCATGCTCAGAGAAGAAGCAAATTTCAGGATCCAGTTATCCGTACTTACAATAATTTTAGTACTTGGATTCATATACAAGATCTCCTCGCATGAATGGATCCATATTTTATTAGTTTCGGGCTTTGTTATAATGGCAGAGATATTAAATTCCGCAGTCGAGAGAATAGCGGATGTTCTCTCCCCCGATTTTAATGAGGCGATAGGAAAGATAAAGGACATCTGCGCCGCCGCGGTGCTTGTGGCAGCCTGCGTTTCAGTTGTAACCGGTCTTATTATTTTTGTACCGAAAATCCTATAATGAACTTGAGAGGTTTTAAAATGGCAGATACAAAGACGGGAAGGAACAGAAGTTTCTTAAAATCAAACTGGGACATTCTGGAGTTCGGAAGTTCCGATCAGGCTAAAAAAATGCCGGTTCCACCCCTGGAGAAACCTTATACTGCCAAAGAAGGCACTGTGATCAAGCTGATGATGCCAGACGAATGGAAGAACATCGGAGAATTAAGTCTCAGGCAGGCTATACTCAACAGATGCAGCAGAAGGAAATACAAAAAAGATAAGCTCGGTTTCGAGGAACTGTCGTTTTTACTTTACGCTACTCAGGGGGTAAAGAAAAAGGCTGAAAAATACACTTTCCGCACAGTACCTTCCGGCGGCGCGAGACATCCTTTCGAGACCTATCTTTTTGTATGGAATGTTGAAGGAATAGAAAAGGGTCTTTACAGATATTTGCCGTTGGAGCATGCGATGTGTCTCGAAAAAAAATATGTTAAAGGCATGGAAAAAGCACTTGATGAAGCCACGCTCGAACAGTTCTGGAAAGCGGCAGTTTATTTTATCTGGACAACTATCCCGTACAGGACAGAATGGCGATACATCGACGCATCGGCAAAACTGATAGCGCTCGACGCGGGACATCTGTGCCAGAATCTGTACCTTGCCTGCGAAGCGGTCGGATGCGGCACCTGCGGAATAGGCGCTTACGACCAGAAGAAGTGCGACAGTTTCGTTGACGCGGACGGTAAGGACGAGTTCGTGATCTATCTCGCGCCTGTCGGAAAAGTGTAACGAAGGTATTGACTTTCCGAACCTGTTTTAATTATATTTTGCAAAAAAACGGAGTTATTTATGTCTGATTTTTTCTCTCAAACTTTTTACGGCAACACGGTTGAGAACTGGTTCTATTCCCTGCTCTTCATGCTCGGCGGCTTTATTTTCGCAAAAGTGATCTACTGGTTTTTCAAGAACATAGTTAAGACACTAACTTCTAAGACCAAAACCAAGCTCGATGATGTTCTTTTGGAAGTGATAGAGAAACCGGTGGTATTCGGCATAATCCTGGGCGGTATCTGGTACGGGCTTATGAGACTGAGTTTTACCCCGGGCATAGATAAAATGCTTTCACACGCTTTCACATTCACCGCCATCTTGAACCTCACATGGCTGATAGTAAGAGCGGTCGACGCAATATTTTCAGAAATTATAGTTCCAATTACGGAGAAGACTGAGAATACCTTCGACGATCAGATAGTTCCGGTGCTCAGGAAAGGTGTAAAGGGCATACTCTGGATCGTCGGAGTAATTGTAGGGCTTGATAACGCCGGATTCGATATAATGGCTTTAATAGCAGGTCTGGGAATCGGAGGTCTCGCTCTGGCTCTGGCCGCTCAGGACACGGTAAAAAACATATTCGGCGGTGTCATGGTCTTTATTGACAAGCCTTTCCAGATAGGCGACAGGGTAATAATTGGCGGACACGACGGATTCGTCATTGAGGTCGGCATCAGAAGCACCCGCATAAAAACGCTTCAGAACAGGATAATCACCATTCCTAACTCGAAATTTTCTGAATCGAGCATTGAAAACATCTCTGCAGAGCCGTCCAGAAAAGTGACTTTGAACCTGGGTCTGACTTATGAGACATCCCCTGATAAAATGGACCTCGCTATGAAAATACTCGGCCAGATCGTTGATGCAAACCATGATGCGCTGGAGCCTGACAGGATAATTTCTTTTAACAACTGGGGCGATTTTAATCTAGGCATCATCTTCATATTCTATATAAAAAAAGGTGCTGACATACTCGGTGTTCAGTCTAAGGTCAATCTGGAGATTTTAAGAAGGTTCAACGAGAACGGCCTGAGCTTCGCTTATCCTACCCAGACGATATATAAGAAGGAACTTTAGAAGAACAAAAAACCCCGAAAATTTTCGGGGTTTTTTGTTCAGTTTAAAATAAGCTGTAGCCTACGGTCAGTCCGACCATTACGATCGACACCATACTCATCAGCTTGATAAGGATGTTGAGGCTGGGACCGGAAGTATCCTTGAAAGGATCGCCGACCGTATCCCCTGTAACCGCAGCCTTATGCGCATCAGAACCTTTACCGCCGTGATTGCCTTCCTCTATATATTTCTTGGCATTATCCCAGGCTCCGCCTGAATTCGCCATAAAAATAGCGAGTACGAATCCTGATGATGTTCCTCCTATCAGAAGTCCCATTACCCCGGCCACTCCGAAGAGCCAGCCTGTAAGGATAGGTATTATTATGGCGAGGAGTGACGGGAGCATCATCTCTTTCTGGGCTCCCTTTGTAGATATAGCCACGCAGCGGGCGTAATCAGGTTCTCCCGAGCCGTCCATAATTCCTTTTATTTCTTTGAACTGCCTTCTGACTTCGTCCACCATAGCGCCCGCGGCCCTTCCCACAGCCATCATAGTCAGGCCGCTGAACATGAAAGCCATCATCGCGCCTATCATAATTCCTATCAGAACTATCGGATTCATTAGAGTTACGTTAAAATGCTTCATGAAATCGGGCAGAGTAGCCGAATCGATAGATATGTTATCAGCGAATTTAAGGGTATGGATACCCATTCTGTGCATTGCGATCTTTATCTCATCTACATAAGATGCTAAAAGCGCCATGGCTGTCAAGGCCGCGGACCCAATCGCGAAACCTTTACCTGTCGCGGCCGTAGTGTTGCCGAGAGCATCCAGGGCATCAGTTCTTTTTCTTACATCAGCCCCGAGGCCGCTCATCTCTGCGTTGCCTCCCGCATTGTCGGCTATGGGTCCGTAAGCGTCTGTCGCCAGCGTTATTCCAAGGGTGGAAAGCATACCGACCGCGGCGATACCGATTCCGTAAAGACCCATCGTGATGTTCTCCATGCTCCAGGAAGCCGCGAACATAAATGACAAAAATATTCCCGCCGATACTGCCAGAACAGGTATTGCGGTCGAAAGCATTCCAAGTCCGATCCCGGAGATTATAACGGTTGCATGACCTGTCTTCGCGTTGTCTGCTACATTCTGGGTAGGTCTGAAAGAATGTGAGGTATAGTATTCAGTGGCTTTGCCAATAACAATGCCGGTAACAAGACCTGTAATTATCGATCCCCATATTCCCGTATAATTGTTAAGCCCGAGATGTTTCAGAAGGAAAAATGACGAAACCGCGATAAGGACAGAGCTTACATTAACTCCTTTTCCGAGAGAAGCGAGAAGTTCCCTCTGATTTGCGCCTTCTTTGGTTTTAACCATAAATATCCCGATGAGCGATAAAATAATACCGACCGCAGCTATAACCATTGGAGTAATTACGAATTTCATCTGCATTTCAAGATCGCTCGTGCCTACAAATATGGCTGCTCCTAAAGAAGCGGTAGCCAGTATAGAACCGCAGTATGATTCATATAGGTCAGCGCCCATTCCGGCAACGTCGCCGACATTGTCGCCGACATTGTCCGCTATAGTTGCGGGGTTCCTCGGGTCGTCCTCCGGTATATTCGCCTCGACTTTACCAACAAGATCGGCTCCTACATCCGCGGCTTTCGTGAATATACCTCCGCCCACCCTCGCGAACAGCGCCTGAGTGGATGCCCCCATACCGAATGTGAGCATTGTAGTCGTTATGGCCAGAACTCTGTGGGCCGGATCGGCGCCTTCAACAAAATAATTAAGGATTATGAACCATAAAGATATGTCTAGTAGTCCCAGACCTACTACAACAAGGCCCATTACCGCTCCGGATCTGAAAGCTACCCTCAATCCGTCGTTTAAGGATTTTTTGGCCGCCCAGGCTGTCCTCGCTGAAGCATAAGTGGCGGTCTTCATACCGAAAAAACCGGCAAGGCCGGAGAAAAATCCTCCGGTAAGGAAAGCGAACCAGACGAATTCGTTCTGAATATCGAAAATGTAAGCCATTACGGCGAATATACTTGCCATAACTATGAACACGATGCTTACTACCTTGTACTGCTGTTTAAGATACGCCATCGCTCCCGCGCGGACATGAGCCGCGATCTTTTTCATTTTGTCGGTACCCTCTTCCTCAGCCATAAGCTTTTTGTAGAAGTAGACCGCGAAGATCAGGGCCAGTACTGAACCTGCGGGCGCAAGCCAGAACAGATTGTTGATCATTTTTCTTCCTCTTTTTTATTTTTTTCTATTCCAATTCTTCCTTTCATAAAACGCGGTATAATAATGATTCCTATAGAGAAAAGCAATCCAATTAATGTCAGAACTTTTGAAGTATTGTACGGTTTTGATATATATCTGAAAGTGATCCTGTGCCGTCCCTCAGGCAATTCAACTGCCCTGAAGGTCAGGTAAGCCTTATATATCTCTATCTCTCTGCCTGATTCATCATAAGCATGCCAGTAAGGGAAATAATTGTCTGTCATAACTACAATACCGTTCCTTTTCATTATTACATCAAGTTCGATCTCATTGCCCGCGTATCTGTAACTCAGCACATCTCCCGCCGCGGCGGAATCAAAATTCTGAATCTCAAAGACCGGTTTCTTTTCCAGTATAACGGTCTCGAAAGGATCGAACTCCGACTTAAGCATATCTGTTATCCTGTCTTCCTCCTCAATGACTACATAGTCTGAAACCGTAAAAGCTCTTGGTAAATAATTCCTGTTAGGGAGTATTTCGCCTTTAGAATCCTTTGGTTTATACATCAGAAAACGTACTCCGGCTAAATTAAGGAAATTGTTATCGTAATAGCTGTTCAAATTATATGTAAGATTCTTATCGGTATTAACACCTTCATCATTTATTCCTCTGAATTTCCTGAACCATCTGAGTTCGTTATCATGAAAACCCGTCAGCGTGGAAACTCCGTGAATAGGAAGCTGGTTGGCCCCGAACATGTTAAGGTCGAAAACTCTGAAATGACCCTCTCTTTCTTCAAGCGCTCTAAGCTGTTTTGTAAGTTCAATATCGGTAAATTTTATTCCGAGGCCTTCTTTGTCAACTGTCTTGATGAATTTCGAGTTTATCCTGTAGGTATCGACGAAGATAAAAGATGATATTAAGATGATAAAGACAGCCGGACTGAATTTGTTTTTCAGGAACAGAAATACGGCAGCAGATGTCAGCAATATAAGGAGCATGCATGATATTATCCCTGTCTTTATTACGCTCAGATATTCCTCTGAAGGCATATGGGGCGGATCAAAAACGGATCCGTATAATCCGATAACAGATGAAAACGCAAAATATTTGATCATGCCTGCAACAAAAATTACCGGTAATACCCACACTAAAAGTCTCACTATTCCCGCCTGTTTTCCTTCCTCTCTGACTGAAATTATATGATCCAGCATAAGGGCCGACATTACCGAAATCGAGAAAGTCAGAAGAAAGAGTATCATACCCTGACCTCTGAACATTTTAACGCCTGGGATCAGAGTATACGCGATCTTAAAAACAGGTGTGTGGTCGACCAGGGAGTACAGCAGGGTAAACACAGCGAACGAAAAAAAGAATATAACATCTCTTCTTTTATTGCCTTTGTAGAAAATCAGAGCCAGAACTGATAAAAATATGATTATTACGCCTGAATATTCGCTGTTGAGCTTGAAAGGATTTCTTCCCCAGTAGGAATTGCCTCCCTCCTCTGCAACTTTTTTCTGTTCTTCGTAAGTCTGAGCATGAGACATACGGTTCTCTCCGCAAAATTCAGGCACAATAAGAGAGAAAGCTTCTTCCGGATGAATGCCCCATGAGATCGCGTGGCTGAAAGATGTTTTTGCTTCCGTTCCTCTTATAGAGAACTCCTTTGTGTACATATAAGGCGGGATCAGCTGAACCGCGCCTATCATAAGCGCGAGGATAATACCTGTCCAGAAAAGCCCGAAAACAGAAGCTGTCTTTGAGGCAGGTTTTCCTGAAACAAGACCATTTATGATCCTGTAAAACATATATAAGAAATAAAGCCACAAGGCGAAGTATGTCGTCTGAAGATGCGACGACAGGATCATGAATCCGGCTACCGCGCCGAAGTAAAAATAATTCCTTTTACCTCCATCTTCGAGAGCTTTATACAAAAAATTGAAACCCAGCGGGAGAAGAGCGGCCACATACATCTTGGCGTCGTGCCCGGGATAGACCAGAGTGACTATCATAGGAGCTGTCATGTATGCCACCGCCCCGGCAAACGCGGTTATCTTCCTTAGTCCGTAATTCTTTAAAAAAATGAACATGAAAGCGCCGGAAAGAAAAACATGGATCACAAGTTTCAGCCCAAGAGCCCTGTGCATAGGCAGAAAGAACTGAAGCGCAGCAGCGGGATAAAAGGTATCTCCGTGTGTTGCGTCAACGAAAGGCAGTCCGCAGGAAATAAACCTGTCCCATAGAGGTATTTCCCAGTGTTCCTTTACGAATTCGGAATAGAATTTTCTGAAGAATATACCGCTTTCAAGCTGGTCGGAGCTGAACAATACACCGTTCGAGAACAGGAATTCATAGAAAAGAACTACCGTGATAAAAAGAAATATCAGTTGCGGCCAGTATTTTTTTAAAATTGTCAAATTTTCCCCTTATTTATAGCGAGCTGCCGCTCGTCATCATTTTAAAGAGTTCCTGATTTGTGTCTGTCTGATTTATCTTCTCTTTCATGAATTTCATTGATTCAATATTTGTCATGGGAGCGAGCATCTTTCTCAATATCCATATCTTGTTCAGAGTAAGCGTTTCAAGCAGCAGCTCCTCTTTTCTTGTGCCTGACTTATTGATGTCTATAGCTGGATATATCCTCATTTCAGCGAGCCTTCTGTCCAGTACGAGTTCAAGATTACCTGTACCTTTGAACTCTTCGAATATAACCTCGTCCATCCTGCTGCCTGTATCCACCAGCGCTGTCGCGATTATCGTCAGGCTTCCGCCTTCCTCAATATTTCTGGCGGCGCCGTAAAAACGTTTTGGCTCGTATAGGGCGTTGGCATCCACACCGCCCGAAAGTATCCTGCCGCTGTGAGGCGCGGCGGCGTTGTAGGCCCTTGCCAGCCTTGTTATACTGTCCAGAAGTATTACCACGTCTTTGCCGTATTCGACTTCTCTTTTGGCTTTATCGAGCACCATTCTGGCAACAGATATGTGTTTTTCCGGCTTCTCGTCAAAAGTCGAGAATATAACCTCGCCTTTGATGCTTCTCTGCATCTCTGTTACCTCTTCCGGCCTTTCATCCACAAGCAGCATCATTATCTTTGCGTCAGGATGATTCTCAGCTATCGCGTTAGCTATCTGGCGCATAATAGTTGTCTTACCGGCTTTAGGCGGAGATACGATAAGTGCCCTCTGCCCTTTACCCAAAGGCGAGAAAAGATCGAGTATCCTTAAAGTCTCGTTCTCATAACCGAATCTTTTATTCTCGAGCTTGAATCTGTCGTTCGGATGAAGAGGTGTAAGGTTCTCGAACATTATAATTTTTTTAATGTATTCAGGATCTGTTTCATTTACAGAATCGATCTTTAGGAGAGCAAAATATTTTTCGCCCTCTTTAGGAGCTCTTATCTGACCGCTGACATAATGCCCCGTCCTCAACCCGAATTTCTTTATCTGAGCGGGCGAAACATAAATATCGTTCTTACCCTGCTGATAATTTGTGTTCGGCGACCTTAAAAAACCATATTTATTGTCCTTGTCCAGGGCAATAATTTCCAGAAGCCCGTCGCCTTCCAGCATCTCCTCTTCCTGAGTATTGCCTTCCAGGATCTTGAAGATCAGCTCCTGTTTTAGAAGAGTGGCGTAATCTTCTATTCCCAGTTTGATCGCTATTTCTGTAAGGTCGCGCACCGACATTCCTTTTAGCGTTTTCAGATCATATTTCTGGATGTCTTCCATTTTTCTTCCTCTATTTAATTTTTTATATTCAAACTGTTAAGCAGATCGCCAATAATAAAATGCGAACCCGTCACGACAATAATATCGCCTTTCCTGAAGTTTCTAACAGCCTCGTTATAAGCTTGAAGTGGAGTTTTGTAGAATCCGGTACATTTGTCGCAGACAACATATCTCGAGTTTCTGATCGATTCGATTTCGAGAGCTCTTTTATTGTCCGCCTGTGAATAATATTTTTTTGCTTTTATTTCTGAGACTGCTCTTAATATTTTCTCGTAGTCCTTGTCCTTCACAGTTCCAAAAATCATGTGGATTCTCATCCCCGTTCCGTCAAGATATTTTTTTAGGCAGGCCAGTCCCTCCTCGTTATGCGCCGCATCGATCAGTACGAACGGATCTTCTGAAATAACCTCCATCCTTCCTTTAACCTTAATTTCTGAAAGAGAAGCCTGCAGTTTTTCCGGTTCTATCCTGATCATTTTTGAAAGAACTTTTAGGACAGTGAGCGCGGTCGCAATATTATCCTCCTGGTAAGTCCCCAGAAGAGCTATTTCTGAAACAAGCTCCTTCCCTCGAAAATAAAATCTGACGGACAGATCATCGCGGGTTTTATGATAAATGAATTTCTTTTTATCCACAAAAATAATTTCGGAACCTTCCCTTATTGCTGTCCTTGTAAATATCTTCTTCACAGGATCTCTTTTTGTATTGACAACCACAGGTATGCCGCGCTTAATTATCCCCGCTTTTTCTTTTGCTATCTGGATTATCGAATTGCCGAGCTGTTTCTGATGATCGTAATCTATTCCTGTTATGACCGAAACAAGAGGTTTGATCACATTGGTGGAGTCCAGCCTTCCTCCAAGGCCGGTTTCTATAACCGCGATATCTGCCTCTTTATCGATAAAGTATCTTATTGCTATAGCTGTGTTGGCCTCGAAAAAAGTACAGTTGAACTTCTCTATCCCTTCTTTAAAAAACCCGATATAATACGAAAGCTCATCATCTGAGATCTCGGCGCCGTTTATTTTGATCCTTTCATTAAATCTCTGCAGATGAGGGGATGTAAAAAGACCTGTCTTATATCCGCAGGCAGTAAGCACATGAGAAATGATATTCGATACCGAACCCTTCCCGTTAGTACCGGCAACATGAACAGATTTCAGTTTACCGTAATCGGTATCTGTATATTCGAGTAGAGACAGAATGTTCTGAAGCCCGAGCTTCATACCGAACATTCCTCTGTCGAAAAGATATTGTATCTCTTTGCTTAACAAGGACACCTACTTCTGATAGTTCATTGCTGCCTTGACAAAATCCCTGAAAAGTGGGTGGGCTTTTGTCAGCCTTGATTTAAGTTCCGGATGGTACTGCACGCCCACGAACCACGGATGGTCAGGCAGTTCCACAGCCTCGACCAGATTAAGCTCTTTGTTCCTCCCTGAAATTATCAGCCCGCAATCTTCAAGTGTTCCGATATAATCGTTATTCACTTCAAATCTGTGCCTGTGTCTTTCTGAAATGAGAGCAGTACCGTAAGCGTTATACATGTGCGTTCCCTTATCAATATCGCAATCATAGGCTCCAAGCCTCATCGTTCCGCCTTTTTTCTTGATCTTTTTCTGGTCGGACATGAGATCGATAACAGGATATTTCAGCTTTCTTGCGAACTCGGTCGAGTTGGCGTTCTTCATTCCTCCGATATTTCTTGCGAATTCTATTACAGCGCACTGCATTCCAAGACATATGCCGAAGAACGGGATCTTCTTTTCCCTCGCATATTTCACCGCCAGAAGTTTACCTTCAATCCCCCTGTCCCCAAAACCTCCGGGAACAAGTATTCCTGAAACATCGGCCAGTATATCTCCCGGCCCGTTATGCTCAACCTCCTCACTGTTGATCCATGCAAGTTCGACTTTGGCCCTGTTCTCGCTGCCGGCATGAATGAACGCTTCAATTATACTTTTATATGAGTCTTTGAGTCCTATGTATTTTCCCACTATCGCGATTTTTACATTATGCACGGGTGTTTTAATATACCTGACATATTTCTTCCATTCTTCCAGATCGGACTGGGGAGCTTCTATCTTAAGCCTTTCGCAGATAATATCGTCGAGCTTGTTGACATTGAATTCGATAGGAACCTGATATATTGAGGACTGGTCTCTTGCCTCTATTACGCATTTTTTGTCTACATTGCAGAAAAGCGCTATCTTCTCCTTTGCACTTTTTGGAATAGGCTGCTCTGTCCTGGGAATAAGTATATCGGGCTGAATCCCGAGCTCCAGAAGATTCTTTACAGAATGCTGTGTCGGTTTGGTTTTCAATTCACCGGCGGCGGCGATATAAGGTATATAGGTAAGATGTATATAGAGCACGTTCTGAGTTCCCGCATCGAACCTGAACTGCCTTATTGCCTCAATGAAAGGAAGACTTTCTATGTCGCCGACCGTGCCCCCGATCTCCACTATAAGAACATCAAGTTTTCCTTCGTTCGCCACATTGTTGATCCGTTCTTTTATCTCATTGGTGATGTGAGGTATAACCTGAACCGTTCCGCCCAGATAATCGCCCCTTCTCTCTTTTGAAAGAACGCTCTCGTATATCTGTCCGGCTGTCGCGTTGTTCATCTTTGTCATATTTACATCAATGAACCTCTCGTAGTGGCCAAGATCAAGATCAGTTTCCGCGCCGTCCTCTGTAACATAAACCTCACCGTGCTGAAAAGGCGACATCGTTCCCGGATCTAGATTCAGGTAGGGGTCGAGCTTTAATATTGAGACTTTAAGCCCTCTCTGTTTTAAAAGAAGCCCTATACTTGACGCTGCGATCCCTTTTCCCAGTGCGGAGACCACTCCGCCTGTAACGAATATGTATTTGGTGCCGGATTTTTTTAACATCTCATTTTCCCCGTTTATAATAATTTATAATAATTCCTGCATTTTTTTCAGTATCCCAAGTGCCTGTACCGGAGTTGTATTATCTATATCAACATTTCTGAGCGCGGTTCTGAGTTCATCATTCTCCAGGCTGAACAAACTTGGTTGTATCCCGCCTGAGTCTTTTCCCCTGTCCAGCGCCAGGACCGGTTTTGAGTCAGGGGTCAGTTCGTTCTCTTCAAGATTGTTCAGTATCACACCGGCGCGATCCAGTACTTTCTTAGGAATACCTGCAAGCTTTGCAACATAAATACCGTAGCTGCTGTCCGCTCCGCCTTCAATTATCTTCCGCATAAATATTACTTCGTCTTTATGCTCTCTTACGCTTGCGTGATAATTTTTTACGCCCCGGCATATCCTCTCTATATCGGTCAGCTCGTGGTAATGCGTAGCGAACAGTGTTCTTGATCTCAGTGACGGCTGATTATGAATATATTCGATAATTGCCCACGCCAGGCTAAGCCCGTCAAATGTGGCTGTCCCTCTACCAACCTCGTCAAATATTATAAGGCTGTCCGGCGTGGCGTTATTCAGAATATTCGCGGTCTCGTTCATCTCTACAAGAAAAGTACTCTCTCCCCCGCTCAGATTGTCTGAAGCGCCGACACGGGTGAATATTTTATCCGCCATTCCGATCACGGCATGATCCGCGGGGACGAAGCTTCCTGCCTGCGCGAGAAGCACGATCAGCGCTGTCTGCCTCAGAAATGTGGACTTTCCCGACATATTGGGACCTGTTATTACAAGTATATTCTTGTCTTCGGTAACTGTCAGATCGTTAGGAATGTAATCTGTGCCTGATCTCAAGTTAAGTTCAACTACAGGATGCCTGCCGTTCTTAACTATGATCTCTTTTTTGTCTGAGAATACAGGTCTTACATATCTGTTCGTTTCAGCAACGGCCGCATATGAATTGAGACAGTCAATGATCGCGGTCACTGTTGAATTTTTCTTTATCCCCTCAATAAACTCACCAAGTGCATCAAGAATACTGTCAAACACTTTGTTCTCAAGATCTTCTATTTTTTCGTCAGCATTAAAAATTTTATCTTCGAACTCCTTTAGCTCCTGATTTATAAATCTTTCCGAATTTACCAGTGTCTGCTTTCTTATAAAACTCTCAGGTATCATCTCCGAATACTTTTTAGTCACCTCAAAATAATAACCGAATACTTTGTTGTAGCTTATCCTGAGTGTCGGGATGTTCAGCTCAGATCTTATTCTTTCGGAAAGTTCCAGCAGCTTTTCCTTTCCATGGTCAATAATTTCATAAAGACCGTCAAGTTCTCCCGACCAGCCTTTCTTTATAAATCTTTTCTCCTTCAGTCCAACACCTTCAGTTTCGCTGATCGAGCGTTCGATCAGGCTTATACAGCCGTCGTTAGTTACAAAAGCTGATCCGAGCTCATTAATGTATGAAGATTCTGTTCCGTTCAGGCAATTCCTTACCTCAATTAATGTTAGAAGAGAGCTCTTCAGACGCAAAAGCTCTTCCGGCCGGATTTTTTTGGCGCTGATCTTACCCGCAAGCCTTTCAATATCCGACAAATCTGAAAGGAGGCTTGTCAATTTCTTTCTCAGCATCCTGTCTTTAAGCAGTTCTTCAGTTATCTCAAGCCTCTTATTGATCTCTACTTTGTCTCTGAGCGGCATTGTGAGCCATTTTTTTAAAAGTCTCGCTCCCATTGGAGTTCTTGTTCTGTTCATTACCGCGTAAAGGGTCGCATTCCTGTTGCCGTCATAATTCATAGGCTCCAGTATCTCAAGGTTCTTTCTTGTTCTGTAATCAATTGAGCAGATGTTTTTATCACTGTATCTTTTAAGCATCTCGAGATATACAGACCCGGATCTCAGGTTCTCCGATATATATTCGAGCAGTATTCCGGCACAAAGAACAGATAAATCCGACTCTTTGAATCCCAGCGCGGAAACACTCGCGATCCTGAAATATTCCTTTAAGATTTCAGCTGAAGTTTCGGAAACGAACTTATGGTCGTCTATCTTCGTGACAGTTCTTTTAACTGATTCCTGAGCAGAAGAATTTGCGGCCGGAACCAGTATTTCAGACGGATCGAACATCATTATTAATTCTTTAAGGGATGATTCTCCGTCAGGATCACAAGCTAAAAATTCACCTGTCGAGATATCAGCGGCCGCGAACCCGTGATTACCGCTGTTATCAGAAAACACACAGACTATATAATTGTTTGAATCCTTTTCGATCATTTCGTCTGATATTGCGGTACCTGCCGTAACAATGTCTGTTATGGCTCTCTTTACTATCCCTTTGGCGAATTTAGGGTTTTCGGTCTGGTCGCATACCGCCACCTTGTAACCGGCTTTTATCATTTTCGAAAGGTAATTATTAAGCTGATGATGAGGGAATCCGGCCAGAGGGATCTCGGTGCCCATATGCTTTCCCCTTGTGGTAAGCGTAAGGTTCAGAACTCTGCTCGCTGTCCTGGCATCATCAAAGAACATCTCATAGAAATCCCCCAGTCTGTAAAACAAAATATGATCGGGATTTTTTTCCTTGATCTCCCTGTACTGCTTCATCATTGGTGTGAGTGTGTCCGGGTTGTCTTTCTTCATTGCACTAATAATTTTATAATCCCGATTTCAGCAGATCATGCAGCTTGATCAAACCTGCAAGTTTCGACCCTTTAAGTACCGGCATTACGCTGAAACTGCCGCTTGACCTCATTATTTTTAAAGCGTCGTAAGCCAGAGTGTCGTATTCGATCGACTTGGGGTCGGGTGTCATTATCTCCTCAGCCGTAAGAGATTCCACATTTTTGTATTTTGTAAGTATCCTCTTTATATCACCGTCGCTGACAATACCTTTCAGTTTACCTTTTTGCACTATCATCGCCGCGCCGAGGTTCCTCTCGCTCATCTTTATAAGGATCTCTCTGAAAACCGTGCCAGTCTCACATACAGCTATTTCTTCTACAGGATGGACGAAATCAGAAACCTTCAACAGGAGTCTTTTCCCCAGAGTTCCGCCGGGATGTGACAACGCAAAATCCTCCTCCCTGAATTCTTTGAGCTGTGATAGAACCGTCGATACAGCGTCCCCTATCACAAGGGCTGCGGTTGAACTTGAAGTAGGCGCTAGATTCAGAGAACATGCTTCTTTTTCAACGCTCGCGTTGAGGACCGCGTCAGAATTTTTGGCGAGAGTGGAATTCGTATTTCCTGTTATTGAGATCACCCTGCATCCCTTCTTTTTAAGTACAGGGATCATTGACAATATCTCGTCCGATTCCCCGCTTTTGCCAAGAATTATTATTATATCTTTTTTTTCCACAACGCCCAGATCGCCGTGAAGCGCTTCGGCAGGATGCATGTATATGGCCAGAGTTCCGGTCGAACACAGGGTGGCCGCAATTTTTCTTCCTATCAGTCCGGATTTCCCCATTCCTGAGACTATTACTTTCCCTTCACAGTCGAGGATCATTTTTATGGCTTTATAAAATTCGCCGTCAACTCTCGAAGCTACCTTCTTGAGCTCGTTGATCTCGATCTCAAAAACATTTTTCACTAAACGAATTATTTCTTTTTCCGGAGGCATTTTCATTTGGATTTTCCCTTAAATTCAGGAGTGGTATTTTAATTTTGATAATTCGCTAAATTATAAATATATGATAAGACAAAGTCAAGATTTATTAAAGATAAATTTTATTTTATTTTGATATCATTATCGGCTTTTTTATCTTATATTCCGCATTAAAAAAGGGCAGGCATGAGTTCTTTCAGCAGTTTTGAGAAATACACCTCCTTCAACAAGGAGAATTTCATTTCTTTCTGGCAAAAATATGTTTACGGAACCGAGGATTTTGAAAAACTGGATTCAGTTAGAAAAAGATCAGAAACCGATAAAATGAGGGACAGGATCAAAAATCTCTGGCTTTCTTTCAATGAGAATAGAGAAAGTTTCAGAAAAAAATACTCAGGTACAAAGAAATTCATAAGAGCTTATATCTCATCGTTCTATCTTTCAAACATTCAGCGCATTTATTCATTACTTACACAGAGATCCAACGCTGCAGAACTTGTAAAATGTTTTGAAAATTCGGGAGATACATTCACGGTGCTGGATTTCGGAGCAGGACCGATGAGCGCTTCAGCAGCGTTACTGATAGCTCTCGATAAAGCAGGCATGAATATAAGAGGGAAAAAGATAAGAATCCTAACTGTTGAAAGATCCCCTCAAATGATAGAGACCGGGCTTGAGCTGCTGAGATCAGGGTTCAGTGCATGTGAAAATATTGAGCATGAGAACTTCAGTTCACCGCTGAAAGTAGTTGAAAAATGCGATTTTATATTATGCGCTAATGTGTTTAACGAGATCCCTGAATTACACAGGTTATCCAACCTTGAAAGAATGATCTCAATTTTAAAAGGCTGTCTTCTTATAACAGAACCAGGACAGGAAATACATTCTAAAGCACTCTCAGAGCTAAGAAACGAAATGATAAAAAAGAACACCAATTCGTTAAATATTATTTCACCATGCCTTCATTCAGGACCATGCTCCTTGTCATCAAAATCCGAACGGCCTGACTGGTGCTGGTTCAATACTCCCTGGCATGTACCTGAGCAGGCGGCTGTTGTTGACAGAATAACCGGCCTTGACCACAGACAGCTCAACTTTTCTTATCTTTTTGTAAAAAGAGATTCAGTATCACATAACGAGAAAAATTATAGAGTGATCTCAGATATAATAAGCCCTGTGAAAAAAGGAATCCGGAGCCGGTTCGAGAACTGGATGAGAAATAATATCATTGAAGGCAATATTAACTGCCTTTCCAGAGTTCAGGATCAGAATATCAGCAAACTTCTTCTGTGCGGATCAGACGGGAAATTATATTCTGTTATCGGAGATAAAGTTAATTTCTCCGGCTTCAAAAGGGGAAGTATAATGAATTCTGTTCCACAAAATTCATGTATATGCAGAGAAAGAAATACTTAGAAACTGACTGAATATCTGATATGAGCGACCCCGAATCTGAGTCCCTCTTTTTCGGGGAAAGCCGCCTGAATATGCACATGACCTGACCTGCTCTCATAAATAATACCTCCTCCGTAGCTCCTCAGGCTTTCAAGACCGGCAATTTTCTGAATATTTCCTACAGCCGGATTATACTGGCAAAAATCCGAAAATAAATTAAATGCTATATCTTTTGTCCGCGAAACAAGGATCAGATCTGCGGACTGCTTAATAAAAATATCTGAAGAAAAAAATTCCTCCCTGTATCCTCTGAACGACTCAACGCCGCCGAAAAATATCCTGCTCTGATAGGGTATTTCATCATCGAATATCTGATGAGTGTATGATATCCTTGCGTCAAATGCAATATTTTTCTGAAAAAACCTCAAAACTCCGGCTTCAATATTAGATTCTATACCGTTATGCTCTGTTGAATCTCGAATATCGATCTTAACCGAGCTGAGCCGGCCTGATAAACTCCAACCCGAACATTCCGGTATCGGCTGTCTGTACGGAAAAGTTGAATATTGTATTTCTGCAAAGTATTTTTGCGAAACTATATCATTCAAAGGACCGGGGTACAATGAGTCAGGGTACACTTTATCATATGAAAACCCGAAGCTGAATGAAGATTTTGTATCTATATCATAAACCTCGGAGATCGTGAATCCCCTATGCAGAGAAAGCTGCTTCTTATATGTCTGGAACAGCCTGATCTCCGTAGATACCGGGAACATCAGCAGAAACGGCTCTCTGTAAGCGAGTCTGATCTTTTCAGCATCGCCTCCCGATTTTTCCCAGATTACATCTGCCTTCCGCATGGTACCGAACAGGTTCCCCAGCTTTATATTCAGCATCAGAGAGTGATAGTTCCCGTTCTCAGTTGAGGAATATCCGCCCATAAACATAAGTTCGTTAAATTTTTTCTCTTTAAGTAAAAACACAAGTCCGTAACCTGAGCTTTCCTTAATAATTTTCCATTCTGGTCTTTTAAAGAACAATCCGCTCTTGTATAACCATTCAGCGGTTCTTTCAGAACCGGATACCGAGAACATTTTGCCTGATTCAAATCTCGATTGCCTTAAAAGATAAGAAACACCGGTTATCTCGGCACCTGAAAACGAAACGGTGTTTACTGCTACATAATCCCCGGCTTCAATGTTTAAGAAAAAACACTCTGATTCTCCGGTTGTGAGAATACTGTCAATCCTGATCTTGGCGAACGGAAAACCTTTTTCTGTATAAAAATCAAGAAGCGAATTGATTTTAGCTTCATTTGTTACGTCTTTTTCTGAAAGTACACCTAAAAGTATCTTTTGAGTAAAATAGGGATTTCCTGAAAATTCGGCGCAAACCCCACCGCCATATAACGAAGATACGCAGAAAATGGACATTACAAAAAATTTATGAAACGATAACATTTATCATACCTGAAATTTTATTTGCACCCAGACGGGGAGCTTCAAATCCTTTTACATCTTCTAAATCGCGCCTGAGTTCCATTTTGTTTTGATCAACATAATTAAAATATTTCATTTTCTTGTAATGATCCGCAAGGTATTCCTGTTCAGTCTGACCGGGTGTGGGAACCAATAACGCTTTTTTACCGCATGAAACAAATTCCATAACGCTTGAATAACCGGACCTGGATATTATTATTCTTGCGCCTCTTATCATCGCCGCGAGCTTTTCTCTTTTAACACTTGAATATATTTCTGTTCCATTTTCATTCATGATCTCATCAGATTCAGTGACACCCCGAACTATGATTTTTTTGCCATTCAGACTCGCGGCCTGCTCAAATATTTTTTTTTCGAAAATAGTTCTCTGAGGTTCGGGACCCGAGATAATGAAAAGATAATCCGATATTATCTCGTATTCAACCCGTTCTATATCGGACAATATTCCCGTGAAAATAATCTTAGGATCCTCCGAAATCCCGGATCTGTGTGAAAGATCGCCTGATAGGTTCGGACTGTATTTTTCATCCGGAATAAAAACATTTGCGAAATTTCTGAAGCACATCCTGTTGAACATTTCCGAGAAAACTTCCAGTTTTGACATCAATCCCGGCAACTTGAATCTAATCTGGTGGGTGATAAAATACGAACGGACATTCTTTGAATACACGCCATACCTGTTGTCCGATATAATCCTGTCGAATCTCAGTTCAGAAACCAGTTTTTCTGTGAATATATGTTCTTTTCTGATACGGCATAAAAATTTTGGCATCTGTAACATCATGTAAAGGATCAGGTTTCTGCCCTCTTTTGAGTACCTGACAGAATAGTCAGGGAAATCAATGAATTCAATATCCGGAAGCTCTTTTTTGATCAGCTCAAGTGACCTTCCTGAAGACATAACAGTAACTTCATGGCCTCTCACAAGCTCCCTAAGAACCGGAAGAGAACGGGTCGCGTGTCCTATCCCCCAGTCAAGAACGGCATACAGTATTTTCAGTTTTTTTGACAGTCTTCCCACCCTGATAATTATCCTGTAATATTACAAAATTTATCTTGACTATACAACGGAAAAAAGCTATATTTGGGACACCTTACCGCGGGATGGAGCAGTCTGGTAGCTCGTCGGGCTCATAACCCGAAGGCCGTAGGTTCAAATCCTACTCCCGCTACTAATAAGAAGAGCCGGATTTTTCCGGCTCTTTTTTATTTCTTAGCCTTTTTATTTTTTTTGTACCAGTCATTATATTTCTTCATTACGCTCAATTTTTTTTCAATAATGACGATTTCCTTAGTCTCAGGATTTACACCTGTAAAGTATATAGCACTTGATAAAGTTATAGGCAGCGGAATAAAATTATTTATGTCCCCTGTACCTGTTTTAAGTTCCGAAATTATCTTTATATTATGACCGATCTCTTCATCGTTCTGTCCCGGATAGCCTGCCCATAAGTCTGATAAAAAATTCACTTTCTTGTTGTATTCACCTGCCCGTTTAATCAGAAACTTAAAATCTTTAACCGCACTTTCCCCGTCATCGAAACCGTTGAGAGACCGTGTATGTGCGTAAAAACTGCCTGTCTGAATTTCAATATTCCCGTCATTGCGGTTAAGTAAATAATCCCTGTATAATTCTTTATCCGCCAGAAGAAGTTTTATGTCCGGTTTTCCGGCATAATAATTGTTCCTGACATTCGGGAATTTATCAAAGCCTTCAATAATTTTAAGTATCTCTTCATTCCTCGTTTTGATATTCTGACATACCGAAGGCAAGGTACACGAGAGCCGTTCGCAGGATGAGCACAATTTCTGATTGCCCTGAGAAACCAGATAATGATTTGAATACGGAAGCCCGAAAAGCCTGAGAATTTTGTTATAGCTGCGTGACCGGATAAACGCTACAGTTTCTTTTCTGATCTCTTCATTTGATCTTGAAGATATGAATTTACCTTCGGTTACTATATCCTGTGAATCATAAACATCGTTCAGACATCCTCTGTGAGTGATTATCATATCTTTAATAAATCTGAAAATCGGGATTTCTTCTTTGTATTTCGGGTGCGGTTTTCTTTTAAATCCGGTGCTGAAGATATCATCGGTCTCATCCTGACTTAAACTGAATTGAGGTTTATTTACGACAACATATCTTCCCACCGCTCTCTGAATAATGACATATGAATTGAACGGATTCTGATTTTTATGGAATACAAGATGATGATCAGCGAGAAGCGAGGGATTCTTTTCCAGACTCTCATGAGACGGCAGCTGAATGTAATTCCCGGCCAGTCCGATATCTTTAATGATAAATGCGGTTCCCGGAAGTTTTCTGATCTCGTTTATTTTTTTTCCCGCTTTAAGCATATCACAGATCTTAACGAGATTATGTTCGATCCCGCCGTAAACTATCATATCTGCCTTTGTATCAAAAAGAACCGGTTTCCGTAATTTATCCGACCAGTAGTCGTAATGGCTTATCATCCTTCCTGCAGCTTCAGCCCCGGCTAAAACCACCGGAGTATTCTTGTACAGTTCCTTTAACCTGTTACAGTATTTGATGATCGCCCTGTCAGGCCTTACCGTTCTCTTACCGCCCGGGATGTAAGGGTCGGTACTTCTGAATTTCTTAAACGCAGTGTAGTTCATTGCCATCGAATCTTCTTTCCCTGTAATAACAAGAAAAAAGAATCTCGGTTCCGGATATCTTTTCCAGTCCTCATCATTTTTTATATCAGGCATGTCCAATATAGCCGTTCTGTAACCTTTTGAATTCAGAAATCTGCCCGCCGAAGCCACCTGAAAATACGGATGATCAATATACGCATCCCCTGTTACTATAACAACATCAGTCTCTTTCCACTTCAGGTCATCAATTTCTTTTCTTGTCGCGGGTATGAATCCTTTAAGCATCTGAAACTCCTTTCATATTCCTTGTAATCTAAATAATAAATAATACAAATAACAGATATATTTTTTTCAAATATTTAGCTTGAATTTTATCTGAAAAATTGTTTAATTCTATGTCTAATGTAGAAGACAGCGGAGAAGGCTTTGCTTGTAAGAATACTATACAATTTTATGATAATACCGATAATGTTCCTCGGTTTAAAAATAACATCTTTGTTCAATCAAAAGATCAGAAATTCCGCAAATGTCAGAAAGAACATTATAGAAGCTTTGAATAGAAAAAGATTAAGCCTGAATCCCTACAGTGTGACAGTTCTTTTTCACTGTTCATCCATGGGGGAATTCAAGCAGATAGTCCCATTAGCAGAAAAACTTTCGACTTCTCAGAACGAAGAATATAATCTTGTGCTGTCACTATACTCGCCTTCCGCATACGAAAACATAGACAAAAAAAACAGCTGTTTCGGCATAATAACATACACTCCTTTTGACTTTTACTTTGAGACTAAGAAATTCATTAATATAATCAATCCCGATATTGTCCTGATCTCAAAACATGATATCTGGCCTAATTTTATCTGGGAATTGAAGAAACGCGGTGTTCCCGCCTACCTGATAAACGGATTGTTCGCTGACGACAGTAAATTAGGCAGCTGGTACGCAAAACCTTTTTTCAAATCCGTTTTTTCAGACCTCACAGGCATATTTACGATCAACGAAAAACACAGACAGAGATTCACTCAGGTATTTCCTTATCCTGAGAAAATAGTAGTCTCCGGTGACACGAGATATGATGCGGTGCTGAACGAAACTTCATCTAATACCGACATTCAGCCTTTTGACCAACTGAAGAACCATGATAAAGTCTTTATTGCAGGCAGTTCATGGCCGACCGGCGAAAAACACATAGTTAAAGCATGGAAATCTGTAAAAAACAATTTCAGTGATGCTTTTCTGGTTTTTGTTCCCCATGAGATAGGCGCGGATCATATTTATAAACTCGAAAGTCTCTGTCAGGAGGCAGGATTCAGAACAGCCGTACTTTCGGAAATGGACAAAAATTCTAAACTGCTTGATCACGATATACTTATTGTTGACAAGATAGGGCTTCTTGCAAAAATTTACCGTCATGGCAGCATCGCTTATGTTGGAGGAGGATTCTCAAAGAACGGTCTTCATTCTGTTATTGAGCCTGCAGTTTACGGACTGCCGGTTGTTTTCGGCCCGAATCTTTATAAATCCCCTGAAGCTCAGGAAATGAATCTGCTAAACTGCGGAATAATCTTTAATAACGACCAAGAACTTCTGAATATAATAAACAGCCTATGGTCTGACAGTGACCTTTACAAGAAGATATCTGAACTCAGCTTCGAATATATCAGAGACAGAAGCGGCGCTACAGAGAAAATATTAAGTGCAATAAAAGAAAGTACTTCCAAGCCAAAGCTGGACAAGAAGAATTCCATTACAGAGGAAGAATTCGAGAAACTTATTAACGGGGAAAAATAAGGGCAATAATGTCAGAATCTTTTTCAAGACAATATGAACTTTCCGTAAAGATACTGGTGATCTTCAGCTCATTCCTTTTTGTTTCAATCATATTCGGCTACTACTGGCTCGTTATGGAAACCCACAGTGCACAGAACGCTGACATGATCAACTCTCTGGTCGAGTCTTATTACATGCCTGACCCGGCAGAAAACACCTATAATACCCAAGAAATTAAATTCAAAAAGATCGCCGAATTGATGCTGAAAGCTGACAAGCCTTTCTTGATATGCAATATCTCAGCAGCAGAAGAAACACCTGTATTCTGGAACGATCCGTCAAAAAATAATAATCCTGACAGATTACTTGAATATTTCAGGAAAAGTAAAGCAGGTTCTTTTGTCTTCAGTTCAGCTAATTCGGCAAAAAAAATGTATTTTATTCCGGACAATCTTATCTATAAAATGAGATATTATCCCTTATTTCTTCTGATATCTCTGTTCCTGATAATACTGCTCACATCATATCTCTATTATTTTATGCGTAAAAACGAGAAGCAGTCAGTCTGGATCACGATGTCGAAAGAAACGGCTCATCAGCTTGGAACACCTCTAACATCCCTTAAAGGATGGAGCGAATATATCTCCGGTTTAAGCAAGAAAGATGAAGCACTGGATGTTATCCGAGACGGTCTGAAAGAGGATATTGAAAAAATATCTCTTGTTGTAAACAGATTCTCGAATATATCTTCGGACAAAGATTTCAGAATGTGCAGCACAAGTCTGATACTGCACAAAGCTGTTGACTATATTTCCAGAAGAATGCCTCTTGATCAAAATAATATCTCTATTGAAATGAAAATTCCTGAAGTACCTCAGATATACGCGAATGAAGTCCTTCTTGAATGGACATTTGAGAATATTCTTAAAAACTCAATAGAAGCACTAAAGAATAAGTCTTCCGGAGAGATAACTGTCGAGCAGTATGAGGAAAAAGACAGGATCATTATCGAATTCAGCGATAACGGCACGGGAATACCTCACAATATAAGAAAGAATGTTTTTGATACGGGTTTTACTACAAAGAAAAGAGGGTGGGGTCTGGGGTTATCACTCAGTAAAAAAGTAATCGAGCAGTATCACAAAGGCCGCCTGAAGATAAAGCAGACCGGGAGCGAAGGAACAGTTATAAGAATCGAACTGAACAAATATATCTAGGAGTTTTAAAAACATGTACGGTGACCTTGGAATAAGCGGAGATTCATCAAAAATAGTCAGCGGCCTCATATATAGAATAGTGCCGTCAAAAGAAAAAATCCCATTTCCGGGGAATATAATTTCGCTGAACATCGAATCAGGCCATTTTACAGACATTCTGGAGGAGGCTGAACTGAATGACTCACTTGTTGTGCTTCTTGGGAAAAAGAACATGTACGCTTCCGATTTCTCATCAGAATCATATTTCAATTTCGGCTGCATATCAAAAGTAGTGCAGGTGATTAAAATACCGAATTTTGGTAACAAAGCCATTATCAGGTGCCTAAAAAGAGTTCGGGTTACCGAATTTCAGAAAAGAGACCTGAGCCTTTATGCGCGAATAGACACGGTAGAAATAAACACGGTAACTGACGATGTTCTTAAAGCTACACTTAGGCTGCTGAGAAAGTTATACATAGAATTTCTGGACCTGAACCCCCAGCTCGAGAAACCTGACTATCTTCTCAATATCAACGATGATCTGATCAATCCTTTGAAACTTACAGACACAATAATGGGAAGCCTCAATCTGAACTACCACAGAAAGCAGAGAATGCTCGAGATAATGAATTTTAAATACTTCGTTTCTGAGCTTCATTCGATCCTTTTGAACGAGATTGAATTTACCAGACTTGAAAAGAAAATCGAGGCCGAAGTATCTCAAAGGACAATGAAAGAACAGAAAGATTATTTTCTCAGAGAAAAAATTAAAGGCTTAAGCTCAGAACTCGGTGCAGATGCCTTACAGATACCTGAAGTTGAAAAGATCAATGATCTCAAATCGAAAGGCGAACTTTCCGAACAGGCAATATTCAAAGCCGAGATAGAGATCGAGAAGCTTAACAAGCTTCATTCAATGTCACCGGAATACGGCCTTCTCAGGGATTATCTGGATTTAATAATAAGCCTCCCTTGGAAAAGATCCGGAGAGATAAATATTGACATCCACTCGGCCGAAAAGATCCTCGATGAGGATCATTACGGCCTTACGAAGCCCAAAGAAAGGATACTTGAATATCTTTCCGTACTTAAACTTGTTGAAAAGATAAAGAGCCCTATCCTTTGTTTTGTCGGTCCTCCGGGGACAGGGAAAACATCACTGGGAAAATCCATCTCAAGGGCCTTGGGAAGAAAATACATAAGGATCGCTCTGGGCGGACTTCACGACGAAGCCGAAATAAGAGGACACAGAAAAACATATATAGGAGCAATGCCGGGAAAAATAATTCAGTCAATTAGAAAAACGGGGGTAAACAACCCTCTTATCCTCTTTGACGAAATAGACAAAATGTCGTCTGATTTCAGAGGAGATCCTGCATCAGCTCTTCTTGAAGTGCTCGATCCCGAGCAGAACGGCACTTTTACCGATAATTATCTGGACATTGAGTTCGACCTGAGTAATGTTCTGTTTATAGCTACAGCGAACGATCAGAACAGAATACCAGTTCCCCTATTTGACAGAATGGAGATAATCAGGCTGGACGGATATATAGATATTGAAAAATATATGATAGCAAAAAACTTTCTTATACCGCAACAGAAAAAAGCCAACGGCCTTAAGGACGGCTCACTGATCATCTCTGAAAATGCCGTTAACAAGATCATAAGTGAATTTACACTTGAGGCAGGGGTAAGAGAGCTTGAGAGAAAGATAGCCAAGATCTGCAGAAAGGCCGCGAAATTAGTTATCGATGAGCCTGAAAAAACTGTAAAAGTGAACTCAGGTAACCTGAATTCCTTTCTCGGTGTTGAAGAATATAAGAATTTTTCAAACGTCACCGGGAAAAAGACCGGTGAAGTAAATGGTCTTGCATGGACTGTCTCAGGAGGTGCTGTTCTTAAAGTTGAGACTAATATCATCAGGGGCAAACCGGATCTAAAGCTTACAGGAAAGCTCGGCGATATAATGAAAGAATCTGCTCAGGCAGCTCTCAGCTACATTAAATCCTCCGCGGATAAATATTCGATTGATCCGAAAATGTTTGAGGAAAACGAGATACACATTCATTTTCCGGAAGCAGCGACCCCAAAAGACGGGCCTTCAGCGGGAGTAACTATTGTTGTTTCGCTTCTAAGCGCCCTGAAAAAGATCCCGGTGGAACAGAATATCGGAATGACGGGCGAAATAACGATCCACGGTGATGTGCTGGCTGTGGGAGGACTGAAAACGAAATTGATGGCGGCTAAAAGGTCAAAGATCAGAACTGTCTTTCTTCCGGGTCAGAATGTAAAAGATATGGAGAGTATTGATAAAGAGATCAAAAACTCGCTCACAATAATTCATGTTTCTCATGTCTCTGAGATAATTGACTTCATCGCAGGAAAAGTGAATGACTGAAACTGATTTCAGAATACTAAGTTCTGAATTTGTTATAAGCTCCTCATCAGGTAGGGATATTGTGCAGGATGATATGGCTCAGATAGTATTTACCGGAAAATCAAATGTGGGAAAATCTTCTCTTATAAATTCATTGCTGGGAAGAAAGAGGCTTGCAAAGACAGGGAATACACCCGGAAAAACAAGGCTGATAAATTTATTTCTGATAAACTCCTCCTTCTATTTTGTTGACCTTCCCGGGTACGGATATGCTGCTGTTTCCCGCTCTGAAAAACAAAAATGGGGAAAAATGATAAGAACATATTTTTCCGAATCAAAAAATATCAGGCTCGCCTTCTCAATAATTGATATCAGACACGATCCCGGCGATCACGACATGAAGCTTATCGAGATGCTTGACGGATTGAAAATACCGCAGGTCGTACTTTTAAACAAAAAAGACAAATTATCAAATAACGAATTGTTCGTCAGGATCAAGTCATTTTCGTTTCAGTTTTCATGTTTTAAGAGTATAATTGAAATTATACCGTACAGCGCTGTTACCCATTTCAACAGGGATATAGTGCTTAAGCACATTGAATCAACTCTATTCAGGAGATCAGATGATAGTGATCAATAAGAAAATCTGCGACCGATGCGGATGCTGCGTGGCGGTGTGTGAAACAGACTGTATCACGGTTTATGAAAGCTTTATAGAGATCGACAGTGAGAAATGCGTGAACTGTATGAAATGCGTCTGGATATGCCCCCTGGACGCTTTAGAATCATTAATAAATAACGATGATACTACAGGAGCCGTTAAATGTGCGGAATAGTGGGTTATATTGGAGAGAGAGATTGTGTAAGGTTCATAATCGACGGCCTGAAAAGAGTTGAGTATAGAGGATATGATTCTGCCGGCCTTATGGTTTTCTCCGGAAAAGACAACTCATATGATCTTAAGAAAAAAACAGGAAGGATACAGGAACTTGAAAAAGTGATAAGCGGAAGTTTATGCGGTAACATCGGCATCGGGCACACGAGATGGGCGACCCACGGGGAACCTAACGACATCAATTCTCATCCTCATGTATCGAACAACGGCAGAATTTTTATAGTGCATAACGGAATAATTGAAAATTATATAAGCCTTAAGAAAAAACTTTTAAAGCACGGATACACTTTTTATTCAGAGACAGATACAGAAATCCTGGTCAATCTGATCCAGTTCTATTACAGAAATAATATAGAAGAAGCGGTGAAGCTGGCGCTTAGTGAGGTTAAAGGGACTTACGGCATCGGGGTATTCTGCCTGAATGAACCTGATATCCTTATCGCCGCGAGATTAGGATCGCCCCTGCTTATCGGAATAGGAAATAATGAGAATTATTTTGCATCCGACCCGGCGTCCGTTCTGAAAGATACCGCTGAAGTAATATATATGGAAGACGGTGAGATAGCCTTAATATCAAAGCAAAAGGTAATACACAAGACGCTTTCGGATGAAATTATAAAAAAAGAAAGTGAAACCCTCTCGCTGGAGCTTTCCGACATTGAGAAAAGCGGTTATGCCCATTTCATGCTTAAAGAAATATTTGAGCAGCCGAGAACAATAACTGATACCATGAGAGGGAGGCTGATACTCGAAGAAGGCGCGGCGAAACTGGGCGGGTTAAACCAGCACCCCGATGTATACAATAAATTATTGAATGCTGAAAAAATATTTATCGTCGCCTGCGGGACGAGCTGGCACAGCGCACTCATAGGCGAATATATGCTCGAGGAATATGCAAGAATACCTGTTGAGGTTGAGTACGCTTCAGAGTTCAGGTACCGGGATCCGATAATCACGCCCCGAACGGTCGTAATCGCGATTTCCCAGTCAGGCGAGACAGCGGACACGCTGGCCGCCGTAAAAGAAGCAAAAAGAAAAGGCGCGGCGACGATCGGCATATGCAATGTCGTCGGTTCCACTATATCAAAAGAGACAGACGCCGGGGTCTATCTGCACGCAGGTCCTGAGATTGGTGTCGCGTCCACAAAAGCCTTTACTTCACAGGTGATAGTGCTGGCCCTGATAACTTTAGATATAGCCAGACATAAAAATATGTCGTTCCGTCAGGGATATAAAATTGTCAAGGAGCTTAAGATCCTGCCGGACATTGCGGGATCAATACTGGAGAACGCCGACAAGATAAAAGAGATAGCCTATAAATTCAGGGATGCGAAAAATTTTCTTTATCTGGGAAGAGGCTACAATTTCCCGGTAGCGCTCGAAGGTGCCCTGAAGCTTAAGGAGATATCATACATTCACGCTGAAGGTTATCCCGCCGCGGAGATGAAGCACGGCCCGATAGCGCTGATAGATAAGGATATGCCTGTGATATTTATCGCTATCAAGGATTCCATTTATGACAAGGTCGTTACAAACATTAAAGAGGTAAAGGCGCGGAACGGAGTTGTAATATCGATAGCAAGCCACGGAGATGAGGAAATCGAGAACATATCCGATTATGTTATCCGGGTCCCCGACACTACGAACCTGTTGTCTCCCGTTCTTACGGTGATCCCTCTTCAGCTCCTCGCCTATTATATGGCTGTGGAGAAAGGATTCAATGTGGATATGCCGAGAAATCTGGCTAAAAGCGTTACAGTGGAATAAATAAGGATCTGACGATGAAAAAAATTCTTATCATACTCATTATTTCCGTATCTCTGATGCCCGCAGACAAAGATAAGGCAAAAAACCTCTATGATTCAGGTTATTTCGGCGAGCTTATAAAATACACTGGTACGATCAATGAAAATGACCGCGATAACATGGTTCTGCTTTTTTATCGCGGACTTGCACTTTTCAGGACCAGGGATTACAGAGAGGGAAAAAGAATATTCGATCTTGTTGCCGATAACTGCGCGGGAGATAATTCAGGACTGAAAGATATGGCCCTGTATTATACGGCTCTCTCCAAATTAAAGCTCGAGGAAAATATTGAAGGCGCGGTGATCCTGACAAGACTGATGAATTCTCAATACCCTGAGATATCATCCAACTCCAGGGCCATCTTAGAGAATCTTATATATTACAAACTTGAAGACGCGGATTATAAAGAACTTTCCAGGCTGATATTTGACTCCGAGACCGCGCAATACATAGAAAGCAGCAGGAACGCATTAAAGATCCTTGCCGTTCTTCCCACAACGGGCCCCGATCAGGAAGCAGGTAAAGAACTCCTTAAGGGTCTCGAATTCGGACTGAAAAAATTTGAAACAAAATATAAAAACCTGAGACTGGATGTTGTAAATTCTGAAGGCAAGATCGCGGTCATGCTTAAAAAGGTTATCGAGAAACTGAACTCAACGCGATACAATCTCATGATAGGCGAGCTCAGGTCGGATGCTACATCAGCGCTGGCAGGTATAGCTGAGATGAAGAAGATACCGCTGATCTCACCAACTGCGACAGCCAAAGAAATCTCCGAGGTTTCAGATATGGCTTTTCAGCTGAACACGACATCATATACTTTCGGAAGACATATTGCCGAGTATGCCATAGATTCTCTGAATTATAGAACATTCGCAATCATTTCTCCTCTTACAGAGGACGGAAATGAATCTGTTTCCGGATTTACATCCAAAGTTGTTGAAATGGGTTGTTCCGTTATTTCTCTTGAGTGGTATTTCGATTCATTCGATCTCAACAAACAGATCCAAAGGATAAGGGAAAAAGTCTTTTCTATTGACTCGCTGGACACCGAAGAATATATGTCGACCGACTCGATAAAAGCTGTCCCTGCAGGCATTATAGACGCATTCTTTCTTCCTGTCCCGAACTCTGATACGGAGTCCGTTCTTTCTCAGGTATCATATTACAATTTTAAGGCTAAAACTCTTGGGACATACGGATGGGATGATGAAAAGATCCTTAACAAACTTAACATGAATGCCGACAGCCTTGTTTTCATTAAAGAAAGTTCTTACAGCATCGACAATCCTGCATATACTGATTTTGCATACAAATTCCGGAACGAATTCAATACAAACCCGAAACCTCTTGAAGTGCTCGGATATTCGATAATAGACATGATGACAGACCTTAAGAACAGGTATGATGAATTGACAGTTTACAAGATTCTGTCAGAACTTGAAGAGTATCAGGCTATTGCGGGAAAGATAATATATGAGAACTCGAGATCCAACATCGCGGCTGATCTTTATATGTACAGGCATGGCAAAGGCCTCAGAAAACTGGAGTTTAATGAACGACATGCAAAAGATACTCTTTTTGAAGCAAAGAAACTTTTTAATTCCGGATATGTTAATGAAGCAACAAGACGGTACAAAGAGGCTGTCTTAAGTTATGAAAACTCACTAAGAGAATACAAGAAACATCTGAACCTTCCTGATTCTCTTTTTGACAGTCACAGTATGGTTTCCGAAATATATAGAAGGGCGGGAAATTGTTATTTTATACTGGAAGAACACTCCAGGGCTGAGGAATATTTTTTGAAATATCTGTCAAACTCGCCCTCAGACAGCGGTATCAGGTTCAAATATTATGTCTCTAAAGCTAACCGCGAAACTGAAGACCCCTCAGTTATCCTCTCTGAATTTACATATGACAGCAGATTCTCGTCTGAGGCATATTATGAGATCGGCAACATATATTTAAGCAGAAATGACAGAAAACGGGCCATAAAATATTATGAAGTATCAGCTGAGCTGAAGAATAAAGATGCACAAAAGAAAATAAAAATTTTAAATGCCGAAAAGAATAAGGATAATAAATTTGAATGGTAGGGAGAATTATGTCTGAAACAACGATGGAAAAAATAGTTTCACTTGCGAAAAGAAGAGGTTTTATTTACCCGGGATCAGAAATATACGGCGGTCTGGCAAATACATGGGATTACGGTCCTCTAGGTGTTGAACTGCTCAATAACATCAAGAATTTCTGGCGGAAAAAGTTTATTAGGGAAAGACCTGATAATGTGGAGATAGATTCAGCTATTCTTTTAAATCCATCTGTATGGGAAGCATCAGGCCATGTAGGCAATTTCTCAGACCCGCTTATGGATTGTAAAAAATGCAAGTCAAGAGTAAGAGCGGACAAACACATAGAGAACTGGAACGAAAAAAATTCCACGGAAATATTCCCGGATAACTGGGCAGGCGAGTTCACCCCTCCCGGTATAATGCTTGATTTTATAACCAAAAACGTTATCAAATGCGACAAATGCGGATCTCTGGACTGGACGGAACCAAAAGCATTCAATCTTATGTTCAAAACCGAACAGGGGGTTATTGAGGGTGAAGGCGCAAAAATATATCTGAGACCTGAAACGGCTCAGGGAATATTTATAAATTTCAAGAATGTTCAGACAACTTCAAGAAAAAAGATCCCGTTCGGAATCTGTCAGTTAGGAAAATCTTTCAGGAACGAGATCACGCCGGGGAATTTTATTTTCAGAACAAGAGAATTCGAGCAGATGGAAATGGAATTTTTCTGCAGGCCGGGCACAGAACTTGAGTGGTTCGGTTACTGGAAGAATTTTACTTTTGAATGGTTTTTGAGCATGGGTATCAACAGGGAGAACCTGAGAATGAGAGACCACGAGAAAGACGAGCTGGCTTTCTATTCGAATGCCACTACAGATGTTGAATACAGGTATCCTTTCGGATGGGGGGAGTTGTGCGGTATAGCCTCAAGAACTGATTATGATCTTAAACAGCATATCAGTCTTTCAGGCAAAGACCTTTCATATTTCGACGAGGCAAACAAAGAAAAATATGTCCCGTATGTTATTGAGCCTTCTTTCGGCGTTCAGAGAACAGCGCTCGTCGCTCTATGCGACGCATACAACGAGGAGCTTGTGAGCGAAGGGGACACAAGGATAGTACTTAAGCTTCATCCGGTTCTTGCGCCTTTCAAACTTGCGGTTCTTCCTCTGGTCAAAAAACTTTCAGGTGAGGCAGAAAAACTATACGGGGATCTCATAAAAGAACTCGGCTGGAATATTGATTTCGACGAGATCGGAAGCATTGGTAAAAGATATCGAAGGCATGACGAGATCGGCACTCCTTATTGCCTGACCTTTGATTTTGAGAGCCTTGAGGACAATGCAGTTACAGTCAGAGAAAGAGACACCATGACACAAGAGAGGATAAACATCCCTGAGATCAGCGCATACATGACTGAAAGATTCAGGATATAGAACATTGAAAATAGATACTGAAAAATACAGAAACAAACACCCTTTTTTGACAAGAATATTTAGAGGAGCTAAATACTATTTGCTGCTTTTTGTCAGGAAAGAGGATACGGCCGAGAGTATAGCCCACGGACTTGCGATTGGCATTTTCATTGGTTTTCTGCCGATCATACCGTTACAGACAGTAGTTACAATACTCGTTTGTTCCTTATTCAAAACAAACAAACTGGCCGGTATTATTGGAAGCACACTCATTACAAATCCGGTAACAGCTATGCCTGTATTTTATTTTCAGCATTTTATAGGGCGTATTTTCATTCTTCATGATTTTTCCTACAGCAGGTTCAAAGGACTTTTCATTCATTTATCGTTAAGTAATATAAATGATTTCGGAAAAGAGCTGCTGATCCTTTTCGAAATGGTTACCATCGGCGGTATTTTTCTGGGTATCATTTTTTATCCGATCGTATATTTGGTCACAGTGAAAAGTGTAATCAGGCACAGAGAAAAATTATTGCTAAAAAGACAGAATACTAAAAAAATGCGAAGAATATGGCGTAAAAAAGAAAATTAGACCTTATTAAATTTCAGATAGAATATTTTAAAACCTTCCCTCTTTTTGTGCCGTTCGAACTGAGTCTCGATCCTGTTCACAACGGAATCTCTATACGATGTGCCATAAGAATTTGTGAAGAGTCCGGATCCTGTTATAATGTCCAGAACTTCCATTGTGTACCCTTCATGATCAGATGAGAACCTGAATACACCATCAGTTTTGAGCAGTTCATATATAACCTTCAAAAATTCCTCATTGACCGTTCTGTTCTTGTGATGTTTCTTTTTTGGCCAGGGATCAGGAAAATTCATTATTATCTCATCAAATGTACCCGGCAGTATCATTTTACTCAGATATTCTGTTCCGCTCCTGGCAATCACAAGGTTTTTCATCTTTGGAGATTTATTCAGTTTTTTTAAAGATATCCTTATCCTGTCCATCTTTCTGTCGATACCGAAATAATTCGTATCGGGATTTGCAGCCGCAAGTTTGATCAGAGAATCGCAGTTACCAAAACCTATCTCAAATTTCAGCTTTTCATTAGTATTGTTAAAGATGCCACAGAAATCAAGCGGAAGCATCTCTGCTATTATTTCCAGAATGTTCTCATTTATCTCAAAGTATTTTCTGCTGTCCGCATTGATCCTGCCAAAATAATCACTTACGGAAAGCCATTTTTTATCACTCACAATAAGCTCTGAATGCCATACTCTTATTTGTTGATCAGGTTCTCTATCTCGCTTTTACTTATCGCACCTCTGAAGCCTATGTTCCCCGTGGATTGAGAAATGTCAAGTATCGCTCTTCGGTACGTTTTACAATCTTCTTTTAAACTCATCCATGATCCGCCTCTCGGAACTCTTGTCTTTCCGAAATACCTTGAGAAAGACTCATTGCCGGGATAGGCATATATCACACCGTGAACCCATTCACTGACATTGCCCGCAAGGTCATATATTCCGTGGCTGTTCGGTTTGTAGCTTTTTACAGGCATGGGTGTACCGGTCGTGATATTCAGACCGAATCTGGCATCCTTCGGTGTCATATCTTTCCCTGTCGGATAGACAAGGTTCTGGGTGTCTTTTGCCGCGCACTCCCACTCGATCTCTGTCGGGAGGCGTTTCCCGGCCCACGCGCAGTAAGCTACGGCATCATCGTAATCCACATCGACAACAGGCATATCATCCGCATTAAATCTTCTGTCCCTGAGATGAGACAGACTTCCCTTTGGCTTGTATTTAGTTTCCTCAAGGAACTTCTTGAACTGCGCGTTTGTAACTTCTGTTTCATCCAGATAGAAATCTATCACTTTCGCTGTATGCTGAGGTTTCTCGATCTCGGTACCGCTTTCAGAGCCCATCTTAAAACTGTGACCTTGTATAAGGATCATTTTCTTATTATCTTTTGAATAATAAAATTTGTCGGTATAGGTTTTTCTTTTCTTGCTCAACTGGGCTTTTTCGGCGTCAGAAAGTGTTTTATAAAGCGTTGTGTCCTGTCTGGTTTTCTTTAGCTCGCTGTATAAGAGAACCGTTGAGTCCTGCGGAACTTCGAGTGTATCTGCTGTTAACAGTGAATCCTGCTGTTTTCCACCCGCCAGATTTAAAAGCTCATCACCATAGTATGTCCAGCCGAAATAGGCTGCAACAACCAGAAGAAGAAGTAATAAAAGCAGTCTTAGATTACCTTTATTCCCGCCTTCCTGTCCGGGTTGCTTGGGTACTTTCGCGGGTTTTTCCGGTTTTGATTTCTGCTTTAACATAGGGCCGCCTGTTGAAGCGGAAGGCTTCAGGGCCGGACCGCCTGAACTTTTCTCAAGCTTTTCGCCGCACTTGATACACTTCTTGATCGAGTTCGGGTTCATAGTATTACAATTAGGACATATCATTTCTGACTCCCTTTTTTATTTATAATTTATTAAATAATCAGCATTGCATCCCCATAGCTGAAGAACCTCATTTTTGCTTTTACGGCTTCACTGTAAGCTCTTTTAATCAGTTCAATAGAACTAAAAGCGGAAACTAAAAGTATCAGTGTTGATTTCGGGAGATGGAAATTAGTAATAATCCGGTCCGTTATTTTGAATTTGTATCCCGGATAGATAAAAATATCCGTATTACCCGAACCGGACTTCAGATTTCCGTTCTGATCGCTCATCGTCTCCAGTGCTCTGACTACGGTCGTTCCGACAGCGAATATTTTTTCCCCGGATTTTCTGGCTTTATTAACTGATGAAGCTGTTTCTTCCGGGACCTCATAGTATTCGCTGTGCATTTTATGATCTCTAATATTGATCGTTTTTATAGGTTTGAATGTGCCTGCTCCCACATGAAGAATAACTTTTACTATATTAACACCTTTACCTGACAATTCCTTTAATATCCCATTTGTGAAATGAAGTCCTGCCGTGGGAGCAGCAACAGCGCCTGGGACTCTCGCGAACACGGTCTGATACCTTGTTTTATCAGCCTGAACAGGCTCACGGCCAATATAATGCGGCAGCGGAACCTTGCCGTTCTCCTTTATATATTTGTAAAAATCTCCACTACAATTGAAGATAGCGATCCGGTGTCCTTCTTCAGTCGGTCCCTGAATTGCGCACAAAGCATTCTTTTCTAGCCTTATTGTGTCGCCTGTTTTCACCTTTCTGCCGGGCTTTATCATGATTTCCCACACATTTTTATCGATCTCTCTCACAAGAAAAAGCTCGATTGCAGCTGAATTCCTTTCAGAAACACCGAAGAGTCTCGCCGGTATTACTTTTGTCTCATTCAATACAAGAACATCCCCTTTGCTGAAATATGCTGAAATATCTTTGAATTTTCCTATTCCTATATCTCCCGTGGATTTGTTTACGGTCATGAGCCTCGAACCGCTCCTTCTGCTTAACGGCTCCTGGGCAATAAGTTCTTCAGGGACATCATAATCATATTCGGACAGATCGTACATACTCAATTATAATCCGAATTCATTTTTTATATAATTTCTAGAAAAATGCCTGTAACCTGACTCGGTTACTATCCTTCCTCTCTGAGTTCTCTGAATGAATCCTTCCTGGATCAGAAAAGGTTCATAAACCTCCTCTATCGTATCGGGCTCTTCACCTACAACTACGGAGATATTTTTTATTCCTACAGGACCACCATTGAATTTATCTATCATAGCAAGGATTATCGCCCTGTCCATTTCATCAAGACCTTTTTCATCGATATCAAGAGCCTTTAAAGCTTCGCAAGCGATTTTTTTACTAATAATCTGTGAGTTCTGGACATGAGCAAAATCCCTTATTCTCCTTAAAAGCCTGATAGCTATACGGGGTGTTCCTCTTGACCGTCCTGATATCTCCTCAGCCGCAGTGTCATCGATCGCAATATCAAGTATGCCTGACGATCTCTTTATAATTTTAAATATATCTTCCGAAGTATAATAGTTCATCCTGCACGACACTCCGAATCTTGCCCTTAAGGGCGAAGTCAGGTTTCCGGCCTTTGTTGTCGCCCCAATAAGCGTGAACTTTGGCAACTGAAGCTGAACGCTGTTGGCTGAAGGTCCGCTGCTGAGCATAATATCAATAGTATAGTCTTCCATGGCAGGATATAAATATTCCTCTATGACCGGGCTTAACCTGTGTATCTCATCGATGAATATCACATCCCTGTCCTTGAGGTTTGTCAGCAGGCCCGCAAGATCCGCAGCTTTCTCCAAAACGGGACCTGAAGTGATCTTAATGTCTACTCCGAGTTCGTTGGCTATCAGGTGGGCCAGAGTGGTTTTCCCAAGTCCGGGAGGTCCGTGAAGTATTGTATGGTCAAGGCTGTCATTTCTCATCTTTGCAGACTGGACAAACACCTTGAGGTTTTCTTTGAGCTTATCCTGACCTACAAACTCTGAAAATCTCATTGGTCTTAAAGACCTTTCTATTTCCAGATCTTCTTTTAATTCCGAACCAGTTAAGATCGTTTCCCTCAATTCTGCTCCTGAAGAAGTTAAATTATCACCCTTAAAACCTCAGTCTGTAAGGAAATATAGTTAAAATTATATAATTTACAGTCACTTTGCAAGCACTAATAAATATTTTTACTCTGATTTTTAAGTTGAATTTTTATCTGAACAAGGCTTTTATGCTTCCCCATGTATAGCCGATACCGGAAGTTTCGATCCTGACCTTTACGCTGTTTGATATATTTTCACTTCCGTCGTAATCCTTCACAACTATTCTGTAGTATAAAAATGTGTCTTTTGAGTGAGGATTAAGATCAATAAGAGTATATTGAGATGAGGATCCCTGAGGCATCTGAGTAGTGAAAACATTAAAAATAACATTGTCTGAAGATTTTTCTATCCTGAATTCTTTAACATTGATCTCTATACCGCTCTGCCACTGAATTTTTACGGCGCCCGATGAGTATTCTGCTTTCAAATTCAGGATCTCAGTGGAACTGTAAACAAGACTTGCCATCATCAACGATATAATTGTTAGAGCGTATCTCATGTTCTTCCCGCACATCTTATTCCGCATTAAAAGATAACACCAAACATTGGTTGTGTCAAGATATTAATTGGGTATAATTTTTGTCTACAGAATCATTTAGCTATTATGAGTACCTGCTTTTGAATCAGGTTCTGTTTATTTACAAACTCGATCTTGCATATCTGATCTTTTTTCAGAACCCTTATGTCACCGGAGGTCACTAAAGATTTTGGCAGGACATACACTTCGGAGAACACATTCAGTCCCACCTGTTTGGGGCGGATCGTAATATAATCAGTTACCGCAAAATCAACTCTTGAAGAATAGTCCAGACCTGCAGTTTTCTCCATCTTTACCCCGTCCCATACTGAATCGGAGATATATCCTCTTTCCATCGCGAAAGTGTAGGACAGAAGTTTATACCTGACAGAATTCAGTTCGCTTATCTGCTCTTCCCTCTTGACAACTTCTTCTTTCAGCTGTCTGTTTTTTGTATCCAGCTCACCCAGCTTACTTCTCTCGCTTTCAAGCTCTTCAACCCTTGCCTGGGTAGCTTTGAGATCCGTCTCGAGTTTCTTTTGTATATTCCTGAGCTCAGTTTTTTCACGCTCAAGACCGAGAATTCTTTCCTGGAATGCCTGCTGTGCCAGTTTTTTTATTTCGTTCGGCGATTTGTCGGCCCGGCCTTTAGTAATAAAAGAGCCGTAGAACCCGTTCTCATAAAAATTCCATACATACAAGCCTTCGTATGTATAATCGAAAATATTAACGCTCTCTATAACTTCTTTAGCCTGAGTCGGGCTGAGGTTCTTTTTCTGCGTTAGAAAGTTATATGCTATCTGCTCATGTCCTACAGACCTTGTCATTATTTCAGGCGCTTCAAGACCTTTATTCTTTGCTCTAATGTCGTCCTGAAGTGCTTTAAGTTCTCTATCTGATTGAATAATAGAGGATATTTTATCTTTAATTTTGGGATTCCCTTCTTTTTCAGATTGTTCTGAAAGAAACTGCATCGACTGGTCGGTAAGCACTTTATCACTGGCGGGATCGATCTCGATATCCTTGTACTTATCATTTTCCTTAAGCTCTGAAACGATCTCCTCGATCTCCTGCATTTTCTGATTCTTTTTAACATTCAGCTTCTCAACTTCAGCTATAAGATTCTTGTACTTGATGAATTTATCCTCAGCTTTCGGCATAAGACTGTAACCGAAGATAATCAGTGATGTAAGGATAATTGTTGATACAGCAACATACATCACGATTACTTTTTTGTCTATTTTTCTTACATATTCACCAGACAGCGGGTCATCAGTGTCGAATACATACCCGGATTCCGCTCCCTGCTGGACCTTATCAAATATTTCCTTTTCCTGCTGGTCTAGAATCCTGCTGCGGAATTTTCCGTAAATACTTTCACCTTGCGAATTCTCTCTGTTGTTCAGAAGGTCTCTCTTAAATCCCTTTTCTTTATCACTGCTCATAAATCAAACCATTCTTATTTAGTGGATATGTAAAGTTTCCTTTCACTAATATAATGTCTTACACTCTCATTTACAAGATATTTTATGTCTAAATTATTTGCGACCATTTCTCTTATAATTGTCGATGAGATATTCATTAACGGACACATCCGGCTTTTATTAAAGGCGGGCAGATTTTCGTCTACTATATCGGAGCCGGGCCTGTCGACAACAATTATTTTACAATTCGATGTAATATCTCTGTGATTCTTCCATTTTCCAATGTTTTTAAATGAATCGTAACCCATGATAATGTATAATTCATTTTCCGGGAGATTATTACGAAAATATTGAATTGTCTCGTAAGTATAAACAGATCTTTTTTTATCAGCCTCAAAATCAGACAGTTCAAATCCGGGATTGTCCGCGATCGCCATTTTCAGCATTTCGATTCTGTGCGACACATCGCTTGTTGTACCCGAATCTTTGAAAGGAGATGAATAATTGGGGATGAATATGACTTTCTCAAGTTCGAACTCGTTCAAAACAATGTTTGCGATGATCAGGTGAGAAACATGAACAGGATCGAAAGATCCGCCGAATAAACCTATTTTACCGGCCATCTTTCTTTTTCAACTCATTGAATTTTGAAATATGAATATGGTAATTATAATCGTCTTTCATTTCCAGATAAGCGCGGGATATCCTTTCCAGAGCGCTGATATAATATGATGTGTCGTAGTAGTTGTCGATTATTTCATTAAAATATACTTTTGCTGCTCTCGGTTGATCCAATCTGAGATAAAGGTCGCCCGCTTCAAATTCTTTCCTTGCCAGTTTTTCTCTAAGTTCTTTAATGTAATCAGACACTGTCTGCGAATGTTTACCTTGAGGATAAAGATCCAGATAAAGCTGAAATTTTGAAATAGCGGTAAATGTCTCCTTTTGATCCAGAGTATATCTGGGTGACAGCTTGTAATAACATAAAGCGTCTTTGAAGTATGAATCTTCTACCAGTTTGGATTCGGGAAAGTTTTCAGTGAGCCTGATAAATTCGTATGAGGCTGAATAGAACTCCTCAAGATTGAAATGGGATTCGGCAATAAGGAACTGAGCAGAGTCTATACCGCTTTCTCCACCGTAGTTTAGAATTATCTTGTTGAAATCTGTGATCGCTTCTGAATAATTGCTCTTTCTGTATTTTTCCAGAGCAATCCTGAAACTCTTTTCAAATCCCGCCTCATTAACATTTAACTCCTTCGTACATGACATCACTGCTAAAAGAACAGTCAGCGAATAAGCAAACGAAATGATTTTCTGTACCGTCATTATCTTCTTCCTCTTCTTGTTGAGGATTTTGTCTCAACTTTCTCAAATATGTCATCTCCGATGTCTGAATCTTCTCCATATTCGTCATCGTCCTCATATTCATCTTTATCCGCGACAGGTTTCTCCTTGTCAGGCTTGACTTCTTCCTTTTTTAAATCTGCTGTTTTCACCTGATCAGCTTTCTTTTCCTTAAGCTGAGCAACTTCACTCATAAGAGTAGCTTTACTGTCATTTAGTTCTTTCATCTTTTTTGTTAAATCTGAAATATTATCGTTCTCCTCAATCGATTTCTTATCTAAAGCTGTCAGATCCGCATCAATTTTTGTGAGATCCTTTCTATAACCAGAAAGAAGTGTCTCTTTTGCTTTCATAAGTGAAGCCTTGCCTAATTTATCAGCCTCGGTTTTCTGTGATGTAAGCTGCATAGATTGCGATTTCAAGCCAGCAATATCTTTTTTCTTCCCGCTCAGGTCTTTCTCAAGCTGATCCAGAATCATTTTTTCATCTGAAAGCTCTTTGTCAGATATGTCAATATCCGATTGAATTTTATCTTTTTTTACCTGAAGCTCGCTTAACTGTCCCTGAAAACTTGCAAGCTTATTTTCAGCCTGCATAGTTCTTGTCTGTTCAATTTTCAGACTGCTTATTAGGCTGTTCAGTTTTACTATCTCGGAATTTCTATCAGAATATGAACCCTCAAGCTGGGTCAGCACATCTCGCTCAGTTAGAATTGTTTTTTCAAGTTCAAGAATTTCTTTTTCGATCCTCAGTCTTTCGTTCTTCTTGCCGGTAACCTCAGTAAGCTTAAGGGCGATCTCTTTCTCTCCCTTAAGTTTCTCTGTCTGAAGTGCTCTAAGCTGATTAATATTTTCAAGGAGTGTACTTCTTTGCTCTGACAGTTCGTTAGACTGTCTGTTAAGCGCTCTTAAACTATTCTCATTTTCCCTGACCAGTACCTGGTCGGACGCTATCTGATTATCTATCTTCGAAAGATCTGTCTTCAGTTCGCTAAGCTTTTTCTCAAGCTCCTGTATCTTCTGGTTCGGTTGCGGCTTTTTCTTATCCGGTACAACAGGTTCTTCTGCAGTATCATCGAATGAATCGTCATCGGAATACTCATCCCAATCTTCGTCCGCAGTATACCCACCAGAGTCTATCTCGACTTTTCTGCCTGCTACATCCCTTGCCTCCCCTCCGCTGAGTTTGATACTCACTTCCGCTAATGTAAGCTGTGATACTGCTTTATTTTTTGGATAAGCCGTAGCTATAAAATAAAGTTCATTCCCAACAAGTACAGGAAAATCTGCGTCAAAATCTCTGTTAAAATCCATTCTTTGCGCATAATTTCTGTCAGAAGATCGCCAGAGATTGATATCAACAAGAAACAATGTAGGGATGTTGGAATCATACCTGGAGATGATTATATTATTGTCATTTATGAAGTGGAGTGAGTTTTTTGTCACAAGGACATCTTCCAGAAGGACATCAGTTTTGGGATTAGTCTGAATATATACGGATAATTTTCCTGCTTTCTTTTCAATTCTGGCAAAATGCAGGTTTACCTGATTCAGTTTATCGTCTATAAAACTCTGAGGTGTTCTAAGGAGACTTAAAGCTTTCATATAGAAAATCTGTGATCCTGTATTGCTCCATTTAAACGGATAAACAGCATATCCGTCCAGATTATCTATAACTGTAACTTCAGATGTGGACAAATTAAGGATATTGATGGAGTACTCAGCATAATAATCTTCCCCCTTCTTCTCCTGGTTCTTATATGAGATGAAGGCAACAAGGTCTTTATCTGAGGGTGAACACAAAGGCATTACCTGGTCGAATCTTTTATCAAGAACCGTCTTAAATTCCACATCCTTGAATTTATAGTCTTTGTATTTGAAGATATCATTCATGATCGCAATGTTATAAGTCCTGTTGTACTTTGATTTCTTGTCCCTTTTTTCAACTTTTCGTGAAAAAACAATTCTGTCTCCGGTCATATCAAATGCAGGGTCAATAAGATCCGATCTCTCTTCTTTTTCGTTTTCTTCAAGCCTTATTCTGTATCCGTTGACAGCAAAATTATTGATCAGTTCAGGAACAACAACTCTGCAGATATATATCTGATTCCTGTTCGCCATTCCGTTACCATAAAATACGAACCAGTTCTTATACGGATGCCATTGAAGGCCTTGATCTTTCAGATAAAATTTCCTTTTTGTTTTTGAAGTGCCGCCCGAATAAGCCTCCGATCCCACCTGAAATATATTCTTCGTTTTTAGGTTAAAAAGAAAAAGCTTTATCGTGGCATCATTGTCATAGGTGACTTCGAAACTGACGAGGTCGCTGTTGAAAGGCGCTACCTGTAGGTTCTGAATGAAACCTCCTCCTATCAGTGCTGATTCCCCGCTTATAATCTCCTGAACACTTTTTACACTTAACTCAGATGCGTTCAGACACGAAAAAGCTATTATCAACAACCCAAACATTTTTTTTATTACTCTAGTGGAACATAACATATTACTTTTCCGGGTTACTTAAATTACTTAACCTCAATATAAACATTTTTTTTTGTTTCCTCAATCCATTTTTTTATATGATCATACTTTTTACGCTCAAGAGTCATGCTCTTGAGAAGGTTGTAATCGGTGCTAAGATCAATATTGTGATCACCCTCTCTGTCAGCAATTTTATAAATGTAATACCCGTCTTTTTCTTTTACTGGATCACTCAAATATCCAATTTGTGCTGAAGCGAAAAGGTCAGAATATTTTCTATCCATCTCATCGATCTTCATAGAACCGATATTTCCTCCGGTATACTTTGTTTTTTCGTCACCAGAATATTTTCTTACAGCCTCTTCGAATGTCATATTCTTACTTAACACTGAATCCCTTATAGTCAGCGCAAAGTCGAATGCTTCAGAGTCGTTCTCAATATTCTTTTCCGGCATTATCAGAATATGTGAGGAGCTTATCTTCTCTCCGCTCTTGCTGTTTAATTTTATCAGATGAAAACCGAATTTGCTTTTAACGGGATCTGAAATTTCACCTTCAGACATGTTATACGCAGCTCTTTCATATTCGGCTACAAGGTCTCCCCTAGAAGTACTTCCAATATTTCCCCCCTTTTCAGCCGAAGCCTCATCGTGGGAATACTTACCTGCCGCTTCCTCAAATGAAAGTTCTCCTATAAGTATCTTATTTTTGATATCTTTTAAAAAATCAACAGATTTTGTTTCGTTTATGGCCTTATCTGAAAATCTTATTACAAGCTGACTTAAACTGATTGAAGCTTTAACCGGAGGAAGTGAATCTTTGTAATTTTCAAAGAACTTTTCAACTTCGTCTCTGTTAACTGAAACTCTCTGCCCCTGTTTGCTTTTTATTTTCTCAATGAACATGCCCTTTCTTATCTCGGATCTGTATTGTTTTTTAAGCTCGCTTACCGTAGTGTTGTACATCTTTTCGAGTTTATCTTCCCCGCCTATCTGCTCTATAATTGAATTAATCCTGCTGTCCAATACTCTCTGTACATCTTCATCGGATACACTGATTGTGGAATCTTTTAAGGCGGCATAATACAAGACTTTGCTGTTTATCATTTCATTCATAACTGCCTGTCTGAAAGATACCTCATCGAATCCGTATCTCGAAGAATATCTTTTTTGGCTGACCACCTGTTCGATCTCGCTCTGCAGAATTACTTCATCCCCGACTATTGCCGCTATCTTATCCAAAACATCCGCATTCAATAAAAAAGATGTTACAGCAGCAAAAACTATCGCATATTTCCTTATTCTCAGATCTTTCACGGCCGGCCCCTAATTAATACCTATGAATTCGACTTTATATTTTGAAAAAAGTTCCTTCTTGTAGTTCTCGAGGAATCTGATCTTTCTCTGGTCGATTAATCTTTTCCTGATGATATCGTCAACATAATCGAATTTATAGAGCATCGGTTCCTGAACCTTCGTCACCTTTATTATTGAAATTGCTTTCTGCTGCACAATCAGTTCAGAAATATCCCCTTCATTCATTTTTGATGCCGTTTTACCCACCATGGCGTGATCGTCTTCAAAAATAAATCCAAGCTCGCCGTCTCTTGTATAGGGTCTCGAATAGAATTTAGCGTATTTTTCGAAACTCTCTCCCAAAAGAATCTTCTGTCTTATATTCTCAAGCTCAATAGCGACCCTTATTTTGTCATTGTCTTCATTATCGTCATTGTTGTCATACTCCTTAAATATCTCATATACCCACATTTTCCTTTTGCACCACAATGACCTGTCGTCTTTGTTAGCAATATAATAATCAACCGTTTCATCTTTTGTAGGTATGAATTTCGAATCAGACGTGATGATATCCCTGTATTTTTTCGCTACAAGGTATTTAAGCTGATCTTCGGTGGTATCAATTACTTTTTTCAGATTAAAATACCCTCTTTTTTCTGCCTCTTTCGCTAAAACAGAATTAATTATCGGCCCGTCAGCAATTCTCTTGAGAATGTTTACGCTGCTAAGGCTGTTAAGGTGGTAAGGTTTGATATTTTTCACAGACCTGTATATGTCGCTTGTTAAAACATGCTGATTATTCCATGAGACAAGTTTCTCGTTTAATCCCATGTTTTTTATTTTTTCTGCAAATTCTTCCGGAGTATCAGCTTTGATACCTGATATTTTTCTGAAAAGGTCTTCGTTGTACTCTACAGAATATAAATCCGCCAGGCTGTCCAGAAAGGATTCAATGAAGCTCATTATCTCGGAAGATTTCTCTTTTTTAATGCCGGCAGTATCATCTTTTTTCCCGCCCATAAATTTTTCAGAGATAATATCCTCCCGAAGAGCTACTGCAGAATTCATTTTCATCAAAGATGAGTAATTTTTTTTATATTCTTCAGAGTTCAGAACACCCGGAACTCTTCCCTCTTTCTGTAGAAGAATTTCAAAAATATATTCCTCGATCTCGACCTGTCTCTCTTCCAGACTCAAAAACCTTCTGTTCCTGACTGAAGAGGGGAAACCGAAAACACTGAATTCTGTGACTGCTTCTCCGTCTATTAATGCAAGTTCGATATTTTCTGTACCGGGAGTTAAAAAAACTGCCTTTTCCTGAGTATATGCAACGAAAAATGTGCTTAAAGCAAATATTATTAAGTATTTTTTCATTATTTCTTATCGTCCTTTACATTTAAAAAAGTCTTTTCGATAAGAGCGTGATCCATTTTAACTTTATATTCTTTAAACAGATTTTCTTCCCATTCTTTCAATGACTGGCTGAACAGGTTACCTTTTATAGAATTTGCGATGCTGACCTTTACTTTATTAAACTCTCTGAAAGTTCCATCCTGCTCTTTGAACATTGACTCCTTATTTTTTTCATAAAAGTCCATGAGCTCTTCGTTTGAGGGCTCAGGAATCTTCGACCTTACAAAAATGTTCCTTAATCTATCCCTGTATGTCTCATACATCCTCGATCTTGCCGTACTAACGAATTCCGGATTTTTTGTATACCCAAGCTCATCAGCATACATTTCGAGAAGTGAATTTCTGAATTTCTCTACCGTATACATCCTGATATCGTCATAACCTTTGAGATCAGGCCTGTTCTGTTTCTGAAACATCTTTAATGCGGAAACCACATTGTTAACATCTATCATCTTATCACCGAACTTAGAGAGGATCATTTCCTTTTCATCTTTTGAAAACTTGTCAAGGGCGTCTTTTCCTTCCTCTGAAGAATCAGAATATTTCTTCAGCTGCCTGATAAATGTTTTAATATTGGCTGAATCTAGCTGAACATCATATTTGACAAACAGGCTATTGATAAGATTAAGATATATTTGATTGAATTGTGCTGAATATTTTTTATCGAGATCTCTCATTATTATCTTTTTTTCCGTCTGGTAATCTTTCAGATCCTCATTATTCTTTGAATCGGCAAGATAGATTATATGATAACCGTAATCACTCTTAAAAGGCGCTGAGATATCTCCCTTCTTCATATTAAGAACATTTTCTTCAAACTCTTTTACCATGTCATAAGCGAATACCCAACCCAGTTCCCCTCCGTCAACCCCTGTTTTTATATCATCAGAGTGTTTTTTGGCAAGTTCTTCAAATTTTTTATTTCCGCTTTTTACGATTGCGTAGATCGAATCAATTTTATTTTTTGCCTTATCCCTGCCATGTTTATCAGTATCAATCAGGATGTGTTTCGGTAAAAACTTCACTTTACGCTGTTCATAAGCTCTTAAAATATCCTTTTCCGAATAAATTTTATTTCTTATGCTGTCTACAACCAGACCGTTCATAATAGCAATAGAATACAGCTTTTTGCTATACTCATCTCTTACCATCCTGATCGTATCCAGCTGATTTTTTTCAGCCAAATCAAAAATTATATCTTTATATATCATTTCTCTTAGGAAATCACGCCTCTGTTCAAAACTGCTCTGAAAAACTTTTTCAATGGAACCGGAATATTTTTCTTCAAGCATTGTTTTTTCAAAATCGTAAAATGATATCTTCCGTATCGAAGATTCACCTACAATCCTGCGATTAAGATCTTCTTTGCATGACACAGTTATCATAGCCAGTAAGACTATCAGTCCGACATTTTTTAGAGAACTCATAAACACTTGTTACCTCCGTGATTTCTTCGTACCTTTAATAAATCGAGATAATATAGCCCCGACTTATACAAATATCAACCGAAAAAGTTGCTTAAATCATATTTTTTATTTTATTTTGCGGACAGTGTCCTGTTGAATACAGGAAGTCCGAACGATGAATCCTTCATATCCGCACAGAAAAAACCGTTCCTTATAAACTGGTATCTGTCTTCAGGTTTACATCCTGAAACACTTTTCTCTATCATGCAATCCCGAAGAACTGATAAGGACTCTTTACTGACTACATCATTAATATCATCTTTCAGCCCCTCCATTGGATTTTCACTACTGAAGAGCCTGTCGTATATCCTGACCATGCATTTTACAGAATTATCCCTCGACAACCAGTGTATTATTCCCTTAACTTTTTTTCCGTTAACATCAGTAAGTTTTGAGCTCTCCGGCAGAAACTCGCAATATATTTCATTTATATTTCCGGAACTGCCTGTATCTGCTCCTAAACATTTGAGAATATAGGACTTTCGTAATTTCACATAACCTCCGGGCTTCAAACGGTAAAAAGACGGATCGTCTGCAGAGCTGAAGTCGGATCTTTCAACATATAGATGTTTTGAAAACGGCAGTTTCCTGGTCTCTGACGATCCCGGCAGTATTTCTGTTTCCATATCTTCAGATTTACCTTCAGGATAATTTACGACTGTAAGTTTTACCGGATCCAGTACAGCCATAATCATCGGACTGGTCCTTTTTAAATACTCTCTGACAGTATATTCAAAATTCTCGATTTTTATCAGGTTCTCTTTTTTGCTGACCCCGGCCCCTTTCATAAACTCAATGATAGCTTCGGCCGGAATTCCTCTCCTTCTCATTCCAATTATCGTAGGCATTCTTGGATCATCCCATCCCTCAACGATATTTTCATCCACTAATCTCTTCAGAAACCTCTTACTGGTTATAGTGTAAGTAAGGTTCAGCCTTGCGAATTCGATCTGGCGTGACCTGTATATACCGAGTTTCTCAATAAACCATTCGTATAAAGGCCTGTGGTTTTCAAATGAAATGTCACAGAGTGAATGCGTGATACCTTCAATGGAATCTGACTGTCCGTGCGCAAAATCGTATGAAGGATAGATCACCCATTTGTTGCCTGTCCTATGATGTGATTTTTTTAAAATCCTGTACATAACAGGATCTCTCATATTCATGTTAGGGCTGGACATGTCTATCTTAGCCCTAAGTACCTTTTCACCTTCTTCGAACTCACCCATTTTCATTCTTCTGAACAGTTCAAGATTCTCATCAGCAGACCTTTCCCTGTACGGACTGCTCTTTCCGGGAACTGACAATGAACCTCTGTATTCCTTCATTTCAGCCTGAGTCAGATCACAGACATAAGCAAGACCTTTTTTTATCAGCTCTTCTGCGAAATAATAAAGCTTTTCAAAATAATCAGACGCATAGTATAGCCTGTCCTCCCAGTCATACCCCAGCCATTTAATGTCTCTCTTAATAGCTTCTTCGTATTCGGTATCCTCTTTTACAGGGTTCGTGTCGTCAAATCTCAGATTATATTTACCGCCGAATTCTTTAGCGGTCTCATAACTTATCGTAATAGCTTTAGCGTGTCCTATGTGAAGATATCCGTTAGGTTCGGGTGGAAACCTTGTATGCACATGATCAACCCGCCCGGTTTTAAGGTCTTCTTCTATAAATGTCTTAATGAAATTCGACCCTAATCCTTCATTCACAATATCCATATCTTGATTTCCTCACTTTTATTACCCGTAAATATAATTTTTAAGCTTTTAATAATCAAACTTAATTTTCTTGACATTACATTTTTTTTCACATTTCTCACATGATGTTTATCCTTGAATATTCAATCAACATGGTTTATATTCTCGGAGTAAATTAAACTAAAGATATTAGGAGTGATGATGTCCTTGCTTTTCGAAGAATTTTCTGGAAGAGAACTGATAAAGCAGTCAACTGTCGAGCTTGACAGACTTAAAAATATTCTCAACGGGAACCCTATAAGCGTTTATGCGGGATTTGACCCTACAAAATCATCTCTTCATGTGGGACATTTAATACCAATTATGATTCTATCTCATATGCAGAAAGCCGGCCACAGACCCATTTGCGTTGTAGGAGGCGGAACCGCCATGATCGGCGATCCGAGCGGTAGGGACAGTATGAGAGAAATGCTGACCGTCGAGAAAATCGAAGAAAATATGAGGGGTATCCGTTCTCAGCTCTCCAGATTTATAGATTTCGATAACGAAAGAGCTCTTCTGGTTAATAACTATGACTGGCTCGGATTTGAAAACTATATCGATTTCATCAGAAAAGTGGGACCTCACTTCACCGTAAACAGGATGCTCACGGCTGATTGCTTTAAGATCAGGATGGAAAAAGGACTTTCATTTCTTGAATTCAATTACATGATACTTCAGGCTTATGATTTTTATACGCTGTTCAAAAAATATGAATGCATAATGCAGATAGGAGGAGATGATCAGTGGTCAAATATCATTGCAGGGGTCGAACTGATCAGAAGGATAGAAGGCAAAGAATCATACGGCATGACAAATCCGCTGTTAACTAGATCTGACGGAAAGAAAATGGGTAAAACCGAAGGCGGCGCTGTCTGGCTTGATCCTGATATGACTAGTCCTTTTGAATACTATCAGTTCTGGAGAAACACATCAGACAGCGATGTTGTGAAATTTTTAAAGATATATACTTTCATACCTGTTGAGGAAATTGATAAGTATTCTATTTTGAGTGGAGAGCAGCTGAATCCGGCAAAAGAACTGCTTGCATACGAAGCCACAAAGATTCTACACGGTAAAGAAAGTGCCGAAGAAGCAAGAGAAACTGCGAGGAATATATTTTCCAGAGGCAATATTGATAACGCTCCAAAAATTTCCATGAACAAACATGAGATAGAGGGGAATAATATTGTTGATCTATGTGTGTCCGCAGGTCTTTTCAGCTCTAAAGGAGAAGCGAAAAGAATGATTGAACAGGGCGGATTGAGCATGAACGGCAATAAGATCTCCGACGCAGGTGTTATTATAACTGATAGCGAGTTTTCAGGCGGAATCATCAGTCTTAAAAAAGGCAAAAAAACATATCTGAATATCGAAGTTCTCTAAGGTGAACCCCATGAAAAAGGTGACAGAAATATTGGCTATTGCTCTATTACTATTGATGACTGCTTCATGTTCGTCTGACGAGGACAGGTTGTTCAAGGCAATCAAAAAAGGCGATTCTGAAGAAGTCAGATTATTGATAAGTAAGGGCGTTTCTGTCCTTTCGTCAGATAAGAACGGACTGACCGCTCTTGAAGCCTCAAGACTTAAAGATTATCCCGAAGTGACAGAGATTATATATGAAGAAGTGAAAAAAATAGTGGAAAAGGATATAAATAACCTTGTTGTTTCAAAATTTGATCAGAAACTAAAAGAGTTGAAAGTAATTGACAGACAAAGAAAAAAATCTTACGATACTTACCTGACTGCAAACAATAAACTCTTAAGCATGATGTCGGATGATAAGAGGGTAAATGAGGAGTTTATACTTGAGGAAGAAAGATTTTTCAGAGAACACCAGATCCTGATAAGGCAGTTCATAAACGCCAAGGTTGATCTGATTGAGGATATACAGAGAGACTTCAGCGTTCAGAACAGTTCCCTAAATGTAAGCCCCGGTGATATCAGGCACATAATAAATGTTAATATTATGTTCATGCTCAGCAATATAAATTGAGCTACAGGTTTTTATCTTTAAAAAAGTCGGTTTCATAAAATTTATACGCTTTGTTGCAGAAATGACATTTTACCTCAAGATGACCTGACTCTTTTAAAATATCAGCTATCTCGCTCTTTTCAAGTATTCTGGCGGCTTTTTTCATCCTGAACTTGCTGCAGTTGCATTTATATCTTGGAGATAACTCCCCCTGATACTGGAACTGCAGATCTTTCAGGATCATTTTTTCAACAATTTTCTCCAGGGAATAACCCATATCGAGAATGTCTGTGAAATTCGGTAACGACATAATATTATTTTCAAGTTTAGAAACTGAGCTCTCTGAGCATCCGGGAAGCAATTGAACCAGAAAACCGCCGGCCTTCCTTATCCTGCCGGAATTAGTAACAAGAACACCCAGACTTATTGATGTCGGTACCTGTTCAGAAACCGCGTAATAGTAAGTCAGGTCTTTTGCCAGATTTCCGTATTTCATCTCGACTCTTCCTGAATAGGGTGTCCTCATTCCAAGATCTTTTATAATATTGAGAGTTCCTTTTCCCAGAACGATACTGTCAATAGAATGTTGCAGTTCTTTAAAATTCCCGGTATCTTCAATATCCTGTCGGGGTTTTTCGATATAGGCTTTTACCTCACATTTACCATTAACAGAAACTACTGCCTTGCCTGAGATCCCGTCAGAATCAGTTGACAGCGTGATCACACCTTTATCAGTTTTAATATCCGCGCCCATGATTAAAGCCGCGCAGATCATTTTGCCGAGAACAAAACTGTTACTTAAAGACAGATTATGCAAACGGGATGCAGTCTTAACTGCAGCAGTGCAGTCCGCGGCAAAGATCCTGATATCTCCGCCTGCTCCTGTACCTCTTATTATTCTGTCACCCATATCTTATAGTTCTTTCATATAGAATCATCGCTGAACGACTTAAATCCTTCACCGCGCACATCCCTTAAATCCATGACTGTCAGAAACGCTTCAGGGTCTATAGATCTGATCTTTTCCTGTAAAGCTACGAGTTCCCTTCTTGTAAGTGCAGCGAAAATAACTTCTTTTTCGTCGTTTCTGTAAATACCTTTTCCGTGAAAATATGTCGCGCCTCTTCTCAGGTTTTTCAGAATATACTCAGCAATTTCAGAATACTTCTTTGAAACGATAAAAACACCTTTTCGGAAGTTCATACCGACAGTCAGAGAATCAACTACCTGGCCGGTCGCATATATAGTTATTATAGCGTACAGAGCCAGTTTTATATCCTTGAGAACCACCACCCCGGCAGCAACGACAACGCTGTCGATTATTATTAATAACTGCCCCATAGGTATTTTGGATCTCTTATAAGCTATCTGAGCGACGATGTCCGAACCGCCAGTAGTAGCTTTAGCTTTAAAGATGAAAGCCAGACCGGCTCCGATGAGGACGCCGCCGTATAGAGATGATAATAACAGATCATTTTCTATCAGAGGACGGTCCCCCCAGAAATAAGTAAGGAAATCTATTGAGAAAGATGTTACTACAATGCCAACTATTGTTCTCCAGCCGAACTTCGGACCCAGCTCTTTCATACCCCATATTATTAAGGGTATATTAAGGACAAGCCCCACTGTACCGGTAGGAGTTCCGATCGTGTGACGAAGTATCACCGCTATCCCGTAGATACCGCCGGGGATTATTTTATATGGGACTACGAAAAATACATAGCCGCAGGCCATACATAACGACCCTGTCACCAGCATAATTATATCTTTTAATCCTTTTTTTGAGAACGCTTTATAGTCGGATAAGAGGAACATAATGATCTCCAAAAATAACAAATGCCGCTAAAAGGATTCGAACCTTCGACCTCTGCTTTACGAAAGCATTGCTCTACCAGCTAAGCTATAGCGGCATTTAATAAAGTTTACCAATATTCAATGAACATTTATATATCAGAGTTTTCTTTCAGAAGCTTATCTATCTTACTCTCAAGAATTTCCTTTCCTCTGATATTCTTATACCTGATAATACCTTTTCTGTCTACGAGAAAAGTAGCCGGGATTCCGTTCACTTTAAACATAACGGCATTTGGGTCTTTCCAGTCCATCCCGCTGTATATGTTCTTCCAGTTTATTCCGTTGTCTTTAATATATTCGATCGCGTCCTGACTGTTCTCTCCATTATCGAGGTTTATTCCTACTATCTCAAAACCCGCTGAATTATACTTATCGTAAACAAATACTAAATTCCGCATCTCATTTCTGCACGGCATACACCACTCAGCCCAGAAATCTATCAAATATACTTTATCCGATATGATTGAAGCAATATGTTCTTTCCCGCCAAAATATTTCCCTGAAATTTGAGGTGCTTTATCCCCGATAGTCGGAGCACCGTTCTCTACCTTTTTCAATAATTTAATATATTGCTCATTTCCGTAGAGCTTTTCTGCGAACAACACATCTGTCAGTCTGTAACTCAGGTTCCTGTCATTAATATTGGAGTTAGTATACTTATCCAGCAGTTTTATACCGTTTGTAACATTGCCTGACAGAACCTCAAGTTTGGCTTCAATGTAATCAAGAAGCGGATCTGTGTCCTTTTCTTTTCTTGCGGTTTTAACATATTCAGTCGCATGGTCATATTTTTCGAGATCGAGATAATTTTCGGCAATAGTACTGTTTGAAAAAGCCTCCGGATTGTTCCTGACAAATGTCTGAATAAGTTCGAAAGCCATATCCTTTTTTCCCTGAGACAGATAGTAATAAAAAAGATTTTCGAAAGCATTCGAGTTTCCCGGGTCTTTAACAAGCATGATGCCGTTAAGTACAGCTAGATCATCAGTTCTGTCAAGAGATTTGAATATGTAACTTAAGACTTCAAAAGAATCATCGATCTCGTGATCTTTTAGAATAGACAGGTATACAAGTTTGGCGGGTACTGAAAGATCGTCGGTCTGAGAATAAAGGAGAGCGAAAGCTAGACCCAGATATCCGAAAGGATCGTTCTTTCTTTTTTTTATCATTCCGGCAAAAAATTCTTTACCCTTTGCAGGTTCAAGATTCGTTCCGTAAAAGAACTGATGATGCGAGTTAAGGCTGTCTCTTCTGTACAGGTCTTCTATATATTCCGCTGCTTTAGTTTTGTCGTATCTTCTCAGAAAATTGATCTTTAGAGCCTTAAGATCGTAAGAATCCGGATACCTGCCGGTTAGCGAATCAATATCAGCAAATAAACGGTTAAAATCACCTTTATAGTTCCGCAAGGCTTTATCAGCCTCTGTCACAGTAACTACATCCCTGTTTATTCTGGACATATCTATCTCAACATCTTTTATTAGATCCAGAATAAACCCGTCTGTGGACATCTCCTTTTTTGAACACTGATTCAACAGAAGAAGGGCAGGTATCAGGATTACAAGGGAAAAACCGCGCATATTAAATCCCGACTATTTGTTTAGTTCTTTCAGCACGATGTCCGTTATTTCATACTCAGGCTTTGCGAATAATAATGTCCCTGTATTGGCATCGAACACATAGTCGAATTTCTCTTTCTCGGAAACCTGTTTTATAACAGCGTTTATTTTATCCAGAACAGGCTGCATCAGTTCAGAATTTTTCTTATAAAAATCGCCGTTCTGGCCCCATACCTTGTCTTTATACTGGTAGTACTCCTGAAGTTTTTTCTGACCCGCGGACATTTTCTCGTTTCTCTTTTCTTCTGAAACCATGACCGACATGTTCTTTATTTCATCTTCCAAAGCTTTTATCTCGCTTTCCATCTTAACTGCTTTGCTTTCCATTTCCTTATTCCATTTGGACAGCTCCTCTTTTGCCTTTTTCGCTTCGTTGTAATCCGCGAGCACCTTATCCGAATTTATGTAGCCCAGTTTCATCTGTGCGAACATCACCACCGTGAGTGAAAGTATGGCGACCGACAACATTTTCTTCATTATTTATCTCCTGTTTTATTTCTTTCTCTATTATAGATTTGTTCCCATTCTAAAGTGTGTTCTGAGATGATCTCTCCAGTCTGCTTTCTCTCCGAACTGCTTGTAATAATCAAATCCGTATCCTACATCAAGACCCATCATTCCAAGCATAGGCACATTTATCCTTATACCGATACCCGCACCTTTCTGAAATTCATAGAGATTTACCTCGCTGTAGTCCTTCCACAGGTTGCCGGCATCGAAATACGCCAGAGAATATATCAGCATGGGAGCTTCGGTAAGTTTTACGCGCAGTTCGAAGGATGTCTTTAACAGATTTCTTCCTCCAATAAAGTATCCGCTCTCATACGGACCTACGGAATTTTCATCGTATCCCCTTAAAGGTTCACCGCCTGACAGCCCCCCTCCGCCAAGATAGAAATATTCTCTTGAGCTGATGTAGGAAGATTCGTTTAATTTATCCATTACACCGGCCACGAATTGGGAATACAGGACAAGCCTGTTCCTTATAAGAGGCTGATACCATCTCATGTCAAGTTTATGTTTGTGGAATTCCTCGTCGCCCCCAAGCACCCCGCCGGCTATCTTAGTAAGAAGAGTAATGTTCGATCCCTGCGTCGGGAAGTCTGCCCTGTCCCTGCTGTCCCTGATGAGATATTGAGCAAGAGACGAAGATATGATCGTTTTGCCGTCATAAAGCTCGTACTGCTCCGGAGCGTTTTCTTTGACATTGGTGTATTTTATCCTGTCAATTGAATAATACCACAAACCCCTCATCCAGTTGTCGCTCCAGGCGAATCTTCTGCCTGCTTTAAGAATTCCGCTGATTATCTGCGTATCAGAATATGAATCATTCCTTTTCTGATAGTTCCCGCTCATTCCGACCAGCGTCGGAGTATCATATACCCATGGGTCTTCAACGCTCAGCGAATATTTATAATAGTTCTTTCCGAACTCGATATTAGTGGAAAGCTGCTGACCGTCTCCCTGAGTGAAAGGATGCCTGAAAGAAAAATTGTTGAAGACCAGCCCGACAGAACCGATAAAACCGTCGGCCTGGGAGTATGCTATCGATGTCTGAGCCTGTTCAGTCGGTTTCTCCTTAATCGTGAATATAAGATCGACCTCTTTCTCGTTTACGGGCCTCATGTCAGGTATCACGCTTTCAAAATAATTCAGGATCATCGCGTTCCTCTGGCTCCTGAGTATCTTAGTTTTGTTAAATACATCTCCGGGAAAGATATCCATCTCCCTTCTAAGAACTTTCTCGTTCGTCCTTGTGTTGCCTGAAAACTCAATTCTTCTGACCCTAGATCTTGTGCCTTCAGTGATCTTAAAAACAAAGTTCACTGTATCGCTGCCGACTATCTGTTCTTCAGGTACAATATTCGCTCTCAGATAACCCTTATCCATATAAAGTGTCGACAGGTTGTTATAAAGAGACATGTCCATTTTGATTTTGCTGTATGTGTCCCCTTTACCAAATTCCAAAGCCGCGAGAAGCTCTTCATCAGAAAAAAGTATATTCCCTGCGAAAGAAGGTTTGCCGAAATAATACTTCCTTCCTTCGTTGACAGTTACATTTATGAAAATATTCTCAAGTTTCTCATCGAAAAATACAGAATCTTTTACCACATAAAAATCTTTGTAACCTTTATTGTGGGCATAATCTTTCATAAGTTCAAGATCGGCCTCAAAATTCTCCCGGTTATATTCACCGTCCCTCCACCACCTGTCCTCTTTGGTTTTACTGAACTGGTCGAGAAGGTCGCTCTTGCTGAAAACCTCATTCCCTGTAAAATCGATCCTTTTGATAAATATTTTTTTCCCTTCAGTAATTTTTATCCTGATGTCAATCTCTTTTTCATTAATATATTCTGTCTCGGAAGTGACTTCCGCTTTCAGATAATTTTTCGATCTGTAAAAATCCTTTATTGAATTCTCGACATCACTTATCGTATTCTTTTTTATTATCTGGCCTTTCCTGAGCTTAATAAGAGGTTCAATATCATCTTTGCCGTACTTACTGTAACCTGTTACTTTCACATTGTTCAGTCTTGGAAGGTCTTCAAGCTTAATTATCAGCACCATTTTTTTATCGGCACTCTCTTTACCCTCTATTACGATATTTGAAAAAAGATTCAGCTTCCAGAGTTTTTTTATCGCATTCTGAATATCCTCTCCGAAAATCACTTTTCCTTCAGATAGACCTGATGATAGTTTAACCACTTCGGAAGATACGCTGGTACCCTCGACTACAACCTGGTCGATTCTGAACGATCCTTCCTGTTGCGCAAAAAGACAGCAGGGCAAAATATGGATCATTACCATTATCGCTGTCAGTATTCTGTGTTTATTATATTTCAAAAATCGCCTTTTCTTAATTTTTTTAACAGTTGCGCAATTTAAGTTTTTAAGGTCAAATTGTCAAGACCGTTCTTATACGAGCAGATTATTTTAAAGGTTCATTACTGATTGATAAATATGTTTTTTTTGTTTAAATTTGAACCATGGGAAAAACCTTTAAACTTATATCTCCTTTTGAACCAAAGGGTGATCAGCCTGAGGCAATAAGACAGATATCCGGTAATTTTTCGCTCGGAATCAGGCATCAGACCCTGCTGGGGGTTACAGGAAGCGGAAAAACCTTTACTATGGCGAATGTTATATCCGCTTTAAACATTCCGACACTGATCATTTCGCATAATAAAACCCTGGCGGCCCAGCTATATGGTGAGCTCAAGTCTTTCTTTCCTGATAATGCCGTGGAATATTTTATTAGTTATTATGATTACTATCAGCCTGAAGCATATCTGCCCACCAGGGACATTTATATTGAGAAAACCACTTCATCGAACGAGGAAATAGAAAAATTAAGGCTAAAGGCCACATCTTCCCTAATATCAAGGAAAGATGTAATAATTGTGGCGTCCGTCAGCTGTATCTACGGACTTGGATCTCCGGAAGATTACAGAGATCTGTCTGTGGGAATAAGTACAGGAGATATAATAGACAGGAATAAACTGTTCAATTCCCTTATCGAGATGCAGTATGAAAGAAACAACTTTGAACTCCTTCACGGCACTTTCAGGATAAAAGGCGATATAATAGATATACACCCCGCTTATGATGACACAGGAATAAGGCTGCATACTTTCGGAGACGAGGTGGAAAAGATAGAGATCATTAATTATATAACCGGAAAAGTTATCGAAAGAACAGAGACCATAAATGTTTATCCGGCAAAGCACTTCGTTGTAACACAGCCCAAGCTGAACAGTGCGTTGGATAAGATCGAAAATGAAATGAAAGAAAGGGTCAGATTCTTTTATGATAACAACATGCTTGTTGAGGCTCAGAGGATCGGGAACAGGACCAAGATGGACATCGAGTTTCTTAGAGAAATGGGATTTTGTCCGGGGATCGAGAACTATTCAAGACACCTGTCGGGAAGGCATGAGGGCCAGAGACCGTACTGTCTTATTGATTTTTTCCCTGACGACTTTCTTCTTATAATAGATGAAAGTCATGTGAGCATTCCCCAGATAAGAGGAATGTATAACGGCGACAGGAGTCGTAAACAGACACTTGTAGATTACGGGTTCAGACTTCCTTCCGCTCTTGATAACAGACCGCTTAAATTCAGCGAGTTCGAAACGATCACATCAAAAACACTTTTTGTATCAGCGACTCCCTCCGACTATGAGCTGGAAAGATCACAGGGCCTTGTTATTGAACAGGTAGTCAGGCCTACCGGTATTCTTGATCCGGAGATCATAGTCAGGCCTTCAACGGGACAGGTAGATGATCTGATCGAAGAGATAAAGGTAACGACCGGCAGAAAGGAAAAGGTACTCGTAACCACCCTTACAAAAAAAATGAGCGAAGATCTTACCAGATATTTGAAAGAGAACGGCATCAGGGCTGAATATATGCACAGCGAGATACTTTCACTGGAAAGGGTTAAGCTTATCCGAGAGCTCAGGCTCGGAAAATTCGATGTGCTTGTAGGCATAAATCTTCTGCGTGAAGGCCTCGATCTTCCTGAGGTGTCGCTTATTGGGATACTTGACGCGGACAGAGAAGGGTTTCTTAGAGATAAAAGATCTCTTCTGCAGACATCTGGAAGAGCGGCAAGGAATGTAAACGGCCGTGTAATCTTTTATGCCGATAAAATCACAGATTCGATAAAAAACTGCATTGAGGAAGTGAACAGAAGAAGAAGAAAACAGGCAGAATATAATAAGATTAACAATATAGTACCCAAAACAGTATATAAATCCGCTGAACAGATATTATACTCGACCAGCCTCAGAGACGACGATATTCCGCGAGCATCAGAAAAACAGACAGTTTACGGAAAAGACAACGATTCTCTCAAAAATGAGATTATTGAACTGGAGGCTCTAATGGAGGAAGCGGCGGAAAAACTTGAATTTGAGAAGGCGGCAGAATACAGAGATCGAATAGTTATGCTTGAGAAAATTCTGAAAAAACTCTGACTCCGGGATCAGAATCTGATCTCGCGAAATCCTTCATCGATCCCGAGAGAGAATTTATCGATTATGCTATACTTAGGACCTTCCGGCTTTAAGATACTCTCGAACAGGATTAGCTCTTTTACAGGAACGGTTTGAAGATATACTTCCCTGTTCATACTGATGAATTTTTTTAGCTGTTCGATATTAACAAGATCTTTGAACCTTCCTACAGTAAGATGCGGAGAAAATGATCTGTAATCTACCTCAAAATCTAGACTTTTCATCGAGTTCTCAATTTCGTTCTTCAATTTGTCAAACGAGGGGCAGTTCCTAAGCCCGAACCAAAGTATTCTGGGGTGAAACACATCTTTGAAAATACCTACGCCTTTAAGAAGCGCTTCAAACTCGTTGAAGCTGCCCGAAACAGTTTTAAGTTTTGATGATATCTGCGGTATTATTTCAATGTGTACATCCCCCAAAAATTTCAAGGTTATATGCATATTTACCGGTTCTGTCCATTTAATTTCTGATTCGTTCAGATTTTCCTCGGCCGATCTGAAAAATTCCATCGTTCTTTCAGAGAATTCTACTTTTACACCTGCGAATATCCTCTTTTTGACGGACATTGTGCCTCCTTTTAATTGACTGATCGGGATTTTAAGAATATCTCCTTTAATAATCAAGTAAGAAATTCCTGTTGATAATTTATTTTGTTTAAATTAACTTCGGATATAAAAATTCGGGGATTTTTTGTGGTAAAGAAAAAAATAAGAAAACTCAGTTTAAAGAAATATGCCTCAACATTTTACTTCAGCCTTATGAACCTGTTATTTTCCAAAAACGAAAAATTCCCTTTTTACGCTTCCTTAAAATTAACTTCAAGATGTCATTTCAGCTGTAAGTTCTGTGATATGAAAGATTTCAGGACCCCGGACCTGTCTGCAGAAGATATAAAAAAAATAATCAGAAATCTTGGAAGATCTTCTGTTTTTCTGCTTTCTCTTGAAGGCGGCGAACCTCTGCTGAGAGATGATATTGAAAAGATACTTATTGAAGCCCACGATCAGCCCTTCTACCTTCTTTTTACCACCAGCCAGAAAGATATTCTTGATTATTCGTGGGAGAGATACCAGAAATATATAGATTTTCTTCACATATCGATCGACGAAGGTCACGACAATCTTTTTCTGTTCGATAAGCTGGAAGAGATCAATAAATACGATATGATCGTTTGTGTCCAGACCGTCGTGGCCGCAGAAGATCAGAACAGGCTTGAAGAAAAAGTCTCCAAATGCTATAATTCCAAAAGCAAAATATTAATAATGCCCGCTGTTCACCTTGATAACACAGAGGATCATTTTCCGGATTTTGAAAGGCTCAGGGAACAGATAAGGAATTTAAAAAAAATCTATCCCGAAACTATAATAACGCCCGACTCATATTTTTCAGCGGTCAGAAAAAGCTCCGGAGGCTGCAGCTCAAGCTCAATAATAATCGATGCCGACGGCAGTCTGTTCTATCCGTGCAGGACGCTCAGAGAGAAAACAATAAAACTGCAGGAAAAAGACCTGATGGAATATTTGAGAAGCAGAGACGCCGACGAAAGAAGAAAGATCATGAGCAGCTGCATAAGACAATGCGGATGGTACCAGTATTTCGCGACCTCAAGGTTCTCCGGACTCTCAGATTTTTTTGACGCCACCGGGCCGTATTTACGGGAATTCTTCCTCGGAAGAAAGTTCGGCCAATAATATTTCATTCATCAGAATCTGCATTTCATCGTTAATTTCAGAATTCTTGTAAAAAACAGCATTGCGAAATTTGACCTTATAAACTATATTTAGCGTTTATTGAAATAGAAGCGCACACTGTACGCAATAAATTAATAATAAACAATCAGAGGTATCAAATGTCAAACCGGGAAGTATCAACGATCATCGCGACCGACTGCGGTTCAACGACCACAAAAGCTATACTTATTGAGAAAGTCGGGAACGAATATCGTCAGCTGGTACGAGGTGAAGCTCCGACAACTGTTGAAGCTCCGTTCGAAGATGTCACCAAGGGAGTGCTGAACGCTATAATGGAGCTCGAAGAGCTGGCAACTGAGTATTATAAGACCGACGCCGCTAAAAATTCAAAATTCTATAACAAACCGAGAAAATTCGTTCATGATGAACAGATATTAAGAAAAGACCCTTCGGACGAAACCGGAGACGGATGTGATATATATATTTCAACCTCATCTGCCGGTGGAGGTCTCCAGATGATGGTTTTCGGTGTTGTTAAAGGCATGACAGCCGAGTCAGCCCAGAGGGCAGCACTCGGAGCGGGAGCTATTGTAATGGACACTCTCGCGATAAACGACGGACGCCTGCCTCATGAGAAAATCGAGAGGATCAGAGCGCTGAGGCCGGATATGATCCTTATAGCCGGCGAAACCGATCAGGCCAAACCTAAACATGTTATAGGTATGGCGGAGCTGGTAAAATCAGCCAGACCGACAGCCAGGCTGGGAATAGGTTACGCTCTTCCGGTAATTTACGCCGGCAATCAGAGAGCGAATGACGAAATACAGAACATTCTTGAAAAAGATACAGCACTGAGCATTGTTCCGAATCTGAGACCGATGCTGGAAAGAGAGAACTTGAGACCGGCTTCAGACAAGATCCACGATCTTTTCATGGAACATGTTATGCAGCAGGCTCCGGGTTATAATAAGCTGATGGCCTGGACCGATGCCCCAATAATGCCGACTCCCGGTGCTGTAGGTCTTATAATCAACAAAATAGCGGTCATGCAGAACAAGAATGTGGTCGGCGTTGACATCGGAGGAGCGACAACTGACGTTTTCTCGACTTTCAAACTTGAGGACAGGGACGGGAAAGTTCACCAGAAATTCAACAGAACTGTATCAGCGAACCTCGGAATGTCATACTCTGTATCGAATGTACTTCTTGAAGCCGGCCTTGACAATATTATGAGATGGGTTCCCTTTGAAATGGATGAACAGGAGCTCAGGAACAGGATCGGAAATAAGATGATAAGACCTACCACGATCCCCCAGTCAAAAGAGGATCTCGATATTGAGCAGGCTATCTCGAGGGAAGCTCTCAGGCTTTCTTTTGTCCAGCACAGAGCTTTCGCTGTGGGACTGAAGGGCGTTCAGCAGGAAAAAGGGATATCCGAGGCTTTTGACGCGGATAAATCCAATGATTCGATAGTGAACATGATGAAACTCGATCTTCTTGTAGGTTCAGGGGGAGTTCTTTCCCACGCGCCGCTCAGAAGTCAGTCTGCCCACATGCTTGTAGATTCCTTCCTTCCTGAAGGTATTACGGAACTTGCTGTTGACTCAATATTCATGATGCCGCAACTCGGAGTGCTTTCAGAAGTTAAAGCTCCGGGATGCGAACAGGCCGCCATGGAAGTCTTTGATAAGGACTGCCTGATATATCTCGCTATCAGCATTTGCCCGGTAGGTCAGGTAAAGGAAGGCAAAAATGTCGTTAGGATAAAAGCTGATCTGCCCGACGGAACAAAGCTCGATCAGTGGATAACCGCCAACCAGCTTATCAGGTACGATATGCCCCGCGAGCATGAGGTTGAATTCGAGATCGAACCGGCCGCCGGTTTTGATGTGGGAGAAGGTAGAGGTAAAAAAGTAACAAGAAAGCTGAGAGGCGGCGTAGTCGGGCTGATAATTGACACTAGAGGAAGACCGTTCAACCTGACAAAAGATACAAAGAACAGGGTGGAAAATCTCAATAAATGGGACATTTCAAAGAATTATAAACCCAAATCACACAAGGATGGAGTGTAAACTTTTATCTTACAAAGGAGAAATTAACATGGCTCACGCATATACACCTGGTTTAAAAGTAGCGGCAAGGACAAAAATAGAAAAAACAAGAAAACTCCCTCTTCTGGGACAGGTCCTTGTAAAAAAAGGCGATATAATACCCGCTGTAACAATAGTGGCAAAAACAGAACTTCCCGGCAAGGTCTACCCTATTAACGTAGCCGGACAGCTTGGATTGGGCAAAGCCAACGAGCTTGTTGAATGTATGCTGAAAAAAGAAGGCGATACAGTTAAGTCCGGTGAGATTATCGCTCAGAGCAAAGGCTTCTTCGGGCTGTTCAAAAGCGAATATAAAGCGCCTATTGACGGCACTATCAGTCAGATATCCCATGTTACCGGACAGGTAATTTTCAACGCGCCCGCCATCCCGGTCGAAATTGACGCTTATGTCGACGGTACGGTAGAAGAGGAAATACCCAGCGAGGGTGTCGTTATGCAGACGGAGGGAGTTCATATTCAGGGCATTATCGGCCTCGGCGGCGAAACTTTCGGCGAGATCAAAATGATCGCATCCGATCCGTCTATAGTCGTAGACACAGACTTAATAACAGACGACCTGAAAGGCAAGATAATAGTTTGCGGTTCAAAAATAACCACGCAGGCCCTGTCAAAAGCCGAGAAGATAGGAGTTGCGGGAGTGATTACCGGCGGGTTCGATTATCAGGATATCAAAGATATTCTGGGTCACGATCTTGGTGTAGCTATCACCGGTCATGAGGATATTGGATATACTTTAATATTAACGGAAGGTTTCGGTACTATACCCATGGCGGACAGGACCTTTAATCTTCTAAAAAAATATGAGGGGTTCAAAGCCTCAATAAACGGCGCCACACAGATAAGAGCCGGCGTCATGAGACCGGAGATAATAATAGTTCATGATCATAAAACCGAAGAAACATCAAATAAGGATTACGCCCAGTCAGGTCTTGAAAAAGGAGACCAGATAAGAGTGATCCGTTCGCCTTATTTCGGAAAAATGGGTAAAGTAGTCAGCCTCCCGGTAGAACTTCATAAAGTAGAATCAGGCACATGGGTCAGGGTAATGACCGTTGAACTTGACGGGAAAGAGGTTCTTATACCGAGGGCTAATGTTGAAGTAATTGAAAAATAGACCAATAACTTTCAGGGGACGACCATGACAAAACCAGTTTTCATTCTGCTTCTTCTCTTCAGCTTTGCCTTTGGACAGCAGGTAAGAACCAAGAGAATGATCGATATTCCCACAGCCTTTTCCATGAACCAGGCGGAACTGGAGCTTGGAGGAAGATTATATGCGGTTGACGGTATGAGCGGCGAGGTGAATATAGGTATCTTCAACGATTTCTTCATTGGCGTCAGCTATGGCGGAACTCAAATTATCGGAAGAGATGTCCCTGTATGGAACGGTCATCCCGGTGTAAGGCTTCAGTACAGAATCATACCTGAAGATTTCTATTATCCGAACATATCTGTCGGCTTTGACAGCCAGGGTTACGGCGTGTGGTTCGATCCCAGGTACGAAGTAAAATCCAAAGGCTTTTTTCTTGTGTTCAGCAAAAATTATTTTGTTTCTGAAGGCGATCTTGGAACTCTCGGTCTGCACGCAGGAACAAATTACTGCGTTACAGAGGAGGCGGTAAAAGGAGATGACAACATAAACTTCTTCCTCGGGTTCGATAAAAGCCTCGTTAAAAATGTTGCACTTCTGGCTGAATATGATTTCGCTCTCAACGATAACTCGGACGATTCGATAACAAGAAAGAGAGGATACCTTAACGCGGGCATAAGATGGTCTTTCAACAATGAGCTTCATCTCGAATTCGACATGAAAGACATTCTCAGGAATCTTAAGAACAGCGACAACTTAGGAAGAGAGCTCAGAGTGATCTATAATTCGGCCTTCTTCTCAAAAAATAAATAACGGCGGGGATATTTGAAAATGGATCTGAGAAAATACTATTCAAAGCTGAACTCAAAAGTTCAGAGATCTTATGAAAAGCAGTTACAGGATATCTCCGGTATAAGAGCCGGTCTAAAAAAAGCTGACAAATCGAAAGAGGCTGATTACCTGCTTAAAGTTGCAGACATGATACTCACATACTCAGAACTCGAAAATAATCTCGATGAAAATTTCTTTGAAACGACGCCGGTAGAAAAGATCAGGAAGAGTTTCGACAGTTTTTATAAGGAACTTCAGCCCGGGAAATATAAAATCTCATTCCTCAATCCGGACTATTCAGCAAAGATTTTCGGAGAGAAAACGGGAAAATACGCATACGCTCTATATTCAGTCTTCAGACAATATAAGAACTTCGCTTTTGAGCACAAGATATTCAGAATGGAGAAATACAACAGGATGTTTCTGGAGATGTATGAGAGGTTTACTACAAAGAAAAAATTTTCCGAAAAATTTTTAAAAGACCTGACAACGAAATATGAAAAGAAAACCGACACCGAAGAAACAGTGTTTTTCTATAAGGAAATGTTCGGAAGAGATTTTACGCACTACAGAGAGATCGTTCTGAATTCATCCCCCAAAGATATACGTTATCTGTACAGATACAATGTGAACATTACTGAGAACGAGATAAGAACTGTCGATTTTTTTAAGAAATACTCGAAACAGAAACTTGACGCATGCGCTAAACAGATAGCCAAAGCTTACGCGCAGGGATTTTTGAACAATGACAAAGACCTGAGTAAAAAATCCTCAGCCCTTATAAGGTTCAGCGCAGGCCAGGAAGAGCTTATAAAAAGACTGATCTTTTTCTTAAATAAGGACTTCGGGCTTGAGTCGATAATCGGCGCGCCGTCATCAACGCCTGTAAACAAACAGATATCACACGATCTCAAATTCGTGACAGGCGCCTTCTTTGATAAAGAATACGCCGACGGCAAACTGGAGGCGGCTGAAAAGGCAATGATGAAAGTCCGCGAAGACCTGGATGCCTATTCTGGAATAATCCTGGTAGAAAGTTTCGGCGAGAAACCTTTCTCCCCCGATTCAAAGAAAACCGCATGGTCTTTCAGTCAGGAACAGCAGAAAGTTTACCAGTATTTCATGAACAAAAACCAGCAGCTCAGACAGAAATTCATTCCGAGAACTGAGACAAGTTTCTGTATCATAGCATTCCCGTCTCCCGAGATAGGAAAAGATTTCGAGGCTGTTTTTGAGGATATTCTTGAAGTCAATATGCTGGACTCGGCAAAATATGAAAAGATACAGAAGAACATTATTGACCTTCTCGACAGGGCCGACTCGGTTCATGTAAAGGGTAAGAACGGAAATCTTACCGATATAATAATCAAGAATCAAAAACTGAAGAACGCAAAGAAGCATACGAACTACTGCAACTGCGGAGCTGATGTAAATATTCCTGTAGGGGAAGTTTTTACGAGCCCGCAATTAGCAGGCACATCAGGAACCCTTCACATAAAGGAAACTTTTCTTAACGGCCTTAAATTCAAAGACCTGAGACTTGATTTCAAGGATGGATTTATATCGGATTACAGCTGCGCTAATTTCAAAGATACGGAAGACAACAAAAAGTTTATACGGGAAAACCTGATGTTTCCGCATAAAACCCTTCCGATAGGCGAGTTCGCGATCGGCACTAACACTCTTGCTTATACTGTAGCGAAGAAGTATGATATCCTCGATGTTCTTCCTGTTCTGATTATAGAAAAAATGGGCCCGCATTTCGCGATAGGCGACACTTGTTTTTCTCACGAGGAGGATAAAGCCGTCTATAACCCGATCGACAACAAGCAGATCACCGCAAGGGATAACGAGATGACGATCAACAGAAAAGCCGACCACTCGAAAGCATATACGGGTGTTCACACGGACATTACTCTTCCCTACGAGGATATAGAATTCATAACGGGAATAACCGAAACTAAAGACAGGCTGGATATTATACGGAACGGAAGATTTGCTGTAAAGGGCACCGAAGAGCTGAACATTCCGCTTGATAAAGCAGGTGTCTAATGATCAAGAAAACCTGAAAACACTCTGAAATTTCCGTTAAGATCCCTTGTCAGCTCGATTCCTGAAAGGGATTTTTTATATATGCCTTCTACAAGTTCCGCCTGATCATGACCTATCTCAAGTATTATACACCCGCCGGGGCTCAAAACATCAGTAATGACAGAGTTGAACCTTCTGTAGAACAGAAGGCCGTCGTCGCCTCCTTTTAGCGCACAGCCGGGTTCAAATTCCTTTATCTGCCTGCTTAGAGTATCAACCACTTTTTCCGGTATATAAGGAGGATTTGATATCAGATCATCGTATTTTTCAGAAAAGTTCTCACTAAGTATATCGTGTTTAAGAAATTTTATCCTTCCCGCTACTCCGTTTATTTCAGCATTAAGCTTTGCTGTTCTGATCGCGTCAATATTGATATCTGTTGCAGTAATTTTCGCGTTCTTGCATAAACGGGCGACAGATACGGATATACAGCCTGAACCGGTACCGATCTCAAGAACATTCAGTTGTTTATCCCCTATTATTTTTACAGCCTTTTCAACTAATGTCTCAGTATCGCGCCTGGGTATCAGAACGGAAGGATTAACTTTGAATTTGAACCCGTAAAATTCTGTTTCGCCAAAAATATACTGAAGAGGTTCGTGCTTTGATCTTCTTGATAGGATGGTTCTTATACGGGCGGTCTCTTCCTCTTTTAGTTCTCTGTCGAACTGAAGGTATATATCAAGCCTTTTTATCCCCAGAGCCGCCGCTATGATAAGCTCGGCGCTCAGCCTTGGTTCGTCAACGCCTTTTTTTTTCAGATGTTCCGATGACAGGTTCAGTATATCAAGAAGTGTTTTCAATTATCTTTTAAATTTTTTGAGATCAGTCTGAGATTATGCAGTATATCGTCATAATCCCTGAAAAATACGGCTCTGAGGCTGATATAGAATCTGTCCCTGTCAATATATCCAAAAACGGGTACATCTGAGACAGTTCTCATCTCTTCAGAAAATCTGGTAACGCTTATATTTTTAGGAACAATGGTTACGGCAGAGCCTTCGAGTTTTTCTGTAGGCATGGCTCCGGATCCGGCCTGATCAAAAACATCTTCTACCGATATGTCCCATGATTCGGGAACGGCGGTCCTGATAAGCTCGCTCAGGCTTTCGGCTCTCTGTCTGAGCACCGGTCTTCTTTCCGAAAGCAGCTTTAATGTCGTGTGGCCTTGTGCCAGTGGATCAGGCGAAATGAAGTACTTCAGCGTTTCCTCAAGCAGGGCAAGCCTGATCTTATCAGTTCTTAAGACCCTCATCAGAGGATTTCTCTTAACTTTCTCAACAAGCGCTTTCCTGCCGGCGATTATTCCGCACTGCGGACCGCCTAGCACTTTGTCGCCGCTGAAAGAAAATATGTCCGCGCCGTCCTTTATAGCTTCGGAAACTGTGGGCTCGTGAGGCAGGCCTAACGCTGAAAGTTCACTAAATACTCCGCCGCCAAGATCGTAATACAGCGGAACGGCATGTTTTTGCGCGATTTTTGAAAGTTCCTTTACTGTTACCTCTTCAGAAAATCCGCTGATCCTGTAGTTCGAAGTATGAACCTTGAGCAGAGCGCCTGTTTTTTTTTTATTAATGGCGTTCTCGTAATCGGACATCTTGGTTTTGTTCGTCGCGCCTACTTCAATCATTTTAGCGCCTGATTTTCTGATAATATCCGGCATTCTGAAAGACCCGCCGATCTCAACGAGCTCGCCTCGCGATATGACCGCTTCCTTTTTATCACAGAGAGTGTTTATGCATATCATGACCGCGGCGGCGTTGTTGTTAACCACAGTTGCCGCCTCTGCGCCGGTTATAAGCGAGATCAGTTCGGATATTTTATCCTCTCTTCTCCCTCTTTTTCCGCTTTTAACATCCACTTCAAGAGAGCAGTAACCTGACATTACTTCTTTTGCCCGTTCTATTGCCTTATCCGAAAGAGGGGCTCTTCCAAGTCCGGTGTTCATCACGATCCCGGTTCCGTTAACTACCCTTTTAGTAAAGGGCATAAACTTTTTTCTGATCCCGGCGGCAATAAGTTCTGATATATTTCCCGGAACATCTCTGATCCTGCCTTCCTTAATCCCCCTCCGGATGCTCTCCAGATGTTCATTTACGATCTCTGCCAGTATTCTGCTGTCATAATCATTTTTAAGTTCAAAAAAACTTTCACTGCCCAACAGTTTGTCAACTTTCGGTATTTTTTTCAGAATTTCATTCATAAAATATTATTTAAACCTGCCAGTTCCTGTTCCTTTTTTCAAGAATATACGCGTCCCTTTTCTCTTTTAAAAGGTTTCTATGGCTCATAGTATCTGTTTTAAGGTCGTTCAAGACCTTCATTATACTCTGATTGTCGCTTGTGAAATAATCAAGGTAATGATCCTCAATAAGAGAGTTTTCAAGGGTATAGGCTATTCCGAAAGCTTCTTCAAGATCGAATTTACCTTCCTGAGCCTTTTGAGTATTTGACTCCAGGTTTCTAATCGATATCTTTAAAGATTTCTCTGTCAGATGAAAGTCTGTAAAATTAATTGACCCGTCATATACATTGTCAAGGATAGACCTGAGCCATTCGGAGTGTTTCATCTCTTCGCCATACAGATAAGGCCACAGCTCGCAATCCGGGAATTTTTCTGAAAAAACGGCATACAGCGAAGCGATAGCTTCCTCATGCATCGCCATCAGCTCGATCACTTCAATTTTATCGGCAAGATCAGACATGATATTCTCCTTAAATTTATTTTAAGGATAAAAAAAGCCCGCTTTCGCAGGCTTTTCTTAACCTATTTGATTTTATTTTGCGAAAATACCTGTTTTGTTGACCTTGATAAGTTTTGATCTGATTGCAGCTCCAGTACCTGTATTTCCGCCTATAATGAAACCGCCATCGGAAGTTTGAAGTACTTTGTAGCCAAAATCGTCCCCTGTGACTCCATGATTGACAGACCACACAGGCTTAAGCATCCCGTCTAGCTTGAACAGCCATGTATCTCTGTTAGTACCAGTTGATTCTGTTGTAAAACCTGTAAGGATATATCCTCCGTCCCTTGTTCTGTCAATGCTGAAGACCTTGTCATTTTTTTCTACCGCGCCAAATGCGTTCTCCCATAGAGCACCGTCCTCGTCCCCGTTAATCTTGAATTCTACCACCCATGCATCGTGAAGTTTTGCTTTGCTGTCGGTCTGATGGGTCTCTCCTGCCATAACTACATCTCCGCCATAACCGCCATGCGATTCAACAATTCCGTATCCTATCTCGTCTTCGGTATAATCACCGAGCGTGTTAGCGCCTATAAGAGCTGTATTTATCATACCCGGATAAGGATTGTCTGTTTCAGAAGCCATGTTGCCGAGATCATATCCACCCATCCTGCTCCATGTCATAGTATTAACATACCCCCCAAATTCGTCCGCTTCAATGAAGAACATATCTTTTTTATCGGTACCGTCGTTAAAATACAGCCTGTTGTTGTTCCATCCGGTTATATAGAATCTTCCGTCATCTTTCACGATAATATCAGTTACCATCTGATCGCCCATCTTTCTAATCCACATCCCCCCAGTATCCTTGTGAAGAGAGATATCATTCCACATCTTGTGAGAAATATATTTGAGGTTATGACCCCAAACTTCGTTGCCGTTGCTGTATATTTTGAGGAGTCTGACATCATATCCTGTTTCCCATGTTGACATTACTTCTGTTGTACCAACAGAATCAACCCCTCAGCCAAACTTCAGAGAATCTGTTCCGAAAATATTCTTCGTGTACCCGCCGATAATGTATCCGTCGTCCTTTGTTTTTCTTATAACCGTGGCTGCATCGTCTATCGGCTCAGGACCGTCACCCAGACAATCCGCGAAATCGTAGCCGTATGTTTTATTCCATATCAGACTGCCGTTGGTGTTGTTTATTTTTCTTACCCATGTGTCTGTGTGGCTTCCGTTCTGCCTCCATCCTGCTATTACATAACCCTTGTCGTATTCTGTGTCTTCACACACACTCACGCCGATTCCCACAGCTGCTGCCAGAGTTACCACCCCTCCAGTACCGAATGTGGTTATAAGCTGACCTTCTTCGTTATACTTTGCGATCTTAGTACCGAGAGACGGGCTTGACGAGACTGTGAGATAACATTTATCGTATGTCTGTATCAGCGATTTAAGTTCATATCCTGCCTCTCCCAGAACAAGATTCGCAGGGCCGCCGAAAGTAGGTATGTACTCGATCAGATTAAGTGTTACAGATCTCTGCTTCTCTAATCCGTCTTTTGTTTTCAAAACTACTTTTACGGATAGAGGTCCTACCGGGAAATTAACGGTTGAAAAACTGAATAAAATTGTCGGTGAACCGGTTTCTGTATAGTATGTCCTGTCTGTTGATGCATTAATATAAGCACTGAGATTTTCGAACATAGTGATGTTTCCCTCTATACCGACAGTTACCTGAATTATATCACCAATTCTGAATTCAGCATTGTTCAAAGGGCTTATAATGCTCAGATCTAAATTTGTATCCACATCAGTTGGTTTAATTACCTTTAAAGGAATTGAACCGGATGCGGTCCTCAGGTCATTTGCGACTGCCTCAACTGTCAGTTCAGTCCATCCTGCTTCAAGGCCGTCCGTACTAACGGCATAAGTGAATTCCGCATTTTTCTCCTGCAAATTTGCAAGTGAATTGAGCTGATCTTTAGTGTAAACAGCGGCTGGAACCTCGCTTGATCCAAAATAGTAGTTTATCTGTTTATACTCGAATGTAAAGCCTGTAAGTTTTACAGTAACATCGACGGTGCCTCCAAAACTGACTGAATCCTCAGGATTCGTGTTTAATATCTCGACACCGATAATTCCTATGTCATTATCAGTATCAGACTCGCAACCGATGATCATAAACATCGTCAGCATAAGTGCTACGGATAACATTACTGTCGTCAGTTTTTTCATTTACTCCTCCATTACGATTATTTTAATTAAATATTTCTCAACAGTTAGTCAGCCCTATTTTTATAGGAATATTCTAATTTGCATTATTTTTATTCCAAAAGCAAACATTTTTTTAATTTTTATCACTGCCATTTTTATGTGACAGAACGAGATCTTTTTCCTTTGCTGTTTCAACCAGATATTCAATACCTGTCCGGAATATTCCGGCAGCATTTCTGTTGTCATGCATTACGATAATGGAATTTCGGGTAAGGTATTTTGAGGTTAATCGCCTGACAAGTTCAATATCTCCGGTATGATCACCTGTAAGGAACGACCAGAGCATCATTTTCATTTGTTTTTTCCGGACGGCGCTTATTGTTGAATGATTGAACATTCCGTAAGGCGGCCTGAAATAAATTGCTTTTTCACCGGTGATATCTGTTATGAGTTTGCCGCATTGTTCGATCTCGATCAGGTTATAGCTTCTGCCCCGAAAGATCATTCTTTTATGGTTGTAGCCGTGGTTCTGTACCGAATGGCCGGCTTTTACTATCTCTTTCAGGTGGCCGGGATATTTTTCTATTTTCTCACCGGAGCAGAAAAAGATCGCTTTCAAACCGTATGTATCGAGTAACTCAAGCAATCTCAGGGTGTTTTCTGAAGGTCCGTCATCTATGGTCAAAAGGACGCGATTCTCACCATTATCCCAGATAATTTCCGGAAATATCCGTTTCAGAAGTACCGGCGGCCTGTAGAGCAGATCCATTATTTTTCCAGCTCCGGAAATTTTACCGATTCAGCCATAAGTTCTAACTGGATAAGAAACGGATATTTTTTCTTAGCAGGCGCGAATACGGCTCCGTCAATCAAATAAAAAGTACCGGCGTTAAGAAAAGCATAAGTGAAAAAAGGACCGCCGCCTTCTTCATACTCCCATATACCTCTGACTTTCACGCCGTCCGGAACGAAAGTTGAATCGGGAATGAATGTAATTATCTCCGGATTTACTCTTACGCTGTCTCCAAATTCCCTGCCCATCCTGTCGCGGGTCCTGATCACATTTTCCTGGAAAGTTAATCCTGAATCGTATTTTGTTCTCAAAACTGTCAGCCATCTGTCCGGATTAAATCTTCTGTATCTTATGAATCTGTCATTTCTGACGCCTTCATTAATTATGACAAAATCGTGGGGAACGAAAATTTCGAAATTGTAGTCCCTTTTTGTAATGTCCTGCGCTTTCTTATTATTGTATTTCGTATCAAAGAGCCTCTTTTTGACCTGAGCAGTCATCCTGTCGTTAAAAACACTGAACATTTTTTCCGAAAATCTGTCCAGATAATCGCCAAGATGAAGATTTTCAGAATCCATAAGTATCAGAGCTGTCTGACCTCTTGACCATAAATCTTCCTTCACTGCGTAATAATAATCACCGTTCTTCACACCTTCGATAATATTTTCCGAAAGCATTTTTTTTATAAACTGTGATTCAGCCGTTTCCGAATTTACATTTACAAGGAAGATGAGGAACCTGAACTTGTTCGAACCTTCGTAGAATTCGTCCAGCCCTATCCTCCTTATGTTGAACCTGTATTCCTCCATCGGAGTAAAGATCGGGTCGTTGTAAATTTTCTCTATTGCGGGTTTATGCATATCAAAGGTCGCCTGGTCGGAAAGTACGAGTATAAGGTCGTCGGGACCGATCGCGGGCCTCTTGAGATTCGAGCAGGACGAAAGAATAAGCGCTGCGGCAGTGAGAACAAGCAGTAATAATTTATTTTTTATCGGCAATGTTGACTCCCATTTTTACAAGTTCGTCCCTTATCCTGTCGGCTTCAGACCAGTTCTTTTCCGCCCTGAAAATGTTCCTTTTTTCGATAAGTTGATCTATCAATTTTTGTTCTTCGGGCGAAAATTCTTTTTCCTTTTTCTCTTCAAAATCGAAAACTTCAAATATCTCGTTGAGACTTTTCATATACGACAGAATTTCTTCTTTACCTTTCAAAGAAATATCTCCGCTGTCTATCTTCTTTCTCGCCGCTTTTATAAACCCGAAAAGTGACGCGAGAGCTACGCTTATGTTAAGATCGTCGTCCATTCCTTTTTCGAACTGCTGCTTTGACGAAACAACAAGACCTGACATTCCGTCGCCAGCTTCCTTCGTCTCAGTTTTATACAACACCTGAATAAAATCGTTGAACTTGTCTATAGTCTTTTGAGATTCTTTTAACTGCTCTTCGGTAAAATTGAGCTTTGAACGGTAATGAGCCGAAAGGAAAGTGAATCTTATAGCCTCGGGCGTAAAACCTTTTGCGGTCAGGTCCGGGACCGTAAAAAAATTGCCGAGTGATTTACTCATCTTTTCGTTATTGACAACCACCCTGCTTTTGTGCATCCAGTAATTCACGAATTTTTTCCCGTTCGCCGTCTCTGACTGGGCGATCTCGCATTCGTGATGCGGGAACTTGTTGTCTTCGCCGCCGGTATGGAAATCCAGTGTTTCGCCGAGATATTTTTTTCCCATCGCCGAGCACTCAAGGTGCCAGCCGGGAAAACCTGTTCCCCAGGGCGATTCCCATTTCATCGCATGGTTAAGGTTCTTTCCGGACAGTTTTTTCCATACCGCGAAATCGAATGGCGATCTTTTGTCCTCGTTTATATCCACTCTTGCACCTGCCTGAAGCGATTCCAGAGTATTGCCTGAAAGTTCGCCGTATCTCGGAAATTTTGATATGTCGAAATATATTCCGTCGGATGTTTCGTAAACAACTCCCTTTTCTTCAAGTGTTTTAACCATTTCTATCATTTCCTGGACATGTTCGGTAGCTCTGGGATACTTGAAGGCGGGCGTGAACTTCAAGGCCTTCAGATCTTTCATGAAAAGGTCTTCGTAATGCCTTGCGATCTCCCATACCGTCTTGTTCTCACGCTTTGAGGCAGCTTCCATTTTGTCTTCACCGGAATCTGAAAGCTCATTATCATCCGTCAAATGACCTACGTCGGTTATGTTCATTATCCATTTTACCTCATAACCTTTGTACTTCAGATATCTTACAAGGAGATCGGCCATCAGAAAGGATGAGAAATTACCCACATGAGCATTACTGTACACCGTCGGCCCGCAGGTATAGATCCGCACCTTTCCTTCTTCGACGGGTTTAAACTCTTCTTTCTTCTTGGTCAGGCTGTTGTAGATCTGAAACATTGTCTTCCTCCGATACTTCGACTTCATTGCTAAGCTCTAAAATTAAATAAAATTTGGATAATAAGCAACGGATTAGTATATTTATTTAACGGAGGCACAGGAGAATGAGAGAAGAAGGGTTCGGCTGGGAATATAAAAGCGGTTTCGAAGTATTCGGCGTCCCGCTTATTCATATTTCCTTCAGATACAGCAAAAACCGGACGCCCGTGGTAGCGAAAGGCATAATAGCAATAGGACAGTTCGGTGTTGGAGTAGTTAATATATCCCAGATCGGCATCGGGGTCTTCAGCATGGGACAGATAACACTGGCTTATTACGCTCTTGCGCAGATAGCTTTAGCTAATTCGCTTATCGCACAAGTTGGAATCTATATCGAATCCGGCTATGGACAGGCTGTCTGGAAACTGTCAGAACTACTCGGGTTGTGAAATTTTAATACTCACATATTCATCATAACTATCGCTACGATTATCATACCGACGGCGAGCGCGTTTTTACGGCTGAGTTTTTCTTTAAAGATCAGAATTCCGCCGATGTTTATTAGTACTATCGTTCCGGAACTGTAAGCCGGAAAAGCTATTGATGCTTTGTAGTACCTCAGCGACTCGATGAGAAAAAAAGACGCGAACATGTTCGGAATACCTACAAAAAGGCCGGTCACGATGTCGGTTTTTGTGATGTTTCCGCCTTTTTTGTACGATGAAAATGTAAAGTAAGCGCTTATCCAGAAAGCGCTGAAGAAGATTATGAAAAGGTATAAAGGTTTGTTTTCGGCGATACAGTATCTTTCAAACAGCTTTGTTGTGAATTCGGCTGTTCCGGCTATCAGAAAGAGAAGGATAAGAGTGGCGTTTAAGCTTTTGAAGGAACGAATATCCTTTATGTCGAGGTTTATCAGAATCATTGCGGATAATGACAGAAGCACACCTAATGACTGCAAAACGCCCGGAACTTCTTTCCAAAGAATCATCGAGAGTAATACAGGCAGAATTATCCCCGTTTTCGAGACCGCGCCGGTAAGCCCGACGCCGTTCTGCTTTATGCTCTTAAGGATATAGATGAAACCGAGAAAATAGAGAATTCCGGCGAAAATGCCTATCGCGTAAACATCCCGGATCGCCGGTACGGAAAAACCGTTTCCGCTCCGTAATGTCAGGAACAGACTAACGCTGAAAGCGGCGACATAGTTGGCGGATGTGACGGCAAAACGGTTGAGACCCCTGTTTTCGCTGAATTTCAGGATCAGAGCTATCGAGGCGCTTGAAAGTATGGCAAGCAGCAGGTATATCACCGGTGTTTTCCTTAAAATTTCTCAAGAATTATATTGTAAAAAGAGTAAATAATCAATATATTCCGACCCTAATTTAATTTACGCATGCGGGAACATGAAAAAGTTAAGAAATATCGCGATAATAGCCCATGTAGACCACGGGAAAACAACCCTAATTGATGCCGCTTTAAAGCAGACAGGTTTTTTCAGGGACAATCAGAAAGTAGAAGAGAGAATAATGGATTCCAACGACATCGAGAAAGAAAGAGGGATCACTATTTTCTCAAAAAACGCTTCCATTCATTACAAAGGCTACAAAATAAATATCGTTGATACGCCCGGCCACGCGGATTTTGGCGGTGAGGTGCAGAGGATCATGAAAATGGTCGATTCGGTTCTTCTGCTGGTCGACGCTTTTGAAGGCCCGATGCCTCAGACCAAATATGTGTTAAAAAACGCGCTTCAGCTTGGACTTAAACCCATTGTAGTGATAAACAAGATCGACAGGCCGAACTGCACGCCGCACGAGGTTCTTGACAAGGTGTTCGACCTTTTCGTTGAGCTGAGCGCCACAGACGAACAGCTTGACTTTCCCGTTATTTACGCTTCAGCAAAAAAAGGCATTGCTAAATATCATCTTGAGGATGAGGATGTTAATCTTCTTCCCCTTCTTGACACGATAATCGAAAAAGTGAAAGAGCCTGAAGGCAACGAGGAAGGGCCGTTCCAGTTCCTTGTCTCGGCGATCGAGTACGACAATTATCTCGGGAAAATGGGAACGGGCAAGATACACAGGGGAAAAGCCGGGCTTGGAGACGAGGTTGTTCTGATGAAAAGGGACGGAGAGCGCCTGTTGTACAGAATATCTAAACTGTTCACCTATGACGGACTTAAAAAAGTGGATTCTAAGTCCGCTTCGGCAGGCGATATAGTAACTCTGGCAGGACTGGCTATGATAGATGTGGGTGAGACGGTTACGGACAAGGAGCATCAGGAACCTCTGCCGCTGATCAATGTGGACGAACCTACTCTGGCCATGACATTCATGGTAAACGACTCCCCGTTCGCGGGACTGGAAGGAAAATGGGTAACATCGCGCAATATCTGGGACAGGCTCGAACGCGAACTTCAGACCAACATAAGCATCAGGATAGAAAAGACCGACCTGCCTGATCAGTTCCTTGTAAAAGGAAGAGGCGAGCTTCAGCTGGGAATTCTCATCGAGAACATGCGGAGGGAAGGCTACGAGTTCGCGGTATCAAAACCCGAAGTAATATACAGGGATATTGACGGCAGGAAAACCGAGCCTATAGAGCTGGCTGTGATAGATGTGGCTGATGATTACACCGGCGTTGTTATCGAAAAACTCGGTATTAGAAAAGGAGAGCTTCTTAATCTCGTTCAGGGAGGCGACGGCTACACAAGGCTGGAGTTCAAGGTTCCGGCGAGAGGACTGATAGGTTTTTCTAATGAATTCATGACCGAGACCAGAGGAACAGGTATTCTAAACCACTCTTTTTATGAGTACGAGTTCTATAAAGGCGAGATACCGAAGCGTACAAGAGGCGTGCTTGTGTCGTTAGAGCAGGGTACGGCTGTTGCGTATTCGCTGTGGAACCTCCAGGACAGAGGAGAGATGTTCATAACCCCGGGAACTGAAGTCTACGCGGGAATGATAGTAGGCGAGCACTCCAGAGAGGACGATCTGGATGTTAATGTTATAAAAAACAAAAAAATGTCCAATGTCAGAGCATCCGGCTCGGACGACGCTATCAAGCTCAGTCCGCCGAGGATGATAACTCTTGAGCAGGCACTTGAGTATATTGAGGAAGACGAACTCATTGAGATAACACCTGAAAATATAAGATTGAGAAAGAAATTTCTTGATGTCAATGACAGAAAAAGACAGAACAGAATGAAAAACAAAGGAAATGATGAAAGAATTTAGAGAAGCGGGGCTGCGTGAGGAAATAATCGACGCCATCTCCGAAATGGGATTTGTAAAACCGACCCCGATCCAGGATAAAACTATCTCGCACCTTCTCGCTTCAAAAAGAGACCTTGTCGGCCTCGCGCAGACCGGGACGGGCAAAACAGCGGCTTTCGGGCTTCCGATAATTCAGAGGACAGATCCGCGTAAGAGGGATACCCAGGCGCTCGTTCTGTGCCCGACAAGAGAACTCTGCATGCAGATCACCAAAGATTTTAACAGCTATTCGAAATACCTTCCCGGCATATCCGTCGCGGCAGTTTACGGCGGGGCGAGCATCGAGAATCAGATCCGCGCGCTCAAAAAAGGGGCGCATATTGTTGTGGGAACCCCGGGCAGAGTCCTCGATCTTGTATATAAACAGTGCCTGATCCTCGACAGGATATCCTTCCTCGTGCTCGACGAAGCGGACGAGATGCTCAACATGGGATTCAAAGAAGACCTGGATTCTATTCTTTCCGCAGCAACACCCGACAGGCAGACCCTTCTTTTCTCGGCTACAATGCCCAGGGAAATAGCTCAGATAGCAAAGAACTATATGAAAGACCCGGAGGAAATATCCGCCGGGCAGAAGAATGTGGCCGCTGAGAATGTCGAGCACTATTACTATCTTGTTCATGCCAGAGACAGATACCTTGCTCTCAAGAGGATAGCTGATGTTAACCCGGATATCTACGGGATAATTTTCTGCAGGACAAGGGAGGAGACACAGGAGGTCGCGGACAAACTGATAGCCGACGGCTACAACGCGGACGCTCTTCACGGCAACCTGTCGCAGGCACAGCGCGACCAGGTTATGAACCGTTTCAGAACGGGTCACCTTCAGCTTCTTGTTGCAACGGATGTGGCGGCCAGGGGACTCGATGTGAATAACCTCAGCCATGTAATTAACTATAACCTTCCCGACGACCCGGATATTTATCTGCACAGAAGCGGAAGGACGGGAAGAGCGGGAAAAAGCGGCATATCGATCTCCGTCGTACACATGAAGGAAAAGTCAAAGCTGAGAATGATCGAACAGCGTTCAAAGATCATGTTCGAACAGAAAAAAGTCCCGGGCGGGATAAACATCTGCGAGATGCAGCTTTTCAATCTGGTGGACAGGGCGGTCAATGTTGAAGTGAATAAAGCCCAGATAGAAAGGTTTTTGCCATATATATATGATAAGCTCGGCGAACTTGACAGGGACACTCTTATACAGAAATTCATTTCGCTCGAATTCAACCGTTTTCTTGAGTACTATAAAGACGCGCCGGACCTGAACCAGAACATCCAGTCGGTAAAAAATAATTCAAGGGACAGGAACACTGACAGTTTTAGTGCTCAAAGACAAGGCAAAAAAGGCAATTTTTCAAGATTTTTCATAAACGCTGGATCACGGGACGGCCTTGACAAGCCTGCCATGATAAAACTGATCGCTACACATCTGAGGAACAGGGACATTGAGATAGGTAAAGTAGACCTGATGAAGAATTTTTCATTTTTCGAGATAGACAGCAGTTACGACAGAGATACTCTTAAAGCTTTTTCCGGGGCTGAATTCAAAGGAAGGCCTTTAAATGTGGAGCTTTCAGGCAAAGAACCTCACGATCCCAAGCCGAAAGTAAAGAAAAGTAAAAAGCAGAAATATTATTCGTAGAGATCAGGGAACTTGACCTTCTCTATTCCCTCGACGATGATATGAAGAACAAGCATGTGGATCTCCTGTATCCTGTCGCTCGTTTTACCTTTAATAATTATCTCGTGACCGGCTTTTCCGGCAAGCTTTCCGCCGTCTTTACCAAGAAACAGAATCGTATTCATTCTTAACATTGTGGCTTTTTCTAAAGCTTTGATGATATTAGGAGAATTGCCGCTAGTTGAAAGTCCTATGAACACATCGCCCGGCTTTCCGTAGGCCTCGACCCCTCTGGCGAATACCTCTTCGAAACCGAAATCGTTAGCGGCGCAGGTTATAAACGACGGGTCGGAAATTGATATGGCCGGTAGCGCTTTCCTGTCCGACCTGAATCTGCCTGTAAGCTCTTCAGCGAAATGCATGGCATCAGTCATTGAGCCGCCGTTCCCGCAGATGATAACTTTCTTGCCGCTGTCGAAGGCCTCCACTATACACATTACAATATCTTTGACCTTTTTTATGTTCTTTTCGTCAGAAATAAATTCTCCAAGCATTCTCTGCGCTTCAACAAATGAGTTCTTCAGATTTTCCAGAGGCATAATCCCACCTATAAATTATTTTTTAATAGCTGATCTTCCGGAACGGCGCCGAAATCTTTTGCCGGCACTCCCGCCCATATTCTTCCGGCAGGCACGTCTTTTGTCACGACCGAACCCGCGGCTACCATCGCGTCCTCCCCTATCGTTACACCGGGCAGTATCTTTGCTCCTACACCTATCCTGCCGCCGTCTTTTACCGTCACGCCTTTAAAATGTTTGAACCTTTCCTTTGACCTGCCGGCAAAATTGTCGTTGCTCGTGGCAACGCACGGGGCGATAAAGCAGTAATCTCCGATCTCGGAAAGGGCCGTGATATAGGCGTTAGACTCGATCTTGCATTTTTTGCCTATCGTACATTTTGATTCAACAAGAACCCCTCTGCCGATTATAGTCATCTCGCCTATCTTCACGCCGAACTGGACCGCCGCCTGATCCGCGACAAGAACTTTATCGCCGATCTCCGCGCCTGCGTAAATAACAACTCCGGCGCCGATAAGAACGCCGTTGCCGATCTTTGCCGGCGAAAGAAGCTCATCTGTCGCCATAGCCGAATTCGGAGACTTCATTTTCTGCTTCCCGATCACAGTGTTGTCATCTATCCTTACATTGTCCCCTATAACCGTACCGTCATGAATAACAACATTATGCCCGATCACACAATTCTGACCGACCTTAACATCATTACCGATAAACAGGTTTGAGCCTGCTTTCAGATCATTATTTTCCATCATTCTATGATCATCTCCGATTTTTAACCCATAATAATGAAAAATAATCTGTCATTTGCAAGTAAAATATTACATAAAAATGTTAACTTTACAATTTCATTTTCTTTCATTATATTCAGGTAATCAAAAAAAGTAAAAGGATGTCATCCATGAAAAAAATATCGATTATCTTAGCTGTCTTACTCACGCAGCTGATGTTCGCCGAACTGATAAACATGAATCCTGACCCGAACGGTGAACCTTGGTGGGCCGGCGGTTGGAAGATGCCGGATGCGGAAGAAATGAAGAAAATTGATTCTTATCCCAAACTTACTCTGCCCGCTAAATACAAAAATAACGCAAAATATCTACCCTACAAACTTGACAATACAGACCAGTCTTATTTCAGGCCGATATTCAGCCAGATGGGGGGAAGCTGCGCGCAGGCAAGCGGCGTAGGCTATAACTTTACATACGAGATTAACATGCTGAACGGAACAGCGGCTGATGTGGCTGACAACCAGTTCCCTACTCACTATACTTATAACTTCCTGAACGACGGATCGGGGGCTAACGGATCGACGTACTTTGCAGGCTGGGATATAATTAACGCCGGAGGTATACCCAATGTTACAACATACGGCGGAATGTGGCCTTCAACTGAATCCGAAACCATGTATAAATTATGGATGGACGGTTTCTCCAAGTACAGTTCAGGAATGGATAAAAGGATCGTCGAAGTGCTGACAATTCCTGTAGGTACACCTGAAGGACTTCAGACACTGAAGCAGTATTTCAACGACTACTGCGACGGTTCACCCGGCGGCGGCGTAGTTAATTTCGCGGCAGGCGTAAGCTATACTTTCAATATGGGTTCGCTTCCCGCTGCTTCTGAGAATCCGGGGCAGCTTATGGTGCTGAAATGGGACCAGAATGTGAATCACGCAATGACCTTTACCGGTTATAACGACTCTTTAAAATGGGACTTTAACGCTGACGGGAAATTTACTAATGACATTGACATAAACGGCGACGGCATAGTTGATATGAGAGACTGGGAGGTCGGCGGGCTTCTGATGGTAAATTCATGGGGCACGGGATGGGCCAACGGAGGAAAAGCCTGGGTCGCCTACAGGACTCTCGCAATGTCTCTGGAGGAAGGCGGTATATGGACCAACAGCGTTCATACTGTAAGAATAAGAGACGATTTCTCTCCGACTCTGAATCTGAAGGCAACGATAAACTTCAGCGACCGTAAAGAAATTAAGATTTTTGCGGGTGTTTCATCAGATACTACAGCCGCAGAACCTGAATATACTCTCCAGTTCCCCCACTTTAATTACCAGGGCGGAGCCTACGGAATGAAGGGAGATTCGAACGTTCTTGAATTCGGTCTGGACATAAGTCCTCTTCTGTCGTATGTTCAGGCAGGATCTAAAGCAAAATTCTTCCTGTGTGTCGAGCATAAACAAGACGGAACATCCGGAAGAGGAAGCATAACTTCTTTTTCTATAACAGACGACCAGTCAAATGAATACATCAGCCCTCAGACAGGCGTTCAGATAGGAGCGAATAAGATCACATATGTTTCGGTAAATGCCATGATAGATTATAACGGTCCGGTCATCGGCGATTCAGTTCTGCCGAACGCTGATCCCGGAGTGTTTTACGAACAGACTCTTTCTGCTTCCGGCGGCTATCCGCCATATCGCTGGGATATTGTATTTGACTACTCTGAAGTCGATAATACAGGAGATTTCGATCTTTCTCCTGACAATCTGTTATCCATGACAAATGACGATGACGGCTTTGCTGTAATAGAACTTCCGTTCAGCTTTCCCTTCTACGGAAAACTTCACGACAGGGTTACCGTGATAACCGACGGATCCATTCTTTTCGGCGGACAGTTCGAGTATGTCCGGAGCGAAGGAGATATACTTGCTTTCAAGGCCATTACACCTTACGGCGCGGACCTTATGGCATATCCTGATGACGGGGACGGCATCTACTATTCAGTCAGTTATAACTGCCTTACTGTCAGATGGATAACATCAATGTGGGACCAGCCTGAAATTGATCTGGACTTTGAATGCCGTATTTATGCCGATTCACGAATTGAGTTTTTTTATGGTGAAAACATGACCCCCGGAATATTGTGGGCATCCGGTATATCCAACGGAAGACCCGTCGATGCGCACATTTCGTCTCTGTCAAATTTATCAGATCCGTCAGGTCTGAAAACAGCTTTCTCGACTTCTGAATATCCCTACGGCATGAGTATAGACAGGAACGGAGTTTTCAGCGGAACTGCTTTGGAGATCGATCATAGCTGGACAATCAAATTCCGGGTAACAGATGACAGGAATGTGTCCTCAATAAAGCCTCTCGGGTTTTCAACCAACACCGGTATCGAATCCGACGGGACATCTTTAGTCTCCGGGCTTATGCTTCACCAGAACTACCCGAACCCTTTCAACCCTTCAACTGTCATCAGTTTTTCTACTGACAGGACCGCAAACCTCACCTTAACGGTATTTAATACCCGCGGAGAAGCCGTGGACACGATCTTTGAGAACCGCGAATTCACAAAGGGAGATCATTCAGTAAAATGGACGGCAGGAAGTAATGTCTCCGGCATTTATTTCATTGGTATTAAAGATTTAAACGGAAGGCGGATGATAAGAAAGATAACTCTTCTTAAATAAATTAAAATATATGTTGCGGGCCGGATAACAGTTCATTATATTTACCACCCGTTATGTATCGCGCTTAAAAGGAGGTGAAAGTCAGTGATACACATTAAGATCAGAGATGGTGAACACTTTGAAAAAGCTTTAAAAAGATTTACCAAAACATTTGAAAAGAGCGGCGTCCTTGCAGAACTCAGATTGAGGGAAAGGTACGACAAGCCGACATGGGTACACAGAAGAGAAAGGATCCAGGCGATGAGAAAACAGCAGAAGATCCAGAGGATGCAGAACAGAGGATTTTGATCATACTTTAAATCGCTATAAAAAAAGAGTGACTTGTTCACTCTTTTTTTTTATATTGCAGTCAATTCTTCGGAGCCGGTAAATGAATTTTTTTGATGTCTTTGTAATTTCCGTAATAGCTGTTTTCGCCATAGTCGGATTCTGGAAAGGCTTTATAGCCCAGCTGTTCAACGCGGCGGGTATATTCTGCGCCTTCTATTTCAACACCACTCTCAGTACTTTTCTGGCGGAGCGTTTCTCTGATGAACCGGACAGTATTGTCCGGATACTTACAGCCACAGCCTCCTTCTTCATCATTTTTTCGATATTCTGTATATCGGGATGGCTGGTCAGTAAAACGGTGAATTTCGCGATCGCTTCTCTTCCAAACAGGGCTGCGGGTATCGTTTTCGGGGCCGTCAACGGTTTTCTGACAGTAACATTAATCTTCGTTATTATACGCCTGTTCGCGCAGGGAGACCCTTTTTTAAGAAAGCATGTTACTCCCGACAGAGGAACAGATGAGATAATAAAAAAGGCTGTCAGTTTAGCCTCGGATAAAATACTGCCGGCGGAGGCAGATAATGAAGCGCCGGATTCGGAAGATGAAAAAACACGCACTTATTCACGCATTGGATACGCCGCTTACAGAATATCAACCCTTATGGACCCTTTTATCGAAAATGTAAGATCTGTAGCTAAAAAGAAATATGACGAAGTTATTGAAGAAAAGATTACATATTAAGTTCTCGAGGTTTTAAATGGAAACAAATTTCTCAACACGAATGATAAAACTGATCAACCTGGCCAAGGAGATCACTCTTCAGCTCGGGAACGATACAGTTTACCCGGGACACCTTGCCCTCGCGATGTTCAGGCTGAATGAGAGTACAGCTGTAAATATACTGAAAAAGCTTAACTGCGATCTTGTTACCGCGGCCCGTGACCTGGAGAACGGCCTTTCAAGAAATAAAAGCCTTATCAAGATTGGTTTTATACCTATAAGCCATGAAAGCGACAGGATACTGGCTCAGTCAATAGTCGAGTCGGCCGAGCTGAACAGCGTTTATTCAGGCACCGAACATCTTCTGCTTTCACTCACAAAGGCAGTAAATACTTTTCCTGAGAGGATACTCAGATTTCACGGAGTGACCTACCAGAGAGTAAAGCAGATAATCCTGGCCGGAACCGGCCAGAAGCAGGCAAAGAACCCTTTTGAGAAGATGGACCAGCAGCCGGAATTTTCGCTTGAGATGTTCTCGCACGACATTACTCAGCTCGCAAGGGACGGGAAACTGGACCCCGTTATAGGCAGGTCTGAAGAGATAGACAGGATAATTCAGATACTTTCCAGACGAAAAAAGAATAATCCGATACTGATAGGCGAGCCCGGCACGGGAAAAACAGCTATCGTTGAGGGGCTCGCGGTTAAAATAATCGAAAAATCCGTACCGTCGGTCCTGCTGAATAAACGGATACTGGGCCTTGATCTCGGCATGCTTATAGCAGGCACTAAATACAGAGGGCAGTTCGAGGAAAGGATAAAAGCGGTTATTAAGGAGATAGAGAACGACAGGAACACGATTTTATTCCTTGACGAGATACACACGATCGTGGGAGCGGGAAGCACGACCGGATCAATGGACGCGTCGAACATGCTTAAACCGTCTCTAGCCCGCGGTGAGATCCAGTGCATCGGAGCGACCACGCTGGACGAATACAGGACAACAATAGAGAAAGACGGAGCTCTGGAAAGAAGGTTCCAGAAGGTGCTGGTTAACCCTTCCTCAGTGTCTGAAACATACGAGATACTCAAAGGGCTCCAGCCGAAATATGAGAAGCACCATAAGGTGAAATACTCAGACGAATGCCTGCTTGCGGCCGCGGAACTCAGCGACAGATATATCACAGACAGGTTCCTGCCTGATAAAGCGATCGATGTTATTGATGAGGCGGGCGCGAAGAAGCACCTGACCGTAAAGATCCCTCAGAAAATAACCGATCTTGAGGAGCAGATAGACATTCTCAACAGGGATAAAAATCACCATATAGAAAAACAGGATTTTGAAAAAGCCGCGGAAATCAGGGACAGAATTGCCGGATTAAGAGAATCGCTTGAGAAGGAAAGGGAGGTCTGGCAGAAATCCGCTTCGAACAAATTCCTGAATATAAGCGTTGATAATATTAGAGATATCATATCGATGATGACCTCTATACCCATTTCCAAGCTTGAAATATCAGAAAGCAACCGGCTCAACAGGATATCAAAGACCATCTCAAAAAAGATCATTGACCAGAATGAGGCTGTCGAGGCTGTTATAAGGAGGGTGAAAAGAGCAAGAACCGGATTCAAAGACCCCAAAAGGCCGATCGGTTCATTTCTGTTCCTGGGCCCGACAGGAGTCGGAAAAACCGAGCTTGCTAAAGTTCTCGCGGAAGAGATATTCGAGAATCAGAGGTCATTGATCAAGATCGATATGAGCGAATATATGGAAAAGTTCAACGTTTCCAGAATGATAGGGTCACCTCCCGGTTATGTCGGCTATGGCGAGGGCGGTCAGCTCAGCGAAAAAGTCAGGAGACACCCCTATTCCGTAGTCCTTTTTGATGAAATTGAAAAAGCCCATCCTGAAGTTTTCGGAATGCTGCTGCAGGTGCTGGACGAAGGAACTCTTACAGACGGCAATGGCAGAAAAGTCGATTTTAAGAACACAATAATAATATTTACATCGAATATCGGCTCAAAAAGCCTTTCAGGAACAGATAATATCGGGTTCGGAAGCAAAGTCTCTTTTGAGGAAAAAGAGATAAAGATGAAAGAAGCATTGAGGAAAGATACCGAAAGGCATTTCAAACCGGAATTTTTAAACAGAATAGATGAAGTGCTTGTTTTCAATCATCTTTCTGAGAACGCGGTCCTTCAGATTATCCAGAACCATATTGACAGTTCGTGCGAAAAACTCGCGAAGATAGATGTGCATCTTCTGGTGTCTCCAAAGGTCAGGACATATATTCTGAATGAATTCTATGACTCCGAGAACGGGGCAAGGCCGTTAAAAAGAGCTGTTGAGAATCTGATCGAGGATCCCGTAGCTGAGAAAATAATATCAGGAGAAATAAAATACGGCGATTTTATAAAGATATCGGTAAATAAAAATAAGATCATATATGCCAAAACTGATAAAACTGCCGCAACTTACGAAAACAGATAACTGTGCTTTGTGAACAAGTTGTTGATAATACCCGGGTTTTTGAAATAAAATTTTTGTTTTTTTTCTTGACATAAGCTTGTATTAAGCTGATCAGTATAACATATAGACAGTAATTCTATCGACCGCACACTTGGCCGTAATGAAAACAAAGTCAAGAAAAAAATACAGATTTTCACAGAAATTTTTACTGATTCTTTTGTTTACTGATTGTGAATAACTTTGTGAAACAGCGATTTACGGCCCTTTCTATTGCTTAAAAATACCCTGATTATTCCTGCCGTAATTGCCTTCGGGGGTCTCTACGATTATATTAAGTAGATTTTCTTCTACCGGATTTTCTTCAAGGAAAGTAACAGCGGCTTTTGCGTTCGGGCCCTTATAAATTCTGTATGTATATGTATGACCTGACCTGACTTCACTTTTCTCTTTGAAGAACTTTACCTGTTCATGTTTTTTATCTTCATCAGTGGCATCGGGTTCTTTTTCTTTCAGCTTTATGCCCTTATTCTTAATGAAAGATTTCTTGGCGTTTATGAAAAGAGCGCGGGATATACCCTCGCCGCAAAGGACAACTTCATATTCCCCGCCCTGAACAGGATAATATCCGTATATAAGAGCTTCCGTGCATATTATCTCTTCAGTGTCTTCGGCGATCTTAATACAATCTATATCCAGAAGAGCATTTACCGCATCCGATTCCTCACTGAATTTATACAATAGGAACGGTTCATAATTCTGAGTCGAGTTCCTCTGCAGCCAGTATTCGGATGAAATCTCCGGAGAATTATGAAATATTCCCATGTTGTCGGATTGCCTGAAGGATTTTTTACCGCCGAATATTCCGTCCAGTATGCTCATATTATCCTCATAAATTTTTGATCATTTTCTTGTGCTCTATTCCCGCCTCGATGAAATCATCGCCGACTGTCTCATATCCCAGTTTCATGTAGAACGGAATTGCTTGTTTCTGCGAGTTCAGGTAGACGGTCATTATTCCGTTCATTACCGCTATTTCTTCGAGCTTGTTCATTATCATTGTGCCGAAGTTCATCCCCCTGTATTCCTCAAGGACGGCGATCCTTCCTATATGCCCGTCCTGCTCCATTCTTCCGGTACCGATCGGGATATCGTTCTTTGTCAGAAGGACATGATAGCATTCAGGATCTTTCCCGTCAATCTCGATATCTTCAGGGACATTCTGCCCTTCAACGAATACTTTATGCCTGACCGACCTTATCCTGCCGCCATCTTTAATGTATTGTGTCTGGAAAACCGCAAGCATAATATCCTCCTCCTAAAAGGAAACTACCTGTTATTCTTTCCCGGAGTAAATATCCCGTTGTAGTTCCTGCCGAAACTCCCGTGAGGCGTTCTCACGATTATTACATGGGATCTGCTTATTACAAGCTTAGTCTGAAGAAATGTTACCGCGTCGGCTTTTGTTTTCGCTTTATATACAGTGAATGTATATGGCAACCCCTTTTTTATTGCCTTTTCCTCAATAACGAACTCGACATCGGGCGCTTTCTTTACCACCGCAGGTTTTTGAGCGGCTGTTTGATTAATTCCCTTTACTACTATATCGGGCGGAATTTTGGAATTTATTTTGCTGCCGTTGTTTACAATAAAGGATTTCTCGGCCTCATCGAATTTCTCTTTATTGAGGGCTTCCCCGCAAAGAATTACCTCGTAGTTCCCGTCTTCAAGTTCATAATAACCGTATATAAGCTCCTCGGTGCATATAAGTTCTTCTGTATCTGTGGCCACCTTAATGAAACTCAGGTTGGCCAGAGCGCTTACAGCGTCGGAAACATCCTCAAATTTATAAAGAATAAAAGGTTCGAATTTCTTTAGTTTGTTCCTTTTTACCCAGTACTCAGTAGCAGCCTCGACACTGGACTGAAATGTGCCTTTATTATCAGATTCGTTATATGATCTGCCCTTTTTTATGAACCTGTTCAGAAATTTCATAGCCCCTGTACTTATGTATTTGTTACTGTTAAGAAATTAACATAATTAATTCTGTTTTCCAAACATTTTTTGTTATAATTTTGCTAAAATTATTTTATCTTTAACCTGTTTGATCGGATAATACCCGGAGATATAACGATATGAACGAAGATTATAGTGATGTGAAGCTGATATACGATAAGATAAAAACGGATATCGAAACAAGGCTATCAGAGTTTTCGGAAAACTTTAAAACAATGGATAATGAGGAACTTTTCGCCGAACTTTCTTTCTGTACTTTTACTCCGCAATCGAAAGCGAAATCCTGCTGGAAGTGCATCGAACACCTCAAGTCAACCGGGCTTCTTTATACGGCGGAGGCTGATGAATTGAGATGCAATATCACAGGAGTGAGGTTCCATAACAACAAGAGCAGTTATGTGGTAAAGAACCGCGAACTTGTAATGAATATGGACCTTAAGAAATTCATACTCGATAATGTTCACGAAATAAAGAAGCTTAGAAAGTGGCTCGCCCTGAACATCAGAGGTTACAGCTTTAAGGAAGCTTCGCATTTTTTAAGGAACATAGGCTACGGTGAAAAACTGGCGATACTCGACAGGCATATTCTCAAAAACCTTGTCCTTTTCGGAGTCATATCCGAAATACCAAAAACCATCAGCGAAAAGATCTATCTTGAGATCGAGGATAAGATGACGGAATTCTCAAACAAGATCAGTATCCCCATGCACCACCTCGACATACTTTTCTGGTATAAGCAGACAGGAGAGATATTCAAATGAAAAGCGACCACTCAGAAATAAAAAAAGACCTGCAGATATGGAAATTCTGCGCCTACGGATTTTTTAAGGATCTGAGGTTTTTCGAACCTTTTCTGATAATTTTCCTAATGCAGTCCGGGCTTAACCTTTTCCAGATAGGCATACTTTATTCTGTAAGGGAAGCCCTGTCTTTTGTTTTCGAGATACCGTCCGGCATTATCGCCGACAACTACGGGAAAAAGCGCATACTGATCTGGTGCTTCACATTCTACATAATCTCTTTCATCCTTTTCTTTCTCGGCGCCGATATGATCGTTTTCTCCGCCGCAATGGTGTTTTTCGGCCTCGGCGATGCTTTCAGGTCGGGTTCGCACAAGGCTATGATACTTTCCTACCTCGAGCAGAAGAACTGGTTTATGCACAAAAATTTCGTTTACGGCAGAACAAGGTCATATTCGATGCTCGGCGGAGCGCTGTCATCGGTCATCTCGGTCATATTTCTTTTTAAGATCGACTCGTTAAGAGGGCTTTTTCTTATCTCTGTAATACCTTACATTATGGACATGATACTGATCCTGACCTACCCCGACAGCCTTGATGAAAGAACCGCTTCAAAATTCAGCTTCAGAGAATTTTTCCGCCTTAGCGTCGCCCACATTAAAAAGATCGCTAAAAATTCCGCGGCTCTTAAGACGATAACCTCCTCGTCATTTTTCGACGCGGTTTTCGGAAGTGTCAAAGATTATATTCAGCCCATTATGGCAGTTCTGGCATCCGCGATCGCCCTGGGCTCATTTCTGGAGCTTGACGAAAAGCAGTCTCTCAAAGTTTCTCTCGCCGCGATCTATATGGTGATCTACATTATAAGCGCTTATGCCTCAAAAAATGTCTATAAACTGAACGCAAAAAGATCATCCGCTAAACTTATGATGATAACTATGAACATTTTCGGCATCTCCTGCCTGCTGATAGCTTTTTCCGTTAAACTTGAATTCACCTACATCGTCGCCGCGGCCTTTCTTTTCCTGTTCGTGCTCAAGAATCTCAGAAGGCCTATATTCATTGATTCGATCGGCGACATGATGGATAAGAATGAAAGGGCCACGGTACTTTCAGTTGAAAATCAGATCACTGCCGTCTTCACAATAATTCTGGCTCCCGTGTTCGGCTTTATCGCCGATAATTTTTCGTTCCCCGCGCTTTTCGTTGTCATTTCATTATTCATATTCGCAGTGAATATTCTTGTAAAAGTGCCTGATACAGCAAAATGACATCCTTGCAATGACGGCATTAAATTCTTATACTTACCGGTAAAACTAAATGGAGTACATAATGATCAAAGTGAACGGGTACGAGATAACCGAAAAAGAGTTCGACATGGCGCTTGAAGAAAGAAGGCATGTTCTTAAAAAAAACATTCTTGATAAAAGAGATGTAGTTGAGGTAAAAGACATTCTGATTGACGGCGCGCTTATGCTCAAATCGGCCCGGGATGAGAATACGGGTGTAGAACAAAAAGATATTGATGAAATGGTTAATTCTATAAAAAAGAATTTTAAGACCGAGAAGGAATTCGAGGAAATCATTTCAAAAACAGGAGATACTCTTTCAAGTTTGCGAGAAAGGGTGAAAAGAAATCTGATGCTGAGAAATTTCGTGTTGAGGAAGTTCTTTGATGAAACAGAAGTCTCGGACGGCGACCTTGAAAAATATTACAATCAGTTCCCGGAAAGATTCACTAAAGGCGAGGAAGTAAGAGCTTCTCACATTCTTTTTAATGAGAGCGATAAAGATACCGCTCTTGAAGTCCACGAAGCGCTGACCGAGGGCGGAGATGATTTTGCCGAGAAAGCAAAACTCCACTCAAGATGCCCGAGCGGAGAGAACGGCGGTGACCTGGGATTTTTTGACAGAGGCAAAATGGTACCCGAATTTGAAAAAGCCGCCTTTGAAACGGAAGTCGGCCAGATATCCGACCTTATCCAGACGCAGTTCGGCTATCATATCGTAAAAGTCACCGACAGGCGCGCCGGAGGAAAATTCGAACTCGGAGAGATAAAGGAGCAGTTAAGACAGAGCATGGTAAATTCAATAGTGAACAACAAAATAATGAATTATACTCAGGAACTGAGAAAATCAGCCGAGATCATTATTGACGAAGATCTCCTGAACAAAAAAATGACGGTCTAGAATAACGGCCCGGAGGATGAAATGAAAAAAAACAGATATCCCGACAGCTTTAAAACCCGTAAAAAGAAAGATTCGGACATGCCGGGCGAAATAAAGAAGGACACAGTATCGTACACAGGCATAATCCAGATAAGAAAGAACGGCAACGGGAAAATAATATCGAATGAGATAGAAGGCGATGTTTTCATACCGAGGATCTTCACAAATGACGCCTTCGACGGGGACGAGGTCGAGTTCGTTCTGATCCCTGCCCCCAAATTCTGGGATATTGAGGGAAAAGTCGTTAAGGTGTTAAAGAGAATAAACACGGAGTTCGTCGGCGAGATAAAACATATTAACGATTCAATGTACGTAATATGCGACAACGGGCTCAAAGTAAGGCTCAGCAGAAAAAAGGTCGAGAAAAAGTGGCAGGAGCTTGAAGAAGGCACGATGGTAGTTATTGATGTGGACGACTGGCGGAATCAGGTGAACGCGCACATAATAGAAGTGCTGGGCAGTAAGGAAGATCCGCATGTGACGCTGACCGCTATAGCCAGAAAACACGGTTTCAGGGAAGGCTTTCCAAAGGAAGTAGAGGACGAACTTGAAAAATACACGCAGGAATTTATAACGCACAAACTTCCTGACCGGACAGATATCAGGCACGAAAAGATATTCACGATAGACCCGGCCGACGCAAAGGATTTTGACGACGCGATCAACATCTCAAAGAATCCCGACGGGTCTTTTGAACTGGGAGTGCATATCGCGGATGTTTCGTCATATATTCCTGAAGGAGGCGCGCTGGATACCGAGGCTGCTTCAAGAGGAACCTCGCTTTACCTTCCTTCTTCTGTCATACCAATGCTGCCCAGAAAGCTGTCGAACTACCTCTGCAGCCTCAATCCCGCCGTTGACAGGCTCGCCTTCTCATGCTTTATGAGAATATCGGCAGACGGCGAGATAGTCAAATACCATTTCAAGGAAACGGTCATGAACTCCGCCTTCCGGTTCAATTACCTTGAATATCAGAATCTGCTCGACGCGGCGTTAAACGGCGAAAAAACTGACCCGAAATACGACAATTTCAGGCAGGAGGCGGTCTGGTCAAAAGAGTTAAAAGACATACTCAGGACAAAGAGGTTCAGAGAAGGAGGAATAGAGTTCGAACTGCCTGAGATAAAAGTGGTCGTTGACGAGAACGGAAGGACAGTTGACATCCACAGGTACGAACTGCACGAGTCGAACAACATAATAGAGGACTTCATGCTCGCGGCGAACAGGTGCGCGGCGCATTTCCTCTTCTCAAAAGAAGATAAACTGCCCGGCGTTTACAGGATACACGACAGGCCTTCGCTTGAAAAGATAACGGATTTCTTTGAAGAACTTGAGGCCAACGGGATCAAAGCCCCACCGGCAAAAGACCCGACGGACCATTTTTATATGCAGAAAATACTGGCTGTAATAAAAAATTCTCCAAGCGGGGACTTTCTGGCGAACACATTTCTCAGGACCATGATGAAAGCAAAATATTCGACCGACAACATCGGGCATTACGGGCTCGCTTTCGATCTTTATACGCACTTCACGTCGCCGATAAGAAGATACCCCGACCTCATGGTCCACAGGCTGATAAAGAAGCACATGAAAAAACTTCCGATCTTAAAAGCCAGGGACAACAAGAAATATGTCCAGGGTCTCTGCATGCTTGCATCTGAGAGGGAGGTAAAAGCAATTCAGGCTGAATACGAGGCAAGGGACCTTAAGATAATCGAATTCATGACCGATAAGATAGGCAAAGAATACGAGGCTGTAGTCGTGACTGTCATGCCCTATGGCGTTTATGTGAGAATGCACGAGTGGCCTGTTGAAGGTCTGGTCAGGTCAAGAGATCAGCAAAGCGACCTGTATGAATATGACGACAGGCGTAAGATATTTAAGGGCCGCAGAACGGGGAATGAGCTGTTCGTGGGCAAGGAACTCAGGGTCAAATTGAAAGGAGTGAGCAGGGAACTTCTGACAATAGATTTCGATATTGTGAAAGAGAAGAAATAAAAGATCCATTATAATATTTTCTTATCATTTCATGTTCAGACATAGCCGCCTCTATCATTATTTTTACGCAATATACCACCCGAGGCGTGTCAAATCGTGAACCTGCAAGAAATTTTTTTAATTCTTTATTAAAACAACCTACACCAACACATAACCGGCAAGTATTTTCTGCACTTCATAAATATCCACGCTCACAGCTGACGCATTCCCCAACAATCCTGAAAAAAATCCCATTTTTATCTCCGTATTAAATAATTCTGACTGTCCTGTATTTCTGAAGCCTGCTATTCGGCTTTTCAGGTATAGTATATTCGATTATTCCTTCTGTCAACATTGATCTTATTAAATCATTAAGATATCTCGAAGGTTTAACTTTCCCCAATCCCTGAGCGATTTCAGCCTTGGATAGATCTTTATTCTTAAGCAGATCGAGTATCTTTGATCGCACCCCTGACTCTACCCCTGACTCTACCCCTCTCTCGAATGTTGCTGTAACGAAAGTGGTGAAAGTAAACGAAATAGGCTTAAGCCCATATTCTTTTACCTGTCCCTGCATCCTGTTCGGATATGTTCGGATTTCTCAGAACGCTTTTCGTACCAAATTCTTTTTCAGTCAATCCCGGAACAAGACCGCCGGGGCTCGAAACGTCAATCCTGTTATCAAAAATCTCTACCATTACATTTGCGCCGTACTCAAAATAATTTCTGTGACAAACTGGAATGTACCCGATTTTATATAGACATTGCTAAGCACATTTACCACCCTTTTCTTCAAACTCAACCGGGCTCATATAACCCTATAGCTGAGTGTCGTCTTTCTCTGTTGTAAGTTACTTCAATGTATTCGAAAATACAAGTTTTAGCTTCTTCCATTTGGTCTTAGCATTTTGACCAGAAAATCGGGTATAGTCCACTCATAACCATACCCAATAATATTTAGCTCAATTTATTCAAATAAATCCTAATAATCAAATATTTTTTATAGCAGGTCATAACTCGTACTCCGGCTTCCGCCCGGGTTCTTTTCGAGTATTTTCTTTTCGATGAGATCGTTGATGTCCCTTAGGGCTGTATCGGTGGAAGAGTGAGTTATTTTAGCCCATTTTTTTGTAGTTAGGGAGCCTTCAAAGCCGTCGAGTAGTTTATTTAGCATGAGTTTCTGCCTTGAATTGAACTCCGTATGCGAATGGGTCTGCCAGAAGGAAGATTTTACCGTCACTTTTTCCAGCGTTTTTCCTGTGGAATTGAGCGCGTTATGGAGACAATCGAGAAACCATTTGAGCCAGCCGGTGACATCGGTCCCGCCTTTTTGCGAACGCTCGAGCATGTCGTAATATTGTTTTCTCTGGATCCTTATCTGCGCCGATAAGCTGTAAAACCTCTGACTGCTCATATCCGACCTGGCGAGAAGCATATCGGTTAAGGCCCGCGCTATCCTGCCGTTCCCGTCGTCAAAAGGGTGAAGGGTAACGAACCTTAAATGAGCTATAGCCGCTTTTATTACCGGATCGGTACTTTTTTCAGAATTGAACCATTCGATAAAATCCTTCATTTCTTTATTTAACGATGATGCCGGAGGGGCCTGAAAATGAACTTTTTCCTTTCCGATCGCACCCGAAACCACCTGCATTGGTCCGTTCTCGTCTTTTCTCCATCCGCCTGTCGTTATTTTGAACATTCCGCTTCTGCCCGAAGGGAAAAGTGAAGAGTGCCATCCGAACAGCCTGTCTTCGCTTAAAGGTTCTCTAAATTTTTGAGTGGCGTCGAGCATCATATCAACTACGCCGTCAACATTCCTGTCCGACCCTACGAGGCCATTTATCTCCAGTCCGAGCCTTCTCGCAATTGAAGATCTTACCTGATCATAATTTAAGATCTCGCCTTCGATCTCGGTTGATTTGACCACATCGAGCGTCAGAGTTCCGAGTATAGCTTCCGATCTTAAGTCGAAACCTAAGGACTCCATTTTCCCGATAATTTTACCCTGAAGATTCCGCACTATGCTCAAAGGTGAAAGTATAACTTCCGAGTCCCAGGTGAGTTCCGGCCATTCCTTTTTCTGATATATATACATGATTATTCTCCGCAACTTTTGCGGTAAATATAACACATATTCACCGCAAAAGCAAGAGATAGAGAAATTTATTTATGAGCTTTTATGCACTTGGCGAGCCTTTGAACTGCTTCTACGAGCTGCTCTTTTGACGAATAGGAGAAATTGAGCCTCATGTGGTTCTTTTCCGGCTTTCCGCCATAGAACTGCCATCCGGGCACGAACGCGACCTTGTATTTTTCGACCGCATCGTAAAAGAGCTTTTCCGTGTCAATGTGATCAGGCACCGTTACCCACAGGAAAAGTCCGCCTTCGGGTTTCGTCCAGCTCACGCCCGAGCCTTTCGGAAAATTCTTTTCCATGGCTCCCAAAAACAGCTTGAGTTTTTCTTTATAGTACTTTCTGCAATTGTCGAAATGCTTTTCTATATCCATTTCCGCAAGGTAAGCGGCGCAGATATCCTGATTGTATTTAGGCGTGTTTAAAATGTTTCCTTCCTTAATATTGCACATCTTTTTTATAACTTCCTCAGGCCCTATGTTGAAACCGACCCTCATTCCGGGGCAGAATATCTTGGAGAAAGTGTAGAGGCCGATGACATTTGTGCCTTTGAACTTTTTTTGGTCGATCGAGAAGATCGAAGGAGGTATCTTTCCGTAGTATCTCAGATCTTTGTACGGGCTGTCCTCTATTACCGGGATGCCGAATTCATAGCTGAGTTCAAGAAGAGCCTCCCTTTTTGCCACGCTCATGGATATGCCTGTCGGGTTCTGGAAATCGGGAACGACATATATGAATTTGGGCATTTTACCGCCTTTTTTCTTAAGCGCCCCGAGTTTTTTCCTAAAACCTTTCACATCCGATCCGTCCTCTTCAATGTCGCATCCGATGTATTTCGGCCTGTTAAGATCGAAAGCCACGATAGAACCTGCGAATGTCGGCCTGTCGAGCATGACCGTATCGCCGGGGTTTAAAAACAGCCTTCCCGCAAGATCGAGACCGTGCTGACCCGAAGTTGTTATCAGAATGTTCTCTTCTTTAACCTTTATATTATCCCGCTTCAGATAGTTTATGATAGCCTCGAAAAGGGACTTTTCTCCGGGTATGGAAGAATACTGCATGACAGAATCGATCTTTTTTCCGTCGAGAGCTTTGATCGAAGCCAGCCTCACTTCCTGTTTCTGAAAAACATCCGGCGAAGGCAGTCCCCCGGCAAGAGAAATTATATCGGGGTTGTTCGCGATAAGCTTTAGGGTCTTCCCTATCGGGTAGCCTTCGTAGTCCTTCGCGTTATCGGAAAACCTTTCTTTCCAGTTCTTTATCATACCTACCTCTTTTTATAGGGATCCTTTGCCGAACTGTGTTCTAATACCCTTTTTCATAAAGTCCATACCGTCGGTCGTAGCTTTGAGAGATTTATAATAGATCACATCGCCGATCTTTTCCGCAAGCTTATTCCTTTCTTCATCAGAAACAAAATACGCCGCCATCGTGTCAAGCTCTCTCGCGGTTCCGTCACTTTCATATTTGTAGGTAATGTCCGTTCCGCTTTCCAGAACTTTGTACGCATTTTTTGTCCAGTCGAATCCGGCCATACCCAGATCAGGATTTATCCTCATGTGCGCGGCGAGGCTGATACCTTTTATTCCGCTGGCTTTAAGCTCTTTTGAGCAGGTGATGAAAGTGTCCGGGTCCGCGCCGTTGCCGATGTTGATCTCGTAGATCGGTGTTGTGCCGTCTTTTCTGATATATTCGTTGATTATATTGAGTAGCATTCTGAACTGCATTGTAGTCTGGGTCGAAAGAAGCATTGACACTTTGAAAGTCAGGTTCGGTATGTCTTTTGCGTAATAGCAGGCCGCGATTATCGTGCTCCAGCTCGGATTTAAGTAAAAGTCGCCGCCGGTCTCTTTTGCGTACCTTGTTACACCGTCCAGATAGATCAGGTGATTGCTGTTCGCCACCTCGATGCCTCCGAAGTTCCCGAAAAAGGTTCCCTGATTTTTCAGGATCAGCGCAGAGTTAGCTTTATCTATCTTAGCTCTGTCGAATTTTTCGCCCGTAACTTTTTCAAGCTCTTTAAATCTTTTTTCCGGCTGGGGGATTCCGATCAGGTTGGTGCTGCAGTACTTCTGAGCTCCCATGATATTCTCTGTCATGCAGAGAGTAGCCATCAGATCGCCGGAATAAACATAATGATCGGTCATCGGTACGACAGCTATCATCTCGGCTGGAATGAACACAGGATTCGTTTTTGCCGTCTTTACGACCTTTTTCATAAAATTGTGAGTAACATAAGCACCCTGAAAACCAGAGACCTGACTTCTTGCTATCCCTAATTTATTGTTGTATTTGATCTTGTTCTCTTTTTCAAAATCAGGCAGTTTAGGGAATTTTTTGATCAGCTTTTCGGCATCGGCTATCATATCTCCGAAGCCCTTTTCCTTAAGTATCTTTTTTCGCGTCTCGAACTTTTTCATCTCCTCGATCGTTCTACTGATCTTTTTAGCCCCGCCGTGAAATTCCTTCAGTGCGTCAATCGCTTTCATGTCCCTTTCGGATAACAGCTTGTACTTCATTTACTCCTCCTTTTTTCTATTATAAATTAATCAGCTTCGCGTTCCCCTGTTTAGATAAATAAAAACATTTAGCCCGAATATCAAGAACAATATTAACAAAAACTCTCCATTAAAAGTTGCGGAACCTCATTTAAATTCATAGATTTGCATACAAAATAAACTTGAGGAGATTATGAAAAATTCCCTGATCTATTACTCAACGAACCTTAAGGCGGAACATGTTACTTTTAAAGAAGCGCTGTTGAAAGGAATAGCCCCGGATAAAGGCCTTTATATGCCTGTAAGCATCCCTCAGTTCACGCCGGAAGAGATCGACCGATTTTCCGGAATGCCCTACTGGGAGATCGCCTATAAAGTGATCCATAAGTTCATCAAAGGCGAAATACCCGCCGCTGATCTGAAAAAGCTGTGCAGGGACGCCTATGATTTCGATGTGCCTCTCGAAAGCGTGTACGAAAGAAAATATGTCATGAGGCTCGATCAGGGGCCGACCGCTTCATTCAAGGACTTCGCCGCAAGAATGATGGGCAGGCTGATGAACTATTACCTTACAAAAGATAAAAAGAAACTTCTTATTCTGACAGCCACTTCGGGGGACACGGGGAGCGCTATAGCGAGCGCATACTACGGGCTGAACAATATCAAGGCTTTAGTCCTCTTCCCCGAAAAAGAGGTAACGGCCAGGCAGAGAAAACAGATGACGACCCTGGGTAAAAATATTCAGATTATCTCGCTTGACGGAAAATTCGACGACTGTCAGGCTCTGGTCAAGACTGCTTTCGCGGATAAGGATTTGGACCATCTCAACCTTTCTTCAGCGAACTCGATAAATATCGGCAGGCTTATACCTCAGACTGTCTATTATTTCTATGCGTATTCCAGACTGAAGAACCGTGCCGGCGAAAAAGCGGTATTCTCAGTCCCGTCGGGCAATTTCGGCGATATGATGGGCGGCGTGATAGCCATGAAAATGGGGCTTCCCGTCAAAAAGTTCGTGATAGCGACCAACGAGAACGACGAATTCCCGAAATATATTGAGACAGGAAAATATAATATAATCGTGCCTTCGAAAAACTGTATATCGAGCGCTATGAATGTCGGCCACCCCAGCAATATGGCCAGGCTGTTCGCGTTATACGGCGGAGTGATGACCGAAAAAGGCGAAATAAAGAAAAAGCCCGACGACAAACTGATGAAAAAGGAGATCTCCGCTTACAGCGTCACGGATAAGCTCACCAGGGAAACAATAAAAGACGCATGGAAAGAGCACGAACTCCTGCTGGAACCTCACGGCGCGGTGGGCTGGGCGGGTCTGCACGAGTACATTAATGCGCACGGCGATGACAAAGAACAGCTCTATATATCACTGGAGACCGCGCATCCCGCAAAATTCCCCGAACAGATAATAAAGCTTCTCGGTTTCGATCCTGACCTCCCGAAAAGCCTTGAGGGCATCGAGAGCAGAAAGGAGAGCTACGACAGGATAAAGACAGAATACGCAGATTTTAAGAAATACCTTCTGAAAAACTACAAATAAGGAAGAAAATGAAATACATCATCGTCTTGGGCGACGGGATGAGCGACTACCCGATCGAAAAGCTTGGCGGAAAAACGCCGTTAATGACCGCGGATATACCGAATATACACAAACTCGCGAAAATGGGAAGATGCGGGCTTTTTAAAACCGTGCCCGACGATCTTCCGCCGGGGAGCGAGGTCGCGAACATGGCCGTTCTCGGCTACGATGTGAGGAAGGTCTATCAGGGGCGCGGAGTGCTTGAAGCGGCGAGCATGGGCGTAAAACTCGATCCCGACGATCTCGCGATGAGATGCAACCTGATATGTATAGAGAACGGAAATATAAAGAACCACTCCGCGGGCCACATTTCATCGGAGGAGGCGCATGAGCTTATTGAGGCGCTGAACAAAGAATTTTCGAATGAAAGAATGAAATTCCATAAGGGCGTGAGCTACAGACATCTATTCGTGTTAAAGAACGGCAGAAAGGAGCTCAAGCTGACTCCTCCGCACGATGTCCCCGGCACGCCTTTCGCTTCGGTCATGCCCGAAGCCGCCGATCCCGCCGCAGTTGATACCTGCCGCGTACTTGCAGACCTCATTTTAAGATCGCAGAAGATACTGGCGGATCACCCGGTGAATAAAAAAAGGGTCGCGGCGGGAAAAGACCCGGCCAATTCGGTCTGGTTCTGGTCGGCCGGCTACAAGCCCGAGATGAAGACCTTAAAGGAGCTGTACGGCAAAACCGGCGCGGTCATTTCCGCGGTCGATCTCCTCTACGGGATCGGAGTCTACGCGGGAATGGATGTTATTCATGTCCAAGGCGCGACCGGCCTCTATACGACCAATTACGAAGGTAAGGCGAAAGCCGCCGTCGAAGCTTTAAAAACTCACGACCTTGTGTATCTTCATGTTGAAGCCACCGACGAGGCCGGCCACGAGGGGAACGCAGAACTGAAGATAAAGTCGCTTGAATATCTTGATAAGAGAGCTCTGAAATACATCATGGAAGAGACCGCGAAGTTCGAAGAACCTGTCGCCATTGCGCTGACTCCCGACCACGCGACCCCGTGCGATGTGAGAACCCATGTTCACGATCCGGTGCCTTTCGTGATCTACAGGCCTGATGAGGAACCTGACGGCGTTACAGAATACAATGAAAAATCCGTAGAAAAAGGATACTACGGACTGATCGAAGGCGATATGTTCATTAAAGCGTTATTCGGTATAAAATAATCTATTCGTCGAGATACATTTTGCCTTTAGTCGTGATCTCTGCGGTCATTTTTCCTTCCGCGGAACCCCTGAGATCAATAAGGTCTTTCCGTTCCAGCGCGTATTCGATCTCATTGGCATACTGTGAAGCTTCCTGCTCCCCGACCGACTCCTTCAGCGCTTTAAAAACAGATGCCGGGCCGTTCCTTCTAAGGTAGTTCAGCACCGCTTCCATTAACTGCTTTTCATGCATAAGATCTCCTGCGTGCAAATTCCGACTTGAAAATATAACATTAATCATATCCTCAAATCAAGTAAAATACTTCTTTTTTTATTTTGTTTTAAGAACAAATCAGCGTAAATTTAGTTGAATTTCTAAAATGAGGTTTCTTAATATGAAAAAGATCTCCTTAATTATCCTGCTCGCCGTGATCGGAACAGCCTTCTCTACCGGCATAATCAGAGGTAATGTGATAAGTACTGAAAACGGCATACTTTCCGAGGCGAATATCACCGTGATCGGCACCAGTCTGGGGTCCGCGACAGACGAGAAGGGTAGATTCGTGATCCGGGGCGTACCTGTGGGCCGCTATATTCTAAGGTGCTCGCACATAGGTTTCATGGACGAATTCGCCAGAGGGATCGAGGTAAGGAAGGATGCTGTAACTGATATTGAGTTCGTGCTCGAACCGACCGAATATCAGCTCCAGGCAATAGAGGTTGACAAGAAGATGGACGATTTTGACTCCATGATCAGAACGCGCGATCTCTCAATGTCCGAAATGTTCGTTGTGCAGAATGTGTCTCCGCCTGCGCTCAAAGGTAAGATCAGGGTCAACACAAGAGTAGGTTTCTGGGAACGGTTCATCCACTTTTTCAGAAAAAAATGAAGTTTTTCCCCAAATACATAACTGTTTTTATTCTGCCGCTAATAATTCTCTCCTGTTCGGGATCAAAAGAGCTCGGGAACGGGTCTTATGATGATCAGGCGGCTCAAAAGAGCAAAACCGAAAGGCTGGTCGTCAGAGACATTAATGTCGCCGATCTTCCAAAGGAATTCTCAGCACTGACTGACCCCAGAAGCGGCGTTTGGTCGGTGGTATTCTATGATCTCGACTCAAAGGATATCCTTTTCGAATACAACCGTAATAAAAACCTTCTGCCCGCTTCAAATCTCAAACTGGTAACAACAGCTGCTGCAATCAAGGTACTGGGACCCGACTACAGATTCAGAACGGAATTCTATACCGACGGCCACATAGACAGAAAACTCAATCTTCTCATGGGCAACCTTTATGTCAAAGGCACGGGAGACCCTTCCACGGCGGGAAATTTTTTGAAAGACAGGTCTTTGAAGGAATTCGAACCTCTAATCAGAGAATTAAGACTTTCCCGGGGCATTGATTATATTGAGGGGAAAATTATACCGCTTAATCGTTTCAGGCAGGAAGAGGCATTCGGAAGAGGCTGGGACATTGACGACCTTCCTGTCTACTACGCGGCGCCGGTCTCTCCTCTTACCTTCCATGAGAACCTTTCAAAGATCGTACTCAAAAACGAAAATACCGAAATTACTCCGTTCTACCCTTTCATACTTAAAAGAGACACGATCCCCGATATAAAAAAAGCGGCCTTCAACAGGATAATAGGCACAGATTCCGTGATAGTCAGATCAACTTTTAAAAATACATCCTCAGGATTCGTTACGGTCAACGATCCCGACAAATTCTACAGGATAAACCTGAAAGAACATCTGGAAAAAAACGGGGTAAGGATAAGGGATAAGACAGTTTTAAATAATGACACAACAAAAATACACATCTGCACAATATTCAGCGACAGCCTGTACAGAATGATCGATAAATGCAGCGGAGAAAGCAACAACCTGTATGCTGAACAGATCTTCAGGGAGACCGCCAAGGTGTTTTCGACCGACTCTGCTCTCACTGATTCCCTTGAGAGGATACCTCTTAACTACAATAATCTTCTCAAAATAAACTCTGACCTTTATAAAACCCTTTTCGGGATAGATAATTTTACTCTAAGTGACGGCAGCGGCCTTTCGAGAATGAATTTCTTTTCGGCCGACAAGTTCATAAAAGTTCTTTCTGTCATGTTCGACGATCCGAATTTCATTACCTATATCTCCTCTCTTCCCAGGCCCGGTACGGAAGGAACTCTCATAAGTAAAATGACCCATCCCGACCTTCAGAACCGCCTTTTTGCAAAAACAGGATCAATGACAGGCGTGAACGCTCTTTCAGGATATTTATACACGAAGAACAACAGGCGCATAGCCTTTTCCGTAATAAACAATTATTTTGATCTGACAAGGACCCGGTCGAACTCCATTTTCGAAGACATTCTCATATACTTTGCCAACAATTATTAGGGGAACCTATGCTTAATTTCACTATGTCGCTGCCGACCGAAGTATATTTCGGTAAAGATACGGTTAACGGCCTTGCGGGATATATCAGAAAATTCAGCGGTACGAGAATTCTACTCGTTTACGGCGGCGGAAGCATAAAAAACAACGGGGTTTACGATAGTATTGTAAAGCTGTTAAATGAAAACGGAATTTATTTTAGAGAGCTTTCAGGAATAAAACCGAATCCACGCATATCAAGCGTCCGCGAAGGTGTAAAGATCATCCGCGAGAACGGTCTCGACTTCATCCTGGCGGCAGGCGGCGGCAGCGTCATTGACGCCTGCAAAGGCATGGCGGCGGGAGCCGTTTATGACGGCGACCCGTGGGACTTTTATCTCCGCAAAGCGAAGCTTGAAAAAACGCCTCTGCCTTTAGGGGTCGTTCTGACCCTCGCCGCCACCGGATCCGAGACCAACTGGGGCTCGATCATCTCCGACGATGAAACGGAACGGAAACTTCCTTTCAGGCACGAATGGCTCAAACCGAAGTTCGCCGTGCTCGATCCTGTTTACACATACTCCGTGCCGGCCTACCACACAGCCGCGGGCATCGTTGATATCATGGTGCATGTTTTCGAGCAGTACTTCAGCCCCACAAAGAGCGCATACCTTTCCGACAGGCTCGCAGAAGCTGTAATGAGAGCGGTAATTCACTATGCGCCCAAGGTCATGAAAGATCCCGAAGATTACGAAGCCCGCGCCAACATCCTGTGGGCCGGGACTCTTGCTCTGAATCAGCTTTTAACCTACGGAAAAATGACCGATTGGGCCACGCACATGATCGAGCACGAGGTAAGCGCGATCTACGACATCAGCCACGGCGCCGGACTCGCCGTCCTCTTCCCCAACTGGATGAAGTTCGTCCTTGACGACGATTCACTGCCCAAATTTCTCGATTACGCGAGAAATGTCTGGGGTATTTCCTCACACGGAAAAACTGACATCGAAACCGCTCTCGAGGGGATCGACAGAACTGCCAATTTTTTCGATTCGATCGGAATGCCTTCAACATTATCGGAATTCGGTATTGATAGTAAACGACTTGAAGAAATGGCTGAAAAAGCCGTCGTCTTTGGTGATCTCGGCACATTCAAGAAGCTCGGGAAGGATGAAGTTCTCGCAATATTGAAGATGAGTTTATAATTTTTATAATATCTCAAAATTTGACACATACTTGACAAATATACTTTTAGTATGTATATTTAGTATATACCAAAAGGAGGTTATTATGAAAACCCTGTCATTTAAAATTGAAGACTCTATCCTTGAAGAGACGGATAAGATCCTTGAAAGTTTAAAAAAACCGAGAAACAGATACATAAATGAAGCTGTGGAGAATTACAACAAGATGCAGAAAAGAGCTATGCTCGAGAAAATGCTTGCATGCGAATCTAAGCTTGTAAAAAAAGAATCTCTTAAAGTTTTAAAAGAGTTCGAGGATTTAGAATGAAAAATATCAGTCAATTCGAAATCTGGATTGCAGACTTAAGTCCTCAGATCGGTACAGAGCCGGGAAAAGTCAGACCGGTCGTTGTGATACAGACCGATCTTTTGAATAATATTCACCATCCTTCAACAATTATTTGCCCGATAACCACAAATGTAGAAACAGGATCGCAAATATTAAGAGTGCATTTAAAAAAGGGCGAGGGGAATGTGCTTCAGGACTGCGATATCATGATAGATCAGATAAGAGCGATCGACAATAAAAGGCTTGTCAGAAAAGCCGGAGAATTACCGCAGGAAATCAAAAAAGATATCAAAGATAATATTAAAATAGTTTTGGATATCGATTAAATTATAGGTTCAAAATGAGAATTTTAATACTATTTATACTAACATTTCTTAACATGGCCACACCTCTTTACCCATGGGAAAAGGAAGGTATTCATTCAGCTGCCTGTTCACAGAATATTGAGCAGTTAAGAAATTTTATATCACAAGATGCTGATGTCAACGAAAAAGACTCGGACGGTGATCTGCCTTTGGCATTAGCAGCGCAATATAATCTATTTCAGAATGTTAAATTCCTTCTTGAAAATGGTGCTCAAGTCAACAAAAAAGCAGGTAACGGAATTTCAGCTTTGATGGTGGCAGATTCTTTGGATGTACTAAATCTGCTATTAGAATATGGTGCGGAAGTATCAAGTAGAGACCGCGAAGGTAATGATGCCTTACTCCATTCATCAGTAAGATGTAATATTCACAAAGCTGATATACTTATTCGCAATGGTGCTGATATAAAAACGGAAAATGACAAAGGTGAATCGGCAATTATTAAGGCTATCAAATATGAATATACAAAACCTGAAGAAAAGATCGCATTTATAAAATTTCTTTTGGATAATGGCGCGGATATTCAACATAGAGATAAAAAGAAAAATACAGCTTATATAATATCTAAAGAATTGGGTCACGACGATATATCATATTTTTTAATAAATAAAGGTGCAATTGCTGAAGAATTCAAAATAAATCCTGACTGCATTGTTCAGGCTCTTATGAACAAAGAGTACGCCCGAGCTAAAAAGATGATAAACAAAGATATTGATTTGAATTTTTTATTTTCAGATTTCTCGCCTTTGATGTGCTCAATAGATGATATTGAAATCATGAAACTGCTTATTGAAAACGGAGCTGATGTAAATTTAAAGAACAAGATGAATATGACAGCTCTAACGATTGCAGTTATTTCTAACAAGATCGAAGCTGTCAAAATACTTCTCGAGAACGGCGCTGAAACAGATATCCCTTCGATCTTAAATGATAAAACACCTATGATGTTCGCAAAAGAGAATCGTAATAAAGAAATAATTGATTTACTCCAAAAATACAGCAAGAATAAATGATCGACATTTTACAATTGTCTTATATAGAGACAAAACAGACTTTGCACTTTCAAGGTAACTGATTAAAATCCTTGACAAATAAGCCCGTCATGTGTATATTTTCTGTTAACGATGTGTATGGAGGGTTTTATGAGAACGAATATTGATCTTGATGACAAGCTTGTAGATATGGCAATGGAGATAAGCGGTGTTCATACAAAAAAGGCGGTAGTCAATCTTGCTCTTGAAGAGTATATTAAGCACTTTAACCGGAAGAAAATATTAGAATACCGCGGAAAAAAGATCTGGGACGGCGATCTTGACGAAATGAGATCAACACAATGAACAGCGTGTTAGTTGATACTTCGGTCTGGGTCGATTTCTTTAATGGCGCGGAAGATTCCAAAGAGGCCGGCGTACTGCAATTACTCATTGATGACAACTTCGACATTTGTATTTGTCCAACGATATATCAGGAAATATTGCAGGGTATAAAAGATGACAAAGTTTTCGAAGATATTAAAGATATTCTGAATAGTTTTAGGCTGATTGATATGGAAATTATGAAGGTAACCGTTCACTCCATTGAACTGTACAGATCACTGAGAAAGAAAGGTATCACGATCAGAAAATCCAATGACTGCTTAATAGCCTCTTATGCGATTTTAAATAATGTTCAGGTTTTTCATAAAGACCGCGACTTCAATCAGATCAGTTCGGGTAGTAAGTTGAAAATATTCAATCCTCAGCTTCACATTTAATCTTCTATATGTGACAACAGTCACAGAATATCATTTTACTTGTGCTTATCTTGCCTTTAGAACGAACAAAGCAGGCAAAGAAAGTGTACGCGAAAACAAAAAATACAGAAAAAGAAAAAAAACCGGAAAACATGATACATGAACCGATACCGGAAATGAGCAAACCCAGGATAAGTAAGAGCGATCCAGATAAAACGATCGAAATGTACAGATAGACAATGTTTTATTGCATTTTTAAAAATTTGTTGTTATAATTCAAATCAAACTTAAACCAAACCGCAGGAGGTAATGATGATTGTAAGATATTCTGAGAGTAATTCGGGGATATGGCGGTAGGATCAGCTCAGCTTCTTAATCTTTTCTCGCACCCATCTATAAGGTCCGCTTCAGGATCTTTGACGACCGTCTTTTAAATTCCGAATTATAAAACAAAATACATATCCGTTCTTAATGAGCGGCAAATTTAATTTTAACAGCAGGAGGTCAGTATGAACTGTTCAAAATTTTACAACACGGCAAAGAGGAGCTTTTAAAAAGCAAAAAAGTCTCCTCAAAACAAAAACATTGGAGACAGAAAATAAAATGACAACATTGAACGATTACGGCTGGGACGAATTTTTTGAAAATAGCTTTGAACCTTACAGAGCGATGGATTACATTCCGGCCAGAGTAACAAAAGAGAGCATCAATCAGTACTGGCTTATGACGGAGGATGGAGAAGTTAAAGCCGCATTATCCACAAAGTTCTTTATGAGCGCATTCGGGAAGGAGCAGCTGCCTGTCGTAGGAGACTGGGTCGCGCTGAGTAAGCCTGACGGAGCCGAGGATCATTTCATTGAGGGAGTTCTGCCAAGGCGGACGAAGCTGATCAGGAAAGGCAAGGACACATTCGGGCGTAACTTTGAGAAGGCGGGCGACGGCGGGATACGCATCATTTCAAGCAACATCGATACCGTATTTTATGTAGCCGCGATGGATGAAAGGGATTTTAATCTTTCAAAGATCGAAAGATATATCGTGATGCTGTATGAAAGCGGAGCTGAGCCTGTTCTGATCCTGAATAAAAAGGACATTTGCCCTGAATGGGAAGATTATGTCGAAAAAGTTGAGAACATAGCCAACGGACTTCCTGTTTATGCGGTAAGCGCAGTTGACTTTGACGGTCTGGAAGAAATTCTGCCATATTTAAAACCGGGCAGAACGGTAAGCTTCATCGGTTCATCAGGCGTGGGCAAATCTTCCATCATTAACGCGCTTCTCGGTGAAGATAAAATGTTCGTATCGGGCATCAGAGAGGCTGACAAGAGAGGTAAGCACACTACGACCCACAGAGAAATGCTTCTCTTTCCCGAAGGGGGGATCCTGATCGACAATCCGGGCATCCGCGACCTGAAACCCGCAGCTTCGATCGAGGCGATCGAAAATACTTTCGAGGATATTATCGAGCTCGAAAGCCGGTGCAGATTCTCTAATTGCAGACACGATTCCGAGCCCGGCTGCGCGGTGATCGAAGCTATCGAGAGCGGCGAACTCTGCGAAAAACGGTATTCTAATTATCTTAAGCTGAAACGGGAATCGGCATTCTTTGAGAAACGGTCAAAGCAGAGAGAAAAGTTCTTGGAAAAAGCTTTCGAGAAAGAAAAACGCGGTTTCATGAGAATTAAAGAGCATTCCCGCGGAATAAAAAGAAGGGATAAGTACTCTCATTAAACAAAAAGAACCGGGTCAAAAGCCCGGTTTTTTGTTAATTTTTATTTTATTGACTTACTTTGACCTTAATAGTAAATTGCATCAAAAATAATTGAAAGGTTGCAATATGGAAAGAAGCAAACCGGATTTCAAAATTTTCATACCTATAGGTATTTCTTTCTGCGTAATAGGGATAGTGCTCTCGAAAAGGTCTCCTGCCGTAGGTCTGACTTTTTTGGGTCTCGGGATCTCATGGATAGCTATCGGAAAAGCAAAATCGAAAAATAAAAATGATGCGGAAGAGAAATGAGAACTTTCAACCTTATCCTCTCCCCTTCTCTCGAGCCGCGCAGATCTGAATTTGAAGGATATATTGTTAAGGCAATGGAGAATGTCCGCGCCTTTGCGGCAAAATACGGATGGTCTTCCCTTGTCCATGAAAGCTTTTTTGATAAAGTAATGATCTTTGAAGATAAGCAGGAATTCAACAGAACTCTCCTTAAACTATGCGGAATGGACGAAGGAATGATCCTGCCCGACAGCTACTGCGGCGCGCTGGAAGAACGGAATCTGATTGCGGTCTCCCCCGAATATTATGCGAAAGTTTATCCACAGGGGATCGAGCCTGACAGCTATGTAAAACTTCTTACACATGAAATTTGCCACAGGCTGCATGTCAGGATCCTTAACGGCGATGAGGAGGCGATGGGACCGGTCTGGTTCTTTGAAGGATTCGCGATATTCGCGGCAGATCAGTTTACGCGATCGAAGATCAAGCTGACCGAAGATGAAATATGGGGCATAGTCGGAAACCCTGAGCGCGGAAGCTATGAAAAATATTCGCATGTATTTAAATATTTCGTGAATAAGATACCGCTAAAAGAACTTGTCGCCAACGCGAAGCGCGATGATCTTAACGACTGGCTGAGATCAAGGTGTGACTAATACTCGAAACTGCTTCCGCCTATGAACTCTTTGAGTATCGAAGTGTTGGGAATATCCTCGTTCCCCATAGGCAGGAAGAAGGACAGGAATTTTAAGAGCCTGTTCGCCTCGGAATATTCTCTCGCGGTCTCCGGAACTTCATTGATTATCGGCTCGGCGTATTTTTTGAGAACGCTGAATTCGTAAAGCAGGGCTGAGTTGAACATTACATCGGCCTCCTCCTGATACGGGAAGATATTTTTCTCCTCACCGGCTCTGACGCTCGGCCACCTTTTCAGAGTGTCGAGGGCCTTATGGCTGCGGTAGTTGTAATCCCTGACGATCCTTCTTATAAGCCTGTTGTCCGTCGTCGGTATCCTGTTATGCCTGTCAATAGATATCTGTGTCAGAGCTGAAATATAGATCCTGAACTTGTGCTCGGGAAGTATCCTGTTCGTAAGATGCGGGTTCAGACCGTGTATGCCCTCGACTATGATAATATTCTCCGGGCCGCATTTCATTTTTTTGCCCGGCATTCTTTTTCCTGTCTGGAAATCGAACCTCGGTATCTCCACCTCCTCCCCGTCGAACAGACTTAGAAGTTGATCGTTGAACAGCTTAATATCTATAGCTTCTATGGATTCGAAGTCGTATTCGCCCTTCTCATCGCGCGGGGTGTGCTCCCTGTCCACGAAATAATCGTCGAGCCCGATCACGAGTGGTTTCAGACCGGATACCTGAAGCTGTACGCTCAGCCTTTTGGAAAAGGTGGTCTTGCCTGATGAAGACGGCCCCGCTATTAGAACGAGTTTTGTATTCTTTCTCGATGCTATTTCATCCGCTATTGAAGCGATCTTCTTTTCATGCAGGGCTTCGGAGATCTTGATGAGATCACCCGCCTCTTTGTTGATTATCTTGTCATTCAGCTTTCCGACATTGTTCACTCCGAGAAGCCTCACCCACCTGCTGTGTTCGTTTATCACTTCGAAAAGCTTGTTCTGCGGAGTTCTTTCCAATACGCTGTCCGGGTTTGACGCCGAAGGGACCTGCAGGAGCATACCGTCGAAATATTTTATCAGATTGAATACCTTTAGACTGCCGGTGGAGGGAGCGAGATATCCGTACAGATAATTCACGATACCGTCAAGCTTATAGACCGATGTATATATCCTCTTTCTCTGCCTTAAAATAAGCTCTTTGTCGTCAAGGCCCTGGCTGATGAACTTCTGTATGGCGTCCTCTGTTTTCATCCTGAATCTTTCAAAAGGGATATCCTGCGAAACCACCTCTTTCATTTTGTTTTTGATCTTAAGTACAGACTCAGGGTCCGTAAGATCTTTCCCCGAATAGTCTTTCAGCTCGCAGTAATAACCTTTTGAAACAGCGTGAAGAACATACAGCCTCGATTCGGGAAAGATATCATTGACCGCTTTGCACATCACAAAAATAAGCGACCTGAGATACATATTCAGGCCGTCGGGGCATGTCCTGTCAATAAACTCGACCTCGCATTCGTTAAGTATCGGGAAAGTCAGTTCCTTCAACGAATTATTTACTATTGCGCCTATAACGGGGTACTTCAGCTTCAGATCAAGCTCAGGCAGAACCTGCGACAGAAGGCTGCCGAGGGGAACCTGCATCGTTTCTCCGGTATTGATTATTGTCAAGTCAACCGTCGTGACCATATTATCTCCGCCCTTTTATTTGTAAATATAGATCAGGTCAGCCTGAAAATAGATCCTGCCTATACCCTCTTCAGAGAAAAATTCGCTGTCGGCATATCTCATGTTAAGAGTGAACGACCCGAAATTTACTGAAGCGAATGCGCCCACGGTGTGCCTGTAAACATCGCCGATCTTCGGCATATTCTCTGTAAAGACCGACGGCATAAGCTGGTAATCAAGAGAAAAACTGATATTCTTATCAACTTTGTACCCGGCAATAAAATTGTGCTCTATAATCCATGGATAAGTAAGCTGGTGTCCGTCGTCATCATCATAGAATACACGGTTGTTTTTATAAACAAATGTATATGTCGCAAAGAAATCCCTGTATTTATAATTGAACCCTGTTGAAGACTGGAATTTATCGAAATATGATCTGTCATTACCGCTGTAATTGTTATCAATATCAAAGTCGAGAAATACAGGGGAAACAACGCTTAATATCATAGACGATCTTTTGTTGACTTTAACGTTTACAGTCATTCCGGCAGAAAATCCGCCTCTCCTGAAGGTATACTCCCCGCCGTTATTAAGCTGTCTGTCTGAGTATGCGGACATAAGACCGCTGAAAAAAAGCCCTATCTGATGGTGCCTGAGGTCAGAAAGTATCCCTAAGGAAAGCGCGTCCCTTTTCTTAATGATCTCTCTTTCGTCGTTATAATTCAGAACTGATTTATAAGGCGTTGAATAAGACAGGAAAGGCATGAACTCCCTCTGGTAATAGTAAAGGAAGCAGAAATTCTTCAGCATATCCACATTCTCTGAATTCTGAACATCGGTTCCGTACCGATCTCCAGCCTGTCTGACAAAAGGCGAGGCCGATAGAATGAACTTTAACTTATAATCAAGATCGTCAAGGTTGACAGGAACATGATCGAAAAGATATGCGCCCGTATGCGACGAAATTGCCGTTACCGGATCATAACTGAAATTTTCGTAATAGTTATAGTAAGTTTTTACGCCTGAGGCGAAAACCGCCGCGGCCGAGACCAGAACTATGAGTGACAGCTTTCTCACTTTTTTATCCCCGTCAGTTACATTATTTTTGCAGGCTGAAGCTGCGCCCGGAATATAATTTACGACTTTTTGACCGGATGCGAAAGGTATAAATAATTAATATTGATTTTTCAAAACTAATTGGTTAATTTATTACAGACTGAACAAAAGCGGCGGTAAGTTAAAGTGCTTTCACCGAAAATACTCGAATATCTGAGCAGGAACCTCCTGTTTGAAGGAATAAGTGAAGAAGAGCTTCAGAGGCTGAATGATGATCTTTTTCAGCTTCGGGAGTATCAGAAAGACGATCTTATTATCGAGCAGAACGCTGATCCTGACGGAATATATCTGATCCTGAAAGGGTCTGTGGTTATAAAGAAATCCACGATGAAAGACACCGCTGATGACGACGAGAACAAAGAAGTGATCCTTAATTACTGCAGCAAGAATGAGTTCGTCGGAGAACTTGCCCTTGTCAGCAACAAAAAGAGGGCTGCCAATGTTTACTGCTTCAGCGCAGTGTGCAAGATAATATTCGTCAACACAGGTGATTTTTATAAAATTTACGAGATAGTACCCGGCATCCAGAAGAATCTGGGCAAAACTATTGCCGAAAGACTGGGAGAAACATCTATCAGGGCCGCCAACGAGTCAAGCAAGTATAAAAAACTTTATGAACTTCAGCTTGAGAATTCAATGAGAACCACCGAACTTCTCAAAACACAGAAGGAATTCGAGAAGAAAAACCAGGAACTTCTCCAGAGCCAGAGGGACATAAAAAGAGCCGCGGTCGTTGAAACGATAATCACAATGATAAATTCTATCCACATGGATTTCGACAGAGTTCTCGATAATGCGGATAACGCCTACATTAGGCTTAAAAATGCCATTTTAGACAAAAAATACGATGAGCTTGAAGGACTGTGCGGCGAACTTGGCGCTTCAATTGAGACCGTCAAGGATAAACTGGTTCTGTATTCGGATCAGGCAACTCTTGAATTCGGACACGACGACAAGGGCAGAAAGATCGTAATTTTCAAACAGAAAGGCGAGGAGAATTAATAATCTGGAAGGGTAAGATATGAGCATGTTCAGTTTTTTCAGCTTCGACAACAAAACGGATCCAAAAATAAAAATTGCGGCAAATCTGTCATTCTTAGCCTGCTTCGGAACAGCCGGCTGGATAGCGTCTCTTATGAACTATTCCGTTACTGAGCTGAGCCTGAAAGCTTTTGATTTCGGACTGATTCTTTCTGTTAATGAATCAGCTGTTCTGTTCGGGTTCATCATTTCCATTCTTCTTGCATATATCTCCGAATCCAGGCTTCTTGGGATCCTTGTAGCTATGGTCGGAACGGCCGTGATCCTGTGCGCTTTCGCCGGCTTTGAAAATCCCCTTCTGGCTTCAATTTATAAGTTTTCGGGAGAAAACATAAGCATCTCAACCGTCAATATGGCCATATTCGCTTTTCTCATATCTCTCAGTTACGAATATTTCGAGACTACCAAAAACTCTCTCGTTAAACACAGCACCGACAGCGCAGACACTCCTGTTATTCTGAGCAAGGTAGCGGCCTTCGGACTCCTCGGGACCGCATCGGGGTTCTTCCTCGTAACAGTGCTGGGGTTTCTCACTTTCGATTATTTCTATTTTATTCTTTACGGGGCAATAGGATTGCCTCTGATCGTTATTGGAATAATGAGTTCGAAGAAAGCGGCGGCGGCAAAGGCTCTGAAAGAAAATGTCGAGTTTATTATAAGAGGCAAATTTTTTAATTTCTATATTCTGACATTCTTCACCGCGGTAGTTAACATTATCATGATATATTTCGGAGCTTTCTTTCTTGTGGAAAAATTTAATATGAGCCTCGGTTTCATTGCCCTTATTTTCCTTCTCCACTCAGCTCTTGTCTTCTTTTTACGCAGAAAAGCCACTGAGATCATGAAGAACAGCGGTGAAGACAGGACCATGAAGATAAGATATTTAGTCAGCCTTGTTTTCTTCTTTGTGTTAATTTTTTCCGCAAGCCCTTACATTACTCAGGATTCATTTATGAAATATATCCTGCTTGCTCTATTGTCTCTGTACGGTACTACAACCCTTTTCGATAACGCGATAAAAAGCTTCATCTCCTACTTTGCCACGCCTAACGAGCAAAGATCCAACATGGTCATATACGAGAGACTCATTATGGCCGCGAAAATAGTTTTCCCTGTTACTACCGGAGTATTGTGGCTGAATTTCGGATATTACGCTGTTTTCGGGCTGGGAGCGATATCGGCGGCTTTATGCCTTCTGGTCTCATTCAGGATATATTCGGCATACAATGACGCAGGTGACGAAGGCCCTCTGGAAGAAGGATAGGAACAAAAAAGCAGGCGCAAGCCTGCTTTTTTAATGTATACCCAGAGGGAATCGAACCCCCAACCGCCTGGTTCGTAGCCAGGTACTCTATCCAATTGAGCTATGGGTACAAGACCCCAAAAATTAGCGGAGACGGTGGGATTCGAACCCACGTTTCCTTGCGGAAACACGCTTTCCAGGCGTGCGCCTTAAACCGCTCGGCCACGTCTCCGATATCGTTCGACGAGGGGTAAATATAATACATTTTTATGATCAAGTCAAAGTAATTTATCGTCACGGATATTTATTTTCGAGCGATTTGACATAAACTCTGTACCTGCTTTTTTGTCCGGATGAATTCGATATCGTGAAAAGTCCGTATCCGCCCTCAACATTGGTAAATCTCTCTTCTCCTCCGTACAGCGTCTCCATATAACTCCTGAAAGATCTGTCTTTTGACGAAAAGATCACTGTATGCGGCCCCTCATGATAAAGAGCGTACCAGTAAATGCTCATGCTCCTCAGGTAATATTCGGTGAAATCCTTTCCGTATTTTTCTTTGTTCTTGAACAGCTTCGTCACCGCCGGATATTTATTCCAGACAGTCTCCGTTGTATCCTCAAGCCAGAAAGAAGTATCTGTTCTGCTTATCTCGTCCGGAACTATTCTGTACGATGCCATTCTCTGATCGGCAAGTATTAAAAGTGAATCGAACCTGCATCTGACCATCTCAAAATCGTCAAAACCGTCTCCTCTGCGGTAATAAAGCGTATCAACGGCAAGAGGATCTTCTTCAGCCGGCACCATTTCTGAATTCTTTTCTACATTCTTAACTGAAAAAATGCCCAGTTCCGGAGGGCAAACGGTTTGAGCAGATATTCTGCCGTGATCCTCGTGATATACATCTAATCTGTATGTGTGCATCGGTCTGAATTTATCGGCAAAATCCGCGTCAGGCAGGAAATACAAGCCGTTCCTTCCGGGATATTCGCTGAGCGTGCCGACTGTTGAGAACGAACTGTCTGAGGGTGTTTTACATAAAAGTGTGATCAACGCTCCGGAAACTCCCAGATTTTCCATATTAATTCTTTCGTTCACTCCCCCAGACCTGGAAAGATAGAGGCTGTCTATGGTCGAATCAGCCATTGCATAGCAGTACAGAACGAGTTTTTCCTCATAACGGGTAGAGCTGCCTTTTTCGCATGAAATGATAAGAACCGCCGCTGCTGCCGAAACAATATATCTTAATATATCCCTCATCATCCCTCCTAAAAACTGTAGCTCAGCCTGACCGACGGAAGTACCGGCAGCATCGGGAACACATCTTTTTTAACAGTATTATCCTCATCCCGCTCGTCATATATGTATGACTGTATGTTCTCCCGGTTCGTGAGATTAAGTACGCTCAGATTTAAAAGCAGCTTCGAGCCGTTTTTGTAGAACCATGTATAGTTCATGCTTATATCCCACCGGAAGTAATCCGGATACCTCATCCTGTTCCGGTCGCCTTTTATAGCCACAATACTCTCTTCTCCGGTCTCTGATATATTAACGTAATAACCTATATTCTCTGTATAAGGCCTGCCTGATGAATATGTTACCACAGTGCCGAAAGACCAGTTTTTGTTGAGATTATAATTGACCGTCGATTTAAAACTGTGAGGTATATCCCAATGCGCATCAAAAGTATCCTTATCCTCCTGCGGATCGTCGATCGTCTTTCTTACTTTTCCGTAAGTGTAAGACACGTTGCCGTTAAGTTTTCCGAACTGCCTTTCGGCGAGAAACTCTATTCCGTAGGCGTGGGCATAGCTGTTGATGAAGTATTTTTTAATCTCCATATCCTCTATTATGTCATCAGTCGCCGATGTTGTCTCTTTCCAGTTCTGGAGGTTCTGCATGTATTTATAATAACCTTCGACAGTGAATTTATAGTCTCCGCCGTAAATTCTTTTAGTTGTTTCATAACCCAGAGCCGCGTTATCGCAGATCCCGGGATCCACGGAATCGTCTATGGGGAACCAGTTGTCTATAATCTGAAGACTCTGATTTTCCTGCTGGACAGTAAAAAGGCTCTGATAGTACCTTCCGCCGCTCAATGTGACCGAGCTGTAATCGCCCGTCATGTATTTCAGGCTCAGCCTTGGAGAAACGATGAGTTTGTGCGCGTCATTCAGCTCGTTGTTGAATTCGAACCTGAGACCGGGCTTTAAAGTAAATTTTGAATCCCATGTTTTCGACCCTTCAAAAAAGAGCGAATATATGTAATAGCTCCCCTCTATGTCCATCAGTTTCGTTCCGGCAAAGGTCTGATCGTACTTGATGAAGAATCTCTGTACCTCGAATCCGCCTTTAAATAAAAGGTCGTTGGCCGCAAAGAATTCTGTCGAGTTCTTTAGAGATACATCTCCTATTTCGTTCTTGTACCTGAACGATCCGAACGCATCCATGTCAATGTAAAACCTTGAATATGAAAGTTTTGATGTTGAAAATATCTTGGGAGAGAACAAATGCCGCCATCTCAAGGCATAAGATTCGTTTCCCCAACCCATGTTCATGTCGAACTGCCTGAAACTCAGTTTATCCGACCCTACATACGAGCTTAATATTAATCTGTCGTCATCACCCAAGTCCTGATAAAGCTGTCCCTGCCCGTCCCAGAAGTAATATGAAGGGTATTCTTCACCCAGAGACTCAAGTATCGGCCCAATATAACTCCTTCGTGCAGCGGCAAGGAATCCGCCGTCAAAAGCCTGGCCGGTGATGACGCCTTCGGCGGCAAAGAGCGACAGCGATATATTACCTTCAAAACTCTCCCTGTTCCCGTCGCGGCTTTTAATGTCCAGAACTGAACCAAGCCTTCCGCCGTATTCGGCGGGATAGGCTGATTTTATGAGTTTTGAATCCCTGAGCGCGTCAGGTATAAAAGTGGAAAACACTCCGAAAAGGTGAGACGGGTTGTAAACGGGAATATCGTCATACAGGATCAGGTTATGGTCGCTGTTGCCGCCCCTTACATACAGCCCCGCCGAATAATCCGAGACGGAAACAACACCCGGAAGCGTCTGAACGGATCTGAATAGATCGGGCTGAATAAAAGTCGCTGATGTTTTTATGTCACGCGGCTTTAATTTGAGCAGGCCTGTCCTTATATTCATAGATTCGTCAGGCAGTTCGTCGGCGTCAACGCTGATCTTCAGTTCTTCGAGCTCCAGAGTCTCCTGTTCGAGTTTAATGTTTATCCTTTTCGACTCGCCTCTTCCAAATACGATATCCTGCCTGAAAGTTCTGTACCCGATCGCGGAGGCCGAAATTTTAACCCTGCCCGGAGGAATATTCGAGATAACGAAATAACCGTTCATATTCGTAGCCGTTCCAAGCCTTGTTCCCTCAATGATCACATTTACATCAAATACTGCCTCGCTTGTAACCGCATCCCTTATAAATCCTGACAGTGTCGAGCACAGGACGGTTTTCGCCGCAAAGAGTATGACCAGTATTCTAAAAGCTTTCATTTTAACCTCATAAAGCACTAAATTTAAGTTATTTTATACCGTTCGTCAAATATATACGGTCTTTGATCAGAAATTTTGCATTCACCCGTTTTAATTTGTTATATTTCATAAAATTTAAGGAGGATAAAATGAGAACCATACCTGTCATGATCCTGATATTAGTATGCTTTCTCTCGGTCACATCGTGTTCAAAGGAGAAAGACCTTAACTACACTCTAACTGAAAAGGACGGCATAAAATATTTTTCAAACCAGAACAGGCCGTCAGATCCGGACCTTACAATCGAACCGAAACTGATTTTCACGATTGACGGAGACTCGGATACCGGGGACAGCACGAGAATATTCACAAGCACATCAGATATGGATATTGATGATGACGGGAATATCTACATCTTTGACAATATCAAAGGCAGTATCAAAAAATTCGACAGTAGCGGCAATTATATAAAAAGCTTTGGTAAAAGAGGCCAGGGCCCGGGAGAGTTCCCCGTAGCTTTCGACCTTGTTGTGCAGAACGGGATCATTTATGTTCAGTCTTTCACCAACCTGCAGATGGTTAAGTTTGACCCGGACGGGAACTATATTGAGAATGTCCCCTATGAGAGCGGCGGTCTGGTAGTGGGAGAAGGCTTAAGATCTGTCCCGGGAAGCCCGAATATACTCGGATATGTTAACGCGACTGAGAACAGAGAGGGAGTATACTATTTTGGCAACAACCTGGTGATCTTCGGTCCTGATTTTAAGAAACTGGCGGTTTTGAGAGAATGGAATGAAAAATTCGATCCTGCGAATGTTGATTTTTTTAAAAGCATCTGCAAATATACCGCCGGAAACGGGAAAATATATGTTGCCGAGAACAGCCTTTCCGATTACAGGATAAATGTTTTCGATTATTCAGGGAAGAGGACGGAGGAAATAAGATTCCCTTACGCCCGGATACAGAATAACGATGAGGAAGAAAATTACATAAAAAAGAATCTGAGGCTGAGCGTTGACGGAGAGAGGCTCGAGCAGAAAAGGACTTATAAAAGGTCGGTCAACGAGATGTTCGTAGACAAATTCGGCAGGCTTCTGGTAAGAAGGTCGTTCGAAAGAAATGAAAATAACAGGAACAAATTCATCGCCGATGTATTTAAAGACGGCGTTTATCTTAACACGGTGACTATCCCCGGCCTAATAGGCGAAGATACAATGGTGAATTTTTCGAATTCTATACACTTCAGGGGAAACAGGATATATCAGAATGTTCATGCCGAGGCAAAAGTTAATGTTTATGAATATTAACAGGACAGCTGATGATCGAAAAAAATTCATTTACTGAGATCGCCGCCATACTGGGTCTGGCCACGGCGGCGGGGATAACCGGCCGCAAGTTAAAACAGCCCCTGATAATCATGTTCCTGGCAACAGGCATCCTGGCCGGTCCGTCTTTTCTGGGAATAATAGAAGGCTATGACCAGATAGAGCTTCTGGCGCACATCGGGATAGCGCTTCTCCTTTTTATAGTCGGGCTCAAGCTCGACCTGAACCTGATAAAGACCACAGGACCGGTAGCGCTCGCTACAGGTCTCGGCCAGATATTCTTCACCTCCCTTATAGGTTTCGCCATAGCTGTACTTATGGAATTTGATATGCTCAGCTCAGCCTATATCGCCGTCGCGCTTACATTTTCCAGCACGATCATAATCGTTAAACTTCTTTCGGACAAAAAGGAGATCGATTCCCTTCACGGCCAGATAGCCATCGGATTCCTGATCGTTCAGGATATCGCCGCCATCCTGGCGCTGGTCGGCCTTACCACTTTCGGCATAGCCATGAAGTCGGACGAACCAGGTTATATCTCCGTGGCCGTAATAGCCGCGAAAGGAATAGGCATACTCGCCGGAACGGGTCTTCTTATGAAATTCGTTATTCCCGCGCTCACCAAAAAGCTCGCTAAATCTCTCGAGCTTCTCACTCTTTTCGCGATCGCGTGGGCGGTTACTCTGGCTTCCGTAAGCGAGCTTCTGGGTTTCAGCAAGGAAGTCGGAGCTTTTCTTGCCGGCGTATCTTTAGCCTCAACCGACTACAGGGATTCTATCGGCGCCAGGCTGATGACCTTAAGGGATTTTCTGCTTCTTTTCTTTTTCATTGACCTCGGCGCAAGACTTGACTGGGCTTCGACCGGAGCGCAGGCCGGCGCGTCAGCAGTATTCTCCGTATTCGTCCTTCTGGGTAACCCTCTGATCGTTCTTATGATAATGGGCTACATGGGCTACAGAAGAAGGACAGGCTTCCTCGCGGGCCTGACGGTCGCCCAGATCAGCGAATTCTCCCTGATAGTTGCCGCTCTCGGTTACAGCCTCGGCCACATTTCCGGCGAAACAGTAGGCCTGATAACTATGGTCGGCGTGGTCACGATATTTATCTCAACATACATGATATTATATTCGATCCCTCTCTACAACACGCTTTCGGAACCGCTCAGGATGTTCGAGCGGAAATTTCCATTCAGGGAGGCGGCGATAGATACGCTGAAAAAGGATCAGATGATAGATGTTATTCTTGTCGGCATGGGTAATTACGGAAGGAGAATGGCGGAACACCTCTTAAGGCGTAAAATGTCAATTCTGTGCGTAGATTTCGACCCGGGCACACTCGATTTGTGGAGGGGCCAGGGAATACCGGTGCTGTTCGGCGATATTACCGACCCGGGGCTTCACGAGGATCTGCCTCTGAGAACCGCCAAATGGGTCATCAGTACGGTCAGATCGAGAGAACTTAATCTGCTTCTTATCAGCGATCTGAGAAAAAGCGGGTACAATGTGAAGATCGCTCTGACCGCGACGAGCGATAAAGATTCTGATGATCTTAAGGCCGCCGGAGCGGATCTGGTCTTCAGACCTTTCAGGGACGCGACGGAACTTGCGGCCGACGCGCTTACTTCCGCTGCTGATTTTCTTCCCGAGAACATTGACTGGCCTATCTCGTTCTCAGAGATACGCATCCGTTCCGACGCTGTATCGGCCGGCAGGACGGTGCGCGATCTTGCGCTAACCGGAGCCGGCATCTCGGTACTCGCCGTCAGCCGGGCGGGCAAGATATATTACGAGCCTGAACCGGATTTCAGGGTATTCCCCTCCGACCGCCTCCTTCTGATGGGCAGGCCTGAATCTTTAAGGGAGTCGGAGATGATACTCAACAGGCTCGCTGAGCATGACGGCGCGGAGGGTAACAGCAGATTCGAGCTTGCCGAGATCGCCGTATCTGAAGGTTCCGTAGTTTCCGGCAGATCGGTCTCGGAGCTTCAGTTCAGGCAGAAATACGGTACGACGATAGTAGGTATAAGGCGGGGTGATGAAAAGATTACGCATATAGACCCGTCATTTTCCCTTTTATCGGGCGACGGTATTATCGTAATCGGAAAATCAGCCTCTGTAAACAGACTGAAAGAGATGTCGCCCATCTAGTTTTCAGCGTTCCTCAGCCCGTCCCATTTTCTGAACGCCCTGCGCATGTGCGGCACGGTTATCGAGCCTCCGACTATCATGCCCACTGATACCATTTCAGTGAATTCGGCGTCGGTGACACCTTCCTCACGGCATCTGCCCAGATGGTAGTCTATGCAGTCCTCACACCTGAGAACGAGCGATGCCACGAACCCGAGCATCTCCTTGGTCTTCTTATCCAAAGCCCCCTCTCTGTATGTCTGGTTGTCCAGGCTGAAGAACCGTTTGATGGTGTTGTCGGCGTACTTCATCACGAATCCGTTCAGCTTCTCACGCTCCTCCATGAACTTAGCTATAGCCGTCTTTTCCATTTCTTCCTCCTTATTTTCTAATTTAACTTATGCGCCGGGTATTTCCTCAATGAAAAAAGCAGTATCAGTATGGCTGCCGCTGTAAAAAGCGATGACAGCAAAAATGTGCTGAAATACCCTATTATCTCGTAAACCCCCACACCGATCAGAGGAGCTATTGCGCCTCTAACCCCGGTCAGCGATATGTGAATTGACTGATATGTGCTTACATCGTCCCCGTGGCAGAAATATGCCGATCCTATATTCCACAGAAGAAGCATCATTGCGAAAAACACCGCGAGGAAAAGATGAGCTATCACGAGAGTCCAGTAAAGCTGAAACCCCATGAAACAGAACCGGCCGGGAAAATATTCTGTCAGGCCCAGAAAAACAAGGAATATTCCGAGAGACGCGAATGTGAGCATCCCGAACTTCCTGGGGTCTGTGTTCTCGATATAAGTCCCCATATACGGCAGTATCAGAAGAGAAAGAAGGGTTGCCTGGTTCTTGTAGAACGCGACAGAGGAATAGTTGAGACCGAGCGCCTGATCAAAAAATATGGTCATTACGGGAAAAGCTATCATGAACGAGAATCCGTAGAACATGAAAGCGGCTTCAAAATCCCTGTACGGCTTATTAGTCCTTACCACGCGGGCCATATCGGAAACTGACCCGGCCACGCTTTTCAGGAGCGGTAGCCTTACATCGGGCTCTTTATCGTCATAAGGTATTTTCAAAAATATATAACCGCCTATCATAGAAAGGACAGCCGTGAAAGGATAAATATACCTGAAAGAGAAATTGTCTATGTCCAGAAGGCTCCCGATGATAAAGGTAGCAGCCACAACCGTAAGCTTGTTCAAAGTGGCCACCCTGCTGTAAAGCGAACCGAAATTCCTTCCGGAATAGTTCTGTTTGAGCATCATGTTCATCAGCGGCATCATCAGCGGTTTTGTAAGCGAGTACGCAAGATAAATCCCTATGAAAAAATAATGGAAAAATATTCCGCCTCTCGTGTCAGGGCTGAAGAACAGAAGCATGAAAAGAGGGAGCTTTGTCACCCATATACTCAGGCGATAGAGCTTTTTCTTGTCCCCCGTCCTTTTGATAAGCTGATTGAAAAATATGCTGAAGAGCATTACTATCAGGCTGACCTGGAGTATCACTCCCACAAGATATGGCGAGCCGTTGAGGCTTTTTAAAAATACGAACTCGGTCAGGCCTATCGCTCCAATTGAGAAAGCCTCGAATATCTCGGCTGTCAGATGCAGCCTGTAAGCTTTTTTCTCTCTTTCGTTGAGCCCTTTCGGGAATAACAGCATGTTCACTTGTCCGGTTCCGCTTAAAACATAGACTTAAATATACTCAAATTATCAGATATAGCAATTCAAATCTATTCCAAACTTTCGATCCTTTCTTTAATCGCGATCCTGTGCCGTAAAGTATCCTCGACCAGCTTGTCAAGAACATTCTGAACGGCGGGGGCTTCAGATACAAGGTTACCGAAAAAATCCTTGTCCAGCATGAACTCTTCATACTCAACGCAGATCCTGAGCGCTTCAAGGGGAGTAAGTTCAACGAATTTAAGAGATTCGATCTTCGAGCTTAGCATTTCCATGTGGTCGTGAACGAATTTGCCTGTATGATCTTTTACATTAATGTCCACTACACCGTCAATTACTTTGGGAATTATCTGTTTTATCCAGCACTCATGTTTTGTCTCTTCCTCAACCATATACGGCCACAGACCGTCATCAGGAAATTTTTTTGTAAAAAGTTTATACAGCCGGGCAAGGTTCCTTTCATATTCCGAATGATAGCCCAGCACTTCAAGAATTTCCTTATTCATTAACTGCTCCCTGTAATTCAATTACCTTTTAACAACCGGATGCAATATAATCAAATACTTAAATAAGTTCAAATAAAAGAGTTTATATTCTTTCTGTAAGCCTTAAAGCAGATTTATCCATTTTCGTGAATCCGAACAGTTTTTTGCCTAAATCTTTCAGCGAAGCTCCAAGATGATAAACGACCTGACCGTCAATGATAATGAACCTGTCGTGAATACTCTTAATCGTGCTTACTTCAATTCCAAAATACTGCTCCCCGAACTTCTTTAAGTCGAGCCTGAACTGATCAGAAATGCTCTTAGTCAATATCTTCACTTTCACACTTTCACTTACTTTGGTCAGATGAACAAGAACAGAATCATCAACATAATTATCTATGATAACGACTGACCGCTTTGCTGACCTGAACAGATCGGAAACGAATTTATACGCATCAAATATCTGACCTTCAAAGAATATTCCCTGCTCAGGAATACGGCCTTTACTCTCAAGAGCATTAAACACCTGATCTATCTTTTTATCCGTCTCTAACTGCTTTAATTCAATTCTATCGAGCCTATGAAATATCTGCCCGTTCGCCTGAATGAACTTCCGCATCTCTATGAATGCTTTTATTATCTTTATGCTTATCTTTACAGCTGTCTCACTTCTCAGTACAGCAGAAAGCATTGCTACTCCCTGTTCAGTAAAAGCTGTACTGTTTTTTCTCTTCCCACCCCAACTTGAAGTGCCAAATTGGAACTTCAAGTTTGTCATTTCCTGATTATTTAACAAGAAGCAGAATTCTGACGGGAACCTTTCAATATTCCTTTTTACAGCCCTGTTAAGATATCGAACTTCAACCCCGTACAGCTCCGCCAGATCCCTGTCCAGCATCACCTGAAATCCCCGGATCGAAAAAATTTTTTCCCTGATACTCTCCTCGAACTTCACAACTTCACTCTTTGACATACGCACACCTGCATTAATTTCAGGCAATATAACACTGAGGGCGTGTCAAATCGTGACACGGCAAAAAGATTTTTCACGATATTTTTTGACTTGTATTATATTACTGGGCTTTCTTTTCTAAAAATTGTTCTTCACACGTAATTTTATCGACCTTGAAATGAAACACATATATCTGAGACTTATTATTAATTTCATAATTCAAAAGCAACCTGAATGTTTTTCCGACATTTTCATTCATTTTTTTATTGAAATATTTTAGTTTCTTAAAATTACCTTCTGATATAATATGATCATCAAAATCCATATACAAAGGCTCAATACGATAACCTTGCATAGATGGATAGTAATCACTGATCTCACCGGTTTTATAGGAATGTATATCTCTCATAAACTTTTTATTCGGTTGTATTCTTTCTTCTATAAATTCAGATTTCCCTACTGGTACAAATGAAAGTTTCTGATCTTTCTTGACATTTACCTGTGACACATCGGAATGGCTGATAAAATCCGTTAAGTCATCCGTGATAAAGTACGATTTATTCCATAATATCTTAATCGGAGAATCAGTTTTATTCATTAAATAACATAACAGATTTCTGCTGTCGGCTCGCCATAAAACATTAATGAATCTGTCTTCATAAAAATCCTTATATATAGTCTGATAGAAATTATGATCTTCCATTATCCGCCCGAAGCTCGAGCTAGATTTCAAATAATCTCCAGACTCAACTTTATACAAATGTATATCATAATATGCAAAGAAACCTTTTGTTACTTGATCATTACCTTTTTTCGTTACTAAAGAGCAGGCCGATATACTAAGAACACAAAGAACAATTATTGAATTTTTCATTGCAGGGTACATAATTACTCCGTGTATTTATTGATTATGATTTAACTAAATATATAAAGATATTCCACAGATTAAATTTCCCTGATCTTTCCTATCAACTCCATTCCTGACTTATCCATTTTCGTGAACCCGAACAACTTTTTACCTAAATCCTTCAAGGACGCTCCAAAGTGATAAACGACCTGACCGTCAATGATAATGAACCTGTCGTGGATACTCTTAATCGTGTCGACTTCGATTTCAAAATACTGCTCTCTAAACTTCTTCAAATCGAGCCTGAACTGATCCGAAATGCTCTTGGTCAGTATCTTCACTTTCACACTCTTCTTAACCTTGGTCAGATGAACCAGAACCGAATCATCAACATAATTATCTATGATAACGACCGACTTTTTCGCTGACCTGAACAGATCTGAAACGAACTTGTACGCATCGAATATCTGACCTTCAAAGAAAATGCCCTGCTCAGGAATCCTGTCTTTACTCTCCAATGCGTCAAATACTTGATCGATTCTTTTATCTGTTTCTATCTGCTTTAACTCTACTCTGTCCAATCTTTGAAATACTTGAGCATTAGACTGTATGAACTTCCGCATAGCTACGAATGCTTCTATTATCATTATGCTTATTTTAACTGCAGTTTCGCTTTTCAAAACCCCGGCTAACATAGCTACGCCCTGCTCGGTGAATGCATAGGGTTTATATTTTGGTTCGCGCTTGTTAAAGGTCGCAATTTGCGACCTTTGTTCTGCATATTCCGAATATTTCAGTTTAAAACAGAAACTATCAGGGAACCTTTCCTTGTTCCTTTTAACCGCTTCATTCAGCCTTTTCGTCTCTACCCCGTACAATTCCGCCAGATCAGAATCCAGCATGACTTGAAATCCCCGGATCGAAAAAATCTTATCCCTGATACTCTCTTCAAACTTAACAATTTCACTCTTTGGCATACCTGCACCTGTTTAACTTATTTTATCAATCAGCTTCAACGCCGTCTTATCCATTTTCGTGAACCCGAACAGTTTTTTGCCTAAATCCTTCAAGGACGCACCGAAATGATAAACGACCTGACCGTCAATGATAATAAACCTGTCGTGGATACTCTTAATCGTGCTGACTTCAATATCAAAATACTGCTCCCCGAACTTCTTTAAGTCGAGCCTGAACTGATCCGAAATAAGTTTGGTCAGTATCTTCACTTTCACACTTTCACTTACTTTGGTCAGATGAACAAGAACCGAATCATCTACATAATTATCTATGATAACGACAGACTCCTTTGCTGACCTGAACAGATCTGAAACAAATTTGTACTCATCGAATATCTGGCCTTCAAAGAATATTCCTTTCTCAGGAATACGGTCCTTACTCTCCAATGCGTCAAATACTTGATCGATTCTTTTATCTGTTTCTATCTGCTTTAACTCAATCCTGTCAAGCCTTTGGAAAATCTGCCCGTTCGCCTGAATAAACTTGCGCATCTCAATAAAGGCTTTAATGATTTTGATGCTCATCTTAACAGCGGTCTCGCTTCTCAACACAGCAGATAGCATCGCTACACCTTCCTGAGTAAAAAGATATGGCTGAAAACGCCTGCCCCCTTTCTTTGTAGAAATCATTTGTGATCTCAAAGAATTTTTAGCTTTGTTTGAAATCACAATTTGTGATCTCAGTTCTGGAACTTCCGAAATAGTCAGCTGAAAACAAAACTCATCCGGAAACCGTTCTTGATTTCTCTTTACTGCCTGATTTAAGACCCTTACTTCCACTCCATACAATTCCGCAAGATCAGAATCCAGCATCACCTGAAATCCCCGGATCGAAAATATCCTGTCCCGGATACCCTCCTCGAATTTCATAACTTCACTCTTTGGCATACCTGCACCTGTTTAACTTATTTTATCAATCAGCTTCAATGCCGTCTTATCCATTTTCGTGAATCCGAACAACTTTTTGCCTAAATCCTTCAGCGAAGCTCCAAAGTGATAAACGACCTGACCGTCAATGATAATAAACCTGTCATGGATACTCTTAATCGCACTTACTTCAATAGAGAAATACTGCTCCTTAAACTTCTTCAAGTCGAGCCTGAACTGATCCGAAATGCTCTTGGTCAATATCTTAATTTTCACACCTTTATTTACCTTTGTCAAATGAACCAGAACCGAATCGTCAACATAATTATCTATGATAACGACCGATTTTTTCGCAGACCTGAACAGATCGGAAACGAATTTATACGCATCAAATATCTGACCTTCAAAAAATATTCCCTGCTCAGGAATTCGGTCTTTACTCTCAAGAGCATCGAATACTTTCTCGAATTTGTGATCATTCTCAAGTAGCTTCACTTCCACCCTATCCAGCCTTTGGAATATCTGCCCGTTCGTCTGAATGAACTTCCGCATAGCAACGAAAGCCTCAACTACTTTAATATTTATTTCCATTGCCTTATCACTACGCAATACTGAAGATAACATAACTACGCCATGCTCGGTAAATGCGTATGGCAATACATACGAAAATTTAAGCTTCTTGAGGTGGTCGCAATTTGCGACCACCTCTGTTTTTTCGCTTTCGAATAGCTGGAAACAAAATGTTTCCGGAAACCTTTCCTTGTTTCTCTTGACCGCTTCATTCAACCTTTTAGTCTCCACCCCGTATAGCTCCGCCAGATCCCTATCCAGCATCACCTGATATCCCCGGATCGAATAGATCCTGTCCCTGATACTCTCTTCAAACTTAACAATTTCATTCTTTACCATAACACTTCCCCGTCATTTTAAGGCAATATACATGCGGAGAGTGTCACATAGTGACCCACCTAAAAGATTTTTCAAAATATTTTAAAATTATTTTTTAGCTACAATTAGCCCGTTGTCAAGGATCCAATTACAAAGACACGCAGTATCATTCATCCAGCATCAGATTTTTTGAATTCTTTTTTAATTTCTTCAGCTGCTCGCGCTCAATTTCACTTATACTCTTTTCCGGCACAGGCAGATCTTCCGGCATTGTACCTCCGACACGCTTAATTGTATTCCTTACTTCTTTTCCGACAATAAAATGAACTTCATTTGCCGCGTCAGCCGTCATAGTCTTATCTTTTTTCAATTTTTCCTCAGTCTGAGATATTCTGAACAGATTCGCTATCAATTCAGTACTTCCCATGTGATCAAGTATCTTTTGATTACTTTTCAGACCTTTCTTTTTATGAATATCTTTAACTTTCAACCCGCCATAAAGACCCATGTAACCCGAATTCTGAAAAGAGGCAAATTCTTCATCGGAAATAACACCCGCGTTGTGAGCAGCCTCCGCAAGCATCTGATTCCATTGTTTGATATCCCCTCTTATAACAAGCCGTTTATTATCTTCTCCGAGCTCATTAAAATAATCCGCCACTTCCTGCCGTCTTGTCTGAATCGCGAAATAAGTCTGACCGACCGCTATCACTTCTTTTCTCGGATCACCATTCTGAACAATCAGGTAACAGGCATATCGGGTCAATTTAACATCTAATATCTCTTTTGTAGCTGATTTCGGCATATTTATCGTTTTGCTGACGTCAGCAAAATGATGATCTATGTTGTAACCGCTATTCTTACAAGCAAGCTTTGCCCGGTCTAGTACCTTAACAAAATTCCTCCATTGAACATACTCAAGAATCGTAGATAACTCTCTAGCGTACCAAAACTCCTGTCCGTCTTCAGACACATGCTTGATCTGCTCAAACGGGATATATTCTTTTGCTTTCAGATCACTCATACTTACTCCTACAGTTTTACAAACCATTTATCGTTTTGTTGAGGTCAACAAAATCGTATTTTTGACATCAAATCTATACCTGCTAATTCCATTTCATAACTTATCCTTAATCAAATTATAAATCGGAAATTCTAAAAATTCTTCTTTATCCTCATCATTTAATTTGCTAAAGCATCCTTTAAACTTTTCATGATCATCCAACAAAATATGAATACCGCATAAAATAAAATTATCTTCAGCAAAATTCTTCTTCAGCTCAATTAAATATTCAAGTTCGTCAGCATTTAAATTTCCCATCCTTCTGACAATCTGAAGCTGATTTAATTTTATTAAATGGTCTGCTATGAATTTACCTTCTTCCTGCCATTTTAGAATCTTAACAACATTTTCTAAGTATTCTAATTTCTTTGTTTCATCATATACTTTTATCATTCTCAAACATAAATTCGAAACACTTGTATCATAATCCTCAGAGTGAGAATAGTTTATTACATCATTATAAATATCTTCAGGATAAATATTATCAACCGAGATCATTTCTTCAACATTCAGACCTACATAAGGGCTTGCATATATAACCTTCTCTGGATTTTTCCGTAACTCAATTCCAGGTGGATAAATACGGTACATACCTTTCTTTAGATTTGCATAATTGTCAATCACTATTCTGTCTTCATCAAATTTCTTATATATTACTCCCAATAGAGTTACATTTCCTATTTTTATAAAATATTTACCCGGTATCTGCTTTTGTTTTTCAATTGATTTCTTGAAAATAATCGAATTCATTAAACCTTTCAAATTAAAATTATCTTTTTCTTCAAGAGAGTCAAAATTCAACTTGTTATGATCTACATTAAAATATTTAAAAACTGCTACAATGTTATTCAGATACATTAGCCTTGCTTCAAGCTCCTTTAGTATGCTTACTTGATCCTTTATTCCTTGAGCCATCATAGGAAATGTGTTTGCACCAATTGAAAACTCTTTTTCTTTTACCAAATTTAAAAAAAATTCATAATCTTTGATCCTGTCATCAATGCTTCCTTTGGGAGTAATATTAAAGGATAGCACTTTACCTTTTTCAAAAACCATATTCACGCATTTACCGAATGTTAGTACAACCTTGTCTTTTGTTATATTCCGAATTACTTTGTTATAAAAATATTTATTTTTAATTGCCACAGGTTCAATCATTTCATCTTTTATGCCTACGAACATTTTCTTTACCGTTTCAAATACGGTACGCTTTGAATCAACCTTACCGTAAATATATTGTGGTCGGGAAACTATATCTTCATTGCGTAATTTTTCTTTATCTGATGTAACAATAAATTCAAAATATTTGTGCTCAGGGAGATTTAATCCGAAATTAGTCATAGAATGTTGTCTTTTTCTATGCTCTAAGAACTCACGACATAATCTTTCAAGTTCTATTATGTCATTGATTTTATCTACCTTAATACCACCGCCTTTAACATTGTTTAGTTCGTAATGAAGATCATAAGGCAAAAGAGATGACATGAATATTTTACTTTCATTCCGACATATCTCAATTAAAAATAATAGAACTCCGCCATCTCTTAAATAATTATTAAGATCTGCCAAATCAATCGAAATATAAGAAAATTTATTACTAAATGATTTGACACTTTTTGCTTTAATTTGAACAGGAACTCTTCCTACAATATTCTCTTTCTTCAAATTCTTGTTTTTATAAAGAAGAACTTCACCGTCCCACGAAGGAGTACGATCATTTTCTTTGAAATAATGCACAAGATAATCAGACATTTCAACAAACTGTCTTAATACTGTAATTCCTCTTTGTTCGGTTTTTATGCTAATCCTTTTACCTCTATATTTTTATATTTTTAAAAAATCGGATCTCTATCTAAATCAGACATTACAATTTCGTATGACTGACGATTCTCATTCAATATTGCTTTTATATTTTCAATAAGTCCTTTTGATGAATTCGGAGCGATATAAATTTTTTCAATAAGATTTTCTAAATTTACTTTTACTGATTGCCCATATTTTGGTGGTTTACCCACAATATTCCCTTTTAAATCAACTCCTTTACTATATGATAATGTGAGTGCCCTAAGTTCATTTTCATAGAGAAAACTTTTTCTTTTTAATACAAAGGGTGTTAATTCACTCACAGCACCTGATTCAAATAAGGGATTTGAATAATCAATATATTTTACACAACTTAAATACACCTCGTTGCCTGAGAGTTCGAATTCATTTTTTAATTTATGATATGTAGTTTGAAAAGCAATTCCTTTTTCACTTCTTATATACAACCTCCACATTGCTGCAGATTCATATTCATTCATATGCCAACAATTTATATTCACATATGCTTTAAGTTGTTTGAAAGTCTCGCTATTAATATACGGTGAGATTTTTGGACTTTTAGCCTTAAGCATTATATCTCTTATTTCTTTTAAAGCGAGAGGATAAGAGCCTTCAAATTTATCATCAAACATATCTGCACGTGAAAAAAACAATGAACTTGTTTCAATAATAGAATGGAATTTCTCCAAATCCATATATCTCCAAATTTTCACATTATCATCATTTGGTTGAATAAAACTAGAATCCATTTTTAACATATTATCCCCCTTTTCTTTTTCTTTTCGCAATTATGGACTCGACAGTCATCAAGTCATTTTCTTCTGCCCAATTCTTTAGCTCAATCATCATCTTTGAATCAATTCTTTGATCACCACCATGTTCAATATTATTTTTCCAAACTTCAAATCCACCTTCACATTCAATTAGCATCTTATTTACATTAATAATTTTTTGTCTAATCTCATTTTTATTTAATGTAGGTAAGTTTCTCAACCATTCATTTACTCCAATGAATTCATCGTCGTTTTGCACTAACTCAAAAATAAACTCTTTATGCTCTTTTGAAATACATGTATCAATAATACTCATCTCATCTCCTAACCCGCAACCACACATAGGAATACTATCCGTTGTCCCAAATTTAGAAATTAAAAACTCCGTTGTATATCTCAAATTTAAGGTTGGAAATCTTAATAAATGCAATAGTATCAAAATTCCAACAACTTCCTCGAATAATTTATACCAATGTTCAAAATCATTGAATTGCCCGATTGATCTGATCTGTCTTTCTGTGTCCCCACAACTAGAAAACAATTTCCCTTTTGTATGAATGAAATCAGAAAGCTTTAACTTTTTTATTTGTTCTATGATATTGTATTTTTCATTGAATTTATTAATATAAGAATTTGATAAAATTACTTCCCAAAATTTTTTATTCTTGTAGGGTGTATCCATTTCTGAGATAAACCATTTTCGAAATTCAGGAGTTTCTTTCCCAATTATTGACCAATATATTGAAAGCATTCCAATATCAAATCCGATTCTTAAACTTATCATTGCCTGCTTAAAAAACCCAAGTTTTAACAGTTCAAAAGAGTTAGACAAATCAATATTACTTTCTCTTATTGAAAAACTTTCACCTGAAACAAAATCATAATAGTTTCTTACTGGCAAATTTAATGAGATATAGAATATAGAAGTTAAGAAATTTTCTATTTTTCTTTCATAATTTGTCGGAATATTTACTTTCTGCTTTCTAAACATTTACAACCAAAAATTTGTATACATATCTTTTTCGAATTCTTCATCTTTTAAGATTGGTTCATAGAAACTTTTTAGTTCATCAAAAGTATTTATTTTCTTCAAATCATCTGTACCATCAAAAAATTTACAATTGAATAATCTATCAAACTCAGCTTCACAAGAACGTCTTGGAAACTTTGCAATATTACTGTCGAAAAATGAATTCATTGTTTTATAATGATGTGAATGAATAAATTCGTCCCATGTATCGATTAAATCATCTTCATTTTTCACATCTATAATTTCAATTTCTTCAATAGATCTTTTTTCAGATGTTCCCCAAGCTTGTTTTAATAACCCAATAGCATTAACATCTGTTTTTGGAGCACTATATCCAAAGATAGTTAACAAAAAAGCTTCAGAAAGAACTAATTGCGTATACTTCCAGCTTTTTTCAATAAATGGGTCAGAATGATAATCTTTATTTTTTATTGGATATAACAACTTTTGTTTTTTCAGGGGATTTAAACAACTTCTACACAAATTACCTAATAAACCCATTACATTATCTTTTTTACAGTAACCAGTTGATACATTCCCATGTAAAAATAATAACCTTGGTAACTTTTTAGTAATTTGTTGGACACGTAAATATGCCTGCATTAACAATGGATCCCAATTAAAGGTTGCAATAATATCTTTTTCTCTTAATGACAAAATGAGAAAATCATATATTGTAACTTCCACAGGTATTTTAAATTCTACAAAATAATCAAAAATTCTATTTTCTAGGATTTCTAAGATTTCATTATTCTTCATATTCTCAGGTAATTCTGAAAATATATCTTCGAGATTATCACTTTTTGTTTTCAAATTAATTTCTTTTAGCACATCTCGCATTCCTAAATTGTCAATAAAACCATCCATAACAGAAATCTTTTTACTATTAGCATCTCCATTAGGAATTGTTGCAACACTTGCACCTGCACCAAGTATTACTAAATGTGGTTTTCCTTTTGTGTAAGTTTCAAAATTCAATTCTCCCACTACTCCACCCCCACTATATCTACTTCCTTCATTATCCTATCCGTCTCAGTGAGTGCTACGATGATCTTCTGATAGTGCAGAATGTCATCGAACTCGAGTTTTCTGCCTTTGCGGTCTTTCAGCCATTTCTGGGCGGGTTGATATCCGCCGATGTAGAAGTTCCAAGCGACTTCGGGAACACCTTCAAAATACTGCGTATCGTTGATATAAACTTTGCCGTTAACGAACTTGGGCTTTTCGACAACATTATTTCCACCAACCGGGTATTGAGTGACATATTTCTCAACGACCGGACTTTCAAGCAGGTGAATCTGTCTTAATTCACCACCAAGCTGAACGAGCTTGAAGAATGTTTCTTTATCCTTCGGATACGGCACTCTCGGAAAATCTATTTTGAGGAATTCCTTGTATTTTTCGCGGTATGTCGGACTGTGTAGCACAGCGTAAATGTAGTCGAGAATATCAATCGGTGCAAATGTGCCTGAATCAGCTTCTTTTTCGTTTGTGAATTTTAAGCCTAATCCGTCTGCGATTTTTTGAACGATCTCAGAATTCAGGTTCGGTGTACGTTCAGAGTTATTGTCTGAATAAAGATAGAGTGGTGCAAGGCTTTCTGCACCTTGCATTCCAGGTCTACTCCATGCTCTTCTATCAGAGATTACCTTAGAGATAAAGCACGGCGAAGAATTGATTTCATCAAAACCTCTTTTAAAGATTAATCCCAAATTTTGTTTTAAAAAATGCTTCATTGTAGAAAAACGAGGTCGCCATAAAACTCCCTGACTATTTTCACTAAGAAGAGTATATCTAACATCAAAAGGTCGATAAAGTATATTTGTAACATAAGAATTTTTAACATCAGAAAATACTTGTTCAACTTTATCTATAGACAAATCATACTTCTTAGATATGCTCAATTCATCACTGGTATTAATTTCTGAAAGTAAATTTTGGATTTCATTATTTTTGTGTTTAATTATGAAATTATCTTTACCTGTTTCAACACCTGAATTGAAATTACTATATAATTTGTCAATTTCCAAACCCAGAATATAATCCTTCACAAATCCAAAATCTTTTTCAACAAAGAAATAATTAGGCTCGAAACAATCAAGCCTGTTCCTCTTAATTGAAGCAGTATTATTATCATTCAGGTATTTATATTTAAAATCTCTTAATCCAAATAATTCGCTATGATATACTTGTCCTAGTTCATTTTTCTTTTTCTTTCCGGTCTTTATAAAAATGTTTATGCTTACGCCCTGCATGATGTCGAAGACATTTTCGTCCTTTGAACCGTCAGGACATACTTCCTTCTTCTTTGCGTTACCGTGGAGGTCGAGGATGTATATTTTATCGAATGTTTGGAGTAAATGTTTACGCATTTGTCTGTGCGTGATGCCGTCTATGAAGCTGTTGTTGGAAATGTAGGCTAAGATTCCTTCACCGTTCTTGTTAATGTAGTGCTCGCCGAATCTGATGAATTTTATGTAGTCGTCGTCGAGGTTGAGCTTCTTTTCGTTCAAGTCCTTCTTGTAGTCTTTGATGAGTTCCTGAATCCATTCCGATTTGTTGCTTGAGCTGACGGAATATGGCGGATTTCCGATTATGACCATGACGGGTGTGTCGCGTTTGATGCGGTTGGCTTCGTTTGCTTCGGAGCTTAGCCAGCTTGCGAATAGTGTTCCGGTGTCTTTGTGGTATTCTTCAAGGCTGTTGGTGAGGTATATTTTGAGCCTTCTGTCGGTTTTGGGCGCATAGCCTGTTTCTTTCAGGAGAAGATCTAATTTGAGATGGGCCATCGCGTAGCTTGCCATTAGGAGTTCGAACCCGTTGAGTCGCGGAAGGAGGTGGTTTTCGGCATAGTCGCTCCATATTCCCTGCATTGCCCTGAAATTGTTTTCGTAGATGTGCTTTATGACTTCGGCTAAGAATGTGCCTGTTCCGGTGGCGGGGTCGAGTATCTGTACTTTATGGACTTCCTGCTCGATCATTTTGCCGTGAGTATCCACTTTGATCTTTGTCTTTGAATTGTCGGCGAGTCCTTTGGGCAGGTTGAATTCGGTCTTGAGTATGTCGTCAACGGCTCTTACGATAAAATTGACCACGGGATGGGGTGTGTACCATACGCCTCTTGCTTTTCTGAGCTTGGGATCGTATTCGGACAGAAATGTTTCATAGAAATGGATGATGGGATCTTCGGTCTTGGTCTCTTTCCCGAAGTCTTTGAGGAGTTCGGCTACATTGGAGTGAAGGAAAATTTCCACGAGGTCGTCAACTATCCACTTTATTCTGTCGTCGAGGTCGGGCCCGGCTATGTATGAAAAAAGTTTCCTTAAGAAAGGGTTCGATTTTGGGATGAGTTCGGCTGCTTCCTGTCTTGAGAATGAATCGAGGGTAGCGTCGTGAAGTCTTGCCGCGAACATGCCGTAGGCTATCGTCTGCGCGTAAACATCGGCGAAAGCCTTGGGAGTTATGTCGTGAATGAGAATGTCCTTGAACGCGCTCATCTGATCCTTGAGCGTACTGTTCTCTTCGGTCTCGACATCGGAAATGAGAGCTTTGCCTATGATATCGGATAAAAGTCTCGCCTTGTTCGCCATCATCTGCGCGAGGTGCTTGGGGCTCTTTATGGTCTGCGCCGGCTGTTCGACAAAGTATTTGAGAAGATATGTGAAGGATTCAAAATTGCGGTCGAGCGGGGCTATCGAATTTCCCTTTATCTCCCCTATGACGATCTTTTCCTTGCGCTCGCCGTCCCTGTAGTACTGGAAGGTCAGGTAGTCGGTAAAGATCAGGCTGGAAAGTGAGTTCCTGTATCTGTCGAACTGCTCCTTATAGCTCTTGCTGTCAAGGTCGGAACCGATGTCCTTAGCTTCGATAAAGCCGACGGGAACTCCCTTTTTGGTCAGAATGTAATCAGGCGCTCCGCACTTCTGCCTTTTAGGCTCGTTCGTCGCCATTATGCCCGGACAGATGCTCTCGATAAGCTGCTGAAGGTCGCCCCGAAAAGTGTGCTCAGTCGCGTTCCCGAGTTTGTAATGCTTGTTAAGGTTTGAAATATATTCGTGTAAGGTCATAGTTTTATCCTTTCAGGTAATTGAGTTTTGTGTAATAGTGCAGCCTGTAGGCTTTCCTGCTTTTCGGGCTGAGAAGAGAATTTTTTATATAAAATTCAACCAAATCCTGTTTGATGATCAAAGGTTCAGCGATCTTTTCTATTCTTTTCGGACCGATGCCTAATCTTATTCCGAGTTCTTTAAAATCGCTTAATCCGGGATGTCCAATCCTTTTATACTGTTCCGATTTGTAATCATCGGCGAAAAGCCCTTTTGTGAGCGCGAGATCGGAATCGTTCACATGCAGCCTTGTATCGAGAAGATCATAGAACGGACTTAATAAGTAATCACCCTTCGGGCTTTCGAGAAGAGCGAAATTTTTTAGATGGGCATCTCCATTAGAGAATACATAATTAAAAAGTACTATCCTGAAATATTTTTCGATCTCCACTTTCCAGGCTAAAACGAATTTTCTGATAAGACCGCCGAGCTCCTCATAGCTGAGATCATATTTATAATTCTCTCCTGCATTCTCTGAGGTTCTGCCCGCGAGCGAAGCAAAATCCTCCTTACCCCATTTTTTACCGTCGGGCCTGTAATCGAACCTTTTGGTAAGATAAGCGGGTGTGCCGTCTTTGAAAAACACCAAAATATTCTCAGCCGTATTGATCTTGTACACCTGCTTTGCGATCTCCATAGTGAGATGTTCGTTCAAAGGAACCTGATCTGCCGCTTTCACATCGGACGGGATCGGTTTTAATATATAAGTTCCATTCTCGCCCGGTTCTGTAAGCCTGAGTCTGTTGCCGTCTCTGACCATGCTTAATTTTTCCTGCACACCCGAAATGGATATGCGCTTTCTGTTCTCTGCAAATATCTCTGCGCTTTCTTCATTCTTTGCGGGTGAATAGTAATCGAGCACGGTGCTGACATTCTTACCGTCGAATATCTTATATCTCATTTATCCTCCTCTGCCGGCTTTACGGTAACAGAGCCTAAGGTATCATATCCTGATGTTGCCAGCAGAAATCCGAAATGGTCATTTTCATCTATCTTTAATAGCTTCGACTGTATCTTTCTGTTCGCGCCTTCGCTAAGCATATTGAAAAAGAACGGAAAAAGGTAAGAACTTCGGAATTCATATTTTCTTTTCGGCATTGAAAGGCAGAGATCGGGTTTTGAAGCGTCGGTCACCCAGCTTTCCGCATATTTAAATACATAATCATTTCTTCCATATTCGGTTAATCGGCCTATAAGTTCACCGTTTTTAAAAACATCAGCATTTCTCATCTATTACAACCTTATTCGTTTTAAGTTAAGATCAAGTTCCATTCCCAGAACATCGGCGATGTTATTTATCGTTTGAAGAGTAGGATTTCCTTTAGCCGTCTCGATCGCTTTAATAGTTCTCAACGCGACACCGGACAGTTCGGCAAGATCTTCCTGCGTGATCTTTAAAGTTTCGCGCCTGTCCCTGATAATATCAGCCAAATCTTTATAGTGCATTAAATTGCCTTTTTTGATCAAATATAGCAATCTTTCGTTGAAAAATCAAGTAATAGTGTAATAAAATGCACAATATTATATTAAGACACAATGGCATGCAGGAATGTTTTAGTTTTTTCTTTGATTTTTTTCCCCGATTTATTAAATTACTTTGTAATTTATTTTGAGGGCGAGTTATGAAGAAGTTATGTGTTTTTATCCTGCTTTTTACAGCGATGGCGTTTTCAATATCTGTTGTGCGGACGCCGGCCGATAAAAGTTACGAAGACAAAACCGCTTATTCTTTCAGCGAGTTGAAAGATATCTTCTACGACCGAGAGCCGGTAACTTACGAGCTCTGGTATTTCGACGCTTCCGCATCGGACTGGACTCAAACTCTGCCCTCGTGGATATCCGCGGCGGACAGCACCGGCTCATATCATTTTTCTGGCACTACACCTTATGTCTGCTCGAACACTCCCTACACCCTTCAGTTCAGAGGCTTCAATCCCTCACTCGATTCAGCTTCCGTATCGTTCAAGATCAATGTTCAGAACTCCAATCAGGCTCCTCAGATCAGAGGAGGCATCCTTTACTACGAATGCAGGGCATTTGAGAATTCTGACCGATTTCTATATGCCCTTGACTATATCAACCCTTACAATTGGGCAAAAATAGATACCTGCTTTACAGATGATTATCCTGACGGACATTCAGGAAGGACCAATCTTACATATAACATGTACGGCACATGGCCGGGAACTGTTTATATTAGAAATGACGGCATACTTCTTGGTAATCCCGGTAACGAGCCGGGCTGCTCTTTTACAGTATATGCCTCTGCAACAGATATGTGCGGCCGCGAATCAGGATTACTTGAGATCATAATTAAGATAGATTACAACCTCATGTACGCGGAGATACCGGATCTGTATGTCCGGAGAGGTGATCCTTTTGATTATAAGTTCGACAATCCGGTCAGTGAACAATATTATGGTGAAAAAGTCCTGGATCTCCGTATGATAGACAAACCTGCATGGGTTAATTTTGATGTAACTGATGACGGGGATTCTATTCGTATTTACGGACAGGCACCCGATGATGTATGTCATCAGTGTCTGCGCCAGGAGATTAAAGGCACAAAATGCTCTTCATATACATCTTCCGGTACAATTTTCAATATAAATATTAACGACAACCCTCCCCGGGTATCAAAGCCGAATCCTTCCGTGAGCTTTGTTCCTAATTCCGAGATCAGCATTGATATTTTCCCCGACACTTTCAGCGATGATTTCCCGAGAGACAGCCTGAAGGTCTGGGCGAATCTGGAAGGTCAGTCAGGCCTGCCTTCATGGCTCAATTACGAAAATTATCATTTTTGGGGAACGGCTCCCGATGTGTGTAATCAAGCTTACACAATAGAGATCTGGGCTGAGGACCACTGCGGTCAGAGAGTTGAAGATGATTTTACGATTTTCGTTAAGAATAAATCTCCTCTCTTAGCCAATCCTATGCCGAACCACAGTGTTATATCAGGAACTTCCTGGTCTTATACTTTCCCTGAAGATGTGTTCATTTCACAGGATCACCTGCCTGTAACTCATTATGATGTCCTTGAAGAAGGCTGCGGTTCTCCTCCCTGGTGGATAAACTTCAATTCATCAACGAGAACTTTATACGGAAATGTGCCGGACTGGATGGAAAGCTGGTCTCTCGAATTATGGGCCGGGACCGATTGTTCAGCACAGGTACCCGACTATTTTGATATTTTTGCAGATAATGCCGATAATTTTTTCTCATCAGGCACAGGCACCTCATCTAATCCTTACATAATAACCAATTACGATCAGTTGAACAACATCAGAGCGCTTAAATCCTCCTCAGGCAAATATTTCAGGCTGGCGGCCGACATTGACATGAACGGTCTTCCGTGGGAGCCTTTAGGATTGAGCCCCACTTTCAAAAATCACTTTGACGGCGGCGGGTATAAGATCAAAAATCTGAAAATGGACAGAAGCATCGCCAATGCGGGGCTTTTCGGTATAGTTGAAAATTCGCAGATCAAGAACCTGACGCTGGAGAATTTCGATATAGCCGGAAGCACGAAGGCTGGTACTCTTGCCGGAACTGTAATGGGAAACTCGACCATAAAAAACATAAAATCGTCCGGGGAAGTAAAGATAAAGCAGGATTTTCTTGACTACTATACGCTAGGAGGAGGACTGATCGGGCTCGTGGCCACGGGGAGCACGGTCCTCGATTCGCTTGTATTCGAAGGAAGCGTGACAGGATTTGAAAGGGTAGGCGGCCTGATCGGAATGATGCATGAAGGAGCCACTCTCACGCACAGTTATTCGACCGGTACCGTCAGCCTTACCGACAAGTCGGACACGAGGTTCGCCGGAGGCCTGATCGGCGTCGCCGAGATCGAGGGCGGCGCGGGCGTGGTGGCTCAACCTATCACGATAAACAAAGTTTATTCCAATTCCGCTGTTTACGGCAACAAGGCCAATACGGGCAGTACCGGAGATGTAGGCGGGCTTATCGGCCTATTAAACAGCGGCGCCACACTCTCGGACAGCTACGCGACCGGAGATGTTTTCGGGCCGGATGCCGGAACAGGCTCGCACAGAGGAACGGGCGGGCTCATCGGCAGATCGCTTAACACCGCGACTCAGATATCCAAAGTTTATTCAAAAGGCGCGGTATCAGGCTCGGCATCCGCGAATCAGATTGGCGGCCTCATCGGCGCCAGCGACATCACGGCATCCGCTTCGTTCTGGGATGTTCAGAGCTCCGGGCAGACGGCTTCGGCCGGAGGCGCGGCGGGTAAAACGACGGCGGAGATGAAAACCGAGTCAACTTTCACTTCCGCCGGCTGGGATCTTTCAAACATCTGGGATGTTGACGGCGTAAATAATGACGGCTATCCCTGCTTCAAGTGGAAGAACTATCCCGGCATTCCGTCAAATCTGAACATCGTTTTCGCCTCGGTAAGCCCTGAACTGACTTGGGAGGATCCTTCCGGCGCGGCTTCGTATAAGATATACTCCTCGACCGACCCGTACGCCCCTTTCCCTTCGGGATGGACGATTGAGGCGACCGTGAGTATGCTGTCATGGATAGACACGAATGCGGGAGCATCGGCTAAGAAGTTTTATGTCGTAATTGCTGTGAATTAAATGTGCGGAAGATTTGCGCAGATTTTCGATGATAAAGCTCTGATGGAAAAGTTCAGGCTGGAGGATATTTCCGAAAGGATACAGCCAAAGTTCAATCTGTCGCCGGGGATGAAGGTGAACGCGATCCTGGAAAGCGGGGATAAATTCGAGCTTAAACCGATGATGTGGGGTTTTTCGGATCTGCACGGTAAACCTCTCCCCTCTCTCATTTTTAACTCAAGGCTGGATACGCTTCTCGGACCCTCGCATCTCGGACAGTACCTGATAAAACACAGGTGCTTAATTCCTGTCACGGGATTTTATGAATGGAGCGGAAAACAGCCTTATTTTATCCGTTTGGATGAAGGTGAGATAATGTGCCTCGCAGGTGTTTTTACGCACGACGATGAAGGATTTAAGTGCTCGGTCGCCACAACTGACTCAACCGGAATCCTTAAAAACATTCACAACAGAATGCCGCTTGTTTTAAGCTCAGATGCTTTACAGCTTTGGCTGAAGCAAAATTCTATGTCTGAAAAAGATCTTGTTGAAGAAGCCGGTAAAATGATCGGCGGACTTGAATTTGTAAAAGTTTCTCAGGCCGTAAACGATGCCGGCTTTGAAAGCCCGGTCTGCATAAAAAAGATAGAAGAAGACTCCCTTTTCTGATTTCATCCGCCGATATATACACTTCGTCATAATTAAATTGAATTAATTGTTTTATTTTCATAAATTAAGCCACATTAAAATCTCGGGAGAAAATGATGGAAAAAATAAAATTAATGACATTAACGGCCCTGTTTGTCAGCTCGCTTACGTACTCCGCTATAATCGAGCGGGATTATTTCTTCAGCGCGCCGGAGGCCAAATCGTCTGCGACATCTGACGGATATGATCTTATACACATCAGCGGCACGATGAACACAGCGCCCGCCGGCGAACCGGCTGTCCCCTACCATGCGGTATCGCTGCTTCTGCCCCCGGGCGAAAAAGCTGAAAAGATCGAAACAGAAAGGTCCGGTAAAGTAGTTCTCGAAGGTAAATTCAATATCTATCCTCAGCAGAACTCTCAGCCTTATTCAAAAGGAAGATCGGGCGTTTTTGTAAAAAATGAAGATGTTTACGCTTCGGATTCCGCTTATCCTGCCGTACCATACGGTGAACTGTCAACGCATTATCTTCACGGTCATTCTTTCGCTTTATCGGCCTTTACTCCCGCTGAATATATTCCTGTGACCGGCGAACTGTCTATCTACGAAAAAGTTACTGTCAGAATAACCACCTCACCATGCGAAAGATCCGCAGCCGCTTTAAAAAATCTGAGAATATCGGATGAAATACGCAAAAAGATATTATCTTCAGATCAGGCCAAAGGAAATACCCTTTCATCTTACAGTTACCCCAAACCGGCGGCTGAGAGCTACGATTATCTGATCTTAACAGCCGACGCCTATAAAAGAAATTTCGACTCTCTTATAAATTTTTACAACGGAAGAGGAATACGAACAAAGGTGATGTCGGCCGCGACTGTTTACGGCGAGATGACGGGAAGAGACAATCAGGAAAAATTGAGGAATTATATAATTCAGGAATATCAGAACAGCGGTATTTCTTTTGTACTTCTTGCCGGAGATGTCGAACTGATACCCGCGAGAGGATTTTACTGCTCGGTCCAGTCCAGCTCTGTTTACACTGATGATAACATTCCCTCAGACCTCTATTATTCCGCTCTCGACGGGACATGGAACGATGATGATGACAACCTGTGGGGCGAAATCGGAGAGGATGACCTTCTTCCTGAACTCTCTGTAACCAGATTCTCCTTCTCCAACTCAACCGAGCTGGCCAGCATGATCAATAAGACTCTCAAGTATCAGTCTGAGCCTGTTACAGGAGAACTCAGAAACCCATTAATGGTCGGCGAAAAACTCTGGGACGACCCGGAAACATGGGGAGCCGACTATCTTGAGCTGCTTATAGGATACCATGAGGACAACGGATATACTACCTCAGGCATCCCTGAAGACCATAACATCACCAGAATGTACGATAAGAATTCAGTATGGACGAAATCCCAGCTGATCTCGGAAATGAACAAAGGACAATCTTTCATACATCACGACGGTCATTCGAATTATACCTACAACATGAGGATGTCGAACAGTGATATAACGAACTCGAATTTTAATTCCCTTAACGGCGTAACGCATAATTTCACCATAATCAGCAGTTCGGGATGCATGTCGGGAGGTTATGACTACAACGACTGCATAGGTGAACGGTTTACGGCCATAGACAATCTCGCGGCCGCTTATATCGGCAACTCCCGCTACGGATGGTTCAACGAGGGTCAGACAGAGGGTCCTTCGATCCATCTTCACAGGGAATTCACTGATGCTCTTTACCGCTACAGGACATCTGAGATCGGCACCGCGCACAGGGACTCAAAAATTGACACGGCACCATGGGTAAACGCGCCCGGCCAGTGGGAGGAAGGAGCTTTAAGATGGTGCTTCTACGACTGCAATGTCCTGGGGGATCCTGCCATGAACATCTGGACGGATGAGCCTGAGGTGATAACGGCGAACTATCCTGAAGCTATAGTTATAGGACAGACCGACTATGAGCTGGATATAAAAGGAACTGCCGGCCAGCCGCTTTTAAATATTGTGTGCGCGCTTTTTCAGGGTGCAACTTTGATCGGAACCGCAAAGACAGACGATCTCGGCAACGCGACGATCGCGCTTGATACTTACCTTATGACAACAGGTAGCGCGGAACTTGTCGTATCCGGCTATAACACTCTCAAACATACATATCCTGTCGAGATAATTGAGAACACAGGCAAATACATCGTTATTGACAGCTACAGCATTAATTCAGGCGGAGACGAACTGATCGAGTACGGCGAATCTGCGCTAATGTCGGTCACCCTGAAAAATATAGGGCAGACGGACGCATCGGACATTACGATGGTACTTGCGCTTGATGACAGCTATGTTTTACTCACGGCCGACTCTGCCTATGCCGGTAATTTACCGGCCGGAAACACACTGCTCCTCGAGAACGCATTTGCTTTCAGTATCGCCGCGGGCGTGCCTGATCTCTACAGGTTCGGACTTAATTCGACCATTAAAGACAGTGAGGAGCAGTGGAAGAAAACGATCAGCCTGACCGCATATTCAGCAGTCCTGTCAATGAAAAGTTTTGCGGTTTTTGATGGAGACAACTCTGTTCTCGATCCCGGCGAGACCGCAGATGTTATTGTTGCGGTAACCAATACCGGTCATGCCGCCGCGTCAGGACTTAACGGTACTCTTGTCTCTTCAGATGAACGGATAACTGTAAACACAACTGATGATTTTATTTCAGAGATATTACCGGGATCCGTCGGATATATGAGCTTCAGCGTATCGGCAGGATCAAAGGCGTCCGACGGCTATGTCGCGGAATTCTGCTTCTCTGCGGCCGGTGATAAAGATATCAGCACGGAAAACACTTTTCTTATGAAAATAGGCGCACAGATCGAAGATTTTGAGACCGGCGATTTTTCCGCGTTCAACTGGTATTTTGAGGGAAACGCTCCCTGGACAATTGAACAGTCCTCTGTTTATGAAGGTGTTTATTCCGCCCGCTCCGGATCAATAACTGACGATCAGGCTACAGCCCTGGTTATCAGCGATGAAGTTTTAATGGACGGGAATATCTCTTTTTATATAAAAACATCCTCTGAAGGTTATTTTGACCCGCTCATATTTTACATTGACGGTATTGAGTTAAAGAGGTGGAGTTACGGATTAATGGAGAACTGGGAGTTTTACTCGGCCCCGGTAACAAAAGGAGAACATATTTTCAAATGGGTATTCCTGAAAGACGAGATGGAAAGCGCGGGAGAGGACTGCGTCTGGCTGGACATGATCACATTCCCGGGAATACTGAATCCGTCAGGTATTGACTCTGAACAGAATAATTTGCCCGCAATCACTGAACTTTACCAGAACTATCCTAACCCGTTCAATCCTGAAACTGTGATATCTTACGCAGCTAAAGAGCCTGGCAAAGCGGTCATTTCTGTTTACAATATTAAAGGAGAGGAAATTTTTAAACATACATCAAATAATACACAGCCCGGAAAATACTCGGTGAATTTCTCCGCTGACAACATCAATTCCGGAGTGTATTTTTATAATCTGGAACTGAACGGCAAGTTTATCGGTACAAAACGCATGCTCTTAATCAAATAAGGCTGTTATGAACAATGTAAAGGCTTTTATAATGTTCTTCACGTCAATATCGGTCACTTTCTATATTTTCACTTTTCTGACCGTTCTAATGCTGTTCTGGCTGCTTGAAAAGAAGGTTACGGTAAAACCCCTGCTTGGATATTCTCTGCTGGTAATGGCCTTGTTCTATGTGCTTATGTTCACCGGGAGGGGTTTCAATATCACGTTCCTATGGAACCTGAGTTTCTATCTAGCCGTTGTCGTAATGTATGTATTTTTCCTGTCGGTACTTCTGAAGATTTTAAATTTCGCGTTCCCTTTAAACCCGAATATTAATCTGTCCGTCCTTTGTGTCTCGATAGTACTGATCTTCATATACGGCTTTTACAATGCGACGGAACTGAATGTGAAAACTGTAAAGATAGTTTCAGACAAGATCACAAGGCCCTACAGATTCGTACAGATATCCGATGTCCATCTGGGAACGGAATCAATTGATTTTCTTGAAGATATTATTGAAAGAATAAACGCGATCGATCCTGAGGCGGTCTTCATTACAGGGGATTTCATTGATGACCATAAACTCAGACCGGACGAACTGAAGGTCATGAAAAACATGAAAGCACCCGCATATTTCATCACAGGGAACCATGAGCGTTATTCGAACTATACGGACGATTTCTTTAAGGACTGCAATGTGATAAAAGTCCTCGATCACAGGCGCAGGCAGGACGATTTTAATGAGGAGATATCTGTCTTCGGCATCGAATGGAACAGACGCAACCTGATGAACAGGGAGTCTGAGCAGATCGTATTCTTTGACAGCATAAGAACAGAGAACTCAAAATTCAATATTTTTTTAAATCACGAGCCTCAGCTCTATAAAAGAGCAGAACAGGAAGGAATGGACCTCATGCTTTCGGGGCATACGCACAACGGGCAGATATTCCCGTTCTGGCTTTTCGTCCGGGCAAGGTACCGCTACACGTACGGCCTGTACAATATAGGCAGAATGAAATTATATGTTACTTCAGGCACGGGCGTCTGGGGGCCGTTCATGCGTATCGGCACCCGGAATGAGATTGTAGAGATCATCCTGGAACCTGAGAACGGCAAATAGTTATATCAGTAAATATTCCCGTTTCTTCTGTGAGCCTCATCAAGGTCATGATGAGTGTTAATGTTAAAGAACGCTTTTTTATTCGCGGCTGTCTCGTTAATATCCCAGTAATAAACATCGGACTTCTCAAAAAATCGTCTTATCGCATAATCGTCCGTACTCCTTATATGCGCCTCGATACCGGGTATAAGTCTCTTCGAAAATATTGAGTGCAGAGGCTCGATAAACTCTCCCATGCGTGGTATAATTATGTCGCATTCTCTGCCAAAATAGCTTTTTATCTCTTCCGATATTATTTCTTCGCTTAAAAAAGGCATGTCGCACGGCAGGAAGAAGACATTCTCAGATTCGGAATGAACAAGCCCGGAATGTATCCCCCCTATCGGGCCGACCCCTTTTAGTATGTCCTGATATATCGTAAGGCCGTATTCCTCGAATTTTACCGGGTCATTAGCTATAATAAAGATGTCTTTAAAATATCTGTTCTTAAACGAAAGTATCTTCTCGAGATTGGTTCGTTCGCCTACCCTTATCAGAGCCTTGTTCTCCCCCGAAAGCCTTTTAGCCTTTCCTCCGGCAAGAATCGCGCACGATATGTCATGTGTCTCATTTATCATCAGATGCTTATCGTTTTAACGACTCTTCTGTACCATGTATTGTCTTCAGAATATATTTTGAAGAACTCCACAGCGTCTGATTGTGTCCTTAGATCCAGAAAAACCTCGATATCACCGATATTTTTGAAGTAAGCCGAGATTGAGGAAAGTACTTTGATATGAGGATCGTCTTTTTTTGTTGATGACACCAGAAGCACAATTATCTTTGCCGGTTTCCCGTCCATTGACCCGAATTCTATACCGTGCCTGCTAATGCCTACCGCTATCTGAGTGCTTTCAACACCTTCGGCACGCGCGTGAGGTATAGCTATTCCGTTCTGCATGCCGGTGCTGATAACGCTTTCTCTCGTCAGTACTTCTTTTAATATTGTTTCTTTTTGTGTTATCTTTTTATTTCTTGCAAGGACTTCGACAAGCTCGTTTATGGATTCTTCCTTTGTTTTTGCTTTGAGCTCGAGTACAACACATTTTGGGTCAAGTATGGTAGAAATATCAAAATTGATCTTCACTTTTGCCTGCTCAGTCCCGTGCGAAGTTATCTTCATCTCCTTCAGATCGATCTTTTTTAATATCTCGCGGGAATTGAACTCGATCTTGACCGTTGCCTCGTATACCAGTTCTTTTACAAAATCCATGTTCTCGGATTTTGAGATTATATTGACTCTGTTTGAATTCTCTTTCTTTGATCCTTTCAGAAGTTTAAAGAATATATCATCCTTCCTTATCATATACATATCGTAATCAAGTATCTGCCTTGTGATAAAATACCCTTCCTTGTCAAAATGCTCTACGATCGAATTGATGAGCATATCCGCCTGTTCTGAATCGTTCATCTCAATAAGGTAGCTTTCCATCTCATTCTCAACAAGCCTTTTTCTGGTACCTCTTCCGCTTCTCTGAAGAGCATGGTTAAGCATAGGCGGTGTGACAATAATGCCTGAAAGCACCATCATAATAGCAACACCGTAGATATCGTCGTTAATGAATCCGTTCGATAGTCCGATCCCCGCAATGATCAGGCCTACCTCTCCCCTCGGCATCATTCCCAGCCCTATCCTCAGCGCGCCTTTCTTGTTGAACCCGGTGAAAAGTGCGGGAATACCGCACCCGAAAGTTTTTCCCATCAGCGCGACGGCGGAATATACGACCGCAAAAGTGAGAGTGCCCAGAGTTATTGACCTTATGTTGACAAGCATACCCATTACCGTGAAAAATATCGGCACCAGAAACTCTTTAAGCGGATGGACCGCTTCCTGTATCTCATAGCTGATGTCAGTCTTTGAAAGGGTAAGACCGGTTACATATGCCCCGATTATCATTGCGAGCCCGGCTTTCTCAAAGATCCCGGCGAAGAACATTGCAAGACCGAAAGCTATGATCGCGTATGTGTATTTGCTCCCGAACCTCTTAAGAACGGAACTGATTCTGTTCGATAGGAGCAGCCCTGCGGTAGTAAGACCAAGCCATACGGTAAGCGCTTTAAAAGAAATATAACCTATGCTCCCCCAGTCTATCCGGCTTCCGCTCTGAAGAACTGTGGCTATACCGACAACAACGGCGAGAACAATAATACCCAGCACATCGTCTATTATCGCGGCCGAAAGAATTGTCACGCCCTCAGGTGATTCCATATACTTGTTCTTTGACAGGATCATCGCCGTGATGCCGACAGAAGTGGCAGTACTCATTATCCCGAGAAAGAGAACAGCCGGGCTCATGAACGGAAGGTCTAAAAAATACATGCCCACCAGCGCGCCTGGGAAGAAAGAGAATACCACGCCTCCCAGTCCAACAACACCGCCGCTGAACAGGTACCTCATAAGCATTTTAAGATCGGTCTCAAGGCCTGATATAAAGAGAAGCATTATTGAAGCTATAATGGAGATCGCGTACAGCTCCGGTGTTACAGGTACCGAACCCTGAACTGCGGGAAAAAGTCCGTGATCGAACCCTATGGTAGAAAGAGGTACAGAACCAAGCATGTATGGCCCCAGAACTATTCCGGCGGCGATCTCGCCAAGAGTTCCGGGAAGTCTCATTTTCTCGAAAAGCATACCGGACAGCTTTGCTGCGAATATTATTATCCCAAGCTGAAAGATAAAAACGGTCATCCTGTGAGTTATATCTTCAGAACCGGTCCCTTCCGAACATAAAAGGGCGACCGTTGGTATTGCAGGCACCAGAGTTAAATATTTCATCTTCATTTTTTCGACCTGATCTTCATCTTTTGTTAAACAATAAAAACCGGCTGTATTCTAACCATTATCATCTGTTTTGTCAAACGAAAAAGAATTGATATTTTTGTCATTTTTTAGACTTGTTAAAAATACTTTTTCGTCTTATATTTCGCTCGTTTTAAAACAGGCACGACTATGAAAAAATTCTTTTCCGCGGTATTCTCTTTTTTCATCCAGGGCCTTCTCGCCCTGCTTCCCGTATTCGTCAGTATATGGGTCTTTATGATATTCTTCAGGTTTATTGAAGGTATCCTTGACAATGTATTTTTCTTTGTTCCGCAGGAATACCTTGGCACTAAAAGCATAGTCTATCTGATCAAAGCTCTTTCTTTTATTCTGCTCGTCGGTTTAATAACTGCTTTCGGAATTATGGTCAGGACTGTAGCGGGCAGGATATTCCTTTCTGTTACCGACTTCATATTCATGCACATACCGGGTTTAAGGCCGATCTATAAGGCTGTAAGGCAGGTTATCGAATCTTTTTCTTCAAATAAAAAATCTTTCTTTTCAAATCCCGTGCTAATAGAATATCCTTCAAAGGGTATATGGACGATAGGGTTCAATACAGGTGAAGTGCCGGCGGATTTCATGCCTGAGGCAACGGAAAAAAGGTATTCCGTATTCATACCGACGACCCCGAACCCTACGAGCGGGTTTCTGATGATCGTCACGGAAGATCAGATCAGACCGCTTGACATGAAAACGGAAAAAGCAATGCAGTACCTTCTGACCGGGGGGGTCGTAAAGGAATGATGAAGAAGGCAACGAAGGTAAGGATCATAAGGAACTGGAAATCGGGACTGACGGTAGCTCTGGTGAGCATACCTCTTTCTCTCGCGCTGGCGATAGCTTCTGGGGCCACCCCTGTACAGGGAATTATAACCGCTTTCTGGGCAGGACTTCTAGGCGCTTATTTCGGCGGAAGCAACTACAATATAATAGGACCAACCGGAGCATTGTCCGGAATACTGCTCGGCTACGCGATCATCTATGGACATAATTCCCTGCCTCTTGTTGCTATAATATCTGGCGTGCTGATCATGGCGGTCTATATCCTTAAGCTCGACCGATACATCATCTTCATACCGAGAAGCGTTGTTACCGGATTTACCTTGGGAGTGGCTTTCATCATAGCTTTCGGGCAGCTTGATAATATGCTCGGGATATCCGGCGTTGAAAAAAAAGGCACCTTCCTGGAGAATATGTTCGCAGTCATTTCGAGGATCGCTGAAACGGATCTGACCGTACTATTGATATTTGTTCTTTCCACCTGTTTCATTCTTTACTGGGATAAAAAGATCAAAAAACTTCCCGGTTCGATCATTATCGCATTCCTCGGAATAGTTACGGTATTTGTACTTCAGCTTTTTAAGATCGAGCCGCCATTCGCCATCCTTTCGGACAAATATTCGGACATAAGAGCGGCACTCTTCCAGAACCCGTTCTCTTCATTCACCTTGGGATCGCTTTTTAACAAACAGATATGGGTCATATCTGTCGGCGTAACGGTGATAGGAGTACTTGAGACGCTTCTTTCAGGACAGATCGCGAAGGATATGACAAAAGAAAATTTCGACAGACAGAAGGAGGTCTTCGGGCTTTCTCTCGCGAACCTCGCATCCGGGTTAACAGGCGGAATACCGGCCACGGCCGCTCTTGCGCGCACCGCCCTTAACATAAAAAGCGGCGCGAGCCACAGGACTTCGGGCATGATAAGCTCCGCCTTTATCGGCCTGATCACACTGTTCTTGTTTTCATACTTTAAACTGCTTCCCATGGCCGCGATCGCCGCGATCCTTTTCGTCGTGGCTGTCAGGATGATCGAGTTCAAGCATTTTATCGTGCTTATAAATAATGCCAGGACATCTTTCATAATATCGCTTATCGTAGCCGTCATTACGGTCGCCGAGGACCCGATCGCCGGGCTCGCCGTAGGCAGCGTTATAGCTCTTATAATATTCGTGAACGAGATGTCTCTGGGGCACACCGAGATCATGTACTGGAAGAACGGAAAAGTTTTAAAATCCGTGATGAGAGCCGACCTTATGACCAAAGGCATGCCTGATTCGGAATTCGTCGTCTATAAGCTTTCGGGAACACTGACCTATATAAATATGCCCGCCCACATCGATACGGCAAAAAAAATAAAGGGCAACAAGCATGTGGTAATATCCTTAAGCCATGCTTTCTATGCGGATCTGGACGGTATAGAATACCTGAAAGAGCTTATTGAGACGCTTAAAGCAAAAAACCGGAATGTATATCTCTCAGGCATAAACCCGGAGATCAAAAAAGCTATCGTGAACGAAGAGTTTTATAAACAGAAACTTGTGGACAACAGGATATTTACAAGGGTATCCGAAGCCATTGATGTTCTCTATAAGGATCATAAAGACAAATAGAAGGTTATACCAAAAGGTTCGACGACCCTGTTCAGAGATTCTTCGCCCTGGAAATATGAAAGGAGGACGCCGTAGTTGGTGAAGCTGACGCCTGATTCGATGAGGTCCTGGATCCTTGAGCTTATTGCTTGCTGATCGAGCATGCAGCCGCCGCAGTGTATGACGAGTTTGTACTCTTTGAGCCTGTCGTAGTCGGCGAAAACACGGCCGAAGTAATGGTCTATCTGAATTGAGCCTTTGCCGAATATCTGCTCGATCTTTTTGGGTATCTGGACTGTGCCTATGTCCTCGGCTTTCCGGTCGTGGTTGCAGCCTTCGGCTATCATGACCTTATCGCCGGGTTTGAGCATTGAGAACGCTTTTACGCCTTCAACGAATAGTTTGAGGTTGCCGCCGCTTAAAAAATTTATCATCACGATGGAGAATGTGGTGACCATATAGGGTGCGTCTTTCGTCCATTTTGATATGATATCCATTGCCTGCGAGTCTGTTATGAGGAGCTGAAGTCTGCCTTCCCTGTTGAGGTGTGATATGAAGGTGTCGAACCTTTTCTTTTCTTCGGCAGATTCTTCCGGGTCTTCACTTCTTGCAGCTGCGAGGTCCATTCTGTATGCGAATGTGGATACATAACGTCTGACGAGATATTCCTCTATCATCATCTGCGGGCGCAAAAACCTTCCTTCCGGTGATTCTTCATCTATGGGGATGTTCAAGAAAACGATCTTATCCGTGTCGAGCATGGGCAGAAGGGGTGTTGATGTGAGGGTGACTTTGGAATTATCCTTTATGAAGTTTATGAGGTTGACATAGTTTTCCGGCCTGCAGAGTTCTATTTCGACCGAGGCGAATTTGTTTTCGGGATCAATTTTTGCCGATACGCTTTCTTTTATGCACGGAAGGCCTTCGAATTTGTTGTAGATGACGAAAAGCTCCTTGTTTCTTGAGGCTGCGAGGCCGAGGATCTCTTTTTCTGAAGCGTAATCATCGTTTTTGTATGCCTGATTGTTCTCATTGATGACGAGAAGCACTATATCCGACCTTTTGAGGGCGGCAAAAGTTTTTTCTTTTTTCTTGTCGCCGAGGACTCCTTTCTCGTCCGTTCCGGCCGTGTCGAAGACCCTGACCGGTCCAAGGCCGTGGATCTCCATTACGGCGACCTTGACATCCGCCGTTGTTCCGGGTGTGTCGTCAATTATTGAAGTTTCCTGCTGTGTTAAAAGATTCATCAGGGTTGATTTTCCCGAATTGACGCACCCGAATATTCCGATATTAAGCCTTTTCATTTTTTATCTGTCCGTTCTTTGAAATGTTTTGAGTCCCCCCATTCACCTAAGCCTACTTCCGCTCCGGCAGATCTGATTCGTGCGGTTATGCATCCCGCGCACTTGGCGGCATCTTCATCGAGGCAGGGTTTTCCTTCGTATAAAAGATAGTTCTCCCTGTATTTGACAGGAGTTATGTTGGGCATGATTATATTCGCGCCGGCCCTGATCGCCTTTTCCCTGCCCAAAGGATCGAGCGTCTGCATAGCTGTCGTGGCGGCCATGTTTATATCGGGCATCATAAGCCTGAGTACCGCTATCATCCTGAGCGCGAGCTCAAACCTTTCAATCCTCGGGATCAGTACATCTTTCTGTTCATAAAGCGGGGTGTTCTCGTTCTCGATATACGGGCCCATTCCGACCATATCCGCGTCGAGTTCTTTTATGAAAAGCAGGTCGTTGGCCAGATCCTCCACGGTCTGCCCGGGAAGCCCTATCATCACGCCTGTTCCGACCTGATATCCGTGCGACCTTAATTTTTTAAGGGACTCCAGCCTTTCATCATAGCTGTGGTATTTATCGTCAGGATGGTATTTTTTATAGAGTTTCGGGTCCGATGTCTCTATCCTGATAAGATATCTGTGCGCACCGGCTTCGAACCAGCGTTTAAAAGTTTCATCCGACTGTTCGCCTAAAGAAAGTGTTATGCCGAGTTTTCCGTCCGAAAGTTTTTTGATCTCTTTAAGCAGATATTCGATCTTATCAACGAAAGTTTTATCGCTTCTTTCGCCGGCCTGAATGACTATGCTCCCGTACCTCGCCTTTAAAGCAAAACGCGCGCAGTCGAGAACCTCTTCATCGGTCATGGTGTATCTTTCCTGCTTTGAATTGCCTCTCCTGATCCCGCAGTAGTAGCAGTTCTTTGCGCAGATGTTAGAGTACTCCAAAAGGCCTCGGAAATATACTTTATTGCCGAGAGTTTCATTTCTGAGCCTGCCGGCTTTTTCGATCAGAGCTTCATGCTCGTCCTTCGATCTGATCGAAAGAAGTTGTATTATTTCGTTTTTTGTCAGCATTTTACAGCTCTCTTAGTAATATATATCCCTTTTGCCTTTCTTTATCGCGTCCATGTTCTTTCTCACGCCTTCGGCGAGCTTTTCATTGGTAATGCTTTCCCTTATTGTCTTTTCGATGAGCGCGTAGCCTTTTCCCTTCAGTTTTTCATCTGCGAAATCCTCGAGGTATTCGGTGAATGTGAAGATCGCGTTCGGGTAGCAGTGCGCCTTTATGGCTCCGGGTTTGGCGAGGTCCATAAAGTCCTTTCCCACGCGGCCGAGCCTGTAACAGCCCGTGCAGAAGCTCGGTATGTGGTCAAAGTCAACAATATCCTCGATCACTTCATGAAGAGATCTGTGGTCGCCTAATGAAAACTGTGCATCGGCGTGGTCTTTTTTCGTGTAGCCGCCCGGATCGGATTTCGATCCTGCGCTTATCTGCGACACGCCGAGGTGCAGGGCTTCGCGCCTCATTTCCGCCGTTTCCCGCGTAGAGAGGATTATTCCGGTATAAGGCACGGTTATTCTTAAGATCGCGATTATCTTCCTAAAATCGCTGTCGGTTACCGGGCTCGGCGGATTGGCGGAAATTTCGGAACCTGTCGCGGGCTCGAGTCGCGGCACGGAGATCGTGTGCGGCCCGACCCCGAACCTGTTCTCGAGGTGTTTTATGTGCTGCAGAAGGGCGAGTATCTCGTATTTATAGTCGGTCAGCCCGAACAGAATTCCCACGCCCACATCGCTGATCCCGCCCTCCATCGCCCTGTCCATCGCGCCGAGGTGATAGATATAATCTGATTTCGGGCCGGACTTGTGCATCTTTCTGTAGGTATCCTCATGATATGTTTCCTGAAAAAGCTGATATGTCCCGATGCCCGCCGTATTGAGCCTCTTGTAATCATCCGCTTCCATTGCAGCTATATTGACATTGATCCGCCTGATGTTGCACTTGGGTGTTTTTACCGAGTAAATGGTGCGCATCGCGTCTATAGTGTAGTCGAGAGCGCTTTTTCCAAGACCTTCGCCGGATACGAGCAGGACTCTTTTGTGCCCCTGCTCTATGAGAGCTTCGGTCTCTTTCGCTATCTGTTCCAGCGTAAGCGTATTCCTGGTGATCATTTTGTTGCTTCTTCTGAAAGCGCAGTAGAGGCATTCATTGTTGCAGAGGTTCGACACATAAAGAGGCGCGAAAATGACCAGTCTTTTGCCGTAGATGGATTCTTTGATGAAATTGGCCGTTTCAGCGAGTTTTTCTATCCCCTTTTCATCCTCTACGAGAAGCAGTCTTTCCGCTTCTTCGAAACTGATCCCTTTAAGTTCTTTTGCATGAGCAAGAATTTCGTCAAGCTCCTTCCCGTCAGGCACTTTTGAGTTCTTCAGATAATTTTCTATTTTTTCGCTGTCTATTATAAACTGCATTTCTTGACCCTCATGCTGTTTTTAGTAAAAAAAAGCGGGGACATCCCCGCTTTAAATTTATTCGCACAGAGCTTCGAATTCGTTTCTGAACTTCTGCACCATCGTTTTGACCGGAACTGCGAAAGCCTCTCCCGTCGGGCATATAGTAAAGCCTTTAACGCTGTCGCAAATCTTTATGACAGTGTCTATGTCCTGTTTTTTTCCGTTCCCGTCGAGAATATTTTTTAGAATGCTCTTTATAGCGCTCGAACCGTTCCTGCATGGTCCGCACTGACCGCAGCTTTCATGCGCGTAGAATCTGATCGTTCTGTAAGCGAGTTCAGGTATGGAGAACTCATCGTTGACAACCATGATCCCGCCCGAACCGAGACCGGTCCCATGCTTGATACAGTTGTCGTAATCAAGATTTAATCCGTCTATTTCATCAGCCTTCAGGACAGGCACAGAAAGACCTCCGACTATCACGGCTTTGAGCTTTCCTTTTACTCCGCCGGCCATTTCCAGCACTTTAGCAAAAGGTGTCGCCATCGGAAGTTCGAATACCCCCGGTTTGTTCACATTTCCGCTGACTCCGAAAAGCTTGAAACCAGTATTATTCTCGTAGCCGTAAGCTTTGAAAGCATCCGCACCCTTTTCAATAATGAACGGTACGCTTGCCAGAGTTTCAACGTTGTTCACGATGGTCGGGCATCCGTAAAGCCCCGCCACGGCCGGGAACGGAGGTTTCATCCTCGGCTCTCCCCTTTTGCCCTCGACTGATTCGATCAATGCGGTTTCCTCTCCGCATACATAAGCGCCGGCGCCTCTGTGGACTATGATCTCAAGGCCTTTCAGCTTTCCGTCAGCTTTAGCTTCCGTAATCGCTTTTTCGAGAATATCCGCTATCCAGCCGAACTCACCCCTGATATAGATGAAAGCTGTTTTCGATCCCAGCGCATAAGCGCTTATCGCCATTCCCTCGATAAGAAGGTGAGGATCGTATTCCATTATCTGTCTGTCCTTAAAAGTTCCCGGTTCGCCTTCGTCCGCGTTGCAGATCAGATAGACCGGCTTGCCTGTTCCTTTTGCGAGAAATCCCCATTTTACGCCTGCGGGGAATCCCGCTCCGCCTCTGCCTCTGATCGTTGAAGACTTAACTTCGTTAACGATCGCCTGAGGTTCCATTGCAAGCGCCTTTTGCAGAGCTTTATAGCCGCCGTTCTTTTTGTAAACTTCTATGGACAAGGCGTTTTTCACGCCTCTGTTCTTCAAAAGTACATTGCACTCGCTCGCCCAGTAGTAATCAGTTTTACTTTCGGGCATAACACCTTTTTTCAGCGAATCGAGGAGAGCTTTAGTTTTTTCGGCCGTCATGTTCTCGTAATAAACATCGTTGACCTGGATGACGGGGCAGGTTCCGCACGAAGCGAGACACTCCACTTCGCTTAAAGTGAAAAGTCTGTCTTTCGTCGTCTCGCCCGGCTCGATGTCCAGCTCTTTTTTAAGAAAGTCTAGTATCTTGCGTGCGCCCATCAGAGTGGCCGGGATGTTCGTATCGACCTGAATATGGTATTTACCTATATCTTTGATATTGTACATCGTGTAGTAAGTCAATACCCCGTAAGCTTTTGCCTCCGGCACTCCCACAAGAGCCGCCACTTCGGCCGCGAGCGGCCTGTCAATGTGGTTGTTGTTCTCTTTCTGCGCGATCATCAGAGCAGGCATAAGAGCGGACTCTTTCTGCGGGTAGCGGGAAGTCAGTTTTTTTATTGACTCTACGGCTTTATTTGAAAGCATTTCGGCTCCTTATCAGTGTTTGTGGGTTACTTCTTTTACGGCATTACCGTCGGACTGTGATCTTTCGAAATAATAAGTGTGCAGAAGTTTGTGGGCCAGTTCCGAGTTCGGTTTTCCGAGATAATCCTCGTAGATCTTTTTCACCATCGGATTGTCGTGCGAGTATCTCAGAGGCAGGTCGGTATCTTCCGTGTAAAGACCCTGAGCTCTGATACCCCTGTCCACGAGTTCGCATCCGAAAGGCTGTCCGCCGCCGCCCACGCAGCCGCCCGGGCAGGCCATGATCTCGATGAAATGATATTCGCTTTGGCCGGTCTCTTCTTTCTGTTTTTTAATTGTTTCCATAAGCTTTCTCGCGTTGCCGAGCCCGTTCGCTACGGCTACTTTTATCGGGAAAGGAAGCTTTGGATGTTCGACTGTAGCTTCCTGCACTCCGTTCATTACGCCTCTTAGAACTTTAAGTTCCGGGCTTGGAAGGTTTTCGCCTGTCAGAAGGAAGAACGCGGATCTTACCGCCGCTTCCATAACACCGCCGGTAGCTCCGAAGATCGTTGCCGCGCCTGTATAGTCGCCCATCAGGCTGTCAGCTTTTTCTTCGGGAAGGTTCTTAAAGTCAATTCCTGCCTCTTTTATCATCCTGACGAATTCACGGGTGGTCAGAACATAATCTACATCCTGATAACCGGAATCATTCATCTCCGGCCTTCTGGCCTCGAATTTTTTGGCTGTGCAGGGCATTATGGAGACAGAAACGATATCTTTCGGGTCGATCCCGGAGTTTTTAGCGTAGTATGTTTTGATCAGCGTTCCGAGCATCTGCTGCGGGGATTTGCAGGTGGATATATGATCGGCGAGATCGGGAAAGAAAGTCTCGGCGAACTTGATCCAGCCCGGAGAACATGATGTGATCAGCGGGAGAACTCCGCCTGAAGTAGCTCTGTGGATTAGCTCAGAGCCTTCTTCGAGTATGGTGAGGTCAGCAGTAAAGTTCGTATCGAACACCTTGTCGAAACCGAGCTTTCTGAGAGCCGCATACATTTTTCCGGGAGTGGCCAGACCTTTTTCCATTCCGAACTCTTCGGCGAGAGCGACTCTGACTGCCGGGGCTTCCTGGACGACAACATGTTTTTTGGGGTCGAGAAGCGCGTCCCAGACGAGGTCCACTTCGCTTTTTTCCGTCAGCGCTCCCGTCGGGCAGAATACAGTGCACTGTCCGCAGGCTACGCATACGCTTTTGCCCATTCCCTGATCGAAAGCCGTAGTGATGAACACTTTACTTCCCCTTCCGGATTCGGTAAGAGCGTTCACGGTCTGTATCGTCGAACATACCTCAACGCATCTTCCGCAGGCGATACACTTGTTCGGGTCCCTCTGGATGGAAGGGCTGGTATCGTCTATGGGAAGAAGATCGAGTTTTTTCGGAATAGTTCTCGTCGTTACGCTCATATTGTCGCACAGGTCCTGGAGAGTGCATTTGCCGTTCGCGGTACATGCCGGGCAGTCCGTATCGTGCTCCGCAAGAATCATCTCGAGAATAAGTTTTCTCGCGTCTCGAAGTTTTTTTGAATTCGTCGCGATGTTCATACCTTCTGACACTTTCGTCGTGCAGGCTCTTTCGGGCTGTCTGTGCCCCTCGATCTCGACCACGCATATACCGCAGCTGCCGGTCGCCTTAAGGTCCGGATGGTAGCACAGCGTCGGAATGAATATGCCGTTCTCTTTTGCCGCCTGAACTATCGTTTTGTCGGCGGACGCTTCGATCTTTTTGCCGTCAATTACAAGACTGACCATTTTTGCCATTTCGCTCTCCTAGCATTTTGTTTATCTTACATTTATTTCAATTCATACAATTTGTTAATTTTTTCACAATCAAATATAACCAATAAAACGGCGGAAATCAAGAAAAATGTTTAATGATTTTTTGTTCCGAATTGCAGCAATTTGCAATTCGGGATTATTGTTTAATGCTTGTTCTAAGTGGTTTTAGGTCGCTTTCTGATCAGATCTGCGCCAGTTCTTTCAAAAAATCTCTTATCGCCGTGTCGCAGGCGGTTTCGAGAATGCCGTCATATCTATCATGGAATCTTTCGAAAGTCTCGATGAGCTTTTTTCCTTTTTCCGTCAGTATCGTCTTGCCTTTGTCAGCCCCGCCCCTTCGCTTAATGATTATCTTGAAACCGAGAAGAGATTCTATCTTTTTCAGTTTCTCCCAGCTTTTCCTGTAATGGAATCCCGCTTCACTGACGGCATCGTTCAGTGTACCTTTGTCTCTTATGGCTTTAAGAAGTCTAAGCTGTCCGTAACCGAGCACGCCTTTGCCGTCCACGGTCTCTATCCATATCTTGTAACCGAACCTGAGATTTTCCCCTCTGCCTGTCATTTCACCCTCCGTTTATCAGAATGATACCTTTTCGAAACCGGAATACACATTGAAATTAATGCTCCGCGCGAACCCTATGACGGTCAGTCCCGCACCCTTGGCAAGCTCGATCGCCCTTAAAGTGGGAGCGCTTCTCGATATTACAATGCCGACACCCGCGAAGATCAGCTTCAGAACTATCTCCGATGATATTCTTCCGCTGGTCAGTACGATCTTGTCGTTTAAGGGTTCTCGCGCCAGATAAATGTTCCCGACCGATTTGTCTATCGCATTGTGCCTGCCTATATCTTCGCGCATTACAAGTATCTTTTCCCCGTCCGATACAGCCGCGCTGTGAACCCCGCCTGTCCTTAAAAAGATCTCGGATGCTTTGTTGAATTCGTTCATCAGCGATGAGACCTGTACTTTCGATATCCTTAAACTGCCCTTTTCTTTCAAAGGTTTGCCCTTCGAGAACAGAAGGTCGCCCGCTCCGCAGCCAACAGGTCTCATTCTGGAAAATATCATGTCTTTTATGACAGTATTGTCTTTAAGCGTGATGTGCATAATATTCTTCGCCTTGTCGAACTCGAGAGATTCCAGCGGATTTTCTTCAGTGGCTATGCCTGAAGTTAAAAGATAACCGGCGGTAAGATCCTCAAGGTCCGACGGCGAGCAGGTCAGCGTAGCAAGGTTTTTAAAATTGATAGAAAGGGTAAGCTCTGTCTCATTTACCACTTCATCTAACATACAGATTTTCTCACCGTTTTTGAATTTTGTTATATTAACTTTTGAAGTGATCTCCATTTTGCGCGTCCTTTCAATTTTAATTAAAAACAAATACCTCCTGTCCGGAGGTATTTGTTCTGAAATAATCAGCCTTGAAACTAGCCTTTGTGATATTCTTTGTTGTTTGTCAAGAAAGCTACCAGCAGACCTGCGAGCAGGAACGCCGCGCCGGCTATAAATGTATTATTAGCGGCTGTAGCCGGATTTGAATCCTTGAAATAAGCAGCGATCTGCGGGCCTACAAGACCTGCCATTGACCATGCTGTCAAAAGAGTACCGTAAACAACTGCCATTACTTTCGGTCCGAACACTGTCATCACAAAAGAAGGAGCCGTGCCGAATCCGCCGCCGTAGCAGAGAAGTATATAGCATACAAGTATGCTGAATATCAGCGGGCTGGACACTACTGTGAGAAGCAGGAACACAACAAGCTGTGTTCCGAGTATCAGCCTGAAAGCCTGAGCTCTTCCGATCTTGTCTGACAGACCGCCCCAGAAGAAACGGCCTACGCCGTTAAAAAGAGAGCTTATAGCGATAAGAGTAGCGCCTGCTGCAGCGAGAGCTGCCTTATCCAGCGTACCGTCAGCTTTGTGCATAAGATCCTGGAGAAGCGGCGACTGGAAGCCGATGAACATTATACCTGCAGTGATGTTGCAGAAAAAGAAGAACCATATCTTCCAGAAAGGTCCTGAAGTTATACTTTCTTTTACTGTGAGGTTGCTCTGTGCGTTTGATGAAGCTGTTGCGGCAGGAGGGGTCCAGCCTTCAGGAACAAATCCTGCGGGCGGATTCTGGAAAGTTAAACCGGCGATAAGGCCCGGAATACCCAGAACAAGACCGATCAGAATGAAAGCCATCTTGAAATCGGTAACACCGTCAGCTGTGAACATATCCATGATGATAGGAGCGAATACTTTGCTCATAAAAAGAGCGCCGAGTCCGAATCCCATTACGACCATACCGGTGATAAAACCTTTTCTGTCCGGGAACCATTTAGCTGCCGTAGCAACTGGAGTAACATAACCGAGTCCGAGTCCCAGACCGCCTATTACACCGAGTCCGAGGTAAAGCATTGCCAGATTACCTTCTCCGCCCAATGCAAGTCCGCCGAGTATCCAGCCGAGACCGTAAAGAACAGCACCTGAAACCGCAAGTTTACGCGGACCGAATTTAGGAAGTATGAATCCGCCGATCATCGCGCCGATGCCGAGGAAACAGATCGCGAATGAAAGTATCCATGCAACCTGTGAGTTGCTCCATACATGCTTGTTGGCTTCAACAAGGTTCGCCTGTTCAGCTTTTAACCTGGATTCAGAAGCCTTCAAAGTTCCTTCAGCCGATATCTTCGCAGCGTTTGCGTCCGCCAGTTTTGCTTCAGCAACAGAAAGCTCTGTTTCCGCATTGGCGAGAAGTTCGGAGAGAGCTTTTCCGGGTTTTGTCACTTTTGCCGCATCAGCTCTTACAATTTCAGCCGCGGAAAGCGCGGAATTCTTTTCCGTCACGGCTGCATTATAAGCTTCCTCTGCCGATTTGTAAAAATCAGCATCCGATTCATAAGCAGCGCTTGCAACTTCGATATTCTGGTTGATCTGAGGAATTCCTGCAGATACTTTAGATTTTTCGATCAGCGGGTTCTGGAAATAACTCCACGCGTAGATCGTTCCCAGAGTGATCTGGAGCACTGTACCCATTATCGCTATGAGCCAGCGGTTTGCTTTTTTTTCTGCCATTTTGTCTCCTACTTTTTTAGTTTTTTACCATTTTAATTTTAAGCCTTTTCTAGTTTGCAGGCGCAGACCTTATATTCCGGTATCTTAGCTATCGGATCGAGAGCGTTGTTGGTCAGAATGTTAGCCGGAGCTTCCCAGAAATGGAATGGAACATAAGCTGTTCCTTTGGGGATCCTTTTCGTTACGAAAGCTTTTGTTGTAATAGAACCCCTTCTGGTCGTGACTTTTACATCTTCACTGTTTCCAACGCCTATCCTTTCGGCATCCTCAACCGAGATCATCACATGCGGACCCGCCAGGTTGTTCAGCCCTTCGGATTTTCTCGACATCGTTCCTGTATGGAAATGCTGGAGTATCCTGCCTGTAGTCAGGTATGTAGGATATTCTTTATCAGGCATCTCGGCAGGATCTTTGAACGGGATCGCGAACATGGTTCCGAGACCTTTCGTGAACTTTCCGATATGGAGAACAGGTGTTCCGGGGTGTTCGGTCGTCGGGCAGGGCCAGTGAAGTCCGTACCTGCCTATTCTCTCGTATGTCATCCCCGCGTATGACGGTGTAACGGCTCTGATCTCGTTGAAAATATCCTCGGCTTTGGTGTAATTCCAGTTCATGCCCATTTTATTTGCGATCATCTGGTGGATCTCCCAGTCGTGCTTTGCCATTCCGGGCGCTTTAACCGCAGGATCCAGCTTCTGTACTCTTCTTTCCGTATTGCTGAAAGTACCTTCTTTCTCCGCATAAGTCGAAGCGGGAAGAACTACATGCGCAAGTTTTGCAGTTTCGGTCATGAAGATGTCCTGAACAACAAGGAAATCGAGCTTTTTCAGAGACGCTTCCGCATGGTGGAGGTCAGGATCGGAGATCATCGGATTCTCGCCCATAATATAGAAGCACTTCATTTTGCCTTCATAAGCCTCATCGAAAGCGACTGTCATAGGTTTGCCCGGCTTATTGCTCATCTGAACATTCCAGAATTTCTCCATTTTCGCCTGGGCGTCAGCGTTCGCTACCTGCTGATAGGCTGTATAAACATTCGGAAGTCCGCCCATGTCGCACGCACCCTGAACATTTGACTGTCCTCTTAGAGGATTAACCCCTCCGCCGGCAACTCCCATATTTCCTGTCAGCATCTGAAGATTGGCAATAGATTTCACGTTGTCAACGCCTGTAGTGTGCTGGGTTATTCCCATCGCGTAGTAAACCGCGCCGATCTTTGCTTTGCCGTAAATTTCCGAGAGTTTTTCGAGTGTAGCTGCAGGTACACCGGATATTTTTTCAACATACTCCGGTGTGAATTTTTCAACTTCTTTCTTTAGAGCTTCAAAACCTTCAGGTTCTACTCTGGTAGCGATAAATTCCTTATCTTCCCAGCCGTTCTTAAGTATCAGATGCATCATTCCGTTAAGAACAGCCACGTCAGTACCGGGGTACTGGCAGGCATATATTTCAGCAAAATCAGCCATTTTTATTTCTTTCGGGTCTATAACGATGATCTTGGTTCTTCCTTCGAGCGCAGCCTGCTTCAGCCTTGCCGAGATAACCGGGTGAGCTTCAGACGTATCGGAACCGATGATCAGAGCGACATCAGACTCCTTCATCCCTTTTATATCGTTCGTCATAGCTCCTGATCCGAATGATGCGGCCAGACCGGCCACTGTAGAGCTATGTCAGAGACGGGCGCAGTGATCGACATTGTGGGTTCCGATCGCTGTCCTCATTAATTTCTGGAATGTGTAATTTTCTTCGTTCGTCACTTTCGCTGAAGCCATTCCCATGAATACATCCGGCCCGTGTTCGTCTTTTATCGCTTTGAATTTTGTTGCGATCAGGTCAATCGCCTCTTCCCAGCTTGCTTCCACGAACTGTCCGTTCTTTTTTATAAGCGGAGTAGTGAGCCTGTCCGGATGACCTACGAAATCGAACCCGTACCTTCCTTTAACGCAGAGCATTCCCGCATTGGTAGGAGCGTCCTCGACACCCTTGATCTTAACGATCTTATTCGTTCTTTCGTCAACATGGAGTTCGAGTTTACAGCCCACGCCGCAGTACGGACATACGCTTTCGACTTTTTTAAGCTCCCATGTTCTTCCTTTGCCTCTCGCGTTCTTGTCAACTATGGCACCTACAGGGCACATCTGGGAACACTCACCGCACTGCACGCATGAGGATTCGCCCATTTTCTTGTCGGCGTCGAATACGATCTCGGTGTGGTGTCCCCTGTGTCCGAAATCGAGCACCTGATTGACGACAGTGGTATTACATGCGGCGACACATCTTCCGCAGGAAATACATTTGTTCCTCTCAACATAGACGAATTCCGACGATGTGTCGAATTCCCTGTTGATCTCGCCGTACTGGACGGACGCTCTTTCGATGCCTAAGAAATAAGCCGCGTCCTGAAGTTCGCAGTCCCCGTTCTGCTCGCAGGAAAGGCAGTCGTGGGTGCCTGATGAGAGCATCAGGTCGATAACGAGTTTCTGGGCATTGACAACAGTTTCAGATGTCGTGTTGATTACCATTCCGTCCCTCAGCTTAACTGAACAGGAGGTCTGGAGCCCTCTCATTCCTTCCACTTCCACAACGCAGGCCCTGCATTTTCCCGCGGCGCCTACTTTGTCGTGATAGCAAAGGTGAGGGATGTAAATACCATTGGCAAGCGCGGCCTGAAGGATCGTCTGCCCTTCTTTAGCCTCAACTGTTCTGCCGTTAATGGTGATATTCATTACACTCTCCGTTTGTTTTGTTATTTTATTAATTTTTGGAATTCGTCTTTGAATTTTTCATACATCGCCTTGATCGGCATAGCGAAAGCCTGGCCTGTCGGGCAAAGAGTAGAACCGCCTTCGTTAACCGATTCGAGTATTCTTACCATATTGTCGAGGTCAGCCTGAACCGCCTGGCCTTTTAAAAGCTTTCCGAGTATCTTTACTATCGTATGGGAACCTTCCTTGCAGGGGGTACATTTTCCGCAGCTCTCGTGAGCATAGAACTTTATCGTTCTGTAGGCAAGTTCCGGAATAGAGAACTCATCGTTGATCACCATTACGCCGCCGGATCCAAGCATTGTTCCCTTTTTAATGCATGAGTCGTAGTCCATTTTCAGCCCTTCGGTCTCATCGGCCTTAAGGATCGGAACGGACAAACCGCCGACTATAACGGCTTTGAACCTGCCTTTAACTCCACCAGCCGCTTCGAGAAGTTCCGAAAAAGGCACGCCCATAGGATATTCATAAACACCGGGTTTATTCACGCAGCCGCTTACGCCGTAGAGCTTGAACCCTGTATTGTTCTCGTATCCGAACTTTTTAAATTCGTCAGCGCCTTTTTCGACTATGAACGGCACGCTTGCCAGAGTTTCAACGTTGTTCACGATGGTCGGGCATCCGTAAAGGCCTTCTACCGCCGGGAACGGGGGTTTCATCCTCGGCTGGCCCCTTTTTCCTTCGATAGACTCAATAAGCGCGGTCTCCTCTCCGCAGACATAAGCTCCTGCTCCCCTGTGGACTATGATGTCAAAATCCTTCATCTGCCCGTCAGCCTTTGCTTCGTCGATCGCTTTATCGAGAATATCGGCTATCCAGTCGAACTCACCCCTGATATATATAAATCCGAGTTTCGACCCGATCGCTCTTGCGGAAATTATCATTCCCTCAATAAGAAGGTGCGGATCGTACTCCATTATCTGCCTGTCCTTAAAAGTTCCCGGCTCTCCTTCGTCCGCGTTGCAGACCAGATAAACAGGCTTGCCTGTGCCTTTTGCCAGAAATCCCCATTTTACTCCGGCAGGGAAACCGGCTCCGCCTCTTCCCCTGATAGCGGAAGCTTTAACTTCGTTCAGGATGTCTGACGGTTCCATAGAAAGAGCCTTTTCCAGCGCTTTATAACCGCCGTTCTTTTTGTAAACCTCGATCGAGGTAGAATTTTTAACTGTCCTGTTTTTCAAAAGCACATTGCATTTGGTTCCGCCGAAATAAACAGGTTCTTCGGGCTTAGGCATAACGCCTTTTTTAAGCGAATCGAGAAGTGCTTTTGTTTTTTCAACGGTCATATTCTCAAAATAAACATCGTTGACCTGAATCACGGGGCATGTTCCGCATGATGCCAGACATTCGACTTCGTTTAAAGTGAATAGGCCGTCCCTGGTAGTCTCGCCAGGTTCTATTCCAAGCTCTCTTTTTATGAAATCCAGAACTTTGACCGCCCCTGATAAAGTGGCTGGGATATTTGTATCCACCTGAAGATGGAATTTCCCGACCGGCCTTGTGTTGTACATCGTATAGTAAGTAGCCACGCCGTAAACTTTTCCGGATGCAACACCGACAAGTCTCGCGACCTCTTCCATATCCTCTTTGGAAAGATAGTTGCCGCCCGACTTCTGCGCATACATCATCGCGGGCATCAGGGCCGATTCCTTCCACGGATATTTGTTTTTCAGTTCGAGTATCTTCTCTACTGTTTTCTGTTCGAGCATTTCTGCCGTCCCTCCGTTTTATTTCAATATTTCAGAGTTTAATTTGTGAATTTTTTCACATATATAAACAGTATGGAAAAATAGCTTTAAATTTGTGTTTTGTCAAACAAATATTTTATAATATTTAAATAAAAAAAGCCCGGATTCGACCGGGCTTTATCATGAGTGAGGGGAGGTCTATTTTTTTACTTCTGCGGGTGCCGGCACCTTGAATAATCCCATGAGGTCCTCAGAAGAAGAAAGCAGTCCCTGAATATCAAGCGTCGCATCCTTATCGGCATATATTTTCCACTGGTAAATTTCTCCCGGCTCAAGCGCGGGAGCAGAATCAGGGTACCTGTAGCTTACAGCCGACCCGGGTATCTGTTCGTGCTGAATTACAGTGCCCTCAAAACCGCCCCAAATCTTTTTGCCGTTTATATCTCTTACCTCAATTATGTATTCTTTCACAGATGAGTACGAAGACTGCTTGGTCCATGTGAAAAGCGGCCTAAGAGAATCAGCCTGAAAAGCATAGATCGAATCAGGCGGATTTGTCGGAGACACGATATCAATTGCACCGGTTATGTCGATCTGCCTGAAAAGACCTGTATTGTCAGGAAATGTAACATTTATTCCGCCGAGATTTTTATCGGGGTCCATGACATTGCTGTCGTTCTCAAGTGATGCCCACAGAATGAACTCGCCGTCGGGGATGGCGTTGAAAGCGAACTCGTTGTTCAGGACATTAGTATATGTTGTCAGCCCCGGAATAATGTCAAGAGTCTTCGGATCCCTCAGCACAATATCCGTTTTCTTAGCGACCGCGCCGGCTATAAAACTCAGTTTTCCCGTAAGTATAGAGCCTGTATAGAGTTCCATTCCGATAGTGACCTGACTGTTCTGAGTATCGGCAGAAAGTGTGTCCGTTACTGCCGAAGTCTGTTTATAACCTGACTTGAAAGCTTCAATGTTATATATACCGTAGGGCACATTGTATATTATAAACACGCCGTCAGGCCCAGTAATGCCGGAGTATTTTTTTAGGTCCGATATATTTTCCGCTGTGGCGAGAACATTGTTTATTACAGGCTCAACCGCACCGATTATATATCCTGAGTCCGGGATGGGGTTCTCTGATAATTTTCTTGTCTGGAGTGTTGTTTTCCTGCCTTCGACAAAAAAAGGAACAGGCGTAACATTGGGTGCCGGGGACGGGTCGTAACCCTGAGCGCTCACGATCAGATAATAATTTCCCTGATCAATTTTAAAACTGCATTTCCCATCTGTGCCTGTAAGACCTCTGGTGACCGCCTGGCTTGTCTCGGCCATGTAAACGACCACATTGGCGTTCACCACGACTACCGAGGTATCTGCAATATCTGTAACATAAACCTCGAGTACAGTATCAGCAGGCGGTTTTGTCGGAGATTTGTCATCGGAGCAGCCCATATAGACCGACACCGCAAGTAACATCAAAACAGCACTTACAATAATCTTCATTTTTACACCTCACTCAAATAATATATAAATCCCTGCGCTATTTCGCGTCGACAGCAGTTATTTTATAGAAAGCTTTCTGGTTCCCCGCGGCGGTCGTCCATGTTGTCGGGCCGGTAAATGAACCCGAAGTGTCCTCTGTCAAAGTCCCGTAAGGATTTGCTCCTGAATATACCTTGTATCCTGACGCGTAAGGAACGGCCGTCCATGTAAGAGTAACGTTCCCGCCTGATACTGATATCGCAGGATTCTGAGGTGCGGTCAGCTCATAAACATTGAATTTGACGGGGATCGTCAGAACGGGCGTATCAGGGTCTGTTGAATATATATCTATACTCGAGTAGTACCTGCCCGCGCTTAGACCTGACGCGTTGAAATCCGCGGTTACTGACAACTGAGAATCGCCCGATACAGTTCCCCTTTTTGGATTAATACAGAGCCATTTTGTGCTTGGAGGGCAGAATTCTACCGCGAGGTTGTTTTTCAGGTAAGCAGAGCTGTTGTAGGAGAGCTGGGTCGCGATATTTCCCGCGGAGTTCTCTATGCCTACGGTTGACATGCTGATCGTACCTTCAAGTTCTTTATACAGATATTCGATCCTGTTATCGTTATAGAGAATAACCTGGAAAGTGTTTCCGCCGATACTCTCTTCTCCGTACAGAGGAACATTTTCGAACTGGACGGTGAACTTCTTCAGAACACTGTCGTAATGATAGTAAACATTACCCATATTACTCATGTCAAGATCATCCCAGAACACCGCGAGCAGATTGTTCGGCTGGTTCGCGTTGGGCAGTGCCGTGTTCTGATAGAGGTGCGGGCCGATAGCCTGACTGCTGAAACTTAAAAATCCGTTGCTGCAAATGTAGAGGCTGTTATAATTGTTACCGTAGAAATTGAATGTAAAACCTATGTTGACAGCTGTTGAAACACCTTCGTCACCAAGGTTCAGCATGGCACCTACACCGGATATGTCGTTCCAGTTAAAAACAGGGCCGCCTGTTTCGTCAGAGTCTTTCCATGTGTAGCCGAAAGAATCAGGCCCGCCCGAGCCTTTTGCGGTCTGCGCGAATGCGCACAAGGCAAAAATAATAAGAATCAGCGAGAATATTTTCTTCATGATGCACCTCCGTATGTTTGACAGTAATATAGTCAATGTTTTGAAACAAATCAATCCGGAATATCATAAAAATTCAAGCAATTATTTTCTTGTCATTTTCCCGCAGACTGTTTATATTGCGTTTAACTTAAATACGGAGAAACGATGAAGAATTTGATGTATCTATTCCTTGGAATGATAATGATAATCTCCACAAATTCCTGTTCTAAACCGGCAGTGCATAAACCCCTGAATGAGCAACTGGATGATCTGGAGGCGATAATCGCAAAGTATGAACCAAGATTTGACAAAGCGGAGTTCGGCTCCGGTAAATATGAAGAAATTTTAAAGGAATTTAACGGAGAAATACACATCCTCCTCACAGAATTCAATTTGAGCAGTACCGAAAGAGATGAAAAAGGCAATAGAGTGCATACCAATGAGTTCAGGACTGTGGAAAAAAGATTTACCGAGATCAGCAATAAATTAAGCACAATGTTAACACGAAGTATGAAAAAATCCGAAGGCCCTAAGAAAATTGACCCTTAAAAATATTGACATTTGCTGTTTTTTTCACTATATTAAGGTTCAGGGGAAGTAGCGGGCATGTTGATGCGTTGTAGAGTATGTTGAACTAAAAAGGGAGGTAACGGAAAAGATAAGATAAAAAGAGTCTTGTGGTGCCCTGATGGGTCCTCGATCAGGGTGATTTTAACAAAAAACCGGCAAAGCCGGAATTTCACAAAAGTGAGGTGAGCAAAAATGAGAAAAGGATTTACGCTGATAGAAGTTCTTGTAACCGCTCTGATACTGTCCATTGGGATAGTTTCCCTCCTGTTCAGTTTCGTTTATTCCAACGACATGGTGACCAGAAGTACACACCGCCTGAATGCGACAAAAATAATCAACGAGCACTTTAACGAGATTATGAACCGCCTCAATGAACCTCAGGTTCAGTCTTGGCTGGACATGTACAAAACACCAACCCCGGTTTACCAGATGTACAACTACACCATGAAACAGGAGTATCTATTAACACTGTCAGTTGACGGAACAGTTTTCCCCAGCCCTGCAAGCGATCTGACGCTTGTTACTGCCACTGTTACTTGGAATGGAGGCGGACCGAGAAACACTGTCAGGATGTCAATGCTAACCAACGAATCGGGCGAATATACAACGCCCTTCTAAAAACGAGGTGAACCATGATGAAAAATAAAAAAGGTTTCACGCTGATTGAAGTCATCGTCGTTTCGCTTATAGCAGGTATAATTGGATTAGGGACAGTCAACGTCGTAGCTAATTCAAACAGAATTGTGATAAGAGGCGCCCGGCAGGCTGCGTTCAACTCTACAATCCACATTATACTTAACGATATCGGGAAAGACATCAGGGAAGGTTACAAGATATTCATTCCCGGAAACTGGGGACCCGAAATCCAGATAACAAAAAGGCTGAACGACGGTTCTGAAGAGACCGTAAAATGGTCGGCAACAGGCTCTTACGACATTGATACCGGCGGATATATCTATTGCCCCGTCAGGACAGGACCTGACGGAAAGCAGAAACTGTATAAGCTGATGGATGGAGGCAAGGCCGCATTTAAACAGATATATCCCTATTTCAGCTATCCGGACGGAGGGAACACTCCGTACGACGGGTTCTATATGGGCGCCGATGTGTACATGTACAATTATTACTCAATGACATGGTCAGATTACTGGTACAGCAGTGAGAAAACAAGTTACTTCTGCAGGCACCGCGGTCTGAATTTGTAAACAAACAATCTTCGGAGGAAATCATGAAGATAAGAAATAAAAAAGGTTTCGGACTGGTAACAGCCATAATGATAATCACGGTGTTATTTATTATGGCTGCCGGTTTTCTTTCGATTTCTGACTATTCAACTAGATCATCCAACGCGAATGTGAGAAATCTTACAATGTATTGGGCAGCTGAAAGCGCTTCCAATTATAATGTCAACTGGTGGATTAATCTACCTGACACAGTCAGAATAAAATGGCCGAACATTTACGAAGCTCCTTCAACCAAAGGTGCTGTTTACCAGGACATCAACGGGACAACGACTTATGCGTCAAAGTTCCCGAAAGGTGAGAATACTGCTCAGGGTGACATTGTTTACCTTCACCAGTCGTCGCTTGTTGAGGGTAATGCGGACATCATAAATCCTGAGCTTGACAATTTCAACGGTCTGAAACTCATCACGGTCAGGTATAAAGGTCCAAGGTTAAACAAACCTTCCGAGGCTGTCTGGATACTTGATTCCTATTCATGGAATCCAGAGAACGGGGACTGGGCGAATGTCTGCCTTACAAATGTTTTCAACTACGATATAAACAATTACAATCCGCTTTGGGAAATGGGGGAATCGATCAACACGACGCTTGCGATGTCGGGCTTCCACGGAGTAAAGGGCAGATTCAACGAACAGGATACAAGATACGGTCCGTGCTATTACGGGGGGCTTGTACACTTTGACTACATCACGGGTTCAACAAAGAAAGGCCCGACATTTTACGGGATAGTGAAATCTTCTTCGCAGGATGTCAGCTGGTATAAAACCGATAAGAATCTCTTCACAGATCTAACCGACAATTTCGCATACGGGCTCGGAATAAATTCTGCAGCAGTAAGTAACCAGGCCGAGGCGGATGACCTCGCAAGAACATCCTTATTGGCCGGTTATGTTAACAGAATGGACCGCCTGCCGACTGACAATGTCATCTGGACATGGGAAGACATCGTCAAATTCGGTCCTTCCAGAGGAATATATTTCCCTACTGTAGCCGACGGTTTCAGCGCCAACTCGGTTATAAATGTTAAGCTTGAGACGAAAGATGTTGGAGGTGCTAGACAGACCTTTGCCAACCTTTACTTAAACAACAACTTCTCAAAGATAATTAAGACTCTTCCGATCGGTAAAGGGACCGGGAAAAACACCGGAATAGCTGTACCAAAAGGTTTCGGCACGGTCACGATCGAGGGTAGATGCGGCGAGGATTTCGCACTGGCTACAGAAACAAGTCAGGTATATGTTACCAACCATTTCTACCTTGATGAAATGCAGCCTACACTTGACTGGTTCCTAAAGATTGGCAATAAAGATCTTGCTGTTCCAAAAGAAGAATGGCTGGAAAGAATGTGGCAGGAAATGATAGATATTGACCCCAAAGGACACATGGCTGTTCTGTCACAGCTTGGGGTAGAAACATTTGACAAAAATAAACCTCCGATATATTTCCCGATTGAAAAAGAGATATTCTCAACATCGGCGTATATAACTAAATTCGGAGAGCTTACGGCAAAAGGCGTTGGTAATACGCCATTAAGACTGTATAACATCGGTCCTACTATGGTTCTTGATCAACAGGAGATAATGAGCGGCCCTGCGGACACCGCCCAAAAATGGCCAAAGGTTTTCATTCAGGATAACAGATATACCGATCCTGACGAGAATTTGCCGCCAATGTGCGGAACAAGCCCAAGTTTTAACTGGCAGGAAGACCTCTACGGCCTGAACAGGCTTCACAGATGGTCATCTGAACTGAAAGGCAACTCACCAACATGGGAAACTGTTGTCTGGAGAAACCTGTAACGATTCAATGTTAAGAAAAGCCCCGGTTTTCCGGGGCTTTTTAATTTATATCAGTCCTATTATTTCCTCAAGGTACTTCCTGTCTGTTTCATCAAAAGCGCCGGGAACTGGAGAATCAAGGTCAAAAACTGCAACAAGTTCTCCGCCTATTATTACCGGCAGAACGATCTCCGCGCGGGTATCTGAAGAGCAGGCTATGTGATAAGGCAGTTTTGTAACATCGTTCTCTATCTGGACACTCTTTTCCCGCGCGCACCGGCCGCACACTCCCCTGTCGAAGTCAATGACGAGACAGCCGTGTCCGCCCTGGTAAGGGCCGACTTTTAGCGTCCTTTCCCCCGTTCTCCGGTAAAAACCGACCCAGTTGAAATGGTCGAAAGCGTGAAAGGTCTCGCAGGATATTGTTGACATCTTGGATATCATATCGTCTTCATTCTCAATAAGCGCTTTAATATTCTTCACAAGCTCAATGTATTTCTGTTGCTTATCCATAGGATACCTAGTATTTAATATCGAGCCTGACGCTCAGCCTGTTCACGCCGTATATCTCGTTGACCGCCTCCGCTCCTGTTCCGGCGGGCATGATACCGGAAAATCCCGGAATGTACCTTATGTCGGATTCATAGGCGTTATAATCCCAGCCGATCAGAAGATCAAGTCTGTCTTTGACAAGGGTGTTCTTATATGTCAGGCTGTAATAGAAAAAAGGCAGCCGTATCTTTGGAAGAGTGAAGTCTGACGCCAGGCATGTTCCCGCCCCGGCTGATACCGCGCTCCCCGCTTTTTCAAATGTGAGGCCGTATGATAATTCGGCGCGGATAAATCCTTTCTGATCATCTTTGAGTTCATCGCCTTCAAAACATGAGTATTCGGCGCTGACAGAGAATTCAGATGTCTTTCCCGGTGCCGAATATTTTATTCCGGTTCTCCAGTCAGGTTCCGGTTCAGTCATAAACACTGTGCCTGAAAATTTTTCCTCAATTATGAAATTCTTACTAAAATAAAATTCTGTTCTCCTTCCGGCCTCATTAGTTGCCGCATATCTCAATCCCACTCCGGCTGAAGAGGCGCATCTGTCCCCGTCAGATATGTATGCGAACCTGACGGACAAACCGTATCTGTCTCTGAATAATATTTCCGCGTCCATACGGACATCCTGAAAAGTTATATTGTCGGGATAGAGATTTGAGACGCCTCCGGCTGAGTCGTTCGAGGCTGAGTTTTTCATCTCCCTGAATATATGTAAAATCCCGTAATCAGCCTTAATGTTTTTGAAGCGAGTCTCCCCGCCTGCCTCATATCCGAACCCCGTCATTTCCGATACAGCAGAGAATTTCTGATCGGTACCGTAATTTAAAGACCATTCGGTTTTTCCGGTTTCGAAAAGAAATCCGGCGCTGACCCTGTCGGGAACAGTCACTTCTTTCACTGAATAATCGACCCCGCTAGAGAACTGGGCGTTCAGTATAAAAAACAAAGACAGGATAAGAGACAGCAGATGCTTCATTTCACCTCCGGGGAGGCTTTATCTCTCAGATATTGTGTTGAAAGCAGCACCGATTCTATTGCGACCTCAAGCTGTTTCTCATCAGGCTCGTTGGTAGTTATATGCTGAAGCCACAATCCCGGCTGGATAAGCGCGTTGACAAGTCCTATCCTGGAATACTTTTCGGAGAGTTTTAAAAGCTCGAATGAAACTCCGGCCGCGAAAGGCAGAAACAGCAGGTGCACGCCGATCCTTGAAAGAATGTCCGGATATGTATAGAACATATAGTAAAAGCTGTCGAAGACGGAAAAAATTATTATTGTGATGATGGCGGCTATTAGGATAAAACTTGTTCCGCAGCGGGGGTGGAACCTTGTCTGCGATCTTACATTCTCAACATTCATTTCAAGCCCTTTTTCAAAGGCCTCGATCGCCTTATGCTCCGCTCCGTGATACTGAAAAAGCCTTTTCACATCCTTCATAAAACTTATCGCGTACATATATAATATTATGAATGCCGTCCTTATTATCCCGGCCGAAAGATTGAACAGGAACTGGTTCGTGTTGAACCTTTCCAGAAGATCGGTGATCTTGTAGGGAATATACATGAATATCCCCAGAGCGATGATCATGACCGCCGAAGTGCCCAGAGCGTCAAGCGCCTTATTAACAAAAGATCTTTTCTCAGGGCCGGCATCTTTGCCTTTAGCCTTTTTCTCATCCTCGACCGCTTTATCGGCGGACCAGTTCAGAGTGCCTATCCCTAGCTTCATCATCTCGAACAGGCCTATCGCCCCCCTCAGGACAGGTATGTTGAGCTTCTTGTTCCTCTTTGTAACCGGAACGAATCTGCGAACAAGGTTCTCCGTGCTTCCGTCAGCTCTTCTTATCACAGTGGCCACATATTCCGGCGATCTCATCATCACTCCCTCAATGACCGCCTGGCCGCCTATACTGATCTTTTCTTCCTGTTTCAAAAAACATCTCCGTCTTTAAATTAAAAAGCGCATAGAGTTAATATGCGCTTTAATGACCGTATTTCAAATGATAAAAGTTATTATTCGTCTTTTTTCTCGATCTTATACTTTTTCATGAATTTGTCAACCCTGCCGGCAGTGTCAAGTATCCTTGTTTTTCCGGTATAGAAAGGATGGCATTTCGAGCATATTTCGACTTTGATCTCGCCTACTGTTGTCCTTGTTTCGAAACTGTTTCCGCACACGCAGGATACGGTGGCTTTTTCATATTTCGGGTGTATCCCTTTTTTCATTTGTTACTCCTTAATTTTGTAGCGCGTCATATTTCAAGGGTCGAAATATAATCTATTCCGTCTGAAAAAGCAATTGTTTTGTTGAGTTTTTAAAACTCCGATACCAGCGTTACTTTGAACCCGTCGAACTCGGGAACCTGCCTGCAGGTCCCGCCCGAGCACTTGACGCCGGCCCTTTCGCGCCCGTAGAACAGTTCAAGCTTGTGGTTTTCCATAATGTTTATGCCGGTCTCCAGGCCCAGCCACATGTCGGGCGCGTCTCCGGAAACTTCCTGCGATGTTTTTATCATCGAAACGCTGATATATCCCAGCGGCGAATAAGAATATTCGGCGGAGGCGTATATATCGTTGTAATCCTCGCTCATGTATTCATTTGATACTTTCTGGAACTCACCGCAGAACGCCACTTTTGACCTGTCGTTTAATTTGAGAAAATATTCACCCATAAGAGTTATTCTTTCATCGTAGTACGCCTCAGGATTATCTTCCTCTCCGGGAATTATAAGTTTGTTTACACCTTTGCTGAGCGGAGCGTCGGAAAAATAACCCGCTCCTCCTGTGATTCCGTAGCCTTCACTTACAAAAGACGATCCTATCCAGATGTCCTTATAAGGAAGATATTCTTCATCCGGCTCAGGCAGAACGCTTCCCCCGTTATGCTTTGAAGAGAAAGCGAAATTTCCGCTCATATCAAGCCCGTCGCTGATCTGGTACATAGCGGACAGTTTATATCCGATCTCGTCGTTGGGATTGACCTCGTGCGGGTGGGTATTGAGAAGATGCGACGAGTGGACTATCGTAAGTTCCGGAGCTGACTGATAGGGAATAAATCCGGAGGACGGCTCGTTCGGGTTGGTGCCGTATTTATAATAGTCCTTGAACTCAAGCGACGCGCTGAATCCTTTTACCGCGTAAGTGAGCGATGAATAATTCGCCCAGCCTGTCTGAGCGGGAGTTCTCTCTGTTCTCTTCAGAGCGTATTCGTTATAAAATTCCCAGTCCGACCATGTAATCTCTGTGCTCAGGCCTCCAATATCGGTCTTTTTGATGAACATTTCGGAAAACAGGAACTGGTTTTCCGGTACCGCATCGCCCTTTACATTAATATATGACATTCCAATGTTGACCGCTATGTCGTTTGAACCGAAATATGAACTCACCGGAAGACTTACTTCAGCCCCCAGCACAGAATTATCCATCTGATCGACTGTCTGAAGAGCGGGTTCGTAATCATTGATATATTTGAAATAACTCTTTCCTCCAAGCGCTTTTACTCCAAACAAGTCTCCGCAGTACTCAAATTTTCCGCCCGTTACCTTGCTGTCAAAAAAATCGGCTTTTGATTCCTTTAAGCCCAGAACGAGCCCCCGGCCGAAAGACCCGTAAAAATCGCCGGCAGTTATGTTCACGCCTTTATTCATATAACTGAAATAAAGCCTTGTAATATCCTTAATTGATTCGTTGTGCGAGCTTGAATCGGCCGCCTCGAACCTTAGTCCTGCTGAAAAATTCCCTTTAGACAGTTCAATGTCAATCCAGTCCTCAAAATATTGTTTTGGCACTTCAATGTCTTTTTTATCTCCCACCCATTCTCTGCCGGTACCGAATCTCATCGTGTTGGTGGCGGTGACATTCACTTCCTGAGCCAGAACGGCCGAAGCGCAGACAATTATTAACAGAAGTTCTTTCATATTCTAATTCCCTTAGTTATTTATTCGGATAAGCTTCGGTATAGATGCCGTGAACCCAGTCCTCAAAGCCGCCTTCAAGATAATTGTATTTTCTTATCTTACCGTTCGGCAATACTGCAAAAACATCGTTTTCTATATTCGTTCCGGCCAGTGTCTCAAAAAATTCCCTGATCCGACCGTCCCCGTCCCAGAAACAGTCGAAAGGAAGTTTGTAATCCCTTGTCTTGAAACTTAGGAACTCAGCTTCAGTAAATGTATCGTTCCCGAACAGAGAGTGGCTGTATTTGTTTAAGTCAAAGGCGGGATCGGCATAAAAAGCTTTCATGGCCTGAGCTTCTTCTATGCATGACACACAGCCTTTTGACATAAACTGCATAAACGCCAGCTTATTGTTCTTCTCTCTGAAATCGATCGAGTCTCCCTGGATCTCTTTAATTTTCCCCAGAGCTTCATAAAACAGGTCGAACTGCAGTACCCTAAGAACATTGAATCCAAGTTTTATTGTCTCCGAATAGTTCTCAGACTCGTCATCAATCCTTATGAGCATGTAAAACTCCTGAGGGCTTAAGTCCTGGACCGGAGGGAATTCCCTGTAATTGAACTTGATCGTATTTTCACCCTGCACGGGATCGTTCTGTCTTTTTATCTCGTATCTTTCATTTGTAAATCTGTCCTCGGCAATTAGTCTCACATTATAAAGTTCCCCATTATCTTCAGCCTTGAATTTCAGGTAATGGTCTCCATCAAGAATGCTCAGTGAAAAATCAGCGAAAGCGGTCGAATCGTTTGAATTATAAAGCGTGTCCGTATCGTTGTAAACATACAGTAATTCAGCCTTTGGGTTAATATTGTCTATCCCCGATGGAGTTTCCGTATGGCACGATGATAAAGAAAGAGCCGCCAACGCGCTTACTGCCGAAAGTAATTTTATTTTTTTCATAGGATCTTCTCCCGCTCATGATTAGTAGTATTTACATTATGTATGATTTCTCATACATACCAAATATATGGAGCTTATTTTTTTTACGCAACATTAAAATAATTAATTTAAGCCGTTCTTTGAAGGCATGTCGCGGACCGGTTTCTCTTTCGGCTTTTTTCCCGAATAAAAACTCTCGTGAGACGGGTCCATTCTTATGAGAAAATCAAGATGTTCTTCATTTTTCGAGAGGCTGAACACTTCACCCAAAGCATAGAAATTATTCATAAAAAAAAGTTCCGGCAGGTCAGTAATGTTGGAAAGTGTTTCGATTACGGGTTCGATGAAAAGAACAGCTCTGTCCTTTTTGCCTTTGTTATAAAAATATACGGCGTTATATATGTATGCGTTAAGTTTTCTGAGTTCCTGATTTTTGTTGATCCTGTAATTATTAATTATATCCAGGCGCTTTTTCCAGCTTATTCTGTCGGCTGCGGTCACCAGGAGGTTCTCGAACTCATAAAGCTTAGTGAAATAATGATCGCCCTCCAGCCTGAAATTCTTCTGATCGGTATATGAAAGCCTGTCGAAAACCTCGCCGAGCGTAAGATTGGCATAGAACATCACGATACTCTCTATTGATGACGAATTCAATCTGATTATATCAGGCTCGTCCTCATAATTCATGCTGAAAGAAACATCCAGCTCGTTATAGAATATATCCTTCTTCAAAGCTATTGAAGGCCTTGTCGCCGTAGCCAGCCCGCTGCTGACCGTAATTATTCCGGTATAATTCTGGCCGGATATTGTTTTTTCGATATTGACATTAATATTCGTTTCAATTTTTTCAAAATCGTTGTGCGGGAACTTCCAGTCGTGGCTGTTCATCTGTTTTTCAAGAGAAGCCGCGAAATTATTGATCTTTGTTGTTATGTCTCTTTCCTGCTTTAAGTAGATGATCCTTACTGAATAATTAATGGTCTGAGCGTAGATACCTGCACAGAATATTAAAAAGATTAACGCTTTCATATTTCTCCCGAATTGAACATCGAGATCAGTTCATCTACCGCCGTAACGGCTGTGAGCTTACCTTCCAGAACATCTCGCTCATAAACCGGAAACAGTTTTTTTATTTTTTCCGAACTATAGAATCTGCTCTCAAGCGCGGAAATAATAGCCGTTCTCATCCATTCCGCGGTCTGGGACCTTCTTTTTGAAACGAACCGGCCGTTATCCTTCATCAGCTTAATATATTTTTTAACGACCGCCCATACCTCGCCGATATTTTTATTCTCCAGAGAAGACACTGTGACAACAGGGACTGACCAGTCGCTGTCTGAATTCAAAGAGTAATGAAGGGCGTTCTCGAGTTCTTTTTTACACTGCAGGGCTCTGATCACATTATCTCCGTCAGATTTAGTTACCGCAATAGCATCTGCCATTTCCATTATACCTTTTTTTATTCCCTGCAGCTCATCCCCGGCACCGGCTATCTGCAGCAGGAGGAAGAAATCCACCATTGAGTGAACAAGAACCTCAGACTGACCGACCCCTACAGTCTCTATAAGTATCACATCATAGCCGGCGGCCTCTGTAAGGATAACGGCCTCGCGGGTGGCTCTGTTCACCCCGCCCAGAAATCCCGATGTGGCTGACGGCCGGATGAACACGTTCTTCTGCCCGGAAAGCCTTTCCATTCTGGTCTTGTCGCCCATCAGGCTGCCGCCGGACCTGCTGGAGCTCGGGTCGACCGCCATGACCGCGATCTTTTTGCCCAGTGAAAGCAGATACAGTCCCAGAGCCTCAATAAATGTGCTTTTACCGGCGCCCGGCACTCCGGTTATGCCGATGCGGACTGAATTTCCCGATCGCGGAAGGCAGCGGTTAATAATCCTTTTTGATAGCTCGTTATCGTCCGGGCGCCTGCTCTCAATAAGTGTGAGTGCTCTTCCGAGTATGACCCTGTCGCCGGCATAAATGCCGTTTATGAACTCTTCTTCTGAAATTTTCTTGCGTTTTTTATCCAGGTAATTATCGAACCCGTCGGTCGTTTTAATGTGCCTGCCGGTGCCGGCATTTATCTTAAGAGCGCTGTTCTCTTCCTCAGAGATCTCTTTTATGTTCTTTCCGCAGCCGGACCTATTCATTTTTATCCAGGATCTCTCTTATGGTTCTGCCTATTTCTTCTATAGTGAACGGTTTCTTGATGTATCTTTTAACACCCAGTGATACAGCTTCGATCACCCTTTCGCTTTCCGAGAATCCGCTTACTATTATAGTATCTACATTTCTTCCCTGATCGAGCATATTTTTGTATACATCAAGACCGTCTATATTCTCAGACAGGATCATGTCGAGAATGAGCAGATCAGGTTTAAAATCGTCAATCTCCCGGATCAGTTTTGCATGATCTGAAATAGCTCTGACCTTATAGTTCAGTTCAGAGAAGAGCGAATCCGCGATCTCGAGCTGGATCTCCTCGTCGTCAAGGATCAGTATCTTCTCCCCTTTCCCTTTTATGGTCGCATGTTCGTTAATATCGCTCTCAAAGGCTGTTGATTCTGAAAGCGAAGGAAGATATATCTCAAATGTAGTCCCCTCGCCCACTCTGCTGTTAAGCTCAATGTACCCGTTGTGGTCCTGGACCGTTCCCCATACAACAGCCATACCGAGCCCGGTTCCGCTTCTTCCCATGACCTTGTTGGTAAAGAACGGCTCATATATTTTTTTCTGGTCTTCTTTTGATATCCCTATACCCTCGTCAGAGACGGTAAGAACGGCGTAGTCGCCGTCCGGAATATTTTTATACTTCAGCGGCCCGTTCGAAGAACTTTCGAACGATGTGGAAATGAAGATGTTCCCGCCTGAAGGCATCGCCTCGCAGGCGTTGGTAAGCAGGTTTATTATGACCTTTGATATCTGATACTCAGCTCCTGAAATGAAAGGAACATTCTTACCCTCGCTGAACTTGAACCTGATCTCCGGATGGTAAACTTTCAGTTTCTCGACCTCGGGAGAATCCAGAATGTCTTTGGCCAGGGTATTAATGTTGAGCGGAACGAATTTGTTGACGCCCCGTCTGGACAGAGAGAGCAGGTCTTCTACTATGGCGGCGGCTTTCTGTCCGCTTTTTTTGATCGCGATGACCTTTTTTCTCATCGGATCGTCTTCCGGCAGTTTTAATAGAAGTATATCCGGATAAGCCACGATTCCCGTAAGCACATTATTAAGGTCATGAGCCACGCCGCCGGCCAGCCTTCCCAGCGCTTCCATTTTTTCGGACTGGGCCAGCCTGTCCTCAAGCGATTTGTTCCTCTCGTTTGTAATAATAAAGCTTGTAATGTCCCTCCATACTCCGACAAATCCCGAGAACACTCCGTTCTCGTCAATAAGCGGATTTATCTTGGCCTCGGCCCATTTTCTGGTCCTGTCGCTGCAGATCAGCTCCGCGTTGAACACGATTGGAAAGTTCACATTATTAAAATTGTTCTGGAACCTTGAACGCACTTTCTGGATCTTCTCGAGTGAATCCGGGCTGAAATACTCCCGTTTTCTTAAAGTTATAAGCTGTTCGGGGCTGTAACCCAGAAATTTCTCGACCGATTTTGTAATGAAATTCAGGTTGAATTCCTTATCGGAAGTCCAGATAACATCGGACACATTTGAGATCAGCAGGCTGTATTTACTTTCGCTAAGCTTAAGCTCTTTCTGCATTTCGATCTTTTTCGTGATGTTCGATGAAATTGAAAGTATTCCTACAGGGACATTATTCTCGTCAAATATCAGTTTTGACCGTGTGGATACCACCCTGCGCCTGCCGTCCGGCAGGTAGTTTCCTACAATGCCCTCCCAGTGCCCTTTTTCTTTTACCCATTTGATAATATCGGTTTTGCTTATGTTGTATTCCGGGTCGGGTAGGAGGATTGACTTTGTTTTACCTATAATATCATCTTTCTGGATATTCAGGTCATTCAGTACTGCTTTATTCACGTACAGTATCTTGCCGTCAAGATCAACTATGTTAACCTCATCCGATATGTTATACAGAACATCGCTGTGGAATTTCAGCCCTCTTTCTGTTTTCCTTCTCTGGGTAATATCCCTGAAAACTCCGAGATAACCTTTCTGCTGGCCTTTTTCTGAATAACCGATCGTTTTAAGCTCGACCCATATTGAGCGGTCGTTTTTGCCCTCAAGCTCTATCTCATTTGTCGTCACTTCCTTGAATTTATCAGGGTTTTGACGCCTGAAAATAATATCTTTGCTCAGTATCCTCACGGATCTTTTCGTAATGTAACTTTCGATCTTTTTACCCAGCATTTCCGTATACTTTATTCCGAGATATCCTTCAATAGACGGCGTAATGTATGTGATCCTTCCCTGCATATCGGTTGTCAGAATGACGTCGGTGATATTTTCAGTTATAAGTTCATACCTGTCCTGAATAGCTTCGGATTCGGCCTTAGAGTTTTTAAGGTCCTCAAGAATTACTTCAAGTTCCTCAGTATATTTCCTCCTTCTCTGGATTGTATATATCAGAACTCCTCCCAAAATTATCAGGAGGTTGACGAACCCAATCAGTATCAGGGACGAATAGCCGAGACCCGTTTCAGGCATCGACACCTGAGACTGCTCGATAGCTTTGAGTATTCTTACATACTGAAGCTGATTGCTTATCATAATGAGCGTAACAATAAAAGCTATCATGATCGTTATATATACGGCGTACGACGGTCTCCACGACCATATCGTGCTCATTACACTCTTATTTTTACCGGCTTCAGCCACTCAGATTCTCCTAGAATACTCTGTAATTAGTACGGAAAACAACACTGAAATTTCTGCTGACATTTGCCACGCTTGATTCGCTATTGGAGTAAGTATAAACCGGGACTCTCAATCCAAGCGAGAAATCAAAAATACTGATCCTGTATGTTACCGACTGCCTCACATCCGAGAACGAATATCCGAATATGTCGTTTGTGATAGTATTTGATGTGTTAAAACTGGGATCATCATATATGTTTTCAGTTTTTGTCTCAGTTTCACCGTCAAAAGCCCATCCGAAAGAAATATCCGAAGAGAATGTCAAATTGTACTTCCATCTATAGTCAAACCCTATACTTGTAACGAACTGGCCGCCTCTGCTTTGGGTTATTGTTGTCTTGGTATCATATGAAATATTTTCAACTGTATTCTCTGTTTCGATAACACCGTTGTAAACATACATCAGCTTTCCTTTGAAGGTGGCATTTTCCTCGAATTTATAAAGAGATATTCCTGTGTTGATGTCAAAAGATCCTGTTCCCAGAGGTAAGAGATTACCGTCGTCTTCAGCCTCGTCATCACCTGTCGGAAGTTTAGCTCCGATACTGATATCGTAATACAGCTTGTATGGCTCATAAAGATTACCGTAAGAAACTGAGGCGACAATATCTCCAAGCCCGCTGGTTGAGTAATCCGTGCTTTTGTCTTCCGCCCAGTCATAAACAGTTACTTTTTTAGACATAATGTATGGAATTGTTGCATTCAAGCCGAATTGTTTCCATCTGTACGCAACAGGAATGTTTAAGACCTTTTTATTTTTACTTATATCAGTTTCTGCACCTGCTACAAGGTTCATGTCGGCTACTTCCATTTGAGACTCCTGATCCTTGTTTACTACAGACATGATTGTTATAGGATCGGAAACTATCATTGCTTCTGTTGTAGTCGTAATTATCTGTTCATCATATTCTACGCTAAAATCATACTCACCTTGCGCCCAAATTAAACTGATGTTTACAAGCACGATCAGCAGTAACAGTTTTTTCATTTTCTCCTCCAGAATTTTATTTTAATTTTCTCCACAGCTCATCCGAAAGCTCTATTATCTGCCCTATCGATGGATCGCTATTTTTCTTATGAGCCTCCATCTCTCTCCGGACATTATCAGCAATATCGGTAAATTTTATCTTCCCGTCAAGAAATTTGTATACCATGATCTCGTTCACGGTGTTAAGCACCACAGGCAGGGTCCCGTTCTCTTTAGCGGCTGTTTCAGCCAGTTCGAGCGCGGGGAACTTTTTTCTGTCAGGCTTAAAAAAGGTAAATTTTCCTGTTTTTGCAAAATCCAGCCTTTTAGCTTTCAGATCCATTCTTTCCGGATATGTCAGAGCGTACTGTATAGGCAGGATCATGTCGGGAAGACCGAGCTGAGCTATTACTGACCCGTCAACGAACTGCATCATTGAGTGTATTATTGATTCGGGATGTATTACGACTTCGATCCTGTCCGCAGGCATATCGAAAAGGTGAACGGCCTCAATAAGCTCGAATCCCTTGTTCATGAGCGTTGCTGAGTCTATTGTGATCTTCTTGCCCATGTCCCAGTTAGGATGGTTCAGCGCCTGGCTTACGGTAACATTTTTCAAAGAACCTTTTGTTGTCCTGAAAGGTCCGCCGGAAGCTGTCAGGATTATTTTTTCCAGAAATCCCCTTTTTTCGCCGTTCAGCGCCTGAAGCATGGCCGAATGTTCCGAGTCTATCGGGACTATCCTGGCGCCTGTTTTCTTACACAGCTTTTTAATATATGTGCCGGCCATAACAAGTGATTCCTTGTTGGCGAGACATATCTTTTTCCCTTTTTCCGCGGCGGATACAGTCGGTTTGAGGCCGAATGATCCCACTATCGCGTTCACCACTGTATCCACTTCCTCATCAGTGCATGCCTGTTTCAGCCCCTCATCCCCGGCAAGCACTTTAAATTTTCCGCCCTTTAACAGCTCAACTGTCTTTTTGTAGTTCTGATCAGAAGCTATTACGAATTCCGGCCTGTACTTTTCAGCCTGAGCTGCGAGAAGCCTGTAATTGTTAAATCCTGATATATATTTCACTTTGAATTTATTGCTCAGGCCCTGCGTGACTTTCAGGGCGTTTACGCCTATTGACCCTGTCGAACCCAGTATTGAAACACATTCCTTCTTCACTTTCCCCGTCCCGCAAAAAACATTTTACTAATATAGTAAAGATTGTTGTGCTTGACAAGGCTTTTTATTTAAAAAATACGTTATAAATTCAGTCTGAAGTTTATTTCCGCATCGTGAACCGTGTCCGATCCTATAAGGTCATATCCGGACCCGCTCGTTTCACTGTCGGTCCTTTTCCTCCTCGACATTCCGGCGCTGATCTCGAATGTCTGACCTTTATAGAGCAGCATAATGTATGATCTCATACCTGTTCCCGAAAAAGATGTGAGAGAGGCGTATCTGCCTATATCCGCGATCGCGGAATACACCAGGCATCCGTTTTTTGTCTGATATATGTCCGCTCCTGTTCTGACCTTAAAACTCCTTCTTCCGGCAGTTATGCCCGAGCCTATTATATAACCGAAAGCTCCCCCTCCTTTGTCGGTATATGACAAATAGGATGTAGCGGCTATCGTCTCTGTCCCGTATTTAGCTTTCAGTTTTGCCTGATACTCCTCTTTTTCGGCAGTAACAAAATCGCTGTTAACGCTCTCACTGTACTTATAGATGAAGTTGGGTTCAAGCGTCACATCTTTTAACTTCAGGTTTGTCTTTGCCGAATAGACGGATCCGGGATATGCCGCACCGTCCTTAATCGCGGAATAAAAAATGTTATCGGAAATAAAAATCATGTTCTGTGCAATACGGATTTTCATCCTGAAACCCCAGACATGCTCCTCGTCGCCGCCGCCGTAGAACATCCCCGGCGATGTCAGGCAGAATTTGTCTTTCTGCATGTATCCGTAGAGAAAACCGGCTGACAGCTCCCTGTTTTTGAAACGGGCGGCGAATTTGAGGTTGTACCTGTCCAGATCTGTCGCGGCGTCAGCTCTCAGATCCCAATCACCCGCGGACTTTTGAAGCGACAGCTCGGCGGCTGTCCCTTCTCTCAGATCTGCGTCCGGACCGGTTTCTCTGTTGAATTCCTCTCTTGTTACGGAGGCCGCATATCTGATACCGAGATCGTACCCCCCGATCCCCGCTCCTGTAACTTCGTGTACCGTATTATGATACCTTCCGATCTCGGTCAAAGTCCGCGTGTATGCGTAAAGATTTACGCTTTTTACCGACCCGTCCTCATTCAGCGAGGCCGACAGATCCTTAAAACCCTTAAACGCCGTTATCCTCGTCCCGTAAAAAGTGTAGTAGGCCGCGGCTCCCTTATAACCCGAATAGTCGTTCGAGGAAGGTGACGGACGGGTGAAATCATGATGGTCTTTTGAGAAACTCAGGGCGTATCTGTCAAATACAAAGCCTTCCTTCTGAAGCATCCCTGTTGCGGAATTAAGATTGAAATCCCCGAGTATCACTCTGTAACTGTCATCACTTATTATAATATTTCCCTTCATGTTGTCGGTGTAATATATTTCTCCCGGCTCTTTTTCAATTATCGCGTTCATCGAAACATTTTTGCTGAAAAGTCCGATCTTGTGATTGAACCGGCTTCTGTTGCCCAGATAGACAGAATCAGCATAGGCCACTGACTCCTCTATGCGGCGGGTGAACCTTAATGAATAGTATCCGGCCCTGATGTCTCTTTTGCCTTCTGTAAATATGACGCAGTCTTTTAAAGTCTCCGCCTCATCGGCGCTTAACAGCCCTTCGTCTGACAGAGTTTTCAGGCTTGAGATGACTCCCTTATCCCTTATGCGGATGTATATGAGCTCTGCAGCCTGTTCGCTTATATGCGGAAGTTCGTAGATACCGGCTTCTGTCGCAGTATTAATGTTAAGCGGATACTGCCTGAAATAGTCAAGAAGCGAAACCGTCTCATCGTACTCCAGATATTCGCTTTCGACAGAAAAAAGCAGCGGAAAAACGGTAAAGATCAGGATGGCTATCCTAGAATTCATAAACTATACCTGCACAATGAGAATCCTCGAGTTCGGAGTGCCAGCTCATACCGTAATTGAAAGTGAGGTTTTTGTACCAGATCGAAAAACCCGCAGTGATAACCTGCGGATCGAAATTATATCCTGCTGAGAATGAGAAATTTTCCATCGGTATATATTCCAGACCTGTCTTGAATATCGCGTCGTTCGTGTCGTCTTTTTCCATACCGGTATAGACCGCGAAACCAGCAGGTGCCGAATATCTGAAATTTATATGCATTGTCACAGGTATGTCAATTTTTTCGTTTTCCTGAACATAGATGTTCTTAACTGACATTATCCCCGTAAGGCTTTCAGTAAAATTGTAACGGGCAGTTAAATCCGCGCCCCAGCTGAATTCGCTTCCGAGAACGGTTCTGAGATTGAAGTAATTTATTGACGGTATTAAAGATATACCTTTGAAAGAATAGACTTCTGAAGCGGCCGTAATGGTGTTTTCCCTGTAATCGGAGTTGCCGAAATTTTTAAAAGATAATACCAGCGGCGTGTTCTTTACCTCAAAGAAAAGCGCGGCCTCCTGCATAGCCAGCTCTTCAAGACCGAAAGGGATCAGGTAGCTTCCAGACAAATACATCTTTGTAAAATCAGTACACGGTATTAAAATATCGCCTTTTTTGAACCCGGAAATATTCCCGATCCTGACAGAGGAGGGATTTATAGCGACGGATTCGAATGAGGCCGAAACGGCCGAGCACAGAACGATCAGCGCCGTCAAAAAATTCTTTTTCATCTAGTTCCCCTTCGGATGAGCTTTTTTGTATATCTGCTTCAGGCGCTCCAGAGACACATGCGTATATATCTGCGTGGTGGAGAGGCTTTCGTGGCCAAGAAGTTCCTTTACCGACATTATGTCCGCACCCATATCAAGCATGTGCGTCGCGAAAGTGTGCCTCAGTACATGAGGCGAGGTCTTGTGTATCGTGGCAAGAGCTTTTAGTTTTTCCTCGACTATTCTCTGTATCTGCCTTTTTGAAAGATGCGTCCCTTTATTACCTACGAAAAGAAATTCGCTTTTCATGCCGGATTCGGTAAGGACTTTCTCTCTTTCTTTACAGTATGTCTCATACTTTCTTTTTATATGGGCCGACATGGGAAGTATCCTCTGTTTTGATCCCTTGCCTATAACGGAGAACACATCCCTCGACGCGTTCAGATCTCCAAGTCTCATATCATAGAGCTCGGACAGCCTTATGCCCGTTCCGTAGAAAAGTTCAAAAATAAGGCTCTCTCTTGAAGAAATGAAATCCTCTTCCGAAAAATGCTCCATTATGCTTATCATCTGTTCTTTGCCGACGAACTCAGGGAGTCTTGTTTCTGTCCTTACCGAACTTATGGCCGAGCCCACATCCTTTTCCACTTCGTTCGTGACAAAAAGATATTTAAAAAAACTTTTTATTGAGGCTACTCTGCGGTTGTAGGTCTTTTTCGACATTTTATTCAAAAGAAGACTTCGGAGATAAGGCCTTATCTCGTCTTTTGTGACGGACTTTATTGAAAACTCACTGCCCATACTCTTTTCCAGAAACGAGTTGAGGTCGTTAAGATCGTTTTTGTAGGAAATGACCGTGTTCTTAGAGTAATTTTTCTCCTTTAACAGGTAATTCAAAAATTTTTCCACAAGTACTTTCACTATACCCCCGGTTGAGGTAAAGATAAATTATATTCAGTCCTTTACACAAGCTTAAAAAGAAATATTTTTGCAAATAAAAAAGGCAGTTCTTTTTAACTGCCTTTTCTGAAGCGGGGAACACAGGATTCGAACCTGCGGTACAGTATTACCGTACGACGGTTTAGCAAACCGCTGCTTTAAGCCACTCAGCCAATTCCCCTATTTTAAAGCGGAGGATGAGGGACTCGAACCCCCATGTGGTCGCCCACGGCGGTTTTCAAGACCGCTGCCTTGCCAGTTAGGACTAATCCTCCGGTCCAGGAAAAGACTCCGCTTTTCAGGTCTGCAAATATAATATTTTAAAATATTTATGTCAATCATTTTTTCGGTTTAATCTCGACGAGAAAATTCTTCGATACTACTCTGTAAGCCGGTTTATAATTATCCTTGTAAATTTCAGAATGCCTTGCCGCGGGGTATGATCTTGCCTCCATTTCAAGGAAAAAAGATTCCATTTCCGTGACGGGAACATTTATTATTGCCGATGACGACAGTTCAACAGCCTGGCCCCAGAGTTTTCTTAACCGTGAATGGCTCGGCTCGAATTTTTTTGAAGTGTCCAGAAATGCCTTACATAATTCTTCAATATCTCCGCCGTTTTTTAGATACGGCCTCAAGTGGAGCCTTATAAGACCTGATTCCGGACACAGCTCGTCGAACAGCACGGGATCATCGTGCTCCGTCAGGCTGTTTATCTCAAATTTAAGCCAGTCCATTACAAGATCAGGATCAGCTGCCGCGTGCCCGGGTCCCATTGCCGAATGGAATACGAATTTATATATATCCCTTGCTTCGCTTAGCGGATACTTCCTGAAGTTATTAATCAGTACATTCTTAAAATCCATCTGTTCTTTATCCCCCTATAAAAAACGGCGCAAATATAATAATTTAAACCATTTAAATCAAGTTGATTTTTCTTTTCAGTTACCATTTTGCGCGGTTTTTCTTATATTGACACTATGAAAACGGAACACATTTACGTACACTTTCCATTCTGCAGAAAAAAATGCCCCTACTGCGATTTTTTCTCGGTCGCGCGGGACGACGCAGCGGCTTATAAAGAGTATTTTGGATATATTCTTAAAGAGGCCGAACTCTACGACAGTTTTTTTTCGGACCGCATAAGGACGATATATTTTGGGGGAGGGACTCCCTCACTGGCGGATCCGGACGATGTCGGAAAGATCGTCCGCAGGTTCAAAACAAGCGGGGATGCCGAAGTGACGCTCGAGGTTAACCCGGCGACAGCGGACTGCGGAAGGCTTAAAGCCTTTATTCAGGCGGGCGTCACGCGGTTTTCCGTCGGCTCCCAGTCATTTATCGGCTCTGATCTCAGAACGCTTGGACGGATACACGGCGTAAAAGATATTTACGCGGTGTATGAAGCCGCCAGGAAAGCCGGATGCGGCAATGTGAACCTTGACCTCATCACCGGCATCCCCGGTTCAACCCCGGCGTCGGCCGTTTTCAACGCCTCCGAGATAGCGGCGCTGGGACCGGAGCATATTTCTGTCTATATCCTCACTTATTACGATGATACCCTTTATCAGAAAATGCTCCGCCTGGGAGATATTATAAAACTCGACGACGACACAGAGATCGGCATGTTCAACATCACTTCCGAGATTCTGGAAAAACATGGCTATGCAAGGTACGAAATATCCAATTTCGCAAAAAACGGCCGTGTTTCTCTGCACAACATGAATACTTGGAATTTCGGGAATTATATCGGCCTTGGCGCTTCAGCCCACTCTTTTATGAAAACTTTCAGGTGGTCCAACCCTGACAGTATCGAAAATTATTTCGCGCTCATCCGATCGGGACACACAGGAACATCTCATGAAAATAAAATTGTTGCCGGTACTCTAAAAACCGAATTTTTATTTCTGGGACTGAGAAAGATTGAAGGAATATCAGTTGATGATTATTATGCCCGATTTGGCACAAACATCATTTCAGACCTCGGAGGCAGGCTCGAAAACTATATTAAGAAAGGCATTATCGTATATTCACGCGACAGAATTTTTCTAAACCGGGAAAAATTTGACATATTCAATACGATAGTGTCAGACCTGATCTTCTGAGCTACACCTCATAATCAGCTACGGCTTTATCATCGACAAGGCTTTCTATGAAGTTCCTGACCTTAACATGTTCGGGATGTTTAAGATAATGCTCAAGATCGCTCTTTGAACCGAACTCTGTATAAAGAGCTATATCATAGGCCTTTCCCGAATTGGAGAAATTCATGCCCACCTCGAGTTTTTTGATCTCGATTATCATCGCAGTGAGCCTCTCCAGACTTTTCTTTATCTCGAGCGCGGCGGCAATTTTTCTGGACATGTCCCCGCGTTCTTTCAGTTTCCACATAACAATGTGCTTTATCATTTCGCCACCTCCTCTATATTACCTCCCTCTTTCGTCTTTCCACAAATATTTATGAAGCTGTATCTGAAATCTTGCGTTCAGGCGGTCTTTTACAAGCTCTGCGGCTATATCCGCGCCGCTTAACCCCGATCCGGATACGGTTGACACGAGAACGGAACACATGTTGTCCAGATCGAATTCTCTATAGTACTTCCTGAATTCATTATAATCAAATTTATCTTTCAAAACAAACTTTATTTCGTCTTTTTTTCCGATAAATTTTAAATTTTCCTCCAGAAAACTTCCGCCTTCGCCTGACCCCGAGAGTTTTATATCCACTATCTTTACGGCTCTTTCCGGTATATTTTCGAGCGAAATGCTTCCGTTCGTTTCGATCATGACGGTCTTTTCGCTGTCGATCATGCTGATAACTTTTATAAGCTCCTTTTTCTGCAGAAGAGGCTCGCCGCCCGTGAATTCGACTATCCTCAGTTTCGATTTGTTTATCCTGCAGGCAACCTCGTCATTTTCGAGTTGAGTGCCGTCATCATAAGCATATTTTGTATCGCACCAGCTGCAACGGAGATTGCATCCGGCGAGCCTTATAAATAAACAGGGCAGTCCCGAATATGAGGACTCTCCCTGGATCGACTCAAATATCTCGTAAACATTCAGAGGCATCAGTACACCTTCTTTTCTGAATTCTCTCCGGCGATCAATATTTTATTTGCGGGGATGTTCACCACCTGACTTCCGCAGATCATTTTTTTGAACTGTTTGTTCTCACTGCAGGCGGAATACAGGTCCTCAGGTCCCGAACTCCTTATATAGTTATAAACTACATGTTTTCCCGTTTTCATCTCATCCGGCACTACCGGGTCATTTTTGAGTATTTGTAAAAATTCCTCTTCAAAATCCGCCGGTACAAAGATAAGATTGTCGCCGTAAAGCTTGTTCTTGATTATCATTTCGATCTCCATTTTATCAAACGGAAGAATGAAGATCATTGATTCCCCTGTCGAGAATTTTTTATAGAACTCATACTCATCCGCAAAAGGTTCAGGCATTGAAATGCTGTTTGAAAATTTTTCTCTCTCAATGAAATTGTCGCCCCAGCTTGATCCGAAACCGAGCATTTTTGATATTTCCCTGTTAATTGAATCGAAAACAGGATCGCCCGAAATGACAGGTCTGTTTATGCCTGAAGAATAAAGTTCTGCTACAATATGCTGAAGATTGCCCATCGTGTCTGAAAAGATAAATACCTGTTTTCCTTCACGAAGTTTATCTTTTAAAGCGGATATCTGCAGGGGAACATACTCATAATGCGTTCCTGACTCTGAATAGATGAAGTCGTATTCTGAAATATAGGCGTCCGATGCTTTAAGAAGGCTGGTATCACCGGTTGAAAGAATTCCCGCGTATAAAGTCTTGCTGCACGCATCCCGGATCTCGACGACAGCTGATCCCGGCACGGAACCGGAGTTAAAGAATTTTATATTGACCAGATTTTTAAAATTATATCCCTTCCCCATCGGCGTTATCCTGATAATGCGGTCGTTCAGACTCTCGATATCTCTTTTTGAATAACCTGCGGCGACCGGAGCACCCGGGATCAGACTTGGATTATTCATATCTTTTAACCATTTTATTCTAGCTATTTTGAAAGATATATCTGAAGTAAAAAGTTTGGCTGACGGGTTTTTACTCATTACACCCGGGATGAAATCCGTATGACCGCCTCTTGCGTTCGTCATTACAACTATGTCAATATCGTTACCCTCGTATTCGGCTTCCGGATCAATTAGTACCTTGACCCCAGAGACATCGAACAGCAGGGATCTTTTGCCTGTCCCGTCCGTGATCCTGTTCAATTTCATGTAATTGTCGGCTGAAGACAGATCTATCCTGTTCCTGATCCTGTTAAGCCTTTCTGCTATCATTTTGTTTATGCTGTCCTTATATTCAACGAACTCGACCTCGAACTGCATGGTCCCCAGTTTGGCCTGATTTACAAAATACTGCTCAACTGCCCTTGAAAGGCCGATATTGCCGTTAAAGAAGACAAGGTATTTACCTGCAATTTTTTCAAATATCATATATTTGACGCTGAAATTCTCGTTAAGAAGCGAGTTCTGAAGCTTGAACTGAGTAAGGGCTGTGTCGATCTTCTCTCTGACAAACACATAATTCTGATAGAAACTGTTGAGGTAACTAATTGATTTACCCTCTTCTGGTATAACGACGATATCGTGATTGTCGAACATGAACTCTTTTATCTCGCTGAAGACATTGAGAAGATTTCTGTAGAATTTTCCGTAATTTGTATCAGGCTCAGAGATAAAATTGATAATATAACCTGTACCCGGTTTAAAATACAGATCGAGCATCCTTTCCGCGATCGATATTGTTGGCGGTCTGCTTTCAAAAATGATCTTGTTGAATATATGTTCGTTCAGTCTGATGTACTGGTCTATGATCTCCTTTATTTCCGCAATACTCCTTGTGCTTTTCTTAACTGAATAGCTTCGTAGAGAAGGTGATCTCATTTCTGCTCTTTCAGGAGGAGGAGTTTCTTCTTTGGGGATTCCTTCATCAAAAAGCTCTTTAGCCACTGACCTTTCAACATGCGCTTTAAAATCGGACCTGAGCTTTTCAAGTTCGTCATTTTTTCTATCAGTCAACATCTCTATTTCATTTCTTACATTAGACGTAAGCTCAGGTGTTTCCTTCTCCAATAAACATTTTAAGCATTTCAGGTCTTCTAAAACGCTGATTATCTGCTGATTGCGTGAAAACGATTCGGCATATACAACAAATTCTTCACCCTCAAACCCTTCTTCAGAATTAAGTAAACTTTCATTTCTTTCTTCAATAGTTTTTTTGGCTCTTTCGATAATAGACAGATTCATCTCTTTAATTTCAGAAGGCATGGATTCAAAATCTAATGAATTCATATACTTTAGAGTTTCTTTGCTCTTTCTGATCCTGGAAATATACTCAGAATTGAGCCTGATCCCCTTCATCATTTCTTTAATGCTTTCTTTCATAAAATCTCCCTTACAGTAAATTTTTGTCAGGTATTGAATATATGATTTAAGAATTGCAAAATCAAGCATCCGCTTCAAGATTTATATATTAATACGATTGCTTAAGAACTCATTTTGTTTTATATTTAAGCCGTTTTTATGCAAATAATCAGGTTTCAAAAGAATTGAAGAGCGAAAAAGAAAAATATATGAGAACGGCTCTAAAAGAAGCCGCAAAGGGACTAGGTAAAGTGAGCCCCAATCCTCTCGTAGGCTGCGTCATAGTAAAGAACGGTGCGGTAATAGGTAAGGGATATCACAGATATTTTGGAGGGCCTCACGCCGAGGTCGACGCGATCAACTCCTGCACGGAAGACCCGGCCGGAGCCGATATGTTCGTTACTCTTGAACCTTGCTCGCATTACGGCAAGACACCTCCCTGTACGGAACTGATAATATTGAAGGATCTCAGGAGAGTTTTTGTCGGGACGATCGATCCGTCAGGGCATTCTTCCGGCAGAGGAGTGAAGATACTGAGGGATTCCGGGATCGAAGTTATTACAGGCATATGCGAAAAAGAATGCAGGGAGATCAACGCTCCGTTTTTTCATTACATTGAAACAGGTCTGCCTTTAGTTACTTTAAAAATAGCTTCATCTCTTGACGGGTCCGTCTCGACCGACACATTTGACTCAAAATGGATCTCTTCCGAAAAGAGCAGGAAATATTCTCATAAATTAAGGGGCCTTCACGACGCTGTCCTGGTTGGAAGAAGAACAGTTGAAAAAGATGACCCTCTACTAACAGTAAGATACTGCCGCGGTATAAATCCCTTAAGAATTATCGCCGACGAGACTCTTTCTGCCGATCCTGAAAAGAAAATATTCAACTGCTGTTCAAAAACCTGCATCATTACTTCAGAGAAGGCCGCTAAAACATCAGAAACAAAATATATTTCAAAAGGTATAAGCATAATCAGAGTAAGTGAAAAAAACGGGGAACTTGATCTGAAACAGGCTTTAACTGAACTTGCCAGGCGTGGCATCAGGTCTGTCCTTGCCGAAGGCGGGGCGGCCGTTTCTTCATACATCCTTAGAAACAGGATCGCAGACAGAATGGTGCTTTTTCTTGCGCCAAAACTGATAGGGAGCGGAATGAAATTCTTTTCCGGTTCCGGAATTAAAAATATTAGCGACTCTGTCACATTGTCCGAACCGGTATATAAAAAATCCGGAGGCGATATAATTATAAGCGGTCAGCTGAGGTATTCACAGTGAGAATATCGAAAGAGATAAAATTCCTTGTATTGACTGATCTTGTCACGATTAATATTTCTACTGTGTTGATCTTCATCATCAAGTTCAAATCAAATTTCTTTACAACAACGACCGAACACTCCTTCAGCGAGCTTATAATTATTTTACCCGTGCTTTACTTCTACTGGCTGGTGATCTTCCATATTAAGGACCTTTACAAGTCGTTTTATTTCCGCAGCGCTATAGAAATAGCGTTAAGTTCGGTGTCCGGAATAACTGTCGGAGCTGTTATTCTTTATGTTCTGACCAACCTGAACCTAAGAGAATTCTCAGGTACCGGACTTCTTATCTATTATGGTATATTGTGCTTTTTCGTCTCGTCCGGAAGAGTAGCGTTCAAGCTGACTCTCAACAACCTTTTCAGAAAAGGTATCGGATTGAGGAACGCCCTCATAATCGGATATAACAAATCGGCAAAGAAAATTGTGCGGGAATACCTAAAGGGACGGCTTCTCGGTCTTAATATTATCGGATTTATTGACGATGGTAAGGATAATCCCGAATATCAGGGGTTTAGAACATTGGGAGACCTTGATGTCTTTGAAGAAATAATAACAAAACACAAGATCAGGGAAATAATTATCTCCGTGGAGGTTAAAGACCCTCTGCTCATAAACAATATAATACTCAAATCAAAAGACCATAATGTGTTCTACAAGGTCGTTCCGTCACTCAGCGACATCATCAGCGGGAATGTCAGGACTTTCGAGCTCTTCGGATATAAACTGCTCGAGCTTTTCCCCGATATACTTTCTCCTTTCCAGAGAATGCTCAAGCGTTCTTTCGATATAATCGTATCGTTCGTGATGCTCGTGCTCGCGGCACCCGTCATGATCCTGAGCGCCTTTATAATACGAATGGATTCGAAAGGAGAAATTATATTCAGGCAAAAAAGGGTCGGCAAAGATTTCAAGGAATTTACTGTTTATAAATTCAGGTCCATGAAACAGGATGCCGAAGCGGAGACAGGAGCGGTCTGGGCATCAAAGAACGACCCCAGAGTGACAAAGTTCGGGAAACTCATGAGAAAGACCAGGATAGACGAGCTTCCCCAGCTGTTCAATGTGCTTATCGGCAACATGAGTTTTGTAGGTCCCAGACCCGAAAGAAAGGTATTCGTTGATAAATTCATTAAGACTATCCCGTTCTATTATAAAAGGCTTCATGTTAAACCGGGACTTACGGGCTGGGCGCAGGTCAAGCATAAGTATGATGAAACTTTCGACGATGTAAAAGAGAAACTCAAGTATGACCTTTATTATATTGAGAATATCTCGCTGAAACTTGATTTCATAATCCTGTTCTATACGGCCAGGGTTGTAATAAATTTAAAAGGACACTAATCCGGAGTATGAAGATATGAAGAAAATTTTATCTCTAGTCTTATTTCTGCTTGCCGCATCGGTATTTTGCCAAAGCGAAGAACTGCTGAAGATGTATCAGAGAATGACAGGAAAAGATCTTTCGAAAGAGATCGAGAGACTCAAGGCTAAACAACCTCCGACTAAAATGGAAACACAGCCTTCTGTTATTGATACCGTGCTGCAGGATATTTCCGGGTTTAAACAGACCCGTACGGACTCACTGGCAGTTTCGAAGACATATTTCGAGAAATATGTAAGCGGAGAACTTATAAATCCCTACGAATCGGAACTTAAGCAGTTCAGGATAGACTTTTCATCCATCAGAACAAACTTAAACTATAATAAAACAGTTCCTGATGTTTACATCCTGTCTCCGGGGGATGTATTTTCAATTGATATCTGGGGTTCAATGGAAAAGAACTATTCGGTTGAGGTGACCAATGAGATATTTGTCATAATACCGCAGATAGGAAAGATAGACCTTTCGGGACTGAATTATAAGGAAGCAAAGAACCGTATAGAATCAAAACTGTCCAGTATCAACGGCATAAAATACAGCGTAAGATTGAGCGAAGTCAAACCGATAACAGTTTTTGTCGTCGGCAACATATATAAGCCAGGAGTATACAATGTTTCTCCTTTTTCCAGCATAGTCGAGGTAATGGCCGTCGCGGGAGGAATAACTCCTGAAGGCAGCCTGAGGAACATAGGTCTGATCTCCCCGAAAACAGGATCAAGGATGGTCGACCTTTATTCACTTCTGTTCTTTGGTGAGAATCCTGTATCAGTACTTGAGCCGAACATGACAATATTTATACCTCTTATAGGAAATCAGACCGCCGTCGCGGGAAATGTCAAGAGAGAGGGTATTTTTGAGATATTGAAGAACGACAGGCTCGAGGACATACTGAAGATAGCCGGAAGGACCCCGTTCTCTGACACCGACAGGATAGAGATCGAAAGGCTGGACCAGAACGGAAGGGTTGAGATTATGTCAGTCTCCCTCAAAGAGAATCCGTCACTTCGGGACGGTGATATAATTAGAATATTCTCTACGCTGGTATTTAACTCGAGATATGTATACCTCAAAGGCAATTTCAGGCATAACCGTAAGGTACAGTTCAATGACGGAATGAAACTTGGAGACATTTTAAACGACAGGGAAGTGATCTTTGAGAATAGCGATATGAATTATGCCAATATTATCAGAAAAAGCGGACTCGGCAACAGGGATGTTCTGTTAAACTTTTCACCAAAAAGCGTTTTCGATTCTTCTGGTGACGAACTGATCGCCCTTTTTCCCAGAGACACAGTTGAAATATTCAGCATTGATTCTGTTTCATACTTCCCGTCAGTAGAGGTTTCCGGAGAGATAAACAAACCGGGTGTATACAAATACACAAAAGAAATGACAGTCTCAAATTTACTTTCATATTCAGGAGGTCTTTCATCATCCGGGGATATCTCCAACATAATTATCATCAGAAACAACGGTCAAGACGGATTTGAGTATTTTTCAGGCGCGGCACAGTCTTTCATCCTTAAACCTGACGACAAGATGCATGTCTTTGACTACTCGGCAAAAAAACCTCTGCAGAGCGTCGGGATATGGGGCAATGTAAAAATGCACGGGAATTACATTCATTCACCAAATATGAGCGTATACGACCTTATAAGCCTTGCGGGAGGGTTCAGAAAAGACGCCATTACTGATTCTGTCGAAGTCGTATCAGGCATTAACAAGGAAAATACCGTACTCAAGACCAGATGGGTGGATATTAAAGAGGCAAAAAGCCTAATACTGGAACCTAACGATATTGTATTCGTGCGCAGGATAAGAGATTTCGCTAAAGTTAATTATGTAAAGATATTCGGAGAAGTTCAGTTTCCGGGGATGTATGCCCTTACAGAGAATGAGGAATTTTCAAATCTTTTAGCAAGATGCGGGGGATTTACAAAGAACGCCCAGATAAAATCGACTCAGATATTCAGGCAGGAAGTAAAGGAAAAGCAGGCCCGGAAAATTAAAGAGTTGCGTGATGAGCTCAATAACAAACTGCAGCTCCAGATGATACTTTCCGGTAATAAAGACCTAGCAAATGCGCTTAATATCGCCAAGTTCGATTCAATTGAAGCAAGCGGAAGGGTTATTCTTGACATTGATGATAAAGGGAATCACGAGGAGTTTTTCTTTCAGGATAGAGACTCAATATTTGTTCCGACCCAGTCCAGGACAATCCTTGTGATGGGTGAGGTCTATCAGCAGACAGCAATAACATACAACGCAAAGAACCGCAAAGTCGGATATTATCTCGATAAGGTCGGCGGGATTACTTCCTCCGCGGACAAGAAAAATATCTATGTCATAAAATCCAACGGAGAGCTGATAAAAGAAAAAGGATGGTTCGACAATATAAGGTCATACAGTCTTGAGCCGGGCGACATGATTTATGTGCCCTATGATTATAACAGGATCGACTTTTTCCAGCTTACAAAGGATATAACGACAATTCTCTATCAGCTGAGCTTGTCAGCGGCAACAGTATACCAGATGTCAAGATAGATAGAATGAGAAGCGGAACCGACTTTACATCTATACTGGAAAAGTATTATGATTCCCTTCTTTTCGATAAAGGCCTGAGCAAGCTCACTCTTGAGTCATACGGGAATGACCTGAGAAGGTATTTCGAGTTCCTTGAACAGAAAGGCGTAGATGATCCATGCGGTATCGAGCCGGAACACATCAGAGAATTCATAGTCCTTCTCAGCGACCTGGGTCTGACGATAAGCTCTGTTATTAGAAATCTTTCCTCGGTTAAGAATTTTCATAAATTTCTGGTGAACGAGGATATCTGCTCAACAAACCCTTCACTTCACATTGAGACTCCAAAGCATCCAAAAACCTATCCGGCAGTTCTTTCGGTCGAAGAGATCGAGGGAATATTCTCGATCCCGGACCTTTCGACCGAACTGGGAAAAAGGGACAGGGCGATGCTTGAAGTTACATACGCGTGCGGTCTGAGAATATCCGAACTGCTGACCGTCGAATATAATTCCGTTATATTCCCGGAAGGAATAGTCCGGGTGATAGGAAAACGGAATAAGGAAAGGATCGTTCCAATAGGCCCGTCAGCCCTTGAACATTTGAAGGCATATCTGGCTGAAGTAAGACCTGCCCTCGCCGCAAAAGGAAAGTCAAAGAATTTTTTGTTCCTCAATGCAAGAGGGAACAGGATGTCGAGGATGGGGTTCTGGAAGATACTGAGAAAATATGTTCAGCTGGCCGGCCTGTCTGTCGATATTCATCCTCATACCTTCAGGCATTCTTTCGCAACCCACCTGCTGGAAGGCGGGGCGGACCTCAGGTCCGTTCAGGAGATGCTCGGTCACGCAGACATATCAACGACCCAGATATATACACATATTGACCGTGAGCATCTTAAACAGATATACAGACAGTTTCACCCGAGAGGACAGGTTCTTTAAATGCTTGTTAAATGTATCCGGAAAGTTTATATTTCAAATATAAGATCTAAAGCGGGAACAGGTTTATGCTTGGTTTAGAGTTTTTCATAGCTAAAAGATATCTTCAGGGCAAGCGGAAAACAGCTTTTATTTCGACCATTACATATATTTCCTTCATAGGAATCACTCTCGGTGTCGCGGTACTGATCATAGTTATGTCGGTTATGAACGGTTTCGAGACTGAAGTCAGGACGAGGTTCATATCTAACGATTCGCATATACGCATCCGCTCTTTCAACGACCGCCCTTTTGAATACAGCGGATTCTTAAAGGAATTGATCTCAAATGATTCGCTTATCACCGGCCACTCGCCGTTCGTAGAGTCCTACGGGATGATAAAGGGCGATTATACAGAGGGAGCGCTCGTAAGAGGGATAGACACAGGATCTATTTCATCGATCTCGCTGTTAAAAGACCAGATGATCGCAGGAAAGCTTGATTTCGACGGTTCAGCTTCTGGCCTTCCCGGCATAATTTTAGGAAAAGGAATGGCGGACAAAACAGCGTCAATTGTAGGCAGCGAGCTGTTCATTATATCGCCCGCAATAAGCAGCACTTTTTCGCAGCCGCCCGTTATGAAGTTCGAAGTCACAGGCGTTTTCGAGACCGGACTGGCCGAAGTGGACGGCAGCCTCGCCTATATTTCTCTCGGCTCGGCTCAGACACTTTTCAAAATGCCGGGAAAGATAAACGGCATATATGTTATGCTAAGCTCAATAGATGATACGGACAGGGTTAAAGCGTACCTGAACGGGAAACTCGAATATCCGAACAACGCTGTTTCATGGAAGGATATGCACAGAAATCTCTATGCCTGGATGGAAATTGAGAAGATGATGATGGGTACAATATTAAGTCTGATAGTGATAATCGCGGCCTTCAATATACTCTCCAGCCTGATTATGATAGTTATGGAGAAAAAGCAGGAAATAGGCATCATGATGGCTATGGGAGCCACAAAATCGATTATTATGAGGATCTTTATGATCCAGGGCATGATAATAGGGATCATCGGTACGGCACTAGGGATAATACTGGGATTGACGGTTAGCCTGATCCAGCTTAAATACCAGATAGTGTCGCTTCCGGGTGATATCTACTTTATTAATGCGATGCCCGTTCAGATACTCGTTAAAGATGTTGTGCTCATAGGTACGGCCGCGCTGCTTCTGACATTTTTGTCAACTATCTATCCGTCAAGACAGGCCGGAAGGATGACGCCGGCCGAGATAATAAGGGACGAATAAACCAAAAGAGAATAAAAATGCTGGTAAATGTAAAAGAGCTTTGTAAAAAATACATGATGGGAAAAAAAGAGATATCCGTACTAAAAGGGATCGAACTTTCTATAGCTGAAGGCGAAATTGTTGCCGTAATGGGAAAAAGCGGAGCCGGTAAATCGACTCTTCTTAATCTGATCGGCACCCTTGACAGGCCGGACAGCGGAATTATCGAGTTCAAAAATGAGAATATTATCAGATTCGGAGATAAGAAACTTGCCGAATTCAGGAACAGGAATATCGGTTTTGTGTTCCAGTTCCATTATCTGCTCCCGGAATTCACTTCGCTCGAAAATGTCATGCTTCCGGGTTTAATAAAAGGGGACTGCAGGGCAGATGTGTTAAAAAGGGCGGAAGAGCTTCTGGATATTGTCGGGCTGGGCGAAAGAAAAACGCACAAGAGCGCAGAACTTTCCGGGGGTGAGCAGCAGCGCGTGGCTTTCGCGAGAGCGCTGGTCAACAAACCGGCTCTGATACTTGCTGACGAACCGTCAGGCAACCTGGACAATATTTCATCCGAGAAACTTCATGAAATGATGTGGGAACTTTCAAAAAAGAACAGGACAGCTTTCATCGTAGCAACACATGACAGGAACCTTGCCGAGAAAGCGGACAGGATAGTGAATATTGTCGACGGAGTGATCTCATGAAATGTGATAAATGCGGTGCTTCAAATGTTGTAACGAAGATAGTTATCCAGAACGATAAAGGCACGGAGGAAGTCAACCTGTGCCCGGTTTGTTTTCAGGCTTTTGTAAAAGACCATCCGGCTATAAAGAATGACGCGTCTGGAAGATCTTTAAATGATTTTCTTCTCGGAGCCCTTAACTATATAAATAACGGCCTGTTATCTCTTAACGGTTCAGCCAAGGAAACTCAGGCGGACGCAAGAATATGTCCATCCTGCTCAACTCCCGCTCTGAGGATAAAAAATGAGCGGACCGCCGGTTGCCCAAAATGCTACATTTCTTTTTCAGAAGAGATCGGTCAGTACCTTTTCGGTATCTCAGGTAAAACATACTCTCCTGCAGAGAAAACTAAGGACATTGAGGTTTCATTGGATTCATTAAAGAAAAGACTTAAAGAAGCGGTAAAAACAGAAAATTACGAAATAGCGGCTTATATAAGAGACGAGATAAAAAAACATAAGCAACTTTCCGGAGGATCAAAATGAAAGGAACTATACTGTTCGTTATCCTCATTTCGGTTTGCCTTGCGGCCGGGTCAAAAGATAATACCGAAGGTCCTATGCCTTCATGGCAGCAGTCCGAATCACTTAACATTCAGCTTGGAGTCAGAGATAAGAACGCGTCAATGGAGTATTATGAAGCTGTATTCACTGTCAGGGCAACAGATGGCGACAAGGATTTTGAAGCGCGGCTGAAAATTGCCGGAGACGAATGGGGTTTCGTAAATTTCCCGGATGATTTCTCAATGGCCGTCAATGAGGGTGATTACGAGTGGAAATGTATGGTCAGCGGAAAAGAGGTTTCAGGAGGAAAATTCACATTCGGAAAGTACCAGAGATCAATCATGATACCTGAGAAATAGCGATGAGACTCGGTATTCTGACTGCGACAATATCGGAGTGCGATTTCTTCCCCAATATAATCGAACTTAAAAACATCGGCGAAAAAAAAGGCCATGATGTTGATCTTTTTAAGAACGGCGAGTTCAACCTGATAATAGATTCAGACAGAACTTCGCTTTACTATAAAGGCGCTCCGTTCGACCCGGGCATGTATGATGTAATTCTCAACAGACTGTCCGTAAGAGAAAAAAGCAACGCTGAATATTACATTGTGAACGAATTTATGAAGTCCGGCGTTCCTGTAATTAATTCACCGGACTCGATCATGAAAGCCCGCAATAAACTTCTTTCGCTTCAGATAATGTCATCTTTGGGAATAAAAATAACAAGGTCAGCCGTAATCAGGCGGCCTGAAGATATAGACAATGCACTGTCCGGATTCACTTTTCCGCTGATAATCAAGAACATATTCGGTTCTCTGGGAAGCTCCACGCTCCTGGTATACGATATAAAACAGCTTATCTCCACTATCGACTACATCTGGAATATGAACAGGAACGAGATATTTCTGATACAGGATTTCATCAGATCTGAGGACAATACTGTTTCCGATTTCAGGGTGTTTATCCTGGGAGGCGAGATAATAGGAGCCATGAAGAGAACGAATTCCGACAGGGATTTCAGAGCCAATTATAAGCGGGGAGCAAGAGTAGAGAACACTGTCCTGACGGATCTGGAAGCGCGGCAGTGCCTGCTCATAGCCGATAAATTCGGCCTGGAAATAGCCGGGGTGGATTTTATCAGGACTTCCGGAGGACCTGTATTCTTAGAGGTGAACTCTAACCCGGGACTTGACGGGATCAGGCAGGCTACAAGAAGGGAGAATTTCGACATCTTGGAAAGGATCATCGACAGGCTTGATGAGGTCAAAAGAAAAAAATGAAAATTACTGTTACTTTAATAATCTCTCTTGTTATGATCTGCTCCTGCGGAAGCGGAAGGCCGTCATCAGATCCGCAGGCCGAATCGGGTTATGAAATTGTCAGTTCTTACGCGCATAACACATCATATTTTACCCAGGGATTAGAGTTCGCGGGAGACACGCTTATAGAGGGTACAGGACACTACGGCAAATCAAAGCTGGTTAAGTACAATATTGAGAGCGCGGCGGTTTATAATTCTATATCACTGACCGGCGAATACTTCGGCGAAGGCATAACAGTTCTGAACGGAAAGATATATCAGCTTACATGGACCAACGGAAAATGTTTTATTTACGATCTCAGCACGCTGGAAAATACGGGTGTTTTTTCTTATACAGGACAGGGCTGGGGGATCTGTAATGACGGAACGTACCTCATCATGAGCAACGGTTCAAGCACTGTATATTTCAGAGACCCGAATGACTTTTCTGTCAGCAGAACCATTTCTGTCAGATATTCAGACAGCTCATCCGTAAGCAATATTAATGAACTCGAGTTCGCTGAAGGTAAAATTTTCGCCAACATCTGGGGAGAAGACTATATAATCTCTATTGATCCTCAAACCGGTTATGTACTGAGGAAATATTCTATGCCGGAATTAAGGCAGCAGGCTAAAGAAACTTTCTCAGGATCGGATGTGCTCAACGGGATCGCATACCGGAACGGCAATCTGTTCGTCACGGGTAAATACTGGCCTTTTATATTCGAAATAAAACTTTTAGACTAAATCAATTTCTGAGACAGGATTTTAAAAAAAACGCTTGACATAAATATCATAAATTTTTATATTTGGCACTGCTTTTTAAAAGCGGATGGGAAAGTAGCTCAGTAGGTAGAGCACCGCCCTTTTAAGGCGATGGTCGACGGTTCGAATCCGTCCTCTCTCACAGAACCCCGATATTTCGGGGTTTTTTTATTTGTCGGGATATTTATCCGCGATTGACTTTAGTACCGGAAGACATTTGAAGAACGCATCGACTACTCCGGGATCGAACTTCGTTCCGGAAAGTTTCCGTATCTCATCAAGAACTGAATTTTCGTTCCATGCCTCTTTATATACTCTTTTACACGATAAGGCATCGTACACATCGGCGACAGCCACCACCCTGCCGAAGATCGAAATATCATCGCCTTTCGGCCCGTCCGGGTACCCCGATCCGTCCCAGTTCTCGTGATGCGACCTCGCTATGTCGCAGGCTACCTTATCGAAATCCGATTCGAAGTCTGAAAATAGATCGGCGCCGAGCTTGGTGTGGGTTTTCATCACTTCAAACTCCTCAGGTGTGAACCTCGCGGGTTTTTTAAGTATGGTGTCAGATATTCCGACCTTACCCACATCGTGCAGCATGGCAGTCATCCTTAAAATATCCCTGTTCCTGTCTATCTCCCTTCTGTTTATCCCCTTCTCCACAGCCCACCGCTCGTATATTTCCACCGAATAAGCTCCGACCCTGTTCACATGAGCGCCGGTCTCCTTGGGATCGCGCAGTTCGGCCATCCGTATCATGCGCATAATAAGTGTCCTTGTCATTTTCGTCCTTGTCAGGGCGGATGATGCCGTTTGCGCAAAATGCTGCACAAAAAGCCCGTCATCATCTGAAAAACATCTGACCCCGCCGGCTTGATCCATTTTGTTTATCACCTGGACTACTCCCAGAGTCTCTCCCCTGCCGCTTCTGACGGGCACAGTGAGCATCGATACCGTCCTGTAGCCTGCCTTTTCATCATATTTTCCGTCAAAGCTGTAATCTTTATCTTTTATCGAATATACATCACAGATGTTAAGGCTCTCCCCCGTTTTAGCCACATATCCGGCTATCGAGCTTTTATTAATAGGCACGGAGTAGGTTGTATAAACAAGTTTATCGCCTGAAGACAGCTTTTTTTGAAGCGTATCGTTCTGTGCGTGACGGAAAAGAAGGGATTCACCCTCCTTTGTATAAATTGTTCCCGCGTCAGCTCCTGTCGCGTTCCTCGCCTCAAAAAGTATTCTTTCGAGAAGGATGTCAATATCGTTTATCGAATTCAGTTCAAGACTGATTTTTATTATATCTTTCAATTATCCCTCCGGAAAATATTTTAAACAATATATGTCATAAATGTATCTGAAAACATGATTAGTGTCAATTTAAAATATTTTACTTTCAATTCCGCATATTTTTATTAAATTTCTATTCATGAACGAAGGAAATGTAATACTCGCTTTTTCTCTGACGCTTTTTGCCGGGCTTTCTACAGGAATCGGGAGCGTGATGGCGTTTACATCGAAAGGCTTCAGTCCGAAATTTCTGGCCGGATCGCTGGGATTTTCCGCCGGCGTTATGATCTATGTATCGCTTGTTGAGATCTTCGATAAGGCTAGAGAGTCGCTTACGGGATTTTACGGACCGGAGAAGGGTTACTACTTCACTACTCTTGCATTCTTTGGCGGTATGGCTATGATCGCAGTTATTGATAAGCTTGTCCCATCTTTCGAGAACCCGCATGAGCCGCACTGCGTCGAAGATTGCGATAACAAGAATAAAGACAGAAAGCTGATGCGCATGGGTATATTTTCCGCGCTCGCGATAGGCATACACAATTTCCCCGAAGGTCTGGCGACTTTCATAAGCGCATTACAGGAACCGACACTGGCGATAAGCATAACCGCTGCGATAGCGATCCACAACATCCCTGAAGGCATAGCTGTTTCCGTTCCGATATACTACGCCACTAAAAGCAGAAAGAAGGCGTTCTGGCTTTCATTTGCATCCGGCCTTTCGGAACCGCTCGGAGCTTTGATCGGTTATTTTATTTTCAGACAGTTCTTCGGGCCCGCGGTTTTCGGGATAGTCTTTGCCGGAGTCGCAGGCATCATGGTTTTTATATCTCTCGATGAACTTTTGCCCACCGCCGAAAAATACGGCGAGCATCATGTTGCGATCTACGGTCTCGTCTCAGGAATGATCGTAATGGCCGCGAGTTTGTTGCTTTTTCTATGATATTTTCTTACATTTCCCGTATGAATCTCGAAGTTAAACCAAAAAGCGTGAGAAAACTTCTAAAAACTCCGCTCGTTCAGCAGACATCATTCTGGTCTGAAGTTAAAAAGAAGCAGGGATTTGTCTCTAAAGCTTTTGACATAAAAACACAACACTCTGAGATTTTTTCATCTTATGATAACAAAAAATTGATCCACGATGACATTCATTTACTCATCCAGAATGCAGCAAAAAACGCTTCGATCGCCTACGTGCCTTACGGTCCTTTCATAGAGCCTTCCGATGAGAATCAAGGTGCTTTTCTTGAGGAGCTGTCTGAATGCCTCCGTCCGCACCTGCCCGACGATTGTATGATGATAAGATATGATCTGCACTGGCAGTCACTCTGGGCTAAGGAAGAGAGGCACTTTGATGAGAAAGGGGTTTGGAAAGGACTTCCCGAAAAGAGAAACCAGGAATTCAGGTTCAATTTTAACACGAAAGAGTGGAACTTGAGAAAAGCTAATACCGATGTTCTTCCTTCAAGCACGATCTTTCTTGATATTGACAAGCCTGAAAATGATTTATTGGAAAGAATGAGGCCGAAAACAAGATATAATATCAGGCTGGCCGCAAAGAAAGGAGTGAATGTAAGAATAGCCGGGATAGAAAAGATCGGGATCTGGTATGATCTTTATAAAGAGACATGTCTGCGAAACGGTATTTTCCTTCACGACCTGAAATTTTTCACATCTGTTTTGCAGGCTAAGGCTGATGATACCGAGTCACCGGCTCAAATAGAACTTTTAATAGCCGATCACGAGAATACTCCAACCGCAGCTATGTTTCTTGCTGTTTCAAAAAATAGAGGTACATATCTTTACGGAGCCTCATCTTTGGCTAACAGAAATCTGATGAGCACTTACGCGCTTCAGTGGCACGCGATATTGTCCTCAAGAAAGAAGGGATGCACGACTTATGATATGTTCGGTGTTTCGCCCAATCCCGATCCTTCACATCCCATGCACGGACTCTATAAATTCAAGAAAGGTTTTGGAGGCAGAATGTTCCACAGAATGGGCTGCTGGGACTATCCTCTCAAAAAAGATCGCTATGAAGTTTATGCCGCGAATGAGCTTACCGAGCAGGGCTATCATCTGGTCTAGAACTCTATCCCTTTCCTCGCCTTGATACCTTTATCAAAGCAATGCTTTATTTTTTTCATTTCGGTAACGGTATCGGCAAATTCTATCAGCTTCGGGTCCGCATCCCTGCCGGTTAAAATAATGCTTAGTCTTTCAGGTTTGTTCTTTAGAACTTCAAGAAGCTCTTTGATCTTTATAAATTTGAAATTTGTCAGATAAGTTATTTCGTCAAGCACGATCAGTTCGTATCCGTCTGAGACTATCTTCTGCTTTGCCAGCTCGAATCCTTCCCCGGCCGCGGCTTTGTCTTTTTCCGGATCATCAGAATTCCATGTAAAACCTCTGCCTGCCGTATGCCATTCAAGATCTTCGAATTTCTTAGCCGAGATCATTTCGCCATATTCCGAAGGGGATTTTATGAACTGAATTACGCATACCTTATGCCCGTGACCGAGTGCTCTGAAAGCAGTCCCGAAAGCCGCGGTGCTTTTGCCTTTGCCGTCGCCGGTGTTTAATATTATCAGACCTTTTTCCATTCTCCGCTCCAACTACTTATCCTCAATTTATGAATTTTAACTATCTTTTTCAATAGCTTTTGAAACATTCTTGTTCTCAATTTTTTATGAGCCTTTCCAGATTTTCAATATATTTCACAAAAGCTGTTCTTCCCTTATCGGTGATCGAATATCTGCTCTGAGGTTTCCTGTCCACAAAAGTCTTTACGACCCCGATATATCCTGCCTCTTCAAGCTTCCGTAAATTCGCGCTCAGATTGCCGTCCGTAGCCTGGAGTTTATTCTTCAGGACTGAAAACTCCGCAAATTCGACGCTGATCAGCATGCTCATGATCCCCAGTCTGAGCTTGGAATGAATGAGTTCATCGAGCGCATTGGGATCGAAATCAGCCATTTTTCACCTCGGTCTTTTTATACCTCGTGTAAAGTATGAGGCCGGGAACGATCTGAAAAAAGATCATCATGGCAGCGAATATGAGGAAAGAATAGTGGTTCTTTACCCAGAAAAGTGATGTTCCGCCTATCCACCATGCGAAAGAGATGGTTTTGAAAATCTTATCCGAATAAACGACACCGGTCACATAATAAGAACTGCCGAGTATGAGTGCGACCAGCGGATTAATGGCGAACGGGCTGATCATTCCGGTATATGTTCCAGCGAAACCGATTATGGGAAATACTACAAGTACCGATGACCAGATAGCCGAGTCAATTTTGAGGGTTTTAGTTACCACGCCTGCTTTTGATTCCTTTCTTGAAATGATGAGAGAGACCGTCCATCCGGCAGATACTGCGGCGGCCCATACTCATCCGATCGGGCTGTATATTTTGTTTTGAATGAGCAAGAATGTGGCGATCTGTGCGGTTACTATCACTATTCCCCATAAGATTGCCGCCGCTCCGTTGTCCTTTATGATGTTCTTTGAGTCCAGAATGACATTTTTTATGTAGTCCAGACTTTCCTGCGCGCTGATGTTGTTTTCCATTTTTGATCCTCCTTTATTCTTTTGTTTTGTTTTTGGCTTTATTTTAAAGAACTTTAATTTCTAAAGTAATTTAATAAAACAAAATACCCGTGTCAAGAGATATTTTCTTAAACCGGAAAAGTATTTTGATATTCGCACATATATACATTATATTTAGGACGGATTTTTAAAGGACTGGGATGGTATCTTTCGAAAAAATATCAGAATACATAAACGGTCTGCTTGAACTGAAAGAAGAGCCGGCTGACGATCTGCACAGATTTCTTGAAAATAAAAAACACCCTGTGATAAAAATAGATGTCTCAAGGTTCCTGTCCCAGACGGTTTTATTAAAACAGCCTGAAAGCATACTCGAGATAGGCACGAATGTAGGTTATTCCTCCATTGTTATGGCCCTTGGAATGAAGAAAGGGATTATATATTCTATTGACTACCGTGCCGATCATCATCAGAAAGCCCGGGAGAACTTCCGCCGCTACGGTGTTGAGGATAAGGTCAAGCTGTTAACAGGTTATGCCTCTGACATACTTCCGCAACTTGATATGAATTTTGATCTGATATTTATCGACGCCGATAAAAAAGGATATCCAGACTATCTTGATTATGCGGCAGCCCACCTTAATTCCAAAGGGATCATACTGATAGACAACCTTTTCTGGAAAGGGGCGGTGATAGAAAATCCGATTCCTGAAGACAAAAGGGATATCTCCGGATCTCTGAACCAATTGAATATTAAATTCTCAAAATTAAGCGGCTTCAAGGCACAGATCCTTTCTGTCGGAGACGGTCTCGGGTACGCTGTAAAGGAAGACTGATGAATGAAACTGCAGACAATACGGTAGAAGAGAATATACCTTTCGAAGAACAGGCAAAGTATGGAGCTGTGAACTCATTCTTGCTCACTGTTTCGATGCTGGTGTTATCGCCGGTCGCGTTTTTCAGAAAAATGCACATCAATAAGGGTTATAAACTGCCTGCGTTATTTCTTATTATTATGCTCGCTCTAGGTAACACGGTCAGCTATATCTATATCTCCACAGGCATTACCGACCCGCCCGGCGAACAGATAGCGAAAGCTATTGAAAACGAGCCTGAACTTTCACCTCAGGCTGAAACAATAAAAATGATATTCTCCGGTGATCCCCAGCCTTCTGACATTATCATCGGCATTTTATCCAACCTTATATTTATCTGTCTGATCGCCCTATACTGGCATTTCATACTCAGATCCTTGAGAATAGCCCTTAACGGCTTCCAGGCCACTTTCAGGATTTTCTGCTATTCATCAGTAGTTCTAATCAGCTCGCTTATCCCCTTCAGCTATGCGTATCTGAACCTTATTATCTATATCTGGTGGGTGTATCTGGTCTTTTCAGGAATAACAGAAGCTCATGAGGTTTCCGGCCGGCTTGCGCTGAGAGGAATTATGATTAGCCTGTTCGCAACCATGATACCCTTTATATTTATTACGCTGGCGATATTTTAATAAAACTTATCTTTTTATTAGAAGCCCTACTGTCTCCACATGGAAAGTGTGCGGGAACATGTCAACGGGCTGAACCCTGATGAGCTTGTAACCTCCCTCTTCAAGCAGCTGTACGTCGCGGGCGAAAGTTGACGGATTGCATGATATATAAACGATCTTCGGGACTCCCGAACGGGCGAGAGCCTCAACTACCTTCGGGTGCATCCCGTCGCGCGGCGGATCGGTTATGACCAGATCGTACTTTTTATTAAAGAGCTCACCGTCCCTGGCCAGCTTCATCATGTCTCCGGAGTAGAACTTGCAGTTATCAACTCCGTTCAGTCCGGCGTTCCGGCGCGCGTTAGCTACGGCGTTCTCGACAAGCTCGAACCCCGTTACGCTCTCTGCCATTGCGGCGATGTAGAGCGAGATCGTCCCCACGCCGCAATAAAGGTCCAGAACGGACTCCGATCCCGTCAGGCCTGCGAATTCGGCGGCTTTGGCGTACAGCTTCGGCGTCTGCTCGGGATTTACCTGGAAAAAAGTATCGTGGGAAAGTTCGAACAGGAGCCCGCCGATCTTATCTATTACGGCAGGTTTCCCTTTTACATGAATACTTTCCTCGCCATAAGCTGTGGTTGACAGGCCTGAATTAATTGTGTTAACAAAAGATGCCGCCTGGGGAAATTCGGTGCAGATATCTTCGGCTATCTTTGTTATCTCCGGGAGCCGCTTCGATTTGGTTATCAGGTTTATCATTATCTCGCCCGGCACGGTCATCCTTATTATCATATATCTGAGAAATCCCTTGTGTAAAACGACATCGTAAGGCTCAAGACCTGACTCTTTCAGCCTCTTTCTCAACGATCCGTAAACGCTGTTCATGAGATCCGTCTGCAGATAGCAGTAATCAATGTCAATGGCCTTGCTGAAAAATTTCGGCGCATGGAACCCCACTGTGAATTCTTCGTCATCCGTTCCCTGACCGGCTTCGGTATAATATCTGAGCCTTGAAAAAGTGTATTCCATTTTATTCCGGTAATGATCATGCCTGTCACATTCGATGATCGGGTGGAATTCAAAATCCTCCGTCTTGCCTATTCTTCTAAGACAGTCCTTTACGACTTCCTCCTTGATGTATGCCTGATGGCTGTATTTTACATCCCTGAGCTTGCAACCGCCGCAAGAGGGAAAATATTTGCAGTCCGATCCTGTGCGATGCGGCGATGGTTCGAGTATCTTTTTTGATACAGCTTCGATATATCCGCTTTTTTTCTTTTTTACATGCGCAAGCACTTTTTCCCCGGGAAGCGCGCGTTCCAGCATTACTCTTCTTCCCTCGTATTCAGACAGGCATTTTCCGCCGTAAATCGGCTTTCCCGCCGTCAGCTCGATCAGTTCCTTCATCAGATCCCTTTATTATTTTCTGATAACCACTTCTTTCATATCACGCCTGGTCTTGGCTCTCGGTTCTTTTATCCTGTAGCCGAACGCGGCCATATATGAAACTCCGTACTGCTCTGTATCGATCCCGAAATCCTCAGCAAGAACACGCTCTGTCACCTTCCTGTTAAAACCTTCTATCGGGCATGAGTCTATTCCTATCATAGCACTTGAGGTCAGCATGTTCGCAAGAGCTATATAACACTGCCTGGATGCCCATTCGAAAATCTTTTCGTCCGTGTTCAGGTCGAAGTCGGTTCTCTGGAAGTTCTCATACATTTTCTTTCTGTTCCCAAGTCCTTCGCCCTCCCATTTCTGCACTCTTTCCATAAAATCGTTCAGATAATCGCTTCCGTATTTCATAAGAGGCGCTTTCATCGTAAGGCAGACCATAAAATGACTTGCGGTATCAAGCTTTACCGTTGCGCCCCACGCGCCTTCTTTAAGTTTTTCACGAAGGTCTCTGTCCTGAACAACAAGAAATTTCCACGGTTCCAATCCGAATGAACTGGGAGAAAGTCTGCCGGTTTCTAAGATGAATTCAAAATCATTATCAGGGATCTTTTTTGAAGGATCAAATTCCTTACATGCATGACGGAACATGAACGCGGATAATATTTCATTTTTATTCATTTTCTTTTCTCTCTTCTATTTTGTTATTTAAGACATCATAATGTTTTTATATACTAATTTATACCCATACTACAAACCATAACTTATACCCTAATTTTCCAACAACCTGTCTTTCTTGAACCCTCATGAAATATTACTTTTTTCTCCCTTAATTTCTTCAAATGCCACTCGATCGCTTTTTTGCTTACACCGCAGTACGCGGCAAGTGATCCGGCTGTAACATTGCCGTCTTTTTTTATCATATCTATGATCGCGTCTCTAGTTTTATTTGAAACTCTTGTATGAACAGCCTGATACATTTTTTTGTTATCATCTTTCTTTACAAAAGGTATCGTGACCCTGATCGAATTTTCCGTAAAAGTATAAATACTTCTGTCATGATTCTTAAGTATTTCCGTTATTCCCGATCCCATGTGCCCTGTAATTTTTAGGTCTTTAAATATTCTGTATATCTCTTTATTTCTTATTACAGGTATTCCCGAAAAGAATTCATCTTCCGAAATATCTTCAGGAAGTTTTCCGTTCGAAATTACGGTTATTCTGTCAGGAAATATATCAACGGACGGCATTACGCCGTGAGTGTAATCATTGTGAATTACAGCGTTGACGAATGCCTCTTTGACCGCTTCTTTATCGAACATGCGGCTCAGATTGATCTTACCGTCTTTTGTGCTCTCTGTGAATGTTCTGTTCTCAACTTCCAGTTTATCCAGAACTCTGTACACAGTTTTAGGCAGCGAACAGGATCCGTATTCCTCGCTTTCAATAACTTCTCCGGTAATTGAGTGCCTGTTAAATTTTACAAAAAGCCCGTTCGAGTCGGAGAACATATACGCAATATAATTGAATTTCTTATCCTGAGTATAGAACCCTAGGTTACCAAGAAGCCTGTCATCAGTACCCAATCCTCTCTCTTCATAATATATTCTTAGCTGAGCGAAGGTATGCTGAGAAGTACCAGGCGATACAACCATTCCCAAAGATACGCCCGCAGGCCTGTCTTTTAATGCTTTGACAGTCTCGATATCCATCTGTTTCACGTCTCCGTCCGACCTGACATAACAGCCTGAAGAATTCATACCGTACAAGGTGATGTAATAAGGTTTTTCCGTCCCTCTTGATACAATTACCCTTATAATGTGCTTGCCGTTCACTTCCTGGTCAAAAACATCAAAAAGTCCCATGCAGTTTGGGCTGATATTGACCCTTATTCTGTTGGCGATCTGAGGTAAAATGTTAGCATATCCGTCAACACCAAGAACCCCGCCCTCATATGAAACTCCGATACATATCTCTCCCCCGGTAGCGGAATTCAGAAAAGCCACAACTTCCTTTTCCAGCTTGTCATTCAGGATCGGCATGAATTCGGTTCTGTTGTTCTTTATTACTTTACCGTTACTTAAATTCAGTTCCATACCCTAATTCCGGGTTAATTAGTGTTTAATTTCAAATATAATGATTTAGAAAGCGATAAACAAAGGAAAAAACCTGAAAGTGTATAAACGAGTTGACTCATAATTAATGTAACCAAAAATAAAATTAGGAAATTCGTTGCCT
>CAZYNH010000002.1:246158-326694 GCA_964648295.1 uncultured Bacteroidia bacterium | reverse complement strand
AAGTTCTTCCATCTTTAAAAGCTTGTCTTTTTCGCTTTCAAGAAGCTTGTTGACAGGAATATGCGTCCATTTTGAAATGATCTCCGCTATCTCGTTCTCGCCGATCTCCTCTTTCAGCATCTTTCTGCCCGACTGAAAGCTTTCGAGCTTTGATGTCGCTTCGTCAACGGTCTTTTTTACTGCCGGTATTTCCTGATAACGGAGTTTCGACACTCTTTCAAGCTCTCCGCTTCTTTCCGCGATCGACTCTTCATTCTTCAATGAATCGAGCTTCTTCGTGCCCTCGCGGATCACTTTTATAAATTCCTTCTCCTGCTCCCAGTGAGTTTTGAGCTCGTCCGCTTCAGCTTTTAGTTCCGCTATTTCCTTTTTTATATCTTCAAGCCTTTCTTTAGACTTCTTATCTTTTTCCTTAGACACAGCCTGCTTTTCTATCTCGAGCTGAATGATCTTCCTTTGAAGCATTTCGATATCTTCGGGCAGAGACTCGATCTCGAGCTTTAATTTTGCGGCAGACTCGTCAATGAGGTCAATGGCCTTGTCCGGCAGAAATCTGTCCGAAATGTATCTTGATGACAGTTTCGCGGCGGAGATCAGTGCGCCGTCGGATATCCTGACCCCGTGGTGCACCTCGTACTTGTCCTTGATCCCACGAAGTATAGAGATAGTATCCTCGACCGACGGCTCATCGATCAGAACAGGCTGAAACCGTCTTTCGAACGCGGCGTCTTTCTCGATATACTTGCGGTATTCCGACACCGTTGTCGCGCCGATCACCTTGATCTCTCCTCGTGCAAGCGCCGGTTTCAGCATGTTCGAGGCGTCCATGGCGCCTTCGGCCGCTCCCGCGCCGACGAGAGTGTGCAGCTCGTCGATGAACAGTATCAGCTTACCTTCGGATGCCTCGACTTCCTTTAAGACTGCCTTGAGCCGTTCCTCGAACTCACCGCGGAACTTCGCTCCGGCTATCAGCGCGGCCAGATCAAGCGCGATTATGCGCTTGCTTTTCAGGTTCTCAGGCACATCCTTTGAAACTATCCTGTGCGCTATCCCTTCAGCAATTGCAGTTTTTCCCGTTCCCGGCTCTCCTATAAGAACGGGATTGTTCTTCGTTCTCCTCGTCAGAATCTGAAGCACACGCCTGATCTCGGCATCCCTGCCTATGACCGGATCGAGTTTTTCCTTTTCCGCAAGCTCGTTCAGATCGCGTGTATATTTCTTCAATACTTCGTATTTAGCTTCCGGATCGGCATCTTTCACCTTCTGGTTACCCCTGACCGACCTCAAAAGCTTTAAGATCGTTTCGTAGTCAACCTTCAATTCTGAAAATATCCTGTAGAGAACTCCTTTTTTTTCTTTCAGCACCGACAAAAATATATGCTCGAGGCTCAAATATTCATCACCAATATCTTTCGCGATCTTAAAAGCGTTTTCCAATATTTCATTAAATCCCGTTGAAAGATACAGCTGAGCCGCCGCCGAATTAACTTTCGCTAATTTTGACAGCTCTGTCTCCACTTTGGCAGACACAATAGAAAGCTCAACCCCCGCTCTTTTGATCAGAGTGGTAATAATGTTTTCATCGTTAAGTACATTAGCTATAAAATGAAGCTCGTTTATCTCAGGCGACTTCCTTTCTCTTGCCGCATTCATCGCGCTGTTTAAGTATTCCTGCACCTTTATTGTCATCTTTTCGTAATTCATGTCAGACTCCTTAGCTTTAATTCGTTCCGGTCTAATAAATTGCAAGTATTGTGCCACATCCTGCTGCTTGACAAAGCCGTATTTATTTTGTATATTAGTACGGACAAACACAAAGGAGAATTTATGAATACAAAACTAACGATCAAGCTTGATAAGGATGTGATCGAAAAAGCAAAGGATTATGTTAAGAAAGAAAAGACGAGCCTTTCAAAAATGATAGAAAATTATCTGCTTTCGGTAGTGGCAAAAAAATCTCACAATGAGATCACTCCGCTTGTTAAAAGCCTTTCAGGAGTAATCAAACCTCCAGCCGACGACTACAAAAAGGAATATACCGATTATCTGGCGGAGAAATACAAATGAAAGACAAAATACTTGTTGACACAAATATAGTGATAGATCTTTTGTCAAAAAGAGAAAGTTTCTACAATTCAGCGGCGCAGCTTTTCAGCCTTGCAGACAAAAACAAGACGGAACTTTGTATATCTTCTCTTACTTTCGCAAACACATATTACCTGATCTCAAAAGAACTCGGAACAACTGAGACAGTTAAGATTTTATCAAGGTTTAAAGTCCTTGTAAAAATCCTGCCGATGGACGATAAAATTATAGACCTTGCCCTTAATTCTGATTTTTCTGATTTTGAAGACGCGGTTCAGTACTACACTGCGCTCGAAAACGGTTTAAGTCTGATCATCACGCGTAATCTGAAAGATTTTAAAACTTCAGAACTGCCTGTTATGACTGCGAAGGACTATCTGTCAACGGAGAAATTATGATAGAACTTGAAAAAGCTTTTGAACTGATAATTGAAAACTGCCCGACCATGCCTGTGATCGAGCTTCCGGTGCATGAGTGCCTCGGATATGTCTGCGCGGAAGACCTGTATTCTAAGCTCGATATGCCTCCTTTCGACAAATCATCCATGGACGGATTTGCTTTTAAGTGGGCTGAAGGCAGGAACGAATATTTAAATGACGGAATAATTCCCGCCGGAGAACCTTCGGACGAACCTCTTGAGGAAGGACACTGCATAGCGATCATGACGGGCGCGCCTCTTCCCTACGGGGCCGATACCGTGATACCTGTCGAGATCACGAAAAATAACGGGACGAATGTCCTTTTTGAAATACTCCCGAAGAAATGCGCAAATGTCAGCTATAAAGCGGAGGATATAAAAAAGGATACTCTCATATTTCCTAAAGGCTCAAAGATAAGGACACAGGATATCGCTTTGATCGTAGCATCCGGGTATTCAAAAGTTAAGGTTTACACTCTGCCTGAGATCGCTATCCTGAATACCGGTTCGGAAATAATTGAACCCGGAGAGACCTTGAATTACGGACAGATCTATAATTCGAACGGAACGATGCTTTCCGTGATGGCTCAGAATATCGGTATAAATGCGGGATACTTAGGCATCGCGGCTGACGATGAAAAGAGCTTGAGATCGTTGCTTTCGCTCGGACTAAAAAGCGACATTCTGCTCATATCGGGCGGCGTTTCGTTGGGAGAGTTCGACCTTGTACCGAAAGTGCTTATAAAACTCGGAGTCGAACAGGTGTTCCACAAAGTCAATATCAAGCCAGGCCGGCCGGTATTTTTCGGCAGAACGGAAAAATGCCTGGTGTTCGGCCTGCCGGGTAATCCGCTTTCGAATTTTGTGGGATTTGAGCTGTTCGTGAAGACCGCTGTAAGAAAAATGACAGGCTCGAAAAGTGTTCTTCCCGTTTATGGAACGGCGGAATTGACCGCTTCTTTCAGGCACAAAGGGGACAGAGTCAACTATTATCCGGCAGTCAGAATTAACGAATGCGGCAAAATCAAGATCACTCCGGTAATATCGAACGGGTCGGCGGACATAAGTTCACTTTCCAAGGCGAACTGTTTCCTTGTTGCCCGCACAGAGAAAAAGGAATATCAAGCCGGCGACAAAATTCAATTCTTAAGGATATGATATGAAAGGAAAGATCGCTTACATCAACTTTACCCGCGACAAGAAAGAGCCGAAAGAGCAGATCGTTTCCGGCGATCTGATCAAAGATGTCGGCCTTGAAGGTGACGCCTATAACAAACAGGGTGCGAGACAGATCTCTGTCACTTCGGTCGAGCTGCTCAGTGAGCAGGCGCAGTGCCCGCGTGCGGGCACGGGGTCGGACTTCGCGGTTTCGCCGGGGGATTTTAAGGAAACTTTTACGACCGAAGGTCTAGACCTCGCGCTTGTCAACACTGGTGATGTTTTTCTGATAGGAGAAACCGCGAAGATCAGGATCACCGAAAAAGGCATGACCTGCTTCGAATACTGCCCGTGGGGCAGGCTGGAAGGAGAGTGCCCTCTGCCCAAGCATTTTCTGTTCGCGGAAGTGGTTGTAGACGGAGCAGTTAAAAGCGGTGATGAAATAAAAAAGAGCTGATCGCTCAGGCACTTTATAAAAATTCATAAAGGTTTATTCTAATTTATCTTCTCTGCTGACCTTCAGTTAGTTATGAACTTTCGTTTTCGCGTTCGTCGCTGTCACATAGTAGAATTTTTTCTGATTAACGATCGATGCCGTCTATTGTGTTCCGTTGAAAGAGCCTGAATTGTCTATTGCGAAAGTACCGTAAGGATCATCGGAAGAATAAACTACATAAGAAGTCGCGCCGGTTACCCCGCTCCATGAAACGGTCAGGTCCGATCCGGTAACCGAAGTAGCTACGTTCTGAGGAATACCGAGTTCTATTACCGCCCCGTAGGATTTAACACAGGGATCTCTTAAGTATGAAGTTCCCTGTCCGGCTGAAGTCCATGTTGAACTGAACCAGAACACGCCCGTCTCAATAACAGGATTCGCATATCCGGAGTATGCAGTTTCGAAAGGATAGGATAAGTGTAACCCGGAGAATAACCTTCTTCTGTCTTTGTGACAAGAATTCCGTTCTCCCTTTGTTCCGTCTGCTTCAGAAATTCCGGATTTACAGGCGAGGTACTGATCTCTTCCCCCCATGCTGTAAAAACTATGGCTGCCATAATCATTATTAGTCGCCTTTTTTTCATAAATCCTCCCCGATAACTGTCTGTTCCAATATAATAACAGGAAATTTTTAAAATAAACAAAAAAAAATTATTTTTTAAACTTGACAACCAAGCGGATGTAATATAAATTCAAAATTAGGTCAAATTACGCTGATCGCATGTAAAAACTGCAGCCGCACAAGTAGAAAAAATAAATAGAAACCAAAAACGAGGAGAAGAAATGAAGAAGTGTTTTTTTGTTGCGGCGCTTTTAATAATTGCCGTAACGGTTTTCTCAAAAACCGGGAGAGGTTTTACTGTTGAATACAGCAGGTTATCAGATTCTGAAATGCTCCTTGATTTTAATGTAGCGGATTTCATCGTTACGACAGTAGAGAAAGGCGGAATCAGTTACAGCGTGATTAAAGGTGCCGGGAGCGTTTTTACTGTAGATGAAGGATACGCCGAGATTCCGTATCACGCAACAGCGGTACAGCTTAAGGAAGACAGGAATGTCGAAATGAAATATTCTTTCGACGGTTACGAAGACATCGAACTGAAATATCCGCTCCTTCCTTCAAGAGGAATAATCTCAAGAAGCCAGAAAATTGACGAGATACCCTACAGAATCGCCGACGGATCTGTAAAAAATGAATGGTACCCCGGAAAGATTGCGGAGATAACTGACCCTTTTATTATGAGAGATGTAAGAGGGACGAACATTATCGTTTACCCTTATCAGTATAATTTCGCATCAAAAACGCTCAGGATTTATAAAAATCTTAGAATATCGCTTATCGAAAATGACAGTGAACCGGTCAATCCTGTGACTGTAAAACCGAAACAGGTTTTTCCTGAAATGAGCGGTATGTATAAAAGCATCTTCCTGAATTATAATGAAACCAAAGCCCTTCCAATAGGCGGACACGGTGAAATACTTGTTATCTATACTCCAAATAACGGAGGATTAGCCGCAATTCAGCCATGGATAGACTGGAAAAGACAGAAGGGTTTTACCGTTCATACACTTGAAAAACCCAACGGAACGGACTTGTATGTAACGCAGGATATAAAAAACCAGTACCTGCTGAATACTAACATCCTTTATGCCCAGATAGTCGGAGATTTCCCGAACCTGAAATCTCAGGTACTTAACAGTGTTACATCCACGACCGGAGCTCAGGACCCGATGCTCGGATGCACAGTAGGATCGGACCAGTATATTGATGTTTTAGTTGGCAGATTCTCTGTTTCTTCAGAAGCTGAACTGACTAACCAGATAAACAAAGCTATCAATTATGAAAAGAATCCTACTCCAAGCGGAACATGGTACGAAAAAGGCCTTGGCATAGCCTCAAACGAGGGAGCCGGATCAGGTGATGACGGTGAAGGAGACCAGGCCCATTCGGATATCATTATAAACTACAAACAACTACCGTTTACTTATGCTTCTGTCAGCACGGCATACCAGGCTAACAATGTCACAAAAGCGACAATACTTGGATATGTAAACAACGGAAGATCGATCATAAACTATACAGGACACGGAAGTTATGACTGCTTTCAATCAATTTACGGCGGTTATCTTTATGACACTGACGTGGCTACTCTTACGAACGGCGATATGCTTCCTTTTGTAGTATCAGTTGCCTGCCTTGTGGGTAATGTCGAATATGCGTCAAAACCATGTTTCGCGGAATCGTGGCTGAGAAAAACGAACGGCGGTGCAGTTGGAGGATGGTTCTCTTCAATAAGCCAGCCATGGCTGCCTCCGATGAAAGCCCAGGATTACTATAACGATATCATAAAAGGCGGCTATGATTATTCATCGCAGCCGGGCGACGGAATAAATGTAACAGAACAGAGAACGACAGTGGGAACTGTTTGCTGCAATGCGTCTAATCTTATGCTCCAGGAAGCCCCGACGGATGCCGCGACTAAAGACACACAGGAAGCCTGGATAATTTTCGGGGATGTATCGCTTCAGTTAAGAACAGATCCGCCGAAGTTACTTACAGTTTCCAACACATCTGTAACCGTAGGTGTTCCATTTACTACGAATATTAAAGCGGCCGGATCCAACTTCCAGAATGCGCTTGTATCACTTTATCAGAACGGCAACACCTATGCAGGATTCACCGACGCATCCGGAAATGTTACAATATCTCAATCACTTGTAGCGGATGCTGCAAAACTTACAGTTACCGGATTCAACACAGAAACGAAATTTCTTGATATAACGGTATCGACAGGAACTACACCGCCACCGACACCAACTCTTTTGAGCCCGTCCAACAGCGGAGGCACCACAGATCAGACCCCGACTTTCGAATGGAGCAATGTAGGCGGTACTTCTTATACAATTCAGGTCGACAACAACTCAAATTTTTCATCGCCGGAGGTAAATCAGACAGTCGCCGCCATAACTTATACTCCGTCGTCCAACCTTGCATACGGGACATATTACTGGAGAGTTCTAGCAACCAACTCATACGGTTCAAGCTCATATTCATCGGCGTGGACAGTAAACATCGGAGCGGCGCCCGGGACGCCGACGCTTGCAAGCCCGTCCAACGGAAGCTCAACGGGGGATATGACACCAACATTTGACTGGAATGATGTTTCCGGGGCAACATCGTATACCATACTGGTAGATAATAATTCAGATTTCAGCTCGCCAGAAATTAACCAGAACCCGACATCCAGTACATACACTCCATCAGCGAACTTAAATTACGGAACTTACTACTGGAAGGTTCTGGCGAATAATACCTACGGACCCGGTTCGTATTCTGCCACATGGACCGTGTCTGTCGTTGAAGCGGCTATGTCTCTGCCGCTATACGAAAACTTTAACGCGGGAACAACACTTCCGGCAGGATGGAAGATCGTTGACAATCAGGGCAACGGGCAGGTATGGCAGTTCGGTACCCATACGAGCGGTCTCTCAGGTGCCGACGGAAATTACGCATATCTTAACAGTGACGCATATGGAAGCGGGAACAGCCAGAACGCTGATCTTGTAACTCCCTTGATCGATATGACAGGCGCTACTAATATTACACTGGCTTTTTCGCACTATTTCAGGTCCTACACCGGCTCATCGGCTACGCTTTCATACAGTATCAACGGCGGCACTAACTGGACGGTGATACAGTCATGGTCGGCCACGAGCGCTAATCCCGCATCCTTCAGCCAGGTGATCGCTGCGGTAGCTAATCAGCCTCAGGTAAAATTCAAGTGGAACTATACAGGCACATGGGGCTATTACTGGGACATCGATAATATTTCGATAACCACTGAAACAGTTTCCTATCCCCCGGTAGTATCGACACAAGCCGCAAATTCTGTATCCGTAGAAGAAGCCGTCCTGAACGGCACTGTGAACGCCAACGGATACTCAACGACAGTCACATTCGAGTACGGGCTTACAACATCCTACGGCAGTTCGGTGGCGGCCGTACCGGGTACAGTGACCGGCACAAGCAACACTGCAGTAAGCGCGAACCTGACCGGACTTTCTGAGAACACAACATACAACTACAGGATCAAAGCAGTTAACAGCGAAGGTACCTCTTACGGCTCCAATATGACATTCAAAACCGAATCGGCGCCTGTACTTCCTGATCCTCCCAAAGAACTCGCTGCAGTTGCTAACGGAGCCAATGTGTCATTGAGCTGGGAAGCGCCGGATTTTGAAGAGCCTGATACATTCGCTGACAGCTTCGAGGAATACTCAGACTTCGCTCTCACATTCGCCAACTGGACTCAGATAGACGGCGACGGCGGTACGGCATACGGAAGTACCGACGCTGATTTTACTAACGAAAGCTATATCGGATCTTATATTATATTCAACCCGTCCCAGACAACTCCCGCGCTGACCGGAGCATGGGCTCCCCGTACAGGAAGTAAATACGCTGCCTGTTTCGCTGTTCTTGCAGCCTCTGCGCCGAATAACGACTGGCTGATCACTCCCCAGCTTCTGCTCGGAAGCGGGTACAGCTTCAGTTTTTACGCAAAATCAATAAAAATGGACTGGGGCGCAGACAGATTCAAAGTCGGAATTTCAACTACCGGGACTGCTCAGGGCGATTTTACAATAATCTCTGCCGGAAGCTATGTTGAATCAACAGCATCATGGGCCCAGTACAGTTACGATCTTTCAGCCTATGCCGGACAGACCGTATATCTGGCTATAACATGTGTGTCCAACGATTCTTTCGTTCTGGCTATAGACGATATCAGCGTCAATAACGCAAAGGGCGAACCTGTATTTAGTCAGGATTTCGAGGAAGTCGAAGATAACCGCGTTTACGGAAGATCGGTTTACCGCGGAAAAGAACCTCCAAAGGCTGACCTCGAGTCACAGCCGAGAACGACAAGAGCGAACCTGAGCGGTTACAAGGTTTACAGGAACGGAAGTTCAATAGCTACGATAGCAAATCCTGCGACCCTGACATACAATGACAACGGGCTTTCTAACGGCAGTTACAGCTACTATGTGACAGCAACTTACACCGACCCTGTTACGGAATCAGGGCCTTCGAATGCAGAGGAAGTCGAAATTTCTGCCTCTGTCATCCCCGGAATTCCATCCAATATTGTTACAAGCATGGCGGGAAGTAATATTGTGATAGACTGGGACGACTCGGCCGATGCCACAAACTACGATGTCTATTCGTCTTCGGACCCGAACGGCACTTTCACATTCGAGGCTAATGTGACAACAAGTCAGTATTCTGTTGAATATTCCGCGACAAAAAAATTCTACTATATTGTATCGAAGAATGCCACGAAAGATAATACGATAAAGTTGGAAACTGAAAGACCCTTAAAATAATACACTCAACAAACAAAAAAGCCGGACTCAGTTCCGGCTTTTTTTGTTTCCCAAAAAGCTTTATATCTCGATCACAGCCTCTTTTCTGACCCAGCCTTTCTTTTCGCTGTCGATCTCTATCTCCAGCCATTGATCGTTCGATCTTGTAATCTTCGCTTTCGTTCCTCTGTGAAGGTAGAAAAGCTCTTTCGAGTTTATATTCTCATCTGGTGAAGAAAGCACAGATATCTTATCGTCAGCAACAATGCCGTGCCTTTCCGAATTCTGCGTATAAATATCGTAGTATGTATAAGCTGTCAGAACTGATATTACAGCGGATATCATGCCTAAAACAGCAAAACTTTTCTTAAATAATGCTGATCTGGACAGAATGAAAAGAGAAAATATGATCGAAAAGGCGAATACTGAGAAATAAAAATAATTCTTCGCGGTATAAATGTTGAGGTGATTCCTGAGATCATTATAGAAAGTAAAAAAAGGCACAACGGTCTCATCATTTATCTTGTCAGCCAGAGAAAGTCTCGCTGTCTTTAAATTCTCTAAAAGATCGGTGTCCGCCGGAATTAATTTTAATGCTCTTTCATAATTTAATATAGCCCTGACTATATCCCCGGTCTTATAATAAGAATTTCCCAGATTGTAATACAGCTTGCCGTTCTCATAACCGTCAGAAAGAATTTTTTCGTAAAGCCTGCACGAATTTTCGTAGTCTCCTTTTTCGTAATATGAATTCGCCTCATCGAAATCCGTCTGGGGAGCGCTTGTAAGAACCTGCAGGTATAAGGCCATAACTGTCGCTATTAGAGCCGGGCGGATCTTCATTTTAACCTCACAATAAGTTCGCTCATAAGCTCTTTCGCTTTTTCAATATCTTTAGCCATTTCATCTTCTCCGGGCTTGCTCGCTGCGTATTGAATTGATGCGGATTTATTAAGAAGCCCTGTAAAATCCGATATTATGTCATCCGGAACAGACAAATTTTTTAACACAGGCACTATCTCATCTGTCACTATGCCCGCGTGGCTTATATTCAGTTTGTCGGCAATGAATTTTAATAGGGCTTCATCAAGCGTTTTATAGAATTTCAGATAATCTTTATAACCGAGTACCTTATAAGATTCTTTCAGCCTTCTGATCGCGTTGGCCGCGGCTTTCTTCCGTCTTGACAGGGCTTCGTTGCCCGAGTTTTTTGAAATATAAACTCTTACGAACAGGGAAAGGATTATAATAAAAATTGAGACACCTGATCTCGCAAAGAATTCTGCGGGGTTAAAATATTTTGATTCTATTTTATAGAAATCGGGCCGGTCCTTTTTGATATACCTTATATCGCTGGCCAGAACTTCAACATCCCGCCTTGAAAATCCGCCTGCTCTTGAAGCCGCAAAAGCCTTACCTTCACCTGACACAGTTACCAGATGGTCTTTGGTCCTGACCGATCTGTATTTTTTCTCCTTTAGATCAAAATAAGGGAAAGAAATATCTTTAAGGGCGTGTTTTCCCGGATTCCTTGCAAGAAGAAGATACTCAAATGTAATTTTTCCGTTCTTTTTGTTATCTTGGTTTAATGAAACCGTCCTTTTAGGATCGTAAACCTCGAAATCTCTTGGGAATTTGAGATTGAGATCTCGTATATCGGATAAATTGCCTGTTCCTGAGATAACGATTTTCAGACTAACGCCCTCGTTGACAGAAACCGAATCCCTGTCCAATGAAGACATTATGCTGAAAGTTCCTACCGCACCGGAAAAATCAGAAGGTTTTCCCTGCTCAGGCAGGCTTGTGACTGTCAGGTTCAACTCGTCTGAAAGTACGGTTTTATCCTGATAACTGCTGAATCCTGAAAAAACATCATCATCGAAGAAGGGATCGTTGAAGAATCCCCTGTTCTTTTTCTTAGTTCTGACTTCTACAGGAACATTGACGCTCACGGATTCAATAACCTTTTCCCCGGATGAAGTCGGCGTCAGCCAGTAACTTCTTAAAGGCAGCGTGTTGTATTTTGTGCCTTTATAAATCGTCTGAACAAGAGTTCTGAGTTTTTCCTGAGGAATTTCTATATTTTCCTTTACGAATCCGGTAAATTTCGGCTCAGTTTTAACAGATGGGGCACTTAGCCTGATCTCCGGTTTTATATAGAGAACTAGATCCAGCCTTACCATCTCGCCTACAAAGACATTTTTCGAGCTTATTTCCGCAACTATGAACATATCTCTTGAATTGTTGGCCGCAGAACCCTGTTCAAAGACATTAACAGTCAGGGGGTCGGACTTGTATACCTTACCTTCGTCGGTGACCGAAACGGGATCTATTGTTATCTTTCCCGTTCTTTTTGGAGCGAACTGATAAGTCAGGGTTACAGATTTTGTCATCGTTCCGTTGATTATCGAAGTACTTGACGACTGGAACGGGCCTGATATTTTTTGAAGATCATTGAATGAAGGATACTGAACAGAAACATCAGAATTAAAATTTTCGAGCCTTATCTCCAGCTCAAAAACATCGTTTTTGAAGATATCTGTAGCAGATGAGCTCATCTTAACGGCTTTTTGCGCATTTAGAACGCCGTAAAATACAACGAGAGATATTAGAATATTTTTCATGCTTCCTGACATCATACAGCCTCAAATTCCGGCATTTTTACTAATTTTACTCAAATTTGTTCCTGAAACCGATCCGGCGGTCTGCCAAATATAAACAATTTTAACCTTGTAATCAATGAACATTTGAGCTTATATTCCGTAAAAGCAGAAAAATGGTCAGAACAAAACGGAGGTAACGGCATGAAAACTCTTCTTCTTATCGCGGCAGGATTTATCGCAGGGACCGCCTTTACACTTGTAACCGCATGGAAAATTTTCCCGTCATTGATGTTCGAGATTAAAGAAAGTAAGTATGACTACCGTGAAACTGTTGATCTGATAGAAAAAAGTTCTGAAGATCACGGGTGGGCTGTAGCAAAGATCTGGGATCTGGGAGACAGGATAGGAAGAGCTGGTTACGATGACGCGCCACACGCAAAAGTCCTTGAACTCTGCCATGCGGAAAACTTATACGAAGTACTTAAGAACGAGGAAGATATGTACCTGTCTGTCCTGATGCCCTGCAGGATCGCTGTATATGAACTGAACAACGGGAAAGTCTTCATCTCGAGAATGAACATCGGACTGATGAGCAAGTTCTTCAGTCCGAATGTTAAAAAAATTATGGGCGGCGTCGCCGAAGACGACGAAAAGATATTGAAAGCAGTCACGGAATAAGATCAGATTAAGAAATTCCGTAGCATAAAATTTGAATTCTCTATCCTGTCGTAAAGCGATTCGTAGAGTTTTTTCAGGATAATATATCCGGTCTCTTTGTCGCTTTCCATCAGCTTATTCAGCTTTGTCCCGTTTATCCTTATCAGCTCAGAGTCGCTGGCGGTTACAGCAGTCGCGCTCCTTCTTCTCTTTACAACGCAGGCCATCTCGCCAAAGAAATCTCCCGGATTGACGGTGTATATCTCCTTCAGTTGCTCTGAATCATCCGCAAAGAACTTGGAGGATACATAGATCTTGACCCTGCCTTTTATAACAACGAACAGATCATAGTTCTCGGACTCGTCCTCCTGTATAACTGTAGTGTCAGCCTTGTGCTTTTCAAGCTTGCAGAACTTCTCGACCTTTTTCAGGACACTTTCGTCAAGATCCTCGAACATCTTTATTTTTTTCAGATTCCCGATCATAACCGCCTCCTGTTCAAATTTTAAATAGCCTTATATCTGAGATAATTCGGTCAGGACTCCGTTGGTGGATTTAGGGTGAATAAATGCTATCTTCATTCCGCCGGCTCCTATCCTCGGTCTTTCGTCTATCAGCGTAAATCCCTGAGCCTTAAGTTCCTCAAGAGCCTTCTCAATGTCCTCGACTTCGTAAGCCACATGATGCAGCCCTTCCCTGTTCTTTTCAAGGAACTTCGATATCGGCGAGTTCTCGGATTTTCCCTGCAGCAGCTCTATCCTGCTTTCTCCCACCTCGAACATCGCCACTTCCACATCCTGCTCGGGGACATATTCGGTTTCATAGTGCTTCAAACCTGTTATCGCCACATATTTTTCTGCGGCGGCCTTGATATCTTTTACTGCTATTCCAATATGATGTACTTTTTTCAGCATTTTTTTCTCCGTCTTTTTAAAATTCAGCGTTTTTTGGTGTTCTCGGGAAAGGTATGACATCCCTTATATTCTCTACTCCTGTAAGATACATCACCATTCTTTCAAATCCAAGACCGAATCCGCAGTGTTTATTTGTACCGAACCTTCTCAAGTCGAGATACCAACAGTAATCCTCTTTTTTCAAACCCATTTCCCCGATCCGGTCAAGAAGTACCTGGTGCCTTTCCTCTCTCTGGCTTCCGCCGATTATCTCGCCGACTCCGGGAACGAGAAGGTCCATGGCGGCCACTGTTTTTTTGTCGTCGTTCAGGCGCATGTAGAACGCCTTTATTTTCTTCGGATAATCAGTTACGAATACCGGTCTTTTGTATACTTCTTCAGTAAGATACCTCTCATGTTCGGTCTGGAGGTCTATTCCCCATTCAGGCTTATAATCGAACTGCTTTCCGGACTTCATGAGTTCATCCATCGCCTGTGTATATGTCACTCTTCCGAAATCGGAGTTCAGTACAAAGCCGAGCCTTTCCAAAAGCCCTTTGTCCACCCACTGGTTGAAGAATTCCATCTCTTCCGGAGCGTTCTCCAGCACATAACGGATCAGATACTTGACCATTTCTTCCGATACATCCATATTGTCGTTCAGGTCGGCAAAAGCCATTTCAGGCTCTATCATCCAGAATTCGGACGCATGTCTCTGCGTGTTAGACCTTTCAGCTCTGAAAGTCGGCCCGAATGTGTAAACATTCCTGAAGGCCATGCAGAAGTTCTCAACGGCTAATTGCCCGCTTACCGTCAGATTCGTCTGCTTGCCGAAAAAATCTTTCGAATAATCGATTCCGCCGTCTTCTGTTCTTGGCAGGTTGTTCATATCAAGTGTTGACACCTGGAACATCTCTCCGGCACCCTCGCAGTCGCTGCCGGTTATGATAGGAGTATGAACATAAACGAAATTCTTGTCGGTAAAGAACTTATGGATCGCGAAAGCAACAAGGCTTCTGACCTTGAACACAGCCCTGTAAAGGTTGGTTCTGGGCCTGAGGTGAGCAATAGTCCTTAAGTATTCGGCAGTATGCCTCTTCTTCTGAAGCGGGAAATCAGCTTCGCACATACCGATGATCTCAATACCGTCCGCTTTTATCTCGAACGGCTGCTTATCCCCGGGAGACTCAATCAGCCTTCCTCTGACTTTAAGTGAAGAACCTGTTGTGACCTTTGTAACTTCATTAAAATTCGGCAGGGTATCATCATAGACGACCTGTATGTTTTTAAAAAAAGTCCCGTCGTTCAATTCGATGAAGCCGAAATTCTTTGAGGTCCTTTCAGTTCTTACCCAGCCCGATATTTCTATCTCTGACCCTAGCTTTTCTTTATAGGTTTTCCATATTTCGTGAACTGTTAATGCCATTTTTCATTTCTCCGGGTTAGCATCTTTGTAAAAAAAGCGTCGTTATGACGCTTTATTTGAGATAAGAATCCAGAGTTTTATTAGGGCATTTGCATGCCTTAACGACTTCTTCAGAGAATTTGTGCGTTTTAGCCTCGCTCAAAAAGGGTTTTACTATCTTTACGATCTGGATCTGCTCTCCGCAAACCGGACAGAGTCCTCTTGTCGCTTTAAGACCGTAAACTTGTTTTTTTGCCATCTGTTACTCCCAGCGTTTTATTTTATTTTGGTTATTTTAAATTCTTTCTCAGCTATCTTCAGGCTGTCCTGATACAGTTTGAGGACATAATAGCCCGGTTTCCATTCCGCGCTTATCCCGGCACTGTATTCAAGATAAACATCCTTTTTTCTGACGCTCATTTCTTTTTTTATCGAGCTCAGCACGGCATTATTTTCGTCTGTCCACATCTCTCTAAAGAGAAGTTTTGTGTCAGAATCTGACAGGTTCCTGACTGTCAGTTCGTACCACATCCAGCTAACCGATCCTTCCCTGAAAACATTGTTGTAAACCCTGTTTTTTTTCTCGAGACCATTCTGACCTGCGGTATAAAACCTCAGGTCTTCAACTTCGATCTTAGGTTCAAAAAGATCAGTTACGCTTTCAGGGCTTTTCCTGTACATTGACGGAACGGACACACAGCCGTAAAGTGCTATTAGAATGAACACCGCGATAGAGAAACTCATCTTATTCATCATATCTGCCCTGATTAAATAAGGTCTCAAATATAAAGAATCGGGCCGGTAAAAACAAGCGATTTTTTTGTGTAATTAAATTTCTTGAAATATATGTCCGGAATCATTATCTTATGGATCCGGATCGGAAAAGAATTGAAATATTGACTATTAATAATAAAACACGGAGAAGAAAATGGATGTAAAAGACTTGAAGTCGAAGCACACAACGCTCAAAGAGATGCACTACGAGCCGAAAGAACTTTACAGAGGCTACACTGACAGGACCCTGTATATCAACCTTGACAGCAGCGATGTAAAGATCAAACCTGTCCCCGCGCGGATGAAAGAGAAATTTATCGGAGGAAAAGGCTACGGATTGAGACTTCTGTGGGACGGAACAAGACCCGACACGAAATGGAACGATAACGACAATGAGATCATCATCGCCACCGGCCCGATATGCGGTATAACCCAGTATGCAGGTGCGGGGAAATCTCTTGTTGTCGCGATTTCGCCTATAACAGACATTGTTATAGACAGTAATGTCGGAGGATATTTCGGGCCGTTCCTGAAATTCTCAGGTTTCGATGCTCTGGAGATACAGGGAAAAGCGAAAAATGATGTGATCATAGTTATAGACGGTGTGAAAAATACTATCACGATAGAAGAAGCTCCCGCTGAAGAGATCGACAGCCACATTCTGGCCGAACAGCTTACAGAGATGTACTCCGAAAGCGCAGATCCGAGAGATATGAAGAACATTTCTGTCATATCTGCAGGTCACGCGGCTGAGCATACCATGATCGGCATGCTGAATTTCAGCTGGTACGACATAAAAAGAAAACTCTGCAGGTTAAAGCAGGCAGGGAGGGGCGGTATCGGAACTGTTTTCAGAGATAAAAAAATCAAAGCCGTCGTTATAAAATCAGCCGGCATTTCTCAGGACCCGAACCATGTAGCCGATATGGAACCTATAAAAGAGCGAGGAGCGCGTTTCGCAAAAGAGATGAAGGAACTCGACCCACACCAGTGCAGAATGAAGCAGGAGGGAACTGCACACCTGGTCAACATCATGAACGATTACGACCTTCTGCCGACCCACAACTTCAAATTCGGTTCCCACAAGGACGCTGACAATATTCATTCGAGAGTATGGAACAGTAAATTTACACAGGGAATGAACGACGGATGCTGGATAGGTTGTACGATGAACTGCTGTAAAGGTGTTGATAATTTTGAACTGAAGACCGGACCCTATATAGGACAGAAGGTAACTGTTGACGGGCCCGAATACGAAACCGCCGCCGGAGTAGGATCCAATATGGGGATATTCGATCCCGACGCCATAATCGAGCTTAACTTCTACTGCGACACGTACGGAATTGATACCATATCATTCGGTACCATGATGGCCTTTGCAATGGAGTGTTACGAGAACGGATTGATCACTAAAGAAAATACAGGCGGGATCGATCTGAAATTCGGAAATATTGATGCCGCATTCGAGCTTATACACCAGATGGCCAGAGGCGAAGGGTTCGGAAAAATAGTAGGTCTCGGTGTGCGGGGAATGAAAAAATATTTCGCCGAGAACTACGGGGCGGATATGAATTTTATGAACGATATCGGAATGGAAAATAAGGGCCTCGAATATTCTCAGTATGTTTCAAAAGAATCGCTCGCTCAGCAGGGAGGATATGCGATGACAAACAAGGGTCCACAGCACGATGAGGCATGGCTGATCTTCATGGACATGGTAAATAATCACATCCCCACTTTCGAAAACAAAGCCGAAGCGCTTCACTATTTCCCTATGTTCAGAACATGGTTCGGCCTGAACGGACTTTGTAAACTGCCTTGGAATGATGTCGAGCCGGAAGGTAACGCTGAAACTGACGAACCCGCAAAAGTGCCGGAGCATCTCGATAATTATGTTACGATCTTTAACGCAGTAACGGGAAGCAAAATTGACAAGCACGAACTGATCCGTCAGTCCGAAAGAGTTTATAATTTCCAGAGGACTTTCAACATCAGAAGAGGATATGGATTAAGAGAGCACGACGCGCAGCCCTACAGGGCAGCCGGTCCGGTAACTGCTGAAGAGTATAAAAGCAAAGAAGCTTTCTACGACAAAAAGATGAGTGAAGAGATCGGTGTCGATCCCGCAGGAAAATCCGTTGAAGAAAAGATAGCGATCACCAGAAAGTATAGAGAAAACAGGTACGAACACCTTCTTGACGCGGTTTATGAGAGAAGAGGCTGGACTAAGAACGGTGTTCCGAAGATCGATCATATGAAAAAACTCGGAATGGACCTTCCTGAAGTTATTGAAATACTTTCAAAGCATCAGTAATATGAGCGAGATAACCGTTAACGGAAATACGGTGGAATGGAATGAGGGAATGACGGTCAGGGATGTCCTGACCGTCATGAACTATACTTTCAGGATGCTGGTCATAAAAGTTAACGGTAAGATCGTTAAGAGAGAGGCATGGGATACTTTTCCCGTACCTGACGGAGCTGATATCAGCGTAATACATTTAATGAGCGGAGGTTAATATGTTCAAAGTTAACGAGTATTTTGAAGGCAGGGTCAAATCAATAGCATTCGAGACGGGCGAGTGCCCGGCTACGGTAGGAGTTATGGCTGCGGGCGAGTATGAATTCGGAACTTCGTCAAAGGAATTCTTAACAGTCACGAGCGGGCATATCGCCATTATGCTTCCCGGGGATAGCGAATGGAAGAATTACGGACCTAATGAAACAATGATAATCGACCCGAATATAAGATTTAAAGTAAAAGTGGCTAAAGACTCGTCGTACATCTGCCTGTACAAATAAGATTTAAATCTGCGGGAGATACCAAATGAAATCATCCAATATCTATATTGATGTTCTTAAGTACGGCGCGGAAAATCTGAACAGGGGAATAACATATTCAGAGGCAATCAGGCATCTGGGATCCTCTGCTCCAAAAGGAGATTTCGAGCTTTATTTCAACAACTGGTTCTATGATAATTTCCACTCTGAGAATATACCTGTATTAAAAAGAAAACAAAGCGAAACTGTCATTCTTACCAGAGACGAACTTAAAGAAGCCAATTCCCAACAGGTGTTTTTAACCAGCTCCGCTTATTTCAAGCTTATGACTCTCCAGAACGACTCTGTTTTAAAAGAAACAATCATCAGCCTGATGTTCTCGTCTGTATCGTTCGTTATAAGCATAGTGCTTTTCATTTACATACTGTTCAAATTCTGATCATCGGATTCGGAATAAAAGCTCTCAGTCTCCTCTCCCCTTTCAAATTTTCTTATTATATCCGGAAGGAGCCGCGGTTTTAGATTGAAGAACTCGAGATCGTCAAGATTGACCCACACAAACTCAAGATGCTCTTCAAGTGAATCGACTTTAAAATTGTAGAATCTTTCATAATACGCATAAACAAAATAATAAGCTATCTCGTGGCAGTTCTTTTTTTCAGAATCGGTGAAAATATTCTCGATCGTCCAGAGAAGCGGGCCTACCTTTCCTTCGGTCCCGATTTCCTCAACCATTTCTCTGTCAAGAGCATGTTTTGCGGTCTCCCCGAACTCAATATGCCCACCCGGCAGAAAAGTATAATCTTTACCCATCTGCCTTGCAAGAAGTATCTCGTTCTTCTCGCTGTTTATAATTACTGCCCTTACAATATTTTCGATCATAAAACATACTCCGTTTAACCCGTTTGTTTGGAATTTAAACAAAACATGATAACAATTCAACAAAAAACACGCCGGCGGTCACTTGTCAAAAACCGGCAATTGTATTATATTTGTACGGGGAATATGACCGGGAGAAGCAAATTGGAAAAAGCTAAAAAAGAGATAGACAGGACCATAGAAATACTAAAGGAAGAGGTACTTAAGAATTTTTCAAAAGAAAATTATGAAAAGATCATTTCCGGAGCCGCGGAAACATTAAGAATATCCGCCGAGATAAATTATCCCTTTGGAAGATACGGATCCCTGAATATTCTCGGTAATGCCGCATTCACGATATGCGACTACAATAAATCTCAGGAATACTTTATTGGATCTCTGGCTGTCGCGGAAGAAATGAAAGATGAGAAAAATATAGCTTTCGCTTTAAATAATATCGGCATTCTCTTTTTCAGGATGAAGCAGTATGAAAAAGCACTAGAGTATTACGAAAAAGCACTTGAGCTGAAATTAAGAACAGCGGAAAAATCAAGCATTTCAACTTCCTATAACAATATCGGCCTGGTCTACAATAATCTAAAAGAATTTGACAGAGCTCTTGAGTATTTTGAGAGATCGCTGGAAATAGACGAAGAGATAGGCAATAAACACGCTTTGTCGAGAGTCTTGAACAATATGGGTTTAACATGGAAGCACAAGGGAGACAGAGACAGAGCCATAAAATGCTTTGAGGAATCTTATGAGATAAGCAGAAAAGCGGCTTATAATAAAGGAATGGCCTCGGCACTTTCCAATATCTGCAATTACTATTTCGAAACAGGTCAGTACGACATTTCCCTTGAAAAAGGTCTGGAAGGAGAAAGGCTGGCTTATGCCATCCATTCTAACAACCACCTTCTAAATTTTTACAGTCAGATATCTGAGTGCTATGAGAAAAAGGGCGATTTTGGAAATTCTCTTTATTATCTGAAAAAACATTTTTCATTAAAAGATCAGATCATGTCGGAGGAATCTAAGAATAAATTCTTCGAGATGCAGGTGAGGTATGAAACAGAGAAAAAAGAAAAAGAGGCGGAAATATACAAACTAAAAAATGAAGAACTCTCCGTCCTGAACTCGACCAAGGACAAATTTTTCAGGATAATCCACCACGACCTTCTTAATCCTTTCACAGCAATACATTCAACAGCGGGTTTTCTATACAAATTCTACGATAAGTTCGATGATTTGAAAAGAAAAAGTTATATTAATATGATAGTTGGCTCTTCGGAAAGGCTGCTTAAACTCATGGACAATCTTTTCGAATGGGTTAAAGCACAGTCCGGTGAGATAGATTTCAAACCCGAAAAAACCAATCTGAGAGAGATCGTGGATATGAATATCCAGCTTCTCGGCAACAATATCAACTCTAAGAATATAAGCACGGAAGTCAGGATCAGCAGAGGATGTTTTGTTCATTCGGATAAAAATATGACAGACACAATTGTAAGAAACCTCACTGCGAATGCGATAAAGTTCACGAATGAAGGCGGAAAGATAATCATATCGGCAAGACCGCTGAAGAACAGGGTGAAACTTTCCATCGAGGATAACGGAGTAGGAATAGAAAGATCAAATTTAAAAAAACTTTTCAGGGTAGAAGAGGCATTTTCCACCCCGGGTACGAACGAAGAAAAAGGTACCGGTCTCGGACTTATACTTGTAAAGGAATTCCTTGATATATGCGGCGGAGATATATCTGTTAAAAGCGACCCCGGTAAAGGTACAAAATTCACTATCGAACTGCCCAGGTATATCTGAAATAATTTGACATTAATAAAAAATGAAATTATCTTGCCTTGGGAGTTTAATTAAAAATCCACTTATTACGGAGGTTGCTATGAAAAAAATAATATTCATGTTTCTGGTTCTTTGCGGGATCTTTCTTTACGCACAGGATGAGGCGGGCGGTGAAAATATTGAGAACACGCCGGCTGAAGAAGGAGGGACTACTTCTCAGGGAAGCGGGGTGGCAGGCACAGCGGTTATAGGTGCCGTAACGGTCGACGGGAAAAATTACCAGCAGATAGGTCTCCGCCTTGATATTCCTGTAGGAAAACTCGGCTTCGGAGCGGATATTCAGCTTCTTATTGATGAAGAGGGCAACATAAGGAAAGAGGACTGGGATGAGTTCGAGGACTACCTGGACAAGATATATTATATAAGATGGGCAAAAAAGGGCGACCCGTTTTATATAAGGCTCGGCGGTCTTGATTACAGCTATCTGGGCTACAACATCATAGTTGACGGATATTCGAATATGATCGAGTACCCGCACTATAAAAGGCTCGGGATGGAATTGAGCTTCGAGACAGAAAAATTCGGCGGGGAACTTCTTATTAACAACTATAAGGAGCTCCTGACAGATAAACCCGGACTTCTTGTGGGAACAAGAGTATTTTATAAAGTGTGGGGAGACCTGGCTGTCGGTGCAACTGTTGCGGCTGATCTCAACGAATACAACGGATTGAGGGATAACGACGATGACGGATTCCCCAACGAGATCGACAGATATCCGGATGACGACAGATATGCCACGGCCTGGAATTTTTATGCGGACAGAATGACACCCGCACTGGCAGACTCTATGGTAAGTTACGGCCTGATAAGCGATGTTAAAGACAGTCTTCTTGAGAATTTCAAGAACAGGACTAAACAGGTAACAGCATACGGTTTTGACATAGGGTACCCGATATACAAAGGCGAACTGATGAAAATTGATATTTACGGACAGATTGCTCAGATAGTCGACTACGGCTGGGGTTTTTCAGCACCGGCTTTCAGAATACAATCCGGCCCGTTCGTATTCAGAGCCGAATACAGACATACTGACGGCGAATTCCTCTTCGGATACTTCAATCCGACATATGAAATGGAAAGAGCATTCTACAATGCGAATACAGGATCGTTTATGACAAAACAGGACATCCTCGAATCTGTTCCTGCACTTGACGGGTTTTTCGTGGGAATGCACTTTAACGGATGGGGCATTTTCAGGCTGAACGCAAATTACCAGGACCTGAGGTCAGGCAGCGGAGAGGATATTAAATCAGTTAAATCGCTTACCGGAGAATTTGCATTAGCAGAGAACCTTGTCCCGAAACTCGCGGCGGCTAAGGCGTACTATATGCAGAATAATGTCGAAAATTTTAAGGAATGGAAAACACCGAGTACAGTATTGGGGTATATTCTCGGGTACGATATCGCCGAAGGCACAGCGATATTCTTTGATTACAGATACACATTTCAGGATATGAACGGCGACGGGGTAATAAAAGGAAAAGAAGAAACGATCAAAACGATCAGTATCTCCACCAAGATCATGTTCTGATACTAACTTTTCAGCTTCACAGGGCTCTTTTTTAGAGCCCTTTTTCTTTTAGATCTTTTATGAAATCGAAGATCCGGGGACCCGGAATTGTCGTATGGCTGCCGGAGAATATCAATATTCTGCCATTCTGATAAGCCCTGCTTCTTTTGAACATTCCCCAGTCTTTTAAAAGTTCATTATCACCCGCAGGATTTGCAGGTATCAGATCGATAATGATATCGGGGTCAAGCGACATTATAGCTTCCGCGCTTACCTTCGGATAAGGAATGGATGTCTCCAGAGCGTTCGAATAACCCAAAAGCTCAATAATATCATTTAGAAAACCTGTCCGACCGCTGGAATAGATATATGACACCTGCTTTCCGTATTCCCTTCCTACAGATATAAGAGCTCTGAGACCGTTTTCGGGACACCTGATCTTATCCAGTTCGTTCCTTAAAGAATCTCTGACGGTTCCGGCTCGTTTTTCCATACCGATCTCTTTACCTATCAAAACGAATGAATCGAGAATTTCGTCCAGCGTCTCCTGGCTGACGATCAGGTTTTTAATACCAAGAAGGTCAAGTTTTTCAGAAATATTTTTCTGCGAAGGCATCAGAAGAACAATATCAGGTCCCGTTTTTAAAACAAATTCCGGATTAATATCCGATATACCTCCAACTACCGGGATCCAGACCGCTTCTTCAGGATATTTACAATGCCCCGAAGTTCCGATAATGTCTTTACCTCTTCCCAGAAAAAAAACCGTCTCCACTATCGCCGGAGACATAGCGATGATCTTATATCCTCTATCAACTCCCGGTTCTTTCCCCGAACATGAGGTCAGAATTAAGGCCGATAATATATAAATGAGCGCAAATCTTGACATAACCGATCTCCCTAAATTGCCGCGAAAAATAAGATATAAAATTATTGCGGAAATACAAGAATTTATTTAATATATTTGAAATTAGCTGAAGTGCAAAAATTAATATACCGGGAAGTCTATTATGAAGGAAATAAATGTAGCTGTGTTTCACGACGCCTCAATATTCCATGAGGATATTATTATCGGTGTCAATACTCAGCTTAATTATGAACCGAGCAAACTTCATGTCACCCACTTTCTGATAAAGAACCAGATACTGAAACAGATTGAGGAATACGAAAAAAATCCCCAGACCTACGCGCTTGCCATGAGACTGAAATCGAACATGGCGGATATAATCTACTGCCACAAAGAAGGCATAATCGGCTACGAGGACATTCAGGCGAACAAAGAGAATACCAACGCCCAGTTCGACAACAAGTTGGTCACCGTGGCATATAATATGATAAAGAAAAGCGAGGTGGACATAGTTTTCATAGCCACGAAATTCGGCGTCATTAAGTATAATGTAAACACGATAGCATTAGAGAACGACCTTAATATAACCACAGTTTCTTCACAGCTGGAGTATATGAACAAATTCAACAGATATCTTTCGACCATAAAAGACGATTATTTAAGACATCATAAGATCAGAGTGAAGATAATCAACGATATTAAGGTCAGAGAGGATATGTTCAGGATACCTGAAGAATAAAAACTATATAAAACTCAAAGCTTTCTGTACGGCGTTTTTAAAACTTTTTATATCCGCTACGCCTTTCCCCGCAATGTCATAAGCTGTCCCGTGATCCGGGCTTGTTCTGATTATCGGAAGGCCGGCCGTAAAATTCACCGCGCTGCCGAAAGACATGAGCTTTAACGGGATCAGACCCTGATCATGGTACATTACCAGAAAAGCGTCAGTTTTTGCCATATTTTTTTTCGTGAAAGCAGTGTCTGAAGGCACGGGGCCCGCAAATATCCCCCTGTTGAATGTAAGCTCATTGAGCTTCTCTATCGCCGGCGATATGATCCGCGGTTCCTCGTCCCCGAACAGCCCTCCGTCACCGGCGTGAGGGTTGAGCGAAAGCACAGATATGTATGGCCTTTCGATTTTGTAGTTTTTCACAAGCGACCTGTAAAGTATTTCGCCTTTCCGGGCTATAAGTTCTGTGCTGAGAGCGCCCGGAACCGCCGATATCGGCAAATGTGTTGTTACCAGAGCCACTTTTATCTCGCCGCCGTCAAGTATCATGAGAAAATCGTCTGTCTTCAGCAGCTCGGCTATGAACTCGGTATGTCCGGGATAATCGTATCCTCCAAGATGTAGCGAATATTTATTAATCGGGCAGGTGACCAGAACACCGCCGTTCTCTGAAGCCAGGCGCACACCCTTTTCTATTGCCATCCCTGACAGTTTCCCGGCTGACGCCGTAGGTTTTCCCGGTTCATGCAAAAGCCCCGAAAAAGGTATGTCTAAGAAATACAGGCCCGGACGGCTGATATTTGATAACTGATCTTCAGAAATTTGTTTGTAGGTCTGAACATCATATCCCAGAAGGGCGGCAGTTCTTAAGAAAACACTCCGGCTGCCGATTATAACAAATATATCCTGATCAAAACTGTCCTTGTCAGAAAAATATTTGAGCACCAGTTCGTTGCCGACACCGTTTATGTCCCCGCAGGTAATAAAGACCTTTTTCATTTCGCGTGCCCTCAAGTTTTTCCTGGTTATAACAAAAAGCCGGGATTACTGCAACACATGGATATTCGGGTGTGGCTGCTACCGTTAGGTCCTGACCCGTTCCCCGAGTCTCCATTGCACAGGTCCCGGCAAAGTGCGAAAATAAGAATAAATTAGGTTTATGTCAAGACTTATTACACTCTGAAACAAGTCTGAAAGTCTCTTCTGCGATCACCAGCTCCTCGTTCGTAGGTATTACAGCTACTTTCACCTTTGAATTCAGGGTCGAAAGAAGTTCCTGCCTTCCTTTCAGTTCATCGTTCTTTTCGTTAACGAACTCAAGCCCAAGATAACCAAAACCGGCGCAAACATCTCTTCTGACTTCAGGATCGTTCTCGCCAATTCCCCCTGTGAATATGATCCCGTCGATCCCGTTCATCGTGGCGGCATAAGCCCCGATATACTTTCTTATCCTGTAAATAAACATGTCATATGCAAGTTTAGCTCTGTCCCCGCCCTTGTGCTTCGCCGCCTGGAGTTCTCTCATATCGTTCGATATGCCTGAAATTCCGAGTATGCCGCTCTGTTTGTTGATCAGATTATTGATCTCCTTCAGGCTCAGTTCCTCTGTTGTCATGATATGTATGAGAGCTCCGGCATCAATATCTCCCACTCTGGTGCCCATCATCAGGCCTTCAACAGGTGTCATCCCCATTGACGTATCTATTGACTTCCCGTTAAGTACCGCAGTTATCGACGCCCCGTTCCCCAGATGGCATGTGACCAGTTTCGAGTTTTCCTGATCGAGCCCGTAGTCCTCATAGGCTTTCCTTGAAACATAATAATGGCTGGTGCCGTGAAAACCGTACCTTCTGACCTTGTCTTTAATATAAACAGAGTACGGAAGCGGGTACATGTATGAATGCTGGGGTATAGTCTGATGGAAAGCTGTGTCAAATACTGCCGCCTGAGGAACTTTAGGCAGGATCTGCTGGGCGGAAATTATACCTTTCAGGTTCTGAGGATTGTGAAGTGGAGCCAGATTGCTTATTGTTTCTATAGTTTTTATTACCTCGTCGTCGATCAGCACATGGTCGCTGAATGTCTCCCCGCCGTGTACCACTCTGTGCCCGATAGCGTTTATCTCGTCGTAATTTATCAGTGAACCGAATTCAGGGTTAATTATAATTTTGAGTATCTCCTCGATCCCTTTCTGATGGTCGGGTATGGATTTATCGATCCTGATCCTGATGCTCTTATCGTTCTCGTGATCTATATAGGTTCCGAGAAGACCTATCTTCTGAACATTACCTTTTGCCAGACATTTTTTACCTGTCATCTCGAACAGCTGGTATTTTATCGACGAGCTTCCGCAGTTCAGAACAAGAATCTTCATTTATTTATCCCCGGGGCTAATTTTTTCCTTAGTATTTCATCAATTTCTTCAACAGTTATATCGTCAAGGCACTTATATTTTCTTTCCTGACTGCAGGATAAGGGTGATGTTGAATACTCATAGCACGGAACGCAGGGGTGATCCTTTTTTACAACCACGCTGCCCTCATTGAGAGGCCTGGCGTAAACGGAACTTGTAGGGCCGAATATTGATATGACAGGAACTTTCAGAGCCGATGCAGTATGCATGAGGCCGGTGTCGCCTGAAACAAAGACTGAACATTTTTCAACTAACGCGGCAGAGTGAAAAAAAGATGCGTTCTTCAAAACAGAGCAGTTTCTGCCTGCCTCTGAACATATTCTTTCGTTGAGCCTGTTCTCCGCTTTTCCGCCGAAGAGAATGAAATGAATATTTTCGCAGTCCCTGAAACTTTTTATCAGGCCTGCATATTTCCTCCAGTTCCATCTTTTCTTTTCCATGTTCTTAAACGTATCGCTACCGGCGTGTATGCCTACAAGCACTTTCCCTTTAAGCGAATTCTGCAGTATGAAGTCTTCAGCGAGCTCTCTGTCCGTGTGAATAAGGTCTATCGTCATCTTTTCTGACCTCTTGATCTTTCTTTCCAGAGCGAACTCGAACAGCCTGAAATTCTGCTCAATGGCATGAAGTGACTTGTTCTCTTTTAAAAGGCTGCCGGAAAGTATATTCAGGTTGGGAAAGTTACGCACAGTGTATCTTATTCCGAATCGTTTTTTAGCTCCGATCATGTAATGAACAAGATGGTATTTATAATTGTTCGAAGGGAAGACCAGTATTGAAATATCATAGCTGTTCTTTCTAAGTTCAAGAACCGATCTTACCGAGGTTATAATGTCTTCGTTGAGGAAATCAACAAAATGCACTTTATTAAAAAAACCCGAGTTCTGAATAATATCGGTTACCTGCGGGCTCATTGTTAAAGCTTCCAACTCGAGATCGTCAAAATTCTTTATCTGTTCAACGACAGGAGTGACCATCAGCGAATCGCCTATTCCTATCGTAAAAAATATCAGACACCTCTTTTTCATCGCCAAATTATATACAAAATCATAAGTAATGTCAAACAAAATGATTAATAGGAATAATTTATTATATACTTGTTTATCGCCTTGAAATTTCTTAATGTTAATCAAAAACAGTTGCGAGGTGTTCATGAAGAAAATTATTGAGGCTCTTCTAGTATCTGCTGTTCTTGTCTATGCCGAATATGTTCCTTATGAAAAAGCTCTGGAAATGCTTGCAGGCGTAAAGCAGGCGGATTTTCCCGGCAGCAATGAGGTCTACATTCTGAACAAACTTGTTATGCTGGACGAAGAGTTCATGGGGTATGAAACCACGGAGAGTTACCGTCTAATCCTGAACGAAGAGGGCAAAAGAGAAAACTCTGTTTTCTATTCCGAAGATGTCAACTACGATTCGCTTGTGGTGAACACAATCAGAATAATAAAACCTGACGGGAAGATTACCGATCTCGATCCGAAGGAATTCCTTATCAGGCAGGACTCTCCCGGATGGAGCAACATATACTCTAACAACTCGAAATTCTATACAGGCACTCTTCCCGGGCTGGAAAACAGGGATATAGTTTATGAAAAGACCACTAGATATGTTAAGAAACAGATAATGGAGAGTAATTTCTTTGACATTTTCGCTTTCGAGAGCTATTCCTCGCATGTCAGCGATCACTTCGAGCTTAACATGCCCGAGGGGAAAAAAATATACATCCACGAACTTAATAAGAAGAATATTGCCTACGATCATACCAGAAAAGTATCAGACGGAAGAGCAATATATTCATGGAGCAATAAGAACACGCAGAGACTGATCTGGGAAAGCGATTCGGAGGACTGGAATTTTGTGAATCACCATATCAGGATAACATCGGTTAAGGAATGGGAGGACATCTCGAGATGGTATTACAATATCGTTAAGCCTCATATGGATCCGAGCGAAGAAATGAAGGTCAAAGCCCTTGAGATAGTCGAGGGCGCTCAGACAAGGCAGGAGAAAGCTTCTCGCCTGTTCTACTGGGTGGCGCGTAATGTAAGATACCTCGGAGTGGACATGGAGAAGAACAGGCCGGGGTTCGAGCCGCACGATGTGACTTTTACATTCGACACGCGCGGCGGGGTCTGCCGCGACAAGGCCGCCCTTCTCACGGCAATGCTGCGGCTCGCAGGGATCGGATCGGATGTCATCCTGATCTCGTCGGGGAGCAGGCTGAACTTTGAAGCGCCGATGGTATGGTTCAACCACGCGATCACTGTTTCGTATGATGATAACGGTGACCCGGAGTTCATATTTGATCCGACCGACGAGACAACAAAGGATTTTCTTCCCAAGTACGAGGAGGACTCAAGTTACCTGATCGCGAGCGAAAAAGGCGCGACTTTGAGAACTACGCCTGTCTCCCCGCCTGAGGATAACAATTCCGCGATCAGCATCGACCTTAAGGTCTCCGGCGACGACGCCGAAGGTAAAGTCGAGATGAAAGTGAACGGTCTTGCAGACACGATCGCCCGCAGCATTTTCTCGAATTACTCCGACCACGAAACGCGGACGCTCTTAACGAGGATCATATCCGGAATTAATTCTAACGCGGAAGTTGAAGATATCACATACACCGATCCGAAAGATTTCAGCAGTGATATAACTGTTACAGCCAGAGTCAGAATACCCGGGATAGCAACAAGGACCGATGACCATGTTTTTATTCCCTTCATAGCTCCAAAACTGGATATTCATTTTCTTTACGGAAGCGTGATGAGGACTTTCGGTCTCAATGAAAGAAAATCTGATTTCAAAATGGGCGGAACATACAGTATGGACACAAAAATAATAATGGAATTCGACAGGGAGATATCAGAAGTCTCGATACCGCATCCTGCGGATCTGGATTTTATGGGCTTTAAGACCTCTCTCAACAGCAAAAATGACGGAAAGACGCTTGAGGTCTCTTATCATTTTGAGAGTTCCCTGATACATTTTAAAAAAGAACACTATCTGCCTTTAAAGTTAAAACTTGCGTCTCTTTCAAGCGCTAACAACCTGTATATGATAGGAGCTGTAGGAGGAAAAAATGAATAAAATAATAAACCTGATCCTTATCTTCTCGGCTCTGGCTGTCTATTCTTACGACATCGATAAACTGATAAAGAAAGTCGATCCTGAGATCACTTACGATGACGCCAATGCGATAAATGTGTTCACTGAGGTGATCTATGATATCGGTAAAGACGGATCGTATGTTCACAAGGTGTTCTATGTGAAAAAGATACTGAATTATTCCGGTCAGACCAGGTATTCTGATGTTTCTATCGAATATGATCCGGATTTTGAAAAAGTGGACCTTATAACGACCCTGACGGTAACACCTGAGGGAAACAGGATAGAAGTTCCGGAAAACCAGATCTATGACCTCAATACGGATGAATCGTTATGGTCTCCGGAATATATCAGGCACAGGAAAAAAGTGATAAGTTTCCCTCAGATAGGACCGGGCTATTTTATAGTTCTCGAATATCATGTTGCCTGCACGAGAAAACTTCCTTTAAGCGGTATCGAGCATTTCAGGGAAAGCAATCCTTACCTCGAAAAGAATCTAATAATCAGGCACCCCAAAGGAATGGAAATTAAATATTACGCACACCCCGATCTTAAGTTGAAACAAGGGAAGAATGAACTGAAATGGAGTATAACGAACAGCCCTCTGATCAGGAACGAACCTAATTCGCCTGATTATGTGTATTCAGGCACTCCGGTAATATTCTCCTTCTATAAAGGCTGGAAGGAATATGTGCAAAATGAATTTTCAGATATCCTGAAATACAAGACTTCAGACAGGGTTAAAGAGCTTGCCGGAAAAATAACGGCAGGAATAGAGACCGAAGAGGAAAAAGTCCATGCGATTTATAAATTTCTCTCTCAGAATTTTGATTCAAGAAACTGCTATATTTCCCTTATGAATATGAACCCTGAGCCTCTTGATCTTGTACTTGACAAGAAATACGGTTCATCAAGAGAAATGACGGCTCTTTTCATTGCTCTGGCAGAGCATTCCGGAATAAAAGGATGTGAACCGGCGCTCAGGCTGACAGGTACATATTCTCAGCTCCCCGCCAAAGCATCGAAACTTGTTCTGAAAGATTTGATCGAAGAAGTCTATGTTTACAGGAACGGAGAAATGTTCAAGCCGGGCGAGAGATCAAGAGCCTTCGGGTTCTGCGATACATATGACTGCTCGATAGTTCTGCCAAGCCGCCCTGAACCTGTAAACTACTCCTATCCAAATCTCCCTCAGGCTGAAAGAACATATGACATGGTACCGGAACAACAGGATGTCATAGCGGAAATAAGCTCGATCAACAGGGGCGGATACGATTCTTGGATGAGGTCTTTTGAAAGAATGCCTGAAGAGGAAAGAAATATGCGTTTCTTCCAGTGGCTGATCAGAGACAATTCGGCCGAACTTGTCGAAGGACCCGCCTTCGATTCTTTTGACGATCTGGTTAAACCCGTAAAAGTTGATTTTGCTATAAGAAGGAACGGAGCGGTTATTGAGCAGGATAAATATTCATATTTCTCCGTCCCGGCCTTTGAGTCCCTGCCTGATGTTTCTTTAAAACAGAGAGTGAACGATCTCAGAATAAATTCAAAAATATTCAACCGATACAGATATATCATCCGCGGTGAAGGAAAAGATGTGATAAATCTGAAAGCGTCAGAAAAGAAATTCGAGTGCTCCGGGCTCACGGCCTACATCAGAACAGATATAATAAAAGACGGCGAGGCGGATATCTACTCTGTGGAATATTACATTCCTGAAATGACAGTTCCGAAGGAAAAATATTCACAATTCCGCGATTTTTTGTCCGGTCTTAAAAATCCTGTAAGCTATTCAGTTTTCCTTGAAGCCGGGAAATAGCATGTTCGGGAGTATTGATATTTTTTGCGATGTCATTGACAATTTTGGTGACGCGGGAGTTACATACAGGCTTGCAAGATCTCTAAAAAAAGAGCTCCCTGATTCGGATATAAGGGTCTTCACGAACGGACTTGAAGCTTTTTCCGCGATAGGTGCCGGTATAATCCATAAAAAAGAAGATCAGACAGCAGGCGGAATACGATTTATTTCCTACAATATCCTGACTGAGAAATTCGTTAACGGTTATGAAATACCGGGGCTTGTAATTGAGGCTTTCGCCTGCCGTATTCCTGAAGCCTATTACGAAAAAGCTATCGGATCTGACTGCCTGATAATAAATATTGATCACCTGTCAGCCGAGGAATGGATAGAGGGTGTCCATTTAAAAGAATCACTGACCGGCAGGAAGGCCAAAAAATATTTTTTTATGCCGGGGTTTACGGTAAATTCAGGCGGGATATTACAGGATAGAGAACTTAATGAAGGAGAACTGAAAGAAAAACGGAAGTATTTTGAAAAACTGTTCAGAGTGGACAACGAGAGCTTAATGATCTCTGTTTTTACTTACGAACACGATTTCTCCCGCTTTTTTTCCGATCTTAAAAGCACCGGAAAGAAATTCAGCCTGATAATATTTGGAGAGAAAAGCCGGGAAAGTATAAGTAAACCCGATGCAGTACCTGATAATGTAAAGTTAATAAACTCCGGCTTTCTCCATCAGACCGAGTATGATGCGCTCTTAAAAATTTGCGATCTGAATTTTGTCCGCGGTGAAGATTCCTGGGCAAGAGCCTGTCTTTCAAAAAAACCTTTTGTCTGGCATGCTTATCAACAGAAAGACAATTACCAGCTCGTTAAGGTAAAAGCTTTCCTCGAGTATCTCAAAAGATTCTTTTCAGACAAAGAGGTGTTCAGACAGTATTCGTCCTATATGCTTAAATTCAACGACCGGAACACCGAAACAATTGATGACAGCGCTCTATTCATGCTTCAAAATATCGAATCATTCGGACTATACAACATTTCTTCGAGCGAATTTCTAATAAAGAATTGCAATTTAATAAATAATTTATTATTTTTCGCCCGTTCTTTGAAAGAAGACAAAAAATTGAAATAAAGGAGTCACAATGAAGGAAGCATCGGAATTCAGAGCAGGCAATATTATTAAGGTCGGCAACGAACTTTTGCTCGTGCTTAAAGCAGAATATAATAAGGGCGCCCGTTCAGCATCAACGATGAAACTGAAAACGAAAAACCTTTCGGTCGGTTCTATAGCCGAAACTGTTTACAGGGCAACGGACAAGCTCGATGAGATAAGGCTCGACAGAAGAAAAATGCAGTTCTCATACAGGAACGGCGATTCTTTCGTTTTTATGGACCAGGAAACCTATGAGCAGCTTGAGCTTACTGAAGAGTATCTGGGCGACAACGCGCTTTATTTAAAAGAGGAGGAAGTCATTGATGTTCTTCTTTATAACGAAAAACCTATTAGTATCGAGCTTCCGCAGCAGGTCGAACTCGCTATCGAATACACTGAGCCCGCAGTTCAGGGCAACACCGGCGGTAAAGTCCTGAAAGAAGCCAAAATGCAGACAGGACTTATCACCAACGTGCCTATCTTCTGCCATATCGGCGATGTTGTCAAGATCGACACGAGAACCGGCGAGTACGTAGGAAGATAAATATTGATCCAAATAAAGATAAAAGCCGGAAATTTCCGGCTTTTATCATATACAGGCGCTCCCGGTTTTGTTAATTTGTATAAAAAAGCGGAGGCGTTCGTGAAATACATCGCTTCGATCATAGCGGCAACAGCGCTTCTTGTCATACTGTACAGCGAAAAAAAGGAGACTCTTAATATGACCGGCAAATACAACAAGCTTACTCCGGAAGAGGAGAGGGTGATAATTCACAAGGGGACGGAAGCTCCCGGTACCGGCAAGTTCAATAAATTCTCCGAGAAAGGACTTTATACATGCAGGCAGTGCGGTGCGGTACTTTACAGATCGGCTGATAAATTCGATTCGGGATGCGGATGGCCGGCTTTTGACGACGAGGTTACCAGAGCTGTGAGCAGGGTTGAAGACGCTGACGGTATGCGGACTGAGATCATCTGCGCAAAATGCGGAGGACACCTCGGTCATGTGTTTGAAGGCGAGGGGCTTACCGTAAAGAATATCCGCCACTGCGTGAACTCTGTCTCTTTAGGCTTTATTCCCGCTGAAAATGTCAAACGGACTTATTTTGCAGGCGGCTGTTTCTGGGGCGTGGAGTACTATATGCAGAAGCTCGACGGAGTACTTGAGGTCACTTCGGGTTATATGGGCGGTCATGTGAAGAATCCGACTTATAAACAGGTCTGTACGGGAACGACCGGGCATTATGAGGCTGTCGAAGTGCTTTACGATAACAGAAAGATAGATTTTGAGACGATAGCGAGAGAGTTTTTCGAGATACACGATCCCACGCAGGAAGGCGGGCAGGGGCCTGACATCGGATCTCAGTACGAATCCGTCGTTTTCTACGATAATGATGAGGAAAAAGCCGCGACAGAGAAGCTAATAGGCATCCTGGAGTCAAAAGGTTTTGAGACAGCCACAAAGATTTTAAAAGCTACAGAATTCTATCCGGCGGAGGATTATCACCAAAATTACTACGATAATAAAGGCAGCACGCCCTACTGCCACGGTAAAGTCAAGAGGTTCTAATTCTTACAGCTCTTTCCTGAGCCTGGCCGGCGGAATATCCATCTGCTCGCGGTATTTCTGGACGGTGCGTCTGGCGGCTGTATAGCCCTCCTCGGTCAAAAGGTCGGATATTATCTGATCGGAGAGCGGCTTACGCTTGTCCTCAAGTGTGATTATGTCCCTGATTCGCTCCCTGACAATGCGGGTGGAGACATCTTCGCCGTCCGCTGTCGCGGACCTTTCGGAAAAAAAGTATTTGAGCTCATAAACACCAAAATCGGTGTCAACATATTTGTCTTTTACCGATCTCGAGACAGTAGCTATGTCCATCTGAATGTCATCCGCCACATCCTTCAATATCATCGGTTTTATCTTCTCCGGTCCGTAAAGAAAGAAGTCGTGCTGTAGTTTTACGATGGATTCCATTACTTTTTTCAGCGTAGCTCTTCTCTGATGGACGGCATTGATGAACCATTTTGCCGACTCGATCTTTTTTCTTACATAATCCTTGGCCACCGCGTCAGGATTGTTTGAAAGATATATCTCCTCGAATTTCTTGTTTATCGAAAGGTTGGGAACGGAGGCGTTGTTCAGTATTACCTCGAATCTGCCATCTATTTCCTGAACAATGAAGTCCGGCGTTATACCTGTATACTCGTCGGCGCTTTCCCACAGCTCAGCGGTCTTTGACGACCCGGGCTTGGGATTTAGCGACCTTACCTCTTCTATTATCTCCTGCATCTGCTCCTGCGATATGCCGGTCTTTTTCATAATGACGGAATATCTCTTGTTGACCAGGTCGTCATAGTGGTCGCGAAGGACAATGAAAGTGTCCTCAAGGTAAAGCTCGCGCGATTTGAGCTGAACGATCAGGCATTCCCTTGTGTCCCTCGCCGCCACTCCGGTCGGCTCGAACCGCTGTATCGTCCTTAATACCCTCAGGATCGTTCTTTCCTCCACATCCGGGAACTCGTTCTTGACAAGTTCCATATCCACCCTGAAATAACCGTCCTCGTCGAGGTTGTCGATTATATATGACGCGACTTCGCTTTCGGTCTCGGAAAAGAAATTCTCCTGAGCCTGATCGTACAGAGAATCCCTAAGTGTCCGCTTTTCAGCCTGCTGGAACTCCCTCTCGTCGCTCTCGTCAATAAATTCCTCGGTATATTCCTCATCATAATCGGAGAAGGTTTTCACAAGCTCAATGAACTCGCTTTCCTTCTTCTCCTCATCGTTCTGCTTCTGAGTTTCGCTGCCTTCCTCAGCAATTTCTAGCCCGTCAGTCGCCTCGATGAACGGATTTTCCTCCAGCTCCTCCCTTATCCTCTCTTCAAGGTTGATTACCGGAAGCTCCAGAAGGGCCGATCTGAGAATAACGGCCGGTTCAAGCCTGGTTCCGAGCTCTGTTTTGGTATTTAATGTCTGTTTCAGCATAATATCACCCCTTATCGGTTTCAGGACGATGCAGCTTAAAATTTTCGCCCAGATACATTTTTCTTGCCGTAGGATCGCTTGCCAGAAATTCCGACGATCCCTCGATCATGATCTTTCCGTCGAAGAGAATATACGCTCTGTCAGTTATTTTTAATGTCTCGTAAACATTATGATCGGTAATAAGTACGCCTATCCCCCTTTTTTTGAGCCCCATTACGATGGCCTGGATCGACTCGATGGTTACGGGATCAACGCCTGCGAAAGGCTCGTCGAGAAGAATAAAATCCGGTTGTGTGACCATGGAACGGGTGATCTCTACCCTCCTTCTCTCCCCTCCGCTTAATGAATACCCCATACTCTTTCTGATATGTTTAATCTTGAGCTCGTCAAGCAGGGTCTCCAGCCGTTCCGACCTCTTTTTCCTGTCTTTCTCCACCCTCTGCAGAATGGCCATGATGTTGTCCTCAACAGACAGTTTTCTGAATACAGAAGCTTCCTGCGGAAGGTAGCCGAGTCCGTTCCTCGCCCTTTTATACATCGGCATTCTGGCAACATCCTTACCGTTAAGGAACACCTTTCCGCCGTTCGGTTTTATCATCCCGGTAAGCATGTAGAAGGTCGTTGTTTTACCCGCCCCGTTAGGTCCCAGAAGCCCGACTATCTCGCCTTTTTTCAGCTCTATCGAGACGGATTTGACGACTTCCTTTTTGCCGTACCTTTTCTTAAGTCCTTCTGCTCTTAATGTCTGTTCCATACCTACTTCTTTTTCTTTTCGAGCGCTTTCATTTTGAGTTTGTCGGGGAAATAAATGCCTTCACACCCGCCTCTGATCGAAACATCTTTTATATCACCTTCGGAGAAATTCAACTCTATTTCTTCTCCGAGAAGGTAATTTGAGGCGTCGGGGGCTTTATCTTTCTCCCTGCTTATAAAATACACACCTTCGGCCTCTTTTGAAACAATTATTTTATTAATTTCATTGTCCGAAAACCATAGTTTCATCAGTTTTCCGGTCAGAATATTTATCATCTCCGGCCTCAGTGAATCAGGAACGGATTCATATCTCGGCTTTCCGTAAACGACCGCCCTTTCCGGATCAAAACTGCCGGACTTTGACAGCACTTCCATTGAATCACCGGATAATTTATGACTGTCGTATGTAACAATTGGTTTATCAAAGAACTTTGCCGTGTTTTCATTCCCGAAATACTTAGCGAGACCGGCGTTAATTTTAATCTTTCCTTTTCTCAAAAAGACCTTCCCTTCGGCCGTACCGAAATCCTCCTCTTCGCTGTAGCTTATCTTATCAGACCTGAAATATATCGAATCAGCCTCATCTTTCTCACTCATTACAAAAGAACATTTACCTTGAGCCTGTATTCTGAAAGGATCGAAATGGAATTTTCCGCCCAAAGATGAGAAGCGGCCTTCTTTGATCCTGACAAGCGTCCGGGCTGTCTTTGATATATTTGAAGGTTCTATAGACTGATTTTCCGGCCTGGCGGGACTGTATTCAAACGCATACATATCTATCTTTGTATCCAGATTAAGCAATTTTTTACCTGTATCGTATATAAACCTTTTTGAATAAAGCCTGTAGAACCTGAGCGAATCAAGACATAATACGCTGTCTAAGTCCTGTGATGTTATCATATCGTTCTTTGTATCCAATTCAAGATTCGAACAGAAAAGGATAGACGGATAATCGTAATACCTTACAACTACGGAATCCGAGACAGTGATCCTGTCGCTGATCTCGTTGAGAGATGCTTCATTTCCTGTTATGACCGCGTCCTTTTCCTTTATGCTGACTTTCCCGGAAAGATAAGCGATCCTTCCGTTAGGGGTCTTTGAGAGAGTAGCCGTCCGACATTTTATTGTTCTTGCAGTATCCGTGAACTGAATGTTTTTGAAAAGCATTGCGTGAGTCATATCTTTGTTCACGACCGCGCTGTCGCATTTTACCCTGTAAACATCATATTCAATATCAATATTGCCGTAAATTATTTTACCGCCGTATACATCCTGTTTAAGAAGATCGGCGTGGTGTATCCTGAGAAGCGTCTGCGGGAATATTCGGGGCATGAGAAGCAGGATAAGTATTAACAGAAGCGCGGTTCTCATTTCTCTTTGCCCATGCGGCTTATCAGCCATGCGCCGATCGGGACGGTGAAAGGTTCAATGCTGTGATCAAAATCCACAAGTTTTGAAATGAGCTCCGCGTCACCGCCTGATAAAATGACCTTCAACCTTGATGACATCCTTGCGGTCAGCTCCCTTACAAAATCATTGCAGGCACCGGCCACTCCGTTCTGCACCCCCGATCTTATACATTCTGCAGTCGATCTTCCGATAAAAAGATCGGTAACCTCGGCCTTAAGATCAGGAAGAAGCGCGGTGTTCTTTGCCAGCGCGTCATACTGAAGTTTTATCCCGGGGAATATCATTCCGCCTTCGAACTCGCCCTGAGAGTTAATGATCTCAAAAGTCACGGCAGAACCGAGATCGATTACAACAATGTTCTTTTTGTAGTATTCAAGAGCGAAGGCAACATTACAAAGCCTGTCAATTCCGAGCTCACCGATATTAAGATATCTGCTTTTAAGCGAGCTGAAGTGGCTGTGCTTAATCACAGACGGAGTTTTCCCCGTAAGTTTGTTAACTTCCGCCGAGACGGTTTTAGTTCTTTCAGGAACGACCGAAGCTATCACAACCCCATCTTTCCCTGATCCCGACCTTATCCACTTAGACATATCCCTTTCGTACAGGCCGCTCTTAATGACCCTGCCTTTTTCGATCAGGTAAAGTTTTGAAGATGTATTTCCGATATCAATTATCAGTGACATCTTTATTCCGCCTTTTCAATTACCGCGTCTTTCCAGATCGATTCGATTTTATAGAATTCACGTGTCTCCGGATCAAAAATGTGGACAACTACATCCACGAAATCCAGAAGTACCCATCTTAAATTCGATACGCCTTCGTAACCTATCGGTTTTACGCCCTCTCTCGACAGCTCTTTTCTTATGTGGTCGGCTAAAGCTTTTACATGCTGGTCCACAGAACCTGTAATTATAACGAAATAATCAAAGCTGGATGTAAATTTCCTGAGATCGATAATTGAAACATCCATCCCCTTTTTCTCAAGCGCCAGTTTTGCTACTCTTTTTGCCAGATCGTACCCTTCCATATATCTCCTTAAATTATGTAATTACTGACGAACAGATAAACCGCAGGCGAGACAAAGAACAGGCTGTCGAACCTGTCAAGAACGCCGCCGTGGCCGGGTATCAGTCCGGAGGAATCTTTCACGCCGAAATCTCTTTTAAGCTTGGATTCGAACAGGTCGCCCGCCTGTCCGAAAACTGATATGACTGCCGAAAGAACGATCACGAGATCTGTGCTGAAATACATCCCGACGTCTGTATACTGGGCTATTATATATCCCGCTGTCACAGCGAAGACAAGACCCGAAACAGAACCTTCCACCGTCTTCTTGGGGCTGACCCTTTCAAGCAGTTTATGAGTCCTGAACATCTTTGAACATGTTAGTCCTCCAAAATAAGCGAAAGTGTCGGTCGCGATTATTATCCCGTAGATGAACAGGAACATTGAAGGCGAGGTCTTGTCTATTATTCCTATCAGCATTGAGGGGAATAATCCGCAGTAGACACCCATAAGAAGATAAGCGGAGATTATAACCGAAGGTTTCTGCCTTGTCCGGAATATCTCAAATAAAAAAAGCGCCGTGAAAATGGAAACCGCGTACTCGGCGGCTCTTTCCATGCCTCCGGCGAAAAAGAAAAGCGGTATTACCGACACCATATAGGGCGACAGTTTTGTCAGCTTGATATGTCTCATCCTGAACATGTTCAGAAGTTCTTTCGACGAAAGAAATGAAAGTATGAAAACAAAGGCTGCGAAATAGTTCATGCCGAGAAAGGGCAGATAAAGTATTACCGGCCCGGCGACCAGAGCAACTAATATTCGTTTTGTCATATTATTCATAATCTATCCTTTAGTTGTCAAACTTCCCTTTTACTCCGTCATCCGGCAGAAGATCTTTCAGCGTTGATACAAGAAGCCTTACCTCGGCTCCCTGGTAAACGACCTCGCCGGCAGGCGGTTTCTGGTCAAGAACGGTGTTGGGCAGATAGTTTTCGTTCTTCATATAAACTATCTCCGATATTCTGAATCCGCTTTTGCTTATCGTTTCGGCCGCCGCTCTCAGTATCTGGCCCTTTACATTCGGGATCACGAACTCCGAAGGGTGCTTCCCTACGCTGACGACTATCATGATGCTGTCCCCGACCGCCGCGCTGTCGTTTACCACAAGGTTCTGGCCCATTACCACGCCTTCGGGAAAATCAGTGCTGAACTCATAAAGCACGCTGTCCAGAACTAGTTTTGATTCGGCGATCCTGTATTTTGCATCCTGCGGGGACAGGCCGATCAGCTCAGGTATTTTTACCGGAAGGGCTCCTTTTGAAACGGTAGCGTATATTTTTCTTCCCGGTTTACACTTAGATCCTGCTTTTGGATACTGCTCTAGAACTTCACCGGGCGGCCTGTCTAAATTCGTTTTCCTGTTAACTTCGTCAGACAGGACAAAACCTGCCGCCGCCAGTATATCCCGCGACTGACTCATATTATAACCCCTGATATCGGGGACCGGATATTCCTGACCGGTCCTTGCGTATCCGGGCATTATCACGCGGTCAGTATAAAGTGCCGCAGTAAGCAAAACGGCTGTAATTGCCGCCGCAGTGATCAGAACCGGAACAAAATATTTTTTTTTCATTCTCTCTCCGCGATCCTTTTGTAGTATTCATACTTTTCAGAGTCGAAATATGTTTCAAGGTACGCCCGTCTTATAAAAATATCTTTTACAGGCCTGTCGTTCTGTACGGTGGCGGCGGAAGCGATTCTGCTCACTGTTTCAAACCCGCGGGCCACCCGCCCGAAGACCGTGTATTTCCCGTCAAGCTCCGGCTGGGGCTTCAGACATATATAGAATTCGTATCCGTCCGACATTCTTTTCGGATTTATCTCATCACCCATTCTCGCCGCGGCCAGCGCTCCTCTGAAATGTATTCTGTTTATCTCGGGGCTGATCGAATTGTACGATGTTGCGGAATCTCTTCCCGCCTGTATCACAAATTCAGGGACTACCCTGTGGAATATTTTTCCGTCGTAATACCCCTTAGCTACAAGTTCTTTGAAATTTTTAACATGCTCAGGAGCTTCTGAACCAAAAAAAGTGAGAACGAAAGAACCTGAGTCCGTTTCAAAGACAGCTGATTCAACATAATATTTCAGCTTACCGCAGCTATCGCACCCGCCGAACATGAAGGCTCTTAGTATGAGAATAAACATCATCGATCTTTTCATAGCTTGAAAAATACATTTTTTTTCCTGTTATATCAATCCTTTAATTCACAAAATTTCTTTATAAATCTCTTTATAAAACAGAATTTAATGCTTATATTAAGAGACGGTGACAAAAGGGAACGTAATGAGTGAGAAAATAATACTGTCTCTCGGAAGCAATGTCGGGAACAGAAAAGAAAATATCAATTCAGCTCTTTCCGGGCTGATGAACGCCGGTTTCGACGCCGACAGTGTTTCGTCTTTCTATGAAACCGAACCGGTCGGACTGAAAGAGCAGGATGATTTTTTTAATATCGCCGTGTCAGGCACATTCGACGGGGGACCTGAGAAGCTCCTTGAAGTTATTGCTGAGATCGAAAGCTCGCTGGGCAGGATCAGGGATAACAGATACGGCCCAAGGACGATTGATATTGACATAATTCTCTACGGTCAAAGAAAAATTGAACTTGATAACCTGATGGTGCCCCACCCGGAATTCACTAAAAGAAGGTTCGTTCTGGTACCGGTGAACGAGATCGAACATGACGCAGTAGATCCCGGAACGGGCAAAAGCATCGATCAGCTCCTTTCAGAATGCCCGGACAGTTCAAAAGTAAAGAAGGAAAAAAGTGAAGTTCAATCTTAATCAGATCTACATCGCGGTCGAAGGACCTATGGGAAGCGGGAAGAACGCCGTGGCCCAGAAACTTTCCGAAAGGCTGAAAGCAAAGCTTATAAGGGATAATTACTTTGAGAATCCGTTCCTTAGCGATTTTTATCAGAACCCGGAGAAGTTCGCCCTGCCTCTTCAGCTTTTTTTCCTGACAATGAGATACCAGCAGCAGGTTGACATACCCTACGGTGACCTTTTCAGTTCGAATATCGTCGCGAACTACATATTCAATAAAGATCAGATCTATGCTTCATACAATCTCGATGACAAAAATTTCGCTTTATACAATCAGGTGCTCAGGGTCATGAACCTCAATATAAGGACTCCGGATGTGGTCATCTACCTTCACGCTCACGACCCTGCCGTCCTTTTTGAAAGGGTAAAGAACAAAAAGAGGATCTACGAGAAAGAGATCAACGCGGAATATATTGAAGGACTGAATAAGGGTTATATGTATTTCTTTGACCATTTCAGGGAGTGCCCTCTGCTCATAGTCAATATCGACGGCCTTGACCCTGATAAGAAAGAGCATATCGACCTGATCCTGAAGGAGATAGAAAGCGGAATTGATGACAGTAAATATCTTAAAATCCAATAAAAAAGAGGAAAGATGAACCCTATAGGCGTAATAATACTGATAGTGATAATATACTTCGCATATCAGCTGGGGAGAATAAAAGGCAAAGCGGAAATGTTTTTGAATAAAGAGCAGAAACAGAGAGTAAGGACAGATAAGATCGAGGAAGCTGATTACGAAGAAATAAAATAGAGGCGGTTCGTATGGATTATAAAGAGCTTGTATTCTCATTCAACAGAATCGGGATAGCGCTGACCTCGGAAACAAAGCTGCAGAACCTTTTCAATCTGATAGTTAACGAAATAATCGAGTTCGCGGACTGCGACGCATGTTCTCTATACATTAAGGACGGGATAAGGTCGGAACTGATATTCCAGGCAACAAAAACAGTATCTCTCGCAAAGAACGGAGCTGACAGCGTTTTCAGGTCTTTTTCAGTCCCTCTTGAGATGAAATCTATTGCCGGTTATACCGCCATTACCGGAGAAACTGTAAATATTGAAGACTGTTATAACATACCTGATGACAAACCGTACGAATTCAACAAATCATACGATATAAAGACAGGATACCGTACTGTTTCCATGCTCTCAGTGCCGATGAAAGACAACGAAGGAAGTATTCTGGGTGTAGTTCAGCTTATAAACAAGACCGAACCCGACGGTAGTATAGTTCCATTCTCAAAAGAATTCGAGCAGATCATCCTGTCCCTGGCAAGCCAGGCCGCGGTCGCGTTGTCAAACGCGCGTCTGTTAGAGGCTAACAAGAATCTTTATAAAGCGCTCGTGGAAGCGTTCTCCGAAGCCATCGAGGCAAGAAGTCCGCATACCGCGGGCCATTCAAAAAGAGTCGCTTTCATATCGCACATGATAGCCGAGCACATTAATTCAAAAAAAGAGGGTACATTTAAAAATATTTTTTTTGACGAGGAGAAACTCGAGGAGCTGAAATATGCAGCACTCCTGCACGACGTGGGTAAGGTCGCCGTACCGGAAAATGTGCTCGAAAAAAGGAACAAGCTCGAAGAGGACGATGTTGCTGTTATAAAGAACAGGTTCGAGGTGATAAAATTCTCAACGGAATTCCACATCCACGATGAGCAGCTCAAGGCCGAGTTCTTAAAAAAGATTGACGAAGACCTGAAATTTTTGCTTGAGAAGAACCTGCCGGGACCGTGCTCTGATGAAGATAAGGCAAAAATAATAGAGATAGGCAGTAAAAGGTATGTGGATTTTCAGGGCGAGGAGCACGCATATCTTGAAGAGGAAGAAATATATATGCTCACCAACTTCGTCAAGGGTAATTTCAGCCCCGAGGAGTGGGAAAAAATGAAGAAGCATGTAACTAACACGCTCGATATTCTTCAGACAGTTCCATTTACCGATGAGCTAAGGGACATCCCTAAGATAGCGGGAGCTCATCACGAAATGCTCGACGGAAGCGGGTATCCGCATAATGTCAGGGGCGACGGTATAATGCTCCAGTCCAGAATACTTGCTGTGGCGGATGTTTTCGAAGCTCTCACGGCGCACGACAGGCCCTACAAGAAGGCGATACCGATCGACAAAGCGAAGCAGATACTCGGCTTTATGGCCAAGGACGGCGAGCTCGACAAAGAGATCGTTGATATGTTCATAAATGAAAACCTTTACCAGTCATACATAGATTCCAGGGACAGCGGGCAGATCCATGCGTAAAGAAGTTTTCTCTTTCATCGTGCTGATCATTTTTTTCTTTGGCTGCGCGGGAACAGACAGCGTCAAGAGGCTGGGAACGGGAAAACCGAGGTTTTCCACCCTGGAGGTCGAAGGCATCTCCTGTTTTCTTTCATCGGAGAACGGATATTTTCGGCCCGGCGAAGATCTCAAACTGAACATGAAGTTAAAGAACCTGGCTTCGGATACAAAAGAATTTAAAATCGAAAAGAATACTCTTTTTATACTCGATATCTTCAATGAATTCACCGAAAAGATCCATTCATCGGATATATTGGCCGGCACATACATCGGGGGGCAGATCATGAGACTTGCCCCGGGCGAGGAGAAGAATTTTGAAATTACCGTCAGTGCTTCGTCTGAAGGTTTTGAGAAAGCTTCTTCGGTAAACTGCAGGATCAGGCTGTATTTTTTGCCGAGGCAGTTCAGGCGTAACGCGGTTTCAATTTTTGTAGAAAAACAATGACTCTGAGATACATTTATTTTAATACGGTCATGCGGATATACAACGACAGGCTTTCGTTCGAATCGCTTTATCCGGAAATATTGAAAGACCTTGACGACAGGGACAAGCGCAGGCTGATAAACCTTGTCAACCAGTTCTTCAGGCATTTCAGCTTTGTGGAAAAATTTTTGAGCGCGAAGATTGATAAAAAGATCGAAGATCAGGAATTGAAGACGGAAATGCTGATCCTGTGCGCGGGGGTTGAATATTTTTTTCTGGACAGCTCGACGGATTACTCGATAGTCAATGAGTATGTGGAACTCTCAAAAAATATTCTGGGAAAAGGTAAGTTCAAGTATATTAATGCGATCCTCAGGCGGATGACGGAACTTGAGATGACTGAAGCCGACAGGTCATCAGTGACCGCGCTTTTTTCGTCCCACCCGGACTGGATCACGGCGAAGCTGACAGGCCAGTACGGGAAAGAGACAGCGGAAAAGATATTGAGGTTCAATCAGACGATTCCGCCTGTCTATTTACGGTCGAACAGGGTGAAGAACGGCAGGGACGAACTTAAGGCCGTGCTGGAAGCGGAAGGCGTGGAAACGGCGGAAGTAGAAGGTTTTACCGACTTTCTGAGGGTCGAAAAAGGCAATGCTGTCGGCTCAAAGGCTTTTGAGGAGGGCAGGTTCTATATTCAGGACCCGCCGCACTCGATACCGGCGCTTCTTCTGCAGCCGGTCAGGAACGAGAAGATACTTGACCTCTGCTGCGCGCCGGGGGGTAAAAGTACGTTCGTTCAGGAGATCACCGGGAACAAGGCAAAGTTGTGGCTGAACGATATTTCGCAGAAGAAGCGGGTCGTCATCAAGCTGAACTTTAAACGGCTCGGCCTGAAATTCGACAAGCTTACCTTTCAGGAAGCTCAGAAATTTCAGGCATTCGAAGACTTCGATAAAATTTTAATAGACGCTCCCTGCACCGGAAGCGGTAACTTCAGGCGTCATCCGGAGAGCAGGTGGAACAAATCGGATGAGATGCTCAAAGAACTTACTAAACTTCAGTTAGCCATACTTAAAAGGTCCGCAGTATATGTAAGAAAAGGCGGAGTGATCGTTTACTCGACCTGCTCGATATTCAAAGAAGAGAATATGGATATCGTGAACGGGTTTCTTGAGCATGACAAGGATTTTATTATAGATGCGCCGGCAACTCCGGGGCTCGAGCCTTTCAAAAACAGGGACGGCAGCTTTACCGTCATTCCCGGCGTGCACGGGCACGAGGGCGCTTTCGCGATCAGGCTTAAACGCGTAAGGTGATTGCTTTCCGCTTTTTCTGAAAAGATTTTGCGCGGGACAATTAAATTATTTAACCAGATTTTCCCGTTGCGAAATAATCATTATGAAATTGTATTTCTATTGAGTAAAAATTCTCAACGTATTGAGTAAAAATACTCATTGCACTGAGTAAAATCTGAAAAAATGGAAGAAGAAAGACAAAGATTTTTTCTAGCGATTTTTTTAACGCTCTTATAAAGAAAGATATAGAAATATCTGAAAAATTATCGAATTAAACAACCTCTCAACCCGCAGTTTAAAAAATAGAGAAGAAACACAACTATACGATTATTGATTAAGATAATCCGGCATGGTATATTTCACTCAAAAGCTAAAGGAGAGCGGTATGAATATGCAGAAAATTGGAGAATTCATAAGAAAAATGAGAACGGAGAGGAATATTACTCAAAAACAACTCGGAGAGAGGCTTAATATTTCTTATCAGGCTGTATCAAAGTGGGAAAGGGGCGAAACCCTGCCGGATGCCATGCTGCTGATCGATCTTGCTTCCGTGCTTGAAGCTTCGGTTGATACTTTGCTGAGAGGCGGGGAAACGGTCGTGAATTTCAAGAAGAATATTTCAGTTAAGGCCATTAAAAAAGGAATAGAGAATTTAAGCACCCTCGGAGATATGATCGGAACCGACAATACTCTGTATAAGTGTATCGTTGAGGGAATTAATAAAGGGATGGTGATGGATGTCGAGGAATGTTTTGATGATCCTTTTAAGAAAGAGGCTCTTATTGTCGAAATTATCGTTCAGAATATAGTTAACGGTGCTTATGTTGATATTTCGGATGCGCATAAACATTTGAAGTTCGAACATTGGAGAAATATCGTCTCAAAGTATGCGAACAGACACGGAATAAAGTAGATCAATTCTTTACAATAGTTCATCAATTCTATCAATGTGATAATCAGCTATGAGCTTTCTTGGTTCGATGTGCTCAGGCCAGAGGTCTTTTATGAATTCCGATGTGAAGCAGGAGGCGATCCCGTAATTTTTTGCGCCGTTGAGTTCGTCCGAGCCGCCGTCCCCTATGAACAGGCATTCGTCCTTTGATGCGCCGGAAAGTTTTACGGCGTGATCGTAGATCTCCGGCTCGGGTTTTACAAAACCGACATGGCACGAGAATATCGCGTGGTCGAAAAATGGGGCGAGGGGCGAGTGGTTCCAGCCCTGAATTTCACATACATCGGCGTTGCTTAGGAGTATGACGGTCTTTCCGCGCCGTTTAAGCTCCCTGATCGTTTCGACGGTGTGAGGAAGTATTTTTTTCAAAGATAAAGCGAACCTTTCGTACCTAATGCGGGAGAGTTCCTCTATCTTTTCATCGCTTATTTCAATTCCTAGCTTCTTCGTGATGTCTCTGATTATTAGATGCGGATCTTTTATCAGACCTCGCGTGCGTCTTTCCGAATCCGACAACAGAGCCTCGAGCCATTTTTCGTAAGGTATTCCTATTATTTCGTGGGAGTACAGGCCGGGAACATCCGAATGGTGCATGGATGAAAGCGTGTGGAAAAGGTCGAAGATGAGCACTTTGTATTTCGAGGTGTCGGGTTTGATGTCGGCCATGGTTATTCCTTTAAAGTTTGTCCTGAATTATTGATATGAAGAATTCCTTTGACCAAAGATCAAGTTCCCTAGCGTCTCTGATGAACGGTTCCACATCCTTTTTAGCGGCTTTAAAATCCATTCCGCTGAATTTTTCGACCAGCATTGATCTCAATTCGTCAGCGGTCAGTTTCTTTTCCGCACTAAAATGACCTGTCTGTCTCATCCTTGCTGAAAGATGCTCAAGGTTCGGTTTTGCATCTTGCGATAAATACCATACGAGATCGTAAATGTCTCTTCCCTTAGATCTTCCTCCACCCCAATTCCTGCATAGAACGGCATGAAGTTTTCCCGCAAACAACGATGAAATATCGTAAAGCTGAACGGAATATGGTACCGGCGACAGGTGGTATCTGACCTCAAATCCTGCTCCGGATGGAGGATTAGTGTCAACTTCCAGCTTTATCTTCAGATTTTCGTTCCTGTGCATTTTCTCTATTCCGGGAATGGCGGATGTGATATTCATTATCTGGATCTTCGTTCCGCCCTTTATAAACGCCGACTCTATATTCGAATCGAAAGATTTGATCTTTTTTTCAACTTCCATTTTAAAGCCGTACGCTCCGAGTTCTTCTTTTACCGCATCGCAATACTGAGAAATATCGAATTTGGCATCGGCAGCTATCAAAGAAAAATCGAGATCTTCGGAAAATCTTCTTGTCCCGTAGAATATTCTGAGCGCGGATCCTCCGTAAAAGGCGGCTTTTGAAAAGAAGTTCGCGCGGTAAAGCCCTAGTAAAGCTATTTCCTGAATAATCTCCTTTAGAGCGTTCCTGTAATCGTCGGTCGTAACGCATTTATATTTTTCAAGCATATTCAGAACGGCGCTTTTCATAGTTTTTTCCTCTTTTTTAAAAAATCGAGCATCCGGATATGGACAGTTCTGTTATAAAGCGGAGCAAGTGTCTTTATATCATTCAATCTCAGCTTCATAAATTCATTTTCAGCTATCCTGAGATCGTCGAAAAGAAGCGTTTCAATCCCGATTCCGGCATCGGCACTTTTTATCTTGTAAAGCAGATCGCAGAGAGCTTTTTCCTTTGAGGCGATCAGATATGGTTCTCCATTCTCTTCGTATCGTTCTATACCGTAGAAATAAACCGAGGCATTAATATATTTGTATGTGAACCTGCCTGCCGGGGTTTCGAATTCCTTATCTTTATTTTTATTGTAAACAGCCGATGTGACGGTTTCCGCTCTTTCAGGTATCATGCCGTAAATCGAAAGCGCATATTCAAACGAAATATACGAGGGACCGTAGATAATATTCGCGAGTGTTTTCGGATTGTATTCGCCTTTTTTTATATAAAGCCCGCGCCGTATCCTGATGTATTCGCCCGATCTTGCGAGAAAAGTAAGTTTTGATTTCGGCGATGAATAATCCGAAAGGAGGTTTTTGAGTATGAGAGTATCGTAATACATGACCGCTTATTTTCTCCAGTAAGTTTAAATATATATTATTTTCCGGAGAAAGTCAAGACCTATTGGATACTAAACATATTCACTTATATTTTCTAAACGATTTTTACTCTTGCAAAACTGAATACATTTGACTATATTTTAGTCCCTTACAAATCGGGAAGAGAAGAAAAATGAGCTACCTGGTTATAGCCAGAAAATACAGGCCGCTGACATTCGAGGACGTGATCGGACAGGAGCATGTTACCACCACGCTCACCAACGCCATTAAGAACAACAAGGTACATCACGCATATCTTCTCACGGGACCGAGAGGTGTGGGCAAGACCACAATTTCAAGGATACTCGCAAAATGCCTGAACTGCGAAACTGGAGTAACCCCAAAACCGTGCGGAGTCTGCTCTAACTGCGTGGAGATAGATCAGGGCAACAGCCTCGATGTAAAAGAGATCGACGGAGCGTCCAACAGAGGTATTGACGAGATCCGCGACCTGAGGGACGACATTAAATTCTCGCCGGCTAAAAGCCGCAGGAAGATATACATAATAGACGAAGTCCATATGCTTACCAACCAGGCTTTCAACGCCCTTTTAAAGACGCTTGAAGAACCTCCTGAACATGCCACTTTTATTTTTGCGACTACTGAGGTGAACGAGGTTCCGGCCACGATACTTTCCAGATGCCAGCGCCACGACTTCAAGCGGGTTGACATTGAGATTCTAAGCAGGGCTCTTAAGGATATCTGCGGAAAAGAGGGCGTTGAAATAGACGAGTCCTCGCTCATAATGCTCGCCAAGGCGGGAGACGGATCCGTGAGAGATTCACAGTCGGCTTTAGATCAGGTAATAGCTTTTTCGGGCAACAGGATCACAGCGGAAAAGACCGCCGACGCGCTGGGCGTTCCGCAGACTGAATCATTCTTTGAACTGACCGATATAGTCCTTTCAAAAGATACCGGAATTTTAATGGATTATATTGACGGACTTTTCGGAAAAGGCCTTCATATTACTGCATATATAAAGGGTCTGATGGAATTTTTCAGGGACCTTCTCATTCTGAAAACAGTTAATGACGCGAGAATTCTGGATATGTCGTCGGAAAGCGCTTCAAGACTAAGACGGTATAAAGACAAATTCGGGGAAAAAGACATTCTGCTGTTTATAGATATACTCAGCCAGTCTGTTCAGAAACTCAAAACATCGCCTTTCCAGAGAATGGACTTTGAGATAATCCTTCTAAAGATACTTCATCATGAGCCCGCGGCAAAAATCGAGGAGATAATAAAAAAAATTTCCATGATCGAAGGCGATCTCCAGATAGATATAGATGAGATAATAAAAGATATTTCCTCCCGGATCGGGCATATACCGCAGACACAGGCGGCAGCTTTACCGGAAGAAGACAAAAAAAAAACTCCTGACCCCGTAACTCAGCCTGAAACTCCGACACTCTCCGAAGTTACGATCCAGACCCTGATATCCCGCTGGGAAGAATTCGTGAATGCTTTAACATCGGCAAACTCAAGGCTGGGTGTTCTTGAATTCGGACTTCCTACAGAGATTATCGGCGACCGTATTCTAAAAATAAAATTTGATAAAAAAGACAAGGTATTCAAAAACCTCTGCGATTCGAAAAAAGCGGAGATAGAAAAGGAGCTTAATTCTTTTTTCGGGCTTATTGATCTGAAAATCGAGTTCGAGGAAGGCACTATTAAGCAGTCCGAAAGGATAATAAAAGTAAAAAAAGATGTTAAAAGGTCGGCCGAGGAGAAGAAAGCCGAACTGCTTTCAAAGGCTCCGCAGCTCAAATTCCTATTTGAGGAACCCTTTAACTGTAAATTCATTGATTAATAACAGGAGAAATCTCAGATGGCCGGAATGAACATGGATATGGGCTCTCTGCTCAAACAGGCTCAGAAAATGCAGGAGGATATGCAGAAATCGCAGAAAGCGCTGGAGACAGTTGAGGTGGAAGGTACAACGGGCGGAGGTATGGTAAAAGTCCGTATGAACGGGAAAAAAAAGATATTATCTATAAAAATCGATCCGAAAATTATCGACCCCGATGATTCGGAAGGTCTGGAAGACCTCATCCTGGCGGCAGTGAACCACGCTTCCGAAGAGGCCGATAAAATATCCGGCGAAGAAATGACAAAAATTGTCCCGAAACTGCCGGACGGATTTAAGATCCCAGGATTCTGATGGGCGGCAGATCAGACATACTCCAGAATCTGATAGATTCGTTCGCTAGACTCCCGGGAATAGGCAGGAAATCAGCGCGCAGGATATCATATTATCTGATAAATTCTGATGAAAAGGTATCACGAAAGCTTTCCGAAGCGGTCACTGAAGCCAAAAGCAGGCTGGGATTATGCAGCAGATGCCATAATCTCACAGAAAAGAGCGTATGCGACATCTGTTCCGATCCTCTGCGTGACCATTCCCTTGTCTGCGTGGTTGAAAATTTCAGCGACCTCGACATGTTCGAGAAGCTGAATGTTCATAAAGGTATCTATCATGTCATCGGCGGCCTGATAAGCCCTCTTGACGGCATAGGGCCGTCATCCCTAAATTTCCCCGCACTTTTTAACAGCGTATCGGCAAACAGGGTAAAAGAGCTCATAATCGCTCTCAACCACTCGGTCGAAGGAGACACTACAGCCTTGTACATCTCAGAGAAGCTGAAAGATACGAATATTAAGATCACAAGACTTGCGACAGGCATCCCGGTTGGCGGGGAGATCGAATTTACCGACGAGATAACATTAAAACAGGCGTTCGAGGAAAGGAGAAATTTCTGAAATATAATAAAATTCAGATAATCACATTGCTTGACAAAATCCATGACCGTTGTTATAATTTCTCGGATTTTAATTAAACCGGAGCATAAAATGGGAAAATTAAGTTTATCGTCGCGCAACGCGATAATGCAGTCAAGTCCGATAAGAAAGCTCGCCCCCTTTGCTTTTAAGGCAAGGAGCGAAGGCGTTCATGTTTATCCTCTAAACATCGGCCAGCCTGACATCAAGACCTCGCCGAACATGATCGAGGCTTATCACAATATACCTCCGGTAATAGAATACGGCCCGAGCGAAGGGCTACTTTCATACAGAAAAAAACTTGTTCAGTACTATAAGAAAGTGAATATAGATGTCGATGAATCGAACATTTTCGTAACGACCGGCGGAAGCGAAGCTATAATCTTCACGCTTTTATCGGCGCTGTCGCCCGGGGAGGAAGTGATCATACCCGAACCTTTCTATACTAACTATAACGGTTTTGCTGTTATGGCTGGAGTTAACGTTGTTCCTATCACGACAAATATTGAGAACGGCTTCGACCTGCCTCAGATAAGCGAATTCGAAAGCAAGCTTACGCCCAAAACTAAAGCAATTGTGATCTGTAATCCCGGAAACCCGACAGGTGCCGTATTTTCAAGAGGGAGACTTCAGGAGCTTGTGGATTTCGCAAAGAAACACAACCTTTATGTAATTTCTGACGAGGTCTACAGAGAATTCACTTACGACTGCAGCGCTACTTCAATACTGCAGTTCGACGGTTTTGAGGAGAACGCTGTGATGATAGACTCCACATCAAAAAGATATTCCGCATGCGGATCGAGGATCGGCTGCATAGTTACCAGGAACAAGGAACTTCTTGCCCTCGTGCTCAAGTTCGGCCAGGCAAGGCTCTGCCCGCCCAGTGTTGACCAGGCAGCCGCAGAGGCGGCGGTCGACACGCCGGATTCGTATTTTGAGGAAGTTCATACCGAATACACAAAAAGAAGGAATATCGCTTACAGAGAACTTTCCGCCATTCCCGGCGTGACGGTGCCGATGCCGAAAGGCGCATTCTACATGGTGGTCGGCCTGCCTGTTGATGACGCTGACGACTTCGCGAAATGGCTCTTATCCGATTTCAGACATAATAACGCCACGACAATGGTAGCCCCTGCGTCGGGATTTTACGCTACTCCCGGACTGGGCAGGAACCAGATAAGGATAGCCTATGTTCTCAAAGAAGAGGATCTGGTGAAAGCTATAGAGATTTTAAAACTCGGAATTGAGGCTTACAATAAAAGGTAACGGGATCTTGATGTTCGGAAATAAACCTCAGAAGAAGCAGTTCTCCTACACCACATCAAAGAGCCTCAAAAAAGACGACAGGAAGCCTTTGAAGGAAAGGATGAGATTCACATCCTATTCCTCCGCGGAAAGAAAGCCCTCAAAAAAAAGAATGGTATTTCTCGCCATACTTCTACTGATAGTCCTTGCCTACATTTTAAATTATGGGTTCAGAAGCATAAGAACCGAGATAAAAGTCAATGAAAACGAGCTCGAGAGAGTAGATGGATAACAACCAGTATTATTTTGATGCGTATTATGAATTCATAAAATATGTCGACGAAAAGATCGCTGCCATAGAAAAGAAACACTCCAAGAACATCTCATGCGGAAAAGGCTGCTCGTCCTGCTGTCTTGACACCAGCGTTCTGCCTATAGAGTTCTTTTCAATAGTTTACGCGCTTAAGGAGAAGAACATTCTGCCCGATCTGACCGGGGAAAGCTGTTCAATGCTTAAAAACAAACTCTGCCAGATATATGAGTTGAGGCCGCTTATCTGCAGGACGCACGGACTCCCTCTCGCTTACGGCGAGGAAGACGAGCCGAATTTGAAGAATATCACTTTCTGCGAGATGAACTTTAAGGAAAAGATCCCTGCGTTCAGCGCTTCCAACACGCTTGACATGGACGATATAAACATCGAACTGGTCAGGCTTAACGAGAATTTTATCAGATCATTCGGAAAAGAACTTCCCGAAAGGATAGACCTGAAAGAGATCGTGAACTACCTGAAAAACTGATCAGAACTCTTTTTCCACCTCTATAGTATTGTCGCCGTCTTTTTCAAGAATTTTAAATCCTCTTTTTCTGAAAAGAGCTATCATTCTGTGGTTGTCGGTCGTCGTCTGGGCATAAATTTTCTTCATGCCCCATTTATGAGCTATATCGATGCAGTAATCCGTAAGTATCCCTCCGAGGTCCCTGTTCTGCCATTTGTCCGTTATGAGTATAGCGTATTCAACAGTGTTCTTTTCAGGATCGGATATCAGCCTGCCGACACCGATCAGCTTTCTTTTCCCGTCCTCAACGATCTCCGCTACAATAGCTATCTCCCTGTCATAATCAATATAACAGTACCTTGTGGCAACATCGTGCGAAGACCACTGGAAAAAATATCTGAACCTTGAATAGATAGATTCTCTTGAACAGCTTCCCAGAAGCTCAAGCCACAAAGGCTCGTCCTCAGGTTTTATGGGTCTTAAAGTTACATCACATCCGTCAAGGGAAATGCCTTTCTTCACATACTCTTCCGGGTAGGGCTTTAATGCCAGATGAGAATACCTTTCCGTATGTTTTCCGGCAGAATCCAAATCAACGACAACCCTCGCGTCAAGAGCGTAAACACCTTCAGCTCCTACGAGCAGCGGATTTATGTCAAGTTCTGTTATTTCGGGATAGTCAGCGGCCAGGTAGGAAAGCCTGATCATCACTTCTATCAGCATATCAATATTTACAGGCTGCTTGCCCCTGTACCCTTTGAGAAGCGGCCATATCTTGAGATTCTGGAGCATTTCCCTGGCCAGCCTTTCGTTAAGCGGCGGGAATCCCAATGACATGTCTCCGAAAAGCTCTGCCGTAACACCTCCCGCGCCGACAAGGATCACAGTTCCGAATATCCTGTCTTTCTTTATGCCTAGGATCACTTCGGCCGAATCTTTCATTTTTATCATCTTCTGCACCGTGATACCTGTTAGCCCTGCTTCATGCACCGCTTTTTTCGCGTTCTCCATTATCCTGTTAAAAGAAAGTAACGCTGTCTCAGCCGAATTTATATCGATAATCACCCCGCCGACATCGGTCTTATGGGTAATATCCGGAGAATTTATCTTGAAGACGACAGGGAATCCTATTTGCTTTGAGATCAAAACTGCCTCTTCAGCCGTTGCCGCGGGGAACGGGACGGTAACATTAATATCGTATGCAGCAAGAAGTTTCTTTGAGTTCTCTTCCGAAAGAACGGTCACATTGTTCCTGATTATGGACCTGAATTCATCCCTGATCTTTTTTCTGTTCAGCGAGAATTCGACCGGAATATCTTTTGGCGTTTCGTAAAGCGTCTCAAGATTCCTTGCGTATTTTACGAGCGTCATGAATGCCCTGACAGCCTGTTCAGGGGTTTTGTATGCGGCGACGCCGTGATCGTTCAGTATCTTCAGTCCGTCTTTCATGCTCTTTCCGCCCAGCCATGACGCAAGTACCGGTTTTCTGGTTTCGGCTGAAAGTTCGCCTATAGCCTTTGCGGTGGCATCCGCGTTCGTCATTGCCTGAGGTGTGAGTATTACCAGAACCGCATCCACATTCTTATCGTCAAGAACTATCTTGACGGCTTTAGCTATCCTCTTAGACCTTGCGTCCCCAAGCACGTCCACGGGGTTCCCGTGCGACCATGCCGGCGGGAGATTCTCGTTAAGCAGGGCAATTGTCTCATCACTGAGTTTTGCGAGCTTACCTTTTGAAGCGATCAGCGCGTCCGCGGCCATTACTCCGGGCCCGCCGGCATTTGTTACGATGCCGAGCCTTGCCCCTTTTGGTATCTTGTTCCTCGCTATCAGCTCGGTACAGTCGAAGATCTCTCCTATGTCATAGACCCTGGCAAGTCCGGTCCTCCTGAAAGCGGCATCGTAAACGCTGTCCTCTGACGCAAGGGCGCCCGTGTGGGACGCTGCCACGGCAGCTGATTCCGGGAATCTTCCGGCCTTATAAACGATTATCGGCTTGGTTCTTGCGAAAGCTCTCGCGGCCGTCATGAATTTCCGCGCGTCGGTTATAGATTCAACATAGAGTATTATCGATCTGGTATTCTCATCCTCGCCGAAATAATCGATCAGGTGACCGTAGTCCACATCAATGGTATTACCGATCGATACAAAGCTGGAAAAACCGATCTTTTCATCGTTCGCCCAGTCGAGCACGGATGTGCACAGAGCGCCGGACTGCGATATAAAGGCGATACTGCCTTTTCTGGGAATGTCCGGCGCGAAACTGACATTCAGGTCAAGTCCCGGAACGATTATGCCTAAGCAGTTCGGCCCTATTATTCTCATATCAGGGTATTTAGCTTTCTCTGCAAGTATCTCTTCCTCGAGCTTTATTCCCTCGCCGCCGGTCTCTTTAAAACCTGACGACATTATTATCACTCCGCTGATCTTAGCTTCTCCGCATTCCCTTATACGGCCCGGAACTTCTCCGGCCGCCGTGCAGATGACAGCGAGGTCCGGCTTTCTCGGAAGGCTTTTAATGTCCGGAAAGCAGGTCATTGCCATTACAGCCTCGTAGTCAGGATTGACAGGATAGACTACTCCTTTGAAACCGGCGGAAACTATGTTCGTGAGTACCTTACCGCTGACGCTGTTGGGATTTGAAGAAACACCCACAAGAGCTATTCTTTGAGGTTTGAAAATACAGTCCAGATTGTGAACATTCATGTCATTGCTCCAGCTTTTTTTTATAAAAGATAAAGGCTTTGATCTCTCAAAGCCTTTTATCTTCTGGTGCCTCCTCGCGGAATTGAACCACGGACACAAGGATTTTCAGTCCTTTGCTCTACCGACTGAGCTAAGAAGGCATCAAAAATCGGTACGGGGTCAAATATAAGATTATTTCAAAACCTTGTCAAGCAACTTTTATATGCTTTTAAGGCAAATCCGGTTAATCTCTGTAACTGATTCTTTCCGGTTCTTCCTCTTCTTCTTCTTCCTCGAATTTATTGCTTACTTTGAGGTAATTGTATTTTGCGAGCCCTGTTCCGCACGGCAGCAGGTTACCCATGATCACATTTTCTTTCAACCCTTCAAGATAGTCTGTCGAAGACTTGATGGCGGCATCAGTAAGCACTTTCGTCGTTTCCTGGAATGAAGCGGCAGATATAAATGAATCAACCTGCAGAGCGGCTTCGGTTATACCCAGAAGCAGAGGCTTGTATGTCGCGGGTCTTGCGGGCCTGAATTTGATCAGGCTCTTGCCTTCTTCTGTAAGTTTCTTGTTCCTGTTGTCTGCTTCATAAGTAATGAGCATCTCTCCTTCCTCGAACTTTGAATCTCCGGGATCTGTTACAATGACCTTATCGTAAATATCCGAGTTGTTCTTTGAGAGGACGAATTTACTTACTTTATCGCCTTCGAGGAAAGAAGTATCCCCCGGATTTACGATCTGTACTTTCTGGAGCATCTGCCTTACGATTACCTCGATGTGCTTATCGTTCGGATTCACGCCTGAGCCTCTGTAAACCTCCTGTATCTGGTTAACAAGGAAGTGCTGAACCCTTGTCGTTCCGAGAATATGCAGGATGTCGTCAGGTTTTATCGATCCTTCGGTCAATTTTTCTCCGGCATATATTATATCGCCGTCATGGACAAGAATATGCTTTCCGCGGGGAACGCTGTAAGTCCTTACCTCATTTCCGTTCAGGTCCTCGACCATGATTATCTGTGAGGTACCCTTGAAATCGCCGTATTTTACCACACCGTCAATTTCAGAAAGTATGGCCGGGTCTTTGGGATCCCTGGCTTCAAAAAGTTCGCTGACCCTGGGCAGACCTCCGGTGATATCTTTTGTTTTTCCCTGGCTTCTCTGCATCTTTATCAGAACCTGTCCGGCTTTTACTTTGTCGCCGTCCTCGACCTGGAGAGCTCCTCCTGAAGGCGGGAGGTATTTTGCGATCTCATTACCGTCCTTGTCAACTATGTAGATTGTAGGTTTAAGAGTTCTTTCCTTGGGTTCTATCATCACTTTGTATTTCTGACCTATCTTTTCATCAAAAGATGTTTTGAATGTGCTGCCCTCGACGATGTCTTTGAATTTCACTTTTCCATTCTTGTGCGACAGGATCACATAGCTGTACGGATCCCACTTGTACAGAAGCTGTCCTTTGGTAACCCTTTCTTTGTCCTTTACCATTATTGTGGCGGAATACGGTATGTTTTCCGACATTACTTCCTTTCCGAAATCATCTATCAGTCTCAGAACTCCGTTCCTTCTTATGACAACGCGCGCTTTATCGTATGTCACGGTATCAACATCGACAAGATCTATCGTTCCGTCATACTTGGCGAACTCTTCTGATTTGATCGTGGCGATATCGGCGGAACCTCCAACATGGAATGTCCTGAGCGTCAGCTGCGTTCCCGGCTCTCCGATAGACTGAGCTGCCATAATCCCCACGGCTTCACCGACAGAGACGAGTTTTCTGGTTGTCAGATTCTGACCGTAACATTTTGCGCAGATACCTTTTTTGGATTCGCAAGTGAGAACCGATCTTATCTTGACTTTCTCGATATTATGGTTGACAATATTTTTTGCAATGGGTCTGTCCACCAGCGTTCCGGCCTCGCAGATTATCTTGCCTTCAGAATCTTCGCTGAAGTCGACAACGTCCTCGGCAAGGACCCTTCCGTATATCCTGTCCTCAAAATTCTCCAGTACTTTGTCGCCTTCCTTAAGGTCAGCTATATCAATTCCCATAATCGTGTTGCAGTCATCTTCGGTTACAACCACATCGTGTGAAACATCAACGAGCTTTCGCGTCAGATATCCTGCGTCTGCGGTCTTCAGAGCGGTGTCCGCCAGACCCTTCCTTCCTCCGTGAGTTGAAATGAAATAGTCGAGGATAGAAAGGCCGTCAATAAAGTTCGTCTTGATCGGGTTCTCGATAACGGAGTCTGAAGAAACCTCTATATTCTTCTGAGGCTTCTGCATAAGTCCCCTTATACCGCAGATCTGCTTGATCTGGGTCCTGGAACCTCTGGCTTTTGAGTCCATCATCATGAATACCGGATTGAAGCCTCCCTTATCCAGCCTCAGATTGTCGTACATATCGTTCTCGATCCTGTTGGTGGCCTTGGTCCATTCGTCAACGACTTTGTTGTACCTTTCTGTATCTGTGATCTGACCTTCGGCATAAGATTCCTTTATCATTTCAACCTTTTTCTCTGCCGCTTTCAGAACTTTATCTTTGAGAGGTGATATAACAAAATCGTCAAGGCCTATCGAAATCCCGGATTTAGTCGCGTAACAATATCCGAAATCTTTGAGCCTGTCGAGGAATAGAGCCGTCTGGCTGAAACCCACTTTCTCGATCGCCTCTTCGATAATTTTTTCCACCTGGGAACTGACCATCAGCTCGTTATAGAACTTCTTCTCTGTCATTTCCTTCGGCAGTACTTCATTGAAGAGTATCCTGCCGGGAGTCGTGTCAATGAACTCGCCTCTGAAGAGGTATTTTATGTCTGAATGATAATCAAGGACTTTAAAATCAAGAGCGAGTTTAACTTCGTCAATGTTAGAATATATCCTGATCTTCTTGTCCTGCTCCATCTTCCTTTTTGTCATGTAGTAGATACCCAGGACCATATCCTGAGTCGGATACGCGATCGGCCTTCCGGTAGCGGGGTGCAGAAGATTATGCGAAGCCATCATCAGAAGCCTTGCCTCGAGTTTGGCTTCAGGCGAAAGCGGAAGATGGACTGCCATCTGGTCGCCGTCGAAGTCCGCGTTGAAGGCCTTACAGACCAGCGGATGAAGCTGGATCGCTTTTCCCTCAACCAGCACAGGCTGGAAAGCCTGTATACCGAGTCTGTGAAGAGTCGGCGCTCTGTTTAAAAGAACCGGATGCGCGTCTACAAGCCCTTCGAGGAGCTCCCAAACCTTGTCAGTTCCTCTCTCGATCTCTTTCTTGGCGTTCTTTATCGTGGTAACATTCGGATCGTATTCAATGAGTTTTCTTATAAGGTAAGGCTTATAGAGTTCCAGAGCCATCTCTTTTGGAAGTCCGCACTGGTGAAGCTTGAGCTGGGGGCCGACAACAATGACCGAACGGCACGAATAATCCACCCTTTTTCCCAGAAGGTTGCTTCTGAACCTTCCCTGTTTACCTTTAAGAGAATCAGAAAGTGATTTCAAAGCTCTTTTACCGTCGCTTCTTACGACATTATTCTTTCTTCCGTTGTCGAAAAGAGAATCGACAGCTTCCTGGATCATCCTTTTTTCGTTCCTGACGATAACTTCGGGAGCTTTGATCTCGAGCATCTTTCTCAGCCTGTTGTTCCTTATAATGACCCTTCTGTAAAGGTCGTTCAAGTCTGAGGTTGCGAATCTTCCTCCCTCCAGAGGTACAAGAGGTCTCAATTCGGGTGGTATGACAGGGATAACATCAAGCACCATGTACTCCGGCTTGTTGCTTTCCATGTTGTTCTTAAACGATTCGACCACATTCAGCTTTTTTAATATCTCAAGCTTGCTCTGCTCTGACTTTTCCTCTTCGATAAGTTTTCTCATCTCTGAAGACATATGTTTAACATCAAGCTCTCTAAGAAGCAGTCTGACCGCTTCGGCACCTATCTCAGCCCTGAAATTTTCCTCTCCTGAATAATCGTTCTCATATTTCTCGACTTTCTCTATAACGGAGTTATAATCGCTTTCCGACATAAGGGACTTATACCTGATATCCTTTACGATACTGACGAATTTCAGATTAACGACATCTCTGATAAGGTTGTCGAATTTAGAAACATCCTTCTTATCTTTTACCGGTATGGACTGTATATCTTTATCGTAATCGACGAATGAAGAGAGATTTTCCATGAAATCGTAGTCGTCATATAGAATAGAATAAACCCTTTCGCGAATGTCTTTCTCCCTGTATTTCTCCGCTACGAACCTTTCTATCATATCGACTATCTCGTACGCCCTTTCCGAAAGAGTTTCAAAAACCTTTTTGATCTCTGCTTTCTCCTCGAAATTCGAGTAGAATTCTTTCAGAACGATATTGATCATCTCTTTCTGCGTGTTGTCTTTTATCGAAAGATAGAACAGTTTTTCAAGCTCGGTAATGAACTTGAAATATTTCTCCAGATAGGTCTTCGAATATCTTTCGACGAGAAGCTGATAGTCCGAAATGATCCTGCCCGGCTTAATGACAACATATTTTTCATAATAAATTATTTGTTCCAGTGTCTTGACAGTATAATCGAGAAGATTACCTATCTTTGACGGCAGTGATCTGAAGAACCAGATATGAACGATCGGAACGGCCAGCTTAATATGACCTATCCTTTCCCTTCTGACGCTTCTTCTGTTTACCTCAACGCCGCATTTGTCGCAGACGATACCCTTATATCTGGAACCTCTGTATTTACCGCATGAACATTCCCAGTCCTTCTGCGGTCCGAAAATACGCTCGCAGAAAAGTCCGTCCTTTTCAGGCTTATAGGTTCTGTAATTTACCGTCTCCGCTTTTGTAACTTCGCCCTTGCTCGTTTTCAGTACTTCCTCGCTTGAAAGAAGCTTTATCGAAAACTTTGAAAAGGCTTTATGCAATATGTCTCTCTGACGCAATCTTGGCATTCCTGACTCCTGTTTTTAATACATGCCGATCATAAATTAAAGTTACATTAGATCATTCCAGCTTAACATCAAGATTCAAGCCGTAAAGCTCCTTGATAAGAACATTGAAGGCCTCCGGTATTCCCGGTTTGGGTATTTCAAGACCTTTAACAATGGCTTCGTAGACTTTAGTTCTTCCGTTGACATCATCTGATTTATAAGTCAGCATCTCCTGCAGTATATGAACCGCTCCGTATGCTTCAAGAGCCCATACCTCCATCTCACCGAACCTCTGTCCTCCGAACTGGGCTTTTCCGCCGAGAGGCTGCTGGGTGATAAGGGAATACGGTCCGATTGATCTTGCGTGAAGCTTGTCCTCGACCAGATGCGACAGTTTGAGCATATAAGTAACCCCTACAGTGATCTCCTGCGCGAATTTTTCTCCGGTCAGGCCGTCATATAGGACAGATTTACCGGAAAGAGGCAGGTGCGCTTCCTTAAGTTTACCTTTCACGTCCTCAATGAACGCTCCGTCAAATACCGGGGTCGAATATTTTTCCCCGAGAGTCTTTCCTGCCCAGCCGAGATTTGTCTCGAATATCTGTCCGGGGTTCATCCTTGAAGGAACACCGAGCGGGTTTAAAATTATATCGACAGGAGTACCGTCCTCAAGATATGGAAGATCCTCAATAGGAACTATCCTTGAAACGATACCTTTGTTCCCGTGCCTTCCCGCCATTTTGTCACCGATCTGGATCTTTCTTTTCTTGGCAATATAGACTTTCACGAGCTGAATAATTCCCGGCGGAAGTTCATCTCCGTAAAGAAGTCTCTGTCTGTCTCTCTGATAGTCTACATTAAGTTGATCCACAATCATCGAGTAGTTGTTGATTATCTCGCTGATCTTTTCGTTGATAAGATCGTCATCCGTCCAGTCTGTAGCGATATTAGAGTCCTCTATGTTAAGCTTCATGAACGCTTTCTGGGTTATTTTTTCCCCTTTGCTAAGTACTACGACCCTTGTTCCTTTTTCTTTCTGAAGGCAGACCACATCCGAAAGTATGCTTTTGTCTTTCAGAAGAGCGTAAAGTTCCGCAGACCTTTCGTTTTCCAGAAGCGCGAGATCCTCGTCGTATTTTTTCTTAAGCTTCTTCATCTCGTCTTTTTCTTTGCTCTTCTTGGACGAATCTTTTTTCTTCCTTGAGAACACTTTTGTTTCAATAACAATACCTTTGTCGCCGGGCGGAACCCTTAGAGATGCGTCTTTTACCTCGCCGGCCTTTTCACCGAAGATAGCCTTTAACAGCTTGTCTTCAGGGGTTAGGTTGACCTCTCCTTTAGGCGTTACTTTACCTACGAGAATATCGCCGGGATAGACCTCCGCGCCTATTCTTATAATACCGTTGTCGTTCAGGTTCTTTGTAGCCTCTTCGCTGACATTGGGGATCTCTCTTGTAAGCTCTTCCTCTCCCCTTTTTGTCTCTTTGACGCTTGATTCGTACTCTTTTATATGAAGCGAAGTGAAAATATCCTCTTTGACCATCCTTTCGCTCAGAATTATCGCGTCCTCAAAATTGTATCCGTTCCATGACATATATGCCACGAGGACATTCTTGCCTAATGCAAGCTCTCCGTTCTCTGTTGCCGCCCCGTCCGCGAGCACATCTCCGGGTTTGACTTTGTCTCCCGCGTCAAGAAGTGGCACATTGTTTATACATGTATCCTGATTTGTCCTGAAAAATTTCACGAATCTGTAATAAACCTCGTCAGCATCCTTGGGATCGTTCTTTTTGGTCACTCTTACGGTACAGCCTTTTGCGTCGATCTTAGAGATCACTCCCTCTACTGTGGACTCGACCATAGCTTTTGAATCTTTGGCTATCTTCCTTTCCATTCCTGTTCCGACGATCGGAGATTCTGTCATAAGAAGAGGAACGGCCTGCCTCTGCATGTTCGAACCCATCAGCGCCCTGTTGGCGTCGTCGTTCTCGAGGAACGGTATAAGACTTGCGGCCGCTGAAACTACCTGGGTCGGAGTGCAGTCCATATAATTGACCGAATCACTGGTCTGTATGGGGAAATCCCCCCTGTACCTTGTAAGTATCGCGTCAGGATTTAAGAAATTACCTTTTTCATCTATCGGAGCGTTGGCCTGAGCTATAATGTTCCTGTCCTCTTCATCCGCCGTGAGATATTCGATCTCGTTGGTGACCTTACCCTTTTTTACTTTCCTGTATGGAGTTTCGATAAAGCCCATGTCATTCACTCTCGCGTATGCGGCGAGAGAGGATATCAGACCGATGTTCGGTCCCTCAGGGGTCTCGATCGGGCACAGACGGCCGTAGTGCGTATAATGAACGTCACGGACCTCGAAACCGGCCCTGTCTCTTGTCAGACCTCCTGCGCCCAGGGCGGAAAGCCTTCTCTTGTGGGTGATCTCGGCGAGCGGATTTACCTGATCCATGAACTGAGAGAGCTGATTGGTGCCGAAGAAAGCGTTGAGAACGCTGGCGAGCGTCTTAATGTTTATAAGGTCAGCCACCGCTAGTTCTTCTTCCGGTTTCGCCAGCGACATTCTCTCCTTGATCGTCCTGCTCATTCTTGAGAGGGCTATACCGAACTGGTTCGCGAGCTGCTCACCGACCGTTTTAATCCTTCTGTTACCCAGATGATCAATATCATCGACTATTCGTTTTCCGTTCTTTATGTCAAGTACTTCCTGCACGATGGAAATAATGTCGAAATCTGTAATAAGCGTTGTATCAAGATAAGTCTCCCTTATCATTTCCATTATATCTTTCTTGTCGCTGTCCTTTGCTTTCTCAAGCGCTTTTATAACCTTATCAACAGGATGTAGCTGGAAATTATCGGAAGAAACCTTGAGCCTGACCATTTTCTTTTTATTCATCCTTCTAAAATATGCGAGAAGAACTTCATGCCTGTGGTCCATTTTCTGATTTATCCTGTACCTTCCCACATCGCCCAGGTCGTAGCGTTTATCGTCAAAGAACATCCTGTCAAAATGTTTCCTGGCTGTATCAATATCGGGGGATTCGGTAGCTCTCAGCTGCTCGTATATATACATAAGGGCATCGTCCTGGCTGGTGGTGATATCCTTGCTTATAGTGTTGAAGATCAGATTGAATTTTAGCCTGTCCTTTGCTTTGACAAGGGTCATTGCGCTTACACCGCTCTCATAAGCCGCGTCAATATTGGCGGCCGTCAGTTTTGTCCCTGTAGCAAGCACAAGCGGCTGTGACGGCTGTTTCTTATCGTCGCTCTTTGTGCCCGGTACAATTATCTCTTTAAAAAGTATCCTGCCTGCAAGTTCAGAAGAGCTTTTTTTGGTAAGTTTTACCTTTTCGTAAAGATCGAACATGCCGAATATTTCCTCATTGGTCGAAAAACCCAGCGCCCTTAGAAAAATAGTGACAGGGAATTTCTTTTTCCTGTCAATGTATACCTGCATAGAATCGTTTATGGTAGTTTCAAATTCAAGCCATGATCCCCTGAATGGTATTATCTTTGCGGAAAAAAGAGTTGTTGAGTTGGGGTGGACCCTGGACGAAAAGAACGCGCCCGGAGATCTGTGAAGCTGCGTAACGATCACCCTCTCCGCTCCGTTTATTATAAACGTTCCCTTGGGGCTCATCATCGGGACCGTTCCGAAATATGTCTCAGACTCAATAGTCTGCTGGTATTCGTCTGAATTCTCGGCTTTTTTAGAAAGCCTCAATCTGACCTTCAGGGGAGCACTGTATGTGGTTCCTATCTCCTGACATTCCACTACCGTATACTTGGGCTGCCCCACCGAATAATCAATGTATTCAAGAAGATATTTTTCTCTGGTATCAGTGATCGGAAAAGTGTTTTTGAAGGCCTGATGGAGACCTGAATACTTTTTCTTATTCCCTTTAGTGCTTTTCTGAATGAATTTCTCGAATGAATTCACCTGCAGCTCAAGAAGGTCGGGCATTTCAAGAACCTCGGGGATCCTTGAGAAACTTATCCTTTTGTTTTCGTTCTTCTTCAAGTTTAGTCCTCCCGTTTACTGTTTTTGTTCTAAGGACTTCAGCGTATAAATAAAATAAAAAAACCCAACATACGCTTTTCCGTTATGTTTAGGTTTTTGATTTAATGAACATCTTACGCTCGATTTTATAATATTATCCCGTACGAAACTGACATTAACTGCGAATATTCAAATAGGACAGAAAAAGCTATTCCTACAGCTCAGGAATAACTTTTTCCGGAAAGATTATTTTTCAAAGCCTATTTAAGGTCCGCCTGTCCGCCTGCTTCCTCGATCTGAGCTTTCATTTTTAACGCTTCGTCTTTGGGAACAGCTTCTTTTACTGTGCTCGGGCATTCATCAACAAGAGCTTTTGCTTCTTTCAGGCCAAGTCCGGTCATCTCTCTGATCACTTTTATAACCTGGATCTTTTTGTCTCCTGAAGAGAGAAGAATAACGTCAAAATCAGTTTTTTCTTCTTCTTTAGCCTCTTCTGCTACGGCTCCGGCTCCGGCGACCATTGTAGGCGCTGCAGCGGTAACTCCGAATTTTTCCTCGATAGCTTTTACAAGCTCTGACAGCTCCATTGCCGTCATTTTTTCCAATTTGTCTAGTATTTCTTGCACGAAATCCTCCGGTACGGTTTTATTATTAATTAACTATTTTCTCTTGCGACCCTGAGCGCGTCAAGCGTACGGGCAAGTTTAGCCATAGGCTCGTTAAGGACACTTGCCAGCATTGAAAGCAGAGCATCTCTTGTAGGCAGATCCTTGATAACCGACATCTTGTCGGCGCCGTAGAACTGGTTCTCGAACAGACACCCTTTTATCTGAAGCGCGGTGTTCTTTTTAGCGAACTCGAAAAGTATCTTCGCGGGAGAAGCGGGATCCGCATAGGCGAAAGTGATAGAGTTGGGCCCGTGAAGTATATTCTCGAAATTTGACAAATATTCGGACCCCTGAAGCGCTTTCTTTACCAGTGTATTCTTGAATACTTTCATTTCGGAATTTACCGCCCTGAGATCTTTTCTCAGCTTAGAAATATTCTCGACATTTATACTGTCATATCTCGTCACATAGAATGCCGAAGAAGAACCAAGCTTGCTCTTTATCTCGTCTATAACGGCCTGTTTCTCGATTGTTTGCTGTTTTGTTATTGTTCCATCAGTCATTTTATTCTCCGATAAAGTGAATTCCTTTAAGACCGGGCTATCCGTTGAGAGCCGGGATTGAGTTCCTGTCTATCTCATAGCCGAGGCCCATGGTTGACGATATTGTCAGTTTCTTAAGGTATGTGCCTTTTGAAGCCGCAGGTTTTAGTGACAGTATCTTCTTTATGAACTCCAGCAGATTTTCCTCAAGCTGAGTCTCAGTGAACGAGGCTTTGCCTATACCGACATGAACAATACCTTTCTTTTCGGTACGGAAATCTATCTTACCGGCCTTGACTTCTTTTACTGCCTGGCCGACATCGTTGGTGACGGTACCGCTTTTGGGGTTCGGCATGAGTCCTCTCGGACCGAGCACTTTTCCGAGACGGCTGATCTTAGCCATCATATCGGGAGTTGCGATGATGACATCGATATCTGTCCATCCTTCTGAGATCTTGGTCATGTATTCTTCAAATCCTGCGTAGTCAGCGCCTGCCGCCAAAGCCTCCTTGGCTTTTTCTTCCATGGCAAAAACAAGTACCCTTACTTCCTTACCTGTTCCGTGCGGGAGCGACACAACGCCCCTGACTATCTGATCCGCGTGCCTCGGATCGACACCCAGATTTACAGCGACCTCGACCGTCTCGTCAAACTTGGCCGTAGCGTTTGCCTTGCAGAACCTCACGGCTTCCTGGTAGTTCAGGCCTCTCCTCTGGGGTGCTGCTTCGAGCATCTTGGTCATTCTTTTTGTTTTTTTCATTATATTCCTCTGTCTTCTTTAAATAAGTCCGAACCGTCGGCGCTCCGGCATTAGCGCGCTTCCGGTTCACCGAATTTATTTTTTTACTATCACTCCCATGCTTCTGCATGTTCCCGCAATAATATTGACCGCCGCCTGAAGATCATTGGCGTTCAGGTCCTCCATTTTTTTCTGGGCTATTTCCTCAAGCTGTTCCTGAGTGATCGTCCCAACTTTTTTCGAGTTCGGTTCTGGCGAACCTTTTTCAAGCTTAAGCGCCTTTCTGATCAGAACTGAAGCCGGCGATGTTTTCATTATGAAAGTGAACGATTTATCCTGATAGACCGTGATCACTACCGGAATGATATCCCCTTTCCTGTCCTGAGTTCTGGCGTTGAATGTTTTACAAAACTCCATGATATTTACACCCTTCTGTCCCAGGGCCGGTCCGACCGGTGGTGCCGGAGTGGCTACTCCCGCCGGTAACTGAAGCTTGATAAAACCTATGATCTTTTTTGCCATGATGTACGCCTTCTAATTTAATTCTTTATTCGTATTTAACCTGAAGGAAATCAAGGTCGACCGGAGTGCTTCTTCCAAAGATCGTTACAAGCACCTTGAGCCTCTGCTTTTCTTCGTTGATCTCGCTGATAGTTCCGCTGAAATCCGTGAACGGCCCGTCTACTATTTTAACGAAATCGCCTATTTTGTATATATTCTCAACTTTTTCCTTGCCCATCGAAGCCTTGGCTTTTTCAAGCATTCTTTCAACTTCTCTTTTTGACAATTCCTGAGGTTTATTCTTTGGCCCGACAAAATTGAGCACCTTGGAATTGCTGAGAAGGAAATGTTCGATAGTTTTACTCAGATGACAGTTAATAAAAAGGTAACCGGGATAAAAAAGTCTGAGTTTTTTTACCTTTTTCCCGTTCCTCATCTGAACGATCTCTTCGGAGGGAACGAATATCTCGGTAATCTCGCCCTTGTAGCCTAACCTGTCGATCTCGCTTTCCAGGAATTCTTTCGTTCTTACCTCTTCGCCGGTCAGAACATGAAGTATGTACCAATTTGCGCTCAACTGATTTCCCGCCTGATTTTAATTAATGAAAAACTTTATCATCCAGTTCAGTATCTGATCAGAGAAAAAGATATAGGTGATAAGGATCAGCGAAATACCGATGACTATTTTGGTCGACCCCCACACTTCAGCTTTGCTCGGCCATGACATGATCTTCATCTCTTTTATCACGGAGTTTATAAAGTCTGTGATTTTTTTCATCTTTACTCCTCAGTTTTTTCGCAGGCGATGAGGGATTCGAACCCCCGACACCCTGTTTTGGAGACAGGTGCTCTAACCGGACTGAGCTAAACGCCTGTTCGTTAAATTGTTACTTAGTTTCTTTATGCGCTGTATGCTTTCTGCAGAATCTGCAGAACTTCTTGTGCTCCACCCTGCCGGAGTGTTTGGATTTGTTCTTGTCCTTGTTGTAGTTCTTTCTTTTGCAAACCTCGCAGGCAAGTATGATCATATCTCGCATTTTATGCTCCATTCATTTATTTCAACATGCTTACTAGCAGATTTGAACTGCTGACCTCTTCCTTACCAAGGAAGTGCTCTACCGCCTGAGCTAAGTAAGCTTATTTAAGAATAAAAAGAGCAAGCTTTTATTTCAAGCTTGCTGCTTTTTATTTAGAGCGGGAGACGAGACTCGGACTCGCGACCCTCAGCTTGGAAGGCTGATGCTCTACCAACTGAGCTACTCCCGCTTTTCTCGTGGGCCAGGATGGGTTCGAACCACCGTAGGCTGACGCCAGCAGATTTACAGTCTGCCTCCTTTAGCCGCTCGGACACTGACCCGCAAGGGTGCTAATAGAGGGACTCGAACCCCCGACCGGCTGATTACAAATCAGCTGCTCTAGCCGACTGAGCTACATTAGCATTTTCGGACTGCAAAGATATGAAAATAAAAATGCGTTGTCAACTGATTTTTTCTGTATTTTATATGAATTGTTATTTAAACTGCCGGACAGTTTTTGTATAAACCTTATTTCTGTACATGACAGACACTTCTGCATCGGTAATAGAAATTATCCTCAATTCATCTTCAGGAGCAAGGATTTTCTTTCTGATAGCGTCAACATCGGGAATTTTCCCTGTTCTGAGATCAGAATATGTCAGAGTTTCAACAATATTACGGTTATTGTACAGGACGGCGTATACATGGGCTCGGCCGAGATAGGAACTTAATTTTTTTTCAACTCAATTTCCCATTTGCTTTTTAACTCATTTAAGTTTATTTTATCGCCTGCTTCAGCAAGAAGGCGGTAGTTATGGGTAAAAAAACGGACATATATTTTAATGATGTGCTTGTTGCCAGAACAGACAGACCGGTTACATATGAAAGGGACAGCGACGGCCAGAAAGAGTACCGTTTCACAAATACTAAAAGTCTTTTATCTGCGATTATTTTCTGCGATGAGATCGAGATAATCCCGAACGACAATATTACTGTAGAGATATTTTAATAATCCGCCCTGCTGAACATTACAAGCGACAATCCGCAGGCAATAATTCCGGTAAAAAGAGAAGCCCATACCGATAAGAGCGTAATATCCGATCCTGTAATTATATTGCTTATAAGTACAACTGATTCCGAAACCTTGGGAAGACAGAAGTGCAGGATGCCTACAGTGCCTTTATAAAAAGAGTCATTTATCACTGCGTATCTCTCGATCGCGGCAATAACAGGGGACAGAATAAAGACTATAAAATATGTAAGCATCAGAGATATCACGCCGTTCTTTAAGAACACCGCTATCAGGACAAGTATGGAAAAAATATTGAAAAAAAAGATCATAATGACAAAACCCGAGGCAAGGAACCTGAAGTTCCAGATACCGAATTTAACTGAAAGGATCACCCATGAGAAAATGATCATGTAAAATACATTTACAGCGACAACCGTCATAGCTCCGAAGATCCGCTGGAAAAAAATATTTTTTCTTGATAACGGTTTTGACAGTATCAGGTCTATATTACCTTTCTTCAGCATATCCGGAAAGAGACCGGATGTGGCGAACAACGAAATGAAGAGAGAAATAAAAAAAACCGAGACCGCGATCCCTGCCTGAATGTATCCGAGGACAGTATCGGCATCGAACGATCCCGCTTCTCCGTTATTCTGCGAAACAGCATTCCCGAAAAGGTTCAGGATTATCTTTGAATCCATGCCCCCTATCTTTATATTCAGCGCAAAATATATCGTTACACAGAAAACGGATGCAATAATAAAAACCGTAAGGATTATTTTTTTGGTCAACAGCTCTTTAATTGTCAGCAGATAAAGCCCCTGCAAATCAGTTCTCCCTATTTGATAACTTTAATAAAATAATCTTCAAGAGTATTTTTTACCGCCTCGATACTCTCTATCTTTATACTCTCGCGCCTGATCGAGTCTATGAGAGCATTTAGAATATCTAGAGAAATTATCTCAGCTTTGACCGAAACACCTGATACCTCATGCCTGATATCCTGCATTTTCAATATTTCTTCGAGCAAGGTTCTTTTCTGCTGCTCGACTGTTATCGTATAAAATCCTGTGTTCTCCAGAAAATCGGCAGTTTGTCCTTTTCTGATCAGCTTACCGCCCTTAAGTATAGCTATTTCGTCTGATATCCTTTCAACTTCGCTTAAAAGATGCGAGTTAATAAATATTGTCCTTCCTTTTTCCCTGAGATCAAGCAGTATTTCCCTTATTTCTATCCTTCCCACGGGATCTATCCCGTCAGTCGGCTCATCGAGGAACAGGAGCTTGGGATCATTAATCAGCGCCTGAGCAGTACCGAGCCTCTGAAGCATGCCTTTTGAGTATTTTCTCAGTTTAAGGCCTTTCCTGTCATCAAGCCTGACCTGTTTTAAAAGCGCCGGTATCCTTTTCTTAAGCTCGGAGTCCGGAACGAACGACATCTTTCCATAATAGTAAAGGAACTGTTCGCAGTCCAGATAACCGGGGAACCTGTGATCCTCGGAAAGGTATCCGGCGATCATCCTGCTTTCCGGCGATGTTATGCTCTTGCCAAAAAGGAATCCTTTTCCCCTGGTTGGAAGCGCGATAGAAAGAAGCAGTTTTATCAGTGTCGTTTTACCTGCGCCGTTGGGACCCAGAAGGCTGAATATCTTTCCCTCTTCAACTTTTAGGTCAAAATCTTCCAGGGCTCTGATCCTGCCTCTGGAATAATGTTTGGTAAGGCCATCGGACTCAATGGCGAACATTATAATTTCTGAACAATATTTATTAAAAATTCCCAGAATTTTTCAACCGACGCTATCCGTACCTTTTCGTCCGGGGAATGCGCGCCGTGAACATCGGGGCCGAAAGATATCATATCCATACCGGGATATTTCCTGCCGATTATACCGCATTCAAGCCCTGCATGGACAGCTTTGATCTCCGGTTTTTTGCCGAAAAGATCTTCGTGTACGGCGGCTGCAGTTTTAAGAAGATATGAATCAGGATCCGGTGTCCATGCGGGATACGGGTCTTTGCTTGTGTAATCGTAATCCGCCAGCAGAGCGTGGGAGATAACCCTTCCCGCGGCATCGTGAATGGAAGATTCGACTGAACTTCTCTGGCTCGTCAGAATGTTGACCGTCCCTTCCCTGACCGATACGGCCGCAAGATTAGTTGAAGTCTGGACAAGGCCTTCAATATCAGGGCTCATTGAGATCACTCCGTGCGGGAACGAGTAAAGCATGTTAAGAAGATCAGACTTGTCTTTTTCGGAAAGAACTTCGGAATCATCACTATTTTTTCTGATGCTGATGCTGATGTTACCGTCGATCCTTTTGAATTCGTCCCTGAAGATCTCTGTATACTTAATTACCTTGGTCTCCAGGATAGGCAGGTCCTCCTCGTTTATATAAATATCGGCGCTTGCCTCCCTGGGTATGGCGTTATGCTTTTCCCCTCCCTTTATGTCGGCGAGATCGAAATTGATCTTTTCGTTCAGGTTCCATAAAAATCTTGAGAGCAGTATAACGGCGTTCCCGAGACCTTTGTTTATAGCAAGACCGGAATGACCTCCCCTCAAACCTTCAAGGAATACGGTGTAGTGGAGTTTTTTATCGGTTGTTCTTTTTACCGAAAGCTCTTTGAATATGCTCGTGGTCTTTCCTCCCGCGCATCCGATATACACGGCGCCCTCCTCCTCAGAGTCAAGGTTGAGTAGCAGCCTTCCGCTGACAAAGCCGGGTTCCAGCGCGTTCGCGCCGGTAAGGCCGGTCTCCTCGTCGGCCGTGAAGAGGCACTCGAGCGGACCGTGGTCAATATCGCTGCTGTCAAGCAGCGCCAGCGCGGCGGCCACGCCGATCCCGTCGTCTGCGCCCAGGCTTGTTCCTCTGGCTTTAACAAATCCGTCCTCGATATATAGGTCGAGCGGGTCATTTAAAAAATCATGCTCAACGCCCTCGTTCTTTTCGCAGACCATATCAACATGCGACTGTAAAACGACGCACGGTGATGCCTCTCTGCCCTGAGTTGCCTGTTTTGAAATGACAATATTCCCCGCTGAATCTTTTTTGTGCTTCAACCCTCTCTCTTCGGCAAAGTTCTCAAGGTAAGTTATTATCTTTTCCTCGTGTTTTGACTGCCTCGGGATCGAACTGATCTCGAAAAAATATTTCCAGATTTTATTCGGCTCCAGATTTTCTTTCACGCTTACCTCCTTATAGATCAAGCTCCATTCCCTCGTTCGAAACGATTATCTCAAGCCGCGCAGACGGATATTTTCCGGCCAGATATTTTTTTGCGGAAACGGACATCTCATATATTTTTATATCGTCGCTTTCGTGATTGTGGTGAAAAAGCATAAGTTTTCCGACCCCTGCGTTTACCGCCGCGTCAACACCGATCTCGGCGGTCGAATGACCGAAACTGAATCTCCCGGCAAGTTCATTAAAATTGTACTGCGTGTCGAATATCAGAACATCCGCGTCTTTGTAAAACCCGAAAAATGATTCGAGAGCCGACGCGGCAGTGAACTCGGCGTCCGTGGAATAAACTATGCTCTTACCTGTCAAAGATTCCGCTCTGTAAGCATAAGACCCGTTTGGATGGTTAAGTTTTTTTGAAGTTATCTTAAAACCGCCAATTTCCACATTCGCGCCTTCCTCCAGCACTGTGAAGCTTTTTTTGCACGGACGGGATTCGAGACTCACCGGGAAGAAATTAAAATCCTGCTGAGTCTTGAGCATCTTCTCAAAGTCAGGGTGATGCGAATAGAAATTAATTTTTGTTTTCGGAAAATGTACCGGCGCAAAGAACGGCAGCCCGTTAATGTGGTCAAGATGAAGGTGTGAAAAGAAAAGATGGTACTCTGTTATGTCTTTGGAAAAGAATTTTCCCGAAAGGAGCTCATTACCAAGGCTCCTTATTCCCGTTCCCGCGTCAAATATGATCAGCGTGCTTTCGTCAGAAACTGTCACGCATGAAGTATTTCCGCCGTACGTTGTCTTTAAATATGGAGGCAGTTTTTCAATAAAGCTGTCAATTTTTGAAATATCAGAAAGGTCCGCCCCGCCGGTAAGAGAAAGAATACTTTTCAGCTTGTTACTGTATGCATCAGGGCTGATAGGGGAGTTTATACTTCCCCTGACTCCCCAGAATCTGAGTTTCATCCGGTCCGCCGGTTTATTGCCTTCAGCATCAAAATATATTTATTCAATTCTTTTCACGCAAGCATTAAATTGACAATATTAAGCGATTAAGTATTTACATCCTTGATTTTAACTTAAAAGTCCTTTAAATTTAACAGAAAAAGTTTAAATCGGAGGGATTTGGCATGAAAAGATCAGTTGCGATCGCAACAATGGCGGTCATTTTATTTCTGGCGGGATGTTCCGGGTCGGAACCCGTTAAAAAAACAACCGATTCGGAGATCGCAAAGAAATACGCTCCCGAATCTACAATCCTGATGCTGAGAGTTTCTTCGATCGGCAAGCTGTTCAAAACTTTCGGCGCGGGGCCAGACACTTTCATGGGTGAGCCTGTTCCGTCTGACAGAAGCGAGATAGTTCAGGCGATCGGGTTCGACCCGATGAACATCGCCGAATACAGCAAAGCTGGCTTCAATACAGAAAAAGAGTTCGCGATACTTTTAAGCGGCCTTATAATTGAGGGCGAATCCGCTGAAGAAACAAGCGCCGACATAGATATCCTTCTTCCCGTGACCGACGGCAGTAAAGCATACAGTTACATAAAAGAGAGGATCACCTCTAAAAAAAGCGACACGACGGTGATCACGGAAGAAAACGGAACGCTCTTCATTAAAGACTCCGGAGAAGAAAAAGCCGTGATAAGTATAAAATCAGACGCGGAATACATGAATTTTCACATAGCGTTGAACTCCTCAAGAACGGCGGGCTCTGTTTTTGAAGCGTCCGCGAAACTCAGCGGGGCGGCGAACTACAAAGAAGTGGCTTCCGCTGTCTCCATGGGATCGGACATAGCGTTTTACATTGACCTCGGATCACTGATGCTCAATAACGGGGACGCTTTCAGGAAACTTTCGGTTGACCCTGTTTTCGGATCCGCCGACCTGTCATCTGTCGAATACCTCAAATATTACCGCGGCGCAGGCGCGGCAGCAGACCTTTCATCTTCGGACCTGATTATCAGTGTTGCGGCGTTTATAAACAGGGATAACCCTTTTAAGAAGATGATCGAGAATATTAAAACAGACAAATCGGTCATTCTTGGAATGGAGAAGAACCCCGCGATTCTGTTGGCTGTGATGATCAACGCTTCGGAATACCTCAACTTCATGCTCAACACCCTTCCGTTCGAGTCAAGACAGAGTTTTGACCAGGCGCTTGCGGATATAAAGTCCGAGGTCGGTATAGATCTGAAAGAAGAAGTTATTGACCAGCTGGCAGGAAGCGTAAATTTCGGTATGTACGACGGTGCCACGATCAACATGATGAACTATAATACTGTCCTGAATTTTAATGTAAAGGACCCGTCGGCCTTCGCAAAAACCCTTGAAAAAGCCGCTGAGACCACAGGAATGAGTTTCTCCAAAGTAGATCCCGAGCAGGCTTTTCCGGGAACAGCTTCAGGGAAAAATATTACCGCCTATTCATTAAATTTTCAGATGTTAATGGCATACATCATAATCGATGAAGACAATGTTTCTCTCTGCACATCGAATGAGATCGCGGCCATGGCGCTGAACAAAAAAGATACCCCTTTCACAGAAAAACTTGAAAAAGGCCTGAAGAAAAAACTTACAGGCGACCAGAATTATTTCTACATGAACATAGGCGATACCTATACCGCGGCAAAAAGCATATACCAGTTCTTCTCGGCAATGTCCGGAAGCGAAAGCGGGATTGATGCGAAAACTGACGCGTTCGTAGGCAAATTCGAATATGTGTATGCAGGCGGGAATTATTCCGGAGAGAAGGCTGAATCAGAGCTTATAATAAAAACAAAGTTCAATAAGCCTTTCTTCATTGCTCTGCAGGAAGAGTTAGCCAAATTAAAACAGTAGGGTCATATTATGATACTTGTAACCGGCGGAGCGGGATTTATCGGCAGCGCTGTGGTCTGGGAACTGAACAGGCGGGGTATAACTGATATCCTGATATCAGATCACCTGGGTACCTCTGAAAAATGGAAAAATTTAAGAGCGCTGAAATATTCGGACTATATTGAAAAGGACGATCTTCTTGAAGAAATACTGGCCGGCGGCGGTCCTTATTCATGTCTGGAAGCGGTTATACACATGGGCGCCTGTTCTTCAACGACCGAAAAGGACTGCTCTTATCTGGTTTACAACAATTATGAGTACACCAAAGCTCTGGCAGGCTACTGTATCAATAATAACATCAGGTTCATTTACGCCTCAAGCGCGGCTACCTACGGTGACGGCAGCCTGGGATTTTCGGACAGCATAGGGGAAATAGAAAAACTCCGACCGCTGAATATGTACGGCTATTCAAAGCAGATGTTCGATCTCTGCGCGAAAAGGAACGGATGGTTCGACAGGATTACGGGGATTAAGTTCTTCAATGTCTACGGGCCGAACGAGAACCACAAAAACGATATGAGCAGCAAGATATATAAGGCATTTCACGAGATAAGGGATACGGGAAAGATCAGGCTGTTCAAATCCTGCCGCCCTTCATACGCGGACGGCGAATCCGTGAGGGATTTTGTTTATGTCAAAGACTGCGCCGGGATCATCTGCGAAATGATTGACAGGCCTGATATCGCGGGACTCTACAACCTTGGCAGCGGGAAAGAAAGAAGCTGGAACGATCTTGCAAAAGCGGTTTTCAGGAGCATGGGTCTTGCGGAGAAGATCGAGTACTTCGACATGCCTCTTGAACTCAGAGACAGGTATCAGTATTTTACTCAATCCGACAATTCCTCATTAAACAGCCTTGAACTCGACACAAGTTTTACACCGCTCGAGGACGGTGTTGAGGATTATATTAAAAATTATCTGATGACGGAAAAACATCTGGGAGATTAACTTCAGGCATCACCGCCAAAAAGATTCTCCCTTGTCTTTCTTATATACTGAAGCTTCTTAAGCTGTTCTTGCGTCAGTTCGCCTTTTTTCTCCATTTCAATAAGCTCTATCATCTCGATATACTCAAGGTCGATCAGGTCGCGGAACTCTTCTTCCACCTCAGGCTTCTTCGATTCCGGTTTCTCCGGAGCTTTCTTTTCTTCTCTCATACTTAAAAAGCTTTTCCAGTTTTAAAGTCAGATCTTCGTTTTTATTTGTTTTCAGCATGTCGCCGTCATAAGCTATCCTGACAGCTCCTGTCTCCTCCGAAACTATCACTATGATCGCGTCGCTTTCCTCGGAAAGCCCCACGGCGGCCCTGTGCCGTGTGCCGAACTGAGACCCAATCTCCCTTGTGGTCACGGGGAGCAGACATTTGGCGGCCACGATCTGGTCGTTCGTTATGACCACTGCGCCGTCATGCAGAGGGGATGAAGGGTTGAATATAGTCACGATGAGTTCGGCGCTGACCTCGCTTTTTATCGGTATCCCTGACTCGATAACGGCTTTTATTCCCACATTTTTCTGAAGAACGATCAGTCCGCCCATCCTCTTGTCACTGAGCATGAACGCGGCTTTCGCGACTTCTCCGTATATAGTCTGGCTTTTTATCTGCAGGAATTTTTTGACCAGTTTGTTCTGGCCGATATGCGTGAGTATTCTCCTCAGCTCGGGCTGGAACAGGATGAAGAAAGCCAGCCAGAATATCGTCTTTATGGAGTTCACAAGCCATGAGATTATTGCCAGGTTGAGAAAGTCCGCTATGATACCTACAAGCACGACGAAGAGAAGTCCAAGGAACATGGTGGTAGCCCTGGAGTCCTTAACAACATTGTAAAGTTTATAGAAAATAAAGGTGAAAAGGGAAATATCCGCGAGATCGGCTAATGTAAAACTCAAGAACCCTATTCTGAACAGCTCCATTACTGCCTTACCATGAATTCTTTATAATACTCCGGCTCAAAAGACATTACAGATACAGGTTCGTCCTTTCTTGCGTACGCCAGTTTTGCCACCCGGCGGGCGTCCGGAAAATACCCGTACTTATACGGCGCCGTTCCGGCGTGTTCCTCTGGAACATTTCCGGCGCGCACTCCATTAATATAACAATTTTCTCCGTAAGGAAGAACTATTATTTCACTTATTTTGATAACATCCGCGCCGGACCTTTTGTAGCGGGCATGAAAATAATCCTTCTGTTTGCCTTCAAGAATGATCTCGGCGAACTCTTCATCCGGGTGGTCTTCAAACACTTTCAGAGCCGCCGCATCTATTGACCTTATCGGGATTATTTTTCTGCCCGCCCCCATCGCCAGGCCCTTTACCGCGCTCACCCCGACCCTGAGCCCCGTAAATGACCCCGGGCCTGTCCCTACCGCAAAAATATCCACATCACCGGCGGAGATCCCGGCCTGCCTGAGCGAGCCCTCTATCATTACGAACAGCTGTTTGTTGTGCGCTCTCGTTCCATCCTCCGAAAAATAAGACATTTCCTCTCCGTCTCTCAACAGACAGACCGAGGCTTTCTCGGTCGAGGTCTCAACAGCCAGAATATACATTAATCTATCCTCTTTATGGTGATCTTTCTTTTCTTCTCTCCGGTCACATCTATTCTCACTTCTATCCTCTTTTCCGGGACTTCATTTTCAAGCATCTCGGCCCACTCGACCAGAGTCACGCTTCTTTCCTGAGCCGCGAACTCGTAGAAACCTGTCTCATTCAGCTCTAAAGTCGAACTTATCCTGTACAGGTCGTAGTGGCAGATCGTCAGTTCTTTTGCCGGATACATATTCATGATTATATAGCTTGGAGAATTGACATAGCTTTCATATCCGAGCCCTCTGCAGAGTCCTCTGGCAAAAACCGTCTTGCCCGAACCCACACTGCCGTAAAAAAGAATAACATCTCCGCCTTTCACCGTCTCAGCGAACTTTTGTCCGGCCCTTTCAGTCTCGTTTTCTGAGCCTGTCTCGAATATAAGATCACCATTATTCTTCAACATGACCCAAATTTAACCCAAAGCCGGTTTTAATGCAATAAAAAAGGGAGCGTTAAGCTCCCCTCTCTTGAAAGTTTAAACAGAATAACTGCGTTTATTTTCTGACTCCATGCTCAACAGGTTCAGAAGTTTCAAGCATCTTGATTTTGATTCCGTCCATAGCTGACTTATTGACAGGACTAATCTTAACATAATCAAATTCCGTATGGCTTGTAACAGAAGAGTAATCTAACAATCCGACTTCTCCCTGATTGTAATGAGTATCAGTAACTGTCACTATGTACTGATCGTTTGCAAACAGATGGTACTCATTTGTATCATTGTTTACTATAACTTTTAGTACATTCCACGCATTCAAACCAGCATTTATCGCTGTTGAAGTTGAATAATAACCGTTCCATGAACCGTTAACCATGTATGCAAGCCAGAAACCTCCACTAACATCGATCATAAATTGCATTGAATTCCACATGCCGGCCCAATTTGCTGCGTTAGTATGATCTCCGTTAAGAATAATTCCATAATAAAAATCACCTTGAATTTTTCTGCATCTGGCCTCAACCATATAGTTGCCTGTTATTTCAGTATTGAAACATATAGAGGATGTTTTATTCACAGAATTCCATTCCGCCTTATAAAAACTATCAATAAAAGTCCATGTGCCATCTACTACAGACCAATTTTCTGCAGCACCGTCATCAAAAGTTTCGTCTTCGATCGCAGGTGAAGCCGGCACGGCGTCGATCGTAAAATAATCGTCGCTTTCGTCATAGATGTCGGAAGTCGTGCTTGTCAGCCTGATCTTGTATTTTGTGCTGGTTACAACATTGCTTGGAACTGTCCAGTTGAAGCTGGTGAAATTATTGACATTTACTGATCCCAGGTTTCTGTAGAAAACATCGTTCTCATAGAGATCAACAGTTATATTTTCTGCGGTCAGAGTTTCGTACCAGGTTACAGTTATAAGGTCTCCGACCTCATAGAATCCGCCGCCGTTTGGAGTAAGTACAGTAAGTATCCTATTCCCGAACCATGTCCCGGCGTTACCGACTCCAGGATCACCCATAGTTCCGCTGACTTTATCATTTTCTACTAACCCGAAGTAATAGAATGTAGGACTTCCGCTATTGTAGGTCCACTTAAGTCCGTTTCCTGTTAGCGTCCAATTTCCCGATTCAGTGAAATTATTTGTCCATGTGCCGTCACTGTTGAACTGCCATATAGTTTCCCACTTGGACCATGTACCATTCATATACCAGTACCCGATTATATCCGGTGTAGTATTTTCGGAAATACAAATATATGAAACGCTTTCGTCCTTAGCTTCAGTATTGATCTCTTTGTGTATCCTGATCACATAATCTGTGCCCGGTACAACATTTGAAGGAATCGCCCAGTCATAAGTCCCCAAGTCTCCTGCCACGGTGGCAATATTCCTTACAGTTCCGGCTTTGTCTGCAAGGCTGAGTACTACATTGCCTGCTATCGCGGGGTTCCATGTTATAGTCTGTGTTGTTCCTCTCATCCATACCTGGCCGCCGTTCGGGCTGTAAAGCTCTGGGATCAC
>CAZYNH010000002.1:0-246058 GCA_964648295.1 uncultured Bacteroidia bacterium | reverse complement strand
TTGTTCCTCTCATCCATACCTGGCCGCCGTTCGGGCTGTAAAGCTCTGGGATCACCCTTTCAGCTTCCCAAAGATTCTTGTAACCGTCGTAAGTAAGCATGGTTCCTTCCATCTCATTCCCTTCAACAATACCGAGCAGATAAGTTGAAGTTTCGTCATCGTCTATCCTTATCCCGTTGCCTGTCATTTTCCATTTGCCGTGATCCGCTCCGTCAGTAGTAAGTGTCCCGTCTGAATTAAAATAGAAATATGAAGGCTGTTTTGAGAAGGATACTCTCCAGTCGCCTATGATTTTCTGAGTATTGTCGTTAGATGCTATACAGAAAAAATTGTCGCTCATGTCAAGAACGGCAGGTGACTCTATACTCTGTATCTGTATCTGGTAATCAGCGCTGTCATCCAGTGTTCCGGGTATTGACCATCCCTGAGTACCGTCATTTGCTGTTGTGTTATAGATCACCGCATTCGGCACACTATTCTTATACAGGTCTATCCTTACAGTTCCTGTGATATTTGTAATCCAGTTTATTGTGTTCGTTGATCCTTTCAGCCATATGCCGCCGCCGTTTGGAGATGTTACCATAATGTAATTACCGGCAGGTGCGATAATAAATTCCGAATCGCTGAAATCGTATTTGGTAGGGTCCACTGAACTCACGATCTTTAATTTGTAGTCAAAACCTTCGTCCCATGTGTTTGGGATCAGCCATGCGACTGAATCATTAAGAGTAATATTGACATCTACAAAATCAATAGAGTCCTGACCTTTGTACACAAAAATGTCCACGGGGTCCGCCAGATCGTTATCAAATTTAACCCAGACAGTCTGACCCATCTGAAGGACTTCTCCGCCGTTCGGAGAGATTATCTTTACTTTTTGAGTGGGTTTTGGTGCCGTGCCGCCGTCATCACTGCAGGACCAGAAAATGAGTCCCAGCGACGCGATCATGATGAATAAAAATAAAAATTTCCTGTACATAGTTACCTCCCGTTAATTTTGTTTTTTGGAAATGATTGCCTCTTGTTTATGTAATTTGCTAAATGAAATCAGTTTTGTCAAGGATAAAAAAAAGGGAGCAAAATATGCTCCCTCAGTCTTAAACGCTCAAATTTTAGTCTTAATCTTTGAACAGGTAAACTATTCCGATCGAGACATTGTTCAGAGCATATTCGTCAAATCTCAAACTTCCTACTGTTGTCTGGAATTCGAATTTGAAGTTGCCGTTCTGGAAAGCGGCTCCTGTAGTAACATTGACAGATTCAAATGTTTCTTCAGTATAATCATCTGTTTCGTCATTGTCGTCATTGTTCAGGTCATCCCAGTCGCTGGTTGTCCATACATTGTCGAATGTCTTGTTGAAACCGCCCCACAGCTGAACGGAATTGAATCCCCACCATGTTTTGGGATCAATCTCTTTTGTTATCTCAACACCCATTCTGTATATCGGGAGAAGAGTAACCCTGGACTGGCTCATATCGTAATTCCAGTTCTCATAGGCGTCTTTCATTTCCTGAGAAGCACTCTGGTACCTGAACTCAAAATCGTTATATACTTTCACGCCGTTTGCAGGCTTATAGTGAACTCCGGATCCTAAAGTAAAATTAACAAGAGATCCGTTGTATTTGTATTTCTCAAATTCATCGACAGCAACCTCTTCATCAACAGATGATTCGAAAGAGAAGTAGTTGAACTTCATGTACGGAGCGTAGTCAACTTTATCTCCCGTAACATAGTATCTGGCGTTCAGCCCGAAGTTCATAATACCGTCGCAGTTGGAGAATCCTTCCTCATAGAAATCATTATCCGGATCAGTTCTTTTCCACGAACCGTCCCAGCTCCAGAAATCAAGGTCGATGCTTGCGTCAATGAAATGCCTGTCGTCAAGTATCAAGGTTCCCCCCCAGGTTGTCTCAAGACCCCAGAAGCTGTGCTCCCAGCTGTCTTCATTGACATCATCACCGTTCGTCTCGTCATAAGCGTTGCTGTTGGAATACATTTTCAGCCCGAGCCCGAGGATCAGGTTGTCGCTTAATCCGATCGCGAAGTTCGAGTTTATCCTGTTGGTTGATTCATAGGATGCTCCCATCTGTGTATACTGATTGTATGTCCAGTTGGGCAGGCCCACATAATTGTAGAGGTCAACAATAGTGACCATCGAGTTCACTTCAGCGGAGATCTGCCATGCCATAGGCATTGGAAGAGACAGAAAATTGTTCAGGTTGAACCTGACAAGTCCCCACTCTCCGGATCCCGCTCTTCCGATCCACGCTCCTTCTTCCCCTGTCAGAAGCCTCTGCGGGAAATCGGCATAGTTGGATGTTTCGAGCAGTGAATAAACACCGCCCATAGCGTTGACTCTGAGGTTCGGAACTTCAGGCGTCAGGCCGCCCTGGAATTGCGCTGTTGCGAGAGAGAACATCGCCAGAATTCCTAGAATTGCAAATATCTTTTTCATTTCCACTCCTTTGTTTAATTTACTTTTCAGGCATAAAATTTATATGTCAGTCGTAAATTAATAAATTTCCGATATAAAGTCAAGCTTTATTCACATATTATTCACAGAAATAAATCACTGGTTGCCTGAAAGCCTGCCGCTCCAGAGTTCCACCGCTTTATTAATAATGTAAGAAGCTATCTGCGGGCCGAGTTCATTCAGGGTCAATGTTTTTGCCGTGTTTTCCGCTATATGGGCTTTCTTTGCGGTCACGGTATGGGTTGATATGATCTCGTCTTCTTTAATATCTATCAGCTCGAGCGTCATTGAGGTCTGAAGGGTCTTCATTGTCTTTATGTTGTAAACATTTTCGAGCGACAGAAAATTATAATCGGTTTTGCCTTTTAGAAGATATTCGTATTTTACTTCACCGCTGTCGGAGAAATTCTTGAGTTTCATTCCTTTGTCGAGCAGAAATTTTTTCACGCTCGATTCCGCGACCATGTCTCTTTTTCCTTCATTGTCATATACTGCTACGGCAAAAGAGGGAAGGTTCATCTCCGTAAGAAGCAGCTTTAAAGCCATTTCGTCCTGAACGAGCTGATCAACGACATCCGCGACTGAAGCGGTGATCTCTACCCTCACAACTCCTTCCGCAGGCGCGCTCTTACCTGTAATTTCATAAGTTTTTATAAATCCGTTCGACTTGGAGATTATATTGTCGCTTATAGTCATATAGTTTTCCATGACCGCCTTTGAGGACAAGAACACACCCACGGAATTTTCAAGAGCGTTCTTCTTTGCCGCCATCAGAGCTTCGCTCTCCGACACGCCTTCGCCCGTTCCTTTAACATTAGAGTATTCTGCCGAAAAACTCAAGCTGATAATCAGCAGAATCAGAACGAAAATAAACTTCATAAATTCTCTCCGTGACCGTTTAGTTACCTCAAATTAAAAATAATAATCTGATTTGTCAATAATAAAAAAACCCCGGAAGAACCGGGGTTTGTTGCTAAGTCGTAAGCGTTTTACTTCAGAAGATTCATTGTATAAACTGCGCCGAGTCCGAGAGCATAAACCGGTTCTGCGTCTTCTGTTGTCAGGTCCATGTTCATGTTGAAAAGACCGTAAACATTGAGTTCCGGCATTACATAGTAGTTGAACTGAGCATCCAGCACCAGAGTGTTGTATGCATCGTTGTCTGCATCGTCTTTCTCGGGAAGCATTTTCATTCCAAAGTCAAGTCCTGCGTCAATATTCATCTGCTCGTTCAGGTCTTTTACGAATCTGGCTCCGATGTTGAAATAGCCGTTCTCGTCAATTTTGTCGTTCATACCCATTTTGTAGCTCAGGTAAGGCTTGATCATCATAGCGTCAGCATAGTGAGCATAGCATCCTTTGATTCCGAAGTATGAAGGAAGCTCTTCTGCATCGGTTCCGTCAACTGAAGCCATTATTCCCATTTCGTAAACACCGTAGAAAGCCATGCCTTTTTCGAATTTATCCCACGGTGTGAGTCCGTGAATTTCGATCTCTCTGTTGTCGAATCCAAATTCAGCCCACATATCAAGCATCTGAACTCCGATAGCATCAGCGTCTTCAACCTGAGGTGTCATGCTGATGTAGTCAAAAGGAAGTCCGACTTTCACGAACAGGTTGTTCGGAAGATAAGCTTTTACCATCGGGTCTAATGACAGGTAAAGATTTGAACCGAAAACATCGAACGGATCTGCTGCTTCGCCGTCAACTGTATTTTTGTACATCTGGTATGCCACCATGCCGTGAAGGTAAAGCTTGAACATGTCGTTAGGTTTTGTTTCGAACTGATACATTGCACCCGGGATTGTGAAAGACATTCCTTCCTGTGAAGGGTCTGTTGTTGTCATCCAGTAATCGAATTCTCCGCCGAGTATCAGTTTATTTTTCGTGATTTCCATCTGCGCAAAAACTGCGATTGTTGCGATCATCATCGCGATTGTCATTAGTTTTTTCATTTTCTCTCCCTTTTTAATTAGTGTTCTTTTTTATCAAGGCCGTGTATTTGTTGTTTTTTTCAATAGATGAAATTCCTGTTCACAGATTGTTCACATTTTTCATCTCAAAGGTATTTTAACACATTAAAAAGGCTTTGTCAATAGGTAATTTTATTTTTTTTATGCGTATTTATGCCTGACTCTAAAAATTTATTAGTTAAAACGCTAATTATTTATTTCGGATATTTCACCATTCCGGCGAATTTGGCCAGATATCTCCTCGGTATGATCTTACTTATGCACCTCAGAAAGTTCATCTGGAGGCCATAGACCGAAACACATTTTTTAGTCTTCATATCCCTGATGGCTTTGTCCACAATCTTTTTAGGATCGGCGATCTTGAGTCCGGCCACTTTTTTTGATTTAGTCTTGAAAAACTCGGTATCAGCCGGGCCGGGACAGACCGCGGTGACAGAGATGTCTTTTTCTTTGAGCTCCTCTTCCAGCGCGTAAGAGAAATTAAGAAGAAAGCACTTGGTCGCGGAGTAAACTGTGAAGTACGGAAGCGGTGCGAATCCCGCTGAAGAAGCTATATTCAGTATGAATGAGCCTTCGTGCATAAAAGGCAGGAGCCTTTTTGTCAGAATGACCGGGGCTTTGATATTCACATCTATCATATCCGAATAATATTTGTCGTCGCCGTTGCAAAACTCTTCAGTTCTTCCGAAACCGGCGTTGTTCACCAGCACTTTGATATAGGGATTTTCAGAAGCGGCCCTTTCAGAGATAATGTTCACCCCTTCCGGAGTTGAAAGGTCGGCCGCTATAGGAATACCTTTTACCCTTTCAAGCATTGACGCCGTTTCCTCCAGTCTGTCTCCTCTCCTTGCTACAAGCCATATTTCCTCAAGATCGAGATTCTTTTCAAGCTCGACCGCGAACAGCCTTCCGAAACCCGAAGACGCGCCTGTTATTACCGCCACTCTTTTTCTTTCAGTGATCATACTTTCTGCCCGTTAATTTATCTCAATTCATATACATCTTTGTAATATCCTCAGTCGTTCCGGGAACATAACACCTGAAATCGTAGAGGCTGAGAGAATTGTTTATGGTGAAGTTTATTTTTATCCAGTTCTTGATTAGCATCTCCAGAAGAAGTTTTTTTTCTGTTTTATTTAAAAAATTATAGAGTTCTTCGTTAAGAGAAATATCAACAAGCGAGTTCTTTGTGTTGAATTTATAGTTCTTGAGCCATCTGTCAAGCTGGACAGCTATGGTCTCCTTGGATTTTACTATCCCTTTGCCCGAACATGTGGGGCAGTCCTCGTATATCGTCTGAGTGAGCGAAGGCTTGAGTCTCTGCCTTGTCATCTCGACAAGCCCGAACCGGCTTATCTTCTCGATGCTGATCTTGGCCTTGTCCGCCTTTAAAAAGTTCTGGAATTCGCTGAGCACCTTTTCCCTGTTCGCCGGGTCCGCCATGTCAACAAAATCAATAACGATAAGTCCTCCAAGGTCCCTTAGCCTCAGCTGTCTCGCTATCTCCTTTGCCGCCGCGAGGTTTAAGCTGACTATGTTTTCTTCCTGCGACTTGTTCCTTATAAATCTTCTGCTGTTCACATCAACAGCGACAAGTGCTTCCGTATGGTCTATTACTATCGAGCCGCCCGATTTGAGATATACTTCCCTTGACAGGCTGATGTAATAATCCTTGTTTATCTGATAATATTTATCGAATATCGGCTCGCCCCCGTCATGAAGAAAAATGTTCTTTTCCAGCTCGGGAGCGTTGTTCTTCACATATTCTTTTATCTCGTCGTAAAGCTCTTTTGAATCAACCACCATCCTGGCCACATCCTCGGTAAAAATATCCCTCACAATGCTCGCCGCCAGGTCATAGTCCTTGTACAGAAGTTTTGGTTTATCCGCCTTTTTGTAGTCTTTGACTATCTTCTTCCAGATATTGAATGTCGAAATTATGTCGTTGGCAAAAGAGGCCGTTTCCTTATTTTCGGCCGCGGTCCTTACTATTACACCGAAATCCTCAGGTATAAGGTTCTTCACTATCTTGTTGAGCCTCCTTCTTTCCGAATGGCTCGTGATCTTCTTTGATATCTTGACGCCGTGATCGTTCGGAATAAGGACGATATATCTTCCGGGTATGGTTATATCGGAAGTTACCCTGGGCCCCTTTGATCCGATAGGTTCTTTTATGGCCTGGACCATCACTTTTCCGCCTTTTTCGAACCTTCTGTCGTTCTTTTCCTGCTCGGCCGGCACGATTTCCTCGTCCATTGACCTGAAAACGAATTTCCCGTCAAGCACCCTTTTTGGAAGAAGGTCTCTTCTGAACTCGTCAAGGTGAGAAAACCCGTTCTGCTCCTCGCCGATGTTGACGAACACCGAGTTCATTCCGGGCACTACATTGTCAATAAATCCCGCGTATATATTGCCTATCTTGCGTTCGTTGTCGGGCCTTTCCAGAAACATTTCCGCCAGCCTGCCTTCCTCAACGATCGCCACTCTTGTCTCGTTCGTCGAAACATTTATGAATATTTCCTTAAGCTCCTCTTTCATACCGGTTCCATTTATTTAAAATATCTTTCAGACTGTATTTTCTGTTGGGCGGCAGGTCCTGAAAATATACCTCCACTCCTCTTTCCTCAATTCTCTTTAGAACATCGATCTCTTCCTGATCAAGAAAAATATAATGACTGATCTCTCTTTTACCTTCTGTCAGGTGTATGCCTCCAATGTTGAGCGATCTGTACTCAAAGCCGCTGTCCAAAAGCCTGAGCGCGTCATTTATCCCGCGTAGGACCATAATATACGGTCCTTTTTTAATACCGTCAATATATTCTTTTGCGCCGGCCACAGTTACCACCGCGCCTGTTACTCCCGGCGGGACGCCGAGCAGGTAAAGCTCCGCTTCCTTGGGATCGGCGGCGATACGGTCGTCGGCAATGATCATGTGCGCTGGGTTTATCTTTGTGCCCCAGCCGACCGCTACCTGGCCGTGAATGAGCCTGTCGTCAACTCTTATCAGGTCCATTGCCTATATTTTCTCCGAGATATACTCAACAAGTTTGTCTATGCCCTGATAGACCTCATAAAGAGAGGCATCGCTGTTCATATAGGCGGCCGCGGTAACAACATTGTTGATCTCATCAACGCAGATCCCGTTTGACGGCAGGGGCACCGGCACCGCGCCGATAGACTCAAGGTCTGCCGCCGCTTTTTTGGCGAAGCCGGGCGTAACTTTCAGGCCTTTTACATCGTCTTTTAAGGCCATTGCCACCATTATTGGAGATATGCAGATCGCGCCGATATATTTATTCATCTCGTAAAAGGCCTGAATCACTTCTTTAACCGGGGCTTTAACGCTTCCCTTTATCCCTTCGGCAGCGTATGTAAAAAGATTTTTGGCAACACCGAAGCCTCCCGGTATGATCAGCGCGTCGTAATCGCTGGGGTCAAGCATGGAAATATCCCTTATTTTCCCTCTCGCTATTCTCGCGGCCTCAACAAGGAGGTTCCTCTTCTGGTTCACAGGCTCTTTTCTAAGATGATCTATCACATCGAACTGATCCGAATCTGCCGAAAAACAGTCGTAATCTATATTATATTTGGACAGAGCGATGAGCGCGGATACTGATTCCTGTATCTCGGAGCCGTCGGCATGCCCGCATCCGGCAAGTATTACAGCGGCAGTTTTCATAATTAACCCCCTTTTTTATTCGTCGAAAAGTTCAAAGTCAGTTACGCTTTTGACAAGAAGCACAGGCGGAAGGTCACGGTAGCCCGAAAGACCTTTTTCGATAAAGCTCCTGTCGAACCTGAAGACCTTTTTTTCATTCTCCGTCACGAACTGACCGGGAAGACCTATCATTATCAGTCCTGCTTTACCCGAAATGTTCCTCAATGTATCCGTGAAGTTTTCCTGGGAGTGAGGCAGAATGATCACCTCTCCTTCCAGTCTGGCTTTTGCCAGAAGTTCTTTCATTTCCTTTTTTGCGTCAGACGGGTCTTCGTCCGGCCCGGCCTTCCTTATTATCCTCAGAGCTATCTCTTTTCCGGTCCTCAGTTCTATCGCGGAATTGATTATATAGGCTATCAGAACCATAAGGTTACCGTTCTTCTCGCCCCTCCACCAGATATCGATCGGATCGAGTCCTGTTTCCTCTATTCTGGATTCGCTTTTAAGAAGCAGTATATTCTTGTTTAAAGACAGTATCCTGCTGAATATTTTTATGTTATCCAGCTCGGGATTGTAGTCGAAAAGTATCGTATTGGAGTGCAATCCGCCGATATAACTGATCTGAAGTATGCTAAGCATTGCGAGGGTCGGGTCTTTTACCTCGACATCTTTTAACGGGAGGTCGCTTTCCTCATCCATCAGTTCCATTCCCGTCTCTTTCTCCTCGTACCTTCTCAGAACATTCATGTTTACAAGGCCTTTGAAGCTTAAAAGCATATCCGACACAAGCTTTATATTAGCAGCGGCGGCCGGCCTTGACGAAAATCCTATTGATGTGACGATAGGTCTCCAGTTCTTTGTTCCCTGAACGATACTCTTGAGAGATTTAAGCCCCTTTGTGATAAAATAGAACATCACTCCCCACCAGACGCCTTCCAGCCTGCCTCCGGACTTATATTTGAGTATCAGCCTGAATATTATGAACTGGAGAAGAAGAACAACTAAACCCACCCGGACACTGAAGAGCGTGATGATGATCATCGAGGATAAAAATCCGTATAAAGAAATGGTCCAGTGGCCTCTTGATGTGGGTCTGAATGACGGGTTCCCGCTTATCCGCTCAAGAAAAGCCGCGCCGTTGAGCATACCGTAAACGATAAGGAAGCAGATACCGACTATCATTGCCGCCATGCTTATATCACCCATCCAGATCACTCCGAAGCCTATGACGAAAGATAGCAGTACCGCGTACCTCGGTTCGTTCCCGCCCGCTTTTATGTCTTGTGAAAAAATGTTCATGAACCGCGGAAGCACGCCGTCGTTCGTAAGGCTTTTCAGCGTCCTGGGGGCCGTCATGAACACGCTTAAGGCGGAGGACCCGGTGGCAAAGAGTATGCCTATAAGTATCGTTACGCCGAATATATTGCCGGGGAAGCCCTTGGCGGCGCTTAATATATCGGGAAGAAGATATCCTGCCGCGTCGCCGTTCTTCGTGTAACCGGTGATAAGAAGGTCCTTGTTCATCAGGGAGAATACGAATGTGGCGGTAAGGTAGACTATAAAAGTTATTGCTATCGAATAAACCGTTCCTTTGACGAGCGATCTTTTTGGGTCTTTGAGGTCTCCGCTCATCCCGACCCCGGCGTCAACTCCTGTTACGGCCGGAAAGAACTGCGCGAAAGCCACAAAAAATATCCCGAGCGTTATCTCCCTGTTCCCGTTCATGTTTAAATTTTCAAGACCCTCAAAAAGTATCTTTCCCTCCGGCTCGAACCGGAAAAGCGGGCTTATTGAGATCGCGAGTATGCTTATGCCGAGAACATAAAGTATGAGCGTCTGGACTTTCAGCGTGAAATCGGCGCCGAACATGACTATTGTGAAGAAAACAACAAATATCACGCTGGACAGTATCTGTTTCTGGAAAAGAATATCAGCCGGTGTTACTCCTGAAAGGGGCGGTATTTTCTGCAGAATAGGACCTAAGATCGAATGCAGAGGTTCGGCGAAACCTATCGAGTAAAAACCGATCGACGCCGCCTGGGCAATGAAAAGCTGAATGCCTATTGATCCGCCCATGGCCTTTCCCAGCGATCTTTTTATGAGCGCGTACATCCCTCCGCCGCCGATCGTGTTCAGGTTCGTGGCTATATCTGAGATGGAGAACATGGTCGAAAAAGTAACGGTGTGAGCCAGAACGACTATCATGAGCATTCTCATCAGACCGAGATCGGCTGTAAGGACAGGAAGAAGGAGAAAAAGCACCGTTCCGAGAATAGCCTCGGTCGAAGGCACAAAAACCCCTTTGAAAGTCCCGAACTTAACCGGGCCGGCGTTATTTTTATCTGTCAAACTTTTCTCCTGAATCATGTACGCTGCAAAATATTACGCAGTAATATAATATAACAGCAGAGGCGGCGCAATCAGTATTTCTTTTTTCCCTTCCATTTTGATACGAGCCTGTCTTTGATCTGCTTCTCAAGCCCTTCCTCCGTGGGGAAGTAGAACTGCCTGCCTTTCAGGGTTTCCGGTAGATAGTCCTCTTCAACAAAATGTCCGTCAAAATCGTGAGGGTATTTATATTCTTTTCCGAACCCGAATTCCTTCATCATCTTTGTCGGCGAGTTGCGCAGGTGCAGCGGTACTTCGGCGGTATCGCCATCCTTTTCCACTGCCTCATAGGCCCTGTTCAGCGCCATATATGAGGCGTTGGACTTGGGCTGTGAGGCGAGATAGGTCGCGGCCTGAGCGAGGATGATCCTTGCTTCAGGCATGCCTATCACATGGACCGCGTCGAAGCAGGCCTGAGCCAGTATCAGTGCGTTCGGGGAGGCGTTGCCGACATCCTCCGACGCGAAGACGATCAGGCGGCGGGCTATAAACTCAGGTTTTTCGCCCGAGTCCAGCATGCGCGCCAGATAGTACAGGGCGGCGTCGGGGTCCGAGCCGCGCAGGCTTTTGATGAAAGCGCTGATTATATCGTAATGATAATCACCGGTTTTGTCATATTTCTTCCTGGAATCAGACAGCGCTTTCTTCAGCTCCGGCTGTCCGATCCTGATATCCTTTTCCTGCCCGGACAGCTCGACCGCGAGCTCAAGCGTGTTGAGCATCCTGCGCGCGTCCCCTCCGCCGGACTCCACGAGTATACGTCTGGCGTCATCCTTGATGACGACCCCGGCGCCGGTCAGCACCGGATCGGTGCGGAGCGCTTTTTCCAGGATCTTTTCAAGAGCCTGTTCGCTTAGCAGATTAAGCTTTAACACCTTGCATCTGGACAAAAGCGCCGAATTGACCTCGAACGAGGGATTTTCAGTGGTCGCTCCTATCAGCCGGATTATCCCCTTTTCGACCGAGTCCAACAGCGCGTCCTGCTGGCCCTTGTTGTACCGGTGGATCTCGTCAATGAACAGCACGGAGCCGTGGCCTTTGCGGGCGGCCCGTTCCGCCTTCGCTATTATTTCGCGGAGATCTTTGACCCCGGAACTCACGGCGCTGATCTGGTAGAACGCCGATCCTGTTTCTTCGGCGATTATCTTGGCAAGGGTCGTTTTTCCGCTGCCCGGCGGTCCCCACAGAATAATGGAATAGACGGTTTTGTTCTTTATCATACCGTCAATTATTTTGCCTTCACCCGTCAGATGCTCCTGGCCAAGGACATCGCTTACATGCCTTGCCCTTACCCGCTCCGCAAGAGGAACGAGTTCCGGCGCTATTTCTTTTTTATTCTCCGTATCTTCGAAAAGCTCATCCATTTTCCGCTGCCGCATTTTTTTATGGAAAATAAGGTTTTTGCGGCGCTATTTCAACAAAATAAAAAAGGACTGCCGTTTATTTTCCGGTCAGCCCTTTTCTGAGGAGTAAGTGTGAAGCATTATCTATTTGAAACTTTCCTTTAACTCACTGCTCTGCAGTAAGGAACATGATCTTCCGAAACGGAGTTTGCTTAGAAGCATCATCAGACACAATCCGAAACTCCAAGTCCCCAAAACGCATTACTGCAAGGAGGAGTGCAGTCCGCAAAAAGGAGCCTGCTTTGACGCAGGTGACTTAAGCGGGCAAACTCCGACGCCGCAGTCATGCGTTTTTACATCATGTCCATGCCGCCCATGCCGCCCATACCGCCGCCAGGCATACCCGCGGCAGCCTTCTCCTTCTCAGGCTTCTCAGCCACAACAGCTTCTGTAGTCAGAAGAAGCGATGCGATTGAGGCCGCGTTTTCCAGAGCGGTGTAGGTTACTTTGGTCGGGTCTATTACGCCGGCTTCAACAAGATTCTCATAAACTTCGGTCTTGGCGTTGAAACCGTATGCGAATTCTTTGCTCGATGCGACTTTGTGTAAAACTACCGCGCCTTCGATCCCAGCGTTCTCGACTATCTGTCTCAGCGGTTCTTCAAGAGCTTTTTTCAGGATGTTGATACCGACTATCTCCTCGCCTACGACCTTAACTTTGTCGAGCACGGGGATCGCCCTTACCAGAGCTACTCCGCCGCCGGGAACAATTCCGTCCTCAACAGCCGCTCTTGTTGCGTGGAGCGCGTCATCTACTCTGTCTTTAATCTCTTTCATCTCGACTTCGGAAGCGGCTCCGACTTTTATCACGGCTACGCCGCCGGCGAGTTTTGCAAGCCTTTCGTTCAGTTTTTCTTTATCGTAATCGGAGGTTGTTACCTCGATCTGCTTTTTGATGCTCTCGATCCTGTTCTGGATTTCTTTTTTCTTGCCGAGCCCGTCAACTATCTTTGTGTTCTCTTTGTCTATTATAACGACCTTTGCGCTTCCGAGCATATTGAGTTCTGCGTTCTCCAGTTTCATTCCGAGTTCTTCGGTTATGAGTTCGCCGCCTGTTAAGATCGCGATATCTTTCAGCATTTCTTTTCTTCTGTCGCCGAATCCGGGAGCTTTAACCGCGGCAATTTTCAATGAACCTCTGAGCTTGTTTACCACAAGTGTCGCAAGAGCTTCACCCTCAATGTCCTCCGCCACTATAACAAGCGCTTTCCCTGTCTGCGCGACTTTCTCTAATACGGGGACCATTTCTTTTATCGTGGAGATCTTTTTGTCGTAAAGAAGTATGTAGGGATTTTCCATCCTGACTTCCATAGCTTCGGGATCGTTGATGAAATATGGTGACAGATAGCCTCTGTCGAACTGCATCCCCTGAACCACTTCGAGTGTGCTTTCCATTGATTTTGCCTCTTCAACGGTGATAACGCCTGTTGTGCCTACGGCTTTCATCGCGTCAGCTATCATTTTACCTACGCTTTCGTCGTTGTTAGCGCTTATGGATGCCACATTTGATATTTCTTTAAAATCGTTGCTTACCTTTTTTGTTTTCGACATGAGGAATTTTTTAACTTCGGCCACGCCTTTATCTATCCCCTTTTTGATGTCCATCGGATTCGCGCCCGCGGTTACATTCTTCAGTCCTTCCGCGATTATCGCCTGAGCGATCACAGTTGCGGTTGTGGTTCCGTCGCCGGCTTTGTCTGATGTTCTGGAAGCTACATCTTTTATCATTTCTGCGCCGATCTTCTGGATCGGAATGTCAAGTTCTATCTCTTTTGCTACGGTTACCCCGTCCTTTGTTATGACCGGAGAGCCGTATTTTTTCTCAAGTACCACATTTCTGCCTTTGGGGCCGAGTGTCACTTTTACGGCGTTCGCGAGTATATCAACGCCTTTTTTCAGCTCGGTGCGGGCTTCGATCCCATATTCGATCATTTTAGCCATTTTATGATTCTCCCTGTTATTTTAATTTATTTTACGATCGCAAGAACATCTTCGAATTTCAGAATAAGATATTTCACTTCGTTTATCGTCACTTCAGTCCCCGAATATTTGGGATAGATCACCTTGTCGCCTACTTTGATCTCCTTTTTCAGTTCCTCGTCATTTCCTACTGCCACAATCTTTCCCATCTGGGGCTTTTCTTTTGAAGATGTGTCGGGGAGTATGATTCCGCCCTTTGTTTTGTTCTCCGTCTCTTCGATAATTTCAAGAACCACTCTGTCCTTGATAGGTTTCAGATTTACTGCCATTTTATTCTCCTTTCGGTTAATTTTTTTTTCGCGCTGTTCTTAATTGCAACTATAATGCCAATTCGTTTTCTATGCGTAAAAAAAGGGCATACACCACCCTTTGCCCCTCGTCTGTCATATCATGTCAGGACAATGTCAATTCCTGCCCAGCTTCCACCTGCTTATGCCTCTAAAGAACATCATTACCGTGAAAGGCAATATATAATCCCCTTCCATTATCCTGTTCACATTTGAAAGGATGATCCATGCTTTTCCGAATTCGTTCTTCCTGTAATATTTGAGAAAAATTGCCATGAGCTGCTTTGAGAATTCCCTGAACCTTCTGCCGTTCATTATCATTCCTACCGCTTTTGAATAATAATCCGTTCCTTCAGGGGTGTGGAACCAGCCCTCTTCATTTCCCGGTTCGCCAAATTCTTTTATAATAAGATCCGTTTCATCATCTGAAAAAGCGAATTCCGAGAATTCTTCCGTATTGAAGAAATTATAGCTGTCCGATATGAATTTTTCCGGATCTTTGTCATATTCCTGACCCACAGCCGCGTGAGCGTTCATCAGGTCCATGGACGCTTCCATTATGCTTTTCTGCATTGCCGGGCTTCCAAAATAGGATCCGGCCGAAGCGGCGGAGGATACCTTTTCCTGTTTCTTCTGAGTAAATTCGGCGGACGCCTGATAGAAAACGCAGCCTTCGCATTTTTCGTCCCTTACAGTCGCGCAGCATACCGGACAGATAAGTTCGCCTCCGCGGACTATACACTTCCTCTTTCCGGGTTTCGCGCTGCAGTTAACACATTTTTCCTTTGCCATCTTTGTGTGCCTCATAATTAAACAGCGCTGAATTATATAAAATAATTAATGTATAATCAAATCATTTAACAAATAAAAAAGGCCTCTTTTCAGAGACCCTTTTTTTGAGGAGTGAGTTATGAGAAGTTTTTTAGAAATTGTGCCTGAAGATGCTGAGCTTTTTTCTGAAATCGAAGACGACCTGTGTTTTTATCATCTCTTTGAGCTCCTCGCCTTTAAATCTGTTATCTATCTTCATTTTATGCTCCTTTTTTTATCTGTTTATGTCAATTACACAGGTAATTTAATGACAGATGACAGACAAACCAACCAAAGTCCGACGAAATGAAGATTCGGGGGTGTGAGAGGTGATTAATCAGCTGTTGCTTTTGCGCGAGAGGATCTCTTTGATCTTTCTGAACTGGCTTTGAACAAATATTAAGCTCTCTAAATGCTCCTGATGATTCTTTTCAATTCTTTCCGGAGAAAATATCTTATTTCCTAATTCATATAAGGCGGCAACTCTTTCAACGCAGATGTGGGGATCATAATTTCTCTTTTGTTCCAACTCCCACTCGTTGAACTTGTTGAGTTTGCTTAAATATTGCCTGACATCTTCAGCGTTCATTTTTCATCTTTTCGATATTTATTAACATCACAGGCCTGTCCAGTATCTCTGAGAAAAGATTTATCTGTTTTAAAAGATATTTCCAGTCTAAGTTTTTATTGAACTTGATCAGATTTCCTATATCCTGCCAGTCTTTATCTCTTTCTGAAATAGATTTCTGCACAATAAGATCTTCCACCGAAATCATCTTTAACGATATTCCAAACAATTCCTTCTGGCACGCCCTTGTTATAGATTCAATTTCATACTCCAAACCTGTAAACACGATGTCTGTTTTAACATTTTCGATCTCTATGGGCAAGACCATTGTAGTCCTTATGAACTGAACAGGGTCTTTAGGCATAATTGTGGAAATGTCTGAGAGTTTCTTTACCAGCTTTGAAAGTGAATCTTCGGAAATATCATGCAGAATCTTTATGTCAATATCATAAGTCATTCTCTCGTAACCGTAAACGCCGGTCGCCAAACCTCCGAAAACCATGTAAGGGATCTTCTCTTTTTCGAAGAATTCTTTGAGCTTTTTCAGTGAAAGTGTCATATCCATGATTACAGCCTTGTTTGGATAAATAAATATACGAAATTTATCATATTAAATCAAACAAAACAAATAATTAAAAAAGCCCCGGAATTTTACGGGACTTTATGTTGAAGATTGAGTGTATGAGGAGTATGGGTGTTCCTAGAAGGTGAATCTGTGTTTTGACAGCGAGTTTCTGAATTTGAATGTGAAGTTTACTGCCTCAACGGCTTTTTTTCTCCCTTTCTTTTTACTCGTCCGACCTCAGCCCTTTGGCGATGAGGTAGCCTGTCGCGCGCTCTTTGAGCCTGTAGCGGCTGATGAGTTCGCGGAACTGTTTTCCGTGGTTAGGGTAGATGAGGTGAGCGATCTCGTGTATGATGACCATGTCGGACACCCATCGGGGAAACGCGGCCAGCACGGGATTTATTATTATCTCGCGCCGGGTATAGTAGCACTTGCCCCAGCTGCTCTTGAGCCTGTTCGAATAGGTTATTGAAAAATTCGGCGCTTCGGGAATAAATTTGTCCCTGAGCATGATCGCGCGGGCGTAAAGCGATCCGTCGGAAACGGCCTCTTCCGCCTTGTGTTTCGAGAATTTTTTTATTGTCTTCTGTATGAACGAATCAATAAACTCGTTCGTGGCGGAATGAGGCGCGAGCACCCTTATCTTTTTATCGGAAACGAGCCTGGCCTGAATAGTCCTTTTTCTCGCCTTCGACCTGACTATCTCTATCTCGAACCCGTCTACTATCAATTAAAATTTGCTCTTCTTTATTTTATTCCGCCAGTTCGGATCGTTCTTCTCTCCCGGATAATCGGAGTGGATAAGCTTGAAATCACCCAGGCCGTGAGTGTCGGAGAACACAAAAGTATAACCTCCGGTAAAATAATTCCACACCTCATGATCCTGAACTTCATTATTGTATGTCTCAATATCCCTTTTGTTAGGCGGGCCCATCTTCAGATAAACCCTTCCCCTGTCTGTTTTCCATCCTTCCGTCTTCTTTGAGGAAAATTCGGCCGAAATCTTCTGGAGAAGCAGTTTGAAATTCTCCCTAGCGTTCTTCTGCTTTTTCTCTTTTTCCGTCCAGTATTTTTTGAGAAATTCTCTTTTCCCGGCCGTGATAAGTCCCGAATACCTTTCCTGATCAGCCTTGTCCAGAGTGGAATAGACCTGATCGAATTCTTCAGCTATCTCGTCATCCTTCATAATATCGAGCTCAATCGAATCTTTCTGAACCGTCGAAAGCCCTTCCGGCAGCCTGTACTTCTCCTTAACGAAATCGATCTTCCTGTACATATAGAAATTATTCCTGCCCTCAATAGCCTTACCGGCGGTTTTGTTCGTCACAGACAGCACAAGCTCATACGAACCTGTCTTAAGAACAGGCACAGATATCCTGTCCGCGAGCACGAGAGATGTTCCCGGGGATGTTTTCTTCTGGACTTCACCCTTCCTCACCTCGCCCGATTCGGATGAAACTATACTCCAGGAATATTCTATCTCATCGGCCTGTTTTAGCCCGTAAACCTCTGAGTAAAAATAAATGAACGGCCTTGTTGTACCGAATATCTTGCTGGCATTCGGAAGTATTATCACACCCTGCCTGAAGAACTCCGAACTGTCATCCGTGCTGCCGGTAATTATTCTTGAGGCCAGCTGAACTGTGGAAAGCGAAAATTTTTCCGAAAATCCGGCCACCATGAACATCTTGGAATCCTGCGGAACTTCAAGCGTATCGACAATTTTTCCGGCGTTCAGGTCCTCTACCTCGACAGCGAGCCTGTAGTACCCGGGCGGGAGCTCGAGCTTAGACATTACAGGGATCTCGGTTCCCGAATATTTATCCCCTGCCGAAGCGAGTGTGTATTTCTGCTTCCATTTGTCTTCAGTTATCAGTTTTCCGCCGTCGTATATCTTAACGCCGATCGAAAATACGCTGGTCAGGCTCTCGTCGAACTCAAGGTAGGCTACAGGGATCGAGACATAGATGTCGGTTCTTGTCTTTGAGTCGTCAGGCGACCTGAAACATGAGTAATCAACATAAAAAAATTCTTTTGCGGACATCGCCGCTGTTATCAGCATGATCGTAAATATAGATTTCAGTCTCATTGAAGTATTCTCCTTGCCCCCACATACCGGGAGCTGTAATAATCTGTTTTAAGGTCGCTTTTTGTTACCCCGAGCTTGGTCGATGCGTGAATAAATGTGTCTTTCCCCATGTATATCCCCACATGCGACACGCCTCCGCCGTAAATGTTGAAGAAAACCAGGTCGCCGTATTTTAGATCCTGCCTCTTGACCGGTCTTCCTTTTCCGTACTGCGCTTTCGATGTCCTGGGCAGATCGACACCATAAACCTCTCTGTACGCTCTTGACACGAACCCGCTGCAGTCAAAATGATCAGGCCCGTTGGCGCCTAACTTGTGGGGTACATTCTCATATTTTCTGAAGAATTTTTCAAGATCTCCGCCGTAAATGCCAGATCTGATCCCGGGCTCCTCTTTTAACCCGGAAGATGTCGAACATGACACGAACAGGAGAGCGAGTGAGGCTAAAAGTATAGGCAGTAATTTTCTCATTTTCTCTTCATAACATATTTTAAAAGTCCCTCTGTCGAGCAGTCGTGTCCGGCGGCGGCTTTTTTCTCATTCAGTTCCTTCAGTATTTTCGAGGCCAGCTCTTTTCCAAGCTCCACACCCCACTGATCGAAGCTGAAGATATTCCAGATCACGCCCTGCACGAATGTCTTGTGCTCGTATACGGCAATAAGCCTGCCCAGCGTTGCCGGCGTTAGCTTATCGTAAACTATTGAATTGGTCGGGCGGTTCCCCGGGAAGACCTTGTGCGCATAGAGTTTTCTGATCTCAGTCGCGGACATTCCCGCTTTTTCGAGCTGCGCGACCGCCTCCTCTTTTGTCTTTCCGTTCATCAGCGCTTCTGTCTGCGCCAGAAAATTTGACAGCAGTTTCTTATGATGGTCGCCGGTTTTGTTAAGAGGCTCTTTCGCGCAGAGAAAGTCGCACGGAATAAGATGCGTGCCCTGATGAGCGAGCTGGTAGAACGAGTGCTGCCCGTTCGTGCCAGGCTCGCCGAGCAGTATCTGCCCGGTCGGGTAATTTACCTGAGAGCCGTCCCTCGCCGCACTTTTCCCGTTGCTCTCCATTGACAGCTGCTGGAGATAGGCGGGGAACCGGTGGAGATACTGGTCGTAGGGCAGCACCATTTCGCACGGGGCGCCGAAGAAGTCGGCGTACCAGACGCCGAGCAGGCCCAGGATCACCGGGATGTTCTTATCAAGCGGCGCCTTGCGGAAATGGGTGTCCATGCTGTGAGCGCCTTTCAGCATCTCCTCAAAGCGGCCGTAGCCGGCCGAAAGCGCGACGGGCATGCCTATCGCCGACCATAGCGAGTACCGGCCGCCCACAAAATCCCAAAATTCGAACATGTTCTTCGTGTCGATCCCGAAATCTCTGACCTTCTCCTCATTGGTCGAAAGCGCAGCGAAATGTTTTTTAACATGCTTTTTATCCTTCGTCGCCGAGAGGAACCAGTCCCGGGCCGTCTGAGCGTTGGTCATGGTCTCCTGCGTGGTAAAGGTCTTCGACGCTATCAGAAAAAGCGTTGTTTCCGGGTCGAGCCGCTTCAGAGTTTCGCATATATGCGTGCCGTCAACGTTCGACACGAAATGAAGGTCAGGCCCGTCGGAATAAAATTTTAAGGCTTCACAGGCCATATACGGTCCCAGATCGGACCCGCCGATCCCGATATTAACGACATCTTTTATTTTTTTGCCCGTATAACCTTTCCATTCGCCGCTTCTGACAGATTCAGAAAAATCCCTCATCTTATCTCTCACGGCCCGGATCTGAGGCAGAATGTCTTTCCCGTTCAGTTTTATATGCTGGCTTTTAAAATCCCTCAAAGCCGTATGCAGAACAGCCCTGTTCTCTGTCTCATTTATCATATCGCCGTCGAACATCGAAGCTATCGCTTTTGAAAGTCCGACTTCGTCCGCGAGCTCGAACAGAAGTTCCATGGCAGTCTGATCTATCCTGTTCTTTGAATAATCCAGCAGAATGTCTTCATACCTGACAGAAAACTTGGCAAATCTCTTTTTGTCCTCAAAAAGGGTCCTGAGATGAACATTTCTGATCTCTTTATAATGCCTCATCAGCTTATCCCACGCGGCGGTATGCGCAGGATTTATCTTTTTCAGCATAAAACTCTCCCGCAGAAAAATTATCTGTATGAATTTAATCAAAATATCGGATTACTTCAAGTAGTGAAATCTATTTTTTCTTCCAGCCGTCAGCGGGATCTTTTGACAGATCGAACCATTCGATCATCGTTTTGAACATATCGCTGACCTGATTATCCGTGTTGTCCATAAAATAAACAGGCAGACCAAAGAAAGCCGTTCTGTATAAACCGTTCTCTTCGGCATACCTGCCGGCCACAGTTCCGGATCTGCGGAGGACCGGAACCGGCTGTCCGCCGATTACAGTTAAGGAATCTTTCACATAGTCCCAATTCCATAAAAAATGTTTCAGGGTATCCGCTCCATTGACCTCATAAGAATAGTTTTCGTCTTTTAAAGGCAGGTCGTATATGGACTGATATCTGTAAACAGATTCGCCTTTGCATAGCTCGAAAGTCGGAATCCCCGTAAATACGGTTCCCCTGTCTTTCAGCGCAAGCTTCTGTATCCTGGTTCCGACAGTACGGTCCCACCATGCAAGCCTTACCTGTGTACTGTCCACTCTCAGAGGTTTGATCATCGGGTCAGTTATATGCTCATAAACCGTCGACCCGATAAAATCATAATTGTCGGTCATATAATGATCTGAGCACAGCTGTAAAGCGCTGTTGGCAGTATAATATGTCTTCTGTTCCGGAAAAATCATTGAGGATATTCCGAAATATTTGTTGAAGAACAACTCTGTAGTGCTATCAAATCCCTGTGCGGAAGGAATATAACCGTCAAACACGACCATAAAAGGATCGAGATATTTATTTATGGGTATCTGATCGGGACTTGAGTAACATTTCCCCATCAGAACAGAAGGTCCCAGAACGAAATTTTTCCCGCCTACATCAAGATATTGAGAAAGAATTCTGTTATAACCTTTATATGGCGGTTCTCCGCTAAAATCCACTCCTTTAAGATTTCCTCTGTCGTCAGATGCGATTATCACGAGACGGTATTGAACCAATTCCTGAAGGTCCGGCTTATATACTCCTCTGTATATCGCTACAGAATCAACTATCACTTCCGGCGTGGAAGGATCATCGTCATCATCGTAATAAATATAATCCCAGCCGGCTAAAACAACACTTTTCTCAAATTTCGTGATCCTGAACAAAGACAGTGAATCAGGCGCTTCATTTTCAGGTAAATACCCGGAATGTCTTAAAATTTCTTCATAATGTGCCGTCACTGAAGAAGCCGCCGGATTTCCCATATAGATACCTCCGCTCAGTTGGGAGTTATAGAGTGCCGGATCTGTATCGTCAATAAGAAGAATTCCTTTTTCAAAAGAGGGGGGGAATACTTCAAAATTTATCGTTGCGCAGCTCCGGGCTTCTTCCAGCGCGTCATCGCGTACGAATATCTTAAAAGCGTACTGCCCCCGGTTGTTATGGTTCCATATCTCTCCTGAGAACGATACAGAAGTGTTTACCGGGCTCCATCCGTCAGATGACGCGGCGAGCGAAATCATGTTGTCCGTGTTATTTACCCTCTCTCTTTCCCACAATTCCCATTTATACTCGAGCTTAACTCCCGCACCGTCAGGATCAATGCTTTTCCACTTGAAATCTATGGGGTCCCATCCTGTACTCGGTTTGGGGAGTATTAATAAAGTTGAATCGCTTCCTACAGTAGTCCAGATACCCGAGTCTTTTATCCCCAGCTTATAAGATACCGCTGTCGGTGGAAAAGGCGGATTGTTCATCCTGCCGAAAACCTTCGATACTACCGGAGACACAGCTCCGTAAGCGTCCCTGGCGTAGAGGAAGAATCTTGAGAAAACCACTCTGACAGTTATTGTCAGTTCGCCGGAAGTATATGCGGTGCTGTCCGTGAAAAGCTGCGAGCTGTTTAGAGGGAGTACAGGAAAGGACACACCCGCATAATTATTACTGGTGGTTCTCCACAAAACCGGGCTCAGTACCGAAACGGCTTCACTGTCGGCCATAAGCGTATCGGTAGTTATACAGTAGTAATAGGTAAGGTCGGTTGAATCGTTGCTGTTGCCATACCACTGCACATTAATTTCACCACCGGCTATGTCATTTGGCGGATCGTATATAGACAAAAGCGGCCATCCTGTTCTGAAATAACCGTCGCTCTCATCTTTTTCGCCCGGATCCGGGATTGATATGATTCTAATTGAATAATCGCCTGATACAGGCATATCTTTAGGCATATCCCACAAGAATTCGCCTTTCATCCCGGACACAGTATCCGCCAGTGTAATATAAAGTTCGCCCGATTTCAGAAGTTCTATGCAAACATCACCGCCTACATCGTTTTCCCAGACAACAGGTCTCTGCCCGCCCCTGTTCCAGACTTCACCGCCGTTCGGAGAGATCACTCTTATCTTCGGTTCAGGCTTGAGCGGACTGCCGTCGTCCGAACACGAAGAAAATGTGAAAATAGTAAGTAACAAGACGGATGTGTAAATAATTGCTTTCACTTTCATTTTTATCTCCTACTTCACCATTAGCATTTTTTTCGCGACCTCTTTTCCCGGGGTCTTGAGCTTATAAAAATAGATGCCGCTTATAAGATCATCCGCTTTAAATTTCAATGTATGATATCCTGATCTCATCTCTTTGTCCAAAAGGTTCATTATCTTTTGCCCGGCCGCGTTGTAAAGTTCAATTTTGGCACGGCAGTCGCTCGCGAGCGAAAAAATTATGTTCGTCTCGGGATTAAAAGGATTAGGATAGTTCTGGAAAAGCTCCGTAGTGTATGGCAAAGTTCCATCCTCAGGCTCGGGGGATATCTTTTTCATGTTCATTGCGATAGACGATGTTGAAGGCGGAACGCCGTATTCAGGATACCCGAAGTCCGAAGATACGACAGACACGTATGATATGCCTGAAAGGTATTTGTTAAGAAGCCTGAACTTATATCTTGCGATATTTAGAAAGCCTCCGTTGTAATCCACGCTGTCGCTTGACGCTGTGTATTCGTAGATGCCTTCAGCAGTCCAGTTCTGCAACAGCGACCTGTTGTTCCCGTACGGTTCCTGTACCCATATCTTTCCGTCCATGACTAAAATATCTGTGTCAGCCGGAACTTCAGTTGGGATACCTGCGTATTCGTCCGGGGACGCGACATTCCTGAATGCCCAGTTTACTTTATCCACCGTCAGCAGGTCTATAAAATTATTGTAATTCGAGTTCGGCGAAATCTTGACCGTATATGATTCGAAGTCCCTGATCCTGCTGAAAGTATCTGTGAAGTGTTCAGGTCCCGAGTACGACTTCATACCTCCGGGAAGATCATAGAGCTCGTGCGACTGCCACTCTATCACCACGTCACCGTTGTCGAAACGAACACTGATCTTTGGGGACGGAGGCGGAGGAGGGCACGAGAAATCAGGTACGCCGTCGCCCCGATCGAGCTTCCCGTTGCCGTACCCGTACCTTATTAACAGGCCTGTCACGGGATCTTTCACCATGTAGCCGTACTCAGCGGTCGTTCCGTATATCCCGCCTGCGGTCTCTCTTCCGTACGGCAGCAGTTCATCTTCGTTCGCAGCCGAGTGCCCGTAAATATCCGTTAGCGTCGAAGTGAAATTCGTCAGTTCCATGTCGCCTTCGCCTTCGTCCGGTCCGCTGTAATACGAATCTGTCCACCAGCATGTCCCTCCCACAGGGTCACCCGAGAATAATCCGTCTGCACCGATGTCCTCGCCGTACCAGCCGTCGCCCTTTGTAACCCCGTTTAGTGTCACCTGTGTATCATGCATCGGAGTATCATAAATATTCTGAACCCATTTCAGGTTATTTAAGGCATCATACCATCCATCCTTATAAAGGGTTACATTAAGTCCGTCTGTCAGATCGACTGCGGTATTATCCCTGTAATTGGGATCCTGATCTAATGAAGTGTGGAAATTCTCACTGACTATGAAGGCTATAGTAAACTTAAGGGAATCACCGTGCGCGAACTTCCAGGCAGGTTTGTTTTTTATTACAGAATCAGGGGTTCCGTCCATATCGGTGTCGGCCGCAAGATCGCATGTCGTCTTAGTTCCCAACGGACCGAAAGAAAGCATATATCTGATATCCGCTCCGTTCGCGATATCGTTCAGGGTTTCAACAGTACCGTCCGGGATTTCTCCGAATCCCGGCTGACCGGCTTCTGCGTCCGTCGTCCATCTCTGCCATTTGTCAGCCTGAGGGATAGGGGTTCCGTCATACTGAGTGTCCATGCCGAGATATACTTCTCTGACCGCAGTGAAACCGTAATCGAACTCGCCGTTGCTCATTACCATGTATTTCCCTCTGTCACCGATAGGCCTTCCTTCTGTCCTTCCGCCCGAAAGCGGGTCGGTGCCGTAATTTGAGCTGACTGTCAGACTGTCATAATTCGTATCATCGTAACCTTTCTGTTTAACGGAAAGGTCGTACTCCCATTCCGAGTGCAGTCCTGTCTGCCATCTCGGTCCCCAGTCCATGCTTTCGTCGTCGGAATTGGCTATATATACATTATATGAAAACTGCATATCAGGATTAGGCGTTCTGAGGACTTTGACCATCGCCACACCGGTACCTCCGTCAAGCGGGGTTCCGGCCCCCGGTTCACCGCCTGCAGTATACCACTCCGAACCTGTATAACCTCTCCCGTCATTATCCGCCACCCAGGCAGCATTCAGCTCCACTGTCTTCACTTCTCCGGTCGCCGGGTCAATATAATCATCCCATTTCTCGATAAATCCGCAGATGTCGTCGGAGTGACAATAATTCCAGATACCGGATGTTATACCGACATCGCAATCCATGTAAAGTCCGATGAAGAAATCGTATATATCCTTGTTTACCGCGTTCCTGTTGTATATGGTATAATCGGTTATGATGAACTTCTTTGCATAATCAAATGACCATGCATAACTTTTCTGACTGACCTCGATACCGAGCGGGATATGGTCTCTCTTATCGTAATCATCCATCCCCGTATAAGGTGTCCTCTGCACTAACTTATCCGTGAAATTTATATTGAACTGCTCCTCAGCCATAGCTGCCGGATCGTAGACATTTTCGAAAAGACAGTTTATATTACCGGGAACATTGGATGTCTCGGTCATATTTCCGAGAAAAGTACCGTCCGGATCGCTTTCGAAAGCCGCCGGCCAGCACTCCATTGGCATATCGCCGGATCCTGCCGCCCCCGTCCAGCCCTCGTAAGCAGTCGTCACAAGCGGCCCCTGAAAAAGCGTCGCGTCAGTCCCCCCGATATTTATTGCGGCAGAATCAAGATAGCCCCCGAGCATAAGACCGCCGGAGAAAAGGTAGCTGATGCCCGACCCTCCGGGAAATTCCCCTGAAACCGCGGTCTTTCCAGTGCAGGGATCGTCCAGATTTTTGGGATTGCCTAATAAACCGGTGTTGGTCATGTTAATCCAGAGCATTCCTGCTTTGTGGACCCTGTTCTGCGGGAACATCAGCTTTCCGGTGTCGGAAAAACCGCCGTTCTCCCGCTGCGCCGTCTCCGGAATAAGAATCCCGCATAAGATCAGTACGGCCGGAAATAGTAAACACATAACCTTTCGCATAAACTTTCCTCCTGCAGTAATAGAAGTTGTATTGATGTCTGGTTACAAATTAATAACTATAATACAAGAATACAAGTGAATTTTTTTTATTTTTTAAACACTCTTCCGAGCGCGGCGAAAACGGCTGTAACGATCAGGGCTTTCAGAAATCCTGAGGCCAGCAGTCCGGTCATTCCTTCTGCTAAAATGAGCACGCCGGAATAAAAAAACCCGAAAAATACTGCCATGGCCGATCCTGCCGCTATATGAATAATGCTCTCTAAGCTTAATATTGCTGATCTTTTCGGGATGAGAAGATCTTTCATCTCTGATCTGATGTAAGTATTGAGCCTCATCATATTATAATAGAAGGCGACGGAAGTAGCGAGCGCGACCCCGGCATGCCCGAGAGGAGTGAATACCGCGAGGATGTAGGAGAGGGTTATGTTTATTCCCGCGCTGATGACCGAGACCCTGAGCGAGTGGATGTTTTTGCTCACGAGCGACAGGACGCGCATATAGTAGCCGGCGAGGCTGACGGGGATGAGCCCGAGCGAGTACATCACGAACGCCTGAGATGTCATTTTAAGCGAATCCGAATCGAAGGCGCCGCGCTTGTAGATGAGGGTAACGATCTCGTCGGACGCCGCTATGCAGATCACGGTAACGGGCAGAAGTATCCTGAAATATATCCTGTTCCCTTTTTCATACAGCTCCGTGAACTTCTCTTTGTCGTTAAGGCTTTTGAGCTTGTTGAGCAGGGGGTTTATGCCTCTGGCGATAGGCAGTGAAATAATAGCGAAAGGAAGCTGGAAGAGCCTCTGTGAATAGAAAAGCGATGATGCCGATCCTGTTATAAGCCATGTCGCGATCAGCCTGTCGAAAAATTCGGCGCTCTTGTTGAACGCGGCGTTCAGAGAGATTATCTTTGATTCCCTTTTTATCACAGAATAGTCGTTCGACCCGTCTTTGAACGCCGGCGTGTATTTTATCCGCGTTTCGTCCCTGAACTTTTTCGAGATGAGAAAAGGTATATGAACTATGAACTGCAAAAACGCCCCGAGCACATATCCCGCCGCGATCGAATAGTCCCCGATGACGGGCTTGAGCCAGATTATCCCGGCTACAACTCCCACGCTGAGCATGATCGGCGCGAAGCCGAATATCCAGTTCCGCTCGAAGAAGTTTAAAAGACTTCCGACAAATGCCGCGAGCCCGATGAAGAGCATAAAAGGAATAAGAATAAATATCAGTTCCAAAGAAAGACCGTAGTCGAAATCAGCATCGGGATTGAAATATTTAAGCAATATGAAAACAAGCGGAACGATAAGGTAAAGAATTGCCGTTATCGCAAGAAGCGCGACAAAGAACCAGTTCAGCACGACAGATAAAAACATCCACGAGCCTTTGACATCGCCCTGATCGTATTTTGTCTTGAAAGGAGGCATGAAAGCCCTTTCGACCATATCTTCGCCGAGTATCTGCCTGAACAGGTTTGGAAAAATAAGCGCGAAAGAAAAAGCGTCCGCGACCTTTGAAGTGCCGAAGAACCACGCGACGACCATTTCGCGTACAAAGCCGAATATCCTTGAAACGAATGTGCCAGTGAAAATCCTGAAAATATTGCCTCTGATCCCTGATCTTTCCGCAGCCGTCATTTTATCCTCACAAGGTTTTAATAAGAACCTGAAGCGAAACGAGCAGATATACCGCTCCCGCTATTTTTTTGAATGAACCGTATCTGCTTTTTATATTCATATTAGCGCCGAGCTGTGCCGTAAATGACGCGCCGAGCGAGATGAGAAGAAAATCAGTAAGGAAAAGGCTGTACGGTATCGTGTCGAAGGCTCCAATGGCGTACCTTCCAATAAGCGATGAAACGGCGTTGAATATCATAACAATAGAAGCAAGTCCGACGGCTTTTTTAATGTCGAAATGAAGAATTACGGCAAGGAGCGGAACAAGTATCGAGCCTCCGCCAATCCCTGTCATGGCAGAGATCGTACCCATGAAAAGCCCTGCAAAAAACATTACCGGATTGCTGAAACGGGGATGTTTTTTCGGGTTCCCGTACTCATCCTCATTGTCAAGAAAAAATATTCTGACCGCGAGCAGGCCCAGAGTAGCGGAAAAGATCAGCATTCTGGCTGTATCGGGGATAACCGCGCAGATCCAGCTTCCCGGTACGGGCCCTAGGAGAGAGCCGAGAGCTACAGGGATTATAGCTTTCTTATAATAATTATGCGACCTTACATGTTTTACCGCCGAGTTCGAGGATGCGAAAAGTACAACACCCAAAGATATTGTCGAGGCTGTGAGGAAAAGTGAGCCCGGATCAACCGTACCGCTGAGATAGTAAACCAGGACCGGAACAGCTATAACTCCGCCGCCTATTCCGAGAAAGCCTGATAAAAATCCCGCGACAAGGCCGGTAGTGAACAGAAGTATTACATCATAGTATCCCATTTATTTCCTAAATTGAAGTTTCTTCCATGATTTCGAGCCTGTTCTTTTCGATGTTTTTTACGATCGCGTATATCATTTTGTTCGCGGGGACGGCTATTTCGTGTTTTTCCGCTGCCTGAATTATCGCACCGTTTATAAAGTCTATTTCGTTCGGTCGCTTTCTAAAATAATCCTGAAGCATTGAAGTTCTGTTGTCCGACCTGATAAAATCGTTGATCTCTCCGACCGTGAGGCTTATCTCATGCCCTTCCGAGGCCGCGACTTTCAGCCCTTCCTGCAGAATGGAATCCTTAAGTTCATTAAACCTATCTTCAGCTATGATCTTATTCTTCGCGCGGAATATTACGGAAAGCGGATTTACGATCGAGTTGATTATAAGCTTTATCCATACGGCTTTTTCGAGGTCGTTCACTGTTTTGTATTCGAGGAAGGTGTTGTCGAAAATGTGCCCGTAAACGGAGTCCGAAAAAGCCTTTTCCGCTTTCAGTCCGCCGGGATAAAGCTCGATTTTTCCCGGCCCGGACAGCACCGCGCCTAAAGTGGCGATCGCCTGGAAAATACTCTCCGGGTCAACAAGCCCGAACAGCGCTCTGTTCGCTATATTTTTTACCCCGTAGCCGTTCTGGACAAGCATGATCGAAGTTGTATCGGTGATGAATGGCCGAACCTGCTTTAATGTCTCTTCGAGCACAGTTATCTTTACGGCTACGATCAGGAGTGTATTTTCCAGAAGGAAATTTATTTCCTCCGCGGCTCTTGCTCTGACCGTCTTCCTGACCGATCCCGTGATCCCGCAGCCTTTCAGGTTAAGCGCAAAAACATGCTCCTTCCGCCCGATGAGGAGTGTCTGTTCATAATATTTTTCCGCAAGAGCCGCGCCGATCGCCGTCCCGACCCCGCCCGCTCCCAGTATGACCAGCCTGTTCTTCATGTTCACCTCAAATATTCTAAATGTTCTTTGATAATATCCTGCAATTCCTCAGTCTCATTTTCATTAAGAAAGCTGAAATGATCTTTCCTTTTTTTCACAGACAGTATTCCTGCGTTCTGAACGCACAGCCTGATGAACAGGTCTGCGAGGTTATCCGGCATTTCCACGATCCGCGACATTTCGTTCTTAACAATATCGTAATGTACGAGGAAATCAAGCTCGTAAGTAAGCTCATTTTCGATCGTCCTGTCTATAAAATGCCCGAGACTATGTGCCTGTACCGTCAGATCCGGGTACTTATAAAATCTTGCAGTTTCATTTTCGACCTTCATTTTCCCGCCTGCGTCCAGTGAATACTCGATCAGTTTAATCAACGGCTTTGAAAAAGCTTCGAGCGATCTTTCATAATCCGGCATATTTTTCAGCATCACCGCAGAGACCGGGAACATCATCCCGTCCGGCACAGCTCCGCCCAAAGAAAGAATATTATGAATTAAAAACCTGTGTATCCTGCCGTTGCCGTCGTCGAAAGGGTGGATGAAAACAAATCCGTAGGATATTACCGCAGCCTGAACGAGGGCCGTAACGCCTGAATCTCTCATCTTGGAAGCCGCGCTCAACAGACCGTCCATGAGCATACCGACATCTTCCGGCTTCGGGCAGATATAATGAATTATCTCTTTATCATAAGCGGCAGTCTGTCCGACATAGTTCTGGGTTTTCCTGTAATCGCCATTTGAGAACCTTTCGTCAACAATGCTCTTTTGAAGCTCTATCAGAGTATTTTTGCCGCAATAATCCTTCTTTTCAGCCGATCTTAGCAGTTCGATAAAGCTTTCCGTCTTAGCAGGTCCCGGCTTTACATTTTCTATTTCGAACGATGATCTTGTTTCTTTTGTGTAAAGGTATGAAAGCGCTCTTTTCAAAAGTGACGGAGGGTATGACCCTGTAAGTTTTCGGCACCTTTCAAGTATATCGGCATTTGCATATTTCTTTAACTCCGCTGACCTTCTTACAACAGGACAGAAATCCTTACCGCCCAGCATGTTATTTATCACCCTCTGCCTCTGAACGCGCATGCCCGGCTCTGATGTAAAGTAGTCCTCTGAATCGAGAACCGGAACATAATTACCCATGACCATATCTTCAAGCGGTAGCCTTTCACCCGTCAGAAATTCGTACAAAAACCAGATGATCCTTGCGTATTTTCCCGTCGGCTTTGAGGCTATAAAACTTACGATCTCATCTTTATCGGCAGTTTCAAAAAAAGCGGCGATGACACCAAGATCGGTCCCGTCATATTTAAGCGCGAATTCCAGATTTGCCAAAGCGGAATCATCCGGAAGATATTTTTTGGAATAAACCTCCTCGACATATCCGTCCTTAAAGATCTGCTTTGAATAACTCGAATCTGAAATAAATGAAGTATGATAAGGCTGAATTACCTTTAATCCGTATTTCTCAATTAAGTAAATATATCCCGCCGGTTTCAACACATGCCCATTCATTACCAACATCCGGAAAAATAATTAATTCCCCGGAAATTTAATTACACTCGGCTGAAAAGTCAAATTTTTTGTTATTTTTCTCAACAATCCCGAATTTTTCTATACTATCACCTAAGATACAGCATCTTCCTTACCTGTCTTTGTATGCCGTTTACTTTTAATTCGTAATAGTAAACTCCGCTTGTCAAATCATCCGCTCTGTAATTTGCTGAATGGGCACCTCTATCGTACCTACCTTTAACAAGATTTTCAACCAATTCCCCTTTACCATTGTAAACACTCAGTTCTACTTCTGATGGTAAATCAAGGCTGAATTGTATCTTCGTTTCGTTATTGAACGGATTTGGGTAGTTCTGAGAAAGTTCTGTCTTGCTTACAAGATTATCACGATCTTCTATACCGCTTTGCGGTTCTTGAACAAAATTACCTTCTTCTGTCTGAAAAAGAATAGTTACATCACTATCTTGACCGGAATTAAGTACGACTATATCATTCAAGCCGTTACCGTCAATATCCGCAACAAATGACCTTATCGAGCTTGTGTAGTTAGGAGTATCACCAAAGTAAGTCTGATAATTGACGGGATCGGCGAATGAAACTCCGTTTTCGTTATACATAATGTATGTGTGCCATTTCTCATAGTCTGAGTTAGGGTAATAGTACGAGCAATTATAAACGATATCTGGATATTCATCCCCATTAAGATCAGCTATAGATAATCTGGTCATTGCTTCATTTATTCTCTTCGAATAACTAAGTTCAAATGATCCGGTATCATTTTTTGAAAATACTAGTAATTCTGTGTATGCACCGATAACTCCGCCCGCTACGATAATTTCATTTTTCCCGTCTCTGTTTATATCTCTAACCCATATTTCTGAACAATCCGTGTTATATGTAATTTCGTCTATCAGCAAACCAGAAGAATAGACAAGCAATTTATCAGGTGAACAACTCACGATTACTTCATCTATTTCGTCATTGTTAAGGTCTCCACAAGCTATCGAACCTAAAGGCACTTCGTAATAGCGATATACAGGACTACTGAATTGTCCGGTGCCATCATTTTTCATGTAGCCCCAAAAATAACTGCTATTGGAATAAAAGACGATATCAATATCGCCGTCTCCGTCAATATCGCCGGAATTTATTCCCGAAAATATTCTATCGCTGTTTAATGAAAAATCCTGATATGTTCCGAATTCACCATTATTGTTATCAATTATCCTAATATATCTTTCAGCGGATCCTGAGGAAGAATCAGAGTAAAAAGTAATAATATCAGGATACTCATCATCATCTATCTTCTGTAGAATTATGTTTTCCTGATATCCGCAAAATACATGCGAAGTATCAATACATGGAAACACACCTTTGCCGTCATTTTCCAGTATTGATATAGTCGGATTTGTTTGCCCCCATGCCGTTTTATGTCCAACAACAATATCTAAATCACCGTCAAGATCTTTGTCAATTACAAAAATTGATTCTGCAGATATTGGAATTGAATATGTAGCTGCATGCAAAATATTTGTATGAAAAAACACAATAATAAGAAAAGCAAACATTATAATTTTGTTTTCACTAACTATTTTATGGGCTTTGTAGCACATTTCTGCCTCGAAATTTATGTTGAGAAATATGTTTAGTAAATTGCATAAATAACCCTATTAACTCTTTGAGATTACTTTTCAACAAGCTTTCCGGTATTATATTTATGAATTATGCTGGCGATGAGAGTCTGATAAGGCAATCCTTCGGAAACCGCAGCTTTCTGCAGATCGTTAAGATCTTTTTCGGATATTCTTATATTGATCCTTTTATCCTTTTTCAGATGCTGTTTTGCGATCTGCTGATATTTTGTAACTCTGGCTTTTTTATCTTTTACGGACTTCCATTCACCTTCTTCATAAGTTCTGATCTCATCGCTTTCGTATTTTTCAGGCATTTTTGACATATTTACCCCTTCTTCAAATAATTTTCTGTTGCTTTTCTGCTCGGATATATAGTTTTAAGAAATATTTCATCTTCATTTTCGACAAAAGGAACAAGATAAACATAATCATCAATTTTGATCACGAACATGAACTGATCTTTGTACTTTTCATTTTTCGGATTTTCAATAACATCTAAGAGAGCTCCGTTTGAAATATGAAATATTATTTCTTCAAAAGAAATTCCCCTTTCTTCGATCAGCTTTGCATTTTTTTCTCTATCCCAATTGTAAATCATTCATAACCCTCTGATTACATCGTATGCCTAATATACTCATTTGTTTGGGTTTTGTCAAGAAAAATCACCTAAGATACTGCATCTTTCCGCCGGGCCCGTCAATTACTCTTTTAATTCCAAAGGCATGCTTGTGAATGGAGAGAAATTATCTGTGAGCTCTCCATATCTGGTGAAGCCCATTTCGAGCAGTTTTTTGAGCTGCCTTCCGAATTTTTTATCTTTTTTGACGACGGAGACTATGTAATTGTTGATCTTTCTTTGTGCATCGGCTTCGGTATAGACTCGTTTGATATCATCCTTCTCAGGATCGAAGATAATAGCGAGTTTTTCCTGTTTCTTGCTTTCCTGCCCAGTACCGAGCATTATGTCAACGATGCGCTCGAAGCCGATGGAGAACCCGCACGCGGGTACATCTTTGCCGATGCGCTTGCCGATCATTTTGTCGTACCTGCCGCCGCCGCCGACCGAGCCGGGATAATCCCTGTATTTGATCTCGTAGATCATGCCTGTGTAGTATCCCATTCCGCGAACGAGGGTCGGATCGAATTCGATCCTGAATTTTCCGTTCGCGGACAGGCTGACGGCTTCGATGACCTTTTTGACTTCGTCATTCAGGTAAAGATGGTTAAAATCGCCAACTTCGAACTGAGTGACATCGTTAATCATCGCGCTTATCGCATCCTGAGAAAATTCCTTGCTATCGAGCTCGGATAGAATCCCGTTTGCGCCTATCTTATCCAGCTTGTCCATGGTTATAAAAACGCTGTCGTGGTGTGCTTCCTCAAACCCCCATTTGTCGGCCATTGCGTGAAGGATCTTTCTGTCGTTGATCTTTATCGTAAAATCTTCGAATCCGATATTGAGAAGCGCCTGCGATGACGCCATGAGCAGATCTATCTCCGCAAGATAGCTTTCCTCGCCGATGATGTCAATGTCGCACTGCATGAACTGCCTGTACCGTCCTTTCTGGGGGCGTTCCGCCCGAAAAACATAATCTGTCTGTATCACCTTGAACGGCAGAGGTATGCTGCCCTGATTGTTCGCATAGATCCTCGTAAGCGGAACAGTGAGGTCGAAGCGCAGGCCTTCCTCTGAAAGATCTTGTTCATCTTTAATTGAAGTAATGTCAAGCTTTTCTCCTCTTTTGAGCACCTTGAAGATGAGTTTTTCGTTCTCGCCCCCGTCCCCGCCCGTTAAAAGCTCAAGATGTTCAAGCGCCGGAGTTTCAATTTTTCTATATCCGAATGATGTGTAGGTATCGATTATCGTTCTTTTGACCCTTTCTCTAAGCTCCGCCTCATCGGGCAGAAAATCCTTCATGCCTCTGACCGGATTAGTATTGACCTTCATAAATGCTCCGCTTTCAAAATATTCACAGAAATATAAACCCGCAAGACGAAGTTTGAAACACTTTTATTTCTGAATTTTTTGTTTACCTTAGATGTGTTTTGATTTATATTTAAACCATGAAGAACCCGCGCCTGCTTATACTGCTCGTCGCCTCGGTAATGATACTTTATTACGGACGCATCGACATTTCAAAACCTCCTCATTCGGAAATTCCGGACATTCAGAACTACAGGCTGATGGCTTTAGCAACCCCCGGATTCGACGAAGCTGTTTCAAGAAATTTCGGCTACAGGATACTTCTTCCTTATACAGCCGGACTGATGCCTTTTGATATTGACACAAATTTTTATATCATGGCTGTCATTTTATCACTGATACTGCCTCTGGTATTTTTCAGGTTCCTCTGCGAATACGGGCTCAAAGAAGATACCTCTTTTTTCCTGACAGTACTTTTCATAACAGGAAGATATACTTTCGGTTTTGCAGTCTGGGATTTCTATGATGTTCATGATCTTTTTACATATATTCTGATACCGCTTTTTCTAATATCTTTGAAACACGGCCGTTTTCTTTGGATGGCGCTTATACTTTTAATTGGCACCGCGAACAGGGAAACCATACTTTTTCTTGTCCCTTCAGCTTTATTTTACTACGCTTTTTTAAAAAAGAACAGGGTTTCGGCTCTGAAAATGACCGCTGCGGTCATACCTGCGGCAGCAGTTCTTGTCTTTCTAAGATCGTTCATTATCACTGAGCAGACGGTTGAAAGAACCCTTTTTTATTCGGTGGGCAGGCTGAGATTCGATGAATCCGGTAAACTTTTTGACCCTGTCACATATTACAGGATCATAAATACCTTCATACCGCTGACAATTATACCTTTTGTTTTCTGGAAAGACACGAAAGATTTCTTTAAGAAGAACCTGCATTTTCTGATCCTGATCCTGGTATATTACTCAAGCTGTTTTCTGGCCGGCGACACTGAAAGGCTCATCGTTCCGATGTTCCCCGTATTTTATCTGCTGACCGGAATTATATTCGAAAAATACAATTTTACAGAACTGAAAGGCAGAATTTTAGTATTAACCGCATGCGTTCTGACAATACCGCACCATATATACTTCAGGTACAAACTGCCACACAGGGACTGGAAAGTGGCCGTCTCCCTGATCACTCTGATTTTCGTCACATACTATTTCTACAGATTTAAGAAGGCAAAAAATGTTCTCGGTGGTAATTCCGACATATAACAGGCCCGACGCACTTAAAAGGACCGTAAACTCTATCCTCTCGCTGGACATGAAGGATGATTTCGAGATAATCATTGTCAACGACTGCCCTGGATGCGAAACCGGAAGCTTCGGGGATAAAAGAGTGTCCGTTATAACTAACGAAGCGAACATGGGCAGGTCCAGATCGAGGAACAGAGGCGCCGCGGCAGGCAGGCACCCCGTGCTTTTCTTCATTGACGACGACATTGAGGTAAGAGCGGATGTATTCAAAGAACATCAGGTCCGTCTTGAGAATGGCGCCGACGCGGTATTTTCCAATGTCGTCAATGTGAGAACCGACGGGAAATACTCGTTCTTAAACGAGTTCCTCAACACGCGCGGCGCGAACCGGAAAAGCTCCGAGACAGGGTTAAAAAGCAATTACTTTACCACAGCGTTCTGCTCGATAAAAAAGGATATTTTCGACAGAATAGGAAAATTCGATGAGAATTTTGAAAGTTACGGCTGGGAAGACCCCGAGCTGGGATTAAGAATATCTTCATCCGGCGGAAAAATCTCTTTTGTCCGGACAGACAGTCTGATACATTATCATGACAAGGATGTATCTGAATGGATCTCGCAGATAGAGAATTCAGGAAAGAACCTGAAATACCTGATCTCGAAACACCCTGATTTCAGAAAAAACATCAGGTACGGCCTGCTTATGTCGCCTGCCGGAGCCATAGCTTTCAATCCTCTGTTCGTATGGTCGGAAAAGATCAAAGCACGAAGCGCGAAAGGTTTTTTCGGCCGGATAAACCACTCGTTCCTGTTCTATGCTGCAATAAGGAAAAGTCTCATAAAAATTAATCGCTGACCGCTTCGACAGATCCGTCCCTGAATTTTATCTCCAGTTTCCGGCCGCTGCCTATCAGTCCCGCTTCCGGTAAAATTTTTGAGGTATTTTTGTCTTTAACTATCGCATATCCTCTGTTAAGCACGGATTCGGGATTGAGCGATCTGAGTACCGAATCAAAGTGTTCTATCCTGACAGTCTCTTTTGATAATCTCTGTTCAAAATAAGCGTCAAAATTATCCTCAAGATTATCCAGCGTTATGGCATAATTACGTATTATGTCGGAGGGCATCTTAAAGGCGTGTGAGTTCTCAATTCCTCTTAGCACCTCTTTCTGATAATTAAAATATGAAACGACAAGGTTGTTCAGCCTTGACTCGAACTGCGTAAGTTTAAATAATTCCTCTCTGGCATTTATGCTCACAAGTTCCGCGGCGTGGGATGGCGTGGCCGCTCTGACATCGGCAGTGAAGTCTGATATGGAAAAATCTATTTCATGCCCCACCGCGGAGATGACGGGTATCTTCGAGTCATATACCGCTCTGGCCACTGACTCCTCGTTAAATATCCACAGATCCTCAAGCGAGCCGCCTCCGCGTCCGATTATAATAACATCGACAGGATCAGGAATGTTATTGAAGAACTTTATCCCTTCAACAACATCAGAATCAGCGCCTTTTCCCTGTACCCTGGCGTTGAAGAGAAATATATTTATGAACGGAGACCTTGACCTGATAACTTTCCTTATATCCTGGAAAGCGGCTCCGGTTTCTGCTGTAACGACGCCCAGGTTCCTGACCATCGGCGGTATCCGCTTCTTGTGCGACTGATCGAAAAGCCCTTCACTGAAAAGTTTTCTCTTGAGAGCTTCGAATTGAGCCTGAAGGTAGCCTATGCCGGAAAGTACCATTTTTTTAACATCCACCTGATACCGTCCGCCAGCCTCATAAACAGAGACGCTTCCTCTTATTTTCACTTTCTGACCGTTGTCGGGACTAAAATCAAGCCTGTCGCCCGTGCTTTTCCACATGACGCAGTTTATTACGGCTCTTTCGTCTTTCAGGCTGAAATACAGATGCCCTGAACTGTGCCTCTTAAAATTCGATATCTCTCCTTCGACCCAGACATCGGAGAACGCAGGCTCGACCACGTTCTTGATCTTCATCGAGAGTTCGTGTACGGTGTAAACAGATTCCTCGTTTTTGGCTGCGGGTTTTTCCTCCGCCCGTTCCTCAGCCATATATGAAAAAAGGTCACTCATAGTTCTCTAATTCCCCGTAATGCTCAGAACGGCTCTGAGCTCGAATTTATGGTTGGTATTGACGATACTCCTCGCTTCATAGCTTTTTGTTTCATTGTAGTTATATGAATACGACACCGTCCCGTTCAGCTTTCGTGATATTTTGTAGTTGATATCAGGGGATATTGTAAAATTGTCGGATATTATTCCGTTCTCAAGACCGTCGTATTCTTTCTTTTCGATATTATATTTGTGTGTGCTGTTCGAGTTGTATGACACCGACAGGTTATAACTGATGTCATTATCAAGTTTCTTTCCGCTGAAAGGCCAGAAATTAAAAGGAATCTTGAAGCCGCCTTTCTGATTGTACCCCGCGGAGATCCTCAGGCCTCTTGTATATTTCTTTTCTCCGGACTGGATACTACGGATATCGTTATTGTTGCTGTAGGTTTCGCGCATATCAAAACTGTAATCGTAATTGGCGCTGAAACTGAAGCCGTTCTTCAGCGAAAGCCTGAGACCCGCCAGCGGAGAAAATCCGGTGCTGTAACTTGCTGACCTGTCTATTACATTGGCGCTGCCGAGGTCAGGAATTCCTGTAAGATAGAGTCCCGGAGCGTTCCCGTCAACATACCATTGAATGTTCTCGGATCCCGATTTTGAGTGAGAGATCGTCAGGTTGCTTATGCTTTCCTTTGCCAGTAACAGCTCCTGAAGGCCCGATATGTTTATTGAATAATTCGGGATGTAATAAGGGTCTGCGCCTGTTTTTCTGTGCTCAGCGTCCGTAACCCACGGCCAGACGAACCGGGTCTCGGTGTCGTTCCCTGTAAATCCTTCGTTATTATTCTGCCTGTAGGTCCTTGCAAAATTATACGATATGCCGTCAAAACGCAGGTTCTTTGTTATACTCAGGCTGGTTGATCCGCTCATGCCCCAGTTGCCGCTCCAGCTTGAGGAAGTATATTCGATCCCTTCGGGTTTATCAGAGAGCGCGAACATGAAAAAAGGATCGGCCTGTTCCAGAGATTTTATGTCCGAGTATGTGTTCTCCCTGCCCTGAGAATAGCTCATCGTAAAGTCCGAAAGATTCTCTTTTAAAAAATCGAGTATTGATTTCTTTTTGCCCGTTGATGTTGATGTCCTTGACAGTCTTGATGCACCGTCCGGTTTTCTTTCTTCCTGCTGTTGAATCTTAACAGAATCTTTCTTTTCCGTCTCTTTCTTTTCGGGGAATATATAATTGACCCCGGTTTGTATCTCAGATATTATCTCCTTTGTTTTCAGTCTCGAGTTCAGTTTAGATGTATAATTATTTTTCATATTGCTGCTCGGTATCCTGCTTGCCAGATTCCCCGCCCATGAATAGGATGCCTTCAGGTTCAAGTCGTTCTGCATATACTTCGAAACACTTATCTTGACATTATTATTTAGTGAAGACTCAAGGCCGGACAACTCCCCGAAATCAAGCTTCATCACATCTGTCAGGTCCTTATTGAAGACACTTATTACTGTATCCTGACCTGTACTGTCCCTTTTTATTGCATCCTTGTACATATCCGATCTCATGCTTAAGGAATAGTCTGATTTAATAAAAGGCAGAGGCGACAGGCTTGTAGAAAAATTTCTTGTCACCAGAAAAGACCTGCTTTCAGTAAAATTATTCCTTCTTGATAAAGACTGAGTCTCGGACTGTCCTGTATTTATGGAAAAATTATATGTATTGGGGAAGAAAGCGAATTTTACGCCGCTCAGGCTTTTAAAGAAAGATATATCTTTTCCCCAGAAGAAAGGGCTGAAACTGAACCATGTTTCCGGAAGGCCGAGACTGTAAGAAAGATTATAATTGTAATTTTTTGTCTTTTGATAAGCGTAACTCGGGTTAGATGATTCGCTGAAAGACGCGTTGCCTGAAAGATTTATATTGTCCAGTGTATATTTTATATACGGGTTGTTTGATTTCGCCGTTTTTCTTACCGAAAAGTCATACTGGTGCCTTGTATTCTCCGTTCTTACTGAATCAGGTATATTGTTCTTGTCTACCAGGATGTCCGTGCTTCCCTGATACTTGGTATAAGAACTTGTATTAAAATAAGAATACCTGACGGGAAGAGACAGCCCGATTTTTTTTGGCGTGATCCTGTCGAGATTTATTGTCGCGTTAAGGTTGGTGTTCAGCTGATTTACGCCCGTTCCCCTGCTCTCCTCTATCCTGTGGAATTCCTCGTCCTGCCTGGTCATTTCAGCGTCGAAAGTCGCTATATCCGCGGCTTCGATCCTTGTTTTAATCCTCATAGCCGTCCCGGGATCCCTCATTACTTTTGTAAGCCTGAACTCATTTATCCATATCTCTGTATTCAGACCCGTTCCGGCCGAATCGAGAACGCCCGCGTTGAAGAATTTTACGGCCTGGAGAGTCGGGTTTCCTCTTATGCCTATGTACCTTTTTATGTCACCGTCGTTGTAGCCTTTAAAAAACACACTGCCGGCCGGAAGATCAAGATCTGACCTTTGCGTTTTAAGATCCGTCAGATCGTCGAACTGAATTATCATCTGGTTGTTCACTTCACTGTTCTTCCATCCGTTTACCAGTTTCGACCTGTATTCGTAATAATTGACCGAGTCCGTTCCGAACCTGTAAATAAAGTACAGCGGCCTTTCTTCATCCCACGACGGATCGTTCGCGCTCATACCGCCGTGAATGAACATCTTGATCTCTTTATACTGCAGGTAGTTCTCGGCTGATATCAGTTCTTTTGTCAGAAATGCCGACCTGCCGTTCTCATATTCATCCTGGCTCATATAAGGACTCAGGCTGATGTTCAGAGAAAGCGACTGTTCCGGTTCTTCAAATCCGTTGTCGTCAAAGCGCTTTACTCCCGGCGGCGAATAATACCTTCCTTTATCGTCCTGGTTATTGATCGTCTTCGCCTCAATTTTTCCTCTGTTTGATCCTTTCGCCGCCCACTCGTTGCCGACCAGGTCAAGGCTGACAAAATTTACACGGGTGGAAAATGTCGTATCGGGAGAATTGTTGAACCACAGTTTAATGTATTTCATTTTTGACAGGTCCGGTTCCCTGTTCAATATTGAGGCGAACTCTTCTATCGGAATCCTGTAAAGCGCGAAATTGGATCCTGAACTAAAATCAGTGCTCACCACATACTGCTCTCCGAACACGGGGCTTGACTTCAGGTTTATCACATATCTGTAGGCCCTTACCGAAGTGTCAAGGTTCCCGCCGCCGTCAAGGTCTTCGGAATCGAGCCTGCCGTTATTCTCTGTTTTAACAAAATCCCAGTAATTATTCATCTGGGAATCAGGTGTAGGCTTGCCGTCGGATTCTACGGGATGATTGTCGAAGGACAGAAATTCGTACGGCTCTCTTTCTCTCGGCGCGTTAGGATCATATTCATACAGCGGTATAAAATCTCCCGTACCTCTCATCCCGTCTATACCTGTATCCTCGCTGTTATCCCCGACATCAAGGACGCTGTTCCTGTTAACATCTTCCGTATTCAGTTTCCTGTCCGGTATCACATCCTCGCTCAGTTCGCCTATATCAATGTTTAGCGTAACATTCCTGTTCGTCGAAACTAGAAATTCAATATACTTTACTTCGCGCATATCCTGATAAGCCGAGTGCAGGTATCTCATGATCCCGCCCCATGAATCGGCCGGAGAGAATTCCCTGCCGGAAATAGCACTGTTCCTGGCTGACGGTTTAAATACTACATTCATTGTATTCACTTTATCCTTTCTCTGATCCGCCGGAACATCTTTGTATATCTGTTCTTTTGAATATTTGTCCTCGTCTTTTGGATTGTACCAGTAGAAAGAAAGCTCGTCTTTTCCGGAATACGCTTTAAGGAAATATTTCAGGTATTCCTGATAGGCTATCCCCAAATTACCTGCCATAGCCTTAACCTCATCGATCAGTTCATAAATGCCGTTTGTAATATAATTGTCCGGGTATGAGGCCTCCGACCACGACATATATGATATCCCGAGGGATTTTTTTATTCTGCTGCTTTCAAAATCGTCAATATATGCCACGCCTAAAGGATTTGGATCAGGGATTATCATCGCGACCTCTCCCTCAAGCGACAATTTAGATTCTTTATCGGTTTCAATAAGCGGCAGCCAGTCAATAGCTTTTGTCAAAAACGGCATTCCTACAACGGTCTGGCCGTTAACATCAAGAACCAAGTTTCTTTTCGGCTCGAACCCGACATGAACGCGTTCCTGGCTGGATTCCTCAGAAAGATAAAGTACGGTCGCACCGAGATAAGAATCCCTTGCAAAGCTGTATTCTATCCTGTTACCGACAAGAAGCTTCTGATCCATCTGAAATATTGAGGCGGATTCATAAAGTATCTCTATATCGGCAGTCAGATACCTCTCGTTTATAATCGAAAGCTGTCCTGAGTTGTAATTTATTATATAATCGACATCTTTTCTTAAAGTTGTAGCTCCGGAACGAACAACCTCCGATCCTTCAATTACATTGAACCCGAGGCTGTACGTGCTTGATTTACTTGAATATTCGAACTTGAGCGCGAACTGAGAACTCGTATAAAATGAGTTTGTATAAATCTCCCCGTCCGTGAAAAGAGAATCGGCAGTGGTTTGAAGAGGATCCCGGATTATACTGTTCGCGTCCGGCATAAACGGCCTCTGGTTCGGAAAGTGGAATTCTCCATAAGATGACATGAGGAATCCCAGGTCTACCTCGTCGGATACATCCTTTTTACTCACTTCATACCAGTATAAATAGGGCTTTGGCGAGTTGCTGATATCATATTCCTCCGTTCTCAATCCTCCCGGAGTATTTTTCTGGATCGTAAGCTTAAATTCATCCCTTGATATATCGACACCGTCCAGCGAATACACATTCTTCCATTCAAGTATGTCCCACGGATCTGAAGGCTTCTGGTTATATTCGGCCAGTATCTGCAGCTTTAACTTGGTACCTGTGCTATCCGCGCTGCCAACCTCGATAATATCGGAGGGATTTGAGATACTCTGTTTAATGTATTTCACACCAAGTATATCAGAGCCGGAGAGATATAATGATTTGAGCCTTATATAACCGAGTTCGTAATTAATTTCATACTGGTCTTCCTCTATTATCTTGACTTTCCTTTTTTGATACAGATTAGGGTATTTTAAGCCGTCCGCGGTCGTTATAGTATCGGCCGGGTCAAGGTAATCTATATATATTTCAGCATCAGGCTGGGTACCGGTCTCTGTTCTGGCCACGAACAGCTGCAGTGAGTAATTTTTTATCTTGTATCCGGAAGTTAATAGCGGAAGATGCTCTTTTATTCTTTCGTAATTTTCCGGCGTGGCCATATTCTGTTTAAATGACTCGTCAATGTAAAAATATTTATACCTGAGATAATCTTTTGCGTTCTTGACCCTCTCCTGCTTTCTAACGCCGCCTTTGATCTCGATCTGGTTCTTCTTGCCCTTTTCAAATGAAAGTATCGAAGTTGACCTCAGTTTTCCGACCTTTGTTTCTGCTTTCAGCCCGAAAAGACCCTTGTTAACTCCGCTGAAGCTTACATACCTTGTTCCCGGCAGGCTCAATCCAATATTTCCGGCCTCAAGTTTCTGTATGATCTCATCGCTCTCTCCGGTATATGTTATCTTCAGAGTATTCTCAAAATCCAGTGATTCAGTATTCTGGGCGATATCGACATCCACTTTCGTTCCGACTTTTCCCCTTATGGATATATTCTGAGTCTGATCCAGAGTGAAATCGAAACTTTCATTCACGGCGTTCGGAAGGTCGGTATAACTTTTCTGCCCTGTTAAGCTGATGGAAAGAGACCCTTTCACCCTCAGTCCGATATTGCTCCCGCCGAAAACCCTGTGAAAAGTTTTTGACTTAATCTTGAACGGGATGTCGAGCGCTATTTCGTCGCCCGAAAATACTGATGCAGTTTCGATCCCCAGGTTCTTTGTAACTGAGGATAACCATAATCTACTGTCTTCGTAGGCCGCTTTCATATCAATAAAATCAGACATCTTAAGTACTCGCGGCATTTTTATATCCCGGTCATAAATCCTTTCATACATAACAGCATACTGAAAAGCAGAATCGATCTCTATCCCTGCGCTGTAAACTTTCAGTTCAGGATAATAGAGTACCGAGTCTCTCTCAAAAAGCGCAAAACTGTTATAGCGCAGAGAGGAAAAAATATCGGCCGTGCCGGACATATCCCTCACATATACATCAAAACCTGACGCGAAAACATTCGATGCCAGAAATGCGGGTAAAAGATATAATAATAACAGCCTAAAATATCTCAAGTCTCTTCCCGCTCCCTAATTATTTCTCTAATTTCAGCCTTAATATCGTCGCTGATACCACTCTTCAGTACCGATTTCAGCAAATCCCTCACCGCCGGTTCTGACCCTGACTTTTTTAAATAACCTGTTATCAGCCGGGCAAATCTGTCTGTTATTTCCCCCTGACTCAGCACATACTCAGAAAGTTTTATTAACTGCTTTATCTCTCCTTTGAGATCATAATATTGAAAGGCCGTCTCAATAATAAGATCCTTTTTATCACCTTTCTCATAGTTTTCGTACGGCAGATCAATTTGACCGATCGGAACTGATTTGTTCAGGATGTGAATAAGGACTTCCAGATATTTTTTTAGAAGACTTTCATCATCGCCTATAACCGCCAGGTCTTTTCTTATTTTGATAAGATCATTATCATGATCGGATGCAAAGTCGTCCCTGATAAGAATATCTGATAATTTACCGAATTCATCAGTTTTTCCGATTAAAAGCCTGGAAAGAGCCTCATAAAATTTCATTTCATAAAAAGGATCCGGCAGAAACACATCCATTATATTGTTCTCAAGAACGGTTTTAATTATATCTGAGGCTTCCACGAATTTTTTTCGCGCAAGTTTCATGAGAAGGTAATCACGCCAGTACGAATACAGCGCTTTGCTCTTAGTCAGGTTCTCTTTATATAGTTTTTCCGCTTCATCGAACATACCCATTCTGTTATGGTATATCCGGGCCAGCATAAGCTCCCTGTTCTTAACTCTGCTTTCCTTTATGGCCTTTACGGCTTCATTTATTTGCGCCGAGTTCTCAAGGCTTGAGATATACATATTTGTAAGATCTTCGTCCTCATTTTTGTTTTTGTCGGCAAATATAAGCCTGAAGAAATACGATGCTTTTTCAAATTGCGTCTCATTGTATAGTTTTATAGCGAATTCCGCTGTCAATAAATGTCCGTCCGCTTCTCCGGATGTCTTTTTCAGGATCTCATAAGCCTTATCATAGTTCCCTGAATTGAAATAAAGCTCTGACAGTATAAGCCCGGCCTTCTCGTTGCCGCGTGAGAATGAATTTTCCGCGGCTGATAGTATAGAATCTCTATATTCCTCTATCTCAAAAATCCTGAACAATTCTGATCTTGGATCAAAACCCGTCGGATCATCACCGAACTTGTTTTTCTTTTTTGAAGAAACAGCCGATTTTATCAGTTCTTCAGCTGATAACCCGATCTTACCAGCTGAAAAGAACATGGCGTACATCTCCGCTGAATAGATAAGATCGTGTTTAAGTTCTTTTCTGATCTCTCTGAAAATATGTTCCGCCCGCGGAAAATTCCCGGATCTCATAAATGAAAATGCTTTTATTTCATCTTTAAAATATTTTTTTGTATTTGCCGACCCGATGAGTAAATGAACTTCATAGCCCAAAGGTTCTCTTCCGGATCTGAAATATAGCTCCGACAGACAACCCAGCAGCCTCAAATTAAATGACGCGGTTTCATCTTCCGGATCGATATATGATGTTCCGACTGGATACTTTTTAGCCAGATCCTTTAATGTAACCTCGCACTCTTTTATTTTCTCGAGCCTGACGCTCAGATCAATGTATCTGTATAAAACCCTGATATCCTTATCGTCTCTTTTTGCGAGCTGATAATACACTTTATGTGCCGTAGCAAGATCGCCTCTCTGTTCCGCAGAAGCAGCGTAGAACAGCTGCCTTTCTATCATACGCTTTTCAGCCGGCGCTTTATCTCCCGCGGATTTTACGGATCTTGTCTGGGATCCCAGCGTGAGATAGAACGACAGGAATAAAATAAAAATAACTGACTGCTGTCTCAATTTATTAAACACTCCGGATTAAACCCAGTGTAAACTAAAATAATGATGTAATTGTTCAATATTGCTCTCCGCATATCTTATTTTCCGAACTTTTCAGTAACAACCGTGTTAATAACATGTAGGCAAAACATGATATCAGAAATAAAACCATCTCCTTGTTGGGATAACTGATCCTGAACCCTGTATAATATTCGTAATACCGGATCATATTCAAGGAAAGACAGTAATAGAATATCATTACAGTAAGGCTGACAGCCGCCATATAAACGAGCATCCTTTTCAGATCCGGCTCATAATCCGCCCTGCCGTCATGAAACCTGAAAGCAAAAGCTACTGTGAAAAAAGACAATCCGGACAGAGTGAAAATAAACGAGAATATCAGAAAAAGAGTAAAACTCAGGTTCAGATAAAGGTCAAGTCCGCTCATAGCTAATGCCGCGGAAATATAGATAAAACTTAATACAGACGATATCATAGCGCATGAAGCGGCTTTACTTCTTAAAACTTGATATTCACCGCCGGGAACAAGCCTTGACAGCATGCAGCCCTGCTTCTCTGATGTTACCGAGAACGCGATTGTAAGAATATTTGTAAGGATCGCAGGGAACAGCATCAGTATCATCTGTTGTCTGAGGAATCTGAAACTGAGCATCGGACCCGCTTTTTCAGCATCTATCACCGACAGCGACTTAACCAGCATTGATGCCCCGAGTATTAACATGAAAAGCTGTGTTAAAAGAACAGTTTTGTTCCTGAAAAATATTTTCATCTCTTTAATTAAACAGTACATCATAATTATTCGACAGTGCCGTTCGTTATTAAAGCGGTCTTTTCAGTGATCTCTTTTAAAAGATCAGGACTGGACGATACAGCCAGGACAGATACTCCGCGCGTCTGAATATCATTAAACAGATCCTTAATAATTTCTGCCCCGGAAGTACCAAGTCCGTTAAACGGTTCGTCTACAATCAGCACGGACGGCGAGTGAAGCATCGCGATGAAGAATTTAACCGCCTGTGTCTGTCCGTCAGTAAGAGAGCTTATACGCATATTTTCCATTTTGTGAATTTCCCAGAATCCTGAGAACCAGTCCATTTTAAGACTGTATTCTTCCAAACCGGCCTTATACTGCCTTAACATAAAATGCGACATTTCCTTAAGTGTAAGATTCGGGTAAAGAACATTTCTGAAAGGCACATAACCTATTTTCCTCCTGAATGTACTCCTGAGCTCGGTCATAGCTATCTCGACCGACCCCGAATAGCTGCCGGTAAGACCTGTAACTGTCTTCGTGAAAAGAGTTTTTCCGGATCCTGTACCGCCTGAAATACCCATAGAGCTTCCGGCCTCAACATCAAGATGTCTGCACTCAATTGAAAAACCGAATTCATTAAACCTCTTTTTCAGTTCCCTGATCTTAATCATTTATCATGTACTTATATTTATTTAAAATTCTCCGGTCCTTTTTTGACGGCCTTCCTTTCTGTTCCTGCCTGTTCTTCCTGTCCTGTTCCTCGATTATCCTGATGAGTTCGTTCGCTTCTTCAGACCTTATATCTTCAGGCTCATGCTTCTTGTAAAGCTCCCTGGCTTTTTCCTTGGGAACCGATCTGTCGGTTACTTCAATTACGGTATATTTAACATAAGCGGAATCCTGTTTCACGGTCAGCTCATCACCGGGAACTACGGCCCTTGAGGGCTTGACTTTTTCCCCGTTGATCCTGACTTTTCCGGATTCGACAGCTTCAGCCGCCAGTTCTCTCTGCTTAAAGAATCTGGCTACCTTGAGCCACTTATCGATCCTTACAGATTTATTATCTTCCATATATCATTCCAGCGGTTTAAGGTTTTCCTTTCCTGTCAGGTCAATGATGAAGCCGGTAAGTATTTCAATAACATTCTCTATCTGATCCAGGCTCACTGTCTCTACAGGGGAATGCATGTACCTGACCGGGAGGGAAACAAGAGCCACCGGCACGCCGGTGTTAGTGAACCTCATCCTGTCAGCGTCTGTACCGGTTATCCTGGGAACGACTTCTGTCTGAACCGGGATCTTCTTTTTTTCCGCGGCTTGTTTCAGCATTCTGTTTATTTTCACGCTGACAGGAGACCCGACCGCAATAACCGGGCCGCCGTCAAGTTTATAATCACCGTACTTCGATCTGTTCACGGACGGGTAGTCCGTTGCCCATGTTACATCACAGGCGATCGCCAGATCGGGATCTATACCGGCGGCCGCGAAATACGCTCCGCAAAGCCCTATTTCCTCGCTCGTTGTACTGACTGCATAGACGCCGACATTCAGCTTTTTCCCTTTGAGTCTCCTGATCACTTCGGCAACGACGAACGCGCCTGTCTTATCGTCTAACGCTTTTGATGAGATCAGGCCGTTCTTAAGCTCAGTAATCTCGGGTTTATATACAGCGAAATCACCTACGCTGACATACTTCTGAGCCTCTTTTCTATTTTTGAACCCGCAGTCAATGAAAAGATCCTCGAATTCGAATTTATCCTTAAGTCCGCCGTGATGTTCGGCATTAACACCTATAACTCCTTCCAAACCGCCCTTTTCTGTTAGTATCTCCACCCTTAAACCCGGAGCGACCTTGTGGCTAATGCCACCTACAGGCCCGAAACTGATAAATCCGCTGTCATCTGTCCGCGTCACAATAAAACCTATCTCATCACAGTGACCGGCCAGCAGGACTTTGAATTTTGCGCCGGGATTAAGTACGGCTATAGCGTTCCCGCCGATATCCGTTTTGACCCTGTCGGCATATAGTTTTGTGTACGCAAGCCATTTTTTCTGAATACTGAATTCCGCGCCTGACGGTGACGGTGTTCTCAGAAGCTCATATAGGAATTCTTTCTGCTTTTTTTCCATAAGTTCACTCCATAATAGTTTACAGATATGAAATATATTTTAATATAAGATTTTCCGCAAACTAAAAAAGGCTCGAAAACGAGCCTTTTTTAGTTTTAATCAGAAATGTTACTAGTAACCCTGGTCGATCATAGCATCCGCAACTTTCATGAATCCGGCAATGTTCGAACCTTTTACATAGTTTACGAACCCGCCTTTTTCTTTCCCGTATTTTACTCCGGCGTCATGGATATTTTTCATGATCTGTTTTAATTTTGCGTCGACTTCTTCTCTTGTCCATGAAAGCTTCATGGAGTTCTGGCTCATTTCGAGACCTGATGTAGCAACTCCGCCGGCGTTTGCCGCTTTTCCGGGCGCAAAAGCTATCTTTGCGTGAATGAAAGCTTCAACTGCGTCTGCTGTACATCCCATATTCGATGTCTCGACTACATATTTTACTCCGTTTTTGATCAGAGTTTTAGCATCATCGCCGTTGAGCTCGTTCTGGATAGCGCACGGAAAAGCCATATCGCATTTTACTTCCCAGGGTTTTTTGCCGGGGAAGAACTTAGCGTTCTTGAATTTCTTGGCGTAGGGCGCGACTATATCGTTGTTCGAAGCCCTGAGTTCAAGCAGATAATCGAATTTTTCCTGTGTGTTAACGCCGTCTTTGTCATATATATATCCGTCAGGGCCGGAGATAGTTACTACTTTAGCTCCGAGTTCAGTCGCTTTTATGACCGTTCCCCATGTAACGTTACCAAAACCAGAACATGCGACAACTTTACCTTTCATCGTGTCTTTTTTGAATTTTATCATTTCATCAGCGTAATAGACCGCACCGAAACCGGTAGCTTCGGGTCTGATAAGAGATCCGCCCCAGTTCAGGCCTTTTCCGGTCAGAACGCCGGTATTCTCGTCTCTGAGTCTTCTGTACTGACCGTACATATATCCTATCTCTCTTCCGCCTACGCCTATGTCTCCTGCGGGAACGTCAGTTTCCGGTCCGATATATTTCTGAAGTTCTGTCATGAACGAACGGCAGAATCTCATTACCTCGTTGTCCGATTTTCCTTTCGGATTAAAATCCGATCCGCCTTTACCGCCGCCCATGGGCAGAGTTGTCAGGCTGTTCTTGAACATCTGTTCAAATCCGAGGAATTTCAGCCCGCCCAGAGTAACGCTCGGGTGGAACCTCAGTCCGCCTTTATATGGGCCGATCGCGTTGTTGAATTGCACTCTGTAACCTTTATTTACCTGGATCTCGCCTTTATCGTCTTCCCACTCGACTTTGAACGAAAATACTCTGTCCGGCTCGGTTATTCTGTCAAGGATCTTTCCCTTAAGGTAACGGGGATTTTTGTTCACAAGGTCGATCACAGATTCCACAACTTCTCTTGCAGCCTGAATAAATTCAGGTTGAGCGGGATTCTTTCTCTCAAGTTCGGCCATGAATTCTTTTACTTTGTACATTTTTTCCTCTCTTTTTTTGTTTTTTACAAGTGTTGTTACTTTTATCACAACACATTGAATTTTTGGTAACGAATATAAATACCTTATTATGAGCCGTCAAGATATTTTTTTAATAATTATAAAACCTGAAACCCATTTTTAAAAAAGAAAATAACGGCCGGAAGGCCGTTATTTGTGCGGATAGAGGGATTTGAACCCCCACACCGAAAGGCACCAGATCCTAAGTCTGGCGTGTCTGCCAGTTCCACCATACCCGCAAACTGCGCCAAATATATGAACGCGGCCATTTTTTGTCAAGTGAATTTTTGTCTGTACAAATTTAATTGCTATTGATAAAAATATGATTTAAATTATACTGCCGGTTTACTGCGGTTTGGTTTTAACAGCCTAAAAATGAAAGTTTCGGGAGGTATAATGCTAGAAAAGATAAATCAGTTGCTTACAAAAGCTGGATTATTAAAAAAGGGCGGCGGAGAGGATAAGCTCCTTAAAAGAAAAGAAAAGGGGCTGATGAGCGCCAGAGAGAGAATCGAGCTGCTTCTGGATAAAAACACATTCAATGAGATAGATCTTTTTGTAGAACACCAGGGAAGGGACTTCGGGCTTGACAAGCAGAAACTTGCGGGTGACGGTGTTATTACCGGATTCGGAAAGATCGACGCAAGGCCCGTTTGCATATTCGCCCAGGATTTTACAGTAGCCGGCGGTTCTCTGGGAAGAATGCACGCAGCAAAGATCACAAAAGTTATGGATATAGCTTCAAACATGGGCATACCTGTTATCGGTATCAACGACTCTGGAGGAGCCAGGATACAGGAGGGCGTGGACTCTCTGGCGGGCTACGGTGAGATATTCTACAGAAATACGATCAACAGCGGCAAGATACCGCAGATCTCTGTAATAATGGGACCGTGCGCAGGCGGAGCGGTGTACTCGCCGGCGATAACCGACTTCGTTTTCATGGTGGATAAGCTGTCGCAGATGTTCATAACCGGCCCTAAAGTGATCGAATCCGTTCTCAGGGAAAAGATTGATCCTGAAAGCCTGGGCGGCGCCAGAGTTCATAACGAAATTACAGGTAACGCGCATTTTTTTGCGGAAACTGAAATGGAAGCGCTTGGACAGATAAAGGAACTTTTAAGCTTCATTCCTTCGGCATGGGATAAGCCTCTTCCGGAAACAAAACCAAGGCCGCCCAAAAGCAAAAGGAAGATAGAGAATATCATTCCTGACGACAATAAGATCGCATATGACATGAAAGACCTCATAGGCTACATTGTTGACGACTCTTATTTCTTTGAGGTACAGAAATATTTTGCGCCTAACATTACAGTCGGCTTCGCAAGGCTTGACGGTAAACCCGTCGGAATAGTGGCGAACAATCCGAAATACCTTGCGGGAGTGCTTGATGTTGACTCAAGCGATAAGGCGGCCAGATTCGTGAGATTCTGCGATTCTTTCGGGATACCGATCCTCACACTTGTAGATCTCCCTGGCTACCTCCCGGGGATCGATCAGGAACACTACGGTGTTATAAGACATGGTGCCAAACTGCTTTTTGCTTATTCCGAAGCTACAGTCCCTACCGTGACAGTAATAATAAGGAAGGCCTATGGCGGCGGTTATATCGCCATGGCATCAAAACACCTCAGGACGGACTTTGTTTACGCATGGCCTACTGCCGAGATAGCCGTAATGGGGCCTGAGGGGGCCTGCAACATAATATTCGCTAAGGAAATTTCAGAAGCCTCCGATCCTGAGAAGGTCAGGCAGCAGAAGATTGCCGAGTACAAAGATAAATACTCTAATCCATACAATGCCGCGTCAAAAGCTTATGTCGATGCAGTTATAACTCCTGAAGAGACAAGAGAAAAAATAATCACCTCGTTTGAACTGGCAAAAACAAAACAGCCGGTGAAAAAAATACACAAACATGATTCGATACCACTATAAGTAAGTACACGGACAGGTTATAATATGGATGAAATAATAATAATCGACGGCGCAAAATATCAGACAGACACGACCAGAAAATACGAGCTGTCCAAGGCTAAAAAGCCCCCTAGGATAAATAAATCGGAAATAAAAGCTTTCATTCCTGGACAGATCACCGACATTACCGCGAAGAAAGGAAAGACCGTTAAGGCCAATTCAAGTATAATATCGCTTGAAGCGATGAAGATGATAAACGAGATCGTGCTCGATTTCGACATCTTTATAGAAGAAATCCTTGTCAAACCCGGTGACACTGTTGAAAAGAATCAGGTCCTTGTCAAATACAGTATTCCGAAGATAAAAAGAAAGAAATAGACGGCGGTATCTGATATCATGGAACTAATGTCTCCGGCGGGGAACAGCGATTCGTTCTTCGCAGCGGTCTCGTCCGGCGCTGATGCCGTGTATCTGGGTCTGGGCATGTTCAATGCCAGAAAACCAGCGAAGAATTTTACTTTCGAAAAGCTGCCTGAAATAATTTCCCATGCCCACTCAAAAAATGTTAAGATCTATGTTACTCTCAACACGGATCTGAAATCTTCCGAGCTGGAAGACGCCGCGAAAACTATCGTATTCCTGAAGAACTCCAAAGCGGACGCCGTTATAGTTAAAGACCTTGCCGTCATATACATGATCATGAGGCATTTTTCACCCTTGGAATTCCATTTGAGCACGCAGGCGGGAATATCGAACAGCGCGTCTATGTATATGGCTGAACAACTTGGGGCCGCAAGGGTCGTTCTTGCCAGAGAACTTAATATAAACGAAATCAGGACTCTTTCCGAACCCTTTTTCCCCCAGATCGAGGTTTTTATCCAGGGATCTATGTGTTTTTCATTCTCAGGAAAATGCCTGATGTCATCCTGGTTCGGGGGAAAGTCCGCCAACAGGGGCACATGTCAGGCTCCGTGCCGGTTCAGGTTCATTAAAGACGGTTCCGAAGATGAGTACAGCGCTTACTTTTCTATGAAGGACCTTAATCTGTCAGCAAAGCTGAAAGAACTTGAAAGAGCCGGTGTCTCGGCTTTGAAAATTGAAGGAAGGCTTAAAAGCGCCGAGTGGGTGGGTGCCGTCACAAAATTCTACAGAAGCCTGATGAACGGCGAAATAACCAGTGGTCCGGATCCATCTTCATTTACAGGCAGAGAACAGGGCGGCGGTTTTTACGGGGATCTTGAGAACCTCATAACTACAAAGAATTCGGGAACTGCCCAGACAGGAATAAAATCAACTTCGGATGACCGTAAAGAAAGAATGAACTGGTACGACCTTAAGATCAGTACAGGAGAAAAAATACGAATTGAGATATCTACGGTTTACGGCGACGCTTTCATTGAATCGAAGATAAAGAAGGTCGTAAACGAGAACAGAGGCATTCATCTCTCAGAACTTGAGGAAAAGATCAGGAATGTTTCTTTCGGCAACCTTTTTCTGGGCAGGTTCATATTTGACAGAGACATTTTGATCCCCAAGTCACAGCTTAACAATATTATCTCTGATCTCGGATCCGTTATAGCGCCTATGAGCAGAAAAGAGCTGAAATTCTTAAAAAGCATTAAGCTGCCTCATAAGCTTGAATATGAACTGCGCGCGACAGAACCCGACCCAAAGAACACCATCGATACATGTTTCAGCAACGCCAATCTTTTAAGATTATGCTCCGACGATATCGGACAGATAATCGGATCTGTTAAGGATGCCGGAATAAAAAAGGTGATCGTTACCGAACCGCTTCTTGAGCATTCCGAACTGTACAAACGGCTCGCTTCAAAAGTCAGGGTCGAAATTTCGCTGTTCCCGATAATGTTCGAAGAAGATATTCCTGATATGAAAGAACTGATAAACCTGCTCGAACATACTAACAATATTTCATACGAAATTAATGAAATCGGCCATCTGAGACTGCTCAAAGCGACATCAAAAAAGATAGACTGCGGACCGGGTCTGTCGCCGTATAATTTTTTAGCCGTAAAGCAGCTTGAAGAACTTGGTCTCTCATCCGCTCACATTCCCTTCGAGTCCGACATGGAAACTCTGGAGGGATTAAAGAACTCACCTCTCCCTCTCAGAATGACCGTATACTCAAAGATACCTCTTTTTTACACAAGAGCCGTTTCTGATAATTTTAATCCCGGTGCTCGCTACACTGACAGACAGGGTTTCCGATTCTCTGTCAGAAAGTACAATAACATAAGCATCTTCACATCTGACGACTATTTTTCAATATCGGGAGCTGATCTCAGCGGAATGAAAGTCCATGAGATCATTATTGACCTCACGGGAGAAGATAACATCCTAGACAAGTTTTCAGCCATAAAAAAAGACCCGTCAAAAGTCACCGGACTGCCTTTTAATCTTAACAGAAAGCTTTACTGATGGAATCCTCCGGCACAATAAACCGCATCGGCGATTTCTGGAAAAAGAAATACGGGAAAAAGATATTCAAGCTTAATTTTCACGGCGATTTCACCTGCCCCAACCTTGACGGAAAAGTTGGGAAGGAAGGCTGTATCTTCTGCAGTATGAAAGCGCTCGAGCCTCTAAAAGACCTTGATGGTGAAAGCACTGTCGAAGACCACATGAACTATTTGAAAGTACGGAACGGGGCCGAAGGTTTTATAGCATATTTTCAGGATTATTCCTCGACTTATCCCGCGCACAGTGTTAAGGACCGTCTCATGTACCTCGAAGACCTGTACAGAAACGCCGTTTCGCATCCCGGAATTGTCGGGATATCAGTCTCAGCGCGGCCGGATACGATAGATACCGAGGTACTAGAGATACTGAGGTCGTTAAAGACAGATGTTACGATCGAAATGGGGCTGCAGACGATTAACGAAAAAGACCTTGAATGGATCGGCCGCGGGCACACTGTCGTTCAGTTCTCATCCGCCGTCGGACTTGTCTCCTCATACGGATTCGACCTGACGGCGCACATCATACTCGGCCTGCCTGACGAGACCGATGCTGGAATAATTGAACTCGCCCAGTTCCTGAACAGCTCTAAGATCACCGGACTTAAGATCCATCAGCTAATGGTGCTCAAAAATACGCGCCTCGCAGACCTTTACGCACAGAATAAAGCCCCAACGATCTTAACAGAAACAGAATACTTTCACAAGCTCGCTATACTCATACCTCGCCTGAAAAAAGACATAGTTATTCACAGACTTTACGCAGACGCCCCGAAAAAAGACCTCATCGTACCGCTCTGGTGCGCCAACAAAACCGGAATTCAGGACAGAATATTCAAATACTTTATGGAAAATAATGTCAGACAAGGGTCAGCCCTGTGATCGAAACAAGAAATTTAATACTTCGCCCTTTCACTCTGAAAGATACTGAAAAGGTATTTATAATGAGCATTGAGGATGGCATGAAACATTGGATACCCGATCAGGTTTACGCTGATGAAAATGAAGCCAGTGAAGTTCTCGGATTCCTGATCAACTGCTATACCGAAGCTGACCCGACAAACAAACCGTTCGTACTGGGTATCGTACTTAAAAGTACAGGTGAGCTTATCGGCCACGCAGGACTAAGCCCGTTGGATAACGGAGAGGTAGAGATCGGCTACGCGGTCGAAGAAAAGCATCAGGGAAAAGGTTATGCGACAGAAGCTGTCAGAGCTTTATCTGAGTTTGGTATTGGACAGTATGGATTTACAAGAATATACGGTGTCGTTGACGCACGGAATTCGGCTTCGGTCAAAGTTCTTGGAAAAGCCGGTTACAGGTTCATCAAACAAGAAATAAGAAAGGCTTCCGGAAGAATGACGCTCTGCGGAATATTTTCTTTCAATAAGCACTGATAAATGAAGTATTATTTATGAAACTTATTATTTTTATCATTTCTTTCAAAGCATCTTGACACTATCTTGTATATAAAAATGTGGAGTTTGTCATGGATAATAAAATAATACATAAGGATTTTGGCGGGTTTAAAGCCGTTATTAAAGAATTCAACATGAAAAGCAGAAATGAACTGAATGGCATTTTCAGCCTTATAAAGAAGGAGTATTCTTCAGACATTATCGGCCCGGCTTTCTGTAAGATCAATTATATTTCAAGCGTTACTGATGGATATTGGGTCGAAGCCGGTTATCCTGTTTCTGATATTGTTCAGTCTGCGGGAGATATGATATTAAAAAAAATCGGTAAACTGAAAGTACTTTCTATAAACACCGATAAAGGTCTTAAGAGTTTTGGAGAGAAGTATTCTGAAGTATTCAGCTATGCCAGGAAAAAAGGTCTGATCTCAGATGAATTCTCGATAGAAGTTTACCATGGCGGGAACACAGACGGTATGACCGAACTCCTCTTTATTGAACATGCCTGGACCGAGCTTTTCCTGAACAACTGCAGAAAATGCCTGAATGATAAGGACTGTACTGAGATCTGTAAATTCAGCCGTGATGCCGACATCGCGCAGACAGTTGAAGAGAAATTCGAAAAAATAAAAAAAATGATAGACATAGTTGACCGGAACAGGGAAAGCATTAAGCACGATATTCTGACCGGGTGTTCGCACAAATTTCCTAGATTCCAGCTTGAGAAACTCAGAAAAACATACCTGGAGGCAGAAAAGAAAGGTGACGACCCTGTCGATGCGGTGATAGATTTCATGAAGAACGATCCGGGATGGAACGAACCTCCAGTCAGAAACGGGAACGAGATATACGTTGAAAAAAAACCGGCAGATCCCAAAGCCTATGCCGAAGCAAAAACCGATCTTGAAAGAAAACAGGCTTACTGTTTCTGCCCCATCATTAAGCCCAATATAGATAAAGGGATGCCCGGGTCTTACTGCTATTGCGGCGCAGGATGGTTCAGGCAGCAGTGGGAAGCCGCCACAAATAAAGAAGTCAGGGTCGAGATCCTGACTTCGATATTGAACGGCGATGATAAATGCTCTTTTAAGGTTATTTTGCCTGAATAAAAAATTATTTATTCTCTTTCACAGTTATCGTTTTCGGCTGCTCTGAATTCTTGGCATTCGTTGATGCTACATAAAAGAATCTTTTATTCTCAGTTGCGGCCGTGCTCCACGACAGATTTGAAGTCGTAGTGATATAGCTGAATGTACCATAAGGGTCATCCGATGTATAAATATTGTATCCGGTCACATCATATCCGGCCATTCCCCATTCAAGAACAATATTACCATTCTCTTCCCGTACAGCTACATCAACTCCGGTTAAAGGAACAACAGCCGACATATCGAGATATCCCGGATTTCCGCTGCCCGCTATTATAGGTTCAAACCCTTTATAAATCGTAGAACTTGAATTATCAATCGTTAAACTAAGTTCATAACCTACCATGGGGGTAAAGTTCGTTAATGTAAAATACAAAACATCACCTGATGCCCATGGAGTCGTGAAATTTGCCAGATTTACATAAGCCACCGAATGACCGCCTATCTTCATAAATCCGCAGTCATAACCGTTCTCAGTTAACACCTCTGTTGGCCTTGAAACGATATAAGCATCAAATCGGATCAGCTTCATTTCATCTTCGGTTAATTCAATACCTAAGTCATTAACTAAATGAAAAAATACTATCCTTGCTTTTGCAGTGCTACCTTTTGCGTCCCTTTCTGAAGAAGTACTTTCTTCCGAAATTAAACTACCATCGTAATCTTTACCTGTCGGCCAAGTGTAATTAGTCTTCATGTTTACTGCTAACGGCTGACCCGGAGAAGTCGAAAATGAATTCATCCACTGTGTCAGAACATAACTGCTCGTCTGCATAGTCTGAGTAGATGCATCCCATTTTGCGATGGCATTACAGTTTGCAGTTCCTATATCGTTTCCCAGCATTGCAGATGTGGTCAAACCTGCTTTCGATAACGGATGTACGATGTAATTAAAATCCGTACCTGCAGTGGTAATAAGATCATAAGCTACATTTACACTGTCTCCTGTCACAATAAAATCGAAATTGTTTTTTGCACTTATTGAATATACACCACCGGTCTGTACAGCTATATCTTTACACCAGCCGAAGACCGGACTGTAAACTCCTGTTTCCGCCATTTGGGCCGCCGTATCGAATCTGCTTACAGATTCAATATTCGTTCCCGAAAGATCAAAATCTCTGCCTTTTGTCCATCCTGTTTCCACAGGAAGTCCAACAACATTATAATCCGTTTCCGCTGTCGTGACGCACGGATACACGAATGTCGAGTCGTTCAGTCTGTACACATCCTGCGCTGTGAGGCCCATAGCCACCAAGATGATGAATACTGCAAACAATTTCTTCATTTTACTTCTCTTATTTTACGAATAACATTTTTTTGCTTAGCTTTGTGCTCACTGTTTCGAGTGTATAGAAATATATACCGCTGTTGAGGTCAGTTGCGTTGAAATATATTGAGTGATTTCCTGCCTGAATCTTACCGTCCACAAGCTCTTTTACAAGCTGTCCGTTTATGTTGAAAACCGACAGCGTGACCTGCTCATCCTTCGGAAGCGAGAAACTGATCGCTGTTTCCGGATTGAACGGGTTCGGGTAGTTCTGGGAAAGAGTGATTTCAGAGGGTATTTGGCAGTCCGAATTCTCAATTCCGCTGATCCATTTATCTATTGCAACAGGAGGCCCCCCGCCCGACCCTTCGCCGTATAAACCGTCAAGACCGATTTTTATCCTCACCCCGCTCGGGTAATAGAAAAAATCTTCAAGAATGTATTCTTTTTCTCCGGAAAAATAGCCTTCCCCGCCTGTATCGTGTTTAAATTTTACATTCAAAGTATCTCCGCTACCCCAAAATGAATTGAATTCGTATAGATTGAAATATACATAGGATGCTTTGCCGGCAATGTAACCGAATCCTGAACGGGATGTACTTTCATTAATTATTTTTTCTATACCAGATATCCTGGCTTCAAAAGTTACATTGTCATAAGGATATCCGCTAAAATCGAACAATTCGCCTGAATTGTTTACAACACCGATATCTGCCCATAGCAATGAAACCTGATATGGTGTATTTATCAAGACGGGGCTGTAGGGATAATCAGTGCTCGTTCCTTCACCGAACCATTCATCAAGGCCGACAAAGATATAATCGAGTGAATTACTTAAAACTATCTCGCATATTCCCTCATATCCGTAATCTTCATCTGATAACTCTTTGAATAATATAATGACCCTGTCACCCGCTGACCACGGGGTTGGAAAACTTCCGGCATTTAAATAAACGGCCGAAACACCGCAATCAAAATCCTCAAAGCCTGCACCGGCGGAATTCTGGTCTAATACTTCTGTCGGTCTGCTTTGGATCCATGACTTGAAGGTAACATTACCATACGGTTCTGCGCTGAAATCATAGGGATAGCCGCAGGCATCAGCCACACCGATATAAATGTACCTGTCATTTCCGGCGGCGTAAATCCACGATATGCAAATAAACGCCAAAATGAAAACACAGCTGTTCTTCATAACACGTCTCCCATAAGAATATTCTCTCTCATACATAATATACCATGAGAGTGATAAAAATCCAACCGAATAGTTTATTTTATTTGTCGTAGCCCTTTTCTTCTCTTAGCCTTAGAGCGTCGGCAAGTTTCATGCGCTCAGTTCCTCTGCATTTGCAGGATATTCCGTCCACGAACGAATAAACGACCGGCAGTACAAGAAGCGTGAGTACCGTTGCGAAAGCGAGCCCGAAAGAAATACTGACCGCCATTGGTTTCCACATCCTCACGGATTCTGACTGGGATATTATCATAGGCATAAGTCCGAAGATGGTCGTTACAGTTGTGAGAATAATAGGTCTGAGACGCGTCCTGCCGGCATTGATCAGGCTGTTCCACCTGTCTATTCCTTTTTCTCTTTCCTTGATGATAAAATCAACGAAAACTATAGAATCGTTTACAACGATCCCGGCCAGAGCCACAACTGCTATCATCGAAAGCACAGAGAATGGCGTTTTCGTGGCGAGAAGGCCGATTATTACCCCTATGAACGCGAACGGGATGGTTATCATAACGACAACCGGTTTTATATATGACTTGAACTGGGTCCCCAATATCATATATATCACGATCAGAGCTATCAGAAAGGCGATGTATAAAGACCTGAAGCTTTTATCTCTCTCGTCCTTCATGCCCCCTATCTCAAGCCTGTATCCCGGATTTTCCCTGTCGAAATTTTCCAGAAGACCTGTCGTACCTTTCACCCTGTTGCCGAAAAGCAGTTCGTTCGCCTGATCGGGTGTGCGGTTGAACTTTATCCCGTTCTCGGTATATTCTCCCGTGGCGGCAGTGATCGTGACCGTCCTTTTCCCGTCCCTGCGGGTAATGCGCGATGTCGTGCTTGTAAGTTCAAAGCGGGAAATATCGCCCACAGGCACTTTCTTTCCTGTTTTTGAAAGCATTACGAGATTTTGAAGTTTATCGGCGGTGTCAGCCTGGTCTTCCGGCAGAATCAGCCTTATGTTATGCTTATCAGAGTTTTCCGAATAATCCGATATCACTCTTCCGACCGATGCTGTCCTCAAAAATGATGAGAATTCAGCGACGGATATCCCGTATATGGAAAGTTTGTCGTAATCGGGATATATCTTCAGCTCTTTTTTCCCCGTATCCACATCATCCTCAATATCCTTAACGCCCGGGATCGAGCCTATAATCCCTTTCACTCTGTCGGTAAGTTCCCTTAACTTCTTCAGATCATCGCCGAGTATCCTTATCTCGATATCCTCGCCTGTGGGCGGGCCTGAGCGTCCCGTAGAGATCCTGTAACTGACAATGTCCGGGGTCTGATTAAGCTTCTTCCTCAGATCCGACATTATAAGATTCAGGTCAACTGTGAGACTGTCGGCGTCAATAAGATCGAGCCTGAGATCGAAATAATTCGTTGACTCGTTCCAGATGTTCCTCTCCTGCTGCTGGCCGATATTCGCGTTGACGGATTTAAGGTTTTCTCTGTACGGCAGATCCATAATGTATTTTTCGATAGTCATCGAAAGAGAATCTGTCTTTTCCATGGGCGTTCCGGCAAAGGTCTCTCCCCTTATCACAAGCGTGGTCGGTGTTGTTCTCGGAAAGAACTCAAAACCTACAAGACCCATAACGACAGCCGCGAAAGAAAGTATCAGAGCTATGACGACTGAAAACGCGGCGATATACCTGTGCTTCAAAAAACCGACAAGAAGCTTTCCGTACCTGTCAACGATCTTCTTATAAAAATGACCTTCAGCTTTTTCCTTGTCGTGCGGCCTTGAAAAATCAGCGAGGTGCGATGGCAGTATCAGAAGGGCTTCAAAGAGCGAAGCGAAAAGGGCTATCGAGACGACTTTGGGATAGACGGAAAGGAATTTTCCCATATTGCCCTCCATCATCAGAAGAGGCATAAAAGCCGCGATCGTCGTCAGTACCGCCGCTGTTACAGGCCACAGAACCTCCTTTGTTCCCTGAACGGCCGCGTCCTTCGGGCTCATTCCCTCCTCTATATTCCTGTGCACATTTTCAATAACGACTATAGCGTCGTCCACTACCATACCGAGCACAAGGACGAGTGCAAAAAGGCTCAGATTATTTATTGTTATACCGAAATACTGCATGATCCAGAAAGTCATCATGAAAGTAAAAGGTATTCCCATGGCCGCGAAAACAGCGTTCCTCCAGCCTATGAATAGGAAAAGCGTAATAAAAACGAGGATTATACCGAGAACAGCGGACTGCGTGAGGGTACTTATGTTGCTTTTTACTGCTTTGGACTCGTCGTTGACGATCCTTGCCGTCACATCCGGATATTTTTCCTTAATTCTGGGCAGGTAGGTCTTTATGTTCTCAATAATGTCCAGTATATTACCGTCGGCGTTCTGATAAAGGTACAGGCTTATGCTCTCCCTTCCGTCCAGCCTCGTTTTGACTTTCGTCTCCTCATAAGTATCGTTAACTTCCGCAATATCTTTTATCCTGAGCACTCCGCCGTCGGAAAATGTCCTTAGCACAGTATAACCGATCTTTTCCACCGCGTCGAACTGACCAATCGTTCTTACGAGCACTTCGGCTTTGCCTGCATTCACGCTTCCCGCGGGCAGATTAAGGTTCCTTGCTTTGACGGCCGATTCAATTTCGCTAAAATTTATATTGAAAAATTCCATTTTACCGGCGTCCGGCTCTATTCTTATCTCGCGGTTTTTCGTTCCTTTAAGCTCGACTTTCGACACATAGGGCAGTTTGGCCAGATCGTCTCTGATATTCTCGCCTATCTTTTTTATTCCCGACGGGCTGTAGCTTTCCCCCTCGACAGCTATGGCGCATATCGAACGCATCTCTCTTATGCTTATGTTCTGAATATACGGGTCGGATGCGTCATCGGGCAGGTTTCTGACCTTATCGAGCTCCCGCGAAACATTGGTCCATGCCTTATCGAGGTCGGCGTCGGGATGCAGATTCACCCTTATAGAAGCGCGCCCCTCATAAGCCGTTGATGATATATAATCTATTTCTGTCAGATCTGAAAGCTCGTCCTCGATCTCTTTGATAATAAGGGTCTCGATCTCGTCGGGCGCTACTCCGGGATATATTACGGTAATCATGAACATCCCCCATTCTATCTGCGGCATGGACTCTTTGGGCATCCTGTATGCGCTGAATATCCCCAGGATGAATATGATTATCATCGTCATGTTGACGAGAACGGGGTTCGATACCGAGAACTTCGGAAGGTTCATTTTTTCGCCTCTGAGAATATTCTTACTTTGTCTCCGCCGTTTATTCCGTCTATGCCCGAAACAATAAGCTGATCGCCTGTTCTAAGCCCCTCTTTTATCAGCACGAAAGAGCCGTATTTCTTACCCGGCTGAACCTGTTTTTTTACCGCGGTCCCGTCCTCTACGGTAAAGACATAATATTTTCCGAACTCTTCCGAAATATTGTCGAAGCCTGTATAGATGACGCTCTCAAGCTTTAAGGACTCGATCCTGCCGCTTATTATCATGCCGGGGAAAAAACCTTTGCTCCCGTTCTCGATCTCGATCTCGACGGGATAGCGGCCGGTCTGGTCAATTTTTTTCGCTATTGCGGTGATCTTACCCTCTATCTTCTGGCCCGAAGCATTGTGGGTGATCTCGGCGATACTGCCCGTTCTGACGAAGCCTATGTCGCTTTCGCCCACGCCGGTCCTGATTATCAGCTTTGAGCAGTCCACTATCGAGGCTACCGGCTGGCCCGCTCCAATGAACTGGCCCTGCTTGATGTTGATCTGTGCGATAGAACCGTCAACAGGAGACAAAAATTTCGAATTCTCGTAATTCAGCCTGGCCCTTTCAACATTTGCGCGGGCACCCTCTACCGCGGCTTCGGCTCGCTTCGCCGAGCTCCTGTCATTGGACAGCTCGAACCTCGAGACTTTCCCTGCCTCGAACAGTTTTTCGGTCCCTTCGAGCCTGATCTTGAGCGCGTCATAATTAGCCTCAGCGGATTTTAGCTCTGAATTGGCCTGGTCATAAGCTATTTTATAGCTGTCGGAATCGAGGATCGCTATCGCCTCTCCCTTTTTTACCTGATCGCCGAGCTTTTTTTCGACGGATCTGACTTTTCCGCCGAGTTCGCTGTAAAACACTATGTCTATTATTCCCTCGAGCTTACCAGTTATTTCCGCATAAAGCTGAAGGTCTTTCGGAGCGACACTCTCTACTCTTACGCTTCTGGGAGGAGTTTCGATCCCTGACCTCTGGCCCTGACCCGGTTTATCCTCTTCCTTTGAGCAGGAGAAAATTAAAACAGCTGACAAAATTATTATCATGTATTTCTTCATATTGATCCTCATCCGTTACTCCTGATATCATTCAAAACCTGATTAGTTAACGGTTAAAAATGCAAAATATTCTGCCGAATATCAATCTTAATATTATTAATTTTTTTCAGGGTCTTAAACTACGGCGAAAGCCCTGACAGGTGATCCGTCCGCATTTTCGATCTTGAGCGGTATTGCGTAGAATTCAAAGAATCCCGATGGAAGTTCATCGATGTTTGTCAGATTTTCGATTATCAGTATCTCTTTAGACAGAAGAATTCTGTGATTGGGCAGTTCTGAGGCATCCATTGCATCAACTGACACATAATCGAAACCTACAGCTTTTAGTTTGAATTCCGACAGATATAAAGCCGCTTCTTTCGTGAGTACCGGAAATCTACCGAAATAATCTTTTTCCTGCCATTTCCAGCTCCATCCCGACCGGAAAAGAACGAATTCAGAATCGCCTATCTCCATTTCTCTGCTCTTTAAAAGTTCTAATGATATTTCTTCTTTTCCCCCGCAGTCAATAACGATCGCTCTCCCCGCAAATTTATCCAGAGGAAAGTCCGTAAGAGATCTTGCGTCTTTTATGATATGACAGGGTGCATCGATATGGGTTCCCGTATGCGTGACCATTGTGACAAGGAGTTCGGCGTAACCGTCCTTTTCAACTGTACTGTATGTTCTGATCAAAGGTGCCGGTGTGCCGGGATAGACCGTCATTTCCTCATTAATCGTGTGCGTCAGATCAATAATTTTCTTCATTTCGCTCTCCTGTTTAAGCGGGAAATATATGAAATCCGGCGGGAATTAGAAACACCGAAATTCGTTTTTGTATATTGACTTATTTTGACTATTTTCTTAAACTGCACTTGCGTATTTATCGCAGAACGCAAAAAATATGTACCGGCAGCGGAGATAAATTAATGACCCATGCGCGACACAGATCCGAAAAATGCCCGTATTGCAGGCTGTTCAGGATAATCTGCATCTGTAATGATATAGAGAAGTTCCAACTCGGCACAAGAATTACAATAATGATGCATGTAAAGGAACTCAACCGGAGCACTAACACCGGAAAGATCGCTGCTCTGATGCTCACAAATTCCAAGACTGTCATCGTGGGCGCACCGGACGGAGAACTTTTTCAGAATGATATTCTTGCGGAGGGATACGAGAACCTTGTGCTTTTCCCGCATGCTTCAACGGTACTTGACGAAAAATTAATTTCCGCGCTTAACAGACCTTTGAACCTCATCGTGCCGGACGGAAATTATCATCAGGCGGTAAAAATGACCCGTTCAGAACTTTTAAGAGATATCAGGCGGATCAGACTGCCTTCAGGCCAGTCCGGCGAATACAGTCTCAGGAATTCGAAAGACAAAGAAAAAGTTTCGACTATTGAAGCGATCATAAAAGCTATCGAAATCATCGAGAACGGACCTGCCGCGGAAAGCATGTACAAAATCTTTAAAAAAATGATAGGCGGCTTCAAAAGCATTATGGGTTAAACCAACTTTAGTGTTGACAATAGACAGAGATAATCGTTACATTATGTCTGCGGAGACGATTTTTTAAAATACAGACCGGAGGCGGTATGAATAGATTATTCTTTTTTGCAGCGGTGATTATACTGAGCGTTCAGACTTTTCTTTTTTCTCAGTTCGCAGGCGGATCCGGAACGGAAGCCGACCCGTGGCTGATACGAACGGCCGAAAACCTTGACAGTCTCAGATATTATCTCGGGGCTGACCATAATGATAAGTATTTTAAGCAGATCGCGGATATCGATCTCGGCGTTGCGCCGTGGAACGAAGGAGAGGGATGGGAGCCGATCGGGCATCACGAGAACGAATTTATGGGAAAATTTTCAGGTACGGGCGATGACAGCAGCTACCGTATATCAGGACTCACAATTAATGAGCCGGCACAAAATTACTCGAGCCTTTTCGGAGTCATTAGAGATGCGGTTATCAATAATGTTCACCTGATTAATGTAGATATTTCCGGGAATGCAGCCTGCGGCGCATTGACGGGAGCCAGTATAAACTCTAAAATAACTGAATGTTCGGCAGTCTTAGGTTCTGTTATCGGAAATGAGAACGAAATCGGAGGTCTGATCGGAAATTCAATAGCAGATTCAGTCCTTTACTGCTATTCGATTATACACACTGAGGGTAAAGATCATGTCGGCGGTCTGACCGGACTGCTTTTCAATAACGCAGTTGTATCCGACTGCTATTCAATGGGTAATGTGACGGCAAGCAGTCATGCAGGAGGACTTATAGGAGTCAATGACGAGTCTTTTATCTTTAACAGCTATTCAATAGGACTTGTAACAGGAACATCATACTTGGGCGGATTAGTAGGAAGTTCTTCATCAGGTTCAGTAATAAACAGCTACTGGGATATTGAAACAAGCGGTCAAATCTCATCCGCAGGGGGCGAAGGCAGAATGACTATTGAAATGCAAATCCCACACAACGACAGCACTTATGTAGGATGGGATTTTGAAAATATTTGGATTGAGGCGACGATTGTTGACTACGGCAATTATCCGTATTTGAGGTGGCAGAATCTGACCGGGATCGAGGAAAACAACACTACTCTACCCGAAACATTTACTCTTTCTCAGAACTACCCAAACCCGTTCAATCCTGTCACGCAGATCAAATTCGCTCTCGCTGAAACTGCGAATGTGAAGCTGAGCGTTTACAACATCGCGGGTCAGAAAGTAACGGAACTATTAAACGGAGTTGAGAAAGCGGGGTATCACACGGCAGCTTTTGACGGTAGCAGATTCAACTCAGGAATATATTATTATACGCTGGAATCTAACGGAAAATCGGTCACAAAAAAGATGCTGATGGTTAAATAAAATTACCTGACCAGTAAGATCGCTTTGTCAAGTGCTTCCTGAAGAATGGATCCGTCAGGCTGTTTTATGAAGCCGTTCTTTGTAAGTGAGTCCGTGAGGCTCCGGGAATATTCGATATCGGATTTAGCTTTGTCGTAGGCTTCCTGCCACGAGATCTCTATTCGGGCGACCCCGTCTTTTACTGCCTGAACCGCTACATCGGCCGCTTCGATCGGGAACACATCGGCCTCGTCCATGGTCGGAACGATATTTTCGGGACTGATCCCTCTTTTCTCCGCATAATCAGCAAGTGAATGCGCGGCTGCGATAGCCATGTTGTCGGTGATCTTTTTCGCTCTTACGAGAAGGGCTCCTTTCAGTATCCCGGGAAAGCCGATCGAGTTATTTACCTGATTGGGGAAGTCTCCCCTGCCGGTTGCCACAATGAACGCGCCCGCCTCTTTTGCCGCATAAGGATAGATCTCCGGAACGGGGTTCGCGCAGGTAAAAACTATCGATCTTTCGGCCATTGAGGCGATCCACTCTTTTTTTACGGTATCGGGCCCGGGAGTGGAAAGAGCGATAAGGACATCCGCGCCTTTCATGGCTTCTTCAATAGTTAATATCTGATATTTGTTCGTTGACAGGCATAGCTCCCACTTCCTGTAGTATCTCGCGTCTGCTTGTATGTCGGCGCGGCCTTTGTGAAGCGAACCCTGAGAATCGAACATGATGATCTTGTCTGGATCGCCGCCGTCCGTGACGATAAGGCGGGCGATGGTCGTGTTCGAGGCGCCCGCGCCGAGAAGAACGATGCGGACATCCCCGATCTTTTTTCCGGCGAGCTTGAGCGCGTTTATGAGACCCGCGAGAGTGACGCTCGCCGTGCCCTGCGCGTCATCGTGCCAGACGGGAATGTCGCATTCTTCGCGGAGAACATCGAGCACCTTGAAGCAGTTCGGCTGGGAAATATCCTCAAGGTTGACCGCTCCGAAAGAATGCTGGACCATTTTGACGAAATCTATTATTCTGTCCGGATCGTTCTTCCCGTTCTTTCCCCTGCTGTCAATGCAGAGGGGAACGGCGTCCACGCCGCCTAAATATTTCATCAGGAACGCTTTGCCTTCCATTACGCCCAGTCCGCCGGGCGGAGTGCAGTCGCCGTCGCCGAGAACGCGCGTGGAATCGGAAACCACGGCAACGAGATTGCCGCGGTTGGAAAGTTCGAACGATGCGTCGTTATTGTCCCTTATGTCCGTGGAAATTTTCGAAACTCCGGGCGTATAATAGACATTGAACCAGTTGAAGCCGAAGACGCCGGCTTTGGGCACGGTCTGTATCTTTCCCTGATAGAATTTATGGACTTCCTCTGAAAGATTTTTAAAAAATAATGTTTTAGCTTTCGAGATCTGCTCCTGACTGAGATCGTCGGGAAACACTTTATCTATGTTAGAAAGATCGTTCTTTATCTTTTCCATTTTTCCGCTCCTTCGGTAAAAATATCGTTCCCGTATATATCGTTAGCTACAATACAGGGAAAATTCTCAACTTCCAGCTGCCTGACCGCTTCATGTCCGAGCTCCTCGAAAGCGATAATTTTTGAAGATTTTATCGCTTTTGAAATAACGACCGCCGCTCCTCCGACGGCTACAAGATATACGGCTCTTTTTCTGGTCATAGCCTCTATAACCGGTCTTTCCCTGGGGCCTTTCCCGATCGTCGCCTTAAGCCCTTTTTCAAGAAGCGGTGGCGTGAAAGGATCCATTCTGTAGCTCGAAGTAGGCCCTGAAGAGCCTATCACTTTTCCCTCCGGCGCAGGCGCAGGTCCCGTGTAGTAAATGATCTGACCTTTCAGATCAAAAGGCAGAGGCTCATTCTTGATGATCCTGTAGATGAACCTCTTGTGAGCTTCATCCCTCATCGCATAGACCGTGCCGGTGATGAATACTCGGTCGCCTGTCTTTAATGATGTCAGGTCTTTCAGTCTCAGCGGGGTATTGATATAGTGGGTTCTGATGATATGTCTCTCTATAAAGTTATCATTTTATGCCTGCTCGCATGGCACTGTATATTCACTGCGACCGGCAGACAGGCTATGTGGCAAGGTTCAACAAGTATGTGAACCGCCAGTGCAGTTATCCTTCCCCCCAGCCCCTGCGGCCCGATGCCGGTCCTGTTTATCTCTTCGAGTATGTCGGATTCGATCTTTGCCCAGTTCCTGTCGGTGCTTGGCTTTCCGGCCTCCCTCAAAAGCGCTATTTTTGAAAGTATGGCGCATCTTTCAAGATTGCCTCCAACTCCGATCCCCACAATGATCGGGGGACAGGGTTTCCCGCCGGCAGCTGTCACTTTTTCAAGCACGAAGTTCTTTATCTCATTCAGCCCGTCCGCGGCTCTGAGCATCCTGACCTCGCTCATATTTTCCGCCCCGCTGCCCTTGGGCATCATTATTATTTCCAGCTTCCTGCCGGGAACGATCTTCGTATGGATTATCGCGGGAGTGTTATCGTTCGTATTTATCCTCTTGAATACAGGGTCTTTTATAAGTGATTTTCTCAAACATCCTTCAGAATAGCCCTGCCTTACGCCTTCATTGACCGCGTCATAAAAACTCCCTCCGGTAATGTGTACATCCTGGCCTATCCTTATAAAAAACACGGCGACACCCGTATCCTGGCATACCGCCATCCTTTCTTTTTTCGCAAGGTCATAATTGTCAAGGAGGACCGACATGATTTCCTTTCCGGTTTCAGATTCCTCTTTTTCAAAAAACTGCCTCATTCTATCTTTAAGGTCTTCTCCGACACAGTAATTGGCTTCCATACAGAGCTCTTTTACGGCGGCGGTTACAGCCCCCGCCTTGATCACTTTTCTCACAGTGCTTCCCTCATTTTTCTTTTCTTCATGATCAGATAACTTCCCGCCGAAGAAAGTAATATGCCCGCGAACAGATTTGCCCTCAGGTCTTCAGATAAGAAAATTACGGCAAATAATGTCGCTACGGCCGGCTTGAACAAAAACACAAGAGACGAAGCTACCGGCCCCATCTTTTTGATCGCGGTCAGAAAAGTTATATAACTTACAGCCGTAACGAAGATACCGAGATACAGCAGTTTTAAGACCCTTATATTTGAAGTGAAAATATCGGGAGAAATATCGATCCGGCCCGTCAAAAGCACGAATACGGCTATAAATATTATTCCGAAGGCGAAAGAAAACATATTAACTGTCAGAGGGCTGTTATACCTCACCGCTCTTTTGTTGATCATCGTGAAGAACGCGAAAGAAACAGCCCCGGCAAGCGCGAAAAGCGAACCTTTTTCAAGGTCGAAATTCTCATAGTCCTTTATGACAACTGCTGTGATGCCGAGTATTCCCAGGAAAAAACCCGCCGATCTGCGGAAAGAAATTTTTTCATGCCTCCTTATAACGGAGAGAATATATACAAAAATCGGGTTTGAGGATATTATAAGGGCAACAACCGCGGGTTTTCCGTATTTTATCGCATACTGGAGCATGGTCATGGAAAAGAAAATATTGATAAACCCGAGGAGTGCGTACAAATAATAGTCTCTTTTAGTCAGTTTTCTGATATCCCTGAACGCGCCTGTAAAGAATGAAAAAACCAGAAGTCCGCACAGCCCGATAAAGAACCTGAAGAATGTCATTTCAAAAGGCCCCATATAATTCATCAGGTCTTTTGACACTACCTCGATTGAGCTGAAGAATATTAAGGTTACTAAAAAGTATATCAATTCGCGCTCCGGAAATACGGATTGAAAGTTAAGATAAAAAAAAATATATTTCAATTTCTTTATTCTGAAAAATATAGTTATATTAATGCGTAAATTATTGTTCAGATAAAAAAACGGAGGATATTATGGCTGCAGGCGGATTTAAACAGTTCAAGGTCGCGTTCATTGTTCTTACCGCACTGGTACTTCTGCTGTTCGGAAAAAGGTTTTTCATAACGATCGATCCGGGTCATGTGGGGGTTGCAACGCTTTTCGGCGAGGTAAAAGAAAGAGTTTATGAGGAAGGCCTTCACATTCCGGTAAATCCGTTCTACAAATGGCACATATACGATGTCAGGCAAAAAACTCATCTGGAACAGGCTCAGGTACCTACTCAGGACCAGCTGCAGACCAGCGTTGATGTGAGCGTTCAGTTCCGGCTCAGGGCCGAAAATACTCCCGCGATACTGAAATCCACAGGAACATTTGACGATGTCCTGAGGGTGCACATCGTGCCGAAATTAAGGTCAATAATCAGGGAACAGGGGAAGACGATAAAAAGGGCCGAGGATTTCTTTACCGACGAAACACAGACTTTTCTTGAAACTTCTCTGCTGGCCGGCCTCAAAGAGTATCTGGGACCTCAGGGCGTTGAGGTAAGCGCAGTCCTTATAAGGGATATAACCCTTCCGAAATTCATAACGATCGCTATCGAGAAAAAGAAGGAAAGGGAACAGGAAGTTGAAAAGCAGAAAGCCGAGCTTGAAAGATTCAAGACGGAGCAGCAGCAGAAGATAGCCCAGGCGGAAGCGGAGAAGACCGCCGCCTCAATGGAAGCGGAGAAAATTAGACTCCTTGCTGATGCCGAGTCCTACAGGATAGCAAAAATCAACAATTCTATCGGTAACAACGCCAACTACATAAAACTCCAGGCTCTTGAAGCGCTGAAGGATATCTCCAAGGACGGGAATTCGAAGATCTACTTTCTTAACGGCGACAGCCCCAATCCACTCCCGTTAATGAACATAGGGGACGGTAAAAAATGAGACTGACGAAATCAAAGAAAAATTCGATGCTTTTCGGGGTGTGCGGCGGAATAGCGGAATGGCTGGACTGGGATCCGACCGTTGTCAGAATTGGTTATGTTCTGGCGTCGATATTCAGCGCGGCTTTCCCGGGACTTCTGATCTACATACTGCTTATATTTATAATGCCGGAAAAAGACAGAGGAGAAGAATAAATGAAAAGAATATTCATCATTGCGGTGCTGGCTGTTGCGTCAATGCTGTTGTCTCAGACGAGGGACGGTTTTTATTTTAGGGTACAGCCGGGTGCGGGGTTCGGAAGCATGGAGTACGGCGGAATAATCGAGCTCAGCGGTACCGCGGGTCTTTTTTCTTTGCAGTTCGGGGGTTCGGTAACCGAGAACTGGGTGCTGTTCGGAAAATTTTCCGGTACTTCGATAGAGAATCCCGAAGTGAAGCTGAGCGGAACAACTTTAGGCAATGCCAAGGACACGGTTTACAGCGTGTCCGCCATTGGCGGAGGAGCGACCTACTACTGGCCGAACAATTTCTTTTTGACAGGAGCCGTCGACCTTGCGGTGGCAACTTTGGAAATTGGCGATTATGAGGGGGAATCGGAGCTCGGGGTAGGCTTTGAGTTCTGTGCGGGAAAAGAATGGATGGTCTCCGAGAACTGGGGACTTGGTCTTGCCGTGACTTTCCAGACAAGTGGCATGAAGGACAAAGATCAGTATAATGAATACGATATCAGAAATATATTCCTGGGCCTTGTACTATCAGCCGCTTACAATTGAAGTGAGTAAACTGAAAGCTCTTCCGGCGATTAATAAGCATATTCTTTTATAAATAAAATCTTGACTAAAATTGTCAAAAAAATTATTTTTGGTAACCTTGAAATAAGTAACTGACAAACAATAATATTGGGAGCGGATCATGCCTATCACAAAACTGGACCAGATGCTTGAGACACTAAAATCGAAACCGAAAAAAAGAATGGTCGCGGCTTACGCCAACGACGCCCACACAATTGAAGCTGCCTACGACGCTGTGGAAAGAGGTATAATCAGTGCCATACTCGTCGGATCAAAAACAGAGATCGAAAAAGTATGTAAAGAGCACAACCTCGACATAAGCAGATTCGAGATAGTAGATGAAGCCGATGAAATGAAGGCTACCTATAAAGCTGTTGAAATTATAAATGAAGGCAAAGCCGATTTTATTATGAAGGGCCTTGTAACTTCAGATAAATACATGAAAGCCATTCTCGATAAGGAAAAGGGACTTATGCCGCCCAAGGCTATTCTTACGCATGTGACCGTTATCGAGAACCGCGGATATCATAAGCTGTTCATTGTTTCGGATGTCGCTATCATACCTCTTCCCGATCTCGAACAGAAGATAGCTATCACCAACTATGTTATAAAAGTTGCAAAATCACTGGGAATAGAAACGCCCAAGGTAGCTCTTCTAGCCGCTACTGAACAGGTTTCTTATAAGATCCCGGCCTGCGCCGACGCGGCCATAATAACCCAGATGGCGGAAAGAGGACAGATAAAAGGCGCTCTGGTTGACGGTCCTTTAGCACTTGATGTTATTGTTGACAAAGAGAGCGCCGAGATAAAAAAACTCAAGAGCCCTGTCGCCGGGGACGCGGACTGTATAGTATTCCCGAACATAGAATCAGGAAATACATTTTATAAATTCCACACTAAAATCTGCGACGGAGAGCTCGGGGCTATCGTTTTCGGGGCAAAAGTGCCCGCGGTTCTCTCTTCGAGAGGCGACAGCGTTAAAACCAAGCTTTATTCCATCGCGCTTGCCGCGATGAACGCATAGGAGCCTGACCCAAATGGATCCTATCAGAAGCCTCGATCAGATGGTCGGGCATGTTCAGAAGTCGGGCATAAAGAAAAAAATAGCCGTTGCCTGCGGCGAGGATCAGAACACGATCGGGGCAATATCCCGTGCCGTCAAAGACGGTTTCGCGGAAGCCATAATGGTCGGCTGTAAGACCAAGATCGAGCTTAGGGCAAAAGAAGAGGGAATAGATCCTGCGATATTCAGAATAGTCAGCACAGATCACCCTTCAAATGCGATCGAAACAGCTCTTCATCTGGTGAAAAACGGTGAAGCGGATGTGCTTATGAAGGGGCTTGTAGGTACCGACGAATTTTTAAAAGCCGTACTCGACAAGAACAAGGGGCTCATGTCGCCCGGAGCTATAATGAGCTATGTGGCCGTAATGCAGATACCTGCTTACCACAAACTTCTCTTCGTTTCTGATACCGCGGTGCTTCCCTTCCCGGACCTCAAGCAGAAATTAGCCGAGATTAACTACTGCCTGAAAATGGCAAGAGCTTTCGGCATAGACACACCAAAGATAGCGCTGATAGGCGCCAGCGAAAAGGTCAGCCCGAATTTCCCTAATACGATAGATTATTCAGCCATCTGCAAAATGGCGGAGAGGAAACAGATACCGAACTGCATAATTGACGGCCCCCTCGACATTTTTCTGGCCTGCGATAAGGAAAGCGTGTCCATAAAAGGAGTGCATACTCCCGTAAACGGAGACGCGGACATTCTCATTTTCCCATCGCTCGATTCCTGCAACTCGTTCTACAAAGGCCTTATGCTTTTTGCCGGAGCGGAACTGGGAGGACTGATACAGGGAACGGAAAAACCTGTCGTTGTGATGAGCAGGAGCGAAAGCGAGGCGTCAAAATATTACTGTATAGCGATGTCCTGTTTAATGGCATAAAAATTAATTATAAAAAATGGAGAATTGCATGGAAAACAAAAGGATCCTGGCCATCAACCCCGGTTCGACTTCGACCAAAATAGCGGTCTATGACGCCGAAAAGCTCGTGTTTCTCAAGAACATAAAGCACTCTGTGGAGGAGCTCGCGCCTTTTAAGAAGATAATCGAGCAGTACGACTTCAGAAAAGAAGTTATTCTAAAAGAGCTCAAGAACGCTGAGATAGAGCTGGATAAGATAATGATAGTGGTCGGAAGAGGCGGGCTTGTGAAACCTGTTCCCTCGGGAGTTTTCAAAGTGAACGAGCAGATGAAAGCGGATATAAAGAGCAGCAACAAAGACCACGCCTCGAACCTCGGATGCTTTATTGCCGAAGATATAGCTAATTCCCTCAAGAACGGAGCAGTAGCCGTAATTGCAGATCCGGTCGTTGTTGATGAGATGGATGATGTTGCAAGAATAGCAGGACACCCCCTTTTCGAAAGAAGATCAATATTCCACGCGCTCAACCAGAAAGCGGTGGCAAGAAGATATGCGAAGAGCGTGAATAAAAAATACGAGGAAGTGAACGTTATCGTAGCTCACCTCGGCGGAGGAATTTCCGTAGGCGCGCACAGAAAAGGCAAGGTCGTTGACGTGAACCAGGCTCTTGACGGCGAAGGACCTTTCAGCCCCGAAAGAAGCGGAACTCTCCCCGCAGGCGATGTCTGCGCAATGGCTTTCAGCGGAAAATACACGCATGAAGAAATGAAGCTCATGTTCAAGGGCAAAGGCGGATTCGCGGCGTATCTCGGTACTAACGACGCCTACGAAGTGGAAAAAAGGTGCCTCGCAGGAGACAAAGAAGCAATAAAGATCCACGACGCAATGATATATCAGGTCGCAAAATCCATTGGAGAGCTTTCGACGGTTTTAAAAGGTGAAGTTGATGCCATAATCCTTACAGGCGGAATAGCTTTCAATCCCGATTTTAACAAACAGATCGAAGAAAGAACAGCGTGGATAGCTCCGGTAGTCGTTTATGCCGGCGAAGATGAAATGGGCGCGCTTGCAGGGAACGGTCTCATGGTGCTCAATAACGAAGTTACGCCGATAGATTATAAATAATCTCCACCCGACTCATTCAAGCCCCGTATCCCGGGGCTTTTTTTTTAAATACCCAGTAAAAAATCCGGAATATAAATTCTTTCTATACCGTTTCTGTCTGTGGGATAAAATTTATCCATTGTCAGAACTATCTTTCTGTAATTATCACCGATCATTTCTAAACTCCCGAATTCTCTGTCAGCGACTTTTTCTGAATTCAGCTGATAACAGACCTGAATATATAATCTCTCTTTATTCTTTTCGGCAATAAAATCAATTTCTTTCCCGTTTATAACACCTACTCCTGTTTTGTAACCTCTAACAAGAAGTTCATTTAGCACAACATTCTCAAGAACTCCTGAAATGTCTTTATCTCTGAATCCTATAAGTCCGTTTCGCAAACCGATGTCCCCAAGAAAAAATTTGTTATTCACTTCAAGCCATTTTTTTCCTTTGAGGTCGTACCTGTTAAGCTTAGTGAATAGAAAAGCCTTTTCGAGATAGCCTAAGTAATTTATCACAGTATCGGTTGAAACTTTAATTTTCATAGATTTCAAATAATCTGATATACCTTTACCGGAACTAATACTTCCGCAGTTATCAGTAAGATACCTTGCCGTATTTTCAAGCAGAGACGAATCCCTTATATCATTTCTCGCTATAACATCTTTCAATAAAAGAGTATTTAGAATTGAGTTAAGATAATTTACAATAATTTCATCCTCAAAAACCAAAAAGTGAATACCCGGAAATCCGCCGTATCTTAAAAACAGCTTGAATTCATCGTCAATTTCTTTAGGATCATTTTTCTTTCTGAACATCAGAAATTCCGCAAAACTTAAAGTACGTACAGGGATCTCAACATATCTGCCGCTTATCATAGTTGCAAGTTCTGAAGAAAGCAGGTGCGCATTTGAACCTGTTATAACTATATCCCCATTTCCGTCGGCCAGGAATGATGCTGCTGCTTTTTCCCACTGATCAACTTCCTGAACTTCATCCAGTAGAATATATTTATTCCCTTTAATACCCTTGAAAGACTTTTTGACAAAGTTATATAAGTCTGAATAGTTTTTTATGTAATCAAATTCCAGCGACTCAAAATTGATAAAAACGATGTTTTCCTTTTTTATTTCTCTCTTTGTAAGTTCTTCATAAAGCATCTTCAATATGGTACTCTTGCCGCTTCTGCGAATTCCGGTGAGCACCTTTATAATAGGCTTGTCAACATACTTTAGAAGTTTCGTCAGGTAAATATCTCTTTTTATCACTATCACACCTTTCGACTATAATAGAACCATTTGTAATTTAAACTATTTTATTCGATTACACAAGAACTTTTTCTACTTTTTAAAATACTTATCGAGTATAATCGAATTAAACCGGTGATAACTTTCTCCGTTTTTTATTTCAACAATTTGTAAAGAGATAATCAAGCTAACAATAAACCATCTTTTAAGCAATCAAAAAAGATAAGTCCCGAATGAGAATGCCTCTGTAAAATATTCAGGATCGGACTTTTTGATCTTGTTCAGTCTTTTTCCATGGAAATAACCATAAGCAGAACCTCCGGCACCCGCCACTGGGATCAATACCGCCGCAGACAAAACAACTGCAGCGCAAATAAATTCGCAGTCTTCATGAGCATCGTTCATTACCAAAAATGTTAGAGGAATGGAACCGATAGAAGTCCACTTAACACCGTACCTGACCGTTTGGCTGACCCGGTAATCCTTAATATGATTTTCATAGAGCGGAACTGTAATCATTTCTTTATGCAGGTCATGTATTTTTTCCTGCGTATTTGCATCCTGCGCGAAAGTCGTTGAGATAAGTGTCAGGATCATTATTCCGGTTATTACTTTAGCTTTCACAAAATTTTACCTCAGTTTTCCTATATTGAAAAGTAACATTAATCCGTAAAAACTCATTTCTGTATTGATATCGCCGTAAATACTCAATCCTATTCCGAACTTTCTGAAAGGTGACCAGTCCAATTGGGCTTCAAATGGAAATCCGACTGCTGCAATAACTTTCCTGTCGTATTCTTCTCCTGAATAATATCCCAACCATTTGTAATAATAACCGCTGACCAAACTTATTCCTCCGATTAGAGATACCGCACTTTTTGCTAATTGCTTTCTGTACCCGTAAAGTAAACCGAGATCCCTCACACACTTCAACTGCTCTGTAAAAGGCGCGTGCAAACTGTTGTAATAATACCTTAACCTGAGCAGCTTACTACCTGATGAGTAATTGAAGCTGAATTCGGAAGACGGGTAAGGCTGCCAGTTATCAATACCTTCGCCTCCTATACCCAACCCCATACTTATCCATATACGGTCAATGTTGTGAGTCGGAATATCTTGCTCTGATTTTTGATCCTTCGCAAAAGTAGATGAGATTAACATTAGGATCAGGATTGTTTTTAACAGAGTCGTCTTCATGGTATTTTGATCCCCTCTTTATTCATTCTTTCCGTGTTTCGTTCTGCAAACTCTATAAATTCTTGATAGGACTTTTCAATGTTTTTTGATTTATCGAAAGCGTCTCTTGATTTTCCTCTGTCATCGTCTCTGATTTTTGATTTTGTGTAATATTCATTTACTTTTTTCTGCTTGTTCTTCAAATATTCCTTATCTTTAATCAGCTCTTTAAAATCATTTATTTTCTGATCAGCAAGAGGGTGCTGATACTCTGTAAATTGTCTCAATCCAGCTTGTGCCACCTGCATATCATGTGTTTCAACTATCGTATTATAGATCAAATCAAGAAAATCCAGTCTCTTAAATCTTGAGATTACTGCAATAGCAGCCGTCCTTAACATAGGATCAACTGAATCATCAGGAATGATCTTTCTACAAAATGTAAGAATCTCTTCGCTTTGAATATTTATACCTGCTAATGCGAGAAGTGCTGACTGTCTTGAGTGTATTTCCATATTTTCATCCAAAATTAAAGGTATTAACGCATTGTAAGCTCTTTCACTTCCCCTTAAGTATTTATAGGCATAAGATTGGAATCTTATCAATACTTTATACCTTTTATGTTCATCGTCCATAACTTTATTCAATTGTTCAATCAATGCATCGGCCGTAAAGTCTTTGTAACGGCTCAAAGAGCTTGCTGCTGGAACAGAAATATCGTTATCAATAGATTTTGCGGCTTTTTGAAGATAAGGGATCGCCTGATCGTTTTGAATCTCTCCCAGTATTCTGATGATTTGTATTCTTACTTCTTCTCGATAGTTTTTTTCATCAAATAGAGCATCACCCAGCAAATTAACGGATTTATCCCCCCGTTTTTTTAAGATCTCTAACGGCACCAGTACATTTGGATCGTATTGTCCCTGATAATTTTTTGAAGCGATCTTCAAATGCTGCAAAAGCTCATTTTCAGATTTAGTTTCCAGATTTTTAAATATGTTATCCGCGATTTCCTGAAAATTCCTATTTGGTCCTGCGCAGCCTACCGTGAGGAGTATTGTCAATAACAAGAATATTTTCATTTTTCCCGTCTAAGATTTTCGTTATCTCACCGCTATCTTGAAGTTCGCCCAATAGTACGGATGCGGATCGAAGTACTGCCTGACATCCCGTTTCGCGGTACTCAGCGCTTCCGATCCGCCCAGACCGGCCGCAAGATACCTGAAGTATCTCTTCATGAGCACGGAGGCCGCAAGGTCGTCCGTGCGCCATTTGCTTGAAATGACGGATCTTGCGCCGGATTCAAAGAAAGCGGATGTAAGGTCGAAATACGAATAGTATTCCTCGCCGGTCCTGCCCGCGGTCTCGCATCCGGACATGATAATGTCTTTGCCGGCAAAATTCCCCTCCGCTATTTCGCCCCATGAGAATTTTCCGTCGTTATAATCGTCAGCCGACAGCTGAATATAGCTTGATTTCCCTGCCGCGCTCAATGAATCCCTTTTCAGAATAAAACTGTGCACAGGGAGATGAACAAGGTTGTACTCAGCCAGAAGAGGCGATCTTAAAAGCGATTCCGTTGCCTGCATTCCTTTAACAGGAGTAGTGTTTCTAAAGACCTCCGACAGCGCGACGGTCTCCCTTTCGGCAAAAACAAGCTCGCTTTCGGCTGTAAACGGATTTACAAAAGAAATACTCTGTATATTTTCCGTATCGTTCAAACTCTCCGGCCTGAAAAATATCCTGCCCGTTTCAGTAATATTGAACCTGTCCACAAGGTAGTCTTTACCGTCAAAAAGCGCGTCGAACGGGAAATTCTTCAACTGTCCGGAGGAATAAATAATAAGACTGCTTTTGTCCTGGATCAGATTAAGCACATCCCTAGAGAAGATCGTCTGATAAACTTTTCTGGACAAATTTAAAATATCGGCTTTGGATCCTATTTTTGATACTAAGGTACCCATGTCGGCAGTTACCGGGAACTCCGACAGTTTCACATCACTGCGCGTTATCGCTATCAGTCTGGCTTTACCGGAAAAAGTAACAAAGACAAAAATAGCCTCATTTTCTAAAAGCATGTTCCGGATCAGGCTGACCGATATATCCGGGATTTTCTTTGAGGCTGACCTTTCAGCCAGAGCCCTGAAGTGCTTAATGTCATTCATGGAAAGCAAAATATCCGCTGCCTGTATCTCTTCAAGACACCTGTCGAAATCACCGCTGTTCAGTAGCAGGAACACCTTTCTTTCAAAAGCAGTTCTTACAAGGGAGAACTGATCGGCGGGCAAACGGCTCTCGCCCGATATCAGCGTCTGAATGGCTCTTTCTGTCATCCTGCCAAGTATATTAAGAGCCTTTTCGTCTGACGTGCCCCAGTATATTTCCGAAAGCCTGGCCGCCGCGCTGAAATACACATCCGCGAACCCGAACTCTTCCGCTGACGCGAGGCTTCTCAGGGTATAGAACTCGCTTGAATCAGGCCTGTTCTGAAAGAAGAACGCGGTTCCTGCCCCAAGCATAGCCCTGGAACGGAAATAATTGTCGCCCGCATCCGATGAAAGCCTGATGCATTTCCTGTACCTGCTAAGCGCGCTGTCCGGCCTTTGCAGCTGATTTATAAATATCTCTCCCCTGTAGAATTCCGCGGAAAGTTCAGCCCTTATATTATTTGTGCTTCGCGAAAGCTCCAGGCAGCGGGCAAGGTTCCTCCGGGCGCCCTCAATATCATTCTCCATTATCATTATACGGGCAAGGTTAACCCTCGCGGTGCTCTCCTCGAACATGTCGCCTGACGCTATCGTTTTTTCCAGCGCTTTGTATGAATAAGTCCTGGCGGCGGGGATGTTGTCCAGCTTTACTTCTATAAGGCTTCTTGTGTTATACATCCTCATTCTGTCCGGTTCTGAGATAGCCCCTCCCTGTTCAGCCTTCGTGATGTATTCCGCGGCCGAAGACAGCCTGTCGGTATAATAATAGAGGTCGCTGAGGTTAATATATACCGAGGCCTTCCTGCTCTCGTCAGTTATGTATTCCAGCGATTCAATATAAAGCTCTTCGGCTTTGGAGAAAGCGGACTTTTTAAAATAGCACAGCCCCGCCGACTCCAGAAGTTCGCCGTATGAAGACGCGCTCACATCCTCGAAAATCTCGATATTATCATTTATCATGCCGTAAACAACAAGCGCGGAATCAGTGTCGCCCGCCCTGTAATAGCTTACCATAATGTTCCTTAAGGAATTGAACAGAAGCTCTTTCTGCCCGCCTTCAAGTTCAGCGCTGAATGATTCAGCTCCGGGTGACGATGTAAGTCCCGCGGTCTCAAGATATTTTTTCTTATATCCTATGCTCTTTCTGAAATCACCGCTGTACGAGTATATCACCGAGAGCATATCGTAGGCCGCGGTTCTTTCCGCATCGCCGCTTCCGGGATGAGAAATTATCTTGTACTGATACTCGGCGCTTTTTCCGTATTCTCTGTTCCTGAAATGGTCTTTTGACAGGGAGTCATAGGCAAGAAGAAGTTCTTTCTGAAGCGAGTTCTTGTCTGTGTAAGCTATTAACTCAAGACCGTAATTTACGGCTCGCCTGTAATCCTTCATCCTTGAAAGAGAGCTTATCAGCGTTTTTAAAATGTTCAGTTCCTGCCTGTCTCCTGTGTTCCGGGCCATAGCCAGAGCCTGTATAAAATAGACCGCGGCTTTTTCATAAACCTGGCTGTTATAATACCTTACGGCATTGAGAAGAGATGATCTGAGGTTGGTCTGAGCGAATGTCCTCTGCGCTTCCCTGTCCATTCCGGCAAGTCCGAAGACAGTACATTCAATATTGTTTTCTTTTATAACTGAAGCAATATCCTTTTCTCCAGACATTTCTTTCAGTTTTTCCGCCAGGAGCGCCATATCTGAATTTCCTTCTTTCCCGTGAGGCATTATCACAGTCTGTACTCCCGAAAATATCAGGCTGTTCGCCGTGATCAGACCGGCTATACTGCCCGGCTCTCTTTCAAAACCGCTGATTACTACGGCATAGGCAGGGACCTTGTACTTCAGAAAATCACTGACCCTGATCATTTTCCCGCCGAAGGTAAAAGCGTTCTCAAGCGAATTTATCGCGTCTGTTTCCGCAGGTCTGTCAAAATAGATGATGCCGCCGTTCTCGAAAGCCGGCGACAGATCGTCTGAAGCAAGGTCAGCCCCGGAAGCTTTCTTGAACTCAGAATAATTGATGTTGGCGTTCTCGCTCACAGTTCTGAGGCTCTGGGCTGAAGGCAGAAGCGTAACGGTCAGATGTTCAGGGACGACGCCGGCCGGGTTGAGATCTGCCATCTCTCCGCTGCGGCCCTCTGTATCGGGACTTATGAAAATATGCTCGACCTCCTCAAGTTCCGGGCCGAAATTGTCAAAAAGGCTGCCTCCGGAGAAGAAAGCAGATGTCATATGGCCGCTGCTCAGGTAGAAACAGACATCCTTGTCAGGTAATGAATACACGCTTAATAAAGCCCTGTAGTCTCCGAGGATGTCGAGTACGCCGTCCCTGTCCATATCCTCTATGCTCACGAACTGCAAAAGCCTTTCATCACCCGATCTTTTTATCTGACCATAAATATCGCCGAGCTCTTTTTCATAAAAATCCGCCTGATCCTCATATTCCTTTATAAGTGAGGCGAATCTTTCGGAATCCCTGTTCTTTAATACTTCCGCCCTGTGCCTGTACCTGACTATCTCGTCGTTGTTGTACCTGATCTTCCTTATGTGTATTTTATGAAGCTGTTCCCTGTAATCAAGGTAACGGCTCGAATAATAATTCAGAAATATCCTGTTCTTGTACCTCTCCGCGTAATTCATGGCTGAAAAGCGGTCGTTTCTTTCAAGACAGGAGATTATCAGCCTGTCATAAAGCGGCCTGATATCATCCTTCCACCCTCTGACGAGCTCGTAGTCGGCAGTAGAAGGCAGGTATTCAGAAAGTATCCTCTCAGCCTCCTGATAGTATGCGAATTTCTTTTCTCTGTCCGGTTCAAGATCGCCCGCTCTGAACAGATATCTCCATTTGATCAGCCTGTCCTGTGTCTGCGATGCCGCTTCCCGGCCGTTTATAAAATATTTGTCCGCTTTTTCTGTTTCTCCCGATTCGAACAGAGCGGACGACAGATTATACAGAACAGCCGCCGACAGCCTGTTCTTTTTTTCGTTCTGCCTCACCTGAAGAGCTAGAACGGAATCCGCCTGAGAGAACATCCTGACCGAATTAACAAGGTGGCTGTATGACTTGAACTTTTCGGCGGGCGTTCCCTCCTTAAGCTTTTTATAAAGGCTGAGGGCTAGCATTCCTTTCAGGTTTTTGTTCTCCGCTTTTTCGGCGGGCTCCGCGAACCTGTTCGCAAGCGAGAACACAGTGGTATCGGCATAAGCGGACTCCGGGACGCCTGTCCCTGCTTCAGAGAAACCGCTCAGGATCGCTTTTAATATATTATTTTCATTCTCTAAAGCTGAGCTGAAAAGCTCGAGCTTAATACAGAGTTCCTTTGAATTTGTAAAATGCCTTATGCTTCCTTTCCAGTCTTTTGTGTAGTAGCCGATCACGCCGAGCCTGTTTTCAATAAGGCTTAAAGCCAGTCTGTTGTCCTTTTTCCTGAATATTTCCGCTTTTTCTGAAAGATAGTTTTTAACTTTTTCAAATTCTTTAACATTCTGAAAATTGGATGCCTGCATCGAATAAAGAAGAGCAAGCTCATCCTTTCCCTGGAACCCTTCTGCATATTGTGAACCGAGGACAAGGTCGAGTTTCCATACAGGTATGTCCAGCCCGATCAGGTTAAGGATTATCATGTTGTCGCCTGACCTGCCGTCGGAAAACTCTTTACCGCCCGAGAATATCTCGTCTACTATTCCGGCGGACAAATAATATTCCTGATCTGTCAGTTTCGCGAACGCACTGTTCCTCTTTATAAGATTTATCGCTTCAGTATTGTCCTCGCTTTTCAGTTTCAGCATTATCTCTGAATATTTTCTGTACGCATCGTCTCCGCCGATAAGATCGCCTTCACTGTCCGTCCTTGTAAGGAACAAAAGAGCTGTTCTCATTGAAACCCTCAGCTCTCCCTGCCTGTCGTTAAGCCTTTTGTATATCTCAAGCGCTTTATCGTAATATTCTTCCGCCTCGTCGTTTCCGGAAGTGAAGAAACAGTGCCCTATCCTTTCGTTTATTATGGCCTCCTGCCTGTCCGAGCTGAAACGGTAACCCTGTTTCATTATATCGAGGTAATTGCTCAGCGCCTGGCCTCGGGCGTACTCACCCATATTGTAATAATTATTCGCCAGATTCAGTTTCATTTTAAGCATCAGTTCTTTGTCCTCATCTCCGCTGCAGAGACTTATTCCTTTTCCCAGAAGCGTAAGAGCCATATCAGTATAGTCGGCGTCCGAGTCCTCAATAATATTGACCGTTTCCAGAACGAACCTGAATGGGCCGGTTATAAAATCGAGAGCTTTTAACAGTATATTTCTTTCAGTTTTCCCGGCTTCTTCTTTCAGCCTTATATTATGCATGGCCTCGTAGCAGAAAGAAAGAGTCAGATAGGAATATTTAAGGCTGCTGTCAAGCTCCAGCGATCTTTTTAGAAATCTTACCGCTTCCGTCATGTCTCTTTTCGCGCTCTGACCCGATGTTGCCTTTAGAGAGTAACTGTAGCCCAGAGCATAGTTGATGTACGGATCATTCCTGTTCAGATTCAGTTCTTTGTCAAAGAAAGTTATTGCGCCGTCGATCCTTCCCAGCCTTGAATATGAATCCGCCACTCCTCTTATCACTTCGGCGTTCCTCTTATCCAGCCCGAAAGCTACCGTATAAGTAAGAAGAGCGTTGTCGTGATTATTCCTGCGCGCGAACGAAGCGCCTCTTTTCAGATAGATTCCCGAAAGCATCCTGCCCGCCAGAACAGAATAGAGGTCATGATCGAACCCCCTGTAGTTCAGGACCATATATTTCAGCAGGCCCTCGGCTTCGTCCTCGAATCCTTCGTTTATAAGTTTTACGGCCAGCTTTGTATCTGCCTGGGCAGAATATCTTTTCAGGCTTATATTGTTAGGATCGGACACGAACATGTCCTTTACTTCGGCGAAGTTGCCGGCATTAAGATTTACATAAGCCTTCAGTTCAGGCGCGTTTTTCCACATCTCCGAAAGGCCTAGTAACTGATCTTTTGAAACCCCCGCCTTTTCCGCGTAGCTGAAATACTCTTGTATATACAGTTCCCTGGCGTCACGATCCCTGGCGTTTACGGAGGCAATCTCTATCAGCAGGCCGGAAGTCTTTATGCTTCCTTCGCCCATGCTTGAGAGAGCGTGACGGAAATAGCTTTCAGGATTTACGCTGCCGTCCGCGGCCGTATAAGACCTGAGGAAATAACCGTCTGCCGAGCTGAACCTGCCCGTGCCGGTATATAGGCTCCCGATCTTTACCAGTACCGTGTTCACCGCGTCTTTGTCTGAAAGTTTTTCAGACAGCGAGATCAGGTATCTGACATAACCGTCAAGCTCATATCCGTAGACTGATTCGTCAATATCTTTTCTTTTCAGCTCTGTTTCTATCCTGCGCACTTCCGACAGGGCATATATTTTTTCGCTTTCTCCATATCTGCTCATCAGGATCCTGTAGATCGATTCGGCCGAGGAATGCTTTCCCGCAAGACCGTAGATCTCCGCTATTCTGAAATACACATAAGCACTCCTCTCTGCGTCATCATTTGAAAAAGAGATCGTTCTGTTGTATGAAAGAAGAGCGCTTGTTAAAAGCTCGCGGTATTCCGTGCCGCCGGTACCGCCGGTGATCCCGGCAAGAAGCGACTGCGCCCTGTACATGTCGAAGATCCGGTCGGACAGGTCCGACTGTGCATAAAAATCGTTCAGATAGGGCACTATACCTTCCTTTCCGCAGGACCACACATCGTCATTGCCTTTCCTGTCGGATATGTAATAAATTCTCCCGTCAGGACTGAGTCCGGGCTTTTTTGACGAGTACGATTCGGGAGTGAGCTGTATCGGATCTCTATAATAATCACCGTCCTTATCTATCCTGAAAAGCGCCGAATTATCCTCATTGTCGATCCTGTTGTCCCCGTTAGTATCCTGCGTCACCGCCGAAAATATTATTATCGCTCCCGACCCGTCGGCATCAAAGCCGGTAACTATCCTCTGTCCGAAAGTTATCTGAACCTGTTGCGCGCCGTCTTTCGGCGATGTGATGAACAGGTTATTAAACCCATTAACATCCGGTACGGACTGAAAAAGAATGTTCCCGTCATTTAAAAAGACGGCTTTTTCCCCGATATTGTCTTTGACCTTCCCGGCTTTTTTCTCTCCGTGCAGGAATGAATAGAGCGTTCCTTTCGAACAAAAATATATTATCTTATTATGCAACATTGGAGAACTCTCTTCCCCGATGCCGGAATATACAAGCTCCTGACTGCCTTTTTCTGTTAAAAAATAAAGGTTGCCGAAAATATCCGTCTCATCAGACCTCATCAGTATCTTTTTTGAAAAATGCAGCGGATATTCATTCGAAGGCTGATATGTAAGCCGGGTGACTGTCTCTTTTAACAGGTCTTTTTTATAAACGTCAAAATTCCCGCTTCTGTCCGAAGCAAAATAAACAGTGTTTTTGTCTTTTATTAAAATATCAGATTCTCTTGAGGTCTCGGTAGTGATCTGCTTTGGCTCATAGTCCCTCAGATCGAACGCGGAACAGAATGACGCCGCAGCGAGGAGCAGTATTATAAGCTTATTATCCATCCGACCTCTCTAACGAAAATTTTCGAGACTGGACCTAAGTTTATCAATAGACTCAATGTTATTTCTCAGCTTGTCTTTTTCTCTTAAAAGGACAGATTCCGGCGCTCGTGAAGTAAACTGCTCGTTGGAAAGTTTGGCGTTTATTCCCGCGTTTATTCCCTCCAGCCTCGAAATCTCTTTCTCGATCTTACATTTTTCCGCCTCAACATCAATAACGCCTTCTAAGGGGATGAACATTTCGGTTCCGTTTATCAGTGCTGTAGCTGAGAGCTTCGGTTTTGTTGAAGCGGGATCAAAGGTGATTTCCGTGATCTTGGCAAGGAACTTAATGACCGGTTCGAATTTTTTCAGGTCAGAATTGTCAGATTTGAGCACGAGCTTTAACATCTGCGACGGAGGAATGTTGTTCTCCGCCCTGATGTTCCTGATCCTTCCGATGAGCTCTTTTACGGTCTCCATTATATTCTCGGCGCCGAGGTCAATAAGAGAAAGATCCGGCTCGGGAATTGACGACAGCATTATCGAAGACCCTTCCGGCCTTTCTTCTATTTTCTGCCACAGTTCTTCGGTTATAAAAGGCATGAACGGATGAAGAAGTCTCAGAGCGACATCGAAATTGTAGAAAGCGTTCTCGAGAACGGAGATCCTTTCCTCTTCATTCTCTGACTGGAACCTTGATTTGGCCATCTCGATATACCAGTCGCAGAAGTCGTTCCATAAGAATTCATAGACAGCTTTGAGCGCATCGTTAAGCTGGAATGTCTTGACCTTTTCTTCTACGGTCTCTATCGTATGATTCAGCCTTGAATTTATCCATTTGTCCTCGATGAATTCCGTATGACATACCTGTTTGATACCCGGATTTTTTTCCTTGTTCATCATCAAAAATCTCGCCGCATTCCACAGCTTGTTGGCGAAGTTTTTCCCAAGCTCGCATTTCTCGTCAGCAAACAATACATCATTCCCGATTGGCGTCAACCGCACAATGGTGAATCTCACCGCATCAGCTCCATAAATATTAAAAAGTTCAAGCGGATCAGTAAAATTCCCGAGTGATTTACTCATTTTACGGCCTTTTTCATCTCGGACTATACCGTTAAAATAAACATCTGTGAAAGGGATCTCATGCTTGTATTCCATACCTGCAATTATCATCCTGGCTACCCACAAATAGATAATATCCGGTCCTGTTACGAGAATGTTTGTAGGATAGAAATAATCCTGTTCTTCCTTTGTTCTGAAAACTTCGTAAGGCCATATCCAGCTTGATGCCCATGTATCAAGCACATCATTGTCCTGATGAATATGTTCGGATGAACCGCAACGAACACATTTCTCAGGTTTCGATGTCTCAACCATTTTAACATCTTTGCAACCTTCGTTCGAGCAGTAATATATCGGGATCCTGTGCCCCCACCATAATTGACGGGATACACACCAGTCCTGAACATTCTCAAGCCAGTGATAATATGTTTTAACCCATTTTTCGGGATGGAATTTTATTTTCTCATTTCTTACAACTTCAATTGCAGGCTTAACAAGTTCGGACATTTTAATATACCACTGTTCCGACATCAGATATTCGATAGGTTCTTTTCCTCTTTCGCTAATACTAAGCTGATGTACATGGTCTTCGATCTTATCTATAAGCCCAAGTTCCTGAAGTTCCGCTACAACTTTTTTTCTCGCAACGAATCTGTCCAGTCCTCTGAACCTTTCGGGTACATTGTCATTTAAAGTCGCGTTCGGGTTCATGACATTGATGACCTGAAGCCCGTGCCTCTTCCCTACGAGATTATCATTAGGATCATGCCCGGGTGTGATCTTAACCGCGCCTGTTCCCTTTTCCGGATCGGCGTGAGTATCAGCTATTATCGGGATCTCCCTTCCTACAAGAGGTAGAACAGCAGTACGGCCGATCAGATGCTTCAGTTTTTCATTTTCGGGATGTATAGCTACCGCCGTATCGCCGAACATCGTTTCCGGCCTTGTTGTAGCTACAGTTACAAATTCATTTGAATCTTTGATCGGATATTTGAAATACCACAAATGGCCTTTTCTCTCTACGAATTCAACTTCTTCGTCAGATATTACCGACATTGAAGCCGGGCACCAGTTCACAAGCCTGTATCCCTTATAAATAAGCCCTTTTTTATATAGATCGACAAAAGTGTCTATAACGGCTTTATAATAGTCGTCGTCCATCGTGAATCTTTCCCTGTCCCAGTCGCAGGCGCATCCGAGTTTTTTAAGCTGCTGAATTATGATCCCGCCGTATTTTGCCTTCCACTCTCTCGCCTTCTCAAGAAAAGCATCCCTGCCAATGTCTTTTTTATTAATTCCCTGATCTTTGAGCATGGCAGTGACTTTCGCTTCAGTAGCGATTGAAGCGTGATCCGTTCCCGGAACCCAGCAGGTTTCAAATCCTTTCAGCTTGTAGTATCTGATGAACACATCCTGAAGGGTATTATTTAAAACATGCCCCATGTGCAGCATATTAGTGATATTCGGCGGAGGTATAACTATCGTATAAGGTTTTTTGTTTTTGTTTACTTTGCCTCTGAAGTAGCCTTTTTTCAGCCACTCCGCGTAGATCCTGTCCTCTATCAGCGTCGGATCGTAGGTTTTGGATATTTCGCTCATCTCATCGTTTCCATGGTTAATTAACTTCTATTTTTATCTTTTACATGAAGAGTATTGAATATAATAAATATCATGTCATTTAGTCAAGAATATAAGATTTGAATTTCGGCTTTGAGATTGTTACCTTATCTAAAAAAACGGAGCGGATATGAAGTCATACAGAAAGGAATTGTGGTTCAATACGACGCAGAGAAGGCAATTCCTCAATATAACGCACGAAGTTCAGCAGGCGATAGGCGAAAGCGGAATTAAAGAGGGTCTCGTTCTGGTCAACGCCATGCACATTACGGCATCTGTTTTCATCAACGACGACGAATCAGGGCTGCATCACGACTATGAGGTCTGGCTCGAAAAACTCGCGCCCGAAAAACCGCATTCGCAGTACAGGCACAACGGCTATGAAGATAACGCCGACGCACATTTAAAAAGGCAGGTAATGGGACGCGAGGTCGTATGCGCAGTTACTAACGGACAACTTGATTTTGGACCATGGGAGCAGATCTTCTATGGCGAATTCGACGGCAGGCGAAAAAAAAGAGTGCTGGTCAAAGTGATCGGGGAGTAGGTATATACTCAACCGATTCGGTTTTGAATTCTTATGTGTACTTCTTGCGTGTTGCGGACATCGTAACTCATTTTTCAAGCATAGTCCATTTTCTCACTTCGTTATCCATTCATGAAAATTATCCTGAGTGATGACCTCGAACTTTGATCCCTCATATGCTTTCTGCCATGCCGCAGGTACTTTTATTTTTGATTTATTGATCTTGAATTCATAAGCATTGAGAGTTCCGTCCCTTTCCTCTATCCAGTCTATTTCCTGCTGGTCGTATGTTCTCCAGAAGTAATTATTTACCGTCATCCTGTTCTGATTCTGATATTTGATCCTTTCGGAGATCGCGTAATTTTCCCATAGTTGTCCCGTATCATTTCTTAATTTCAGACTGTTGAAATTGGCGATTAGCGAATTCCTTATGCCGTTGTCGTAGAAATACCATCTCGGGCTTTTCGATATCTCCTTTCTCAGATTTCTGGAAAACCCCTCCACTTTGAAGATGATAAACACTTTCGCCAGCAGTTCCATATATTTTTCGACCGTATTCTTGCTCATAGACAACTGATTACCAATCTCGTGATAGGACACTTCTTTTCCGATCTGAAAAGCTATCAACCGTAAAATATTTATTATCCTGGACGAGTTCTTAATATTTTCGAAAGACAAAATGTCTTTGAGCAGATACGAACTAACGATCTCGTTCAGATATTCTCTTTTATCCGAGTCATCGGGAAGGTTTATGAGTTCCGGATAATTTCCGTAGATCAGCCTCCGTGATGCTTTCTCCCTCCTGTCAATATGACTTTCATATTTTGAGTATTCATTCTCCGAGAACGGGAAAAGACGGTAAGTGTATTTCCTGCCGGTCAGCGGTTCTCCTGTCATATTGTCAATATCAAAAGCGGAAGAACCGGTTACTATTACCTTAAGACCTTCGATCTCATCAATCATAAGCTTAAGGAGGTTTCCTATCTCCGGGATCTTCTGAGCCTCATCTATTATCAGTAATTTTTTATTGTTGAGAAACTGTCTGTAATTCTCGACCGACCTGTGTTCAAGTTCGAGATGAACATTAATATTTTCGCCATTAAGGAATATATGTTCCTCTTTTATCTCATCGGTCAGCTGCTTTAAAAGGAATGTTTTCCCGACTCTTCTCGCACCCAAAAGAACAATTACCTTTCCCGGTTTCAATTTTGACAGAAGAAGTCCTTTAATGTCTCTTTCTATCTTTTCCATAAAATACGCCTTCATATAATTTCAGTCTTTCTCTTGACATAATTTATGCAAATTTTGTCATCCTGTCAACCGAAATTACTTAATTATCACGAACTTACCGACGAAGTCGTCCTTTTTCTTCTCAGGTGGGTATTTAAGCTCTTTTACGGCCATATTTCATTGCTGCCGAATGTTTTAACTTTCTTCTTCAACGATCTTATACTTTCCTGATCTTGAATCTTTAATTCCTTTGACTAAAGCTTTGATAAGGGATTTATCTTTAAGTATAGATTTCATCTCGCTTTCAGACACAAATTTAACTTTTTTATGTTTTATTCTCATTTTCTACCTCTCCTTCTTCCGCCTTGCTATTATTACAACGCTAAGCCCGACTAGAAAAAGTACCGCGTGAACTCCGAGAAGATGCCACATGGGGAATTTGCCCATCCCGACATTGATATCTGGTATCTGGCCAGTCAGGTTTTTATTAACATAAGCCATTATTCCGTTATAAAAAGCCGAAGCCATCAGAACATAGCCGATAAAAGTGAGTATTTTTCTTCCCATGCGTCCACCTAGGGGTTTTTGAGAAATATAGTGTTTTCAAAAAGTAATGCAAGCAAAAATAAAAGTATGGCGGGAAGCAGGAAAAGGTGATATTTTTCGTGGAAGCGCTTATATGATTTGATCTCTATCTTCGTTTTTTCGAGCTCGTCTATCTCTTTGTAGATGCTGGCGAGTTTATCTTTATCTGTAGCTCTGTAAAATTTTCCGCCTGTAGTCGAGGCTACTTTGGTCATCATCTCCTCGTCTATCTTGAACTCGACCTCGCGGAGCACGGTCTGACCGAACGGCGTCTGGAACGGGTACGGCGCTCTGGACTTTCCGATGCCGATAGTATATATTTTCATCTCCATAGCAGAAGCCACTTCAGCCGCAGTTTCAGGGCTCACCTCGCCCCTGTTGTTCTCGCCGTCCGTAAGAAGGATAATGACCTTGCTCTTCGCGTCGCTGTTCTTGAGCCTGTTGATCGAGGTGATGATCCCCGAGCCGATCGCCGTACCGTCCTCGATCACGCCCATCTTGATGTTGCGGGTAAGATCGTTCAATATGCCGTAATCTGTTGTCAGCGGGCACTGCGTGTAAGCTTCCCCGGCGAACAGCACCATTCCGATCCTGTCGTTCTTTCTGCCGTTGATGAACTCGCGCGCAACGTCCAGTGAAGCCTCGAACCTGTTAGGCTGAAAATCCTGAGCCAGCATGGATGTCGAGATGTCCAGCGCTATAATAATGTCTATCCCTTCCGTATTCGTCTCCGAAGATTCGGATGTTGACTGCGGGCGGGCCAGGGCCATAATTATAAGCACAGCTGCGATGAATTTAAGAACGAACGGGGTCTCTATCAGCCTGACCCTGAGGGTTTTCTTCACACCCGAGAAAGTCTCCGAGCCTGAAAATCTAATATAGGCCCGTTTCTGCTTTATGAAATGGTACAGTAAAGCAATTACAGGCACGAATAGCAAATAAAGATAATGAGGGTCGGCGAATTTGAATATCATTTTTTCTTACCGTTCGTTTCTTCTTTCAGTTTATCCACAGCCTTGTAAGCGAACTCGAGGAACGACTTAAGCTCTCCTTCCAGCGGAATGAACTTGGCATATTTGACAAAATCCGTCACTTCCAGAAGTTTATCGGAATTCTCGATAGTCTCGGCATCAGTCACTCTCGATCTTATCTCGGTCTTTAGATCTTCTGTCGGAAGTTCCGCGCCCGGGAAATCGAACCTGTCCTCTAAAAAATTCCTGAATATTAATGACAGTTCGGCGGCGAACTCCTTGAACTCACCTCTCGTCAGATAATTCTTCTCTTTGAGCAGATCGAGCATCTGAAAAGCTATGATGTGAGCCGGGATCTTTTTCTCGACAACAACCTCACCGGTACCGTTCTTCTTCCGCTTTCTCTTAGCCATGAACCATATAGTCAGGATGAGCAGTAATACAAGCGCGATAAAAATACTCAGATACCACTTTTCACGCACCGACATCTTATACACCGCTATATCTTTGATCGGCAGCACCATGCCTAATGAATCTAAAGAGACCGTTCTCTGATTGCCCAGCGAGTCGATAACAGTTACCTTGGCTTCCTTCATGATCAGTTTGACATTGATCCTTAACGAATCGCTCTTAAAGCTGAATAAGTCGTCTCCCTTCACGAATGAATATTCGAGAGGACCGAAATAATGTTCGCCTTCCTTCGCGAAAACCGCGTAATCGTTCTGGAAAACCTCTTTTATCAGCCCGGCTTCTTTCGCCTGCGACCTGACAGAGGACCCGACCAGCTCGAAATCCTCCGACTGAGTATTCTGGATCCTGCTCAGATCAACATTCGCTCCTTCGGGATACTTTATCTCGACAGTAATTCTCAGCCTCTCGCCGGTATAAATCTCGGTTTTATTCGTGAAAATTCTTATCTCTGCCGAAAGAATGAAAGACAGGATCAGTATAATTAAAGAACCGTATCTCACTTTTTAGTTTTCCTCTTTTTGAAAAATGCCACGAGCGGATGAATGTAGGGTTTGTTAATCTCCATGGTTATGCTTTCTATCCTGTTCTTTCTGAACAGCCTTGATTTAAGCGCAGTTTTCTTTTCAATTCCGGTTTTAATTATCTCCCTGTTCGACCTGCTGCTAAGGTCAACAAGCATTGTTTTTCCCGTTTCGTTATCGAAGAATTCGTACAAACCTTTCTCAGGCAGTTCGCGCTCTCTTTTATCGTAAAGGTCTATAGCTATAAGATCGTGCTTTTTCGAAACTATCTGCAGGCCTTTTTCATAGCCGTCGTCCATAAAATCCGATATAAGGAACGAAATAGCTTTCTTTTTCTGAACGCTGTTAAGATATTCCAGAGCGGTCTCGATGGAAGTTCCCGCCGAGGCTGCTTTGCAGAACAAAAGTTCCCTGATGATCCTGAAAACATGGCTTCTGCCTTTTTTTGGCGGTATGAACTTTTCGATCATATCGGAGAACAGGATCAGCCCGACCTTGTCGTTGTTCTTGACGGCCGAAAAAGCCAGAAGCGCGGCTATTTCCGCCGCTATCTCGCGTTTGAAATTCTCGCCGGAGCCGAAACTTCCGCTCGCGGAAATATCCACTACAAGCATGAGCACAAGCTCGCGCTCCTCTTCGAATATCTTCACGAAAGGTTTTTTCATCCTTGCGGTCACATTCCAGTCTATAGTCCTTATATCGTCGCCGTATGAATACTCCCTCACCTGAGAAAAATTCATTCCGCGGCCTTTGAATACTGAATGATATTCCCCGCCGAACAGTTCGTTCACAGCCTTTCTTGTTTTAAGGTCGATGAACCTGACTTTTTTGAGTATTTCCTTCTGCTTTTCTCTTTCTTCCATAATTCTATGGTATTTCTACCGTATCGAATATTTTTTTAACTATGTCTTCCGATGTAGTTTCTTCTGCCTCGGCCTCGTAGGTCACGCCTATCCTGTGGCGGAGAACATCCATACCTATAGCCCTCACATCTTCCGGCGTGACAAAGCCCCTGCGTTTCATAAAGGCCTGGGCTTTTGCGGCCAGAACCAGGTATATCGAAGCCCTCGGCGACGCGGCGTAGCCGATGAGAGAAGCGATGTCTTTAAGCCCGTATTTCTCCGGCGTTCTTGTTGCGTTAACAATATCAATTATATATTTCTCGACTTTCTCGTCAATATAAATTTCTCTGACTATCTGCCTTATCTTCTTTATTTCGTCCGGAGTAATAACGGGTTTAACTTCCGCCTTGTCCTGAGCCGTGACCCTCCTCATTATCTCAAGCTCCTCGGTAGGAGTCGGGTAAGTGATCTTTAATTTGAGCATGAACCTGTCGACCTGTGCTTCGGGCAGCGGATAAGTACCCTCCTGCTCGATCGGGTTCTGTGTCGCGAGCACTAAAAACGGCTCTTCGAGATAGAAAGTGTTCTCGCCTATCGTCACATGCTTTTCCTGCATCGCTTCCAGTAGAGCCGACTGCACCTTCGCCGGCGACCTGTTGATCTCGTCCGCGAGGATTATGTTCGCGAATATCGGACCTTTTTTCGTCTCGAATTTGTTCGTATTCTGATTATAGATCATGGTTCCTATCAGGTCGGCAGGAAGAAGATCGGGCGTGAACTGTATCCTCTGATACTTTACCGCCACAGCCTTCGCCAGCGTCTTCACCGTTTCAGTCTTCGCAAGACCCGGCACACCCTCCAACAGCACGTGCCCGCCCGTAAAAAGGCTCGTCAGCAGCCTGTCAACCATATATTTCTGGCCCACGATCACCTTTCCTATCTCCATAGAAAGAATATCAAGGAATCTGCTTTCTCTTTCAACCTTTTCCGTTATTTCCCTGATGTCCGAATTCATAGCTGCTCCCAAAGATTAAGTTCGTATTTTTCGCGCACTTATACTATGCCTGAGTCAATTTGTTCTGTAAAAAACTTTGAGAATTTATTCAACTTCCAATAAAATCACCGAAATTATCTCTGTTGATAATAACTGAGCTGCTGTCCGGATAAGTTTCTTCAAAAATTTTCGGGATCTTTACTTTTTTGATATCTCCCCATTTAAATTCGCAGGCTAAGAGGTTTCCATCCGATTCCTCAATATAGTCTATCTCCTGCTGATCGGTCGTTCTCCAGAAATATTTATTACAATATCTTAATTTGTAGCTATTCTGCTTCATTCTTTCCGAAACGAGATAATTTTCCCATAACTGCCCGACATCGTCCCTGAGCTCGATGCTTTTGAAATTCGAAATAAGAGCGTTCCTTACTCCGTTATCATAAAAATATATTTTTCTTGATCTTTTGAGCTCCTTTCTGAGATTGCGGCTGAAAGCGGGAAGTCTGAAAATGATAAACGCCCGTTCAAGTATAGTAATATAGCTTTCAACAGTATCATTCTTAAGCTCCGTGATCCTGCCGAGCTCATTATATGACACTTCCCTTCCTGCCTGAAAAGCGAGAGCCTGAAGAAGTTTGAGAAGTTTATCGGATTTCTGGATCCTGTTCCACATCATAATATCTTTGAACAGATAGCTGTTTATGATCTCGCCGAGCACATCCTTTTCTTTTCCGGGAGATGTGACAACCTCGGGGTAGTAACCGTAAACCAGCCTGTGAGGAAGAAGTCTTTTTTCCTCCCTTGCACTTAAATGATCCGACAATTCCGCGAACGACAATGGAAAAAGATGAAACTCCCTTTTCCTGCCTGTCAGTGTTTCAGTAATTTTATTTGTCAGTTCGAACGAGGACGATCCAGTGGCAATAATATTGACACTTTTAATATTATCCGTGATCAGCTTCAGCTTGTTGCCGATATCAGGTATCTTTTGAGCCTCGTCAATAATAACGGTCGGACTGTCGCCGAACATCGCTTTCAGCTTCGTAGAACTTACACCTTCGAACTCAGCCACATCGCCGGGCTCATCACCACTGTACCATAAAACGCTTTTATCACCGTCAAAGATATGATGAAGAAGTGTCGTCTTTCCTGTCTGCCTCGGTCCCAGGATTATCTTGGCTTTTCCGTTCCTTTCTTTCAGTTCCTGACCTATCTGCCTTGGTATGTAAGAAATATCCATAACTCCCCCTGATCCGAGATTTTACCTAAATATATAAAATATCGAATTGTCAGTCAAGCACATAATGGAGTTTTTTAGCTAATTTTCTCCAATACTTTGGAGTTTTTTAGCTAATTTTGTCCAACGGAATGGAGATTTTTTACAACCTTACAAATGTTTTGATATGATCTTTCCGACCTGACCCGCAAGATAATACGGAATATTAAGCAGCCTGATATTTTTTCCTGCCGGAGTTGTTATTTTTTCAACATTCATCATATTTTGACAAAGCCTAACTGCAAGATCAGTTTTAGACTCGTCCATAAAAAGATGCAGTGATTTAAGACTGCCTGTAGCTCCTGATTTAACTTCGATGGGTATTATCTGTCCTTTTACCTGAATTATAATATCAACTTCGGCATTACTCGATTTGGATTCTCTTGTCCACATCGGAACAGGATCGTTGGTCGTAAGATCGGATGCCGTGATTTCCTGCCTGATTACATGTTCTGCTATCAGCCCTCTGTAAATGTCGCACAGGTCGTCAAATTTAAAATATTCAGGCTGAATTTTCGTAAAATAATTTATCATTCCCGTATCGAAGAATTGAAGTTTTGGAGATCTTTTATAATCTGTTATGGAAGGCACTGTCGCATTCGTGACCGGATAAACAAGAAATATCAGCATCGCTTTTTCCAATAGCCTCATTGCTTCTCCGACCTCCCTTGACTTGTAGTCCGAATTGCCGAAATTCTGGAATTTGATCCTTTTGCCTGTTTCCTGAGGTATGGTGTTCAGGCAGTGACCGATCACACTTCTCATAGTTTGATTTCTGGCATATTTTTCAGAATCGTTTACAAAAGAGATCAAAAGCGATTCATAAATGGTCTTTAGACCTGTGACCTCTTTATTTTCAAGATAATTCTTTATTATCGCAGGCATACCGCCGATCAGCGTATAAGTATGAAAAAGTTTTAATAATCTGTCGTGAGCATAATCAGGGATCTTTCCGCTTAAGAGTATTTCAAGCAGTATCTTTTCTTCCGACGCTTCGAGAAATTCCGAAAAACTGAAAGGATAGAGATATAAAAACTCAACACGACCTACAGGAAAACTGATATCTTCCTTCTCCAGAGCGATCTCAAGGAGAGAACCTGCACCGATAACAAAAATATCAGGATGCTTTTCATAAAAATACCTCAGCATCTTAACCGCCTGCGGTGAATTTTGTATCTCGTCAATAAATATCAGCACAGATCCCTTTCCGAACGAAATGTTTTTATACACCTGAATTGCCTGAATGATCTCGTCAACACCATACTCTTCCTTAAATACCTGAATATCCGAATAAAGATCGAGATTTAGTTCGACAAAGACATCGAATTCTTTTGAGAACATATTAATAACGGTTGTTTTTCCAACCTGCCTTGCGCCGCGTAATATCAGAGGCATTCTGCCGGATCTGTTTTTCCATGCGTTCAAATTCTTCAAAATCTCTCTGTTAAACATTGCCGCTCCTTTTAATTAATGGCAATATAAACAATTTTTGTAACAAAGACAAGGGTGTTTGTGACAAATTTTGTAACAGAAGCAAGGATGTTTGGAGTTATTTAGCTAATTTTGTCCAATCGAATGGAGATTTTTTGGTAATATGTAAAACTTAACTTTCAGTGGTTATTTTTTCTTGATATCTTTGAGGAGTTTTTTTTCATCACTTACAAGTTTTCTTTGTATTTTCTTTACATCTTCGGCAGGTGGTAGAGTTTCGGGTTTTACTCCCCTTTCAATCAGCATTTTACGAACTGCAATGTTATTTTCTACATGCTCTGAAGATATCCTTTCCGGTCCTGACAAATCTTTTTCAATTATATTATGGCTTGTAAGTTCGGTGGCAAAGTCTTTTGCTTTAATTGTCAAAGTCGGTAAAAAATCAGCTAAAGGTCTGTTTGCAGGAATTTTTAGTGACCGTTTCATGTCATTCGTTGAAAAACCCCCGAATAAAGCTTGGTCACCCTTTGACCGAATAAAAGCGAACCCTTTATCGTCAACTCCCCGTTCATAGATTATACCTGAGAGCTTTTTCTCGGATTTTGTAAGCTTCTCTCGGGCTATTACTCTGTCAACATCTAAAAGCCTTTTCTCAATAATTTCCTGCTTACGGGTCTGAACCGCAAAGTATGTCTGAGCAAATGAAATCTCACTCTTTGCAGGATCTCCATTCTGGGCTATAAGATAACAAGCATAACGGGTTAAGGCTATATCGTCAATTTCGCGCTGACCTCCTTTTCCAATCTCTATCATCTTGTTGACTTCAACGAAATGATGTGTGACAACAACATCAGCATTTTCACAGGAGGTTTTTGCCTTTTCTATCACTTTCAGAAAATTCCGCCAGTCGGCATAACCCAATATTTCCTGTAATTCTCTTGCGCTCCAACATTCAAGATTATTAAAAAGGTAACAGGCGCCTTCAAATTTATCAAATAATTCAATTATAAGTTCACTCTTCATACTAACCTCCCCAGCCATAATACTGCATTTTATTTCAAGTATCTAAAATTACGAAATCAATATGCTTTTTCCAATAAGTAATTCCGGAAAATATCTCCTATACCCGCCTATGCTCGTCAATAGCCATCGCGTGCCTTGCAATACGCACATTACTGCCGATCGCACCCACAGTATCCCACACACCCACGAACTTCACCACTCTTGCCCGTTGCCCCGCCGATCACCTTGTCGTAATAAGAACCGATCCCCCAGTCATAGAACACCTGCTGAGGAACACCGTCCGCGCCGTAAGGATCTTCAGTATCGACTAGGCCATCAATTCACCATTTTCGAGATTTTTTTTTAACTTTAGTTTTCTCACACATAACAATATAGTAAACTCCAACTCTCTTTTTTTTGAATCTTTTTATGGAATTCTTTACCACGTATAAGTTGTATAGGTTCTTTTTTCTTTTTCATGAAGATATATCTACAAAATTATTCCCAAAACTCTAATTTCGTCCTACGCATATTCCCCACCGGAAGAAACCTGAGCATTCATGCTTAATGTCAGAATCGGTTTAGTATGATATAATTTGCTTTTCAATACACTTTCAATACATTCACGGCATTGTTCGAATAAGAACTCTTTCCGGTCTGCCGGTATATCATCCGCTTTTCTGTGCTTTTTACTGTCCTGCGCTCCGTAATAATAGAACTGAACGATCTCATTCTTATCGTTACGCTGACAATGGCTTGGAGTCAAAGCATCCTGGATAAGATGAAGCATCATACCGAGTGACCTGTATCGTATTTCCTCACTACTGTCAGTATCGAAGATCATTTTATATTCGATCTTATCTTTACCGAACATATTGCTTATAATTCCTTCGTCATTCGCAATAACAGAGTTTGCCGGTACGGTTAGCCTCCCCGCAGCTACATTATTCAAAAACTTGAACCACAATTTCAATTCCTCCGCAGTAACACTTGCAGGCTCGCCTTTCCCTTTGGACATAAAGTGAAGCGAAGTCAGATAACCAAAATGAGACTGATAGAATGCACTGTTCCCGGAAAGCATATCTTTGTTGAAGAAAAGAGCTGAAGTGTCTTTAATATTGAAAATATTCCCGTCATTCGTCAGCTCGCAGTAATCATTTACAATTGAACCAATAATGATCTGCTTTTTCTTCTCTTTTGACAGTCTGAACTCTTTTAAGATCTCTTTTGTGTATTGCTGATGGTATTTTGGTAGCATTTTGGGTTCCTTGTCGTTTTGAAAATTCTTTTTGTTTACGGTTTGTATTCTGTTCCATGACATTTTGGACAAGGAGGTAATCTGTCAGAATTGTCATCTAGTCTTACTTTCTCTCCGCATTTGATGCAGACATAAACACCTTTTCCCGGCTTTTCTCCTGTTTTAGACATTGTAGTCTCCTATTCTTCATTATTAGATTTATTACAATTCTCTCGAATAAATTTAGCCAGTTCTACCAAAGCATTATTTATCGAATCTCTGTTTTTGAAAAAAATCATTTCAATATGCCCAGCTGATCCGTAGAAACGACCATCAATAGTACCATCAGCTAAAATTGATAGTGCATATTCTAAATCCAAGTGACCTTGTTTACTGCTCATCGTTTGACTCCTCTCCTTTTTGTTTTAGTATTTGAAAATAAACCGCTATAGGTCAAATGCGAAATCTTCCTATGTTCCTCAAACAAACAAATAAACCACCATTTTTACTATGTTCTATCTTTAGGCGGATTAGGGTCATTGCCAGGAATTATAGTTATTTTCCTTCTTATTTTTCCATTAATTCCCTGAATAGATATTTCCCCACCTCCCTGATTATTCAGCATATTCCTAGCTGCATCAACAGCATCTTGCTGAGTCTGATGTATACTTGATGCCCTGTCTGCATCATTTCTTTGATTTACCCACGTTCCGTCCGCTCTTTGATAAATCATACGATCTTGATCTTTGCTCATCTTCTCTCCACAATTTTCTTACAAAGAAAATACCTATTTCAACACATTTCCGCAACAATTTTTTCTAAAATCGTTTGTCTTATCTTCCAACTATTTATTCCAATGTAATATTCCAACGTTATCTTCCAACGTTATTTTCCAACGTTTTTTAGGAATTATCCAAAAGCCTGCTTTAATTTGTGAAAGATACAGAATCGCATTTTTCAATAAAATGCTTAAAAAACACTCCAAAAAATGCGTGATTTTCTAATTAACTTTGTGCCTGAAGTATAAATAACGACAAAACCGATAAAATGAAAATTATTGATGTATTTTTATAATTTTTTTCTATTAATGAAGTTTTATAAATACACGAAAAATTGCGGCGGCGACAAATTAAAATCGCGCCTGAGGTCTAACGGCGGATCGTACTTCTTAACTTTCCCGATCTTGATGGCGTACCCGGTTTTTTTGTCCTTAAAATATTCAAAAAAGAAACGCTTATTGCTCCCGGGAATAGCTTCATTCAGCTTCCAGAGACTTTCAATATCCGTACAGATCACAGAATCGATCTCGAACTCGCCGATAACTTTCCCGACGGGCGATGACGCATAAACCACCACCGTTTTCACATCCGGAGCTTTGAATATTCTGCGCCTGAACTCATATTTCTTTGAGCCGGAGAATATCTTTTCCGCAAATTCAGGCTTTATTGAGAGGAGGATTTTCATTTATATTCTGAACAATTTTTCAGACTGAGACAAAGACAGAACTTTATATTTTTCCACATCAATGTCATCAGGCAGCTTGTCTCTTAATACCGGCAGTATATATTGGCAATTTACATTACTGACGATCTCAGTCAGAAGATTGGAGATCTGATGGTCATGAACATTTTCTATCTGGTCGTGAAGAATAAAATGGAGACATTCGATGTCATTAGCGTCTGCAAACTGTATATAGGCAATGTCGAAAGCTGCAATCTGACCTTTTTTCTTGCCGGTTCCGAGATTGCCGCTAATACTACTAATGTCAAGCTCGTAACCTTTATCGTTTTTTGCATAACTGAGTATGAAATCTTCTCCGTAAAGTCTGTGAGATATTTCCGAGAAGTATTTATTAAAACTTTCTATCCTTTCTTTTATCAGATCATCCTTTGATTCGATACCCGCATTTATATTATCTAACTCTTTCTTTACCCCATTCAATTTTTTCTCAGTGGATTCCCAAAGAGATTTCATTTCTTCATAACGGCCTTTTTTCTCATAGGCATCATTTAACTCTTTGATTATTGTGTTTATATCTTCGATAAATTCTTTTTTCTTTAAAGACTCACTGATACTTTTTTCAATTATCAGTTTTTCATCAAGAGTTCTTTTTATTTTTGCGATCTCTGCTTCAATTTCAGGTAGCTCTTTTGTAATGTATTTTACTCTTTCCTTTACCATCTGGTTATGAAATAATAGTGTGTCCTCAAAGGTTTTCTGAATATCCGGGATCAGGGCTTTTGCTTCTAAATACAAAGCTTTTATATTCTTGATATCTATTTCGGATTTTTCTTTTTCAAGTTCGGTTTTACTTTCTTCTATAAGATTCCTTCTGAACTCAAGTCTGCTTAAAGCGGAAGATGATCTGTTGATGTCAGCTTTTATTCTATTTAATTGTGAAATCTCTTTTTTGTAATCATCATTAATGCTGAGATTATCTTTATTTTTCTCAAGTTCTGTTATCTTTCTTGCAAGCACGATCAATGACTGTTCTATCTGTGATTTATTCTTTTCTTTTTTCAGCCTCTTCTGCAGATTTTCTTCGATTCCTTTTTCTCTCAACAGGGTTTGTTTTTTTGCATTGAAATCAATTTCAATTCCAAGCCAGTACAGGTAGAGTGCTTCATATTCTTCGCTTTTTCCGAAATCTAACACCTTTACAGTTTTCTCGAGTCTATTTTTTTGATAGCGGATGTTTTTAGCGATTATTTGCCTGAACTTTGGTCTATCGCAGTCGGAATTAAAGATCAGTTCTTTTAATCTCTTCTCAAAATCAGTGTCATTCAATTGCTCATCGTTGATTTCTTGAATCTTTTTATTATATTTAAGAAAGTTTCTTCTTATCACAACATCGTCAGAATCAGGTTTATTTATATCTTTGACGAGAGTCAACTTGATAACAATATTATTCTCAGTTAGAAATTTTTCAATATCTGTATTTGTTTTTTGCCTGAATTCAGTATCTTGGTATATATTTGTGCCTTTTCCGCCTAGACAGAAATCAATAAGCCTAAGTACTGTTGTTTTTCCTACATTATTGCCAGTTTCTTTTCTGTCAGCGGTTTTAGTTTCATCAATAATCAGGTTAATCCCTTTATGGAACCTTATATCTCTGATAGTAATTCCGCTTTTCTCTATTATTAGGCTTTTCAGAAACATTTTTCTAGCTGTCCTTTGGTGTTTTTCTTTACTACTCCTATTAAATACAACCAGTCAAGAGTTAATGTGAATAGATTCATTGAAACTTTTTCTTCGGTGTTTAATTTATGAAATGTGTCGAGAAAATTAATTTCCTTTTTGTCTTCATCTTTAAGAATACCAAGTACTTTAGCACCGAGAAAATAGATATGTTTTGAAGGATTTGTATCTTTTCCTAATATCATACCGCCGGTGGCTCCTCTAAGATTTTGCACCTTATAAATGAATCTACCATAATAAGAGATACTCCGAAAGAAATATTTTCTCTGATTTTATCTTTTTCTACTATCGAAAGTAGCTCTTCTTCGACATCTTCAAAAATATTATCCGCATTCTCCTGAATCACAGAAATTGGATCATTAGAGTCTTCTACATATCTCCCTTTAACTTTCAGATAAAGACGATTAATATTCCTCAGCAGACTTTCCTTCTTGAAAGACCCTTCTTCTTCGAGCACATTATACAAAGCACTTAATTTCAATGAATAATCGTTATAAACGACTATCATACTCCTATTTCTTTTCAAAGAATTAAATCTGATCTTGTTTTCAACGCTATAAGCATCCAAACTTGTATCCGTTTTAAACTCATCCGAATCAATATCAGCATCAGCAATAGCATCGATGATCATACCGAGATATGAGGAATTTCTCGAAATACGGTTCATACTTTCAGCTTCGTGATTCTTTTTCCATTCCTGAAGAAGTTTTACGGGATATTTTCCCTCATTAGCTTTATTATCAATCACAATATGACATTCATCGCAAAGAAGGATCAGATTATTAAAATGCCTTCTCTCATCGTTGGTCATATCCCCTCTGTATCTAGGACCATTTTCACTCGCGGCTTCAATATGAGCTATCTTAGCAATAATTGATTCTTCATCAATCGAACTTATCAACTTTTTGTTACAGATAGGGTTATAACATTTATTATCTGAGAGAATGAATAACCTTTTCTTAGTCGTCGGTTTATAATCTCTAGCTTTTTTTGACATTTTACGCACCTTCACAATTCATCTTCAATATATACATTTTTTCGTTCAACTTCACTACTTTTTTACTTTTTTTTCAGACTGTAATATAAACATAGAGGTATGCCAAATAGTGTCATAGCAAGAAATATTTTTAAAATTTTTTACATTTCCAAAAAAGAACCGATATTTTTTCTTTCATATCCGCTACCCTCTCTCCACTATTTCTACCTCTTCGTCAGTCAGCCCGTAAAGCTGATAGATGAGTTTATCTATTTGATTTTCGAAAAGGGATGTGTCTTTATTTTGATTTTTTGCTTTAATAATATTATCGACCAACTCACTATAAATGTTTTGTTCATTTATTGGAATTATTTTTATCGGAGCATCTTTTAAATAGACAGTTCTTAAAATAAGTCTGCCCCTATCTTCATCATTACCCAAAACAGGAGTTGTTTTTCTGAGATAATACCAAAATAGTTTCGAATTCATAAACGCAGCTAAGTATTTATTTCCTGTCGAAATAAAATAAGCAGGTCCTAAAGAGTAAAACCCATTTTCATCGTATGGAAATCTTGATTCTTTTGCAAAAGCAGGTATATGTATTTTACTACCTTCAAATTTGTCATAATAATCACAAGATCTTAATTGCCAATATTCTGCTCCTTTGTCTGTTCTTTTTTTCAAACTTTCTTTATACTTCTCGAAATGTTTCACAAGTATTGGAAATCGAGAAATATCGTCACCATTCTTAACTAAAAGAACAAACCTTTTTTTATTTTTTATTTCATATCTTCTCATTTCATCGCCTGTTATCACAGGCTTAATAAAATCAGACAATCCTTGATCATAATCAATAAATTGTTGCTTTTCAGATTCGGAAATTATAAAAGCATTATTAAAACCTGTCTTCAATCCGAAATATATTTGATTGTTTACGAAATCAGCCAATTTTATTGTATCGAGTTTCAATTTGTCTAAGATGTTTGCCGTTTCGGAATTAACAAAATTCCATTTGCCACCTACCATGCTATTGTGAGTTACGGTGAAGGTATTGTTAAGTAGAACATCTTCAAATTTTTCAAATTTCAATGTCTTAACTTGCGTAAATCTGACATTGCTAATTACTTTTGATTTTTTTAATCTAAGAATTAAAGGAAAAGTAGCTGCATTTTCAAATACCGGTAATTCTCCGAAATCTATTAACTCTAATATTTTCCAATTCGAAATTAATAATCTCGTTGCGATACCATAATTTGAACGGATAAATTTATTCGATGTAATAAAACTTATATATCCCTCCGAAATACATATTTTTGTAGCTAATTCATAGAACAAGCAATAAATATCGGCTGAGTTATTAAAAGTAGAGTATTTCATCATTTTATACGCATTTTTAAATTCATCTGAAAAAGTTTGAATTTGCATATAAGGCGGATTCCCGATGACTACATCAAAGCCGATGTAGCTGCCTTTTTCGTCTAAGACTTCGGGGAATTCGAACCTCCATTCGAATGCGTTGCGGTAGATTGCGCTTTCCTTGATCTCTTTTATTTCCGCGCTCAGCCTGTTGACCTGATCCTCAAGCTTCTTTTTCTCTTTCTGCTCCCTGGCTTTCTCTTTATCGGAAAGTTCGACATCTATGAGTTTGCTGCTGGTGTATTTTTCATAGAGTTCTTTTTCCAGGCTTTCGAGTCTTTTCTGCTTGGGGTCGTTGGTGCTTATTTCTGTGCGGAAGTTGGTCTTGATCTCGTTGATGAGGCTCTCAAGGCCTCTTTTTTCATCTTTGGTCCTCGCATTCTGATATGACTGTACGGCCAGCCTGTATCCTGTGATGTTCCATTTGCTTTTTCTTAAGGCTGAACTGAGGTCCGCGTCAAGGCTGAATCTGCTTACGAGTGAGTTCCCGCATTTGATGTTGATGTCTATGTTCGGCAGAGTTTCAAGCTCCTTATAGCCCGATGCTTTGGTATAGTACGAATTCTTCAAAAGTTCGATCCACAGTCTGAGCCTGCATATCTTTACGGAATTATGGTTGATGTCCACCCCGAACAGGCAGTTTTCGATTATGGCCTGCTTTTCATGGAACAGCGCTTCCTGTATCCTGCGGCTCTCCTTATTCTCCGGCAAATACTCAAAAAGATCGCCCGTGACTGTATCTGCAAGCATAAGCTCATCGTTCTCCACGAACGCGGAATATGTAGTTATCCTGTTCCCTTCGCCGTCCGAAAGTATGTTCAGCTCCGACTTTACGGCTATGATCTCATTTAATGCCGACACGAGAAAATGGCCCGAACCTACAGCGGGGTCGCAGATCTTTAAGGAATTGATGACCGAATTGTACTTTGCGATATCCTCCCTCTTATACGGACTGCCCACGAAATTCTTAAGCTCCCCGAAATCTTTGACTTCGAGCCTGTACTCATCGTTGAACTTCTGAATGACCGCCCTTCTGACCGTCTCTCTGCACATATACATCGTAATAAAGCCCGGAGTAAAGAAAGATCCGTCCTTATAGCCGTTGATCTTTTCAAATATGAGACCAAGCACGGACGCGTTGATGAGCGTTTTTCTCTCCTCCGCTATATCCTCACTGCCTTCAGAACTGAAATCGTAGGCGTCAAGGAAGCTGAAAAGGTAATGTAAAGTGTTAAGCTCTCCATCCACCTTCTTTCCCGAATTGTCCTTAAGCACTGTTTTTGATATTACGGGAATGAGCAGATCGTCCTCGAGGTTGCTTATCCTTATCAGGTCGTCCTCCAAGCCGGAAAGTTCAAAAAGCGAACTGTTCAGGTATGGTATTCTGGCGAATTTCTTCTTCTCAGCCTCTCTTCTGTCTTCGGGTCTGACCGCGAGCACCTGAAAGAAAAGTTTGTTCAGCGCGTCGAAACTGTTTATGCCCTCGTAAGTGAGGAATTTATATTCCCTGTCGCCTTTATGGTATTTGAGCAGCTGGGCTTCGAGAAGTTTTAGGAACAGTATCCTGTTTATCCATGTGATGCAGAGCTCTAATGCGACTGCGAAATACCTTTCCTCAGAACTTTTCCCGAACGATTCCGGGTCGTTGACCCTTCGCAGCCTGTCCTCCGAGATCAGAATATTGATCGTATTCTCAAGAAGTGACCCTGCGTCAGGCTTTTTCTTTCTCTGAATGACCTTTTTACCGCCGTCCTTTACCTCCTCTAAACCTATAATGTGCAGAAGCTCGAAATAGAAATTCTTGTCGAGGCTGTTGCTGTCATTGGAAAAAGCCTGCTTTAGCAGATGCGCCGGCGAAAGCAGCTTATAGAGCGGGATTAAGTTCTTATCGTCCTCTTTATCCTCATTGCGCAGAAATTTCTCATAATCTTTAATATTGAAATAAGCGAACGGCAGGCTGAACTTTACCTTATCAATATACTTTGAGGCGATATCGTTATAGAACACATCTACCACTGCTCCGTCTTTCTGCCCCGCGCTCCACTTTTCGTATTCTTTTACAAGCGAAGTGTCGCAGTAGAAATATTTATAGAAGTCCGCGCCGTCAAAAACGAACCATTCATAGCCGTTTGTCGCGATAAGGTGCCTGATATCCGAATTTTCTTCTTTTATCCGTTCCTTGAGGTAATAAAGCACAAGCTCTCTGACCGCCTTCACATTCAGATTTGTAACCGATGGAAAAGCATACCTCTCAGACGGCCGTTTAGCCTCGATTATCACGCTCACCGGTGAAGCTGAAGTCCTGTCCGAATGGATCACCAGGTCGTTGCGGTTTTTAACATTGATCTCATAAAGGTCTTTGTAATAAGTTTCGCGCAGAAAATCCCGCACGAGATTCTTTGAATGCTCCTCGTATTCCCTTTCATCTATATTGTCGAGAAGGCTGATCAGGTTCGTCCTGAACCTCTCGATCTCATCTCTGGAAGGTTTAAGCTTAAGATACGCTTTATTCAATGCCTGCTTGGGCGTTTTTGACTGTACGGTCACTTTCAGTCCCCGGTTTTATGTCTTCCAAATATATCCCATTCAGGCCGCGAAATCAATTGAAAATACATCCCGCTTTCCTAACGACTCGCAAGCCGCAGCTACGGTCTTTCAAGTACGGTGCGAGTAATATTTCAACCGCTTTCTCGCTTCCCAATATATCATCCATCCAGCTTCCACCGGCCGCTGATCTTAAATGAACATGCACATCCCTCCCGTAAAACTGGTCACCAAGCTCAATCTGATAATCAGCATAATGATAATCTTTAAAATCCCAGCGGTATTCATTTACATTTCCTGTCATATCATAAATACCGAGTTCGTTCGGCTTTTTGCTTCCAACAGGTTTTGTTGAATTATTATAAACTTTGAGACTATCTTCAGAGAAGTAAGCGGTTTCGTTGAAGGTATTGAGAATTTTATCTCCTGAATTTCTTTTGTGCCATCCTACTTCATCTATTTTATCACTCCCACTATATTTTAAACCCCTACTACTTCTACCACCGGTGTAAGCATACTCCCATTCAGTTATTGTAGGTAGTCGATATCCGTTTTTTCCGAGATTTAATTTTATCTCGTATTTAATTCTATGATTAACATACAAATCTGTTGAATCTGTATCAAGTTCATTAATAGTATAGCACTCTGCAAGACCTTCCATTTTGCTTAATCTATTACAGAATATTACCGCATCATACCAACTTATGTTCTCAACAGGCAGATCATCGCCTTTAAAATAGCTCGGATTATCACCCATGACTTCTTTCCATAGCTTCTGTGTAACCTCATAAATTCCAATATAGTACTTTTGGATGTTGATCTGCTCAGTTTCTCCGTTTTTATCTTCCTTCCTTATAGTACCACCGTCAACGAGCACCATGTCCTTTACTGGTGCACAACATCCAATGATTATCAAGATTATAGGTACTAAAAGATATTTTTTCTTAAAATTAATCATATTAAATCCAATTATTACTTCAAATTTAATCTTAATACTCGTAAATTTTAATAGTATTTATATTATAATTCACACCTACTATTTTATCACCTACAAAAAAAGGTATGTAATCATTATCAATTTTAAGCTTTACTCTGTTAATGAACTTATCGTTCTCGAAGATATCAAAATTGCTCCCTTCTTCTTTTTTGCGTGAGGGGCATGAGACCCACAATCTGTTATATTTATCAGTATAAAGATTATATATGGAGTTTCTGAATTCAGATTTATATTTTCTGCCGCGTTTTGCCCAGATTTCTTCATATTTTTTCTGAATTTCCTTTGGATTTTGAATTCTTGTATAATATTTTTTAATCTCTCTTATCTTATTACCATTAGTATCATATACATCTAATTTGTAATGGATTTTTGAGTGCACGTATACATAGACATTGGTATCAGACGCTGCTGCCTTTATTCCTTTTTCAGAAGGATCAAAATCTTCCTCCAGTGCTGGTTGTTCAGATTTAATGACATAAATATCTTTTATAAAATCAAATCTGTTATTATACAACGATGTTTCAATAATCGTGTGTACTATACCATCTTCTGAAACAGAGTTCTTACTACTACCGGAAGTTATGTAGTTTTCTGCAAATTTTGATGGCGTGAAAGGAAAGTGAGCCATGTCTTGACATTGTTTACTTCCTATAAAATCCCCATTTGTATCGAATTTGTTTATTTTATAACCTTGGAAATCCGTTACAAATAATGTGTCATTCCTACAGATTACAGTCCCTGGATTTATAAATTCACCAGGGCCATGCCCATGGGCGCCGAAAGAAATTAAAAATTTACCTTTTTGATCATACTTGAATACTTTAAACAGCTTTCGATCTAGTACGAAAAGGTTTCCATTATCATCAAAATCCATGCAGGACGCTTGTTTAAATGATTTTTCAGGATAAGTTTCTGTATCATTCTCAATAAAAGCTACTTCCCTCAACTCAATATTGAAAGTTGAATCCGCAGGTACGCCAGTGTTTTGCGTTATCCTGATTCCGTTCTCTTCACTAACTTTGAAGGTCAATTCATTTTTTGTACAGCTGTAAAAAACAAAAAGAATCACTATTATAGCAAGAAACTTCCATTCTCTCATAACCGCCTCCAATTTTAATTACACATTATCAATAATACTTTAAAACTCTTAAAATTTCAACCCAATAACTTTTTACCTCACTTTCTCAAATATTATCTCATAAACTGTTTTGCCATCTTTATACTCAATAAACTTCGCCGAAAGTATCAACCCGATGATCAGAAGTGTTATGACCGTGATGCCGACCCTTACCGCCCAGTGAGGCTGATATGTAAGTATTTCCTGCGTTTTCTCGCTTCTGTCTATGATGTTGTTTATCTTATCCTGATCAGGCATATTTTAATTCCCCAGTTCAAGCTGATTCTTTACAAGATTGAAATATGCGCCTTTGAGTTCGGCGAGCTCTTTGTGCGTTCCTTTTTCTATTATCTTCCCTTTTTCAAGTACGACGATCTGATCTGCGTTCTTAACAGTGCTCAGCCTGTGTTTCCATACCAAGATAAACTTCTCTTATTGCGGTCTGATTGTAATCGAACTCATCGTTGGACAATACCATATATCTTCCTCTGTCGCCGGCAGGCATACCTTCAACTCTGCCACCACAAATTGATTCTCCGGCATACCATTCGAGATCATCATAATTTGTATCGTCATAACCTTTTTGCTTGGGTGTAAGATCGTATTCCCAGTTTGAATGCATTCCGGGCTGCCATCTGGGTCCCCAGTCAAGGCTTTCATTGCCGTAGCCGGGATTCCAGAGATTGAAAGAATATCTGAGGTTGGGATTTGGATTGCGCAAAACTCTTACCGTTAATACTCCCGTTGCCCCGTCAAGCGGACTACCTGCTTCGGGTTCTACCATAGGGCTATCATCTCCGTCTATCTGATATTCTCTTCCGTCATTGTCTGCTGACCATATCATATTCATATCAACTGACTTCTGTTCTCCAGTTGCAGGATCAATGTATCCGTTCCACTTTTCTATAAAGCCTGACAGATCGTCGTTGTATCCTCCAAAACGCGAGGTATTTGATACTGTATTCATTACTTCAGGATCAACATTTACTCCCATAAAAAAATTGTATATGTCCTTCTTGTTTACATTTCTGTTATAGATAGTATAGTCCACTATAACGAATTTCTTAGCAAAATCATAAGGCCATGCATAACTGGTCTGCTTCACTTCGACACCCAGAGGTATATGCCCTCTATTCTCGATAAGACACCATGTGTAATGATCAGTACCTTTATCAGTAAATTTTGAAGTGAATTCTTCAAATGCTGAAGCTTTGGGGTCGTAAACATCTTCAAAAAGACAGTTCATGCGACCTTCAATATTCGAAATTTCAGTTATCCTTCCTAAAGTAATCCCTGAAAGATCGTCATCGAAGTAATAAGGCTGTAGTTCGAATCCGAAAGGATAATCATTATTTGCTGTAGAGACCAACGGACCCTGAAACATGATAGATCCTGCTCCCACAATATCTGTTGCCGCCGAATCAAGATATCCTCCGAACCATAGATTTGCCTGATGCATATAATTTATTCCTGATCCGCCAGGCATCTCTGCACCAAGTACAAGGTCATTAGTACATTGATCTAAATCATCATCCCACAGATATCTTCCTAGATAACCTCTGTTCGTAACATTCATCCAGAAGAGTCCTGCCCGATGAACCCGGTTCTCGACAAACGGCTGATTGGACTGCTTGTGCTGGTTGATAAGTGAATTTTCTTCCCGGGGGAAACCATAATTGTCATAAGACCGCGGGAAAAGCAGGAGTTGTATAAGAAATAATAATATCAATATCAATCTTTTCAAGCTCTCCCTCTACTATTATTCTGCCGTTTTCAGTTGTTGCTTTTACAAAACTCAATTATTATCAGAGTATTTACCGGCCTTGTCAGCTATCTCATCAATGGTCATATTTTCAAAAAGATCCTTTCGCCATTTCGTATAGTCAAATTTTTCCCGATTGATAAGGACTATAAATCTTTCTACTTCAACTGTGTCCAGCTTAGTCTTAAGAGCCTGAAACCCTTCCTGTTTTATCATTGTATCCGTTTTCATTTATTCCTCCATTTTCGCAATAAACTCTATTGGATCGATTATTTTAGGATCACCGTAAAGTTTTGCTCCTTTCAATATGCCCTTGTCAACTGTAATAAAATAATCAATATCCGAACTCTTCGCGGCTGCCAGGTGTAGAGAATCTTTCTTGCTGAATCCATATTTGTTTATTATGTGAGCTTCATCAACTATTGAATCAGTTTTCTTGATCATAATAGCGGACATATTTCTCCACTCTTTAATTTCTTCCCTTATGGTCTGGTCAGGATTCTCGCTGTTCTCATAATCAAGCAAAAAAGACCATGCAAGTAATAATACGCCCTCTCTAACAAGCTGTTGAATTGCAAGCTTTGCCTGCGTTTCTAAATAAACACTTAAATAGCTCTGATCATCATAAGGCCTGTTAAAGCAGCAATTATCGAGATATATTTTAATTTTATTCATAGACTACCTCCTGTTTCGTGAATAATATACGCAACAAAAGATTTTAAATCAATTTAAATAAACCGGTCACTTAATTATCACAAATTTACCGACAAAGTCGCTCTTTTTGTTATCCACATCCTGAATGCTGAAAATGTAAATACCCGATACCGCAGCCTGATGGTTATCATTTATCAGGTTCCAGTATGCGCCGTTCCTACCGTACCAGTACGGAGCATCCGGTGAAGAGTTTCCGTTATGACCGATCACCTTTACAAGGTCGCCTGCCAGAGTGTAGATCCTTATCACGCACCGCTCAGGTATGTTAAGAAAGGCGATCTTACGGTATTCCTCGCTGTATGTATAGTGCCCGTCAAGATCCTCCCAGCCCATATTACCGTAATCAACATCTCCCCTGTATGGGTTGGGCACAACTATAACATCGCTTGTCGTAGTAAGGTTGGCGGCTACTGTAGCCTTTGCATTCGATTCCGGACTGGATTTTATTGCGGGTACTCCCATCTTCGGTGCTCCAAAATCCGAGGCTGTTACAGCTATGTATTTCTTGTATCCCGGAGTCTGGTTGTGAAGAACAAACTTGTAGTATCGTATATCGTCCCATTCGGGATACGGACTCGGTTCTACAGTGCAGCTGTAGGTATAAAGTCCTTCCTTAGTGTAATCCAGAGTCATGTCGCGGTTGTTCCCGAACGGCACAAGCTGATATATCTTGCCGTACATAGTTTTTATCGGAGGATAATCATCAGGATAAGCGGCAAGTGTATCCGCAGGAATCGGATTATCCAGATAATCATACATATCTGATACATTCTGATAAGAGTAATTTACCTTATCCACACTGAAGATAGTAGTGAAGTTCTTCAGCTGCCTGTCAGGCGATAACTCTACTGAATATCCTTCAAAATCATAAAGCCTTGTATATGGATCGTAAGTGAACTCCGGACCCGCTACTCCTACTCTGCCGTCATCACCGAAATAGAACTCATGGCTTGTCCATTCTACTATTATATCATTGTCAACAGTTGTAACCTTAATCTTTGGTGATGGCGGTGGCGGCGGACTGGAAAAATCAGGCACTCCGTCTCCTGCATCAAGCCTGTCATTATCGAACCCGTACCTTACCCATGTGCCCTGAGGATAATATCCGTCAAGCTTGTCATACTTGACCATATAACCCCAACCTTCGCCGTCTTCCTGATTTCCCGTCGGACCATATTTTCTGTCTTCGCTTTCGTGCTGCCTGCCGAAGGGTAACAGGTTATCTTCATTTCTTGATGTAAAACCGTAGATATCTGTCACCGGTTCTGCGAAGGTCGTGATCTCAAAATCTCCCTCCCCTTCGTCAGGGCCGGGATAAACAGCGTCAAGCCACCAGCAGTAGGTGTCACTGACCATGTTCCCGAACATCGCGTCCGAGCCGACATCCTCGCCGTACCAGCCGTCACCCCGTGTAAGACCGTACCTCGTTACAGGCGTATCAAACATCGGCGTATCATAAACCCTTTCAGCCCAGACTACATTGTAAAAAGCATCATACCAGCCCTGGTCGAAAAGCGATACATCAAGGCCGTCAGAAAGATCAACAACTGTGCTGTCACTGTAGTTCGGGTCCTGCTCAAGCGATGTATGAAAATTCTCGCTCACCATGAAGGCAAGTGTTAGCTTCAATGAATCCCCGTAAGCAAACTTCCACACTTTTTTGTTCGGTATTGCACTGTCAACAATTCCGTCATGGTCAAGGTCGGTCGCCACATTGACATAACTCTCGAAACCAAGAGGCCCGAAGCCTAATAGTTTTTTTACGCTAAATCCATTTGCGAGATCGTTCATTTGACTAATAGTACCATTCGGCGTTTCTCCCTCATTTTCCATACCGGCAACTATCCACGGCTGCCACATATCTGCCTGCGGAAATGGTGTCCCGTCAGCCTGTGTATCCATTCCGAGATAGATTTCTCTTATGCTCGTCAGATTATGATCGAACTCGTCATTAGACATAACCATATAGCGCCCTTTGTCTCCTAATGGAACACCTCCTGTCCTTCCTCCATCAATAATACCGCCTTCAGGCCATTCAAGATTATCATAATTCGTATCATCATAACCTTTTTGAGTCATAGTAAGATCGTACTCCCATTCGCTATGCAGACCTGTTTTCCATCGAGGCGCGAAATTTCCCTGTCTTCCGCTCCAATTCATAGTCCAGATATTGAATGAATATTTTAAATTAGGATCGGGATTTCTTAGAACTCTTAGCGTAAAAACCCCGGTAGCCCCATCAAGTGGAGTACCTGCGCCGGGTTCGTTGTCAATGATAAAGGGAGTGTCAATATAAACATAATCTCTGCCGTCGTTATCGGATGCCCATGCCATGTTCATATCCACTGATTTTTTTTCACCTGTAGCAGGATCAATATATCCGTTCCATTTTTCTATAAATCCAACAAGATCGTCCGCATGCCCTCCGCTCGGAGTTTTTGAGTTATGTACACTAGACTCTATTCCCACACCAACGAAAAAATTGTAAATGTCCTTTTTGTCCTTATTGCGATTGTAAATCTTATAGTCAACTATTATGAATTTTTTCGCATAATCATAAGGCCATGCATAACTTGTCTGCTTCACTTCAATACCCAACGGAATATGTTGTCTTTGCTCAACAAAATCCCATGAATACTGATCGGTTGATTTATCGGTAAACCATGTCGAGAATTGTTCGTACGCTGTAGCTTGGGGGTCATAAACATCACTGAAAAGACAATTCATTCTGCCTTCGACATTGGAAGTTTCAATTATTCTGCCCAATCTAAGTCCTGAAGGATCATCCTCAAACCCTGCAGGTGCAAGTTCGTTGGAATATGAATTCGCAAAGTCAAAAAATGTTGATACTAAAGGTCCCTGAAATATATTTGACTGCATTCCTTCAAAATTAACCGTGACTGAATCCAAATATCCACCGAACCAAAGACCTGCTTCGGAGAGATAACTCATACCTGAACCTGTCGGCATTTCCATCGCAACTGAATATTCACCGATACACTCATCGCGAAACCTCTCCGGAACATTTGTATAATATGAAGGTTTGTATGGCCTGAAAGAGCCGAAATTTGTTATATTCATTTTGACATCACCTACCCTGTGTGTACGATTCTCCACAAGATGATCCAGTGTGAGTTTTGATTTTGATTTGGTTAAGATATACAAACTGTCGTCGGTTTGTTGAAAGTAATGTGTAGTTCCGGAAAATAACGACATTGCTATCAGAAAATATAACCCAGTAAGATACTTCATTAAAAAACTCCCTTTTCTTTGAAATTATCCAAAAGAAATGTAACAGCAGGAATGCGTATTGTCAATATTAATAGGGGAGTTTTACCCCCCCTATGTATTCCACTAACACATTGTAGAACCACAAAAACATGAATAGCCGCAAGTGTAGGCCAGGCAATAACTCTCGCCACATCTAGTTCCTATACATGTAGTCGCATCACTTGCTTGACCACCTTCGATGTTGGTCATCTCGCTTTTGTTCAGGTTTGCTACAATCTCTTTGTTGAGACTGAGCACGAGTTTTTTCTTTTCCATTTGATTCTCCTTTTTTGTTTTTTTGTTTTCCCTACATTTGGCGCCTATAGGTTTAATCTTATTGTCATTGAAATTTAGTCAGAAAAATGAAAGACCAGTTTTTGCCTGTTAAATAAAATACTCCGTCCTTATACGCAATTCCGTTTAATACATTTGAGTTTTCATTTATGTTTATAGCTGTTTCTGTCAACTCTGATACATCGTATATATTGACGGCATTCCCTGTTGCAGGATCTATTGAGATAATAATGTTTTGTGTAAATATATTTGCATAGATCATACCTTTGACATATTCAAGTTCATTTATTCCACGAATGCTGTTCCCTTTTTTATCTACAACATTAATCTTTCTTAATATCCTGAAATCATCAGGACTTCTAAAATAGATAGTGTTAGATCCGTTGCTCATTATCAGTTCTTTTCCATCATTGCACAAACCCCAACCTTCTCCGGTATATGTAAATTCTGAGATTTGCTCCAGTGTCTTATAATCGTAAACAAAACATTTTTCTGAAAGCCAAGTAAGCTGATATATTTTTCCGTTTAACACTGTTATTCCTTCTCCAAAAAACTCCTCTTCCAGAACTTTTTCACCAAAGACAACTCCAGATTCAGGATCATATTTTACTATTTTAGAACTGCCGTATAATCCTGTACCTTCTACCAGAATATCTCCGCAGAACTCAAAACCCTGGGTGAAATATTCTATGTTATGGGATAGTTTTCCTACAGTCGTATAATTCCGTTTGCTCTCACAAGTAATTTGCAGAGTGAAGAACAACAGAAAAATTAATGTCAACTTCATTGTCGCACCTTTTTTATAAATTAACAATTGTTCTTGCTGATAAGTAAAATTTCTTCAATTCCTGTTTTCATTCCTTGAGAAGAAAGAAACATAAGACCGACACCCGCAGTACCATTAAGAAGACTCGTTTCAAAGTCATAACTATCTTTTGTTGCCATTTTAAATCCATCTAATCCCGATGCATTTTTATAGAATTCAATAGTAATTCTGATCCAGTAATCTATCAGTTCTTCAAATATACTTTCTCCTGTTCTGCTGAGTAAATTTGAGCATATTACAACTAAACCTGATGATCCGTGGCATAGACCTGTGTCTCGAATAGTTTGTTTTTTTATGTCCTTTCTTTTTTCCAAGTCATAAAACACTTCTATTGCTTTATATCTTAGATTTTCTCTTTGCAGTACTTCAGAAGCTTCAAGAAAGCAATAACCCTGGTTCAAATCGCCATAGCACCACGCCAGTCGTCCGTATGAATCGTTCTTATTGCCATCAACTTCAATATATGTCGGATACCTTGAAAATGTCACCGGATTTTGCACTTTTTCGCACAAAAGCATATAGTTTGACATACCCTCTATGAGTTTGAGGCACTTCGTTCGTTCTTCCACAACATTATACAGCTTGCACAAAACAATTATTATGCTGGCCATACCGTGCGCCAGTCCTATATTGTAAACCTTTTTAGTCGGTACCTCTTTTTCATCCATAACAACAGATATTATTTTTGCAGTTTTTCTTTCATCATCAAATATTGCATAATCATGAAGTTTTCTGACATATTGGTCAAGTGCCTCTTTTACTTCGGAGTTTTTTGGTGCTCTTCTCCTAAGATAATACGCTATTCCGGTCGCACCATGCAAAAAATCAAAATCGTTGCGATCCAGATAATTTAGCAACAAATTTATAAGATAAGAATCCATATCTGAAAGAACTTTTAAATTTCCCTCGTCAATGAATCCTTCCTCAACTAGATGATCCACAGTCCATCCGACACCCGCCAATCCTGAACAATAAGTTGGCATTAAATTACCGCTGTTTATATCATCAAATACGGATTCAAGCAGTCTTTGAGCATATTCTTCGTACCTTTCCTCTTTCATGTATCTTGAATAATAGAAAAGAAAAAGCGAAATTCCCGTTTTGCCGGAAAAGAGTCCGATGTCTGCTTCAAGTTCATTCTTCTCATACCGTTCTATCAAATCATCTGCGATCTCCCGGAGTATTTTTTCGATCAGGGTTTTTGTTTCATCTTCCATGCTTTTCTCACTCTCCAATAATTTAGTGTATTTTAGTGTCTTGCAACAATTTAATTTCTGTAATTGGATTTTTCAATAAAAACTTGAGAAATATGTGACAATACTATATGACAATACTATATGACAAGCTATTCAACTGCTGATTCTTTTATATCTGACGGATGCATACCTGTGTGTTTTTTGAACCATTTATAAAAGTATGATTCATATTTAAAACCCAGATCATTGAGAACATCTATACAGGGTTTTTCTTTAAGCATCGTTATTGTATTATTAAGAAGAATTTCTTCATGTACAGAAAAAATCGTTCTTTGCCTACATCTTCTGTATCTCTGTTTAATAGAAAAAAAACTTATTTCGAAAAATTCTTCCAATATCGTCTTAATGCATATATCTTTCTTACAGTTTGAATATAGCAATTCATTTACTTTATCACAAAATTCTGTATCGTCCAATTTGTTGAACACACCCTACCTCACTTTCTCGAAAATTATTTCGTAAACTGTTTTACCGTCTTTGTACTCAATAAACTTTGCTGATAGTATTATGCCTACTATGATGATCGTGATAATAGTAATTCCAGCTCTGACTGCCCAATGAGGACGATAGGTAAGTATTTCCTGCGTTTTCTCGCTTCTGTCTATGATGTTGTTTATCTTTTTCTCTTCAGGCATATTAATTCCCCAGTTCAAGCTGATTTTTCACAAGATTGTAATAAGCGCCTCTAAGCTCTGCAAGTTCTTTGTGCGTGCCTCTTTCAATTAGCTTTCCTTTCTCCAGCACTACTATCTGATCCGCATTTTTTACAGTGCTGAGCCTGTGCGCGACGACAACAACGGTTTTTCCTTTGAAGAACTGATCAAGATTTTCCATTATGACCTTTTCATTATTGGCGTCAAGCGCATTCGTGGCTTCGTCAAAGAATATGAATTCCGGATCTTTATAGACCGACCTTGCGATAAGCATTCTCTGTTTTTGTCCCTGACTGAGCCCGTGCCCGTCACCGCCGATCTTTGTATTGTAACCCAAAGGTAGAGTTTCAATAAATTCTTCTATATTCGCCACATGAACCGCGTGCTTGAGTTTGTCCTTATCCGGCTTTTCGTCGCTGATGGATATGTTGTTTGCTATCGTATCGGAAAAAATAAATCCTTCCTGCATGACGACACCGCACTTTTTACGCCATTCGTTGCTGTTTATAATCTCAAGATCATTCCTGCCTACCTCGATTTTTCCTTTTTGAGGCTTGTAAAATCCGAGAAGAAGTTTGATCAGCGTGGTCTTTCCGCTTCCGCTTGTGCCCACGATCGCCGTTATCTTCCCTTCGGGAATGGTAAGGTCAATATCCTTAAGCACCCATTCGGATTCAGGGCCTTCATACTGGAACGATACATCCTTCACCGACAAGGTTTTATTGTCGCCAATGTCTTTGATCCTGTCCTCGTTGGTATTCTCCTCATCCTCCTTATTATGGATCTCTCCGAGCCTTTCAAGACTGATCTTTGCGTCCTGCATGGAGTGCATAAAAAATATCAGCTGTGAGACCGGGCTGTTGAGCTGACCGATTATATACTGAACAGATATCATCATACCAAGCGTCATATCTCCTTTGATAACCGCATAAGCCGAGAGGAAAGTTATAATAATATTCTTGCCCTCGTTTATCAGCATACCACCGGAATTCTGGTATTGGTCGAGGCTTAAACTTTTTACATTCAATTTGAACAGCTTGGCCTGAATATTCTCCCAGTCCCACCTTTTCTGCTTTTCGCAGGTGTTGAGCTTGATCTCCTGCATACCCGTTATCATCTGGATAAGGTTGCTGTTGTTATCGGACATCACTTCGAACTTCTTTATATCAATGGCTTTTCTTTTCTTTAAAAATGCTTTGATCCAGAACATATAGAGAGAACTAAAAAGAAGGAATACAAAAAATATTTTCTCGTTATAAATTATAAGGACTATACTGAAAATCACAAAATTCACGGCTGAAAAAAGTATGCTCAAAGTCTGATTTGTCAGGAATGATTCGATCCTGTGATGGTCATTGATCCTCTGAAGCAGATCTCCTGTCATCTTTATATCAAAGAAACTGATCGGAAGCTTCATCAGCTTGATAAGAAAGTCCGATATTATGGAAATATTTACCCTTGTGCTCAAATGAAGTAGTATCCAGCTCCTAATAAACTCAATACCCGCCCTGCCGAAGAAAAGTGCAAGCTGAGCGATAAGGATGATCACGATAAAATTTACATCTTTTGTGTTAATACCCACATCAACGATCGCCTGCGTCAGGAACGGGAAAACAAGCTGTATCAAACTACCGGCCGCCATACCGATAATGAGCTGGAATATCAGTTTCTTGTACGGTTTTACATAATGAATCAGGAATTTGAAGCTGGTCTTATCAACCTTCTTCTTTTCATCCTCTATATTATAAAAATCAGGTGACGGTTCAAGCAGAAGAGCCACACCGACAGGAGTGTCGTCAAGCTTATCCGAAGCCCAGCGCTTCATAAAATCATCTTTTGAATACTTCAGAAGTCCGTGTGCAGGGTCGGATACCCAAACGAACTTTTCTGTAATTTTGTACACAACAACAAAATGGTTCTGATTCCAGTGAACAATGCACGGCAGCTGCGAACTTTCCATCAGTGTATCGTAACTGATCCTTACCCCTCTCGTGCGAAATCCGAGTTGTTCAGCAGCATTACTAATGCTCAGGAGGGACACACCTTCACGCGTAGAGAAAGCCTTTTCCCGCAAAGTCTGCAGAGTGTAAGTCTTGCCGTAATATTGAGCTACTATACGCAGAGCTGTAGGACCGCAGTCCATTGCGTCAAGCTGTTTGAAAAATGGGAATTTCATTGAAATATCAAAATAAAGTTACTGCTTCTGTTCTTTGTTAGAGCAAATGAAATCATTGTATTAATAGTCATAAACATATATAGATGGGAAGCTGTCCTCATTTTCTTTTTCTAAGCCGTAAATGAGCATTATATCATCAAGAAATAAAATATTTTGAATTAATATGTGTAAATCTAATTTTATTTTATTAAGATATATTCCATCATCGCTAAAGACTTGATATATATTGTTGTTTGGGATTTTACTCATATCATTATCTTCAGCTGATAAGACCCAAATTCTGTTGTATTTATCTACCTGCAAATCAAGTATCGATTGCTGATATTTCAAGCCCATACTCATTCTAAATATAAGAGGATATTTAGTTCTCATATATGCTTTTCTAATTGTTTGGATCTTATTTGCAGATGTATCATAAATATCTATTTGAAAATTTTCTTTACTATTTTGTGCGATATATATTTTACCACTTTTATAAGCATACTTTGCTAACATAAACGATAAGTAATCTGTTGTCTTTTTATAATTACAACTTGTTATCTCATTATATTCTGATAAATTTTTATAGATTTGTACAATATTAAGTTCGTTTCTATGAATTTCTTTGTTACCATACGAAATTTGTAAAACAACCAAACTTGTGTCAATTGGCGATATCGAACTGCTTGCAATCCTAAAATCGTCTTTATAATTCTTAATAATACAACATAAAGTACTTTTTAAAAAATTTCCTTCTAAATCATATGTGTAAATTTGTTTCTTATATGGAAGGAATATGTAAAGAATATCATTTTCGATTTTCATTGCACCGAAATCAAAAAAATTATCCCCTAATTCACCTGGACCATTACCTCTACCAGCAAACTCTAAAATTTGATCACCACTTTTATTATATTTTTTTATAGTCATTGAATTACTATGAAACGCATATAAATTATTTTTTGTGTCCGTGGTAAAGTAACAATTTAATCCGTTTTCTAACGCTGAGATATTATTATCAAAGTTAATTTTGTATTTAAAAAGAGGTACAATTGCAAACTTTTTATCATTCGGATAATTATTATTTTTAACAACACTGACACTATCAATTATTTTAATTTCATATCCAGCTTTGTCATTATTACATGATAAAAATGAGAGTAACAGTAAAAAGAGCAATAAACTACAACAACCTGATTTTAAATAGTAGTAAAACTTACCCATTATAAACCTCTATTTTGTTTCTTTTAGACATAAGTCGAATTTCTTGAGAACATATTCGTAATTAGAAATCGGAGGGCATAAATCTCTATAGAGACACTTATTACATGGTTTAACTTTACCTCTATGTTTTTTCCATGAATTTCCTTTAATTATTTCCTTCAAAAGAATTTCTACAAAATTGTTATTCCTTAGATTACCAATTTTACAATGATTGAAATTAGCATATACATCACAATTAGGTAAAATATTTAATTCTCCATAGCATAAAGGATTTACAATTTTTTTTGAAAATATATCACGATTAGTGAGTCCTGAATTTAATATTCGTGGAATTCTCATAAAAATATTTTTCTTAAAAAAATTATAATTTTTCCCATTTAAAAAAGGGATTAATCTATAATTATCAATTCCTAGAATTCCTGCAATTTCTAAAGTAACTTTTAAATCAGAATTACTCTCAATAAGAAAAAGTAATTCAAAATTCAACAAAATATTTAGTCCTAATAATTTTTGAATAATTAGTTCTTTATTAACTAAGTTATCAATTAAAATTTTGATTTTAAAATTAGATAATTTATTTAAGTCATCTTTATTAATCAATGAATAATGCAAATAAAAACATGTATTTATTCGCAATTTTTCAAGTATATCTATTAATCTACTTATCTCAGAATAGTTGAATATATTACCTCCAATGATATTGATTGTAATATTCTTCTTCACAAATTGCATCAATAGATCATATAGAGTTTTGTATGATATCTCAAGATATTCTCTATCTTTATAAACCCAATGAACCTGCTTTATCATATTAAAATTATTATCACCATACTCATTATTTACATATAGATTGATTGTTTTTAAATGTTCCATTGGTGAAAATTCGTCTTTCGTAGTTTTTGGCAATTCATCAGAATAATTTAATACTAATTGAACAGGTTTTACTTTTAATGCTTTCTTGTAGTAAAATCCGCCCATATGTTTTTCTTGTAGTTCCTTTAAAAATTCTTTTAATTCTTGATTACACTGAGAAAAATCATTAATGCATGTAATATATAACTGATCATCTTTAATTAAATTTGTAACAAATTCAGCGATGATATTATTATTACGATATACAATCGAAGTATTATTTTCCGTATTATATAACAACACATTATCTTCTATTACACGTACATAAACATTTGGTTCTAAAAAAGCAATTGCTTTCATATTACAGTTATCTCCTTTATTTTTTGTGCGTAATCATTAGGATTAAGTTCTATATGATTAACTAAAAAACTTAAGTAATTCGAGAAATTTTTCTCTGTAAGAAAATATTCACATCCTTCAATCGAAGATTTCGAAAACAAGCATTTACTACAAAAATATGAAGCATAACAATTGTTACAGAGAGGAATTATTTTAGAATAACTTTCATTTTGGCATTCTGCTAGCTTTTTTAGATCTATTTGGACGATATTATTTTCATCAATATATCCTACTGTTCTATTATGAGGTACTCGTTCACAAAACAATATCTTATTATTTACATTAATCAGTACACTTCTATTGAAAGGTAAACATGAACCTGTTGGAAATCTTTTATCTTGAGAATTATAGAAAAAATCAATTATAGTTCTAAAATTATAAGGTGATAAAATTGAAGACATTTTCTTGATGTCTCTTAAATGCATATTGTTTGCAAGAGGAATACTATCCTTTGTACAACAAGTTAAATAAGAATTATAATCATCAAAACTATTTTTATAAATTGAATTGAATTCATCTTTCATTTTTAAATCTACATTATCGCAATTTAGTTCAGTAATCTGAATAGTTTTATTAAATTCAGATTGAACAAACGCTATTACTTCTTTAAACGAATTTCGTTGATGTAATACACAATTAAAATTAACATTTCTTATGTAATACTCTGGATATTTCTTTTGCACATATTTAATGTTATAGTATAGTTTTGTAAATGAATTTTTTCCTGATTTATCTACACGAAAAGAATTATTATACTCGTTGCCATCTATGCTTATCAGTATATTAAAATTATTACCCTTAAGAAAATCAATATACTTATCTAACAAAATACCGTTTGTAGTTATTGTATATTTAATAAGTCTGTTAGGAAATTTTAATTTTTTTATATATTCAACAGTTTCTTTTATTATATCAAAATTCAATAATGGTTCACCTCCGTAGAATGAAAAATGTAAGGGCTTATTTACATAATAATTTTGAGGTAATGATGTAAGAAAATTACTATAATAATCCATAAAAGCTTTAATTATTGAAAATTTAATATTTTTCCCTTTTCGTTCCTCATAACCATCATAGAATTTTCCATAGCCACAATAATAACAGTTTAAATTGCAATTATCTGTTACTTCAAAACAAATACTTGGAAGATTTACTAATGAGTAGAATATGTCATCAGGAGTAACATCTGTTTCAATAAATAAATTATCGATAGTTGAGAAATAGCCATTATTATCTAAATAATCATATATCCTAAAATCATTTTTTGATTCTTCTAATCCCAATTTCTGCCTGAATTTGATTGTTTTCCATTTCTTAAACTCATAAGAATCACATTGATTTCTTTTTGATACAATTGTAGCTAAAAATGGACTTATGTGATGTAATTTTCTTTTTTTGATATTATACAGGTAAAAATTATTGTTGTCGGTTTGAAATACTACGGACGTTTTAATAGACATTCAGTCCTCCATTTTTTAATAAGATTAGGCACAACCAAGTGCCTAATCTTGATACTTTTACTTCGTTAATATCGGGGGAAGTACACTACCTGTCTTTCCGCTCCTAATCCCATAAACACCATATGCGCTTGGTGTAATAGTCCAGAATTCCGGATCATCACAGTTACATGTACATGTACAACCGCAAGTTGCATCTGCAGTCCCCTTGATTGACTTAAGTTCATTTTGACTCAAATCAATCAAATTGATTTTGTGTTTCATCGTATCTCCTTTTTAGTTTTTTACAATTTAAATCCGCGTCCGGATTTTACAATTGCGCAATTCGGCCTTAATTTACCGGCGCACTTTCTTGATGTCAACTTGTTTCGCGGGTCAATATCGCCAATTCAAAATAGCAATCCAAAACGCCAATTCGTTTTACCAATTCAAACCACCAATTCATTTTGTTTTATTTGTGCCTGATACTCGGACGGATTGATCCCCTTATGTTTTCTGAACCACTTCGAAAAATTGGATTCGTATCTGAATCCCAGTTCTGTCATTACTTCAAAGCAGCATAATTTTTTTAGTTCTTCTTTTGCGTAATTGAATCGCATCTCATCGTGTTTTGTTTTAAGAGTCTTTTTTGTTACTCTTTTGTATCTCTGCTTTATCATAGGGTAACTTTTATTGAATTTAGTCTCTAACTTTATCTGAAGATCAGGCTCCCTTTTCAGAGAGTCTTCTAACATATCATGAATAATATCGCAGAATTCATCATCGCTGATCTTGTGAAACATAAATATTCCTTCTGTAAGTCTCGGGATTGATGCCTATGTGCTTCCTGAACCATCTTGAAAAATAGGATTCATTTTTAAAACCGATCGCATACTGGGTCTTAAAGCAGGTTTCGCTTATTAAAAGCTTTTTTGCGTTACGGGCTCTGTACCTGTCGTAAGTTACGAAAATAGTTTCATGCTTGCAGCGTTTGTACCTCTTGCTGATGGAGGAAAAGCTTCTTCTGAAATGATCTTCGAGAAATTTTTTTATCTCTGAATGACATGAAAATTTCATCTTGAGTACTTCACGAACTCTGTCGCAGAATTCCTTGTCGGTAATACTTTTAAACATTTACCGCTCCTTTAATTGTTCATTCAGCTCCACTGTATTCTCTTTTATATATTCTTCAAGCCCGGAACCCCGTATTGCCAGGACCTTCATCGCCTCCACATGCTGCCTGCCCGCATCGCGGTAAATGTAAACAAAAAGCCGCTGGATCTCCTTGAACCTCACGATAATGAATTCGGGACCGTACTCGTAGCTGTGAATACCGGAATTATCATCCGGATTTAAATAGAGCTGCATACTTACCCCCTGTGTATGTCTTTTTTACAATTTTATTGGTGGCGGGGGCGGCGGATTAGGATTATTGCCAACATAAACCCATACGCCATTGATCCATTCCCAGTCAGGATAAGGATCACCGTCACCATAAACAGGTACTGCCAAAAGCGCTAACGCGATCAATGCAACAGCTAACAATTTTTTCATGACTCACTCCTTTTTAATTTTCACACTTTAAAATTAAACCAAAAAAGTGAGTATGTAAATACTATTGCCTATCTTTATACTTATATTGTGCTTTTATAATTGCCGTATTGAAATATTTTACAATATAATTATTGCTTAGAACACTGCATTTTTGATTTTATGTATCTTATTTCCTCTTTTACATTATAATTGTTCTTCTGACCATAAAGGTTGAACAAGTTAAACGCCTGAATATAGTGGTAGCTCGCAACATTATTCATATTCTTGCTTTCACATATCTCGGCATACATTTTATGATACAAAGCACATGTGTAAAGATTCTTGAGATCAATTGAAGTTTTTATACCCTTCCTTATAAGGGTGACCGCTCTTTTAACATCATCTTTACCAAGATAAATACGCGACAAATACCAAATACCTCTTTGCAGATAAACATCATTTTTGAATTTGATCGATTCTCTGATCATCGGAGTCAGCAGTTTTGAAGCTTGAGTATATTCGCTGTTATCAAAATAAATACCTCCAATGTAGCATAAAGTTGAAAGATAAGCCTCTTTCGAGAGATATCTTTTTACTCCGGGAAGGGATCTTTTGAGTATGCTCAAAGCTTCTTCGTTCCTCTGCCTGTTGTAATAAAATATTCCCGCACGGTACATTGATTCATAAAGCAGATGGGGCAGATTCAGCTTATCTGTCACGGCCTTCAGTTCATCAAGAAGCTCATTGATCTCATTTTCGTCTTTTAGTATATAGTATGAATAAATGCTTAAAAGATTTGTCAGGTTCTTGCTCGCCTCATACAGATTACCGTTGGCTAAATTATACCTTTTGGCTTCAAACAGCATTTTCTCAAACTCCTCATACCTGCCGCTGCTGTACAGATACGCGCCTCTTGAGCTCAGACAGTTGCCTATCAGGTCTTTATATCCTGTTTTGAGGGCGTACTCGTAGAACAAGCCGCTGTAATTTTCAGCTTCCTCAAATTTATTGAGGGAATAATAATAAAAGTAAACTGCTCTGTTATACATGAAGCGGCTCAGATCGTCCCCGCTCTTCTCAACCAGCCTTGATGACAGCCTGAAATACTTCACCGCGCCCGGCATATTCTGGAAACTTCTGTGAATCATGGCTATGTAGTAATAGCAGTCCGCCAGCTCTGCAATAAGACCGTTCTCCTTTGAAAACCTTGATATATCTCTGAAAAGCATAAGGGCGGTCTGGTATTTCTCAGTTGTATAATACAGCTTCGCTTTGGCAGAAAGGACTGACAGGTACAGCCCTTTATCTCTTATCTTTAGGACCGTCATCGCCGAATATGCTTTATTGTATTCAGATTTTGCTGTTGTGTAATCGAACTCAAGTGCGGCCCTGTTCCCTTTCAGCCTTATCCTCTCAAGGACAGTATAAAGGGATCTTTTTGTTTCAGCAGGCATGAACATAGCGGACCAGCCGCTCCTGAAAAGCTCATCCTTTGAAAGCTCGTCTATGTTCACAAGAGAAGCCAGCAGGATATTGTTAAGCTCTCCCGGTCTGTAACTTTCCAGTATCCGTTCATAAGAATCCGCGACCGGATAACGGATGTTCTTTCTTGAAAAACCGATATCGTGCCCGGGGCATACCGTATTATTTCCCGCACTTAAAGATTCAAGCTCAACATCAAAATAGTCGCCCACTATCACTTTAAAATCTTCAGGTTTAATGAATTTTGCGTTAGTTACGATCTTGTGAAAATTCCTCCTGCCTCTGACAGATTTCAGTTTTTCCAGAGAGTACCTTATGAAAAGGCAGATCTTCTCTGAGCTGTACCAGCTTGTAAATCCGACTGATACGGGTTTTCCGCCGCACAGATGGAGAGAGAGCCTGAAAACAGGATGTTCTTTTTCAACCTCCGCGGGGTGCCTTATTATTTTTGTCTGTAAAAACAGGATGTCCTGCTTCTTCTTTTCCTTTTGAGGCTTATATATCCTGCCTAATTTCTTGCATATGAGAGTTTCATGGCAGTCGAGTCGGAATCTGTTCTTTATCTCTCCGAGCGTTGCCTTGGGGTTAGCCCGTTTATATTTCGCGATCTTATAAAGCGTCTTTTCGTCAAGCTTTGTTTCCTGCGTATCGTTCCTTTTTACGATAAATCCTTTTACGCCGGACTTTTTGTACTTTTTCATCCAGTTCTGAATGGTGTTCCTGTGAACGCTGTAGATCACGGAAGCGCTTATTATGTTCTCTTTTTTAGCGTATTCGCAGACCTCTTTTTTGAAGTCCGGGGGATATTTGAGCTTTTTATTGACCATCGCGAAAGAAAAATATGTATTGGCGTGTTAAAATGCAACTCTATATTTTGTTTGATTTTATCAAAATATTTAATTACTTTCCCGATTGCTTTTAAATCATTTAGACAGGGAGTTTAATGGCGAACAGACAGACAAAGATATTCATAGCGCTAGCGGTCATACTATTCTTTTCAGGCTCATATTCACTGATATATCAGATTGCGTGGGTAAGATTCCTGACCCTTCTGTTAGGTTCGACGACGATGGGCATCACTACAGTCGTATCGACCTTCATGGGCGGACTGGCGATTGGCTCATGGCTCTCTTCAAAATACCTGATCGGGCGGGAAAAGCCTCTAAAAGTCTATGCCTTACTTGAACTGATAATAGCTGTTACTGCCGCTTTAAGCCCCCTTTCGTTCAACTGGGCGTTCGCGAGCCTGCCCGGAATACTTCAAAAATTCGGCGACGCTAATTTCAGCATTTTCGTTCTCCGCGTTCTTTTCAGCGCGGTAATAATGCTAATCCCAACTATATGCATGGGCGCGGCTCTTCCGGTTCTCGGAAAATATCTGCAGGAACAAACGAACCTTGCAGAGAGAAGGATCACGATAATCTACGGGCTGAATACACTCGGCGCTTCAATGGGATGTATAGCTTCGGGCTACTATCTGCTTCCCCGCATAGGTCTCTTGAACACGATCTACCTGACCGCCGGGGCGAACGCTCTTCTGCCGGTCTTTATTCTGCTTCTGCCGAAGATCACGGGAAAGAAAAAAAACGCTTCTGAAGTTTCAAAAAGATCCGCCTTTGAATTCGTAATGAGCGGGAAACCCCTTTCCGGAAAGGCCAGAAATATTATTCTTATCATATCCGCAACGGTCGGTTTTATCGGGCTTGCTTCAGAACTTGTATGGACGAGGCTGATCATATTGACGGTCGGCGGATCTATTTATGCCTATTCGACCATACTTGCCGTTTATCTGTTCTTTTACGGTATCGGTGCCGCATTAGGCGGGGCCGGTCTGAAGTACATAGCCATTCGGTACGGGGAAAAAGTAGTAGATGTCTCGCGTACAATTTTTTTTGCTTTGCTCCTGCTTATTCCCGTAGCGACGACAGCGTCTATTGCCGTGGCTAATTATCTGCCGGACTATTTTATAAAAAATTTCAGCATTGAGGCTACAACAAATGCTTACGGCCTGTTCGTTAGCCAGCTTTTTCCCGCGATCCTGCTTATGAGCGTAGCCACCATGCTTTCAGGCATATTCTTCACTTACGGACTTTTTATGATGAAGCAGTGCGCGGATAACCCGGCCGCCAACACCTCATATTTTTACGCATGGAATACAGTTGGCAGCATAGCGGGATCCGTTGCCGCAGCGTTTTTACTTATCCCGTATATCGGCCTTGAGAACACGCTTAGAATAACAAGCACTTTCCTCATTGCGATCGGGCTTTTTTCAGCTTATGTCCTGAATTATAAAAAAACGAAAGCCTATCTTAAAACCGGTATAGCCTGTATTGCGGTCGTATGGTTCCTCATTCCCCGCTTAGACAAAGCCGCCTTGAGTGCCGGAGCGGCCATAAGCACTCCGAGAATAAAAAGTAATCCCGATGTTTTAAAATACGGGGTCGGTAAAATCTATGCAAAAGAAGTTGATATAATCTATTACAGGGACGGGTTTACGGCAACCGTCACTACCGCAAGGAACAAATACACCGGAGAGCTCTCTGTGAAAACAAACGGAAAAGGCGACGGTTCTTCATTCACCGATATGCCCACGCAAAAACTGACCGGGCATTTTCCGGCCTTTTTCCATCCGGATCCGAAAAATGTATGCGTGATCGGTTACGGAACGGGAACGACCGTAGGATCGGTAGCCATACACCCCGGAATTATCGTTGACGCGATAGAAATTGAGCCCGCCATAATCGAAGCTGCGAATTACCTGAATATATTCAACAATGATCCCCTCTCAAAAGAAAATGTGAAGCTGCACCTGACGGACGGAAGGCTGTTTTTGCAGAGAAGCGCGGGAAAATACGACATGATAACTTCAGAGCCTTCGAACCCCTGGCTTGCGGGCGTTTCGGACCTTTTTACAGTTGAATTCTACGAACTCGCGCACAGAGCTCTAAACGAGGAAGGCGTTTTCGGGCAGTGGATCCACATGCATCATCTTAAGCCGGAAGCTCTTAAACTGGTTTTCAGATCTTTTCAAAAAGTGTTCCCGGATGCTTATATGCTGGTCGCCGAACCCGGTTACGATCTGATGCTTGTGGGCTGCAAAGGTTCTTACAGGCCTACGCTGGAAGATGTAAAGAGAAGGATGAAAGTTCCCGAGATAGCCGCGGATGTCGCTGCGGAACCTGTAAATATTAAATCGGCTTATGAATTATTCTCAAGGCTGATATTCGGCCCCGCGCAGGTAAAAGGCTTTGCAGGCGAAGGCCCGGTGAACACCGATGTTCTTCCCATCCTGTCATATATCGCACCATTGTCGCTTTACGACAACAACTCGAATATTGTAAACACGCAGAACATCATACGCCACTGGGCGTCGAACATCTCCATCCTCGGATGGGATCTGGAAGATGAGGAAATGAGGATCGTCAAAAGTACGCAGGAAGATTATTTAAGAAAGACTTTCCTTAATCAGAAATAAAAAAACGGGCGAGTGTGGGAATCGAACCCACCCCGGACGCTATTAACGCCCTGCAGAACGGATTTGAAGTCCGCGGGAGCCACCAGGTCTCCATCCAAGCCCGAGATGTGTGTAATATAGTATTATTTCTAACAAAATCAAAAGGAAATTTACTTGCTTTTTACCAAACTTTTAACCTTATTTTATCGTGTATATAAAAAGAGACGGCCGAAATGAAGATCATATACATGATTATCGCGCTTACTGCAGCATCCCTCCTGTTCTCGAGAGTTATTCTTACTGAAGCGATGTTCAATCCCGCGGGGAACGAGAACCATGATGAGTTTATAGAAATTTATAACGATTCAGACCTTGAAATAGATCTGAGCGGGTGGTCAATTGGTGATCAGGACGAAATTGATATGCTTAAAAAATACAACGGTTTTCCGGACATGATCTTAAAACCCCGCCGTTACTGCGTAGTGATGGATTCATCCTATTATCTTAACAGTGTTTACTATGAAGATCTGATCCCGGATTCCGTACTCAGGGTCATGATAAACGACGGGTCTTTCGGGGCGTACGGGCTCAGCAACACGAACGCGGAAACTGTTATCCTTATGATGCCGGACAGCTCTGTTTCAGATACTTACACATACACGATCGATCAGCCCGAGAATTATTCTGACGAAAGAACTTCATTTGATAGGGATATCTGGACCAATTCGAAAACGGCAAGGGGCACGCCCGGGTTCAGAAATTCCGTTTTCCCTCTGGACTTCGACCTGGAACTGAAGATAAGCTCCTACCCTTACTCAATAGATCCTTCCGTGCCTAACACCTTTATCTTGAAAGTAACAAATACTGGGCTTTATACCACCGAAGTGTTTACCTTGCGGGCAGAGTCTGAAGGTATTACAGAATCCGAAGAGGTTTATTCAGGCGTGCTATCACCTCAGGATTCAGTTTTTTTTAATATGAATATCAGCTTTACTATCTCAGGCACGGTTAAGATTAGGTTCTCTCTCGAGTGTGAAGCCGATGACGACACCTCAGACAATTCCGCCGAAATGACGGTATTTGTGCCATTTCCCGCTCCGCCTCTCGTACTGAATGAATTTATGAGCATCCCGGCTGCTGACCAGTGCGAGTTCATCGAAGTCTATAATATATCCGGCTCAGAAGTCAATCTCGGCGATTTCGGAATTTCAGACGAGGTCAGAACAAGGGTGGTATATTTCCCGCAGAAAACAGTCCCCGCCGGCTCATATTTCGTTATGGCTAAAAGCGATTCCATATTCAATTTTTATAATGTTGACGCTGAAAAAGTATTCGTTACATCCTCACTCGCAGTTTTGAACAACGAAACAGACAAGATATTTTTGCTGACAAGAAGCGGAGGAGTGACAGACAGTATCGCGTATTCGGGTTTCGGCGCAACGGGAAAAAGCGTCGAGAAAAGAAGCCCGGAGCTCTCTTCCGATGTATTGTCGAACTGGACATATTCGGAAACTTCGGGCACGCCCACAAAGAAAAATTCCGCTATGCCTTTCGACTTCGATCTCAAGATATCGCGGATAATTCCGCCCGCAATAATAGACCCGACCGGCTTTAACAGGTTCGGTGTAACTGTGAAAAACATCGGTTATCAGCACACCGCCTCGTTTTCGGTATCGGCTTATGCGGACGGAGTTTACAATTCTTCATCGGAGATTACTGCGGCGCCGGCGCCCGACGATTCGGTCACGGTTGAAACAGACATTTTCTTCGAAAGATCAGGCACAGTAGGCATCATGTTCGAAGCCGAGGTCTCCGGAGACCAGAATACGCAGAACAACTCGCTTGAGACTCAGATCTTCGTGCCTTTCCAGTCGCCGCCTCTTACCATAAACGAGTTTATGAAAAATCCGTCCGCGGGACAGTGCGAGTACATTGAGATCGTCAACACATCGGATGAAACTATAGACTTGTCAGATTTCGGTATCTCTGACGAGAACAAGGCCAATGCGGTTTTCTTCCCGTATTTTGTATCTTTACCGGGTGATTTAATTGTGATGGCCAAAGACAGCCTTATCTTTAATTTTGAAAGTATCCTGAACTCAAATGTATTCGTGGCTCCAAAATTAGCCGCTCTCAATAACAGTTCTGATAATATCTTCATCCTGTCCAAAAACGGCTCGGTCATTGACAGTATCTCATACAAAGGTTTCGATAATGATGCCGGAAGAAGCATTGAGAAGATCAATCCCAAATTCAGTTCTTCTGATCTGAGCAACTGGGTTTACTGCGTTCATAAAGGAACACCGACCGCAAAAAATTCAGTTTTTCAGGACCCGGGAGATATCGGAACTTCAGCCAGTTTCAGAATAAGCCCGAAAACGGCCACACCGAACGGTGACGGAGATAACGACAATCTGGTCATCAGCTATGAGTTCGATTCCGCTTATGTTTACCTGACAATGAAAATATTCAACATAAAGGGTCAGCTTATAGCTATGCCCAAAAACGGCGACTACAGCACTTCTTCGGGCAGCTTTGTATGGAACTGTCTGAGCGAAAGCGGAAAAACAATAGACACCGGAGCGTATATCTGCCTGCTCAAAGCAAAGGACGATCAGGGAAAAGTCACAGAGCTCAAGGAAGTGTTTTATATCGCAAAATAATTTTTATTCTTTAACAAAAACCATGCCTTGCGGCCCGTCTCCTGTGGTCAGTACTGACTTTACCTCATCATTTTCAATTATCACAAGCTCGTTTTTGTCGAAAAGAGATGCGTAAATTTTATCGTACCCGTCTATACAGATCCCGAGTATCCCGCTCGCTGCCGATGAATAGAGCATGTTATCAGCTCCGTACAATATCTCATTACTTACAGAATTGTATTTCATGATACCGCCGAATCCTGTCCAGTCGGGGTTGAACCCTGAAACCGCAACATATACCATACCCTCACTGTTTATACCGAACGCGCCGGGCTGAGAACCGAGTTCGATCTGGGAATAACTGTCATAGTCCGCGGCCGCAAGATCGAATACTCTTACAAATCCTTCTATATCATTGCTGTTACCTTTGCTGAGAACATGCAGTTCGTTCTCGTGATTGATAAGCATTCCGGCTATGTTGATCCCGGCTTTAAACGAAGTTATGAGAGTATCAGCCTCGGCGTCTATCACGGCTATATATTCGTCATGATAGGTTACTTCCCATGTTTCATAATTAACCGAATAATTTTTTACACCTGCATATATTCTGCTACCTGTCGAAATTACCGCGTCAGTTCCATTCTCCTGCGGGATCCCGTTCAGAACCAGCGTATATAGGCTGTCTTTATCAAAATCGTAAACATCGATCCCTGTTCCGAACATATTCGTTGCATAAAGTTTCCTGTTCGAGATCGCCGATCTCATCGGGTTCGAATAAGCTGTAAGCTCTATTGATCCCGTACTGCTAAGCGTTCCGGCGTCTATTATCTGAATATTATTATTCCCGGAGTTGACTACATAAAGGCTTCCTCCGTGCTCCATAATGTGATTAGGGCACATACCGACCCCTGTCACATCATTGGATATGATACCGAGTCCGTTAATGACCGATATTGTACCCGGAGTATCTCCGCGTCCGTTTATCAGGCATACGCTCCCTCTGACATCCACCGGATCCACCGGTCCTTTATAATCCGTACACCCCGCCAGTAAAACTAGTCCTGTTAAAGCCAGCAGCATCTTTTTCATTTTCTTTCCCTCCATTATTTTAGAATTTTATCTTAATTCCTGTTTCTATCTTTCTTCCCGGCATCGGATAGCCGTAAATTACCTGATACTGAACATCCGTAATATTCTCGCATCCGGCACTGAGAACGATCTCAGCATTCCCATACATTACTGACCTGGATAAACCAACCCCGTAAAGAGTGAAAGGATAAATGTCTATCGAATTTGACTCGTTAATGTACATCTTTCCGTTATATTTCATCCTGATCTGCGCGTGGTATCCGGCATGATATCCGGACAGCATTAAAGACAGCGTTTCTACAGGTTTATATATTATGAATTTATCGTTGGTGACAGTATTATCAGTGAACTGGCGGGCATCCATGAGATTATACTCCGCTTTTATTCCGAAAATGTCGCTTATCTCAGAATCCAGAGATATCTCATGCCCTCTTATTGATCCTCTTTTGAAATTCTGCGGCGAATACTTTCCGTTATTGAGCTTGATCCAGACTATCAGATCGTCCAGTTCTTTATCATAATATGTGTAAACGGGCCGGAATGTAAAAACGCCCGCATGGAAAACAGATGTAAAGGAGATCTCGTGCTGAACTGAATATTCAGGCTTCAGATCCGAATTTCCTGAACTGAAAAGATTCTCAGCCCAGAAAAGATCGGAAAAAGAGGGCAGGTTGTATGCCTGATCATAACTGTATGAAAAGATCATGCCGCACCTTTCTGTTTGCAGCGATGGTGCCAGCGATGCTGATAACAGACATTTACCAAAATCGCTGTCTGAGATAAAATCCCGCCTTATACCTCCCCATGTATTGAGACTTACAAGCCCGTTAAACTCTTTTTTATATTCCGACCGGGTGAACAATGAAACAATATTTCTTGAATTTCTGCTTCCGGAAAGAAGCTCCGATTCTGCCGATTCCGTAAAATATTCTGATCCGGCTCTGATCATGAAACCGCCGGGCGTGTATTTAGTCTCGTATTTAATCTTTAAATTCTCGAACCTGTTCTGTGTATCGGTGTAATAGATCGGATTGACCTCTTCTATCTTCGTCCCTTCTTTTCTGAGGTTGAAAGACGAATCGAACCTGTGCTGCATACAGCCGATTTTACAGGCCGCATACCCGCTTAATCTCAGTTCGCTCTTTTCAGAAAAAGCATCATAATAAGGCTGATCGTACCAGCCGGGAAGGCCGTACTCATGGATTGAATAATTCGCTCCCGCGCTGCCTTCAATGTTTTCGGAAGCGAAATTATAAGACACAAAGATATTGTCTGAATATGAATATGAGTTGGTATGTGTTCTGGGCGTGTTTGGATTATTAATATACCTGTACTCATCGGCTTTCGCAGCGTTTATATACGACCATTCATTCTCATTTTTTCTCCCTGAAATGGAAAACAGTATCCCCTGATCTCTGCCAATATTTTTACTGAAGCCTGCTCCGTAATTATGATTGTTGAGCCTGTCCGGATCGAAGTTATCTCTGTCGCTCAGATATACAGAATTGCCGTATGAAGCGAATATCTCGTTCTTTCCCGAATTCTTTCTTGTCGTTATACTGATAATACCTCCGACCGACCTTGATGTAATAGTATTATCTCCCGATTTATAGATCTCGATCTTTTCAATAATCTCTGAGGGGATGGAACCGAGATCGAACGACCCGTCCATAGGCGAGTTCATCAGCACTCCGTCAAGATAGACCGACGTATGTTTTGAGTCAGTCCCCCGGATCGAAACTCTTGAACGGCCGCCGCTGATGCTTTCCACAATCACTCCGGGCACTTTCTGTAGAACTTCCTGAACAGTTCCCGATCCTGACAGAGAAATGTCTCTTGCGGTAAGAGAAATTTGCGGCGCATATTCCGTTGAAACGACCGCAGTGACGGGATCCATGACAATGGTTTTAACACTGATGACAATATCAAGCCTTATACGGTCGGCCGTTCCTGAAACAACATCGGCGAAGGCTGCTTCGCAGCAAACATGATGGAACCCGATCCTGTAATCCCCGTCCGGCAGCCTGGGCAGTGTGAACCTGCCGTTAATATCCGTTACTGTCCCTAATGCGGTTCCCGCAACTACGATATTAACATCAGGAACAGCCGTTCCGCTCTCGTCTCTGACCGTTCCTGATACTATGCTCCCGGCGAAAAGAGGCAGAAATGAAAGAAATACGAATCCCGTGAAATTAAAAATCCTGCCGAAATGAGCAGGAATGTATTTGAATAAAGGTCTTTTCAACTACATCTCCCCTCGAAGAGCCCGCGTTATTGCGGCGGCATTCCCGGTAAAGATCCGACTGTTACGGTTGCGGGGCAGTTTCTGACTTTCACAGAATTCCATGACCGGAGGCCGATATTTCTCAGCCTGTAATCTAACGATTAAATGGCATAAAGGCAATATATTTCTTAAGAAATTAATAATATTTCTTCTTGATTTGTTAGACAAAGATTATGATATTGTCAATCTAATCAACGATAATTACGAGGCGATTGGAATTGGGGGAAAGGATCAGGATAATTCAGATAAGTGATATGCATGTCAGCTCTGACGATCTGTTCAGGAACGGCGCGAATATCCGGATGAATTTTCTGAAAACTCTGAATAAGGTGAAATCCATTCCGCACGATTTCGTGGTTCTCAGCGGCGATCTTGCGCACGATGTGGACGACAATGATTATGCCTGGTTAAAAGAACAGATAAATGGTCTGAAATATTTTGTGATACCGGGAAATCATGATATTACCGAGATCATGGCTCAGAGTTTCGGCCTTGAGAATAAAATTATAAACGGCAGGATATTTTACAAGGTCCGGTACAAGAGAAGATCTTTTATTTTTGCTGACACTTCAATTGAGTGGCTGGATATTGGTGCGCTTGACAGCCTTATTGACAGATCCTCTCCAAAAGGTGATACTTTCGTTTTCCAGCATCACCCGCCCTCATTGTGTAACGCAAAACATATGGACACATACTACCCGCTTTCAAATCACATAGAGGCCACAGAATTTTATAACGGCTGTGATCAGATCGGACATGTGTTCTGCGCCCACTACCATACAGCGCATCATGTAAAGAAAGAAAATTTTAATATCCATATCTGCCCCTCCACCTGGTATCAGATCGGAAGGAAGCTGAAAAAATTCAATATAAGGCATACAAAACCGGGATATACTGTTATTGATATCAATGACGGTGTGACAGTGAAAAATTACTTCATCAAATGAAAAAGGGACCTCAGTAGTCCCTTTTTTTATCTTTAAGTGCTCTTAATCTCTTTTTTAACAGTTCCTGTTTTAGTTTTGGGAGTTTTGAAACAAAAAGTATTCCTTCAAGATGGTCGTATTCATGCTGGATCACTCTGGCTAAAAACCCGTCATATACCCCGATCTTCCTGTTGCCGTCAATGTCTGTGTATTCAACTTCAATTTTTTCCGGTCTCTCAATTATCTCCCATATACCCGGAACCGACAGACATCCCTCCTCAATTCTGCAGCTTCCTTCGGTATTTCTGATTACAGGATTAATGAAAACCTGTTTAAGCCTATGGGTCATTACTTCTGCATTCTCAGAACTTTCAGGCATAACAACGACAAAAAACCTTTTCGAAACTCCTATCTGAGGAGCGGCAAGACCTATTCCGTTGGCTTCGGGGCATTTTTCGTACATAGCCTCTATAAGCTCTTTTATCTCAGCTGTGACCTCTCCGACCTCTTCGGCTTTTTTGTTCAGTACTTCGTCCCCGTATATCCTGATATTCAAATCCATACCCTGACTGTATTTATTCTTTTACATCCTGAAGCTTTTCAGCCACACTTGACTTTAGAAATTCCATTTCGGTATTCGGAGAGACTTTTATCAGAAATGTTTTTTCTTTTACCTCGATTATCGACCCGTAAACTCCGCCTATCGTAACTACCCTGTCACCTTTTTTTAGCTCCGTGAGCATTTGCGCATGCTGCTTGGCTTTCTTGCTCTGCGGTCTGATCATCAGAAAATAAATGACGAAGATTATAAGAATGAAAGGCACCATTCCCGCAAATCCGCCGCCGCCATCGGCAGACTGCGACATCGCTATAAAACTGCTGTAATTCATTTCAACTCCTTTTATTTTTACGCAAATATAAGATTTTTCACCAACATCTGCAATTTAATCAATAAAAAAAGGCGCTTTAGGCGCCTTTCGCGGTCCGGACGAGGCTCGAACTCGCAACTTCCTGCGTGACAGGCAGGTGCTCTAACCAGATTGAACTACCGGACCGTACTCTATTTTAAGTGGGAACTACTAGGCTCGAACTAGTGACCCCCTGCTTGTAAGGCAGGTGCTCTGAACCAACTGAGCTAAGCTCCCAAACACCGCGCAAATATACTATTATAAAAAAGCCTTGTCAAGTCTTTTTTCCTTATACTTCGGGTTTATTTTCTGAAATTCTTCATTATCCCGTAGGGGAAAACAACGCCAAGGCTGAATACTACAAGTATCGGAGAAACAGTTAGTGACCAGAATGAATCATGAGGCCCTTTTGACATAAGATAAAATCCGAGTATGAGAATAGCCAGCCCGGCTACAAAAACCAGATAATTCTTTTTTGTAAAGTACAACTTTCTCATTCTATCTGTACATTCCTCTGTAATCAATAACCTCAGCTTTCTCAATAAGCCCGTTCAGCCATTCCTCTATCATCTGCCTCTGCAGATAGCCCTCATGCCTTGCCCTGTACGACAGCTTTATTTCCTCATACTTTTTCTGGTCGAACTCGTCCTTATCTATCAGATAAATTATGTACGCACCCTGAACTCCCCTGAACGGACTGCTGATCTGACCTTTATTTAATCCCATTGCAATCTCATACATCATCCTGTCCACACCTACATTATCGACATATCCGTCAACCGCGAATCTGTTTGAGACACCGGTAATAAACTTATTATCTTTCGCTACAGAATTCATAGAAAGAGTGTCTGTAACACCGCTCTTTATGCTCTCCAGCTTCTGTAAAGCCAGTTCAAGACCTTTCTTCTGTCTCAATTTGTAGATTATCGACTTCTTGACCTCGTCTAGAGCTTTCGCTTTTTCCTCTCTTATATCTTTTACCTTCAGTATCGCGTAACCGGCGTTACAAACCATAATCGGGCTTACATCGCCAGGCTTGCCGCTGAACAGGAAATCGCCCAGTCCCGGAATAATTCCCAGGTCATTAGTCCTGTCGGTCTTCTGAGTGAAAGGAGCTTCAAGGACTTTTACCCTCAGATTCTCTGCTGCTGTCCTGAAAGCATCCGGTCCTCCGCCCAGCCTGTACATTTCGTCTCTGAAATTAACAGCCGAATACTGAGCATCCTCATAAGTTGAAGGATAAGTTTTAAACTTAACAAGTATATGGCTGGCCCTTACTTCCTTGATCTCTTTCTTTTCTTTTTTCACATCGGTAACTTTTATTATGTGGTAGCCGTACTGAGTCCGGACCGGTCCCACAATCTCGCCTACATTTGCGCTGAAAGCGGCGTTATCGAACTCAGGCACCATCTTTCCTCTTTCAAAAAATCCCAGATCCCCGCCTGCCTGCGCTGAGTTATCCTCAGAATAATTGCTTGCAACTTCCTCGAACGCTATCCCGTTATCCAGCTGGGTAAGCGCATAATTTATATCTTCCAGGGTCAGGGCTGAATCTCTCGCTGTCGGCTGAGTGCTGAAAAGAACATAATCGAAATTCCTCTGCTCCGCTGATTTAGGGAACTCATGCGGATTTTCCTTAAAGTACTTCTGTATTTCTTCGTCGGTTATAAGTGAATCCGCCGGCATAAAGTCATTTATCGCGGCCTTAAGATATTTTACCTGTACCTTAAGTTCCGAATTTCTGTACAAGTTCTGAAGCTCGAATTCTGACATATAAACCGAATTCCCCACTCTGTTCTGAAGCAGCTCTGCGGGCATTCTTCTGGAATATTCGCTTTCTATCATCTGATAAAAACTCCGCATCTGAGGATTGGGATTTTTTATAAACTCTTCCCATTTCGTCTGATCAAAAACTCCATTTGTCTTAAAATTCTCCTGATTCTGCAGTTCAGGCAGCGGATTGTTCAGTATCTGATCGTAGATCTGTTCCTTTGAAACAACAATATTCTGATTCTCAAGCTCCTGTCTGATAACGACCATTCTTACAAAATCATTCCATGCCTTGCTCCTGAGTTCTGCGGCTTTCACTCCGGACATATCTTTCTGGTCAGAACTCTTAACATAGCTGTCTTCGATCTGCTTAAGTTCGGCGTATTTTACATCCTGCCCGTTTATCTTTGCGATAATACCCTGCGCCCTTACATCTTTTCCGCCTTTCAGACCGCCCATACCCCAGTCAAAAATTATAGTAATTATGAATGCGGCAACAACGAGCCACATAACTATCGCGAGTTTCTCTCTAATCAGCCTGATCATCATATAAAATGCTCCGAATTTTTTATTTTAACAATAAAACAGCCATGCCTGTTCCTCAAGGCCATAGAATATAGCTTTATACTGATAAAATGTCAATTAAAAAATACCCGAAAATTCCTGTTAATGAAACATATTTCTGATGACATTTTTACCTGAAAAAACTATTTCTTCACCTGTTCCGGTATTCCTGTCTTCTATCGTAAAAGATATTCCGTCCGATTCAATCTTATAATCTTTTTCGCCGAAACCGATACGGGCCGTAGCGGTCACTATCCATTTTCCGGTATTCTTCACATCGGCATAATTGAAAGATCCGGTCCCGAAAGACTGATCTTTGTCGCCTGCCACATTTCTGACGGGAATATCAAGAGCCGAGATCATTGCCTCTGTCTCATACCATTCGTTCCTGGTGACAAGGTAATCTATTTCACTGATGTTCGATCTTGAGAGATAAGGCTTTAATATTCTGTTTATATCCCCTTCCTTTATTTTTGAGGCGAATAATATATATTCTCCGTCGTTTTTATATATTGCGCAGCGCCCTGATGACATGCTGAAAATATAAAGGGAAGGAAGTTCCGAGAAAGCGGCTGCCTTGAAGCTCAATATCAAAACCGGCATGAACGCAAAAAAAGCTTTGTTCCTGTAATTCTTGAAATAAAATACGGACGCGAGGGCTGACAGTAGCGCTGAAGTCGTCAGTACATCAAAATAGGCAAAAAGTGTGAACAGCTCGATCTTTGATGTCGCTGAAACAGTATAGGTTATTATTCTTACAATAAGGTCAGATATATCCGATATGAAAACGGCAAGGATGTTCACACTGTCCGTAACAAGTAGAAGTATACCGCTCATAAAAGCGGCACCGGTTAGCGGTATCAGAACAAGGTTCGAAATTATTGAAACAAAATTATATCTGCCGAAAATGTGAAGAACGAACGGCAGAAGCCCGATAGTGACCGACACGGACAGAAGAATGCCCTCCGCGTTCTTGATTATCAGCCTGTTATCTGACTTTAAGAATGTTTTTAGACGCGCGGATAGAGGCTCGTAAATTATCGCTATCGAGATCACGGCTGCGAAAGACAGTATGAATCCCGGCATGAATATCTGATTCGGATCGTATGTCAGGCTGATCAGACCCGCGCTGCCTATAACATCGGCAGCGATCATTTTGCGCTTGAGCGGCCTTCCGAGCATAAGGATAACCGCCATCAGGACCGCCCTGATCACCGACGGGCTGCCGCCGGTAAAGAACGCGTAGAATATCAGTACCGCGGAATTGAATATTAACAGCGGCCATCTTTTTAGCCCGAGGAACATGTTGATTACGCCCAGAATAAGTACAACAAAACCTACATGAAGTCCAGATACTGCTAGAAGGTGTATAGTCCCGCTGTCCGCGAATTCCTTTACCTGCCCGCGCTCTATCTTATTTTTCCTGCCGGTCATAACAGCTGTAAGAAAATTCCCCGCTTTGTAGGAAAGCCGCCTGTCGAAAACTCCGGAGACCTTCCGCTGAAGAACATTGACGGCGTGATTAAAACCGCTTTCAGGCCTTCTTAAGCTGACTATCCTTGCGTCGGCGACATCACAGCAGATACCTTCCGCCGAGGAGAAACGCCGCCTGTCAGTCTCGTATTTGTTCTTCGGGCCTGCGATAGGCTTTACAACGCCTTTTACCGTTATTATGTCGCCGCTGCCAAGCCCTGTCCTGTTAAGATATGAACTGAACTTAGCGGAGACAGGATATACTTTTCCTTTCGCGGAGATTGAATCAGAAGAAATTATGACTGACGAATTAAGGTCGTACTCGTTCACTGAACTTATTTTACCGAAAACTGTTATTTCGCGGCCCTGCAGATGATCAACTGAATCTCTCGTTTTGAGATATATGTGGTTGTGAAGTATAAATACTACTGAACCGGCTGTGAAAATGGAAACGAACAGCCTCGTTTTTTTTAGTATGATAAAGAAAAGGCCGGCAGTAATATAGGCCGTCAGCACTAAAATGTTATCATAGTAAGCTGACGCCGTTACTATTCCGCCTGAAAAAAAGAAAAGCAGAGCTATATTGTCCGGCCGTTTATCCATTTCGGCTAATGTTATGAAATTAATTGAGCGATTTCAACATTAAAAAAAAGTCATTTTTACATTGAATTAAACCTGAATAAATCATATAATTATACAGTTAAAAAACATACACCGGAAGACAGCATGAACAGCACGGTCGGCGCAGTAAAATACGATGAAAGTAAGATACAGACTCTTTCTTCACTTGATCATATCAGGCTCAGAACAGGTATGTATATAGGAAGGCTCGGTGACGGAAGCGCATACGAGGACGGAATATACATACTCTTAAAGGAAGTCGTCGACAATTCAATTGACGAATATATTGAAGGTTTCGGAAAGAAGATCGATATTACCATAGATGAGAACAGGGTTACAGTCAGAGACTACGGAAGAGGCATCCCTCTCGGTAAACTGTTCGACTGCGTATCAATAATCAATACCGGAGGCAAGTTCAACAGCGATGTGTTCCAGTTCAGCGTGGGCCTCAACGGCGTGGGTACGAAAGCCGTTAACGCTTTAAGTGACCCGTATATAGTCAGAAGCTTCAGGGAAGGCAGGTTCAGGGAACTGGTTTTCAGCAAAGGCAAGCTCGTCTCAGACAACTCGGGCCAGTCGAAGGAGCCTGACGGAACACATACCGAGTTCGTACCGGACGCCGAGATATTCAAAGAATACTCTTTTAACGCCGATTTCGTAAATAAAAGGTTATACTATTACGCATATCTGAATAAAGGCCTGAAAATTTTCTTCAACGGCGAAAAAATATGTTCGTCAGGCGGACTTCTTGATCTTATTACCGAGCAGGTCGAATACCCGCTCTATGAACCTATATACTATTGTTCCGATTCTCTTGAGTTCGTTTTCACCCATATAGATTCCTACGGCGAAAGCTATTATTCTTTTGTCAACGGCCAGTACACGAACGACGGCGGAACGCATCAGTCGGCATTCAGGGAAGCCATACTCAAGGGCGTCAACGAGTACGGCAAGAAGCAGTATGAGGCCAAGGATGTCAGGGACGGGATAGTGGGCGCGATCGCGGTTAAAGTACGCCAGCCGATATTCGAGTCGCAGACGAAGAACAAGCTCGGTAACACCGAGATCAAGAGCAGAATAATTTCCGAGGTCAAGGACTTCCTGATTGATTATTTCTACAAGCACCCGGAGATCGCCGATCACATTTTTATGAAGATAGCTCTTAACGAGAAAATAAGAAAAGAGCTAAGGGCGGTTCAGCAGGAGGCTAAGGAGCTTTCAAAAAAGACATCTATCAGGATCCCTAAGCTGAAAGACTGTAAATACCATTTCAACGAATTGCCTACAGGGCGTAAAAAGGAGCAGTGGAGAGGTGACGAATCGGTAATATTCCTTACCGAGGGCGACAGCGCCGCGGGAAGCATGATAAGCGGCAGGGATGTTGAGACCCAGGCTATTTTCGCGTTGAGAGGAAAACCGCTCAATGTTCAGGGGCTAAAAAGAGATGTAATTTATAAGAATGAGGAATTCTATAATATCATAAAGACTATGAACATAGAGGACGGTATTGATAACCTCAGGTATTCAAAGATAATTCTCGCTACGGACTCCGATCCCGACGGGCTTCATATCAGAAATCTGCTTTTAACATTCTTTCTTCACTTTTATGAAAGCCTTATTCTAAAAGGGCACATTTATATACTTGAAACACCGCTTTTTAGAGTAAGGAACAAAAAAGAAACAGTTTACTGCTACAGCGAGAACGAAAAAAAGGCCGCAGTAAAAAGACTCGGAGCCGACCCTGAGGTCACAAGATTTAAAGGACTTGGAGAGATATCCCCGGGTGAATTCGGCAGGTTCATCGGTCCTGATATGAGGCTGATCCAGGTGAGCGTTGAGCATCTGAAAGATATCCCCGACACTCTTGAATTTTATATGGGCAAGAACACTCCGGACAGAAAGAACTACATTATGGACAATCTGGACAAAATCGAAGAGGTTGTATAAAATTTTTTCCTACCCCTTATTTTCTATCTGAAGGTAATCCCTTATCTCGCGTTCATTAATAATATTGTCCCAGTTGAAGAACATTAAAGTCGCGTCCTTTGACGACCATGTGTAGCGCACATAATCTACAGGGACTTTCTCGTCAGTCGCGAATTCCTGAACTCCTTTCTGCAGAAATCCGCAGTATTCTATCTCGTCAACTATAAGCCCGAAGAACAGATCCGAGCTTGTGTGGCCGTATAATATATGCCCCAGATTAAGTATGATCATCCTCGACTCTTTTGCGAGCATTATCTTATCTTTCATCTCGGAATGCAGGTTTATAACCGGCATCTTTATGCCTCTGACCATAACATGATGCCTCATCTTCCCTGATCCGAAAGGATAGTCTTTCAGAGTTTCTTCGTTTAATACCACCGCCTCCATGACCGAGTTCATGCTTTCCGCCCAGAATGTCCCCGCTATCTTGAACACCATATAGGGCAGCGGTTCAGGAAATGCCCTGTCCGGATTTAACATGGTCAGGTTTTTTCTGTCTTTTGAGACTTCAAGTATGTTCTGTACCGATTCCCCGATCTTTCTGAGCTCATCACACAGTATATAAGCTTTTGAATGGTTGAGTCTTTTTGCCTCGAGCAGTGCGTTTATTGAAAGAAGCCTGAGCATTGCGCCGAGCTCGTTCATCCTTTCCTCAACATCTTCAAAAGATGCTTTTTCGAATTTTAACCTGTTGAACACATCCCTCTCGAAAACCATTGAGAATTTTTTTACCTCGACCGAGACCGCGCCTATTCCTCTTCCGAACTGTTTGACTTCAGAAGCCGCGATGCTAAGCTCAATTGAAAGATACGAAAGCACATTAATGATGTTTTCCAGCCGCCACAATTTTTTTTCTTCTATCTGATCCATTGATCCTCCTGAATAATAATCAAAAAAAAGACCCGAGCAAGTCGGGCCTTTTTCTTGAAAAGTTAAATGCTAGTTGCCTGAATCCTCTTCTTTAATGTCCTTAACTGTTCTTTTTTTGATCGCTTTCACTTCGATAGTTTCCGGAGTTTCAGCTTTCGTAGCGTTTTTGGAAACGATGTAGAAGAACATTTTTGTTTCTGTTCCTGTGTAGGTGTACTCGCTTACAGAAACATTAGCGAGGAACGCGAATGTTCCGTACGGATTTGCAGAAGAGTAAACATCATAGTTAGTTGCATCAGCGGCGTCATCCCAGTTGATATAGATGTTTCCGCCCACAACCGCCGTAGTGATGTTGGAAGGAACCGCAGGTATTATCTCGCCGCTGTTTACTACGAACTGAACCGGTATAACCTTTGACGGGTTATACGGATCGTTTGTAGTAACAGTGATATTGGCGTTATAAGTTCCGGCATCCATTCCTGTCGCGTTATAAGTTGCTGTGATAGTTGTGCTTCCGGATACAGCAACCGATCCGCTCAGAGGAGCAACGGTCAGCCAGTTGTAGTTGGCAGGATTGAGTCCGCCTACAACAACATTGTCGATGTTCCATGACGAACCCGACAGGTTCCTCATTGATCCGGTAAATCTTACCTGCATTGTAGCGCTTGTTTCAGGCAGTTTTATCCGTTTATGATCAGGATTGCTCCATGCTCCGATCGTGAGGTTATTGGTGTAAACCGTGGTCCATGTAGAACCGTTGATAGTGTACTCAACTGTACATGCGCTCGATGTCAGGTTGGCGTACTGGTCGAAATCTATCCATACCTCGTATGAAGTAGTTCCGTCAAATACCGGGGATGTAAGAGTTCCGGCAGATGTTCCGTTTGCTTCTCCTTCTGTTGCTGCCAGTAACCGGGCGTAAGGTGTTCCGTCCAGGTTGTTGGAGTTAGTTGTTTGAGCCCATGTCAGAATGTCTGATGCTGTCCAGACGAGTCCTGTGTTAAAGTTGTTGTTCAACAAGGGTATATCGGCTTTTGCAGTGACATATTCTTTGGCGATAGAATAGGTCAGTGACGCATTACCGGTATTTCCGATATTGAATGTATCTGAATCTGTTCCGCCGATGTCAGCCTGTCCGGCCAGATCGTTGACGGAATAACTGGATACTGCCGCCTGGATGTTGACCGACCATGTGCTTGTGAAAGCGCTGTAGCCGGCAGCGTTTTTCGAACGGACCTTCCAGTAATAAGTACCTACTGAAAGGTTAGATGCGTGCTGATAGTTGCTTGTGGTAACTTCTGTGTCGATCTCAGGTGATGAGAAGTCAACGTTGTTATCAGCAACTATATTGTACTCGGTAGCACTTGCAACATCCGACCAGTCGAAATATGGAGTAATGTCGGCCAGGTTGGAAGCGTTCGAAGGGCTTACGAGAGACGGAGCTGTCGGAGGCGACATACTCTGCACAGTAAGTTCTACGAAAACACTTTTGTTGCTGTACTGTGATGCAAGTCTTATGTTGGCAGTATATTTACCGTCAGCCAGACCTGTGGCGTTATATCCGACGGTCATCGGGTCTGAACCATCAACAGCTACAGTTCCGCTTGTCGTTGCGCCTCCATCAAGTGTCATCCAGTTAAATCCGACAGAGCCGCCGATAATTATGTTGTCAATAGCGTAATACCTTCCGCTTCTTGCTGTCAGAGCAGATCCGAACCTGAACCTCGCGGTAGACGTAAGGAACTGTGCAGGTACTATTACTGACTGAGCGTCACCGTTATTCCAGGCACCGAGGTTTAATGTGGTTGTGTATATAGTAGTCCAGTTCGTTCCGTCGTTGGAAGCCTGTAAAAATGCGGTGTTGCCTCCGCCGAGAACAGTTTTCTGAACCCATGATACAGTTACCTGAGCGTAAGCCGAAAGGTTCTGGATAGCCGATGTGATGTAACCTGTTCCTGTTCCCGATCCGGTTGTAGCTGCAGATACCTTAGCGAAACCGGTACCGTTAAGCGATCCTCCGTCCCATGTCGTTACCCTTGACCATGCCGGAGTACCGGACGGAGTCCATCCGAGAGCTGTGTTGAAGTTATTCTCGTGAACGGTTGTTGCAGATGCGAATCCGTTGTAGGATATTGATGCCGTATAGTCGAGCTGATATCCGCCCACATTATCAACATTAAGAATATCTGAGCCTGTGCCGTCTGGTACAACTGTTTTTGCCAGAGCACCGGGTGTTGTATCTATAAGTCCCGGCTCAATCTGCTTGTCTGTCGTAATACATCTGATATGGTGGTTGTAACCTGTTGATTTTTCCCACATCAGGCCTGAACCGTTAAGAGAATAGTACTGTATGTAGGCTCTTCCGAAATCGAATTCGCCGGCTTCGCCCGTCTGAGTCATTGTGGTTCTTGTTACCGTTGACGCCGTTCCCAGTTTGTTTCCGCACTCGAATCCGATGTAGTAGTCGCCTACCCTGTTGTCAAGTGCAGTATAGCCGCTCAGATCAACATACCCCCATGCGTTGGTATCCTGCAGAGTGGCCGGGTTATCGTACGAGAACGGTGTTATTAGTGTAGCTCCGGGGAGTCCAGCGTTGTCGGCCCAGACATTGATGAGCATGTCCTCATTGTCATTCGGCTGGCTTGCGTCGTCATAACCTCTCACGACCGCGCCGCAGATGTCATCCATAAATGAGCTGAATTTAACCGCGTATGATTTCTGGTCGTACTGAGCAGTTGTAGTTACGATCTCCGTGTAGTAAGATACCGTAGCGAAATCGTACTTCTGGTGCAGACCTTCTCTGTACTGGAAAGGTCCTTTTGAGGCCGTGTTCGGTGTTGAATAGGTATCTTTAGTTTCGATTCTGAACTCAATAAGGTCGCCTTCAGTCTGCTCTTCAAGTTTCCAGAAATAGACCGCATCTTTTGATGTTCCTGTTACTGATGTCGGGTTAGCGTATACTTCGGCTTCGCCGTTTACTTTGTAATAGCATCTTGCGTAATCTATTCCGGTATAATCAACAATCCTGGTTGTTATCTCAAATCCGTCGGCCTTTTCTGAGTACCAGTCTCTGTCCTTAGTATAATACACATAAGGAGCTGATGAATCAACAGAAGAGGGAGTTATCGCAAAGTTATCAATATTGGAGCCCTGGGTATTGTATCCCGGGTCTGTTACGAGAATAAACCTGAACCTCACATTTGAGTTACCTGCAAAAAGTCCGAGACTGATGTTCTCCTGTCTCCAGACTCCGTCCTCCAAGCTCCATGTTTTTAAAGTTTCCCAGGTGATTCCGTCATCGCAGGCCTGGAAGTGCAGGTAGTCAAAGCTTTCCTCTATCATATATCTCAACCAAAAAGAACAAGTGGCGTCAGCTGCTGCAGAGAAGTTCAGTCCGGGAGCGACTTCGGCAATAGCACCTTTTGTAGGTAGCTGGTCGCTGTTGTCCTTATAGTTTGCTCCGGGGCTGTCTGAGAGTGAATAAGTCCCTGCGTATTTGTACTGAGTATCAAGCCCCCACCAGCCTGTTGTCGGGTTGAACAGCCACTGGCTTGAACCGCTTTCAAAATCATCGTAGAAAGATGTTACGGAAGGCGACACATAAACAGCTGCCTGTTTTGACATGTAGGATGTGAAGCTGTCAGCGATATAGTATGCTTTTACGGAGTAGTAGTGGACACCGTCAGTAGCGCCGTTATCAACATAGGAAGTCGTCGTGACGCCTGTGGCGATCTGTGATCCGTCCCTGAAAACTATATAGCTGACATTCTTTGTACTTTTCGAGGGGTCGTCCCAGGTAAATGTAACCTGGCGGTTGTTGTTAAGAGCGAAAACATTCTCCGGAGCAGCCCAGTAGCATTCAGTGCCGAGTATGATCTCGGAAATAGCATAGTGCTGCATGTTGCTGTATTTCTGTCCCCATACCATATAGTGCGCTGTAGGGCTGGTGTTTGTATCCCATGTATCCCTGAGATAAAGTCTTGGAGGAACATAAGAGTCGTCATAGCCGAAGCCGACCATGGAGTGGCCTTCGATCTGAATGAAAACAGGCCTTCCCGCATCAATAGATTCCTTATACATTTCGAATTCGTATCCGCCAACTGCAGGTCCAAGGTCCGGGTTGTCGTCAGGATCATCGTAACCGGTTATGGTTCTTGTGTAATTCTTGTCAACCGTAAATCCGAGAGCTTCATAGAAAAGCCTGTATCCGTGAATACCGTCCCTCCATGCCGGTGTTGACCCTTCTGATCCTGTATAGTCGAAAACACCCTTAGCACTTGACCAGATCGTTGTTGACCCGTCGGCGTTCTCCCAGTTGTACCACTGGTTGGTTCCCATGAAGTCCGCGGTACAAGGCTGTCCCGCATCATGGTCGTGCTCTGCCCATGCGCCGTAATACGGGTCTGTAGCTTCAGAAAGATATTTGACCCAATAGTCGTCACCGTGGCCTCTTGTTGCTCTTCCGTCAACACCCATCTTGCTTGCGGCTATCGGGCACATGTCGGTATCTGTCTGGGAAGACTGACCCTGCCAGACGGTGTTTGTCATGGGTGCGACTCCGCCGTTCGCCGGGCCTGTATAGGTCGTCGGCGCGCCGAAGCTGTCATAATAAGCGGCTATTATAGCCGCAGCTGTCGCCGTACATCCGTAACACCATGTGTATGACGGAACATTCGGCAGGGCGAAAAATCCTTTTTCGCCGTCTTTCCTGATCTCTTTCGGTACTTCGGTATTTACCAAAGGCAGTTCTTTGGGCGGGAAACCCGCATACCTGTAAACATTTACCACATCTCCGCTCTCGTCAATAAACGACTTGATCTTGTAGGAATTTCTTTTTTCCTGCGCGTTCAAGCTGATTGCGAGAAGAAGCATTGTCATCAGCGCAACAAGCGCCGACATTTTGAATCTTACCATAAAAACTCCTCCGCTTTTTTTGGGTTTTGTTTTATATTGAGTTTGGCGTTCAACTTTGTTTCCCTAAAATCCATTTTACATGCCTTCAACACCTATGTTTGACAGTTCCTAAAATAATGATAAAACCGGCCATTGTCAATACAATTGTTTAATTATTTTACAAGCACCATCTTCCTTGTCAGAGTCTTTTCAGGTGTCCTTAATGTGTAATAATAAACACCGCTGTTCATATTTGACGCGTCAAATTCAACCCTTCTGAATCCTTCATTCATTTTTTCATTTATAAGCGATGCAACCCTTTCGCCTTTTGTGTTGTAAACAACAAGGCTTACTTCTCCGGCAAACCTGTTATAGAAACTAATATTCGTTACAGGGTTGAAAGGATTCGGATAGTTTTGTGCCAGTTCAGTAGTCGAGGATACGAACTCGTCTTCAATCCCGACTGTCTGAGACACCCACATTTTTATATAAAAATTCCCCCACATATTGGTTGTCCATCCGGCAACCGAGTTCCACTGCCATGCATGAGGGTGATACTCTGATCCTACATTCCCGTCTTCTTCAAGCATCATCTCATTGTAGTTGTTAGCTTCAAATACAAGCGCTACATGCCCGTAAATGGGAGAATCGCATCCTTCCAGCAGATATTCATCGCCTTTAGCTTTAAAATTATTAATGCCCTGTATCCCGTTGATCACTTTTTCTGTAGGTACTTCGTTGAATTCGACAAGCTTCCACGGCATATCGTACGCGTCGTATTCCCAGCCGACCTCTATTTTATTGAGATACAGGTAGCCTTTGGTTCCGAAATTCCAGTCCATTGCAACTTTATCACCCGCGTTGATCGGCTCCGGCCAGTCAGTATATCCTGTACCTGCACTACCCCATTCAAGGATTCCGGAATCGAACCAGATCACGTCATATTTTGCGGATGTTGTTGTGTTCGCGAAAGCGGAATTGTCTGTCACGACGCAGTACCACGAGCACTTTGTATCTTTTGACTGCCCGGGAATATAACCTGTAAAAGTGTCGTCGCCGTTATCTGTCATTACCAGGGCCTGTTCCGCGCCTCCGTTGATCCTGTAGTATATAGTGACATTATTTATACCCGAATAATCGGTTGCTGTGACAGATACAGGGAAATCATCTCCCGGCAGGGCGGCGTTTTCAGTTACATGGACTGTCATAACGGGCATTTCGGCAATACTGACATCGTCTATGTTAAGAAATCTGTCGAGCTTAGTTGTTGTTGAAGTATAATCATGCCGCCACATTATCCTTACATACTGATCCTGATAAGCAGACAAATCCAATGTTCTTTCATACCATGTATTCTCATGATACTCAACAGGAATTATCGAATCTCTTTTCAGTTCTGTGAATTTGGACACATCTGTTCCGTCATCATCTTCAGTGGAGATAAGAACTGACCATCTTTCCCTGAACTCGTAGCCTGCTTTTGTCTGAGCGTTTGCGAAATACTTAAGTTTTGGTGTTCCGTTTATCCTTATTCTCGGCGTAACTAGGTAGTTGACCGTTTCCCATTCACCGAAATTGTTCTGTGCCGCTGATGTTACGGAATACTCCCCGTTATGAACATTCTGCTGAGCCACATCAACCTCCCAAGGCCTGTCCCATGAACTCGTGACTGTTCCGTGCTGATAAGTAATCCATCCGTCAGGCATCCATCCGTACGGCGGGAAAGGGTCCGGTCCTTTATACTCGAAACCTTCTTCAAAATTAATCTCTCCCCACTCAAGGAAAAAATGCTCCGATTCTCCGACGAGTCCGTACACGGAATTGTCTGTCGCCTCTGTCCAGTATTCCATGTATGTACCCATCGCCATACCCTCAACCGTGTATTCGAACGATTCGGGGCTGACAGGATCTGAAGATCTTGTCATCTGCACAACCTGCTCTTCTCCCACGAATCCTGTTCTGTCGCTGATGATATAGTGCAGGAATACCTGATCCGTTCCGATATATTCCCAGTCGTTCTCATAGTCGAAATATGTCATGTCGTAAGGCCATGCCTTAATGAAAACGCTGCTGTAGGGTTCCACCGCACCCTGAGGATGCGCGGTCTCTATACCTTCGTTGTATGCAAAAGTAGGATAATAAACCAACTGCAGATCGTCAACTAAAAGAGAGCTTTGACCGTCAGAATCGAAATGCCTGAACCAGACGCTGATATTCTCCGCGTAGAACCATTCATCTATCATCTGAAGATAGGGCTTTAAAGCAATCTCTACCTGTTTCATTTCAGGGGATTCCAGCGTTTCTTCCCAAACAGGAACGAATGTCTCAAGTCCCATATAGTCTATAGCCAGATAAACCGCGTAATGTTCGCTGAAATTTTCAGTACCCGAAGCGCCTACGCTGAACCTCAGATATGTGTCAAGTTCAACAAAGGTACTGGGCAGATACAGATAGTTGTCCGGGGTCAGACCTTCGCTCACCGATTCGGCGCAGTAACCGTCGCCAGTGTCGAATAACTGCCATGAATTCCCGTCGCCGTCTACATCAGTTACTACATAATTATCGAGATTGCCGCTCTCGAAATTATCGTCCAGATAGACCATTGCATAGTTAGCGACCGCGAACAGAATGAGCGCGGTCAGCACAGTTCTTCTTATCATACCTCTCTCCATAATTTAATTAATCATTCCATAATGGTGCCGGGTCAACTCCCGACGAGAAGAATATATTATATATTGTGTTTTTCCGCAACTGAAAAATTTTTTATGAAAATAGTTTTGGGAGTTCCAAAATCAACTTTGGATGTTTTATAAGAACATGTTTAAAAATACTTATAAGCGTCCGTTTTTCAAACGGCATTGTATTCAGTTTTTTTGTTATTGAATTTAAAGTATCATCCTCAATGTTCTCAATTATACATTTTATTTTATAGAACCTGCCGTTCATTTTTCCCTGAGACTTCATCCATTTTCTGTCGTAATCCGACAATCTTCCGGCACTTACATCATTGATACCTATTGCTGATACCGCCACTCCGGCAGCGATCCTTCCCGCCTTCATGGCGTTGATTATCCCCCCGCCCGAGACCGCGTTTGTCTGATGCGCCGCATCACCTATTAGCATGAATCCGTTGCCGGAAATATTCCCAAGAGTTTCGCTGCAAACGACCCCTCCGCATGTTGAACTGATGACCGATGCTTCAGGATAATGCATCTTCATAAATTGATCAAGATATTCCTTAGCTTTTCTTTTTTTTGAGATAATACCGCTGACGCCGACACCTATGTTCGCCGTGCCGTTCTTCTTGGGAAAGACCCAGAGGTATCCGGTTGGAGCTACATTTGTGCCAAAATAGAAATCAAGCCTGTCTGCGTCAATATTTGCGCCGGCAACTGTATATTGAACACATGATTCCATGTCCGAGAATTTCGGAGCGGTCTTTAATCCTGCCCACCGGCCTGTTCTTGATTCTATCCCGTCCGCGCCTATGACGGTCTTTGATATTGCTTCAAAGATCTTTCCATGGTGCTCGTATTTTACACCGGTGATATATCCGTCAGAGGTTAAAAGACCGGTCACATTAGCACCGGTCACGACCGTCGCGCCAGAGGATGCGGCCAATATGCCGAGTTCGGCATCAAAAATTTTTCTGTCCAGCACCGCCGCTTCGCTCTCATGATTAAGATCGAGCGGGGTTCCGTCGGGCGCAATGAACCTTATTTTAAATTTCTTTACAAAATTCTTAACGATCCAGTGGTCCGGACTGAAAAATTCAAGCAGGCCGGCTTTGCCGACCGCTTCGCCGCATCTGACTGGTACGCCTATCTCGCGGTGCCTTTCGAGCAGCAGTACGGACAAACCTTTACGGGCGCATTCTTTTGCCGCGATACAGCCTCCGGGTCCTCCGCCGACAACAATCACATCGTAATTATTCTTCATTATTCTTCATTTTTTTGGGGGGAATATTCGAAAGCACCATTTCTGTCATTCTGTTGTTGAGAGCATAGAATCTTTTTTCGACATCACCGCTGAACTCAGGGTTAACCTTGGGTTTATTGTCTTTATCAAAGAGCATTTTGTTATTATCATCCCTCTGGTATCTTTGCATTTCGAACTCTTCAGCCCAGGCGAATATCTCTCTGTTGTATTCATTTATCATGTCCGTATACTGCTGAGTGCCATACGGAGTATTTGCGAATACCGGTTCATATCTTTCTATTATCGCTTCAAGATCATCAAGCCTGGAATTTAGAGACTTAGGAATATATTGTATTACCGCATAGGAAACAATGAGCAGACAAAGCACGATTATCGGGTATTTCAATTTTTTCATTTTTTCTGTCCTTCGAATTCGCTTTTTGTTACCTGTATACCGTCTTTATAATATTCTTCCTTTTCAAGATTTCCGTTCCTGTCCCAGTATTTGAATGCTCCATGCCAGAGATCATCATTAAAATTCTCTTCGGACTTGATTTTCCCGTCGTCATACCAGTTATAAAAAGCTCCTGTCATTTTATTCATATTATAGCTGCCTTCATACATCTTTTGGCCGTTCTCATACCATCCTGTGGTTTTTCCGTGCACCTTGTCATCAATGAATTTACCTTCACCCTCAAGCTGTCCGCTCTCGTACCAGATCCTTCTGTAGCCGTTTTTTTTGCCGTCCTTCCATTCTTCGTCCAACCTCTTTTTCCCTGTTTCATACCATGCCTGGTACTTTCCATTCCTGATCCCGTTCTCGATCTCGGCCCTGAAACGAGGCCTGCCGTTCTCATACCAGTGTTCCTGTACACCGTTAAGAATTCCGTTCTTGAAATTCTCTCTCAATACCATGACCCCTTCAAGAGTCCATTCGAGCGACATTCCGTGTTTTTTACCGTGAAAGAAATCAACCTCGAATTTCTTTTTCCCGTTATCCCAGTAATATATCGTCTTGCCGTGAAGCAGACCGTTTCTGAATGTCTTGTCAAACACAAGTTCGTTTTTGTAAGTGAATTTCTGTCCTATTCCGGTAAAAGGAACGGGATTAGCTGGTTCATACATGAGGCCGTTCTTTTCTTTCAGTATATCAAAATTCACCTTTCTGAGTTCCTGCTGTGGCTCGCTTTTTGAGCAGGATATCAGTATCAATATCATACCTGCTGTTACTGCAGTTCTCAAAAAATGTCCTGTCGTTATCATCTTCACCCCGCATTAATTTTCGTGTCTCAATATAACAAAAAAAAATGTATTAATCAAACGCAATAAAAAAAGACCGCCTTGAAGACGGTCTTTTAGTCGGAAGAGACAGTTTCTTATTCAGATTCAACTTTTATTTCTATTTTCTTTTTCTCCTCATCTTTCTTAGGTACGGTTACCTGAAGTACACCTTTCTTGTAAACAGCTTTCACATTTTCGTGATCGATCTGGTCTGTCGGAAGAGGTATATACCTTTCGAACTGACCTTTTATTATCTCTTTCCTGTAGAAATCCTTTTCGTTAACTTCTTTTTCCTCATGTCTTTTACCCAGTACTTTAATGTAATTGCCCTCAATTGATATCTCGACATCCTTGGGTTCAATACCCGGCAGATCGATATCGGCCATGATATTGTTGTCTTTCACATAAACATCAGCGTGGCAGGCGGCGCATTTTGCCGGATTGTAGGCGTAGTCCGAACCGAAGAAGTTGTTCATGAGTTTGTCCAGACTGTCCAGTTCTTTCCATCTTATCAGGTCCATGATACCCTCCTTTTTTTATTGGTTTTACGGTTTTTATATCCGACCATATAAAATGCAAGAGCCATGCCAATTATTTTATAGCTTTTATAAAATTTATTTGCCTTTAAATTCTGTTAAGCACACCTGACAATTTGTCAGGGGTTGTCAGTTTTTTATGCTTACAGTATTGAGTATCCACGCAAACTTCATCGCGACTTCCCTGTAATGATCATAACGGCCGGAAGAACCCGAATGACCCGCTGTATTCATATTAATAATAATCGGGTTGTCATCCGTCTTAATGCTTCTGAGCCTTGCAGCCCATTTCAGAGGTTCCCAGTAGCTTACCCTGGTATCGTTCAATCCGGCCAGGATCAGCACAGGCGGATAATTCTGAGGCCTGATATTCTGGTATGGACAATATGACAAAATATAACTGAAGTAACCATGCTCGTTCGGATCCCCCCATTCGTCATATTCAGAAACGGTCGCGGAAAGGGTAGGGTCTAGCATAGTGTTGATAACATCAAGGAAAGGTACTTCCAGGACTGCCGCCCTGAAAAGTTCAGACCTCATGTTGAGCACCGCGCCGATCAGCATGCCTCCTGCGCTGGCTCCGGTGATTATAAGTTTGTCGGGAGCGGTGTATTTCTTTTCTACAAGATATTCCGAGCAGGCTATAAAATCGGTAAAACTGTTCTTTTTGTTCAGCAGCATGCCCCCCTCATGCCATTTCTTGCCCTTCTCAAGTCCGCCTCTGACATGTGCTATTCCGAAAACGAATCCCCGGTCAAGAAGGCTGAGTCTTGAGACCGAGAACGACGGATCATTGAAGTCGCCGTAGGCGCCGTATGCTTCAAGAAGCAACGGATTTGTCCCGGTGTGAGAAAATTTATCTCTCCTGTAAACCAGTGATACAGGTATCTTCTCCCCGTCGGGAGCGGGAGCGTAGATCAGCTCAGAACTGTATTTGGTCAGATCGAAACCGCCCAGCACTTTCTGCTGTTTGAGAAATTTTCTATCGCCGGTCACCATATTATATTCCACTATCGAATATGGCGTGGTCAGAGATTCATAAACATATCTGAACCTGTCGGTATCGAACATCGGATTGGCATATTCATAGAGCGTATAGCAGTTGTCAGTGAACTTGATCTCCTTTCCCTGAAGCGATTCGTACTCCAGTGTCCTTATCGTTCTTTTTCCCTCGCTAATCTCAGATACTACAATATGATTGCTGAAAAGCTCGATGTCGTCTATGTATGTACCTGTCCTGTGGGGTATGTAGTTTTCCCATTTGTCCGAGTAGGGAAAACTGTCGCGGACCTTTGCGACTTTGAAATTGAACGATCTGTCGGCATTGGTCAGGATGTAAAAAAAATTCCCTCTGTGGTCTGGATAATACTCGACTTCTTTCTGCCTCGGCCTCATAAGGTCGAAAAAACCCATCGGCTCTGAACTTTTCAGGTAATGGAATTCTGAGGTGTTTTTATTGGCAGTCCCGATAAACAGAAATTTTTTACTTTTGGTCTTTTCGACCCAGACATAGAACGAATCGTCATGCTCTGTGTACATTACCCGGTCCGATGAAACAGGCGTGCCCAGGACATGCCTTATTACCTTATCCGCTCTGTTGCTTTCATTCAGAGTTGTATAGAAAAACGTATTGTTGGCTTCAGCCCACTCAAGATCGTCAACATCGTCAAATGTTTCAGGAAAGTGCGTATTCAGCGACAGGTATTTTATGAACAGCCTGTACCTCTCGTTCCCGTCGTCATCTATCGAATAGGCAAGGTATTTGTGGTCCGGGCTGATCTTATATACACCAAGCTCAATGTAAGCCTTACCCTTTGCGAGCTGGTTGAGGTCAAGAAGTATCTCTTCGGCGGCTGAAAGGCTTTTGAATTTTCTGCAGTAAACAGGATACTGCTGCCCTTTTATCTCCCTTGAATAATAGAAATAGTCGTCTATCTGTACGGGAAGAGACATATCGGATTCATCGATTTTTGAAATTATCTCATCGTATATCTTTTTCTCCAGAGATTCATTGTTCTTAAGCACTTTCTTTGCATATTCGTTCTCTTTTTTAATGTGGTTCATGATCCTGGAAGACTTTTCTTTCCTCTTATCTTTCAGCCATGCGTATTCGTCAGCCAGCTCTATCCCGTGAATATTTACAGAGGTAATCTCTTTTTCCGCCGCAGGTATATCTCTGACCGTTTCGTGTTTCATACCTTCTTCCTTAACCGTAGATTTGTCCGCACATGATAATATTACCATTATCGCCGATACTGCCAGAATAAGCCTGATACTCACCATACCTCCCCAACAACTAAAAAAACTCTTTAAAACTAAGAAAAAGAAAGCGTTTTATCAAGTGTGATTAATTTGATTTTTTATCAATAAAATATTTCTTGACATGCAATATACTTAATTATAAATTGAAGGCCTGAAGGTTAAATAAAAACAGAATAAACTTAATAAAGGAGTGAAAAATGTCAAACAGGGTTTATAACTTTTCTGCAGGGCCGGGCGTTCTCCCGGAAGCGGTTCTGAAAAAAGCCGCGGATCAGATGATGGACTACGAAGGCTCGGGGATGTCTGTTATGGAAATGAGCCACAGGTCAAAGGTTTACCAGTCGATAATAGACGGCGCTGAAAAGGCTTTGAGAGACCTCATGGATATTCCTTCTAACTACAAAATCCTTTTCCTTCAGGGCGGAGCTTCTCTTCAGTTCGCCATGATACCGTTGAACCTGATGAAGAACGGCAAGGCTGACTATGTTAACACGGGCGAATGGTCATCAAAGGCTATTGCCGAAGCCAAAAGGTACGGCGATGTGAAAGTAGTCGCCACTTCCGAACCGGAAGTGTTCAACCACCTGCCTAAGATCGACGAGAATGAATTCAGAGAAGACGCCGACTATGTTCACATGACCTCGAACAACACGATATTCGGAACTTCGTTCAAAAAATACCCGAATGTAAAAGGAAAACCTCTGGTCGTTGACATGTCCTCGGATATTCTTTCCAAAGTAATAAATGTGAATGATTTCGCCATTATATATGCGGGCGCTCAGAAAAATATCGGCCCTGCAGGAGTGACAGTTGTTATTATCAGAGAAGACCTGATAGGTTACGCAAGGCCGGAAACACCGACTATGCTGAATTACAAGACCCACGCCGACAACGGCTCAATGTTCAACACTCCTCCAACATACGGGATCTACCTGGCAAAACTTGGATTCGAGCATCTTCTGAGCATCGGCGGCGTTAAGGCTATGGAGGAAATCAACAAGAAGAAAGCGGCGATGATCTATGACGCTGTTGACAATTCAAATCTTTTCAAATGCCATGTTCAGGTAAAAGAAGACCGTTCCATCATGAACATACCTTTCAGAACACCTTCGGATGAGCTGGATAAAAAATTCCTGGCAGACGCCGCAAAAGAGGGACTTGTAACTTTGGGCGGCCACAGAAAAACGGGCGGTATGAGAGCGAGTATATATAACGCAATGCCTGTTGAGGGTGTTGAAAAACTTGTCGCTTTCATAAAAAAATTCGATAAAGAGAATTCATAATAAAAAAGGGGTCTCAAATGTCAAAAAAAGTACTTCTGGCTACAGAAAAACCTTTCGCGAAAGTCGCTGTCGACGGGATATCCAAAATATTCGAAACTGCGGGATATGAGCTGATAAAACTGGAGAAATACACTGACAAAGCCGACCTCCTGAAAGCAGTCGAGGACGCCGATGCCATGATCATCAGGTCCGATAAAGCCGATGCCGCCGTAATCGCCAGGGCGAATAATCTTAAAATTATCGTCAGGGCAGGCGCCGGATATGACAATATTGACCTCAAGGCCGCAACGGAAAAGGGCATCTGCGCTCAGAATACACCGGGCCAGAACTCGAACGCGGTAGCGGAACTGGCGATCGGGTTTATGCTCTACATGGCAAGGAACAAGTTCACTGAAGGTAACGGAAGCGAACTGAAAGGCAAGAAATTAGGTATTCACGCTTACGGCCATGTTGGCAGCCTTGTAGCAGGTATAGCCAGGGGATTCGGAATGGAAGTCTTCGCTTTCGATCCTTTCGTTGAAAAGAATACTATAGAAAAAGACGGCGTTACTGTTGTGGGCACCGTCGAAGAGCTTTACGGACAGTGCGACTACATTTCGCTTCACATCCCGGCTAATGAGCACACAAAGAAATCAATAAACTACACTCTGCTGTCAAGGATGAAAAAAGGCGCTGCTCTTATAAACACTGCCAGAAAAGAAGTGATCTGCGAAGAAGACCTGCTCAGGCTAATGACCGAAAGAGAAGACCTGAAATACGCTACCGACATAGCTCCCGAGTGCCATATTGAGATGCACGATAAATTCGGCAACCGCTACCATTCAACCAAAAAGAAAATGGGTGCCGAGACCTCAGAGGCCAATATCAATGCGGGGCTCGCAGCCGCGAAACAGATCGTCGCTTTCTTTGAAAAAGGCGACAGGGCTTTTCAGGTAAATAAATAATTCACGGTACGATCATTATTTAAAAGGCGGTCTTTTGGCCGTCTTTTTTATTTCATACATACGGCCCGCTTTGTAATTTTTCGAACAAAAACTCTGCGGCACATTAATAAATCAGAGATTTGGAGTGTATATCGGCTGGCGGCAATGATCAAGAGTTTTTTATACTCAAAAATCAAAGCGGGTCTTATATTGAGTGCGGAAATTGAAATTACTGATTGATAAATCACATGTTTTTTCTTATTTTCCACCTTTCTTTACAAAGGATCGAAATGGAACCGGATGTCATAAAAATACTCCCCGACAGCCTGATAAACAAGATCGCGGCAGGCGAGGTAGTGGAACGCCCTGCCTCGGTGGTAAAAGAGCTTGTCGAGAACTCGCTGGACGCGGGCGCGGCCAACATATATGTTGAGGTGACGGACGGCGGAAAGACCTACATCGAGGTCTCCGACGACGGAAAAGGTATGGACGAGACCAACCTTTTGATGGCTTTTGAAAGACATGCCACCTCAAAGATCTCGGAATTCGACGACCTGGGGAGGATAAGCACCATGGGTTTCCGCGGCGAGGCGCTGCCGAGCATAGCGGCCGTATCGAATGTCGAAGCGGTGTCTAAGCCGGCCGGAGCGGGAGCGGGGACGATGGTGAATATAAAAGGCGGCACTATTGCGTCCGTAAAACCCTCACCTTCAAAATATTCCACCCAGATAAAAGTAAGATCGCTTTTCTACAATGTCCCCGCCAGAAAAAAGTTCTTAAACTTCGACGACAGGGAATACAAATACATTTATTCATACTTCAAAAAGGCCGCGCTTTCGAGACCGGAAATCGGGTTTACGCTCGTTAACGGAGGAAAAAAGATTTTCGATCTCAAGCCTCAAAACCTCGATGAAAGGATATGTGATATTTTTCCCGAGATCGGAAAAGAACATTTGCTCAGGACTGACAATTCACTCGGACAGTACTCGGTTGGAGGATATGTCGGAAAAGCCGAACTGGCAAGAAAATACAAGGATAATCAGTTCCTTTTCATTAACGGCAGGATAGTCGAAAGCAAAATGGTCAGCTTCAACATAGTAAATATGTACCGAGATCTGATCGAAAAAGGGTATTATCCTTTCTACATACTTTTTATTGAGATGCCGGCAGGCGAGATAGACGTGAATGTTCATCCTTCAAAGCTGACGGTAAAATTTTCCGATGAACCGAAGGTAAAAAGGCTGATCACAGAGGCTGTAGAAAGGTCATTAAAACAGTCTTCTTCAATTCTGGACCTGGGCTCTTCTCCTGTTCAGCCTGATATCCCTCACGAATATACGCATAAGGAGCCTGAGCCGAAACAGGTGAAAGATAATGTCGCGGTTTATAATCCCGAAAGACAGGAGAAATTCTTCAGGCCCGACGAGAAAAATATCGGGACGCGGATGCTCAAGTTCAACAACGAGCTGATCGTTTCGGAAAATATATGGCAGCTGCACGACAGCTATATTTTTATTCAGGTGGAATCGGGAGCGCTTATTATTGACCAGCATGTGGCTCACGAGAGGATACTTTTTGAGAAGGCTCTCAGATCGTTCGGAAGTTCAGCCATGCCGTCACAGTCGCTTCTGTTCCCTGTTAGAGTGGAGCTTTCTTTTGAGGATAAGCTGACATTGAACGGGATCAGGGAATATCTTAATTCGGTCGGTTTCATTATCAGCGATTTCGGGCAGAATACGATCATAATCGAGGAAACTCCGATGGGGATCAGCATCGGCGACGAGAAAAAGGAACTTTTGGACGTGATCGATAATTACAAGCTTTTCAAAAAAAATAAAATGGACTCGATGGAGGCAGCCGCGGCTTCGTTTGCCTGCAAGAGAGCGATAAAAGCAGGTCAGAAACTTACTAGTGACGAGATGCTCGATCTTATAAACGACCTCTTCCAGTGCGAATTTCCCCATGTCTGCCCGCACGGACGCCCTGTCATCATCGATCTTTCGATAAAGGAACTCAACAAGCGTTTCAGGCGGGAATAACATGCCGCCTTTCGATATATCGAACCTGAAAATACCGGTTGTCTGCGGGCCGACCGCGGCCGGAAAAACCGCTGTGGCCATTGAGCTTGCTCAGGAGTATGGGTACGAGATCATCTCAGCGGACTCCCGGCAGATGGTGAAACACATGGACATAGGGACGGCGAAGCCGGCCCGAGAGGAGCAGAAGCTCGCGCCGCATCATTTTATCGATATTATCGAACCTGGGGACGAGATTTACAGTTCCTACATATACGGGAACGAAGTCCGCGATCTCCTTTCCAAGCTTTATTCCGAAGGGAAAAAAGCTCTGATCTGCGGCGGGAGCGGGCTCTACATCCATTCCGCAGTGCAGGGCTTCTTTGAAGACCTCGGGATCGACGATTCGGAAAAGTTCGATTACCGCAAGATACTTGAACGCACTCCATTGAGCGAACTTTACGAACAGCTCAAGTCCGCCGATCCCCAATACGCTGCGATCACTCCGGCGACACAGAAGCAGCGTATCCACCGCGCCCTCGAAGTGTTCCACTTCACCGGCCGTAAAATATCCGAACTCCATTCGGAACACCGGCCGGAACAATATTTTCAGCCGGTCTATATTTTCATAAATCCCGAACGGGAAATCCTTTTCGAAAGAATAAATTCCCGCGTTTTAACAATGGTCGAAGCCGGCCTGGTTCAGGAAGTCGAAGAACTTGCCGCAAAATACGGGGCTGAACTCAAGAGATTCAAAAAAACCATCGGCTACAGAGAGGTCATCGATTACCTCAGCGGTGACATAACAAAAGACCGCATGATCGAACTCATTCAGACCCACACCCGCCAGTTCGCCAAACGCCAGATCACATGGTTCAAGCGCATCGGAGGAATGAAACTGTTCGAACAGAACGATTCAATAAATATTAAGAACTGTTTTTCCGACCTTACTTATCAAAATAACCATTAAGATCCGACATTCTTAATGACCGCAATTCATATTTGGATAAAAGCTTGAATGCGTTCTCGAGATACTCCGGATCTATTACATAATCTCCTGCTATAGTGTCTATCTTGTGAGCATAAAGTACGAGTACTTCATCCTTATTCAGAGCCCTTAAGATACCTGCTTCAATGTTGTCCGTAGGAATATTAAAAATATTGTCTATACCCATGGCGTTTACCACATTGTGATAATCAGGAGTTGCGTATATCTCGTCGTAAGTATCGATCGTCGTAAAGTTGTAATTCATCGTAGCTTTCCGTAAATAACTGAAATGATCTAACATCGCCGAATCAATCCTGTCGGTGGAAAGGCCGTAAGGATAAGCGAAAGATTCGATCTGAAAACCGAAACCGTTCATAAGTTCTAAGGCTGGCAGTATCTCGTAACTAATGTATTTATCTATCGAATCGGCGTATTGAGTAGCATCAAGATGATACATTCCGTGGCAGCCGATCTCATGTCCGTCGGATCTTAAGAGCTTCAGATTATCAACATGGGTTTCATCCAGTAAGTACGGTCTGGAAATAAAGAAAGTAGCCCTGATCCCGTATTTTTTGAAAAGGTCGCGATGCGCTGTCCATTCGGCAATAAACCTGTCATCGAAAGAAAACACTACTCCGCCGTTCCTTACTTCCTTTTCTCTTTCTGAGCATGAAAATAGTATGAAAAGAAGACTTGCTACTAAGCTGAGTTTTAAAAGGATTTTTACTTTGTAATTCATTTCTGCAATATAACACAGATATTTTCTCAAAACAACAAAAATAAAAAAACCGCAGATTTTCTGCGGTTTATAGCGGGAGATGAGGGACTCGAACCCCCGACAAACTGGTTAACAGCCAGTTGCTCTACCGACTGAGCTAAGCTCCCGTCTTTTGACAAGCGCTAAATATACCAAATAGTCAAATAGTTGTCAACTGAAATTTTACTGATTTTCCTGTTTGGATACCCTCTCCTTGAACCCGCCCCATCCGAGTTTTTCGCGGAGCAGATGGTAATAGTCGCTGTCGGAGAATTTTATGAATTTCGCGCTGAAAGGAGCCTTTTTTACGGAAAAGACCGCGCCTGACGGTATTGCATGAGTCTCCTGCCCGTCGCTTGAAAGCATGATCTCCTTATAATTGCTTTCAGCCTTGACGGATATGACCGACTCGTCGGGAACGACGATTGGCCTCATCGCGAGAGCGTGAGGATTCATCGCTGTGACAATGAAGGCGGGCACGCCCGGCTGTACGATCGGCCCGTGGGCGGACATATTGTAGGCTGTCGATCCTGTCGGCGTTGAAATTATTACCCCGTCCGATGTATATGTTGTAAAAAACTTCCCGTTAATGCTTACGGACGCCTTTAGAACCCTCTGAGAATATCCCCTGTCGAGCACGATGTCGTTCAGAGCGTATATAGTTTCACTGCCGTATTGAGCCTGAAGCATTATCCTTTCCTCGATAAAGTACTCCCCTCTCTCTATCATCATCAGTCTTTCCGCTATCTCGGCGTCCTTGACATCGGCGAGAAAACCCAGCTTGCCGTAATTAACACCGAGAAAGGGTTTTGACAAAACCGCGGCTGCCTGAGCGGTTTCAAGCATAGATCCGTCTCCGCCGAGAACTATGATGATGTCGGAATCCTGTATCAGCGAGCTTTTTTCTTTTACTGGGAACGACAATGAAGCCGTGTAATCGCTGTTCTTGTTTATAACAAAGTCAAGCCCTGTTTTTTTCAGATCTGAAAAGAATCTTCTGAAATTCTCAGTATTATGATCCCTCTTAAGATTGTCGATTATGCCGTACTTCATTTCGCCGCCCCGGGATATTTGCTACAATTTACACAAGTTTTCTTCAAAATGCAAAGTACTTACATTTCATTTGGTTTCAGCCGACTTTTTTATTATATTATAGGGTTGTAAAATTGACAAAAGGGAAGATCATCAGAGGTATCAGAATCAAATCCACAGCGCTGTTTCTCCTTTTATTTTGCACTTTTAGCGCTTACTGTTACAGTTTACCTGAAGAGGTCAGCTTTGCCGGCAGAGATATCCCTCTTGACAAGTATGATGTGAAAGCAAGGATTGAGAGAACATTCAACATCTTCATAAACGACCGCAGAGGTTTTTTTCAGAACCTCATTGATATTCAGAATGAGTATCTGCCTCAGGCAAAAACGGTCCTGAAAGAATTCGGCGTTCACCCTGATTACGCCTACATAATGCCTGTTGAGTCAGAACTCAATCCCAGAGCTCTTTCACAGGCACAGGCATCCGGACTCTGGCAGCTGATGCCGGCAACCGGAAAAATGTACGGACTGAGGGTCGATAGTTTTGTAGACGAGAGAAATCATCCCGAAAAAGCGGCAAGAGCCGCCGGGGAACATTTAAGAATGCTCTCGAAGCTGTTCCCGGATGACCCTTTTCTTGTTCTGGCAGCCTATAACAACGGCGATGCCAATGTAAGGTCAACTCTTGAGAATCAGAAAGTCCCTGATTTCTGGTCATCAAGGTCCAATCAGGAGACTGAATCCTATGTTGAAAAAGTGATCGTTTATAAGCTCATCATGTCCGATCCCGAGGAATTCGGATTCAAGAAACCTGACAAAATAAAAATTCCCGAATATGAATCCTGCATGATCGTACTGGGACCATCGGACCTTCCTTTCTCCGAGATATGTGCCATTACAGGTATATCTTACCGAGAACTGTATAAAATGAACCCCCATATAAAATTCGGGACTTATAAGACAGGCGGTTCGATAAGTAAATATACGTCTCAGGAAATTTTTTTACCCCAAGGATATTCAGAAAAACTTTTATCCGGACTGGCCGATCGTAAATACATTGCAGGTACAGGATCATCTGATAACGCTCTGCTCCGAGGTCCGGGCATTCTTGAAGATATCTATGAGGTCAGGTTCAACGATAATATCGAAAGCATTGCGTTCAGATTCAGAACCGACTGGAGAAAACTGGCGGAGGATAACGACCTGAAGATAATTACGCTTTCTTCAGGCGTGGAGACCGCCGAAGTAAAAAGAGGTCAGAAACTGAGGATAGTCAGATGAAGATCACGGGAAAAATATTCAGATCTCTTTTCATTCGGGCTCTGGAAGCGAGAGAAAATGCTTGTGCGCCCTATTCAAAATTCAAAGTGGGCGCGGCGGTCATTACCAAAAATGGCGCCGTTTACGCCGGCTGCAATGTTGAATCTTCGTCTTACGGCCTTACGATGTGCGCGGAAAGGAACGCTCTCTCCGCAGCGCTCTGCGCCGGGGAAAGCGAATTTACGGCGGTGCTCATAACCGCGGACACGCCGGTACCGGTCTCTCCCTGCGGTGCCTGCAGGCAGCTTTTATTCGATTACGCTCCGCACCTGCTTGTGATCATGACTAATGTTGAGGGTAAAAGGCTTGACGCGAATATCTCTGAGCTGCTGAAATACCCTTTCGGATTAAAAGAAAATAATTTAAAATAGGAGTATCTTATGTTTGAAGACCTGAAATATCTGGTCGAACTGCAGATCATCGACAACGAGATATACCAGCTTACAAGCGAAGAAAGGAATATGGAGAACCATATTTCGAGAATGAAGCACGAGATAGAGGAATCCGCAATAAGGAGGGTCAAACTCATAAGAAGGCAGCGCGAGCTTCAGGAGGATAAAGACATTTATGAAGCCGACATTCTTGACCATAAAAGGATACTTGACCAGAAGCAGATAGACCTTGATAACGACAAGAAAACGAAAAAGGAACATATCAAGAGAGAAGTTAAGAAACTCGAAAAGGCTGTTGAGGTCTTTGATGAGCGGACCGTTGAACTCAAAAATGAAATTGAGGCGATCGGGTTTGAGCTTGAAAATCTCGACAAGAACATTTCAAAAATTGAAAAAAAGATAAAAGCGGAGCAGAAAAAAAAGAACGAGGTCGGAAAATCGACATCAAAAGAGCTTGAGAAACTGATTAAGAAGAAACAGAAAGTCGAAAAGTCCATAAGGCTTCCTTTCCTTAACCACTACAACCGTATAATGAAGATAAGGAACGGAATAGCAATCACATTCGTAACAGAAGAAGGACTGTGCAACGGATGTAAAATACATATACCCTATCAGCTGCAGCAGAAGATCAAGCTCAAGGACGATTATAATATCTGCGAAGGTTGCGGACGAATACTTGTCGATGTCGAAATGCTCGGCAACAACAAAAAGAAAAAGAAGAAATAACTTTAATGCTGCAGGAATCAATCCTCGGCTACAGATCGAGTGAACTATGCGAAATTATCGTTCAGGTTGGCGGGAAAAAATACACCGCAAAACAGCTGTGGTCGTGGCTCTATAAGAGAACCGTCACGGATTTTGACATGATGAGCGATATTCCGCTGGCCGTAAGAGAGAGACTCAGCTCAGAATTCTGCATAATACCGCTCGAAATAGAAAGCTCAGTAAAAAGCGCGGACGGAACCGAAAAATTCCTTATAAAACTCCTCGACGGAAACTTCGTTGAATGCGTACTTATACCGGAACAGGACAGGCTTACTCTATGCATTTCATCCCAGGCCGGCTGCAGATACAACTGCGCATTCTGCGCAACAGGAAAGTCCGGCTATAAAAGAGACCTCAGCGCGTCAGAGATAGTAGGGCAGGTAATGGCAGTCGCGGTTCGTTCAGGAAAAAGGATAACAAATGTCGTTTATATGGGAATGGGCGAGCCTTTTGACAACTATGACGAAGTGATAAGGAGCGCGGATATAATCTCAGACGACGCCGGACTTGCGGTCGGCAAGAGAAAGATCACAATTTCCACTTTCGGACATATCGACGGACTGAAAAGATACATAGCGGACGATGTCAGGTACAAACTCGCAATATCCCTCCACAATCCGTTTGACAGGGAAAGAAGCCTTCTTATGCCTGCGAACAGGAAATATCCTGTCAGCGACCTGTTCGATGCTCTTAAGGAATATGCGCGAAGATCCAACAGGAAGGTGGTTTTCGAATATATTCTTATTCACGGCGTGAACGATTCGGAAAGACATGCGGAGGAACTGATCAGGCTTCTGTCCGGACTTCCTTCAAAACTCAATCTCATAAAATATCACGGCATTTCCGAAGGCGGTTTCAAACCTCTCTCAGAAGCGTCTTCCTTAAAATTCTACAGATATTTCTCAAAGGTAAATTTTCCGGTCGTATTCAGGACGAGCAGAGGCGAGGACATATCGGCCGCGTGCGGCCAGTTGAGCGCGGAAAGGCATACGGGGGAACCCGGACAATGAGAAAAATTTGTTTCCTCATTGTCCTGACAGCAGCACTCACCCTCTTTCCGACTGAAAGGGACAGCGTCTATTTTGGATATTCCGATCACGGAACATACGATGTGCTTACAGCCCGCCTTAATTTCAGCCAGAAAGATTCCCTGAGCACGATCTTCCTTACGGGCAACAACACCAAAACATATTACGAAAAATATTCAAAAGAGGATTTCGGGATAAACGGGGATATTTCTGTATCGTTTGACTTTATGAGGTATGGGATACTCCTTTCAAGCGATTACATGTCCAACAGCTCGGTAACAAGGCCTACCCAGAGCACGGTGAGAATACTCCCCCTGATCGGATATAAAGACAGAGGTTTAGACCTGAGAACGGCTTTCGGATATGTCGGCAAATCAGATGAGATGGCGCAGAAGAACGGCAGAATGGCCGTATTTGAGGGAATGTACTCATATAAAGACGAATCGGATAATCTTCTGATGAGAGGTTTATTTGACGCCGACGATACAGACAATAATCTTAACTATTCCTCAAATTCGTCAGTCCTTTTTTCAAGAGATTTCGACGGATCGGGGCAGCTTTCGCTTAACGGCAGAGGAAGCCTAAGCCGGTACCATTTCAATGACATCAGGTCCGACCAATACATGATAAAAAGGTATGAATACGATATCATGTCTGTATTCTCCTACACGGCGTCACAAAACCTGAGAAACATATCGGAGGCCGGATTTTATGCCAGGAACCGCGATTCATACATCAACGGCGAATTTACAGGTTTTAACTCCAATTCTGACATTAAACTGGGCAACGAAACATTTTTCGGAAGCGATCTGTTCTCAGGCGGACTCAGGTTCGACTTCGATACCGGAAGGGACAATTTCAGTGTAAATTACGAGGAAAAGGACAAATCGCTCTCGTTCTATAATTTTTCGATCTCTCCGCGCCTCAATTACCGCTACTCCGATTTTATTTTCGGGATCACCGGCAGATATCTCAAGCACCAATACAAATCGCTTACATCGTCCAACATTGAGGACCGTGATATTATCAAAATATCTTTATCCCCTGAAGTTACTTATCTGAAAAGCGGTTCGCTGACTCTTACCCAGTCGTTCCCTGTGGAATACTACAAACTGGTGAACATTTCCTCTTTCAGGAGCATGAACAATTTTACCGACAGAACAGTAAATTCCAATACTGATCTGAGACTTGATCTGAAAAGGGATCTGTACCTGACAGGCAGCGTGAAATTCAGAACATATTACAGATCTTACGATTATGACGAAACATATTCAAGCAGTTTCGTAATTAAAAACTACTCGGTTTCAGACACTGTATCCTATAATTTCTCAGACAGAGGCGGAATAAAGATCGCCACAAGATACATTTATGAAGAATTCGGGAACTTTAATTTCAGCAGATTCACTGAGAACCCGATAAACTTCAAGCACCATTATTATTCGTCGGCATCGGTAAGTTATTCCGTATTTAAAGGCCTTTTTCTCAGATCGGAATACTTTTTCTACGAGATCGACAGTTACGATTTCGACCAGGATGATTTTGATAAAAACGAGCTCAGGCGCGTCTATATCTCTCACGGGCCCAGACTGGGTCTGATGTACAGAGGGAACGGATTCAGTATGTCATCCGGTTTCGAGGTGGAGAATTACAGATCGTCTGAAAGACAGGTAAAATTCAGGCTTGAAAGCTACCTGTCCTTCAACTGACCGCCATTATAAAGTCCTGGCTGTATCGGCTATCGCCTTGAATTCATCTTTTTTAAGCGACGCTCCGCCTATCAGGCCTCCGTCAATGTCTTTCTGACACAGCAGTTCTCGCGCGTTCCCTGCGTTCAGGGAGCCTCCGTATAGTATCCTTGTGGAAGCGGCGAAAGATTCGCCGTACATCGAGGTTAAAAGACCTCTTATATATTTATGCATTTCCTGTGCCTGATCGGGAGTCGCGGTCCTGCCGGTTCCAATCGCCCAGACAGGTTCATAAGCAATAACAATATTAAGCAGATCGTTCAGCTCAATACCGGTCAGCGCGCCTTTTATCTGCGTTTTTACAATATCGTTCTCCATTCCGGCCTCTCTCTGCTCAAGCTTTTCGCCTACGCAGATCACAGGCACCATTCTTTCCTTAAGTACGGCTTTGATCTTCCTGTTGACGGTTTCGTCCGTCTCGTGAAAAAACTGCCTTCTTTCGCTGTGCCCGATTATGCAGTATTTAGCGCCGGTCAGCTTGAGCATCTTTGCGGAGATCTCTCCGGTGAACGCGCCCGAGGTTTCCCAGAATACATCCTGAGCCCCGATGTCAATGTGAGTTTTTTTAAGTTCCTGGTAAACGGGATATATAGAGTTGAATACGGGCGCTACCATTATCTCGACATTGTCGTCGTTCGGCATCGCCTTCTTTAATTCTTTGGCGAACTTGATCGCTTCCTGCGGCGTCTTGTTCATTTTCCAGTTTCCGGCAATCAGGAATTTCCTTCTGCCGTCGAACCCGGCGGGTGTCAGGCATGCTATTCCGGGAAGCTTCTTGCCTTCCATGTACTCCATTGCCGCGCCGCCGCCTGTCGAGATGTGCGAGTACTGTCCGTCCAGGCCGGCTGTTTTTACAGCCGCCGCGGTATCGCCGCCGCCGATAATAGAGATCAGTCCGTTATTTTTTGTATAATCGGCGATGACCTGAGCTATTTCGAAAGTCTCTTTCGCGAAGTTTTCAAATTCGAATACCGACATCGGCCCGTTCCAGATCACCGTTTTGCAGTCCGCAAGCTCATCTTTATACTGCCTGACCGTCTTGGGTCCGATACCCATTGCTATCCAGTCCTTTTCCTGTTTGTCAGTATCGCAGTATTTAAGTTCCGTCTCGTTCTTGAACTCCCTGCCGCAGAGCATGTCCGGTGGAAGAAGTATCTTGGTGCCCCTTTTCTCCGCTTTCTTCAGTATTTCTATGGCTACATCCACTTTATCGGCCTCAACCAGCGATTTGCCGACTTCTACGCCTTTGGCTAGAAGCAATGTATTGGCTATTCCGCCGCCTATAAATATCTTGTCGGATATATCAATCAGCTTCATTATCACATCTATCTTACTCGAGATCTTGTTCCCTGCGAGTATTGTTGCAAGCGGCCGTTTCGGGTCTTTCATCGCCCCGCCGATATATTCTATCTCGTTCTTTAAAAGGTATCCTGACGCGACCTTATCGAAATATTTTGCGATTATTGAAACGGACGCGTGCGCCCTGTGACATACTCCGAAAGCGTCGGAAAGATATATTTCGCCCAGCTCCGCGAGCTTTGCGGCGAACTGCTCGTCGCCTGCCTCTTCTTCGGCATGGAACCTGAGGTTTTCCAGAAGGATCACATCGCCGTCTTTCATGCCTTCGACCAGAGCTTTGACCTCATCGCCTATGCAGTCGGGAGCCAGTACAACTCTTTTCTTAATGAGTTCGCCGAGTCTTTCCGCGACAGGTTTCAGGCTCATTTCAGGTACAACTTTGCCGTCGGGTCTTCCAAAATGCGACATTAGAATCAGTCTGCCGCCTTCTTTTATTACCTTCTTTATAGTCGGCAGAGCGTCAACGATCCTTTTATCGTCCCTGATCTTCAATTCCCCGTTAAGCGGAACATTGAAATCGCATCTTACAAGAACTTTTTTTCCTTTAAGCTCAAGCGAGTCGATCGTCAAGGTATTCATACAAAACTCCTGTTGTTTTCGTTTTTTATCCCGGATACTTAATATAAGTATTAAATGACCGGTTTCAAAAAAATATTTAATCATAAAATTTCTTTGTTTTTCATTATTTTTTGGATAGATTAAAATAAATTCGCCGGACCGGGCGTTAACTTAACAGGCGGAAGATAAAAGTGGACGCTGTGAAGAAAACAGATGAAAATGACAGGGAGCTTATTAAAAAGTATGTCGAAACAAAAGACCAGAAGTATTTCGCTCGGATAATGGCTCTTTATGACAAAAAACTGTTCAATTACATAGTCAGAAGAATAGGGAGCGTGGAGAACGCGGCGGATGTTTATCAGACAGTCTGGCTCAAGATAGCGTCGAACCTGAACGGATACCGCGAGGAAAACAAATTTTCCAACTACCTTTTCTTCATTGCGACAAATGCCTGTTTCGACCACCTGAGAGATCTGAAGAAGGACAACGAGAACATTTTCAGACCGGTGTTGAATGAAGATAGCGACGGGAGCGGTTACATTGAGAATATCTCATCGGATGACGACGGGCCGGAGAGGCTGAATGAAAAACGGGAGGAGCGAAAAATGCTGGAAAACGCGATAGGGTCTCTTCCGGACGAACAGAAGGATGTGATACTGCTCAGGTCAAAGGGACTCTCTTTCAGGGAGATAGCTGAGATAAAAAGCGTTTCTATCAACAGCATACTGAGCAGGTACAGGTACGGATTGGACAAAATCAAAAAGGCGGTGAGATCATGAACTGCGGAAAATACAAAAATATGATACCTGTGTATATTTCAGGCGAACTGGAAGATAATGACTACTCTGAATTATCTGCTCATCTTGACGAATGTGCAGAATGCAGGGCGGCACTAGATTCCGAAAGAAAGATTATTGATGTTGCCGGAGTGGATATGCATGAGGTACCGGAAAGTTTGAACTCCATAATACTGTCTAAGCTTCCGGGCAGCAAGCCCTCGCTCCTTATAAATTTAATGCGTTACGCTGTCGCGGCGTCATTTTTCTTTCTTATGATCCTGTCATATTTCTTATTCGATACTTCCGGGACAGCAAACATTCCCGTACCTTCCGGAAATTACACATATTCCAACGGTTTTCTGATCGGAGCGGAATATGACGAACTTATTTCATACAGCACAGAGCTTTACGACGACAACAAGTGGTCTTCAGATAATGTCGGGATTTTTCAGTCTGAGGACGGCCTTATAAACGGACTTCTTATGTTAGAAGAACTTGAATCGTACGACACTTATCTGACTTCTCTTTGATTTTTCTGATAAATATTTCTTGCTTTAAATGTTTATTTTCATTCCGATTTGCTTTATATTATGTAGTTTGTTAAAACTTAATGATTTCTAATTAAAAGGGAGCCTGAAATTGGAAAGATTTTTCGAAGAATTCTCCGCTGAAAAGGGGAAGGAAAAATGGATGGAAGAGGTCTTAAAGGACCTCAAGGGTAAAACCTACGACAAAATATGGTGGAAAACATGGGAAGGATTCGACCTTGAGCCTTATTATAAAGGTGCCGATGTCGAAAATATTATTATCACCGACGACTGCCCGGGTGAATTTCCGTACCTGAGAAGCGCAAAGCCGATGGAATTGGGAAACGCATGGACGGTATGTCAGGAGATATCCGAAAGAGATCCCGCAAAAGCCGCTGTACTGACCGCGGAGGCTGTAAAAGGCGGAGCCGAAGGTATCAGTCTGAAGCTTAACTGCGAACTTACATCGGGAAAACCTGAGTGCAAATGCGACTGCAGTGTTGAGAATGCCAGAGGCGTCGTTATCAACTCAAAAAATGACCTTTTAGACATCATTAAGACCGGTAAGAATGCCGAACTTAAGATCGAGGCCGGCGTGGCTTCAAAAGAGATATTTGAAATGCTTGAGCATGAAATAGCGGAAATGAAAGGCTCGATCGACAACGATCTTTTAAAAGAGCTTGCGGTTAACGGCGAATTCGCAAAAGGCGAAGAAAAAAGATACGATGAGTTCAGATACATTTTTGATACTTCTGAAAAACATCCCAAGTTCAAGGGACTTGTGATATCGAACGAACACTTCCACAATGCAGGAGCGACCATCGTTCAAAAGATAGCATACCTGCTCTCATCAGCTGTCTTCTACAAGGAAAAATTCGCGACGGACATAAGCTTTGACAAATTCAATAAAAATATCGGCTTGAGCTACGCCGTCGGGCAGTATTATCTGCTTGAGATCGCAGGCATCAGGGCTTTGAGAGCACTCTGGTCGAACCTGTCTTACGCTTACGATAAAACGGCAGACGTATCTTCTGCGGACATTCACTGCGTGACAGGACTTTTCAATAAAACAGTTTATGATCCTTATGTGAACATGCTCAGAACCACGACTGAAGCCATGTCCGCTGTCGTAGGCGGATGCAGTTCGCTTACCGTCCTTCCATACAATGTATGCACCGGATCGGCCGAGTCTTTCGGAATGAGGATCGCGAGAAATACTCAGCTTATCTTAAAGAAAGAGTCCCGTTTCGACAGGTTCATTGATCCTTCAAAAGGTTCTTATTACATTGAAAAAGCTACTGACGAAATAGCTAAAGCTGCGTGGAAACTCTTTACTGAGATCGAGGAAAAAGGCGGCATTTTCGAGCTTCTGAAAAAAGGCGAGATCCAGGCTGAGCTTGCCGGGCTTAAAAAGAAAAGACTTTCTAATTTCTCGCAGAGAAAAGACTCGCTTGTCGGGACTAACCTTGTGCCGAATTACGATGAGGTATCAGTCTGCGCTCCGGATGGAAAGAAGATCGAACAGAAACTTGATATTTTTAACTCCGTGCTTTACCAGAATGGCGGCCTCAAGATAGAAAAGATCCGAGCATACAGGCTTGCCGAAGAATTTGAGGCTCTGAGGAAAATAACAGAGAAACAGAACAAAAAGACAGGTAAAATACTTACGGTCTTCCTTGCGACTCTCGGCAACCTGACCATGAGAAAAGCAAGAGCTTCGTTCTCGATGGGATTTCTGTCTGCAGGCGGTTTTAACATAATCGACAATAACGGATTCAAAGATGCTGATGAGGCCGCTGAAGCAGCTCTCGAGTCAAAAGCGGAGATAATCGTTATCTGCTCAAGCGATGAAGAATATCCGGAAGTAGCGCCGTCCATAGCTTCAAAAATAAAGTCGGCCGACCCGGAAAAGGTCGTTGTCCTTGCGGGATACCCAAAAGAGATCGTTGACGATCTGAAAAAAGCCGGAGTTGACGAGTTCATTCACATGAAGGCCGATTCGGTCGAAACGATAAAAAGCATACACAAAAAACTCGGTGTAACAGAGTAAAACAAATTAAAGGTGAAAAAGATGAAACCTGATTTTTCAAAAATTGAATATAACCAGTCAGTAAAAAGTGTTGCGGGCTCGTGCAGAAAAGCTCCCGCCGCGGCCTTTGAATCGTCCGAAAAGATACAGATCGAGCCGTTCTACACCAAATCTGACGCGGAAAAGCTGGAGTTTACCGATTACGACGCGGGAGTAACACCCTACCTGCGCGGCCCGTTCGCGACTATGGGTTCGACAAAGCCGTGGACGATAAGGCAGTACGCCGGATTCTCGACCGCCGAGGAAAGCAACGCTTTCTACAGGCGCAATCTCGCCGCGGGCCAGAAAGGTCTTTCTGTCGCTTTTGACCTGGCGACCCACCGCGGCTACGATTCCGATCACCCGAGGGTGAAAGGGGATGTCGGAAAGGCCGGAGTCGCAATTGATTCTGTTCTCGATATGAAGATACTTTTCGACCATATACCTTTGAATAAGATGTCGGTATCAATGACGATGAACGGAGCCGTCCTTCCCGTCATGGCCTTCTACATTGTCACTGCGCTCGAGCAGGGAGCAAAGCTCGACGAGCTTTCCGGAACCATCCAGAACGACATTTTAAAGGAGTTCATGGTAAGGAACACATACATTTACCCGCCGAAGCCATCCATGAAGATAATTTCAGACATTTTCGAATATACATCGAAGAACATGCCGCTTTTTAACTCGATCTCCATTTCCGGCTACCACATGCAGGAAGCCGGCGCGACCGCGGATATCGAGCTTGCCTACACTCTGGCTGACGGCTGGGAATACATCAGGGCCGGTGTTGACGCCGGAATGAGCGTTGACGCTTTCGCCCCCAGGCTGTCATTCTTCTGGGGAGTGGGAATGAACCATTTCATGGAGATAGCTAAAATGAGAGCGGGAAGGCTTCTCTGGGCTAAAATCGTAAAGACTTTCAATCCGAAAAGTTCAAAATCTTTAAAACTGAAGACCCACTCCCAGACTTCAGGATGGAGCCTTGCGGAGCAGGATCCGTTCAACAATGTTGTCCGTACCTGCGAAGAAGCGCTCGCCGCCGCTTTCGGTCACACGTCATCGCTTCACACGAACGCGCTTGACGAGGCTATCGCGCTTCCGACCGATTTCTCCGCCCGTATAGCCAGGAACACACAGATATACCTTCAGGAAGAAACAGGAATAACAAAAGCCGTTGACCCGTGGGGCGGATCGTATTTCGTCGAGAAACTGACGGACGAGCTTGTCAAAAAAGCGTGGGCGCACATAGAAGAGGTCGAAAAGCTTGGCGGAATGGCAAAAGCCATAGAAAGCGGGCTCCCCAAGATGAGGATCGAGGAAGCTGCTGCAAGAAAACAGGCCGGTATTGACACCGGTAAAGAAGTTATTGTCGGAGTTAACAGATACAAACTGGACAAACAGGACCCGATCGATGTTCTTGAAGTTGACAATACGGCGGTCAGAATTGCTCAGATAAAAAGACTTGAAAAACTTAAAGCGGAAAGGGATCCTCAAGCCGTAAAAAAAGCTCTTGAAGCGATCACAAGATGCGCCGAAACAGGCGAAGGAAACCTGCTCGAACTGAGCGTCGAGGCGGCAATGGTAAGAGCAAGCCTCGGGGAAATTTCTGACGCCTGCGAAAAAGTTTTCGGAAGACACAAGGCTGTAGTTAAAACAATATCGGGAGTATATTCAGGCGTGGCAAAGAATAATGAGACTTTTGAAAAAGCCAGATCCCTCGTAGCGCAGTTCGAGCAGATCGAAGGCAGAAGGCCGAGGATCATGATAGCCAAAATGGGCCAGGACGGACATGACAGAGGCGCGAAAGTGGTCGCAACAAGCTTCGCCGACCTCGGATTCGATGTTGATATGGGTCCGCTTTTCCAGACCCCTGAGGAATCGGCTAAAGAAGCTGTTGAGAACGACGTTCACATACTCGCCGTATCCTCGCTCGCCGCAGGTCACAAGACACTGGTCCCGGATGTTATCGAAGAGCTTAAAAAGCTCGGCAGAGAGGATATAATGATAATCGTGGGCGGAGTGATACCCTCGCAGGATTACGATTATCTGTACAATGCGGGTGCGGCGGCGATCTTCGGTCCCGGAACGGTGATTTCCGATTCCGCTATCAAGATCCTCGAGATCCTGATAAAAAAAGTTAAACAGGAAAGAGAATAAACTGAAAAGAGACGGCGAAGAAATACAGAAAGGGAATATATCCGGAGCGACATTTAAGAGGATAATGGTTTTTTTCCATGGTCACTCAAAAGCGCTCGTTTTCTCTGTGCTTACAGTTATTCTGGCCGTTGTCATGAACGCCTCCCTGCCGCTCGTTTTCAGGGAAATGGTGGACAAGGCTATACCGTCAAAGGATCTGCAGCTCGTCCTGATATACGCATCCTCTTACCTTCTTCTGCTGATAGGTCTCGGAGCAATCCAATATTTCCAGCAGCTCATCGTGGGCTATATGGGTATTGATATAGTCAACAACATAAAACGCGTGATATTTAAGCATGTTCTGACGCTTTCCATATCTTTTTTCGACAAACAGGGAACAGGAAGGCTGATAAGCAGGATCGAGTCAGATTCGCAGAAGCTCTACATGCTTTTTTCATCGATCGGCCTTTCGCTGCTGGCGGGATTTCTGAACATAATCATAGCCGTAAGCATAATGCTCTTCACGAACATCACTCTTACTCTTATAGTACTTTCGATAGCGCCGGTCTATCTCCTCGGAGCCTACATTGTTTTCAGCAAAATGAGGCCTATGTTCAGGCGCGACAGGGAGCTTTATGCCGTCATAATCGGTTTTCTGAGCGAACACATCAAAGCCATTCCTCTCTTAAGGAACCTTAACAACCTGCAGTGGTCAATAAACAAATTCGACAGGGCCAATCAGGAAAAAAGATGGTACGAGTTCAAAATATCTATAATGGAACAGAGCGTCTGGTTCGTTATGATGCTATGCCCGCAGGTAGTGATATTTCTGATCCTTTATAACAGCGTCGGATGGATCAAGGAGGAAGCGATAACGATCGGTACCGTCTGGATGTTCATTCAGTACATTCACCTCGCCGTTCAGCCGCTGGTCATGATATCGGAGCAGATAAGGGAGCTTCAGAGAGCATTCGGAGCAGCCGACAAGATATTCGAGATACTCGATACCGAGCCCGAAGTTAAAGAACCGGACTACCCGAAAGCAATAGACGGGTTTAAAGAGAAAATATCCTTCAACAATGTCTGCTTTCACTATGACGCCGACAAGCCTGTGCTCAAAAATGTCAGCTTCACGATAGACAAAGGTTCAACAGTCGCCATAGTCGGCGCGACGGGATCGGGCAAGACCACGATAATATCGCTTCTGACAAGATTTTATGACCCTGTCGCAGGCAATATAACCATTGACGGCGTCGATCTTAAGTATATAAAATCGGATGAGCTCCGCTCGATGATGAGCCTTGTGCTCCAGGACATTTTCCTCTTCCCCGGGGACATTATGGATAATCTAAGAGTTCTCCGCAAGGACATACCGGAAGAGAAAGTGAAGGAAGCCTCAAGGAAAATGGGGATATACAGCTATATCGAGAGCTTCCCTAAAGGTTTCGGCACGGTTCTGTCCGAAGACGGAGGCAACCTTTCTTTCGGAGAGAGACAACTTTTATCCTTCTCCAGAGCGCTGACATTCGATCCTGAAATACTTATAATGGACGAGGCGACAAGCTCGATCGATCCTTACACGGAGGCCGAGATACAGCGAAGTATGGAGAAGCTGCTCAAAGGCAGAACTTCAATAATAATCGCCCACAGGCTTTCCACGATCGAGGAAGCGGACAAAATAATCGTGCTCGACAGGGGCGAACTGGCCGAGCAGGGCAGCCACGATGAACTTATGGCCATGAAAGGTCTCTATGCGAATCTTTACTGGACTCAGACAGGTATTGCAAAATGAAAAAACAGGGAATGTTGGAATATTTCAAATGGTTCTGGAGATTCTGGAAAGAGGCTAAATGGAGGCTTGCAGCTGTCCTTTTTGTGAGCTCTCTTTCTATATTCGCAAAAACCGCGTTCCCGGTCTTCCTCAAGTATATAATCGATATGTTCGAGACCGACTACGATCCGGCAAAACTTCATCATCTGATCTTTCTGTGGCTGATGGCGGCTTTCTTTCACGAATTCATATCCGTCGCGCTGCCTAATTTCAGGGCGTTTATGAACCTTCTCTTCACAGTACTCATCAGAAATGCGTATTTTAAGAGCTTTACGAAAAAGAATCTTCATTTCTTCAAGAAATTCAGAACTGGCGATCTTCTGACAAGGCTGACCGACGATATAGACGGAGCGTGGGACAGAATATCCTGGTACTCGTGTTCGGGAGTTATGAGACCGGTAGAAGCCATCATGATCCTGATTTTCACTTTAAGCGTGATGTTCTACTATTCTGTGCCGCTGACCCTGTATACATTCATACCTCTGCCCTTTCTGGTTCTGATACTATCTAAGTACGAAGATAAGATGGTCAGATTCACAAGTGAGAAGCAGAAATCCATTTCTGACTGCAATAATGTGCTTGAATCCTGCTTTTCAGGAATAAGGGTAATAAAAACAACTCTGAGTGAGAAGGACCAGACAGAAAAATTCGACGATGTTCTGGGGATCAGAATAGATAAGGAAAAACATTTCCTCAAAATGAATCTTGTCATTCAGTTCTTCTCAATGCTGGTCAACAACGCCGGCATCATCATCGTGATATTCATCGGAAGTTCCTATGTTGTAAAGGGCAGCATAAGCCTGGGAACACTTCTTTTATTCATCATATACCTGCAGAGACTTGTCGAGCCTATCTGGACAATAAGCTGGTTCTACGCATCATCCAAACAGGTCTTCAGATATGTTGACAGACTGAAAGAGACCGAAATAGAAGAATTCGACTACCCTGAAGAGGAAACAGATCAGTCCGAGATAAAAGATTTCGGCAGTCTGAAAGTAGAGGATCTGACATTCACCTTTGACGATACTGAAAAGAAAACGCTTAGTAATATATCCTTTGAGCTCAAAAAAGGCGAAAGCCTGGCAGTCGTAGGGCCTCTCGGCAGCGGAAAGTCAACTCTGTTGGAGATCATCGCCGGCAATTTAATAGCGGACAGCGGAAAGATCATGATCAACGGGGTTCCTATTAATAAAATTAAACACTCCTCTCTGGCTTCGATAATAGGTTATATCAAACAGGAGAACGTCCTTTTCTCGGAAACGATAAAAAGCAACCTTGAACTCGGCGACAGCTTTTCTGAGGAAGAGATCGACAGAAGCATCGAGACCGCGATAATGACAGAAGAGATCAAGACATTTCCGAAGGGGCTTGAGACAGTACTCGGACAGAAAGGACTTTCTCTTTCAGGCGGGCAGAAGCAGAGAGTTTCAATCGCAAGAACGCTTATAAGAAAGCCGAAACTTCTTTTAATGGATGACTGCACCGCGGCGATGGACGCGAAAACAGAAAAAACATTCTGGGATAATTTCAGAAAGAACCTGCCCGACACCACCTGCATCATCGTGACTCACAGGCTCGCGACAGCCGCACATGCGGACAAAGCCATCGTCATTGACGAAAATACTGTCAAAGAATTTGACACGGTGGAAAATCTGAAAAAATCCGGCACACTTTTCATGAAAGTTATGACCGGCGATCTGGATGTCGATGTCGAGAACGAAGCTGTTTTAACCGGTAAGATATAGCCTATTCAGAAATATCGGGTCTTACTTCCACCCAGTAAGCTTTCTTGAGCTTGGTATGCGGTTTCGTGTAGTTGTAATATACGCGGCCGTCCCTGATAAAGAAAAGATGAGTCCTGTCTCCGGCATACACACCTTCGACATTCTTCGTGTTGATTATCGCATTTATCGAATAACCGAAAATTACGCTGTTCCCGATCTCAAAATCAATGTAGCCCTTTTTGATATCTGTAAATTCGATCTTGGCGGTATCATAATTTTTAAACATCCACTTTAGGCTCTCAAGAACAAGCTCCTGGGCTTCCACCTGCGTATATGCCCTGCCGCAGTTAACATCGCGCATATTCTTGTCGGCCGGCCTGAAACCGGAACTGCAGCTTATTAACATCATTAAAACTAACGCAGCCAATACGATCTTCAAGTACATGTTAAACCCCATAATTCTTTGACTGAAAAGTAAATAAAATACGCCCGCAAGTCAATTACGAATTATATAAAAGCAAGCCAATTACTTTTTCATTCCATCAAAAAAAAGGGGCGCAAGCGCCCCAAACAAAATTACTTGATAGCTTCAGCCAGTTCATACCCTCTTTTTAAAGCCTGCTCGTTGAGCGGTATCAGATTATGCCTTCTCTCAGGTAATGTCTTTTTAAGCCCGCTCAGTACACCGTCAATGCTGATAGCCCCTGTTTTCTGGATAAAAGCCCCAAGAAGGATCATTCCCATCATAAGAGGATTTCCAAGCTTGTTGGCTTCATCATAAGCAGGTATCGCGACGGTCTTTATATCCGTTCTTTTGGGTCCGTTATGGATGTTGGTCGATTCCCATATAAGGATCCCGCCCGGTTTAACTTTTGGTTCGTATTTATTAAGCGAAGGCTGGTTCAGAGCCACTACCGTACTGTATCTTTCTAGTATCGGAGAACTTACCGGGTTGTCACTTACAGAAACCGTACATCCGCATGTCCCGCCCCTCATTTCCGGTCCGTAAGTTGGCATCCAGCAGGTCTCTTTTCCTTCTATCATAGCGGTATAGGAAAGATTTTTCGCTATAGTTAAAACGCCCTGTCCGCCAAATCCTGAAAACATAACTTCCTGTAGCATTATTTTATCCCTCCTTCAGTTTTTAGATCTCCGAGCGGATAGAATTTCATCATGTTCTCCTCCCACCATTTGTAGGAATCAACAGGCGTCATTTTCCATCCCGACGGACAGTTTCCGACCAGTTCAACGAACGATGTTCCTCTCTTGTTGAGAGAATTGTCGATCGCTTTCTCGATCGCTTTTTTGAGTTTTCTGACATTAACCGCGTTATTGGCAGCCTGCCTTGTAACATAGCAGGTTCCGTCGAAATCCTTGACTATATCGGCGACTTTTAAAGGCATTCCAGAAAGCTTGCAGTCTCTTCCGTCAGGCGACGATGCGGTTACCTGGCCGGGAAGAGTCGTGGGAGCCATCTGGCCGCCGGTCATTCCGTATATCGCGTTGTTGTAGAAGAATATTATAATATTCTCGCCTCTGTTGCAGGCGTGAAGTGTTTCGGCCAGCCCGATGGAGGCAAGGTCGCCGTCACCCTGTATAGTGAAAACTGCGTGATCCGGTAATACCCTGGAAATGCCTGTCGCGAGGGCGCACGCTCTTCCGTGGGCGGCTTCCTGCATATCGCAGTTTATGTAGTCGTAAGCGAACACCGCGCAACCTACCGGCGCCACTCCGATTATACGCTCACGGATACCTTTCTCGTCAATGACTTCCTGAATAAGCTTCTCGAGAGTACCGTGGGCGCATCCGGGGCAGTAGTGCATGTCTTTGGGCTGAAGATTAGGCTTTTTCCAGACTACTTCGAATTCCTGCCCGTTCTTAGTAATTGTATCACTCATTATTATAAGCTCCTGTTTTAAAGTTAATCACGATCATTTACCAAGCATCTCTTTCGCTTTGGCAATAATTTCATCCGTTGAAAGAACGATCCCGCCCGTTTTTCCGTAGTGTTCGACAGGTATTTTGCATTCAACAGCCAGCTTGACATCCTCGATCATCTGACCCACGCTCATTTCAATAGAGAGATAGGCTTTGACTTTCTTTGAATAATCACTGATTACTTTTTTAGGGAAAGGCCAAACGGTCTTCGGTCTGATAAGACCGACTTTAAGTCCCTGCTCTCTGGCGATATCAACGGCTTTCTTTGCTATTCTCGAAGACAGTCCGTAAGCTATAAATCCTATCTCGGCGTCTTCCATGTGGTAAAGTTCGTAATCTACTTCATTCTCTTCGATCAGCTTGTATTTTGCCTGAAGCTCAAAGTTTTTGGCCTCCATTCTTTCGGGCTCTATGAAAAGAGATGTCATCTGAATAGTCTTTCCGCCCCTCTCATTTATCTTTCCGTCGGTCGCCCATTTTGTATCGAACGCGGGTTTTTTATAATCATCCTTGAACTCGACAGCTTCCATCATCTGCCCCAAAGCTCCGTCAGACAGGATCAGTACGGGATTAAGATATTTTTCGGACAGGTCGAAAGCCTTATAGACCATGTCGGCCTGCTCCTGAACGGAATTGGGTGTAAGCACTATCAGCCTGTAATCACCGTGACCTCCGCCTTTTGTAGCCTGAAAATAATCACCCTGTGAAGGCTGTATCGTTCCCAGTCCCGGTCCGCCTCTCTGAACATTTACAAGCACGCAGGGTATCTGGGCACATGCTATATAGGACACGCCCTCCTGCATCAGTGAAAATCCCGGCGACGATGTAGTGGTCATAACTCTTTTTCCGCATGCACCTGCACCGTATACCATATTAATCGCCGACACTTCGCTTTCCGCCTGCACATAAGCGATCCCTTTTCTGGGAAGCCATTTTGAGAAGTACTCAAGCACCTCGCTCTGGGGGGTTATCGGATAACCGAAGTACCCGTCTATCCCTGCCCTTATGGCGGCCTCGGCGAGAGCTTCGTTGCCCTTCATCAGATATTTTTCAGCCAATTTTGACCTCCGTTTATAAAATTTATTATTTTTTAGCTCTGTAAACAGTGATTACACTGTCCGGGCACATCAGACCGCAGTTCCCGCAACCGATACAGTCCTCATTGACCATGATCGCGTAGTAATACCCTTTATCGTTCGTGACTTTGCTGTAACCGATAACGCTTTTTGGGCACACGGTCGCGCACAGCTGACAGCCTTTGCATTTCTGGATGTCAACCTCGATAAATCCTTTTATCGCCATTATTCCTCCGCTATTTAAATTAATAATCTTTATTTATGTTCGCGGGCATGTGACCGCAGATTTCGATTTTAACTCATTTCTCTGATAAAATCAAGATTTTTTTTAACAGATGTTTTTACAGATAATTAAAAACCGTTAACATTTCTAACCAAATTTTAATCTTATCATAGTTTTTTCCTAACATTGCGGGGTGATATTTCATACAAAAATCAAACAAGGAGGAATGACATGAAAAAAACAAAAATCCTAATGAAGATCGGAATGACAATAATGCTCGCGGCTCTGGTTTATTCCGCCAACGCGCAGTTTAAAAGCGGAGTTGAATTCGTTGGAAGAATGGAAAGCTACACCATGAAAACAACATGGGACGCCGATACTCAAACAATGTTCAGGTACACCGATATGCGATTAAGGCCGTGGTTCGGTTATGAGGCAAACAAATTTCTCTCCGGCCAGTTCATTTTTGAGATCGGCGATATCCCGTTCGGCAATGTCACAAAAGGCGGCGGTATAGGCGCCGACAAGATAATTGTCGAGCTAAAGAACGCCTATCTTGATATTAAGTTCACTGAAAAGCAGAACATCGCGCCTATCCACGACGCCATGCTCAGGTTCGGTATAATGGGCCATAAAGACCCTCAGTCACTGATATTCGAGGACGATATAGCCGGCATCAAGTATACGGGCAGATACAATGAACTGTTCTATGATATAGCTTATTACCTGCCTAAAGAGGATGTAAGCGAAAAAAATATAAACGAAAAAACATACAGCTTTGCCGAAAGGTTGTTCAACATTGACGCGTTATATAAAATAACACCCGATGTCGCTGCCGGATTCTACGGCCTTGCCGAGATTAAAACTCAGGCTCATGACGCTGCCGCAGACACTCTCAATTCCGCAGGTTATACATTTGGCGGAAAAGACTATGTGAACAAAAACACGACCAATGTGTGGCTGTCCCCATACATGAAAGGCAAGTTCAAAATGGTTTCCGTACAGGCGATGCTTTCATATAATATGAGAAGCGCTGAATATGAAGCGGTCGGAAAAGACATTAAGGTTGATGAGGCTGCGGCAGATAAGCTCAAGGAAAGCGTTGATAACGGTTCAGGAATGGTATTAAGCTTAAAATCGGATATAGAAGCTACTAAAACACTGAAAATCGGTGTGAATTTTGCCTACGCGCCGGGTGATGAAGACAAAGTGGATTTCTGGAAGCCTTATAAAAACAAATACAGCAATGGTACTCAGATGATAGGATACGGTATTAACGATTTTACCTCGTATAGTCTTATCAATACAGGATCACACGGAATTATGCTTCCGACTGTTACAGCTATGTATGCGGTAAACGACAATATATCATTAGGCGGCGCCTTTGGAATGGGGATGACTACAGAAGATGTTGAATACAAAGATAAAGACGGCAAGGATCAGAAAGACACCAACCTCGGAATGGAGATTTCTCTAAGCTCAAAAATAACAGCTTTTGAGAAACTTTCTCTCGAACCGTATTTCGCTATGTTCATGCCCGGACCGGCAACTACAAAAGGTTCTGATACCGAAGATTCACAGATGAGAGTCGGACTGGTCTCAAAAATAAGATTCTGATCTTCAGGCAAAGAAGCGGCTCTTTCCTTAGACCTCCTACTAGCGCAGGATAGGCCGGAGCCGCCGGAAAGAAGCCTGATTTAATATAGCCCCGGTTTAATGCCGGGTTTTTTTATCGGACTGTACATTGATGATTATATATATTTATAACTATGGCTTAATGGACAAAATCGGGTGCTAAAAGCGCTGTAAGTATTTAATATTTGCATATTTGTTGAATATTTTTATTTTTCAGAATAAAAACAGGTTAAAATATGAAAGAAAATAAAAGCGGCATAAGCTTTTTCGAGCACTATCTGACGGTATGGGTGATCCTGTGCATGGCTGCCGGTGTTTTGATAGGAAAATTCCTGCCGGGTATTCCCGAATTTCTGGGCAGGTTCGAGTATGAAAGGGTGAGCATTCCGATCGCCGTCCTGATCTGGCTGATGATCTACCCGATGATGATGAAAGTTGACTTCGCGAGCATAAAGAATGTGGGTAAAAATCCGCACGGGCTTTATATTACATGGGCGGTCAACTGGCTTATAAAGCCGTTCACTATGTTCGGCATGCATGGCTGTTCTTCTTCGTGGTTTTTAAAGCCCTGTCGCGAAGGACTATCTCGCCGGCTCGATACTTCTCGGAGCCGCGCCGTGTACGGCCATGGCGTTCGTCTGGAGCCATTTGACGAATGGAAACCCCGCCTACACGGTCGTTCAGGTGACGACCAATGACCTGATCATCCTGCTAGCCTGCACACCCATTGTTGCGCTGCTCCTCGGTATCGGCGGGATAAGCATCCCGTGGGGAATTCTGCTCCTCTCTGTCGTGCTGTTCGTCGTCATTCCCCTCGCCGGCGGTATTTATACGAGAACTCATGTCATCAAAGCCAAAGGCGAAGATTATTTCAACACGAAGTTCATTACAAAATTCAACAACATCACCATAATCGGGCTTCTTCTGACTCTCGTTCTCATATTCTCGTTCCAGGGCGATGTCATACTTTCAAACCCGCTTCATATAATCCTGATCGCTGTCCCTTTGAGCCTTCAGACCTATCTGATATTTTTCATCGCCTACCTCTGGGGAAAAAGTGGAAGCTCTGCCATAACATCGCCGCTCCGGGAGGAATGATCGGGGCATCGAATTTCTTTGAACTTGCGGTGGCCGTAGCCATTTCGCTTTTCGGTCCGTCTTCCCCGGTCGTACTGGCCACAATAGTCGGAGTATTCGTCGAAGTTCCCGTCATGCTCAGCCTGGTCAGGATCGCCAACAGAACTAAAAGCTGGTTTTCCAATGAAGCGCATAGCCTGAAATAACTAACAAAATTCTAATCTTATGCTAACATTCGTTTCGTAAGTTAACGCAAAAGGAGTGTCCGATGATAAAAATACTTTTCGTCTGCATACACAACTCGGCAAGAAGCCAGATGGCTGAGGCTTTCTTGAACTCGCTCGGAATAAAAAATGTAATTGCCGAAAGCGCGGGGCTTGAGGAAGGCAAACTCAACCCGATAGTGGTTGACGCGATGAAAGAGATAGGCATAGACATTTCGGCCAATAAAACAAAGACGGTCTATGAATTTATAAAAGCGGGAAGGCACTTATGAAGAAAAGCTGGCTAAGATCCGTATAATTAGGGATGAGATAAAGTCCATCGTGAACGAGTTCGGAGAAGTGTTGAAAAAAGATCTGAAAAATATTCCTTTCGTTATTAAACATTAAACCGCTAACAATTATCTAATAATAGGCTAATAATCCTCTAACATTCGCGGCGCAAATTTGGTATATTACGGAATAACCGTTATTGACAGAGGTGGGTTTTATGGCGAGAGAAAGAATATTCGCGGTCGAGGATGAAGAGGATATACAGGAGCTTATTTCCTACAATCTTACAAAGAACGCATTTTCGGTGAAAGTTTTCGGGAGCGGCGAAGAATTTCTGGAATACATTGAGAACGAGACCTGCGATCTTGTGCTTCTCGACCTGATGCTTCCGGGTATAGACGGCCTGGAGATATGCAAGAAGCTGAAAAAAGCTCCGTCAACGGAGAATATTCCGGTTATAATGCTGACCGCCAAAGGCGAGGAGACGGATATTATTACCGGACTCGAGATCGGAGCGGACGATTATGTTCTTAAACCTTTCAGCCCCAAAGTGCTCGTGGCGAGGATCAAGGCAGTTCTGAGACGGAACGAGCAGACCGCGGAAATTAAAAAGGATAATATTTCCGTGCACGACCTCAAAATAATACCGGGCAGGTACGAGGTTGAGATCAAGGGCGAGAAGATCACTTTGACCGCATCGGAATTTAAGGCGCTTCACCTTCTTGCCGGAAGGCCGGGCTGGGTTTTTACGCGTTATCAGATAGTGGAAAATGTCCACGGAGAGAACTATCCGGTAACCGACCGGAGCGTGGATGTGATGATGGTCAGTCTGAGGAAAAAACTGAAGGATGCGGGCAGGTATATCGAGACTGTAAGGGGCATCGGTTACAGATTTATGGACAAATAATGGGAGAATACAGATTATGAAAAGAAGGCCTTTTTTCTGGAGTATTTTTCCCGCATTCCTGTTTATTACCCTTGTATCGGGACTGCTTATTATGGCATTCTCCGTCAAAACTTTCAAACAGCTCTATTCGGATTTCATTTTCGAAAAAACGATAAGCGAAGCGTCATTGGTAAAAGCCCATCTTGAAAGGATAGACGATTTTGAATATCTAAGGCTCGACAGTATTGTCACCGCATACGGATCCGCTCTTTCGACGAGGATAACTATCGTAGATGAGACGGGCAAAGTGCTCGCCGACAGCCGGGAAAACGCGATCTCGATGGAAAATCATTTGTCCAGGCCCGAAATATCTTCCGCGCTTTCAGGCAGGATGGGGAAGTCGGTCAGGTTCAGCTCGACTTTAAGAAAAGAGCTCATGTATTCAGCGCTACCGGTATTCGAGTCGGACGGGAAAAAATTCGTGGTCAGGACGGCATATCCGCTCATGTCTTTTACTGAGACCATAATTCTGTTCGCAAAAAAAGTTATGTGGATAGTCACGGTCGTGATCCTTCTTCTCGCCGCGGTCAGCCTTTACATTTCGAGAAGGCTAAGTTCTCCACTTATCAGGCTGAAAGAAAAGGCCCAGAAATTCGCGAACGGGGATTTTTCGAGAGAGATCGAGGAATATCCGCAGTCAGAAACGAGCAGGCTTTCCGAAACTATGGACTTTATGGCATCCGAGCTCGAGGAGAAGATCAGGAACCTCGAATTGAGGAATTCCGAGCAGTCGGCGGTTTTAAGATCGATGGTCGAGGGCGTTATCGCGGTGGATCTGAACGACAGGGTGCTTATGATAAACGAATCGGCGTGCAGGATCGTGGGCGCGGACCCGGTCATGTCGCAGGGAAAGCTGATCCAGGAAACCGTGCGTAATACGAAAGTGCAGGAGTTCATATCCTCGATCGTTAAGAACGGAACGCCGGTATCGGAAAAAAAAGAGCTTCAGCTCAATTTCGAGGGGAAAGACATTTTCGTTCATATTCAGGGCAGTTCTTTACATAATAACGCCGGAAAAACCATGGGGGCGGTAATAGTCATCCACGACATCACCGATATAAAGAGGCTGGAGAACATCAGGCGCGAATTCGTGGCCAATGTTTCGCATGAACTCAGAACGCCGCTCACATCGATAAAAGGTTTTGTGGAAACATTGCTGGACGAGGAGCAGACGGACGAGGAAAAGAAAAGGTTCTTAAACATTATCCAGAAGCATGTTGACAGGCTGAATTCGATTATTGACGACCTTCTTACTCTCGCAAGCCTGGAAAAAGACGAAAAAGAGGATCAGTTCGATCTCGGAGAGGCTTCCGCTTCCGTCATTATTAATAATGTAAAAGAGATCTGCGCTCCCAAAGCCGCCGCGAAAAGAATTACCGTAACTGCCGATATCTTGTCCGACAGAACTTTCAGATGCAGCCAGCCGCTTATCGAACAGGCGCTTTTAAACCTTGCCGACAATGCTATAAAATACAGCCCTGAAGGTTCGGAAATAATCATAAAATGCGGTTTCGACAACAGTATGGTCAACATATCGGTCGCCGACAAAGGCCAGGGCATCAACCCCATTTATTTCGACAAGATATTCGAACGCTTTTACCGCATAGACAAATCGAGAAGCAGAAAAGAGGGCGGTACCGGGCTCGGACTTTCGATCGTCAAGCACATCATGAATCTGCACAGGGGAAGAGCCACCGTCGAAAGCGAACTCGGTAAAGGCTCGACCTTTACGCTCAGATTTCCGGGGTAGGCACGCAAACTGATATTCTCCGAGAATATTGGTTTAGAAAAAATGAAAATCTCGCAAAAAACTTGAAATTTCTAACACAATTCTAACAATACTCAAGTAATGTTCAAACATTCGAATGCGATATTACAGCCAAACAAACAGGGAGAAATTGTATGAGTTTTGTAAAAAAAATGATGATGACGGCGGCGATGGTGGCTGCGGTGGGCACAGTTTACGCACAGAAGGTGGAGATAATAGGAGCGGGCGCGTCTTTCCCGACACCGCTTATTACTGCGATGGCGGATCGGTACAGGACGATGACCGACGGCAGAGTGACCGTAAACTATCAGTCAATAGGTTCGGGCGGAGGCATCAGGCAGTTCGGCGAGCAGACCATAATGTTCGGAATGACTGAAGCTTTCCTAAAAGACGATGTGATGGCTGAAGTCGAGAAAAAGACCGGCGGAAAAGCTTTCAACATGCCCGTAACTCTCGCCGATGTTGTCGTAGGCTATAACCTTCCAGGCGTAAAGGAAGGCGTGGTCTTTAACGGCGAAGTCCTATCCGACATCTATCTCGGCAAGATAAAAAAATGGAACGACAAAAAGATCCATGACCTCAATAAAGATATAAAGCTTCCCAACCTGCCTATAACGGTCGCTCACAGATCGGACGGATCGGGAACAACGAACATCTGGACGAGCTATCTGTCAAAAGTTTCAAAAGAATGGGCTGACAAGATCGGTTCTTCAACGAGCGTCAACTGGCCTCTCGGAGTGGGCGGGAAAGGTAACGAGGGAGTATCGGGCGTTGTGATGAACACCCCGGGCGCTATCGGATACATGAGCTATTCTTACGCGCTCCTTAACAAAATATCGTTCGGTTACATCATTAATAAGTCGGGCAACACTGTAAAACCGAATTTCGAAGCTACTTCCGAGGCTGCGAATATCGAGCTTCCCGAAGACACGAGAATACTTTTCACCGACACTCCCGCAAAGAACGGTTACCCCGTAGCCGGATTCTGCTGGATGCTGGTTTATGAGAATCTTGAAAAGAATAAAGCGATAAAATCAAAAACTGAAGCTGAAGAACTCGTTAAGTTCCTGGTATGGGCGATAACGGACGGACAGAACCTGTCGGAAAAACTCGGCTATTCTAAACTTCCCAAGGCTGCTATAGATAAGAACAAGGATATGATAAAACAGCTTAAATGGAACGGCGAGGAAATAGGCAAAAAGATACTCGGATAATATTGAAAGAGAGCGAAATGTCCATAAGGCCGGAAAATGAAAGAACTCATGTCCGGTCTTATGCGATTTAAAAAAGGGAGACATTTTGTCCGGAAAAGAAAATAAAAAAATCTCCTTTGCGCCGTCCGCGCTATACGGGTGGCTGGGCGACAGGATATTCTCAATAGCCGTGTTCATACTCGGCTTTATAGTCATTTTTACCACGATCGCAATGGCGGTCTCGCTTTATTACGAGGGTTCCGGGGCCTTGACGAAATTCGGGTTCTGGGGCTTTCTGACAGGCACAAAATGGGACCCGGCCATTTCGATGGAGTTCGGCGCATGGCCTTTCATGGCGGGAACGGTAGCGACCAGCATCGGAGCTCTAGCGCTTTCGTTCATTCCGGCAATAGCGATAGCCATTTTCACCGCCGAATACGCGCCGCGCTGGCTGTCCCACATTATCGAGAACCTCGTAAATCTTATAGCGGCGGTCCCTTCAGTCGTCATCGGGATATGGGGCATATTCGTGTTCTCCCCCTGGATCAGGGACACGGTCTATCTGCCGGTCTATATGTGGTCATTGGACAACGCGCCCCGGCTCACGCCGATCCTCGGCAGCCCGATAGGATACGGGATGACCACGGCCACGATAATCCTTACGATCATGATAATACCTTTCACGACCGCTCTGACGGTCGATGCTTTCAGGATGGTGCCCAAAGAGCAGAGGGAGGCCGCTAGCGCTCTCGGCGCGACGAAATGGGAAGTGATACGCATGGCCGTTATCCCTTATTCGAGGGGGGGCATACTCGCGGGCACCATGCTGTCATTAGGCAGGGCGATAGGAGAAACTATGGCAGTTGCCATGCTTATCGGCAACAAGAACTCCCTGCCCTACACTATCTTCGGCCCGGCCGCAACAATGCCCTCGGTCATCGTGAACGAGTTCAGAGAAGCGGTCGAGAACATCCACCTGACAAGCCTGATGGCCGTAGGATTCTACCTGTTCCTGATATCGCTTGTCGTAAACCTTCTTGCAGCCTACATTCAGAGAAAATATGCGGTAACGGGCGGGAGGGCGGTATGAGGAGCTTAAGAAGCAGATACATCCGCGACGGTTTTATGGTCGGGTTCATAATACTGAACACAATAGTTGTGCTTATACCGCTTTTTATCATCATAGCCTATGTAGTCATACAGGGCTTTAATTATATCAGCTTAGACCTCTTTACAAAAGAACTCGGTTCGCCTGCGAGAGCTATGATGGGAGAGCCGACAGGTCTTATTCATACAATAATCGGGACCGGCGTTGTTGATATGATGGCCGTTCTGATCTCCATTCCTTTCGGGGTCGGAGCGGGCGTCATGCTCTCTGAATATCCCGATCACTGGGCCAATCCGATCTTAAGAGTTTTGAACGACACGCTTAACGGAATGCCAGCCGTGCTTAAGGGGCTTCTCGCTTTCGTGCTTGTCGTCAAGCCGATGGGAACATTCTCCGGCCTGTCCGGCGGAGTAGCGCTGGCTTTCGTCATGTTCCCGATAATCGCCAGAGCGACCGAAAGCGCGCTGATGAACATTCCGTGGTCTATCCGCGAAGCGGGGCTCGCCATCGGACTGCCGAGATGGAGGGTCATTCTTTCGACCATAATCCCGGCGGCAAAAGTCGGACTTGTGACGGGATTTCTGATCGCTTTCGCAAGGGCCGCGGGAGAAGCCGCGCCGCTGGTATTCACTTCATTCGGCAACAACTATCTTCCCGTCAAATGGACAGGCTGGATATTCGGACCCGTTGACACGCTTCCACAAAGGCTTTACAACCTCGCTATCAGCCCTTACGAGCACTGGCACGGAATGGGATGGGCGGCGGCTATAGTTCTTCTCGTCGTGATCATTACCTCTTTTGCGCTGGCGAGATTTGTTATCAGAGATAAAAAATAGGAAAAACGATGGACAACATTCCGGTAAACGAAAATATATTAAGGCTTGAAACGATAAATCTTTCAGTGTATTACGGGGAAAATCCCGGCGTAAAGGATGTCAGCCTGAAAATTTATGATAAAAAAGTAACTGCTTTCATCGGCCCTTCAGGCTGCGGAAAAACAACTTTTCTGCGTGCTCTGAACAGAATGCATGATCTTACGAGAGGCGCGAAAGTGACCGGACAGGCTCTGATAGACGGCAAAGATATTTACGATCCCAAGCTCGATCCCGTCATCATCAGAAGAAAGATCGGTATGGTGTTCCAAAAACCTACCCCCTTCCCCACTATGTCAATTTACGATAATGTCGTGGCCGGACTTAATCTTGTGGGGATCAGAGATAGAAAGCTTCTCGATGAGGTTTGCGAAAGATCATTGAGGCAGGCTGCTTTGTGGGAGGAAGTTAAAGACAGGCTGAAATCGCCCGGCGGAAGTTTATCGGGCGGACAGCAGCAGAGGCTTTCGATAGCCAGAGCACTCGCGGTAGAGCCTGAAGTACTTCTGATGGACGAGCCTACCAGCTCACTGGACCCCCAGTCAACCAACAGGATAGAAGATCTGATCGGAGAACTGAAAGATCAGGTTACGATAATAATTGTCACGCACAATATGCAGCAGGCTTCGAGGGTTTCCGATTATACGGCGTTTTTCTACATCGGCAGCCTTATCGAATATAATAAAACAACAAAGATATTTACAAGCCCGGACCAGAAGCGGACCGAGGAATATATAACCGGAAAATTCGGATAGGAGAAAAATCAGATGTCAAAATATCTTCAGCAGGAACTTTTAAAACTGAAAAAGAAGTTCTACGAACTTTGCACAGTCGTCGAAGAGGATGTCAGGAACGCTGTCAGATCGGTTTATGAAGCTGATTCTGATCTCGCCAGAAAGGTAGTCGAAAAGGACAAGGAAATTGATATGTTCGAGATCGAGATAGAGGAAGACTGCTTAAAGCTGTTGGCCCTCTATCAGCCCGTAGCCATAGACCTCAGGCTCATAATTTCTATGCTCAAGATCAATTCCGACCTCGAAAGAATAGGCGATCTCGCTGTAAATATCGCCGAAAGAAGTTTGAGGATAATCGAACTTGATCAGAAACATTCGGAATTTGATTTCTCCCTAATGTGTGAAAAAGCTCTCTCGATGGTCAAGAACAGCATTGACTCGCTTATAGATCTGGATGAGAAAAAGGCCATGGCCGTTATAGATGCGGACGAGGAGATTGACAACCTGCACAAGAATGTCTTCAAAATGGTCGGTGACGCGCTGAAGGACAGGCCGGGAAGCTTCGAGCTTCTGTCTCAGTACCTTACGATATCAAGAGCGCTTGAAAGGATAGGCGATCATGCAACAAACATTGCCGAGGATGTCGTTTATATGATCAACGGTACAATCGTCCGTCATCAGAATTAAATTTCCGCCGTTCTTTTTTCTTTGCAAAAGGCCGCTAAATCGTTTATTATTCCATTAATAAAAGGATAAGCGGCCGATGGTATCTTTTCAACTCATAAGACCGTTAAAAAATATCTGGAAAAAAGATATAACCAAGATCGTCACACTGCTTTTTTTCGTTCTTCTGCTTGCAGCTTTACTCTACAGCAATTTCGAAAAGGATATAATCTCTCTTTTTGATGCAGTTTACTTCGCTGTTGTTACCGTAAGCACTGTAGGCTACGGTGATATTACCGCAAAAACCGTTCCGGGCAGGCTTGTTTCAATATTCTTGATTTTTTCAGGCATGATCCTGATATCTTCATTTACAGCCACGATGTCATCAATTCTCATATCAAAAAAATTAAAAGAAGGCCAGGGGGTGAGTTCTATCAAAGGGAAAAATTTTGTGGTACTGTGCGGCTGGAACTGGAAGGCTGAGTCATTAATTAGTTCGCTCGTTTTTTCGGGGATAAAGAATATAATCCTGATAAACGATTCAGACCCGTCGCAGATTAATGCCGTTATAGAGAAATTTGCCGATGCGAATATAAAATTCATCAAAGGCGATTTTACCGACCATACCATCCTGAACAAAGCGAATCTTGAAGACTCTAAGGGTGTGATAATAGTGCCGGACAGCTCAATAGCCTCGTCTCAGGGAGCTGACGAAAAAACCGTTTTTGCGACTATGACGATCAAATCGATCTCGGAGAAAATTAAAGTCCATGTTCAGCTTTTAAGGAACGAGACCGTGCCTTACATTCAGCGCGCAAAGGCCGATAATTATTTCATATCTGAAAATACGATCCCGTTCTTTCTTACCTCCGCTATCTCTCATCCCGGGATCACCGATGTTATGAACAAGATTATGACCTATGACGATGAGGACTGCATGGCTTCGGCGGAAATACCCAAAGAATATGTGGGCAGAACTTTCGGGGAACTCTCATCCCATTTTAGAACAAAGACCGGCTCGATATTAATAGCTCTGGTTCAATTTCAGGATGTGCTTGAAATGAAGAACATAGATTCGAGGGACAACAGCTCGATTGACGCTTTTATAAAACGAAAATTCGAAGAGGCGGGCAGACTGACGAAGGATCTCGACAAAAAGAAAATAATGCTCAACCCAGGTGACAGCTATATAATCAAGAACTTTGAAATGGCCGTTATCATTCAGAAAAAACCGGTCAAATAAACCCCCGGAGAAGCTTAAATGGGCAATATAAAAGAAAATACTCTGTTTGCAAACCTTGATGATGCGCGGATCGGTCATGTACTCGGGCTCACAAAAGAATGCAGCTTCCGAAATGGCGAAACAATTATCACTGAGCATTCGACAGGCAATTCAATGTACCTTTTGAAAAAAGGCGAGATCTCTATAGAAAAAGATCTTATCCCTCTCATTGAAGGCTATCAGTCGAGTCCGGATGATAAAAAGATCATAAGAATTAACGATGCTCAGAATTTTTTTTTCGGAGAAATGTCGCTTTTCGATCCTGCGCTAAAGCGAACCGCAACGATCAAAGCGGTAAGTGATGTTGAACTTTTAGAACTCAAAGACACCGACTTCGAAAATATTCTCATAGACAGGCAGGACATCGGGGTATTTCTTCTTAAAAACATCGCCCTTAAACTCTCCCGCACCCTCGAGAATTCCAACATCGAACTCTCAAAAATGATCACTGCGTTTACACTATCGCTCAAGTTATAAACGGAGAAATGCTTTGGAGAGTAAATTTACAGACAAAACAGCAATTTTTGAAAATAAAATTATCGGATTATGTTTAATCCTAAGCGGTCTCATCCTTATTTATCTGTCAGCCAACGGACCATTCTTTTTAAATACGATCAAATATAAAACTTCATTCTCTGCTCTAAGTCAGATCAAAGGTCAGGATATAATAAACCTGTTTCTGATCGCGCCGTTATTAATTACAGGCGGACTATCACATATCTTAAATAAATCTATATCAAAATATCTGATCATCTTAACTCCCGTTTACTTGATGTATTACGGATTGAGCATGGGGATCGGGATGGAGTGGGGATCGGAAAATTATTCGGGCGACAGCGAAAAACTGACCTTTCATTTTTTGTTTCTGATAATAAGCGGATTGGTGACTATGATGTATTCATACTCACTATTCAAACCGGCCGGGAATATTAACTTCAATAAGAATCATCTGAAGATCTATTCAATAATTTTTGTTGTCTTTATTCTATTTTTCTCCTCAATGTGGCTGAAAGAGGTGTTTTTAGTAATGAGCAGTAATTATCCGGTGTCTTACGGTCAAAATCCTGTTCTCTTCTGGGTGATCCGCTACCTCGATCTCGGATTTACAATTCCGCTCGGATTGTTAAGCGTTTACATTTTGTGGACGAGACCGGATTCTGCATTTCCCGTACAATTGCTTTTTTACGGATTCTTTATAACTACAGTGACAGCCGTATGCTCTATGGGTTTTCTGATGTATATTGACAATGCGCCTGATTTCTCATTCGCAGGATTACTCGTATTTTTAACCTTGGCTGTAATCGTATTCACCGGATTTATCTATATCATGAAAGTTTATTTGAGAACTTAAACAACATAATTCCTTAGTTTAGAAAAACGCCAAAAACTTAAATAAGCGATATCTTAAAAAATACTTAGATCAATAAAATCTTGACAAATCATTCAATCATTCTTACATTTAGCTAATTATCGAAATGAGATTTGAAAGATGGATAATTATACTAAAATATTTAAAGCGCTGGGCGATGAGACAAGGCTGAGGATCGTTAAGATGCTCGAAGTGAAAGATATGTGCGTCTGCGAGATCACATCGGTGATCGGTTCCTCCATGCCTACAGTTTCAAGCCATTTGAAAATACTTAAAGAGGCCGGCCTGGTCGAGCAGGACAGAAGCGAGAAGTTTATTAATTACAGGCTGCCGGAGAAAAGAAATGAGTTCATAGAAAAGGTTCTTGAGGTGGTATCTTCGATAAACGACCGGAGAAGCGGGTCGGATAAAGAGACCGCTCTGCGGACTGACAGAACGCATATCTGTTAGAGGAATAAATGAGCTGGAAAAACGAGTGGAAAATATTGAGTGTGATGACGGGCGTGTTCCTTGCCGCATTCTTCCTTCCCGTTGAGACGGAGAGATTTCAGAATGCGGTGATAGAATCTTTTTACATGCTTAAGGAGTACGCTCAGGAGCATGTCGTCTTTTGCCTTCTGCCCGCGCTGTTCATAGCCGGCGGGATCGGAGTGTTCGTCAGTCAGGGCGCGGTCATGAAATACCTGGGTTCGAACGCGAAGCGGATCACCGCTTATACGGTCGCTGCGGTCTCGGGCACTGTCCTCGCGGTCTGTTCATGCACGATACTGCCGCTCTTTGCGGGTATCTACAGGCGCGGCGCGGGCCTCGGCCCGGCATCGGCGTTTTTGTACTCCGGCCCTGCTATAAATGTGCTGGCCATTATCCTGACGGCCAGAGTTCTCGGTATGGAACTCGGAATAGCAAGGGCTGTCGGCGCGATCTTATTCAGCGTGCTGATCGGTCTGATAATGGCGTTTGTTTTCAGACACGAAGAGAAGGAGAATTCAAAAAAGCAGATGGTCATGCCTGATACCGGGGCAAAAAGACCGCTGTGGCAGGACATTATATTTTTCGGCCTGATGGTAGCTATACTAGTCTTCGCGAACTGGGCTAAACCGGCGATCGAAAGCGGGATCTGGTCTTATATATTCAACTCGAAATGGATAATCACTTCCGCTCTAAGTATAGCTTTGGGACTTACGCTTTTCAAATTCTTCGGAATGAAAATATCGCAGATCATCATAATCGCAACATCTACAATTCTTTTATATTTTGTGTCAGCCGGGAATACCATGATCGCCTTCTCTGCCGGAGTGATCGGCCTTTCATACTTTACAAGCACCTCGGAGGGCGAGCTTAAGAACTGGTTCGATTCGACATGGGGATTTACAAAGCAGATACTGCCGTTAATGTTCTTCGGAATACTTATCGCGGGATCGTTCCTCGGGCGTCCCGGTCATGAGGGATTTATACCGTCAGCATGGATCGAAACCCTTGTCGGAGGTAATTCGCTTTTATCAAATTTCTTCGCTTCAGTTTCAGGCGCGCTGATGTATTTCGCGACTTTGACGGAAGTGCCTATTCTTCAGGGGCTTATCGGCAGCGGAATGGGAAAAGGACCCGCGCTCGCTCTCTTGCTTGCCGGCCCGGCTCTCTCATTGCCTAATATGCTCGTCATCAACAGTGTGATGGGATTAAAGAAAACATCGGTGTTCGTAGGCTCGGTAGTGATCCTTTCCACGATCGCCGGATATTTATACGGAATATTATTCTAACTCTGGAGGTATTATGTCGAACTGCTGCGAAAGTTCATGCTCATGCGACTGCGGGGGAAAAATGCCCGGTCATAAGATGTGTATGCAGGCTCAACCGGCCAACAAATTCGATTTCGAAAAAGTAATGAAGCTGACTTCTAATCCGAAATATTTCTGCAAATGCTGCGGAAGAACAGCGAACGAAAAAGAAAATCTCTGCAATCCGACTGAACTTAAAAGAGAGGTTTAATATGGAGATAAAAATACTGGGAACAGGCTGCCCTAAATGCATCAATCTCGAAAAGGCGGCGAGAGAGGCGGCCTCGGAGGTAGATCCGGCCATAGCCGTTAGCAAGGTGTCAGACATAAACGACATAATGGACTACGGAGTTATGATGACCCCCGCCGTTGTAATTAATGAAAAAGTGGTAAGTTCGGGCAAAGCGCTTTCTGTCGAACAGATCAAAAAAATGATAGAAGAGAGCAGATGAAAAAGAAAATATATGTATATTCGTGCGTATGCACTACAAACCTCGGTAAGATCGCGGCGGGCGTTTCTAATAAACTCGCGGAGAATAAAGTAGCAGAAGTAGTAATTTTGCCCGATCCGTTCGAAGACGATAAGAAGATAATCGCCGATGCTTTAAAGGCTGAGCTTAATGTCACGATAGACGGCTGCAGAACAGGCTGCGCGCATACCGCTCTGCGGGTCAGAAAGATCCCCCATCTTCAGTTCTATATGACAGAATTCGGCTGCGAGAAGAAAAAAACTGAAGTTACCGGTGAGATTATTGACAAAATCGCATCAGAAATCGCAAAAAAGATAGGAGATCATCTTGAAAACAAGAATTAATTATCTGTGCCTGTTCATATTTATCTTTGTATTCTGTGCCTGTGCGGGTGAAACGAAAGATGTTACTGCCGTTTCTGTTAAAGAGACCGTAAAACAAAAACCGATCGTCACTTTCGTCGAGCTCGGATCGGTCAACTGCATTCCCTGCAAGCAGATGCAGCCAGTTATGAAAGCTGTCGAAGAGGAATATCCAACGCAGGTCAAAGTTGAGTTCATTGATGTATGGACGCAGAAGGGCAAGCTAGACGGAGCAAAGTATAAGATAAGGGTCATTCCGACTCAGGTATTTCTCGACAGCCTGGGAAAAGAATATTTCAGGCATGAAGGTTTTTTCCCGAAAGAAGAACTTGTAAAAGTGCTTAAAAAAGGCGGAGTCAAATAATGGATGCAGTTTTTATGTATCTGTACGAAACAATGCAGGGAAGTGCACTGATAGCAGTATTCGGAGCTTTTTTATGGGGTCTCGCCAGCATACTTTTGAGCCCGTGCCACCTTTCATCTATTCCTCTGATAATCGGTTTCATAAGCGGAAGGAAGAACGAAACTGTCTATAAAGCTTTTCTTCATTCTCTCTTTTTCGGGCTGGGAATTCTGATCACAATAGCCATTATCGGGATCGTTACGGGGATGATGGGCAAAATGCTCGGCGATACGGGCATATGGGGCTATATTTTTCTGACGGCGTTCTTCATAATTTTCGGGCTTATCCTTCTTGATGTCGTTAAGATGCCCGATTTTAACAGCCCTAACCTGGCAAGATTCTCAAAAAAGGGATTTTTAACTTCATTTCTTGTCGGCCTGATCTTCGGCATAGGCCTCGGCCCATGCACATTCGCTTTTATGGCTCCAATGCTCGGCTTCGTGTTCCAGGCAAGCGCGGAAAGCCTTTCATACGGGATCCTGCTGATGGTTTTCTTTGCTGTCGGGCATATCGGCGTCATAGTTTTCGCGGGCACTTTTATCGAATGGGTGGAAAGATATTTGAAGTGGAGTTCCGGTTCTAAAAAAACGCTTATACTGAAAAAAACATGCGGCATATTGGTAATAATCGCCGGACTATACAATATCAAAGATATAATCAGAATTTTAAACAGCTAGCTTATGGGGGCTGAAAAAATGAAAGAATGCTGCGGACACGACCACGATCACATATCCGGCGTAAAAGTCTTCTGGGTCGCGCTTTTCAATCTCGTAATAACAATTACCGAGTTCATCGGCGGGATCTTGTCAGGTTCTCTCGCGCTTGTTTCAGATGCTACCCATAATCTTTCAGATACAGCTTCGATCGTTCTGAGCTATGTCGGGATTAAAATTTCGGCAAGGGAGAAAACGGAAAAAAAGTCGTTCGGCTATAAACGGGCTGAGATCATTATCGCTTTCATTAACGCTTCAGTTCTGATGGGGATCTGTATTTATCTTCTCTTCGAAGCTTACGAGAGGTTTAATAATCCTGTTGATATTGACAGCACCCTGATGATTACTATTGCGGTCATAGGCCTTGCAGCCAATCTGATATCTGTTCTTCTCCTGCACAGTCACGCACATACAAGCATGAACATCAAAGCCGCTTACCTTCACATGCTCGGGGACACTTTATCATCCGTAGGCGTGGTCGGCGGGGCTCTCGCGATAAAGTTCTGGGGCTTATACTGGATAGACCCTCTCATCACCGTTCTCGTAGCCGTTTATGTCATGTACGAGTCGTGGAAAATAGTAAAACGATCGGTGGATATTCTGATGCAGTCATCGGCCGATCTCGATTTTGAAGCTATATCGAAAGATATCTCAGCAATTCCCGACGTGATCAATATCCATCATGTCCATACATGGTATTCGAATGAACGGACAATTTATTTTGAGGCTCATGTAAGCATCTGCGACATACTCATCTCCCAGACCAGACCCGTCCTGCAAAAGATCGAGCATATCCTCAAGGAAAAATACGGCGTAAGCCATATAACGATTCAGTTCGAGGACGATAAATCGTGCCCGACAAATAAAGAGATATTTTCTAAATAAAGATTTGAATGGTATGACCTTTACTCTGACTTTTTACACCGTAACTGCCGCGCTCTTGTGTATATCATTCTTCAGGGACAGAGAGAAAACAAAAGCCGCTCTTTATAGATCATGGCGGTCATTTGAAAATATACTTCCGCAGTTTCTTTCGGTACTTATGCTTATAGGCATAATGCTGACACTTTTGAGCCCGGAGACGATCTCGCTTCTTCTCGGTAAAGATTCAGGCTGGTTCGGCGTGGCTTCGGCCTCGGTTATTGGTTCAGTTACATTGATCCCAGGATTCATCGCATTTCCTCTCGCTTCCGCGCTTCATAAAAGCGGAGCCGGTTATACTCAGATCGCAGCCTTCATTTCGACTCTTATGATGGTCGGAGTTATAACTATCCCGATGGAGATCAGGTTCTTCGGCAGAAAGAATGCGGTCTTAAGGAATTCTCTAGCTTTTATTTTCGCTGTAACGGCAGCTGTTATTATCGGGGCGGTGCTCGAATGAGGAAAAAGGTTATAAAAAATATTAAAAGGTATAAATCCTCCTTCATTTTGCTGATTGTCAGTCTGGCACTTCTGGTTTATGACTTTAAACTCGGTATGGATTCATTCAGGCTGACCGGAGTAAATATGTTAGAAATGCTTTCGATACTCCCGCCGGTTTTTATACTTCTCGGTCTTCTCGATGTATGGGTTGATAAAGCTCTTATGATAAAACTGACAGGCAAAGGTTCTGGCATTAAAGGAGCGGTAATAGCATTTCTGCTCGGTTCACTTGCTGCAGGGCCTCTCTACGCAGCTTTTCCTATTGCGGGTGTCATGCTCAAAAAAGAGAGTAAATTCTCGAATGTGATCATTTTTATCGGTGCGTGGTCAACAACAAAAGTGCCTATGCTTATGTTCGAAGCTTCATCAATGGGACTAAAATTCATGCTCTTAAGGTTCCTTATCAACCTGCCGGTTATAGTTCTGATCGCGTTAATTACCGAAAAAGCTCTTTCCCAAGAGGAAAAACAGGTCATCTACGAAAATGCTGAGAAGATGAATTAATTCATGGAGTGTACATGAAAGAAAAAAATACAGGCATAAGTTTTTTTGAAAGATACCTGACCGTATGGGTGATCCTTTGCATGGTGGCGGGTATTATTATTGGAAGATATCTGCCTGCTGTTCCAGAATTTCTGGGCAAACTCGAATATGCTCAGGTTTCCATTCCGATCGCGGTCCTGATATGGCTGATGATCTACCCTATGATGATGAAAGTTGATTTTACGAGCATTAGAAATGTGGGCAAAAACCCGCACGGGCTATATGTGACATGGATAACGAACTGGCTGATCAAGCCCTTTACGATGTATGCGATCGCTTGGTTTTTCTTTTATGTCGTATTCAAACCTTTTATTTCGCCTGCGCTTGCAAAAGATTATCTTGCCGGAGCTATTCTGCTCGGAGCTGCGCCATGTACCGCTATGGTATTCGTCTGGAGTCATCTTACGAAAGGTAACGCAGCTTATACCGTTGTTCAGGTAGCCACGAATGACCTTATAATTCTGATCGCATTCACGCCGATAGTTGCATTCCTGCTCGGGATCGGGGGAATTACAATACCCTGGGATACGCTTATCATTTCCGTCGTTCTATTCGTTGTGATACCTCTCGCAGGCGGAATGATAACAAGATCGAGCGTCATAAAACACAAAGGTGCGGACTATTTCAACAACACTTTCATTCCTAAATTCGGCAATGTTACTATAATCGGACTTCTGCTGACACTTGTGATCATCTTCTCTTTTCAGGGCGATGTGATACTGAACAATCCGCTTCATATAATCATGATAGCCGTGCCTCTGTCTCTCCAGACTTATCTGATCTTCTTCATCGCTTACCTGTCGGGTAAAAAATTAAAGCTTTGTCATAATATAGCTGCTCCGGGAGGCATGATCGGCGCATCGAACTTCTTTGAGCTCGCTGTGGCTGTTGCAATATCTTTATTCGGCCCGCAATCTCCAGTTGTTCTTGCCACCATAGTTGGTGTTCTTGTAGAAGTTCCCGTAATGCTCAGCCTTGTAAATATTGCGAACAAAACAAAGAAATGGTTTCCTGATGAAGCTCACAGTATAAAATAAACTATCAGATAAACTATCAAAACTAACAAAAAGCTAATAAAAGTTTAACAATGGAGGCGTAAATTGCAGAAAAAATCAGGGAATGAAATGATAAAAATACTTTTCGTCTGCATACACAATTCTGCAAGAAGCCAGATGGCCGAAGCGTTTTTGAATTCTCTCGGGCTTGAAAATGTAAAAGCTGAAAGTGCGGGTTTGGAAGAAGGTAAGCTTAATCCGCTCGTCGTTGAGGTCATGAAAGAGATCGGGATCGACATTTCAGGCAATAAAGCAAAAACTGTTTATGGATTTATCAAGGAAGGAAAACATTTTCACTATATAATCACCGTTTGCGATGCGACATCAGGCGAAAGATGCCCGATCTTCCCCGGCAATCCGTACAAAAGGCTTCACTGGTCGTTCGACGATCCTTCGTCGTTTGAGGGAACCCACGAGGAAATACTTGAAAAAACGAGGATCGTAAGGGACGAGATTCAGACCATTGTCGAAGAGTTCGCGGGTGAATTGCGGTAAGTCGAAGCTTACATATTCGGTGACATCGTATAAATAACTTGACAAATGTCCGATGCTATCGTATATTTGCGGTATGAAAGAACTTCTGTATCAATATAATCCATGGTGGGAAGATGCCGTTTACTGTCAGGATGTGAAGCCGAGAGACAAATATATTACTCGGATGGTTAAATATTCCGAGAGTAAGCAGATCATTATTTTAACAGGTCTGAGAAGGGTAGGGAAAACAACGCTGATGAAGCTTTTCATTAAGAGACTGAAAGGCCAAGGAACCGATCCGAAGAGAATTTTATATGTAAGTCTTGACGATTATATGCTTCGAACAAGCAGTATTATTGATATAATCGATGAGTTCAGAAAGATACACAAAATAAAGATCGAGGATAAAATCTATCTTTTCCTTGATGAAGTCACTTATAAAGAAGAATTTCACATTCAGCTGAAAAACATTTATGACAATCAGAATACCAAAATTTTTGCGGCTTCTTCGTCCGCATCGCTGCTTAGGGACAAAAAAGCCAGTCTTACAGGACGGTCTGTGACAGTTGAAGTAGAGCCCCTGGACCTGGATGAATTTCTGCAATTTAAAGGTATCAGTATCAAAAACAGGGACATCAAGCTGTATCAGTCTTATTTCCTCGAATATATAAAAACAGGCGGTATGCCGGAAAATATTTTTAATCCGGGAAGAGAATACCTGATGAATCTGATCGAAGATATTATTCAGAAAGACATAACCGCATATCATGGCGTAAAAAATCAACAGATACTCAGAGATTACTTTACCCTTTTGATGGAAAGAAGCGGGAAACAGCTGAGTATAAATAAGATAGCAAATATTCTCGGAATTTCGGTTGATTCATCAAAGAGGTATCTTGGGTATTTTGAGGCTTCTTATCTCATACATTTGCTTCCGAGATGGGGAAAGACGAATCAGATACTGCTTTCTTCAAAGAAAATTTATGCTGCTGATCTCGGCATCAAATACCTTTTTATCGGCGAAAGAGATATCGGCAGTTATTTTGAAAATTACATTTACCTTAAGTTACGCCTGAAGAATATACTTTATTACATACAGGAAAACTCAACTGAGCTTGACTTCTATACTAACAGTAAAATAATAATCGAATCGAAGTATTATTCAGATCTTAATGAAAAACAAAAGAAATTATTCGAAGAATATCCGGCAAATAAGAGGATTCTTATAGATTCAGTTGAAAAATTGTCTGAGCTGGACGAGTTGTGAATGAAAAAATGCTTAAAAATAAATTCGATCCATTATTAAGCCTTGAACTTCTTCACTTTCCCTTTGATTTCAGTCAGTCTGCCGGTTGAGACGAGTTCCTTAACAGCCTGATTTACCAGACCGGTGCCGAAATTTCTGAATTCGCCAGCTATCTTTTCCTTCGTTTTGGAAGAAATTGTGCAGTAAGTAATGATCTTATCCTTCAACTGATCGTCTTTTTCAGGCAATGGCGATCTGTAATGAACTATAGTATAGCCGTGATTACGGTCAATGTTTTCCCCGTATTCTATCCTGGAAAAACAGTTTTTATTGGATTCAATAAAGCTTCTTAAAGATGATCTTATCCTTCCGCCGACTCCGGTCGAGCCGTATCCGTGAATAATTTTGAGGCTCTGTCCCTTATTCGAGTTGTAAGCCCCGATAAAGTAGTCCAGAGCCTCAGTTACGGTCATTTCATGCAGATCGATCTCTATCATTTATGCTATTTATCTTCCTCTTTCACATCCCAGACTTCCCAAACTTTGCCGACAAGATTAATGCCGGGGCTCAGAACTGTTTTGCCGGGTTTCCAGCCTGAAGGGGTCGCTTTTGTTCCTTTTGATTCTCTGACGAGCTGGAATGCCTGGACCTGCCTGATCGTTTCGGACACATTTCTGCCTACGGGAGGAGTAAGCACCTCGTATCCCTGAACTACGCCGTCCGGGTCGATTATGAATCTTCCTCGCGTTTCAACACCTGCATTTTCATCGTAAATTCCGTAAAGGGTTCCGACCTTACCGCCGCCGTCTGAAAGCATTGCGTAGGGAACTCCGCCTTTGACCATTTTGCTTATCTCGTTATCGTTCCACATCATGTGAACGAATACACTGTCAACGCTCATCGAAAGAACTTCGACGCCCATTTTTTTGAACTGCGGATATTTAGCGGCAACTGCCGATATCTCCGTCGCTCAAACGAAGGTGAAATCACCCGGATAGAAGCATAGAACCACCCATTTTCCGAGATAGTCCGAGAGTTTTACATTGACGAATTTGTCCTTGTGGAAAGCCGGAGCGGTAAAGTCCGGAGCTTTCTGTCCTACTTTGATCATGCCTGTCTCCTTTTTTACGATTACGATCTCTTTTTCGACTTCATTTTTCGGCTTTTCACCGACGGGCCCACCCGTGGGTCTTGCGCATCCCGGTTTGAATTCTTCGGCCATAGAACCTCCACGATCGATTTTAGTTATATGTACAACCTTCTTTATAATTTAAACAGAAGTAGCAACGAAAACAAACGATATTATGACAAAGTTCATAAAATATTTACTTGCGTTATGAACATAAGTTCATTATATTGCCTGTAAATTGAGAAAGGAGCAGGATATGGCGAGACCTCAGAAAGACAGACTAATAAAAGAACCTCCTCTATTCAGCGAATTTAAGCCAGCTGGCATACCGGGCCGGCTCGTGGAAAAAGTAATACTGACTATTGATGAATATGAGGCTTTCAGACTTTCCGACAATCTGGCGATGTCCCAGGAGGAAGCGGCAGATGAGATGGAGATATCGCGACCTACATTCACAAGACTGATCGAATCTGCGAGAAAAAAGATATCGGAACTTATAATCAATGGAAAAATGCTTGTGATCGAGGGTGGAAACATTCACTTCAGGCAAAATCTTATTAAGTGCAGAGGTTGCGGTCATTTGTTCAATATCAATATAGAGGAAAACATTCGCAAATGTCCGATTTGCGATTCGGATGAACTGATAAATCTGGCAGGCGGTTTCGGACACGGCAGGTGCTGCCGGAATAGAAACGGAGGGTAATTATGCCCAGAGGCGACAGAACAGGTCCTGAAGGTAGAGGATCAATGACAGGAAGAGGACTCGGTTATTGCGCAGGAAACGGCGAACCGGGTTACAACGCAGGTCGGGACGGCGGTTTCGGAAGAGGACGCAGGCTTGGCGGCAGAGGATCAGGCAGAATGCGCGGATACGATGCGGCTTACGGAAGGTTAGCCGAACCGCAGGTTTCGGAGAAAACTCTTCTCGAAAACGAGATCAGGATCATGAAAGATCAGCTCAGTACTCTTGAAAAAAGGCTGGAAGAAAGTCAGAAAGGGTAACTGCTGAGGTGTCGGGCGGACAATATTTGTTCGCCCGTATTTTTAGAAAAGAAAGCTTGAAATAAATTAAGGATAGTAAAATGAAAAAACTCTTTGCCGTACCGACAGAAAACGGAAAACTTTGCGAACACTTCGGGCATTGCGAGAAATTCGCGATCGTGGAAACAGAGAACAATAAGATCACAGGTTCAAAAATGGTCGAACCCCCGGTCCATCAGCCCGGGGTTTATCCCAAATTTCTGGCCGATTTGGGAGTAAAGACGATAATCGCAGGCGGAATGGGTCAGAAAGCTCAGGATCTTTTTGCCGATAACTGCATTGAAGTCTGCATGGGAGTAAATTTTGACGATCCGGCTAAACTGGTTCAGCAATATCTGGATTCTTCTTTGAGAACCGGTGAAAATCTTTGCAACCACGATCACGACAGCAAAGATCATAACTGCGGCCGTTAAAGATGAAGATCGCGGTGGCGAGCGGAAAAGGCGGCACCGGAAAAACTTTTCTATCGACCAACTTAGCCGCATTTTTGTCAGAAACAACGCCGGCAGTTCTGGTCGATCTTGATGTCGAGGAGCCTGACTGCTCACTCTTTTTTAATGGCGAACTAATAAGATCGGAGACTGCTTATAAACCTGTTCCGGAATGGAACGGCGCCGGCTGTCTTTTTTGCGCTAAGTGTCAGAGCGTATGTAATTTTCATGCGGTCATAAAAGTCAAAGGTTCGGTTCTTGTGTTCCCCGAACTGTGTCATTCGTGCTATGTCTGTTCAGAACTTTGTCCTTCCGGATCCCTCCCGATGAAAAATGTCAGGATCGGAACGATCAGCCATTTCAAATTCAATAAATTAGATTATGTCGAAGGCAGACTCGACATAGGTCAGGAGCAAGCCGTTCCTCTCATTTCTCAAACTAACGATTTTCCCGCTAAGCACCTGCAAAAAGTCGTTACCGTTTGCGATTGTCCTCCGGGAACGGCCTGTCCTGCTATTGAAGCTGTTAAAGACGCCGACATGGTCATACTTACCACCGAACCCACTCCCTTCGGTCTGCACGATCTAACGCTTATTGTGAAATTAATGAGGCTGTTGGAAAAGAAATTCGCAGTGGTAATAAACAAATGGTGTGGCGGGAACGATGAAGTTCAAAAGTATTGCGTCAAAGAAAAAATCCCGGTGATCGCAAAGATCCCGAACGACAGAAGGATCGCCGAGGAGTATTCCAAAGGTAAACTAGTTTATGAAAAGTTCGATTTCGTCAAAACGGAACTCAATAAAATAAAAATTTATACAGAAAAGCCCGGAGAATGGAAATGAAAGAAATAGTCGTGATCTCCGGAAAGGGCGGAACGGGAAAAACTTCAGTAACGGGTTGTTTTGCTTATCTCAGCGGGGAGAAAACTGTCCTTGCGGACTGCGATGTTGACGCTTCGGACATTCATCTTCTTCTAAAGCCGGAACTTATATTTGAAGAGGATTTTTTCAGCAGTTATCTAGCCGTAATTGATCAGGAAAAGTGCATAAAGTGCGGAAAATGTTTTGAAGTATGCAGATTTAAGGCGGTAGAACTTTCCGAGGGTGCATACAAGATAGATTCTCAAAATTGCGAAGGCTGCGGGTATTGCCCTCATGTTTGCCTGCCAACAGCTATAAAATTAGAAATCCAGAATGACGGCAAACTTTTCGTATCAAAGACCCGTCTGAATAAGACTCTTTTTCACGCAGAACTGGGACCCGGGGCGGAGAATTCCGGTAAACTTGTAGCGAAAGTAAAAAATAAAGCAAAAAAATATGCGCGAGAAAATAATTTTGAAACCGTGCTCGTTGACGGTTCGCCGGGCATAGGCTGTCCCGTAATATCTTCCCTTTCAGGCGCGGATTATGTCGTTCTGGTAACAGAGCCGACCGTCTCGGGATCGCATGATCTGAAAAGAGTGATCGGGCTTGTTCAAAAATTCAAAATAAAAATGGGCTGCATTATAAACGAGGCCGATATAAATAAAGAGCTTACGGAAGAAATAAAAACATACCTGAAAGAACAGAATATCGATCTGCTTGCCGAACTGCCTTATGACGATATTTTTACGCAGGCTATGATCGCAGAAAAAACCGCAGCGGAAGTATCAGAAGTGATCGGAACAAAGCTCAATCAGGCATGGGAAAAAATAATAAATTCAATTTGAGGAATAAAATGAAAATAGCATTTACAACCAAAGGGGAAGGCTGGGACGCAGTAATTGACCCCAGATTCGGAAGGACCGAATGTATTTTCATCTTTGATGAAGAAACAGGGAATACAGAGAGCATAGACAACAGCAGAGTATCCGAGCATGCTCATGGAGCGGGACCAATGACCGCGCAGTTAATTGTTGAGAAGGATGTTAAGATCCTAATCACCGGTAACGGACCTGGAGGTAATGCGGAAAGGGTAATTTCAGCAGCCGGAATAAAAACATTTACCGGAGCAGGCGAAATGACCGTCAAACAGGCTTATGAAGCTTATAAAGAAAGTAAACTAGGGTAATAACAATTATTGATTAAAGCGGTAGAAAAGGCTATAATACAAATAACAATTTAGGAGAAAATTTATGTCCGACTGTAACTCATGCGCATCAAATAAACCCGCGCCGAAAACAAATACGGTTGAATTCAAGAACCTTCTTCCGAAAGCTAAAAATGTTATCGCCGTAGGTAGCGGAAAGGGCGGCGTGGGAAAATCAACGGTGGCGGTAAATCTGGCGATAGCCCTGTCGAAACTCGGTTATAAGGTCGGTCTCCTGGACGCCGATATTTACGGCCCGTCCGTACAAAAAATGTTCGATACTTCGATGAACGATATTACGGTCGAGTCCGAAAAGATCGTCCCGATCGAGAAATACGGAGTGCATACCCTTTCGATCGGCAATCTGATCGACCCGGGAAAAGCGACTATCTGGAGGGGTCCTCTGATCCATACGGCTCTGACGCAGATGCTGAGCGATGCGGACTGGGGAGAACCGGATTATTTTATAATCGATCTGCCACCCGGAACGGGAGATGTTCAGATATCTCTGGCTCAGCTTTTGAAAATAAAGGGATTTCTCGCTGTTTCGACCCCGCAGGATATGTCGCTGGCCGATGTGGTCAAGGCTATTGATATGTTCGAAAAAGTCAATGTGCCGCTGATCGGAATAGTTGAGAATATGTCATATTTCGTCTGCGATGCGTGCGAAAAAAAGCACTATATTTTCGGAGAATCAAAGGTAAAAACTTATGCGGGTGAGATGAACGCGGGTATGTTCTACCAGATCCCTATCGAAAAAGATATAATGGAATCCGGAGAGAACGGAGAGCCTTATGCGGTAATTGATAAGAACGGCATTTATGAAAAAATGGCCGCCGAAGTAGTCAGGGCGGCATCAAAGATATAGCTGTAACGAATTTGAGCATAAATAAAAAAGTCCGGTTCGTCCGGACTTTTTTGTTACCTGTTCTTTTCTTCCATCTTCTCGTGGAACTTTATCATCTTTTCCAGGTCTTCCCTAATTATCTTATCCTTCTCGGCCAGTCTTTTTTCGCGCTCCTTTTTCTTCTCTTCAAGATTTTTCTCAATATTCTTAATTACCTCAAGCTTCATCTGCTCTTTTTTCTCAAAATTCTCGGTCATTTTTTTTAGCATTTCGGATTTTATCTTATCTTTCTCCTTAGAAATTTTCAGTTCACTGTACTTTTCAAGAAGAAGATCAAGCTCGATCTGGTCGTTAAAGATATCAATCAGCTTCTGTCTGTCCTCAGAACCTTTCTTCTCGTTCCGTACGAACCTCCTCAACTTATGAAGCGTCCTTTCAAAAACTTTCGGATGGCTCTCTTTCAAAAAAATGATCTTCTTATGAAATTCGGGATGAGCTGTTTCGATCGTTTCCATAATTTTCGCTATTCTCTCTTCGGTCAGTTTCGGAGGTTTTTTGCCTTTAAATCCGGGTGTGTCAAAATCCGGAGGCCCCATCGGCATATCTCCACGCATTTCTATACAGTCATCGTCCTCCAAATCATCCTGAAAAGGGGGCTGAGCGAAAGACAGTGTATTCATTAAAAGCAAGGCAAGAAAAAACGCAGGTATGTATTTTATCATTTTTTACTCCCGTTTTCAAGTGTTAACGCTTTATTTATAAAATTATTTTAAATATTCTGCAGAAGTTTACCTGATTGTAATAAAACCTTTGTCGGAATTGAACTGCCCTATTGCCGTTGCGCTGATAATACCTGAACCGTGAAGTTTTTTCATCAGTTCATCCGATCTGCTCTCCTGAACCGATATTAAAAGTCCGCCCGAGGTCTGGGCGTCGAATAAAAGCATCATATCCTCGTTCCTGAGCTTATTTTCCCTGACTCTCGGCCCGAAATATTTCCTGTTCCTCTGCGAACCGCCCGGAAAAAGCATCATTTCGGCATACTGCTTTGCACCGTCCATAAAAGGTATCGCTGACATTTCAAGAGTAACACCGTGCATGTCGCTTATCATCTCCGAAAGGTGCCCTATCAGGCCGAACCCTGTCACATCCGTCATGGCGTTAACGCCCGTCTCCACCGCTATCGCGGAAGCGGTCATGTTCAGCTGCGCCATCCAGAGTGCCGCTTCATCTATGTGCTTTTTTTCAGCGACATCACCTTTCCACGCCGTGGTGATTACACCTGCGCCTATCGGTTTTGTCAGAATAAGCATATCGCCTTCTTTTACGGAATTGTTCCTCATAGCTTTGGAGGGATGAACGATACCTGTCACGGAAAGACCGTATTTCATCTCAAGGTCGGCTATGGTATGGCCGCCGAGTATCACTCCTCCGGCTTCTTTTACCTTATCGATACCACCCTGCAATATCTCCGAAAGCATTTCTTTTGTAACATTGCAGGAGTCGTAGGCGACCAGATTCATGGCTGTAAGCACTCTGCCGCCCATGGCGTAAACATCGCTCAGGCTGTTGGCTGCCGCTATGCATCCGTACATGTAGGGATCGTCAACAACAGGCGTTATAAAATCGACTGTCTGAACAAGAGCGGTGTCGTCTGAAATTTTATAAACACCGGCATCGTCAGAACCTTCGAATCCGATAAGCACATTCTCGTCGGAAGGGAATTTAAGCCCCCCGATTATTATGTTAAGGTCCTCCGGACTCACCTTACCCGCTCAGCCGGCAGCCCTGACATGTTTTGTAAGTCTTGGAGCATTTGGATCCATGTTAATATCCCTGTTTATATTCCCCTGCCTTTTAATTCCGCCGGGTTGAAAGTATCCTGATAGATGCTGTGATAGACTCTTTTTGCGGTCACCTCTATAAGCCTGTTCTCCTCAATTATATAACCGCACAGCCTGTTCCCGTAAACGCATCCTGTATCGAGGGCCGTAACATTTTTCCCGAACATAAGACCGAGTTTGGCCCAGTGCCCGAAATAAATATGTTTTGAACCGTGATAACCGTCGAACCAGGGTGCTCCGGTGTGATCAAGCATCCTGACCGATACAAGCGTATCGTGGGAATTGTCCTTAAAGGCTATCGAAGGATCGAACCCAGCGTGAACTACAATAAAATCATTTGTGATTATATAGTACGGAAGCGACTTCATCCATTCCAGATGATCCTCTATCTCAAGCCTTCTGAAGTTGAAAGATGTAACAGAGTTATCGGAAAAAGGCCAGCTTTTTATATACCAGTACTCGTGATTACCCATAACGGTAATAATACTCAGCTCTTTCACGAGCTTTATGCATTTGTCTGAAAAAGGGCCTCTGTTTATCACATCGCCGACACAATAAATTTTATCGGAACTATCAGGATTGAATTTCTCAATTAGCGACGAAAGCTCGTCGTAACATCCGTGAATATCCCCGATAATCAAAGTTCTCATAGCTCAAATAAAAAAAGCAGCCGGGGCTGCTTTTAGATTACTTTTTGTCCTCACCGGCACCAAGTTTTTTTACAAATTCCGATAGTTTTGATTTTTTATTTGATGCGTTGTTCTTCTTTACGATGCCTTTTGTGGTAAGTTTATCCAGTATCGACTGCGCAGCCAGGAAATTCTTCATGCCCTCTTCCTGAGTGGCTGAAGACCTTACTTTCTTGATCGCAGTTTTCATCATTGACTTATAATGTCTGTTATAGGCATTTTCGACTTTTGATTTTTTAAGTCTTTTTACCGCGGATTTGTGATGAGGCATTTTTTCTCCTTTTTTGCCGTTTTTCGCCTTGTAGTAATGAGCGTGAAAATATAACAAAGATGATGTATTTTGTCAAGTGGAATTGTTTTTCAGTGCGGAATTCAAAATCTGCGCTAAGTCGCTAATATTACTTGCTAAAAAGATAATTTTTATATACTTTTAGTCTCTTATTAAAACGGGAGGTAACACGTATGGAAAATTATTTGATCGTTAATGCGAATATACTGACTTTCGGAGCGAAACCGAAAAATATCCGTAACGGTGCTGTATATGTCGGAAGAGGTACCATTCTTGATTTCGGGCCGGAAAAGGAAATGGCGGCAAAATACGCCGACGAGAAGAACAGGATAGACGCAAAGGGCAGGATAGTGATGCCCGGCTTCGTGGATTTCCACAACCATTTATACAGCAGTTTTTTTCAGAACATCCCTACCGGAGTAAGCGACGGAACGGATTATAAGACATTTATGGGCAAATACTGGTGGAAATTATCGGGTAAGCTTTCATCTGACGGGATTTATTATTCGGCCGTGAAAGGGATACTTAATTCGATCAAATCAGGAGTCACGACTATCTTCAATCTGCATTCGAGCCCTGCCTGTATAGACGACTCTCTGAACGATATAGCCGAAGCTTTTGAGGAGCTTTCAATGAGGGGTGTCATAGGCTACGAGATAAGCAACAGGAACGGTGACGCGGAGGCTGACAGAATGCTGAAGATAAACACCGAGTTCATTGAAGAGTACAAAAACAATCCTCTGGTGACCGGTGTGGTGGGCGTGTACAGCGCCAACGAGGCTTCAGATGTTCTTCTGAGGAATGTTGCGAGGTTTACTGACAGGACCGGGTCGGGAACAATAATACATCTGTCTGAGTCTGAAGGCGAAGACGAGGTGTCTGTAAAGAACTTCGACAAGAAATACTGCATTGACAGGCTTTATGACATCGGTCTCTTAAATTCAAAAACTATTCTGGCCTCAACAAACTATATCGACGAAACGGACATAGATATAATAAAAGAAGCAAAATCGGGAATAGTGCTCACTCCTTCCTCGGCATATTACAAAGGATTCGAGTTCGCTCCTATCGAAGATATCATCGCAAAGGATATTCCTCTCGGATTCGGCTCGGACGGCATCTATCATTCTATCATGTCCGAGGCTTCATTCGCCCACAGGATACTCAGGCAGAAGGTAAAAGGCTTCAACTCGGCAAACACCGAGATCTCGGAGATCTTGTCAAAATCGAACTACAGGCTGGCGAACAGCTTTGTGTCAAAATCTATCGGGGAGATCAAGCTGGGAGCTGCAGCCGACATTATATTCGTTGACTACCTTCCCGAGCACGAGATAGCTCCAGAGAACCTTCATACCAACCTGATCTTCGGCATCCTTCAGTCAAGAGTCGCGGGGTCAATAATCAACGGGAATGTCGTAATGAAAGATTTCGAGCTTGCCGGAATAGATGAGGCAGAACTGAATAAAAAATTCATTGAATACGCCAAAGAACTGAATCTCAAGTAGGATCTATGCTCAGCAAACTGAAGAACATTAAAGAGAAATTCGACGCTCTGACCGAAAAACTTTCGGACCCGGAAACGCACAAAGACCGGGACAAGATGAAGGATATCGGGAAAGAAAGGGCTAAGCTCGAACCCATAGTGACCAAGTACGACCAGCTTATGAAGGTCGACGACGATATCAGGCAGGCAAAAGAGATGCTGAATTCCGGAGATCCGGAACTGACAGAAATGGCGCGCGCCGAGATCGAAGAGCTTTCACCCGTCCTTGAACGCATCACGGAAGAACTGAAATTCCTGCTGGTCCCGAAAGACCCGAATGACAGTAAGGACATTTTTCTTGAGATAAGGGCCGGAACAGGCGGCGACGAGGCGGGTCTATTCGCTAACGACCTTTACAGGATGTACCAGAAATTTTCAGAAAAAATGGGCTGGTCTTTCAACACGGTCGACTACAATGAGACTAACCCCGGAGTGCTCAAGGAAGCCATTATCGAAGTCAGCGGAGATGAGGTATACGGCAAAATGAAATTCGAGTCCGGCGTTCACAGGGTCCAGAGGGTGCCGGCCACCGAAACTCAGGGAAGGGTGCATACATCCGCCGCTTCAGTAGCTGTTTTGCCCCAGACCGAGATCGGAGATATAGAGATAAACGAAAAAGACCTCAAGATAGACACATACCGTTCCCAGGGCGCGGGCGGTCAGCACGTCAACACTTCGGATTCAGCGGTCCGCATAACACATCTGCCGACCGGCACCGTTGTGACCTGCCAGAATGAAAGATCACAGCTGAAGAACAGGAATTCCGCCATGAAGATCCTTGCGTCGAGACTGCAGGAAATGGAACAGCGGAAGGCAGCCGAGCTTGAGTCAGCCACGCGGAAACTTCAGGTGGGATCAGGTGACAGAAGCGCGAAGATAAGGACTTACAACTTCCCGCAGGGAAGAATAACCGATCACAGGATCGGACTTACTTTATATAAACTGGATTTTATGATGGACGGGAACATCAGCGAGCTTATCGAAGCGCTGATAATTGAAGACAAGGCTGAGAAACTGAAGAGCGGTGAGATGTAAATTCGGAGCCGTTTATTGAAAGTCCGGAACAGAATATTTTATTACTCGGTTTTACTTGTTATAATCGCGCTGGCAGCTTATAACCTTATCCAGAAGGCGCTGATCTCTCCAGTGGTTAAAAAACACCTTATCGAGACAGTCGGACCCGCGATAATGGCCGACGGGTTTGATATTGGCGGAATAGTAGTGAACCTTAACGGACTCCGTCTTAAAGATATTCTTTACGAAAAAGAAAATGTCAGTTTACAAATTGACATTCTGAAGGTCGATTTTTCTCTGACCCACCTGATAAAAAGCCTGTTCACCCGGGGCGAAAAAGCGCTTAAAGCCAGGTCTGTTTCGGTTGAAGGCTGCAGTATAATCATAAACCCTGAAACAAGGCCCGACACCGCGCAGGAATGGCGCTTCGATTATGAAGATTTTAAGAACATACTCGATTTTCTGAAAGAATACGATTATGTAAAATCCATAATCATCCGCGATGTCAATCTGTCTTATGTTTCGGATTTCGGACTACAGTTCATTAACGGAATGAGCGGGTCGGCGGAGTACGACGAAAAAGGCAACATCGATCTCGGATTAAGCGGTAAATTCCTCGATCCGGAAGGGAACGATATTGTACTTAAAGGCCATATCGACAACACAGATTACTCGGCGGATATAGATCTCGATCTCGGCGAGAACGAGCTTTCAAAGTTCAAATCCCCGTTCGGGCTTTACAATATCGACAGGGGGCGGTATAAAGGAAGCGTTAAAGTGGAGATCAACCGGTACTCCGAAAAAGAGCTGTATGTGACCGGCGGGTTCTATCTGTCGGACCTGGATATTTCTTTTAACAACAGGATATTCTTAAAAAAAGCCGGCTTCGATCTGACTTATGTCAACGGACTGGTATCATTCGGTTCGATACGGGGATTTCTTAACGGGATACAGTATTCCGGCAGCGGAAAAATATTCAACATCCTTAATCCCGCCGGAGATATTTTCCTTTCGGCAGGAAATATAAGCAGCGGCAGCATCATTTCTCTTTTGAAAGATACAGGGTTCGGCGAACTGGCAAAAGATATAACGGCAGGCGATGAAAACAGTCTCGACCTTCATATTACAGACAAAATGACCGATCCTGAGATCATATTCAAACTTTCTTCACCTGCGGTAAAATATAAAAACTTCGTCTATAAAGATATTGCCCTTTCCGGCCGCTATAAAACAGGAGAGGTTTTTATTAAAGAGGCCGTTCTGCTGGGCTTCAACAGCGTAATAAAGATGAGCGGAAAGATCTCGGATCTGCTTTCAAAGAATGCCTCATACGAGCTTAACTTTAAGACAACAGGACAGCTCTTTTCCAGTTTCGCGGCCGCGGGGGATTACCTCAAGAGCCTGTCGGTTATAACTGAGGGCCGTATCAGAGGGCTTTACGGAAAATTCCCGGATATGGACGCATCCCTTAACGCTTTTGATTTTAAGAGGTCGGATGAAAAAGTCCTGTCTTCAAGCATTAGAGTAAGGAACGGTACGGCAGAGATATCTCTTTTTTCTGATGAACAGAATAAAACTTTCTCCGGCCGTTATGATTTCTCAAAGAACAGCTACAGCTTCTCTGGAAGCGACATGATGAGCGTCGTCAGGACATTAACAGGCGCGCTGCTTGTTGAGGACGGCCCGGCTCTGTTCTGCGAAATAGAAGGCGACCGGGATTATTTTAGAATTAAAACAGGTTCTTCTGACCCCGGATCCGCTCTTTTCGGCGAGCTGGAGGCAAAATTTATGCTCGGTAAAGAAAAACTGGAATCGTTCGCCAACTGGGTCCCGGGCGAAAAGAATTTTATGAGCCGCCCGGCTAATTTCAGGCTTTCGGTCTCAAATGACTCGATTGTATTTTCCGATATTTATTTTGACTCGAAAGAGGTCAAAGGCAAAGCGGCGCTTAATCTCAAAAGCAGGTCTCTCGGCGGAAGCGTAGAAGCGTATAATTTCGACCTGGGAAAATTTTTCGGAATAAAACAGCTTTCGACAAATACGGACATCTCTTTAAAGCTTAGAGGCGATTTATCAAGACCCTATGCCGATATTTTTATCAACGAGAATATCCTTAAATACAAAGACGCTGAAGGCGACAGTATAATTGTTTCCGGGGAGGGTCAATTCCATCTTGAGAATGACAGAATAAGGGTTGAGAAACTGATATTCTATGAAGGAATATCAAAAATAATGACTATGTCCGGTTACATTAATGATATGAAAAAGATAGATCTTGAGACATACGGCGAAATGCCCGCGGGATTTATCAACCCTTTTATAGAACACATAGAACTGGCGGGGAAATTGAAATATAAAGCCGGCCTCACAGGAAAGTTCGGTGATATAAGGCTCAAGAACTCGGAAATAATATTAGAAAAGGGATCCGTGAACGGAGATCTTATTGAAAAGATCGAACTGATCACCGCTGAATTCGACAGTACAGGCGTTCTTGTTAAGAAATTCGAGGCTGACGCGGGCAAATATTTAAATATCAATGCGGAAGGTTTTATTCCATACAGCGACAGAGCCGAAATATATGTTACCGGAAATTTCTACGGCGATCTGCTCGGGTATCTTGACAAAAAAACGACCTATATCTCAGATGCTTCATCCGAGTGCGAAGGCAAATTCACGATCGAAGGCTGGTACAGCAAACCAAAACTTAAGGAGCTTGAACTATATATTCTTGACGGAAAGTTCAGGCCTTACGGATCGAGCGAAGGCTTTCACAGGATAAGGTCAAAACTCTTTATTGACGAATCAATGAGGCTCGACGTAATTAAATTCATAATGAGAGAATCGGCTACCGGAGCCGCGATCAAGGTGGAAAATTCTGTTTCGAGCGAAAATTATGGAGATATAATTCTGCCGGGCGGAATTAATCTTGGTCACCTTGCCATTACCGTTGGCAGCGAGGGGATCGAATTCAACGCATACAGGATGATGCTTCCGGATGATTACGGGAATTTTGTCCTTAAAGGCAAGAAGGACAATAAATTCAGGATCTACAAAAAAAGAGGAAATCTTGTTATTGACGGAAAAGGATTCCTTAAGAACGCGAGGATCACTTATCCTTTCTTAAAAGAAGAAAAAAGTAAGGGTAGGGAAAGCGATATCAGCTTCAGATCTGTCTTCGGTGACCTTGAACTTGATATTGAGATAATACCGTCTGGCGGCAACAAATATTTTTACAATGCGGGATCCGAAGAAAAATCCATCTGGAAAAGGTTCGTTAAATCCATTTCTCAGATGGATAACGAACTCAGCAATGTAAACATTAATATAGCCGCCGACAACAAGGGCCTTTCCATAAAAGGAAATGTGTTCAAACCCAAAGAGCTTCTATACTCCGGAACGATCTCCGGCAGGAACGGCACGGGCAGCTATTCCGCGCTGAATTTCTCGGTCGAAGATGTTTCGGTCAGGTTCGACGGCCAGAACAATATAAGGGGATATACAGACCCCTACCTGAAAGCTTCAGGAAAAACAAGCGTAAAGACAAAAGCCGACAGCACAGGGTACTCGGGATATGAGACGGTGTATCTTAAGATAGTCACCAAAGACCGCGACGGCGTGATAATAGACTCGGAAGGAGCGCGTATAAGCGACATTTCCATCGTTCTTGTTGACGAGTTCGGCAATTCGTGGCTGGAAAAAAGCGGAGGTATTTCGGGCCTTGATACAGGCGGAACGGCAAAGGATATCTTCGCCGGGGCGGTCGATACGAGGCTGTTCAGCCCGATTTTATCGCCAATCGAAAACCTTCTCGGTAGATTTCTGGGTGCACAGGTCTCGATAAGACCGAATGTCAGCGGGAATTTTTTTGACCGTGAGCTTGGTTACCTTGAAATTCCGGAAAGCTACGCCGAATACTTTGTGGGCAGCGAGTTCTATATTTCTAAATTTATTACGGATGATCTGGCTCTTACATGGAACTCAAAATATATCGGTTCGGAGGAATATATCGAGATTTCGGAGAGGGAATACGGATACAGGAACACGCTCGGCTTCGATTACAGGCTCAATAATTATATATATACTTCGATCGGATACCAGTATAATTCTATCAGCGAAGAATACGGCTACAATATGGGTATCAGCTACCGATACAGGTTTTTGAATATTTCGGAGCCGTACAATTATGTTAAGAATTTTCTGAGGCTCCGATGAACCTTGAGAAGAACATGATCCTGAACATTGCGGGAGGGTGTCTGAACGACAGGTATGAATCCGTAGTCACAACGGAGGACGGTAAAAAACTGATCTGCCCGGGGCTTCTGCCGGGAGAAAAAGCGGAGATCAGGATAGTTAAAGCAGGAAAGAACATTTCTTTCGGTAAAATAATTAAAATACTCAAACCGGATAAAGGCAGGGTCAGATCAGAATGCCTGAACAGAAAATGCAGCTCCTGCGAACTGATATCCGCTTCGTACGAAAAACAGCTTGAGCTTAAGAAGGAAAATATCGCCGCACTTTACGGCAGAAGTATCAGTATTATACCCTCGCCTCAGTACGCGTACAGGAGCAGAGCCGTACTGCCGGTCGGTAAAAAAGGCGGAAAAACAGTAACGGGGACATACAGGCAGAACTCGCATGAAATTACGGGATGGGGTCATCCGTGCCCGGTCCTGATTCCTGAGATGAAGATGATCATAGAGCATATAAAGAAAGATCTCGAATTACTGCCTGATGAAAAAATGCCGGAACAGATCTTTATTAGAGGTTCTGGTGAAGATATTCAGGTTGGATTTATTCTTAAAGAACCGTCTGAGGAGCTCAACAGAATATTGAAAAACATCCCGGGAGTAACATCCGCGTTTTATTCGGTCTCATCGGGGACCAACTCGGTAATAATTAAGGACCCCGTCTTTGTTTCGGGACCAGATTACTGCAATATAGTTACCGCTAACAATACCTATAAGGTATCGCCTGTATCTTTTTTTCAGGCAAATATTTTCATTCTTGACCGTATTGTCGAAAAAATACGATCGCTTGTTCTGCCGGGCATGAAGATACTTGACCTTTATTCAGGCTGCGGAGTGCTTTCGGACTTTCCCGGCATAAGAAGAACATGCGTTGAGTCAAATCCCGGATCGTTCGGGTTTCTGGAAGAAAATGAGAACACGGAGCTCATAACAGGAGACGCGGCCGGGACTGCCGTTACAGAAAAATACGACATGATAATAGCCGATCCGCCCAGAAAGGGAATAGATCCAATAACTCTGAATAAAATTGACTCTTCAGGAGCGGAAACTTTCATCTATCTTTCGTGCGAACCGAAAACGCAGAAAAGAGATATTGATCTGCTTGATAATTATGCAATATCTGAAATTACGGCTTACGATATGTTCCCGAACACAATTCACATCGAATCGCTCGCCATACTAAAAAGGAAAGAGTCATGAGCCTGTTCGAAGTTTTTTTACTAGCCCTTGCGCTTTCAGCGGACGCCTTCGCGGTCTCGATCGCAGCGGGCATCTGTTCGCCGGCTGTCAGTACAGGCGATAAACTGAAAATGTCGGCTTTCTTCGGCGCATTTCAGGGCATCATGCCCGCGATCGGCTGGACGGGCGGGCTGCTGTTCCTTAAATATATAGAAGCGTTCGATCACTGGATCGCAATGGGGCTGCTGAGCATAATAGGCATAAAAATGATAATCGAGAGCAGGAAAGCGGAGGACTGCAAAACATTCTGCTATTTCGATATCCGCCCGCTGCTGGTAATGGCCTTCGCAACAAGCATTGACGCCCTGGCCGCCGGCTTAAGCATACTAGTACTCGGCGAGCACATCCTGTTTCCCGCTATTATTATCGCCTGCACGACTTTCATCGTGTCAATCACAGGCGTAAGTATCGGCAGGCGCGCCGGCAGAAGGCTGGGACAGAGCGCCGAACTTGTCGGCGGGATCATCCTGATCCTGATCGGGATCAAGATCGTGGCTGACAGCTTTTTATGAGAAAAATAACTTGACTTCTTAACAAAGTCTCCTTATATTAAAGTAAGGAATATTGAATAAAGTAAGGAATGCACAATGTCAACAGCTACAATAACGACCAAAGGACAGATCACAATCCCCAAGAAAGTAAGGGACGATCTTCATCTGAATACCGGTGATGTGATCGAGATAGTCATTGTTAAAGACGGTGAGGCCATAATGAGGCCTGTCACAAAAAAAGTATCGGAAGTTTTCGGTAAACTGCGGGATAACATAAAAAGAACCGTAAGTGTTGAAGAAATGAACGACGCCGTCAGATCAAGATTCAGGGAGAAGAACTGATGAAAGCGCTTGATACCAATGTACTTGTGCGTTTTCTGACAGGGGATGACACTGAGCAGGCGCAAAAAGTATTAAATATTTTCACTTCCGCCGAAAAGGAGAATTCGAGGTTCTTTATACCTGTCGCAGTTATTCTTGAGACCATCTGGGTTTTGGAATCTGCCTATGAAATTCCGAGAGACAAGATCGTTGAAGCTATTTCAGACATCCTTCTCCTTCCGATACTGGTGTTCGAACAGCATAACGCTATACAGAAATTAGCCGTGACAGCAAGAAAAGTAAACACGGATCTCGCAGACCTTTTAATAGGGCTAGTTTCGATTGAGTGCGGCTGCGGCAAAGTACTCACTTTCGATAAGAAAGCTTCAAGATCGGAATATTTTGAGTTGATCAAATAAAGGTTCATTAGCCTTTATTTCAGTTATGAACAAAACCCTTGAACTTGCCAAATTAACACTAATTCAGACAATTCACTTGGCTAATCAGAACTTTCATCCCCAAAGATCAGCCATCCGTCATAAGTAGATTGAACTTTCTGCGACAATTCTTTAATTTCTAATATCTTTTTAACGAAAAATCTAAAATAGGGAGAGCGGAAATGAAGAAATTGATATTCGCATTTTTGGCGTCAATGTTTTTATTAAGTTGTACAGGAAAATCCGAGAATTTTTCGGTCACTGAGGTAAACGGAGTAAATTTATACAGCAACTCTGATGTGCCGAATGATCAGGAAGCGAAGCTTGAGTTAAAGAAACTTTTCACAATATCTTCGGAATCAGGATCAGACTCAACCGCTGAACTCAGACTTCCTTACTTAATAACCGAGGATGGATCTCAAAATATATTCGTTCTTGATGTCATGGCTTTAAATGTAAAGAAATATGATCCCGAAGGGAAATTCATAAAGGCTATCGGCAGAGAGGGACAGGGACCGGGTGAATTTTATGACCCTTCGATAATGTACATCTTAAACGATACTCTGAATATTTACAGTAACGGATCGACCGTGATCAGCAAATTCGACCTTGACGGAAATTTCTTCTATGGTAAAAAGGTGGACAGGATACAGCCTCAATGGTTCAAATATTCTCCTTCAGGGAAAAATCTCGCAGGTTTCGTTTTCATCCCGAATCTGGGAAAGGATAGAGAGATCGCCGATATTGATTATTGCATGATCGACCTTAAAACACTGACAGTTAAAAGCTGCATTCAGAAAAATCCGATGAATCAGGAAGAATTTATGGACGGAAAGATCGATTGGTTGGTTTTTCGGGCTCCCTTAGCGACAGATGATAATTATGCATACCTTTCAGACAATACAGACTATCAGTATCGAATCCTTGTGTATGGCCATGACGGGAATAAAAAATCAGAGATCAGAAAATCTTATCAGAAGATCAGAATTGAGAAAAATGAGAAAGATAAATACATCGAAGATATGAAAAAAGTGATGAGAAAAGGTGATGAACCCAAAGTGGATGAATTCAAAAAAGCGATCTATGAAATGTACACCGACAAATACGGCAGACTTCTTGTTATTCCGAGCATAGACAGGCATAAGGATAAAGACGGAGTTTATGTTGATATTTTCAAAGACGGCAAATTCCTGAACAGGGTCAAGTACGATCTGATGGACAAAAGTACGATAGGCTTATTATGGCAGGTCAGAAGCAGCGTGATATTTTCCGGGAGCAGATTATACTATCTCGACAGAGAAAAAAATGTAATTGATGTTTATGATTATTAACGACAACTTGCCGAATTCAAGCAGATAAGCAGAGAAAATTTTATGGATTTTGTGATGTAGTTAGATAGAGAAAACGGGAATGAAGAAAATAATCCTTGCGAAAAGGAAGAAAAAGCGTTATATTGTCCTTTGCATAAGGAAGTAAATCAATGGAGAGTATTATGGATAAAGAATCGATTCAGAAAATAATTCTCGATTATCAGTCTAAAGATGCGGAAAATATTACTCAAAGAGACCTCGAGATCGACTTTATTCCCTTTATGGCAGCCGGAATAACCGGAGTAAGAAGATGCGGAAAGACTTTCAGAACACACCAGCTTGCAAAAGAATTATCATCAAAAGGATTGAGTGAAAATATCTGCAGGATCCAGTTCAACGATCACAGGCTGATAAACATTCCTTCAACGGAATTGCATCTGATAGACTCTGCCTATTACGCTTTATTCCCAGAAAAGAGGAATTCTGAAGAAGTGTATTTTATTTTTGACGAAATCCACAGGGTCAAGGGCTGGGAAGACTATATTTTATATCTTATCGAATCAAGATCTCACAAAGTGATCATTACAGGTTCGACAGCTGCCCTGCAGAGAGGAGAATACGCTTCTGCCTTAAGAGGTAAATTATTTCCGTACGAGCTTTCTCCGTTTTCTTTCAGGGAATTTCTCAGGCATTATAATATTAAAGAGAATATGAAAACTACAAAGGAATGCGATCTTTTATTGAATTATTTTAGGAAATACATTGTTCAGGGCGGATTTCCCGGTTTATTGGATATTCCTGAGAACAGACAATCTGAAATGTTACGGACTTACTGGGATGCAATGATATTAAGAGATATTATTGAATCTCATCCTGAAGATAACATCAATGTTCCGCTTTTACGATTTTTTGCTGATTCTCTGGTGGCAAGAACCGCCTGTCCGATGACAGTAAGCAGACTTTCGGAAAATATACAAAATGCCGGTCTTTCTTTCGGTAAAGATACTCTGTATAAATTTTTGGCGTATCTCTCTGATGCCTACATGATATTTCCCGTAGAGATCTATTCCGTTTCTGAAAAAGTCCGTTCAAGGAATTATAAAAAAATCTACTGTGCGGATTGGGCCTTGGCAAGAGCTGTTTCTTATGCTGAAAGTATAGATGATACTAGAGCTTTTGAGAATTTGATCTATCTTGAATTGAAGCGGAGAGGATATACAATAAATTATTATAAAACCAGAGAAGAGCACGAAGTAGATTTCGTGATCAGCAGAAACGGCAGGATCGAGGGATTAGTACAGGCTTGTTACAGCGTTGACAAATCCGAAGTTAAGAACCGTGAATTCAGGGCTTTAGTTAAGTCGGCTCAATTTCTAAAAACTGACAATCTTTCAGTCATTACTGTTGATGACGAAGGGGTCGAAGTAATTGACGGTTTTACAATAAAAATTTGTCCTGTATGGAAATGGCTTTTGTGGAAATGAAGATTTTGGGTTGATTTACAGCATGCCGCAAGGGATTACATTTACACCCTTATAAATCATCTTTCTGTCTAATGCGTAACCCTTTGTAAATCATAGACTTAATTCTCAAAAAACATTGTCTTATTTTGTCCGTGATTGATATTGATTTAAGCTGGAAGTGTGCTTATATTTTGAAACTTATGAAGTAACATACGGTGTTACAATTAAATTGAGCGATAACTAATATGAGGTAATGGATATGTTTAAAATCCTTGACGACAAAGAGTTCTGCGGGAAATTAAATTTTATTCTGTCTGAAAATATAAGCAAGAAAGCCAATATCGAAACAGAGTTGTCAATGTATTTTGGGAAAAGTTTCTCAAATATTAAACAAAGGTATAAAAGAATTGCTAGAACAACAATTTTTGCCAAACACGAAGAAATCAGGCTGAATTACGCAAAAGAACATTTATTGACAAAAAGCTGCATGGAAGTAATGCTTGATCTCGGATTTACTTATGAATCGTATTTTGCGAAATGGTTCAGAAAATATACAGATATGAATCCGTCTGAGTACAGAAATATCTACGGTTTAAATAATAATGATTGTTGAAATGTCTTGTCAAAAAGTATTGTTGTATAGTATTGGCTATGATTATCTGCGAATTGATTTGGAAAAAATGATTTAATGCCTTAGATTTTAAGCGCAATTGCAAAAGCAGAATCTGTCGGGCGGATGAAAATAAAAAAAAGGAGAAAAAATGGAGAAAAAAAGAATCAGATTATCGAGCCTCTGCAAACAAGAAATGAACAAGCTAAAGGGTGGTGATGTAGGTGGTGCATCTTGTACATGTCCGAACATGGATTGTTCTTGCCCATGTTCAGAAATCGGTATTTTTGGCACCAATAGCAATGCTTGGAATAAAATGGTAAGCTACTCAAATTCAACCGCCCAGGGCGGTGGTACATTGCCGGGAACTATTAAATAATTCCATATTTAATGTAGCTCTATTGATTTGGATTTGCAGGACTAAAGGTGTCTTCAATCGGAAGACACCTATTTTTTTAAACAACAGGAGGTTTGATCTGTGAAACCCATAGTTCTTATGAAAACTCGAAATAATAACGATTATGTTTATAGTTACTCTAAAAAAACCTTGTTCCATGTAAATCCCTTACTAAAGGATATTATAGAAAAATATCAAAATAGAGGAGATCTTAGTTTAAATAAAAATTTAAAGCAATCAGTAAAAGAAGAATTGATGTATCAATTAGAAAAATTTGAGTATCTTCAAAATAATGGCTACTTTGATGATTTCCCATTTGATGAAAGAAAGGGTATTCGTTTGAATGAAGAAATTGTAAGATCATTTTTTGCGAACTTACCCAATATCAGTTTTGAAGTAACTGATGCATGTAATTTAAGTTGTAAATATTGCGCTTATAGTGAGTTTTATGATTTTTACGAGGAAAGAAAAAATCAATATTTAAGTTTTGAAGTTATTAAAGGTGTACTTGATTATTACTTTAAGTTCTTAAAAAGAAGGATCGAAAAAAGTACCTACAATAAAAGATTAGTAATAAATTTCTACGGGGGCGAACCACTACTCAATTTTGGAGTCATAAAAGAAACAGTTGGCTTCATCGATAAAAATAAAATAGAATTAAAGATAGATTTCATGATGACAACAAATGGTATTTTGTTAGATAAGTATATTGATTTTTTAGTTAAAAATAATTTTTATTTGTTAGTAAGTATTGATGGTAATGAATTCAATAATTCTTATCGGGTTTTTCATTCAGGAGAAGAATCTTTTACAAAATTATTTTGTAATTTAAAATTTATTCAAAAGAACTATTCAGAGTATTTCAAGAGTAATGTTAATTTTAATTGCGTGCTTCATAATCGAAACTCTCATCAAGAAGTTACTGAATTTATCAAAACCGAATTTAACAAGTTTATTCAAATTGCCGAACTAAATCCTAATAATATCACTAAGTCAAAAGAGCATGCTTTTAATAGAATTTTTAAATCAGGATATGAAAGTTTTTATGAAATGAAATGCAAAAGTAACGAGTTAGATATTCCTGCTGAATATGATCTTGATTTATTTCATATTGCGAAGAATTCGAGATCACTTTGTCAAGAATATTGCTACTTTGACAAGAATGATTTATTCTTCGACAGAACAAATTCATATCCAACAGCGAGCTGTGTACCTTTTTTTAAAACGATGTTTGTTACGGTAAATAGGAAAATATTGTTCTGTGAACGGGTACCACACAATAGGATATTAGGATATGTGAATAAAAACGGTTCAGTTCGTTTAAATTTCAAAAAAATAGTTGATATGCAAAATACATTATATGATAGAATTTCAAAAACATGTAAGAATTGTTACTCCGTTAACACATGTTCTAAATGTTTATTGGTAGATTCTGTTTTAGAAGGTTGCGACGAATATCGCGATTACAGAAGCCAAAGGTTATATTTAGAACATTTTATCAATTATATTGAAGAAAACCCCAATCATTATACTAGAGCTATTATGGAGATAACCATATCATGAAGAACAATTTTATCTTGTATTTAGAGCCATATGTATATGTGAAAAAGAATAATAAGCAAAAAAGTTTTCTTTTGTTTAATACAATTGATGGCAGTACAATATCAAGAAATATGAAAAGAAAAATATTCGATATAGTTGAAAGCTTATCAAGTAGTAAAAATTTATATGTAGTTAGCCTTAATATGAATTTATTAGAGAGCGATGAGATAAAAGAATTTCTCGCAGAAATAAGAAATAAATTTATGGGCGATTACTATAGATGTAGTGATATGGTATATAAACCTACACAAACGATACCTATACTAAAAAACAAATTACCAGCAGAAATAATTGATGAATTTAGTCCGTTTGATCATCTCTTTGAGATAAATATCTATTTAAATCAAAGCGTAAGTTGTAAGAAGAATGATTATGAAATTTATAAACAACATAGATGGGTGAAATATGGATTAAGTTATAGTGAGTTATGTTATAAGAATTTAAAAAAAATAATGTTAGAATTCAAAGGAACTGATGTACGAATAAACTTTATCGGCGGTAATATTTTCAATTATAGCAAATTTGATGAATTAGAAGAAGAAATTATTGCGAGTAGAATGAAAGCTTCTTATTATGTCCATATTGACTCTATTCAGTCGACAGCAAAAATACGCAGTAATATTTATATGAATATATTAATTGACTCTTATAAAAATCGAAAACAATTTGACAAATTATTCAAAATCGTTGATCAGAAGAACCTTTGTTACAACTTCCTTGTAAAGTCAGAATACGATTTAACTAAGGTATATAATATTATCGATAATTATCAAATTTCCAAATATTCAATATTGCCATATTTTAATGGAAGTAATATAGAATTTTTTATAAACAATGTGTATACAAACGATTTAAATCATGAAGAGCTTAACAACACAATGCGGGTAATAAATGCAAAGAAATTAGTTAATCTTAACAATTACGGTAGTTTAACCGTCTTGCCCAATGGTAAAGTATTTGCGAATGTTAACCATCCAAGTTTAGGTTCTCTATATTGTAACGATATCATTGAGCTAAGTAACAAAGAAATACTCAATGGCAGAAGTTGGAAAAAAAATAGGGGCCAAGTTAAGCCCTGCAAGTATTGCCTGCTTTCGGAGCTTTGTCCTTCCATAACAAATGTTGAATATGTGCTTAATAAATATGATCTTTGTTCATTAAAAAACGCGGAGAATACAATATGCACAAAAAGTACTTTATAATTTGGGTTTTATTCTGTTTAATATTTAATGCTTGTGAAAAAGTAGCCCCCGGGTATGTTATAAGTACCGATGATGAAGGATTGACAAAAATCATTAATAGAAATGTTCCCAATAGACCTGATTTGGTAGTTGAACCTAAAGAAATTTGTAATATTCCATATTCAGGTTTTACGGGACTAAAGCAAGGTGGTATTCGTAATTTTATAGCTATCTCAAATTGTGGATATATATATGTATATAATCAAACGAAAATGCGAATCGATAAATTTGACTTGAATGGTGATTTGATTTTAAGTTTTGGTGGAAAAGGATTTGGCCCCGGAGAATTAGGTGGTAATAATAATGATGTTAGTAAAATATACATACAAGAAGAAAAATTATTCGTGTTTATATCACCGTTAAAAAAAGCAAATATATATAAACTGGATGGTGAGTTTCTCGAAAGTGTAATAATACGTAATCCTGAATTTGATATAAACAATTTTATACTATTTGAACATACAATAACTCCTGCAGGTAATGATAACTTTATACACTTTATGTCATACCACAATAATGAATATTGGTTTTTGAAATTATCGATAAAACCAACCCTTTCCATTGCAAACATGCAAGAAATTGTTCTTTATGAACAAACTAAGAAAAAAAATTCGAATCTGATTTCCTTAACTTCACTAAAACACGTATATGCTAAAAGTAAACTTTATGTTGCAAACAATAGCCAAGATGTTTTTGAAATAAAAGTATTTAATGAGTTGGGTACCCTAATTAGAGTAATACAAAAAACATATATTAGAGTAAGGTATCCCAAATCTTTTATGAAAATGGTAAAAGACAATATTAACTTTAAAGAAACAGACTTCGCATATATGCAGGCAATAGACCAGATAATGATAGATAAATATGATAGAATATGGGTAAAATGTAGTGAGGATATGATGAAGGAGAAGTATGATTTAACTTACCAAATTTTTGATTCTACGGGGATATATATGAATAAAATTAAGGTAGATACTGGAGTTGGATCTAATGGTGATATGTGTTTTATTAGTGGCAAATTAGTTATTATGGGGTTCAATAAAGAGGGTCCTAGGATATACTTGTATGATTATTAAAAGCAATAAACATTTTTGTCAATATGCTTACTTTATCTATTAATGATAATTTATCACATGTGTTTCCCCTCCTTCAAACAACTTGACACAATGGACTGCGGTCCGACTGCGTTACGCATCGTAGCAAAGTACTACGGCAAGACTTACACTTTACAGACTCTGCGTGAAAAAGCTTTCGCGACAAGAGAAGGCGTGTCACTACTGAGCATCAGTAATGCGGCTGAACAGCTCGGGTTCAGGACACGAGGGGTAAGAATTAGTTATGACACTCTGAGAGCAAGCTCACAGCTGCCGTGCATTGTTCACTGGAATCAGAATCACTTCGTTGTGGTTTATAAGATCAGCGATAAGTTTGTTTGGATTTCTGATCCGGCTCACGGTCTGCTTAAGTACTCAAGAGAAGATTTTACTAAACGCTGGGAATGTGACAAGCTTGATGATACTCCTGTCGGTGTGGCTCTTCTGCTGGAACCTTCTCCCGATTTCTATAATATTGAGGATGAGAAGAAAAAAGTTGATAAAACAAGCTTCAAATTTCTTCTGCACTATGTAAAACCTTACAAAAAACTGATCATCCAGCTTATTATAGGTATGGCGGCAGGGAGTTTGATCCAGCTTATTTTCCCGTTCCTGACACAGGCTATTGTTGATGTGGGTATTAACAAAAAAGATGTCAATTTCATTATTATCATATTGATCGCTCAGCTTTCGCTTTTTTTCGGCAGGGCGAGTATTGAGTTCATCAGGAGCTGGATACTTCTCCACTTAAGCACAAGGATTAATATTTCGATCATATCCGACTTCCTGATCAAACTTATGAAACTTCCGATCAAGTTCTTTGATGTTAAGATGACGGGAGATCTCTTACAGAGGATAAACGACCATCACAGGATCGAGTCATTTCTTACAAATCAAACTTTGAGTGTATTGTTCTCAGCGGTAAACTTTGTGATTTTCAGCATAGTACTTATCATTTATAATGTTAATATATTTTTCGTGTTTCTGATCGGTAGTATTTTGTATGTGTTCTGGATAAGAGCTTTTTTAAAAAAGAGGAAGGCGATAGATATTAAAAAGTTCGAAGTGATGTCAGAAAACAGCAGTAATTTGATACAAATGATCACCGGTATGCAGGAAATAAAGTTGAACACATGCGAGAAGCAGAAGAGATGGGACTGGGAGAACATTCAAGCTAAGTTGTTCAAGCTCAATGTTAAAAGTTTAAGCCTCGACCAGTATCAGAATTCAGGCGGGATGCTGATAAATGAGGGTAAGAATATTTTTATTACTTTCCTCTCGGCCTATGCAGTGATCAAAGGTGATATGACTCTCGGAATGATGATTTCGGTACAATACATTATCGGTCAGCTCAATAGCCCCATCTCTCAGCTTATCTACTTTATGCACTCCATGCAGGACGCAAAGATCAGCCTGGAAAGACTTGGAGAGATTCATAATAGGGAGGATGAGGAAAATAGGAACGAGGACAGGATCATCGATATCGGTGAGGATATGACACTTTCTGTCAAGGAAGTTTCATTTCAGTATGAGGGTCCCGAATCCGAATGGGTACTTGAAAATATTGACCTGACTGTTCCCGAAGGGAAGATCACTGCGATTGTAGGCATGAGCGGAAGCGGAAAGACCACACTCATTAAGCTGCTTCTCGGTTTTTATAAACCACAGATCGGAAATATTCTCGTCGGGGAGCATGACCTTGAAACAGTAAACAGTAATGAATGGCGTAAGAAATGCGGTGTCGTTATGCAGGAGGGATTCATTTTCTCCGATACGATAGCGAACAACATTTCCATCAGCGACGAAAAGCCTGATAAGGAAAAGCTTAAGCATGCAGTCAATGTAGCAAATATCGGGGAATTTATTGAATCACTTCCTTTGGGATATAACACCAAGATTGGCGGGGATGGGCACGGTCTCAGCCAAGGACAGAAGCAGAGAATACTCATTGCGAGATCGGTATATAAAGATCCGGAATTCATATTTTTTGACGAGGCTACTAACGCTCTTGATGCCAATAACGAAAAGGTCATCATGGAGAACCTTGATCAGTTCTTCAAAGGAAAGACCGTCGTTGTCGTTGCGCACAGGCTCAGCACAGTCAAGAATGCTGATCAGATAGTTGTTCTTGAAAAAGGAAGAATAATTGAGAAAGGAACACATAAAGAACTTGCCGAGCTTAAAGGCGCATATTTCAATCTTGTAAAAAATCAGCTCGAACTGGGGAATTGATATGGCTGAAGACAGTAAAATAAACAATATCATAGACAGAAGTGAGAAAACGCAGGAAATACTAACCTATCGGCCACTCTGGGCGGTTAGAGTCGGAATAACCGTCATTGCTTTGCTTATTGTAGGCATAATACTTTCCGCGAAAGTCATCGAATACGAGGACGGTAAAACGATCTATGAGATCATATTCGAGAAAGTGAGGTAAACTTTTACCTTGAATATGTATCTATAAAAATTTAAATTACTTCTGTGTAAAATATAGGCGTCTATGTTTTCAAAAATAAAAATAAATTACGAATTCTATAAAAAACAATACTACAGAGGGGATGATATTTACTGTCCGTTTTGTTCAGGCTTTTATAAAGCTCAGATGTACAGGTTTACAAAACAGACAAATACTAATTGTCCTATTTGCGGATCTACGATCGAAGAAAGAACTATTCTTTTGTTTCTTCTTGCTAAGACCGAAATGATTTCTGGAGATATGAAAATTCTTATAGTTGCTGAAGATGGTGCCCTGACCCGTTTTTTCGAGAATTTCCCGAACATAGAAGTTCGGAAGTATTCAACGAGGGGAGATTTTATTATCAGGGATCAGCGAGGCATGGATTTCGATGCGGCAACATTTGATATCATCGTCTGCAATTACATTCTGGAAAAGCACCCTTCTCCTCAGGTGCTGATCAAGGATATAACAAAGCTTCTGAAACCGGAAGGAATAGCTATACTTCAAGCTAATCTTGACGAGAAGAGAGAGGAAACTGCCGAATATTCTCACATGTATTACAAGGACAGGATACTTTTATATGGAATAGCCGGCAATCTACGCAGATTCGGTAAAGATTACCCGGAGTTTATCAAGTCACATGGTCTTAATATGTCAAGACTGAAATTTTCAGAAGGTTTTGAAGAACTGCCGTCGTTATCATTCAATAAAGATGAAGTATTCTATATTGCCCATAAGACAGTTCAACCGTTTTTTTTTGATTATATGGATGAGCTTGAGGCTGAAATGTCAATTCAGAGATCAAATTTAGTTGATAACTCCTTTGCGTCAGTAATTTATACAGTCTTTTTTATAATACCGGATTTATTTCAAAATTCCATATTATCTCTTTGGAGTAATGTAAATGAGAATGAACACAATAAAGGAAAATTTATCTATATGGTTTATGTACTGGTTTTCGGGACTGTCACTTTTTGGGGCAGCTTCGCATTCAATAAATTGCTTCAGCATTGTTCCTTCCCCGGAGCATTTCTTGTATGGTTATTAGTCGGGTTGCCGACTTTCGTTATAGTTGGAGGTCTCGGATTTATGGTAATGGGCGGGTATTTTATGACAAACGATAAAGCGGGTATAATCAAAAAAGCTATCGTAGGTATTTGGGTATCTATAACTTTACTGATGTCTGTAATGATGTCGAGCCTTTAATCTAAATTAAGAATCGAAAATATCGCTTGACAACGCAATTTTTATTCGTTAAATTGTATATGTACGCTATATACAGTAAACACAAAATGCACGGAGCGAAAAATGAAAATAATAATAAGAAACTCATCACCCGACCCGATCTACAAGCAGATATCCGACCAGCTACGGGGCATGATGATCACCGGCGAACTGAAAGAAGGCGACGCACTTCCGTCAATCAGGAACCTCGCAAAAGACCTCAGGATCAGCGTGATCACGACCAAGCGCAGTTATGAAGATCTCGAGCGCGAAGGCTTTCTCGAGACTGTCGGCGGCAAAGGGACTTTCGTGGCTCATCAGAATAAGGAATTTATCAAAGAGCAGAAGCTCAAGATTATCGAAAACAGGCTGTCGGAAGCAGTGGATGAGGCCAAAATGCTCGGATTAAAGAAAAGTGAGCTGAGAGAAATGCTCGACGCGCTATACGAGGAGGTATTATAATGAACAAGATACTTAAAATTAACGGTGTAACGAAAGAATTCGAAGGTTTTAAGCTCGACAATATCAGTTTTGGTTTGGAAAAAGGCTATATCATGGGATTTATCGGTCCGAACGGCGCAGGCAAAACGACCACTATCAGGCTGATCATGAATTTACTGAAGAAAGATTCCGGCGATATTAAAATTTTCGGGATGGACAACTCGAAAGATGAAGTGGCGATAAAGGACAGGATCGGCTTCGTATATGAGGAAAGCTATTTTTATGAGCATCTGACCGTAAAGAAAATGAAAGATATAATCGCGCCGTTCTACAGCAGGTGGGATGATGAGAAATTCGATGAATACTGCTCTGTCTTCGGCCTCCTCCCGAATAAAAAGATCAAAGACCTCTCAAAAGGCACCAAAATGAAATTCTCGCTTGCTGTAGCACTTTCGCACAACGCCGAACTTCTGATCCTCGACGAACCGACCTCCGGGCTTGATCCTGTCTTCCGCGACAAACTCATGGACATCCTCCGCGAAGAGATCCAGGACGAGAACAAATCCATTCTTTTTTCGACACACATCACGTCCGACCTCGAAAAGATAGCCGACTACATCACATTCATAAATAACGGCCGCATAGTATTCTCCGACCAGAAAGATGTCCTTTTGGAAAACTACAAGATCATCAAAGGCGACTCAGGCATACTCACAGGTGAAATCAGAAGCGAACTCCTCGGCGTAAAAGAGAACAGGTTCGGGTTCGAGGCACTCTGCAATGTAGAAAAGCAGAGCGTATTTTCGCAGTTCGAGATCGTTACAGAAAAACCGACCCTCGAGCAGATGATGGTCTATATGCAGAATAAGTAAAGTGCAGGAGGAAAGTAAAATGAAGAACTTAATCATGGCTGATCTGAGAATATTAGGAAACAGAATGTGGAGAATACCTTTAGGATTTACTGTAGGCTGTTATGTTTTATCTCTATTGACTGGTTTCAGCGATAGAGATTACACATCTCTGGTCTATTTTATAAACCTGTTTTTAGTGCCTGTTTTGATGCTTTACGAACTTCTTAAGGAAGAGCAGAAGAATAAATCCGAGATGATGATCTTAACTATGCCCGTAAATAAAAGCAGATTTGTTTATGCAAGATTTGTTGTTGCTATATTATTTATATTTTTGGGCGTTATTTCGCTGGCAGGTACGATGTCGCTGAAAAGCTTAACATCTGAAAATGTGATGTTTCAGTTATATCAGGAACCAAAAGAATGGTTATTTTACTTCAGCGGGTTCAGTTTTATTATTTTCCTAATGATATCTCTTTATTACTACACAGGTAAGTTGTATTTGTCTATATTATCAGCCACTTTAGGATTGTTTACGACTTTAGCCCTAATTCTTTGGCTAGAAGAAAGTGTCTTATTGCCTGCGAATTTAAGCTGGATGACTGAATTTGATCTTTTTCTTTACCCGTTAAGATTAGTTTACTTTTTTGGTATTTTGGTAATTCTGCACTATATGTTACGAAGGTATTTTAAGAAAATCACAGAAAGGTCATTTCTAAACGGATGGTTTTTCATTTTATCGGTTGTATCGTTGATGTACATAATTCGTTTATTACACATAGTATTCTGGGAATACCAAGTAATAGCTAACGCACAAGAAAAAATACTTCAAAATGACGGAAGTTACACACCTGAGATGGTATTGAATTGGACAGAATATATTAAAAATTTCTCTATGTTCCTGCCTGTATATTCAATTTCAACAGCAATTTTAGTTTTCGCTTGGATAGCTGTTTTTATTAAAAATAAAGATATCATTATGAAATCATATATTTTAATCAGTCTGGTACCGTCAGTATCAATGACTTTTACTTATTTAACTTACCTATTCTTTGAATCGTTTCTAAAGATAGATGTTCAATACGGAGATGATACATATTATTTATCAACTATAGCACAAATACTGTTCATTCCTCTATGTTTCTTCGGTTTCGCGAAGCTGACCACATTTATTCTTAACAGCAAAAAATCATATTAAAGAGGTTAAAATGAAACACATTATAAAATCAAATTTATACCTGATATTCTGGGCGGATAAATACTTCGGGGCTGCCGTGTTAGCTATGCTAGTCGCACCCGTGATGATCCTGCAGGGTCACTTTTCAGCCTATGCGGTCGGGCTTATTCTGTCGGTGTTCTTTGCACTTTTGAAGTTCAACTCTACGGTGTCTTCGAGCAGGCATGATAAAGTAAACGCGTCGGTCCCTGTTGAAAAGGAATTGATCGTGATCTCGCGTTTTTTTACGGCGGCGATAGTTACTGATATGTTCACGCTCGCAGCTATTGGAGTTGCTGCCTGGGCGAACACGAAGAAAGTTCTTTACGATTCAGATAAGATCGATCTCGCTCTAAGGAAGATCGTTGTTGAGATACACACTCCTGTAAGCGGCATAATCGCCGGACTGATCTTCGGCATTCTGATCTCTGTGATAATTTCATCGGTTTACCTTTATTTCTGGTCTAAATTCGAGCATGAGAAATATAATCTCTACTTTACGATGACGGTCATGATCTTCGCGTTCGCAATAAAACCGCTGCTGGAAGGAATAACCGATGCGGGAATAAGCATGATCTGGGTCAATCTGATTTTATTGCTGATCTCTGTCCCGGCCGTGTGGGTCTCTCTTTCAATGTCGGTGGTGGCGTTCGGGAAAAGGGAGTTTTAGAAAATGCATTTCCATAAATCAGGTGCAAAATCGTAAAGTGGACTTGTTGATTTGTATAGTTTCTATTTGACGATATGTTCAAAAAATTCTGAAGGGCTGATTATCTTTCCTCCTTTATATTTCGATAGGGGGTATTTTCTTAAATGTTCGTTACGAATATATTCTTTTTGTACTCATAGGTTTCATCAACGGGAGCGACAATATAGACCGGTTCGTTTTCTGCCTTGAGGTCATTTATTATTTCGTAAAAGCCTCTTGAAGGAGATGGTGATTTGGAGAATTTGAATTCGTAGATCTTCCGATGCATGCCTTTCTCAAGAATGAGGTCAACTTCCGCACCGTTGGATGTTTTTAGGAAGTAAGGCTTAAATCCGGGATTTTGTGCCGTTATGTTCTCTATCGCATATCCTTCCCATGAGGCTCCGAGCGTCGGGTGGGCAAGCAGATCATCAAAAGTCTCTATTCCGAGTAAAGAGTGAAGTATTCCGCTGTCCCTTATATATACCTTCGGTGATTTTACAAGCCTCTTTTTCAGATTCGCCTCATACGGCTGAAGCAGTCTGATCATGTAAGTCTGTTCGAGGATCGAAATGTATTTTTTTACCGTCTGTTGGGAAGCATCAATGACCCCGGCTATCTTGCTGTAATTGATCTCCTGTCCGTGGTAGTGCGATAAAAGCCTCCAGAGCTTATCCATTATAGGTACGGGGATCGAAAATCCGAGTTTTGGAATATCCCGCTCCAAAAAAGATCTAATAAAATCTTCGCGCCATTCGTAGCTGATGGTGTCATTAGCCGCAAGCAGGCTGCCCGGAAACCCGCCTCTTAAAAGATGTTCCTGCCAACCGTATTCGTTTTTTACTTCATTGTATAAAAAAGGGGTCAGATCGGTATAAGATATTCTGCCTGCAAGTGTTTCTCCGGACTGCTTAATCAGATCTCTTGAAGCTGAACCGAGTATCAAAAACCTCCCGTTGTTTCTATATTCATCTATCTCCGATCTCAAATAAGAAAATAATTCCGGGACAAGTTGTATTTCGTCTAAGCATACAAGCTCATCTCTGTGTTTTTCGAAAAATATTTCAGGTTGCTTCAATTTATTAAGATCGGACTTTTTTTGAAGATCCAGATACACCGATTTGAAGTTTGAAAGAATATTTTTGGCAAGTGTGGTTTTTCCGCATTGCCTGGCTCCGAGGATAGCAACGGCCGGCGAATTATTGATCTTCGATATCAGTTTTTCTTTAATTGATCTGGCAATATAACCATGCATTTTAACAACTCCAGTTTTTAATATACATGGATAATATAATAATAATATGTAAATTAGGCAAGTGGTTTTAAATTTAGATATTTGCTATCAGAAATAGTTTAGACCAGACTTAGAAAGTAACTCTATTTTTCCTCAATAAACCCGAACAGCCACAGCGGGATCTTTTTGGGGTTCGCAGTTATGTCCGTGTCAATAACAAGGAATGAATTTTCAATATTTTTGATCTGGGAAAAGTCTTTACTCTTGCCGCCTATTTCGAAAATTATATCTCCGACCCTGAAATCACCAATATCCGAATAATACGCTGCTCCGTCCATAGCACCTGCGAAAAAAGTCTCCCTGAAAGTCCCCGTATCGATCTCAAATCCGAATTCATTGGCAAAAGCATATAATATGCTGGTATTCCTGAAATATATCTTATCGGGTTTCTTTGAAATCTTCTCTGAAAATTTTCTGACGGAACGAAATATTCCTGATTTGTCAAGGATCTCGAGATATGTATATAATGTAGGCTGAGAAAGACCGGTCTCTGTAGCCAATTGTGCCAGGTTTACTTTAAACGGTACACCCGCTCCGGAAACTTTATGGATCAGCTTCTGGAAAAAGGATAACTTAGAGAATTCGATCTTGTTCAAAGAAGGTATATCTTCAAATATGATCTTCTGTACGGAATTGAACAGTTTCGCACTAAAGTTTTCAGGCATTTCCACAAAATACGGGTAGCATCCGATCCTCAGGTAATCTTTAAATTCTGTAAATATGAAACTATACTTCGAGATCAGATTTCCTGAAATATTTACACTGTCTTTCAAAATCTTATCCAACGGGTAGGTATCAAGTTTGATCTTATATTTGAATTCAAGATATTCGCGAAATGTAAGCTCATTCATCTGCACAATAAAAGCTCTTCTGCTCAAATCATTCTGTTCATGAAGAATGTTAAGCATAGATGATCCGCTGAATCTGATCTTTAAACCGGGAAAAGAATCATAAATATTTTTTAGTTCCTTAGACCAGTTCTTATATTTGTGTATCTCGTCAATTACCAGAATTTTTCCGTTAAGAGAATAGAACTCGTCGGCTATTGCGTACAAGGTCGTATCGTTCATTGCAATATCATCGGCAGACATATAAAGAGATTCTGTGATATCAAAACCGGATTTGAGATACTGAAGAAGAAGAGTTGTTTTTCCCGCTCCCCTCGGTCCGATAAGTCCGATCATCCTCTCCTGCGAGCTGATCTGCTTTAAGTACTTATTCCTTACGAAATCCGAAGAAATTGCATTTTGCATAACCATCTGTTTTTTCCTGAAATATTCGACTGACATAAAATACTCCTAGTGATTTCAAGGTTATATCGCAAAGTGTAATATACGAAAAATGATAATAATAGTCAATATCGTAAAATGCATTTTATGATTTAGGGGTTAAATCGTAAAATGGACTTGTTGATTTTTGGATTTAGTGTCATCTTGACTTTCGCGGAAAAACCGAATTTACTCTTGCATAAATATCATTTCAGGCTTACAATTAGAGTGTACTTGCTAATATTATTTATCGAAGTGGTAGGAAGATGATGAAAGTTCTAAGGTATCTGGTCATTTTATCGGCAGCATTATTTTTAAGCTGCACGAAAGATTATCCGGATATCCTGCTAAAAAAAGTAACTATGACAAAGCTCCATACTATTGAAGGATACCTTGAGGATGTTGATCGCTCAAGGCTTTTTGTAACATCGTACGGAATCAAAGTGGACGATGAAGCGAATTTATTCATTTACAACAGCATTTCAGGTTCGATAAAGGTTTTCGATAAAACGGGGAATTTTTTTTCAGAAATCTCAGGGAGAGGAATGGGACCTGAAGAGATTGAAACATATAGGGATTATTATATTTATAAAGATACTGTTTTTGTGATCGACAATAATGTCAGACTGAAAAAATTCTTCAAGAACGGCAACTATATTACAACAAAGGTACTGCGTCTTGATATGATGACAATTCCGACTAAATGTCGTCAGCTGAATGATTCAACAATTCTTGCAAAATTGCTTAAATTAAAAAAAGATGATGATAATTTGTACATAAAGAACAGCCTAGTATTTCTTGATAATGATCGGAATATTAAAAAAGTGCTTCATGAATCAAGAGAAATAGATTACTTAAAATACAACATTGAATCAATGAGTGTTGATTATCTGACAGCATGCAATGATAATATCATTTACCAGACACATATGAATAAATCAGAATACAAGATCAACATTTTCGATCGTGACGGGAATGAACTGGAACCGATAACCAGAAAATACAGATTACAGAAATTGTCTGATGAAGAGCTTGAACTTGCTTCCCGTTTTTATAAAGCGAACAAATTCGATGAAAAATTATTCAGCAAGATCTATGATTTTAAAGTCTCGATCATGGACATTCAAACCGATAAATACGGGAATCTGTGGGTGTTGAGAGGAGACCTCGGTTACGAACTCGTTTTCGACATCTTGAACAAAGACGGTGAACTTTATTCCGGATACAGAGTCCCTTTGAGGAACATTGATAATTCAAGAGCTATGAAAGAGGTTCTGATAAGAGACAGGTTATATATAATTGACCATGATGAAAATCTCATAGATGTTTATGACTATATGATCGAGAATTAAAAAGGAGCTTTGAGAATGAAATTTGTGAAGTTTTTAGCTATGACTTTGTTTATAGCGATGATCGTTAATTGTTCAAAGAAAGAAAAAGTGAAAACTTACGAAGTAAGTGAAGTGAACGGGATCAGGGTCACACGAAACACGGGAGTGCCGGCAGATTCGACATTCAGGATCGAACTAAAGGAAGTAGGATTCATTGATATGGAGAACGAAACTGACACGATCAGATTTATCCAGAGGGCTTCGGATTTCGAGTTTGACTATCTTGGAAACCTTTTCATTTTGGACAGGGACAAGCACCGGATCCATAAATACGATAAAGATCTCAAGTTCGTTAAAGCTTTCGGCAGGAACGGTAAGGGTCCCGGCGAATTCTGGCTTCCGGGGATGATGAACACACGCAAAGATACACTGTTTCTTACAAACTGGACGAATCTCAAGATCATAAAATACGACCTTGACGGGAACTACATAAGTGACAAGACTTTAACTGATCAGAGTAAATTTCCTTCTTATCCAAAAAAATTCGGTACTAAATATATAAACCGTTCAACCCGTAACTCAACGAACGCTGACAAAGAAATGGTTTTGATCAATGATGTTACTCTTTACGATGAAAATTTCAATTTTGAAAAGAATCTTTATCAAATTGAGTATCCGTATAACAGAGATGTGGAGAACGACCCAACTGAAAAAGGCTACGCTTCCACCTTCTCCGACAGCTTTGTTTATGTTTCAGAGAACTCAAAGGACACCTACAGGATCGGTGTGCTTAACTCTCAGGGAGATCAGATCAGAGAGATCAGGAAAAATTACATCAAAACCAAAGTGGATGAAAAAGAAGCGGAAGCTTTGCGCAAAAGCGGAGAAAAATACGGTTTGAAATACAAGATCATTTATAAAAATTCAATAAACTGGATGCTGACAGATAAGTACGGAAGATTGTGGGTGGCTGCCAATGATAACTCTGAAGATCAATTAAAGTTTGATATTTACGAGAATGATATTTTACTAAACAGAATCGTTTTAAACATCGAAAAAAGTTATAATCCTTATTTCGTAGGCGATAAAATCGTAGGTATAAACAGAGATAATAATAATATAAAGATATATGAGTACTAGGAATTTCCTTGACAAAAAGTTATATTTTGTATAACTTACTTCTGTAAAAAGGAGGTATTATGCAGATAGCCGTAAAAAAATGGGGGAACAGTCTCGGAATAATAATCCCCAGTGTGATCGCCAAAGACCTGAATCTAAAGGACGGCACCACTGTGAATGTTGCCGAAAGAAAGGGAGACATCGTTATAACTCCCAATAAATTAAACCTGTCCGATCTGGTCTCAAAGATCAACGAAAAAAATCTTCATTCGGAAACTGAATTCGGTCAAACTGAGGGCAGAGAAGTATGGTAAAATCTTATGTGCCGGAGAAAGGCGACCTCGTATGGCTGAACTTCACACCTCAGTCAGGGCACGAACAGTCAGGAAGAAGACCCGCCGTAGTAATATCGCCCTCGGAATATAACGGTAAAACAGGACTGGGAATATTCTGCCCCTTATCGTCAAAGGAAAAAGGTTATCCGTTCGAAGTGAAGATCAAAAATGATAAGATCAGCGGCGTTGTCCTTTCCGACCATCTAAAAAGTCTTGACTGGGAGTCGAGAAAAGCGGAATTGATCTCAAAAGTAACTGAAAACGAGCTTGATGAAATTCTTGAAAAAATCAAAGTGCTTGTGTTTTGATTAAGATTTGCTGTTATACATTGTTTTTGAGTCGAAAAAAAATTACATTGTTCTGTTTAATAAAATAAATTTGGGAAGGATAAATGCCACTTAGCTGGAATGAAATAAAGGAACGGGCAACGCACTTTTCGGCGGAGTGGGCGGATGCTTTTAATGAGGATGCCGAGGCTAAGACTTTTCTGTTCGAGTTCTTTAATGTGTTCGGGATAAGTCAGCGGAAGGTTTCGA
>CAZYNH010000001.1:0-335117 GCA_964648295.1 uncultured Bacteroidia bacterium | reverse complement strand
AAGAAGGGAGATAAATGTGCTTAGCAATGTCTACAAAAAATCGGGTGTATTCCAATAAAGAAATTCCTGTTATTTGTCCATACTAAAGGAGTGACCTGTATTTTTTACAAGCTCGATATCCTGCCTGTTCAGAAGCTCCGCGACTATACCCGTCAGAAAACCAGGAATTACGCTGAGTGCCATTATGACAGAAGCTGTCGTGCCGTATTCTGCCGTTCCGCCGAAAAAGAACATGAAAAGAATGTACTGGGCGATGTTGAACGCAACGGCTCCACAGATGCTTAGAGCGACGGCGGAAACATATTTTCTGAAAACAATGAACACGCCTGCCATTATAAAAAAAGACATGAACGATCCGCTCAGAGAAAAAATAAAGGGAAGGCTGAAGAGTTTTGCACTGAAGAAACCGCCTACAAAAATCCTTATTATGTTCACCATAAAAGCAATGAGAAACTGATCTTTAAGAATAAAAAAAAGAACTATCGCGTTGGCAAGGCCTATCTTTACGAAAGGGACAGGAAGTATTACGAATATCTCGAAGAGCTGCAGGATTGATGCCAGCGAGGAGAATACAGCTATAAGATACACTCTTGACCGGTACTCTACTTTCATATTACTCCGTCACTGCGTCGATATCATCTTCAATGTCCGAAATGAAAGATACTATCACCCTGTTCGGCATACACACGATCTGACCCTTCGTCCCCTCTTTCAGCCAGCCTTTCTTTTCGCAGTATTTATCCCTGCAGGTTGAACTCTTTACCCTTACCATATGATCTTTTACCTCGACTGCCACGCTGTCTGTTCCGCTTTTTATGACAAACAGGTTGTCAATTCCGGGGTCGGCGTAAAAAGTATTCCCGTCAGAACTTATGCTGATCATTACATTTCCCGATAGATCACCTTTGTCCGGCAGGAAAGGAAAAATAATCACCGTCGCGAGAGCAAGATATATTATGATATCTCCGGACCTGAACACTATTTCTCCAGGTTGGCGATTATCCTTCCCTCCAGGAAAGGATTCGGCATAACATCGTAACTTCTGAAATGGACTGAGTTGTCCTCGCCTGTAAGCATGATTATCCTGCCGGTATTATCAATATGGCTGAAATAATATTTTTTCAGGCTGTCGAATTTGCCCACCCCTCTTGAAAATATAACATCGTATTTAATCTTACGGTCAATATCTTCAAGCCTTGCATTTGTGATCTTGACATTTTTCATGCCCAGCCGCTCCGCCGCCCCTGTCAGGAAATCCGTTTTCTTTCTCGTCGCGTCTAATAGTTCGACCCTGACTTCAGGCATAAGTATCGCGATTATCATTCCCGGCAGACCGCCGCCGGAACCCACATCAAGAAAATTACCCGAATCATGTCTTATTACCTCGTAAAGCGAATATGATTCTATAAGCGCGACCCTGAGTACATCTTCCGGGCTCTTTCTGGATATAAGATTTATCTTCGTGTTCCATTCAAGGAGATATTCAAAATAAGACCCGATCGCCGATAAACATTCCTCGGGAATATCTGCCTGAACTGTTTCAAATGAGGTTCTTATGATCTCTTTTACAGTTTCTTTCATTTTAATCTGCCGCCTGCTTTTAAATTTACCAGAATGACAGAAATGTCGGCAGGTGTTATTCCGGCTATCCTTCCTGCCTGGCCTACAGAAACAGGTTTTATTCGGTTCAGTTTTTCAACAGCCTCTTTTTTAAGACCTTTGAAGAGCGAATAGTCCAGATCGTCCGGCAGTTTTATTTTCTCGTTCTGCCCGAACCTGTCTATCATTTCGTTCTGCCTTTTGATGTAACCCTCGTACTTAACAAGAGTTTCTGCCTGCCTGAGCTCATAATATGAAAATTTCGAAAGCCTTTCTTCGGCAAGGCCGGACATTATGAGCATATCTATATTCGTTCCGGGACGTTTTAGAAGCCTAAACAGATCTGTTCCCTCTGCAGCGTCCCCTAAAGAATTCAGTTCGAACAGCTCGGCAAGTTTCTTCTTTTTGATTTTTATCTTGGGAAAAAGACCGCAGAGCTCGTCAATTTTTCTCAGCCTTGTTTTAAGATATTTTATTTCGCTTTTTGAAAGAAGTCCGTATTTTTCTGAATAGTTTAAAAGCCTGCTGTCGGCGTTGTCATGCCTGAGTTCGAGCCTGTATTCCGCCATGGAAGTGAACATTCTGTAAGGCTCTCTTATGTCCTTTGTGATCAGATCATCGATAAGCACGCCTATGTAAGCCTCGTTCCTTTTAAGGATAAAGGGCTCATCACAATTTATTTTTAAAACCGCATTAATGCCTGCCATAATTCCCTGCGCGGCTGCTTCCTCATAGCCCGAAGTCCCGTTTATCTGCCCCGCAAAATATAGCCCTCCGATATTTCTTGTTTCCATCGTCAGCTTGATCTGATACGCGGGAAAATAATCGTATTCGATCGCGTAGGCCGGACGAACGAAATGGGCATTCTCCATTCCCTTAACGGTCCGCAGGGCTTTTTTCTGAATATCAACAGGCAGACTGGACGAGAACCCGTTAATGTAATACTCGTTCGTGTAAAGGCCCTCCGGCTCCAGAAAAAGCCGGTGAGATATTTTGTCGCGAAACCTGTTGACCTTGTCCTCGATTGAGGGGCAGTAGCGCGGCCCGGTACCCTTGATCTGCCCGGAAAAAAGAGCGGTCTTGTCCAGGTTCGCGTCGATTATCCTGTGAGTTTGTTCGTTCGTATAGGTTATATAGCACGGCAATTGCTTAAGGTAAGTCTTTTTATGCCTGAAAGAGAACGGTATGATATGCTCGTCCGAGCCGTGGATCTCAAGGCCGCTGAAATCTATGGAATGACCGGCTATTCTCGGCGGGGTGCCAGTCTTGAGCCTTCCTGTCTCGAACCCGTACGCCTCCAGCTTTGCTGACAGTCTTTCAGCCGGCTGTTCTCCCAGCCTTCCTGAAGGTATCTGCTTTTTGCCTATATGTATTACCGCTTTTAAAAAAGTCCCCGAGCATATCACGGCCGCTTTGCCGTGTATAATTCCGTTTATGGAAGTCTTAACCGCGCTAAAAAACCCGTTTTTTACGACAATATCGTTTACCTCGTCCTGAATAATGCTGATATTTTTATTTGATTCGAGCTTTGACCTTACAAACTCAGAATATTTTCTTTTGTCCGACTGCACCCTCAGCGCCCAGACGGCCGGGCCTTTGGATGAATTAAGCGTTTTGAACTGGATCCCCGTTCTGTCGGCGGCAGCCCCCATAAGCCCGCCCAGAATGTCTATCTCTTTTACGAGGTGGCTCTTTGCCAGACCGCCGATGGCGGGATTGCATGACATCTGGGCGATCTGGTCAACATTCTGGGTAATAAGAAGTACCCTGGCACCCATCTTTGCGCTTATCCAGGCCGCCTCTACCCCGGCGTGGCCTCCTCCGGCCACGATAATATCATAACTTCTGTGCATTATATTCCCTGTTTACAAATCATTTTGAGTCCATCCGCCAGACGCCCTTCCAGTCAGGATCGGGATCGTTTTTCAGCATCCTGCATCTCTCAGAAAGAAGTCCTGAGGCACAATCGGAGAACTCATCTTTTAAAGAATCAAATATGAGAACCGCTTCGTCGAAATCGCCTTTCTTATACAGTTCAAGAGCTTCAGAGTACATACATATTTTCTTCAGAGTTCTTTCATCCGGACGCTCAGAGGTTTCAGATATAAGCTCGTATATTCTTACGGACTTCGTCTTCCCTTTAACAGACACCTCGTCAAGCTCTCTGAATATGAATCTGTCTTTTACTTTGTCGTAAGTATTTCCGCTTACAAGTATGTTAGTGCCGTAGTATTTGTTCAGCCCTTCCAGCCTCGATGCCAGATTCATTCCGTCGCCGATCGCGGTATAATCGAAAAGGTCCTCGCTTCCAATGTTCCCGACTGTTACGGTGTCGGTATTTACGCCTATACCGATGTCAATATTCTTAAAAGTACTGTCTGTAAGTTCCGCTTTCAACAGCTTCAATTCCATCATCATTTCCAGAGCGCTTCTGCAGGCGTGGACCGGATGATCGTTCTCAAGAGGCGCCCCGAAAAAACAGATCACCGCATCACCCATGTATTTATCAAGGGTTCCGCAGTTCCTTTTTATCACGCCCGTCATACGCTGAAGGTAAATGTTTAAAAATCTTACAAGCTCCTTCGGGTCGGTCCGCTCCGAATATGAGGTGAAACTCCTTATATCCGAGAACATCATTGTTATTTCCTTCTTTTCTCCTCCGAGCTTGAATTTACCGGGGTCTTTAAGAAGCTCTTTTGAAACTATTTCGGGAACATATTTTCCTAAAGTGGCTTTGATGAACCTCTTAGATTTCTTCTCTTTATAGTAACTCACGGTATATGCGGAAAGGAAAGAGAAGAGAAGGGCAAAAAGCGGCCTTGTGGTATCAAGAACATGACCGTTCTCAAAAAACAGCTTTCCGGTAAGCATAAAATAAAAATAACCTGCCGCAATAACAGCCGCTGATGAAATAACGATGTTGAGCCTGCTGAATACTGCGGCGGAAGTGAGAACAATTAAAAGAAGCATTATCATTAGAACTTTAGATTTTCCGGTCATTGTGATGTGGTCGCCGCTCAATATGGTATCAATTATGCTGGCATGTACCTCCACTCCGGGATAATGCTTCTGAACAGGTGTGGATCTAAGGTCCATAAGCCCCCTTAAAGATGATCCGATAATTACAGGTTTATCCCTGAAAGTTTTCCTGCCGACCCTGTTCTCGATTATATCATAGATCGAGATTGTTTTAAAAGCTCTCCACGGACCTTTATAATTTATCAGCATGTAGTTGTTCCCGTCCAGCGGAATCGCTCTGAGCTCGCCTGATCCTGCTGCATACTCGATCCTGCTCCCGTCAAAGAGCCTTACGCTCTCCATTTCCGCGCCCATAAGCTTTAGCGAGATGACCAGCGCGAATGACGGGTAATATTTTCCCATGTATTTCTTGACGAGGTGGACCTTTCTGATCACTCCGTCCTCATCCGAATCTATACCGAGATAACCGTTGGCATAACTTGAGTTAAGGATCGATTCGTCACCGGCGTTCATGATGTTAAACTCGTCCGTCCTGAAACCGGCGCCGTCCATAGCAATAGGCATCGCGTTTGTCAATTTGTTATCAGCGCTGTCCGGATAAATAAAATTATCCCTGTCCTCATATTCAAAATTATATCCTGTTATCACATTTCCCGCATCAGCAAGAGAACTTCTGAATATTGAGTCGTTCTCGGCATGTATGCTTTTGTCGAAAAGGATATCGAAACATATAAGCGCGCTTCCCGCAGAGGAAAGAGCGTCAACGGTTTTTGCGAAATATGTTCTCGGCCAGTCGAAATATTTTCCCAGTTTCTGGACAGATCTTGTGTCTATATCGGCAATTACCACGCTCCCGAGAGAACCTTCCTCCGTCACTCCCAGATATTTCTGTTTGAACCGCAGATCGTATATCTGATTCTCGAATCTGTCGAAAAAACCGGCCAGCGTAATCAGCGACAGGCATGATAACAGGATGCTCAATGTAATGTATTTGAGATTATGATCTTTCATATCCTGAAAAGTAAAACTTTTATATGAATAAAACAAGTTCAAAAAATAACGGGTAATTATTTGATAATTATCTTGATTAATCTAGTAATATTATATTTATTACAAGCATAATTGAGATCGTCAGAAAATACGGAGAACATGCAATGACAGAGATACCAAAGGACAGAAATATTGTCGAGGCTTCAATAGAGGATGAAATGCAGAAATCCTACATTGATTATTCAATGTCGGTAATAGTTTCAAGAGCTCTTCCTGATGTAAGGGACGGCCTTAAACCCGTTCAGAGAAGGATCCTTTACGGAATGAACGAGCTGGGACTGCATTATAATAAAAAAGAAAATAAATGCGCAAGGATAGTCGGAGAGGTCATGGGTAAATACCATCCACACGGAGACCAGGCGATATATGCTGCGCTTGTAAGGATGGCCCAGGATTTCACATTCCGTTATCCTCTGGTTAAGGGTCAGGGTAACTTCGGGAACGTGGACCTTCCCGCAGCAGCTCCACGATACACCGAGGCCAAGCTGAGCAGACTGTCAGACGAAATGTTATATGACATAAACAAAGAGACCGTTGATTTTACGAACAACTACGACGACACTTTAAAAGAACCTTCCGTTCTTCCCACAAGGATACCGAACCTTCTGGTTAACGGTTCTCAGGGTATTGCAGTCGGCATGGCAACCTCTATCCCGCCCCACAACCTCGGCGAAGTCCTTGAAGGCGTTATAGCCCTTCTTGATGACCCGGAAATATCTATAGAGCCGGTTAAAGCCGATCCGGAAAACGGAATAGAAGAGAAAAAAGGCTTAATGTCATACATAAAGGCTCCGGACTTCCCGAGTAAGGGAATAATCTACGGCTATTCGGGCATAAAGGAAATGTACACGACAGGCAGGGGATTCGTTGTTTTAAGAGGCCGGATCGAAAAAGTTATGCCGACTAAAAAGGGAGACAGGGTAAAACTCGTCATTACAGAAATACCCTATCAGGTAAGCAGGCAGGCTCTGATCGAAAAAATAGTCGAGCTTCACAAAGAGAAAAAGATAGACGGTATATTCGGTCTGGACAACGAGTCCAGCAAAGACACCAGGCTTGTGATCGAGCTTAAAAAAGATGTCAACGAGGATGTCGTTATAAACCTTCTTTATAAGTACACACAGCTCCAGACATCTGTAAGCGGCAATATGATAGCCCTCGTCAACGGTAAACCGATGCAGCTGAATCTCAAACAGTTCCTGGAGCAGTTCGTTCTTCACAGGGAGGAAATAGTAAGAAGAAGAAGTGTTTTTGACCTGAGGAAAGCTGAAGAAAGGATTCATATACTGGAAGGTCTGCAGATCGCGCTGAACAATATCGACAGGGTGATAGAGATAATCAGGAACAGCCCCAACACCGAGGCCGCCAAAGCGTCGCTGATAAGCGAGTTCAGCTTATCAGAAATACAGTCCTCGGCGATACTTGCCATGAGGCTCTCCCAGCTGACCGCTCTAGAACAGGAAAAGCTCTTCGCCGAAATAGAAGAGCTCAGGCTTAAAATAGCAGACCTGAAAGATATTCTTGAAAGAAAAGAGAGAAGGACTCAGATAATAAAGGACGAGGTTACAGAGATCCTTGAGAAATACGGGGACAAAAGACAGTCCGAAATTATTTATTTTGCGGAAGACCTTACCGTTGAGGATATGGTGCCGGATGATGAGATGATAGTCACGCTTTCTCATCAGGGATATATAAAGAGGGTCGGAGCGGATGAGTTCAGGAGCCAGGGAAGAGGCGGTGTTGGATCCAGGGGCGCGGACAGCAAGGACGATGATTTTATCGAGTTCATGTTCAATGCCTCGAACCACGACTATGTGATGTTCTTTACGGACAAAGGCCGCGCTTACTGGAAAAAAGTATGGCAGATCCCTGAGATGACCAAGGCGTCAAAAGGCCGTCCGATCGTTAATATCCTTGAGAGACTGGAAGGGGAAAAGATTAAATCAGTGCTCAATATAAGGGATTTTGAAAAAGACGGTAAATTCCTTGTCATGGCCACCAAAAAAGGGACCATAAAGAAAACTCCTCTGATAGCTTACTCAAGGCCCAATATCGGAGGTATAATAGCAATAAACCTCAGGAATGGCGATGAACTTTTAAGCGCGGCGATCACATCCGGAACCAACGAAATACTTCTCGGGACCCGGTCAGGATACGCGAACAGGTTCCCGGAGGGCCTGATAAGAGAAGTCGGAAGGAATTCGATTGGCGTAAAAGGTATAAATCTAAGAGAAAATGACGAAGTAGTGGGAATGGTCGTTGCGGAAAATGAAAATAACTCCGTTATGGTAGTCAGCAAGAACGGCTACGGCAAGAGGGCAAATGTATTCGCTTTCCGAATGACTAAAAGAGGATCAAAAGGGGTCAAAGCGCTTAACCTGACTGAAAAGACCGGCGAAATGATCTACATCGCTCAGACAGATCACGAGAACGATATCATGATAATTACCGAGAACGGAACGGTGATAAGGCAGCCTGTAGGCGAGATTCGGATAATGGGAAGGAATACTCAGGGCGTAAGGCTTATCAAGCTCAGAGAAGATGACAACATAGCTGATATCTGTATGGTTCCGCCATACGAAGATGAGGACGAAATCAATGCTGATGCAGCCGTGAACGGTGTTACGAAGACAGATGCCGGAGCGGAGAATGTTTCAGACCCGCAGCAGGAAAATTAATACATCGATAAACAGGAGGTAATATGCCTAAAAAGAAATCAGACAAAGAAGAGACCGTTTTTACCGAGACAGAGGCGAATGACGATATAAACGCGGAACCTGTTATGAAACAGACCCCGACACCCGAACCGGAACCTCTTAAGGTTGAGAACAACATCTATCCCGATGATGATCAAGAAGACGATGATAATCACCTGACTCTTCTTGAAAGGTTCAGCAGGTTCGAGATCGGCACTAAAACAGGTCTTATCTCCACGCTTCTTTTTCTTCTGGCCGTTATATTCAGATGGAACTGGTTCAACTCTTCATGGTGGCTCGTTCTGATAGTTACGCTGATAGGATTAAAGAGCCTGTACACACAGATGACCGATCTCAAGGAAGAAAAACCGGAAGAGGCTAAGATAGCGAAGTATTCCTTCGTTACCCTTATTGTCCTTTTCGTTGTCAGAGATCTTTATATCACATACCATTTAAGCGAACTGATGGACGACTTCAGCAAACTTAAAGAATTTATAAAATAGACCTGGTCTGATGATAGCCGTTCCTTTAATATCGGCCGTCATTCTTCTGGAAAGCAGAGATGTATTCAACGGTCTGCTGTCGCAGCCGTTCGCCGTATCCCTGCTTCTTATCCTTTTGGGCTTCGACCCGGTTTCGGTCACTGTCAGCGCAGCAGCCGTTCATTTGTACTATATCGGAAGGCATCCGTCGGGAGCGTCTCTATATCCCGAATTCCCGTTCGGGTTCTTTCTTGTTGTGTCTTCAGGTCCGGCAAACACTTACAGTCTTTCAACCTATCTTTTTGCCTTTCTTATGATCGCGGCGGTATCTTCTTTCACGGCGTTTGTTCTGAAAACAAAAAGAGCTGTCTTCGAGAAATACAGGGACAGGCTGATGTTCTATAAGAAATTCCCCAGCATTCTTTCAGCGGTTGTATTTACCTATGCGGTATATGCTGCATATTCTTTGGTCCTGCATATTATTCTTAAAAATCTCTTTATAATCGTTTCAGAAGTTCAGCTTCCTTTACCCAGTGAGCTCGAAGGCAGCAGGATACCCGTTCTTCTGTGCCTGATACTCGCTTTAAGATATTTTTTTACAAGATGTCTGAGGTTGACAAATGACAGGTAAGCTTGACAGGAAAATGACACTTGAACTGACTTTCAGGACATTCTTTATCCGTCTGTTCTATAACTACAACAACCTGTTCGGCGAAGGTTTGTGCTTCTGCATAATTCCTTTTTTCAGGAAGAACTCTTCAGGATGCGACATAGGAAGCGAGATAATAACCAGGCATCTTAGATTCTTCAACACCAACGAATATTTATCCGGATTCGCTCTTGGAATCATTTTACGCAACGAGAAAAATGACGGAACAGATGGAACAGATATTGATAAAATAAAAGAAATGCTGTCTTCGGTCCTGGGTTCTGTCGGCGACGGTCTTGTATACAGAACAATATATCCGGTCGCTGTTCTGACGATGCTCAATAAATTCGTCATTTCGGGATTTATTATAGATCCCTGTTCCCTTTATATGACAGTCTTTCTGGTCCTTTTTTTCAATATCTTCAACTTTTGGATAAGGTATTACGGTATCCGTTCAGGGTTTGAAAAGGGAACAGATGCTCTCAGGGTATTCAGGCATCCCTCTTTCTTAAGGTCGGTAAAATTTCTTACAGCATTGAGGAATATCCTGGCATTGTCTCTTGTAATAAATCTGATAATAAACGCAAAAGCTCTCAACATTCTGTTGTTTTTTTAGAATTCAGTCGTTAAATTGTAATTGAGTTTATTTCAGGCAGAGTGAGATGGTAACCGAAAATGTAAAAATAATCAATTCCCTGGGTTTGCATGCAAGACCTGCCGCAAGACTGGTTAAGATTACTTCCGGATATGACTGCGATGTGTTCATTACAAAGGATGATATGGAAGTTAACGCGAAATCGATCATGGGAGTGATGATGCTGGCGGCGGAACAGGACTCTTTTATCACGATCAAATGCTCAGGTCCTGATGAGCTGGTTTGCATGAGAGATATCAAAGAGCTTATAAATAATAAATTTTACGAAGAATAGAATAGATGAACAGAAAGGTTAGGGAAAAGATATTGAAAGGCGTTGCGGCGTCTCCGGGAATAGCGATCGGAACACCTTTCTTTTATGTTCACGAGATACTGTCGCTTTCGCGGGAGACCCTGCCTGACAGCGAGATCGAAAATGAGATCACCAGATACAAAAAAGCACTCGATACAACAAAAGAAAAGATAATCGAGGATAAGAAGAGCGCCGCGAAAAGGGCAGGCCATGAGGCCTCGAAGATATTCGACTCCCACCTTCTCATAATTGATGATCAGGTGCTTATTGAGGAGGTCATTCATTTCATCACTGCCCACAATGTTCATTCTTCATATGCGGTATCAAAGGTCATGAAAGATTATCAGGCGGCTTTTGAAAAGATCCAGAACCAGTATTTTTCGCAGAGAGCTTTTGATATAGAGGATGTATGCAGAAGAATTATACAGAATATTCTGGCTGAAGAAAAGAAATATGAACATCCCGGGACGATCAAAGGCAAACAGATAGTCGTTTCAGACAACATCTTTCCTTCGGACACGGTTAATTTCAACAAAGATCACCTTTTAGGCATAGTAACGGAATTCGGCGGCAAGACAAGTCACGCCGCAATTCTTTCCCGGGCTCTTGAGGTGCCTGCAGTTGTGGGCGTGAAATCAATGTCGAAATGGATAAAAAAAGCTTCGCTTCTTATAGTTGACGGATATACCGGAAAAGTAATACTCAATCCTAAACCCTCCACTTTCGAGTCATACAAAAAAAGGCAGCATGAAGAGGTAAGGCAGGTAGAGGAAGATCTTAAATATTCCATTCTTCCGTCAATGACCGACGATGATCAGTATATCAGCATTATGAGCAATATCCAGTCATCTCTGGAAGCCGAAAATGTTATTAAATGGAACAGTGACGGGGTCGGACTTTTCAGAACAGAATTTCTTTTTGAAAGCAGCATGACTGTTCTTTCAGAAGAAGACCAGTATAAAACTTACGACAGTATTGCGGGAAGACTGTACCCGCGGATGCTCACGATAAGAATACTCGATATCGGAGGCGATAAGCTGAATGACAAGATGGCGATCAAAGAGGATAATCCTTTTCTGGGCGTCAGGGGAATGAGACTTCTTTTTGATCATCCTGCCCTTCTAAGATCACATTTGCGAGCAGTAATTCGCGCTTCATCCAGAAAGAACATATCCATAATCATCCCTTTTGTGGCCAACATCACAGAGATAAAGAAAACAAAACAGATGATCGCGAAAGTAAAAAAAGAGCTTTCTGATGAGGGATGCAGGATCGACAATGATATTAAAGTGGGGGTAATGATAGAGATACCTTCCGCTGTTCTTATAGCCGACAGCATTGCTAAGCATGTAGATTTTTTCAGCATCGGCACGAATGACCTCACGCAGTATATTCTGGCGGCGGACAGGGGAAATGAAAGGGTAAGCGGTATATACGACTCGTTCCATCCCGCGGTGATCAAAATGATAGACATGACGATAAGAGCGGCAAAAAAAAGAAAGATCGGCGTAGGACTATGCGGACAGATGGCTGGATACCCGCTTGCCATACCTCTCCTGCTCGGTCTGGGCCTTAGAGAGTTCAGCGTTACGCCCTTTCTTGTTCCGGTGGTAAAAAAGATCATACGCAGGCTTGACACAAGAGACTGCGGTCAGCTTGCGGGCAAATGCCTGAAAGCCGAGACTTCCAGAGCCGTATCTTCACTTCTGTCCGATTTTTTTGAAAAAAAGATAGGCGATAATCCTCTTCAATAAAAAAGCGGGCGCCGCCCGCTTTTTTTATACGCTGTGTATAGACATCTTGAATATCCCTTCGGCAGCCTCAAGAACGCACTCGCTCAGAGTAGGATGGGCATGCACGGAACGGGTCAGCGCGTGTAAACTTAATTTATTCTGTTTTACAAGAACAAGCTCATGGATAAGATCGGAAGCATGCGGCCCCACAATATGAGCGCCGAGAAGTGTTTCTCCTGTTTCGTCCGTGAGTAATTTTACAAAACCCTCTGTCTCGCCGAGCCCTTTTGCCTTCCCGTTGGCGGCAAAAGAAAACCTGCTTACCTTATAACTGATCCCTTTTGCTTTTAAGTCCTGCTCCCTCTCTCCAAGAGAAGCGATCTCCGGAGAAGTGAATATCGCGGATGGTATGGCCGAGTAATCCACCGCTGAACTGATCCCGGCTATGTGCGAGACCGCCGTTATCCCCTGCGCGGCGGCGGCGTGGGCGAGCATCATTTTGCCGATTATGTCGCCTATCGCGTAAATATTAGGTATATTCGTCTGCATGTTCTCGTTAACGACTGTAAATCTGCCGTTCAGAAGTTCTATTCCTGCCGAATCAATTCCGTTCCCCTTTGTGTTGACAGCTCTTCCGCCTGCCGAAAGCACCTTGGTAAAAGTTTCTTCGGTTCCGTCGCTGAAGCTGACTGACACATTATTATCCCCGTTGACCGTAACCTTTTCAACCCTGGTTTTTAGCTTAAAATCAATGCCTTTTTTCTTGAAGGCAGCCTGAATTGCCCTCGAGACCTGATTATCTTCTGTCGGCAGGAGCATATCGAGCATTTCGACTATCATTATCTTTGATCCCAGCTCGGAGAATATTCCGGCGAACTCACAACCCACTACGCCGCCGCCTATTACGAGCATTTTTTCGGGCACTTCTTCAAGCTCAAGTGCCTCGTTGCTGGTAATGACGTTTCTTCGGTCGATATTAAAGCAGGACAGCTCAAGCGGTTCAGATCCTGTCGCGAGAATTATATTCTCGGCTGTGATCTTTCTGCCTGACACTGTAGTTATTTCATTCCTTCCCGTAAGAACTCCGCTTTCTCTTACAACCTCGATCTTTCTCATTTTAAAAAGTTTATCCAGTCCCTGAACAAGGCTGTCCACTACCGATCTTTTCCTTTCCATTATCTTTTTCAGATCATAACTTATGTTCTGAACTTTTATGCCATACTCTTCACTGCTTCTGATCTTTGACAGGACATCCGTGCATGACAGGATCGATTTTGTGGGGATACATCCCCAGTTAAGGCATGTTCCGCCCAGCTGCGCCCTCTCTATAAGTATAACGCTCATGCCGAGCTGATCCGCCCTGATCGCGGCGGTATATCCCCCCGGACCTCCTCCGAGTACGGCTACTTTATATTCCATGGTTACAAATCCTCCTTTTTATCAATAAAAAAGGCTACGCGAGAACGGTAGCCTTTTTTATTTGTCGCTGATTATTTATTTCATTACTCTGAACTCGATCCTTCTGTTCTTAGCTCTACCCTCATTAGTTCTGTTATCCGCAACAGGTCTTTCTTCTCCGAATCCCATTGCAGACAGTTGGCTCTGAGGTATTCCAAGGTTGTTGACCAGGTACTTCATTACCGTCTCGGCTCTCTGCTGAGAAAGTTTTTTATTGAACGCATCGGCTCCCTGGCTGTCCGTGTGTCCCTCGATCCTTATTTCAATACCCGGGTTGTCGATAAATATTCTCTTAACTTTGTCAAGTATCGGGAATGATGTTTCAACAAGATCAGCTTTTCCGGATTTGAAATATATATTGTCGAGAGTTATCGTCTCATCTTTCTTAAGGATCACTGCATCCGGACATCCGTCCTCATCTTCGAATCCATTGAAAGTTTCAGGCTGGTCAGGGCATTTGTCGATACCCTTGCAAATGCTTTCGTACTGCTCGGACAGTCCGTATTCGCTAACCCACGGATCGCATATTCCGTCACCGTCGGTATCAGGATTCGGACAGCCTTCCGCGTTTACTTTGAGCCCTTTTGGTGTGTCCGGGCATTTGTCCAGATAATCCGGAACGCCGTCGCCGTCCGTGTCAGGAGGACAGCCGTCTTTATCTACCTGAACTCCGGAAGGTGTATCAGGGCATTTGTCCAGATAATCCGGAACGCCGTCACCGTCCGTATCAACCGGGCAGCCGTCTTTATCTACCTGAACTCCGGAAGGTGTATCAGGGCATTTGTCCAGATAATCCGGAACGCCGTCGCCGTCCGTATCAAGCGGGCAGCCGTGCTCATCAACTTTTACGCCGCGCGGTGTATTCGGGCATTTGTCGAATTTATTTTTAATACCGTCCCTGTCATCGTCAAGACCGTGTCCCCAGAGAGAAAAATTTAGTCCGGCGTCGAAAGTCAGATTATTATGAAGGTTCTTTCCGGGTTTATCAAAATTATCAAGCTCATCTATTGCTATCAGATGTCTTGCGTCAACTCTGAAAGCCACCCAGTCCGTTAGAAAATATTTCAGACCGAATCCGTAGTTGAACAGCGGATCGATATCGCTTGTAAACCCTGTAGGGTCAATATTAAAAGCACCGCCGCCTAACGCTGCGTAAGGAACTACTTTTTCCTCGGGGAAAATATGGAATATCGCATCAAGGTGAAACAGATAGAAATCAACATTGGTATTATCGGGAACATTGAAAAAATCACCTTTAGTATCGGTATTCACATAGCCGCCGGTCGCCTCAACTCCCCACCTTTCGTTTATGTTGTAACCCAGCCTCAAACCGAGATTCAAATTATGATCGAGATTGATGGCCATATTTTTTTCGTAAAAATACGCCCCGAAATAAGGCGTAACATCAATCGACTGTGTTTTGATCTCGGCGCTGGCGGCTGCAAAAAAAGTCATGACCGACAGTATGCACACCTTCAACACTCTTTCTCTGAAAATCATCTTAACCTCCCTGATTCAAGATTATATTATATTTTTTCAACGACTCAAACGGCGGAACAGTTTCGATAACATCACAGTTTAGAGCGATGCGATCCCGTTTTCCGCATTAAAACTAAATATATATATATTTTCATAAATGGACAAGCGTTTTTTTTCTTAATTTTTCGGCACAGCGGACATGATTCCCGATTAACTGTCTGTATGCTTCATACATTACTACTGCCGCTGAATTGCACAGGTTCAGAGACCTGATCTCGCCTGTCATCGGTATAGTTATCCCCTTCTCTCTGTGAACGGTATGGAATATCTCGGGCAGACCACCGGATTCTTTACCAAAAAATATGTATTCTCCGCACGAAAATTCTGCCTCATAATAATTAACAGTCGACCTTGTCGACGCAAAATGGAATTTCTCGGGATGATTTCTTTCAAAGAATTCGCTCAAAGACATATATACACAAAAATCCAGCTTCTCCCAGTAATCCAGTCCCGCTCGTTTTATCATTTTATCTGTTATCTTAAACCCTAGAGGTTCTATGAGGTGAAGACGGCAGCCTAATCCTACGCATAATCTGCCTATATTCCCGGTATTATAAGCTATCTCAGGTTCGAACAGGACGATATTTAAAAATGGGGGATTCATGAAGTAATGATGCTAAAAAAAAGGTCTTAACCGCGTTAAGACCTTTCTTCTTCCGTTTTTTCGACGGTGACGAATTTTTTACCTTGTGATCTTGTAACAAATTTCACTTTCCCTGTTTCTAAGGCGAAAAGCGTGTGGTCCCTTCCCACTCCCACATTCACGCCTGCATGAAATTTTGTTCCTCTCTGCCTGACTATTATTGAACCGGCTTTGGCAACCTCTCCGCCAAAAAGCTTCACGCCCAGTCTTTGTGCGTTACTGTCTCTTCCGTTCCTCGAACTTCCGACACCCTTCTTATGAGCCATGTTGACCTCTGTATATTCAGTTTAATTATTTATTATCTGCTTCACTTTGATAACGGAAAGGTGCTGTCTGTGACCTTTCTTTACCTCATAACGCTTTCTTCTTTTCTTTTTGAAGACTATGACTTTTTTATCCTTCCTGTTCTCAAGTACATCAAAAATCACTGAAGCGCCTTTTACGTAAGGGTCACCGAACTTCATATTGCCGTCGTCTCCGACTGCCAGAACCTTGCTGACAGTAACACTTTCGCCTTCAGTCGCGCTTAATCTGTCAACTTTTAGGATTTCGTCAGGTTTCACGATCTGCTGCTTTCCTGATATTTCAATTACTGCGTACATCAAATGCTCCGTAATGTGTTAATTTTCGAACTTGCAAATATAAGCTAAAGAAAATGCCTTGTCAAGCAATTAATTCTCAATATTTTCCACAAATAAATACAAACAATTCAGTTGACAATTATATGGCCAAGTTTTATATTTACCGTTCCGGTCAGACACTGATGCTTAAGTTCGCCGGTTATATTATAATGTAGAAGATTTCTTACTTTAATGGAGGTTTGATTTTTTATGAAAGAACGAAACAACATGATCAGGTGGATTATTTTCGCGGCTCTGCTGTCTTGGGCGATTTATGCTCTGATACCTACATACCGGACATATTTTTCAGCAGAAAAAGCTGTTATCGAAAAGATAAAAATAAAAAATGATCTCATCAAAGCCATTTCAAAAACCGAAAGAGGCGAAAAGCTTACCGCGATAGAGAAAAAACTCAAAAGAGACTACAAAGATAAGCCCGAATATACCTCTTTAGCAAACGAAGAGATCGAAAAACTTGCGGCTTATGAAAAACAGAATCTTAAAAGTTTGAGGCTCGGGCTTGACCTTCAGGGCGGTATGCATCTTGTTCTTGAGATCGATTATGATCAGCTGCTTAAGAACAAAGCCCTAAAGAAAGACAAGCTTCTGGACGACCTTCTCGCTACAGCCAGAACAAGAAGCGGGAACGATAAGGAAAAATATTTTGATGAAGTCCAGGCGGCGTTTCAGGAAAAGAACATTCCGCTGAACAATTATTTCGGAAGGACAGGAGAATCGGATGAAAAAATAATAGACATGCTGGACAGTGCTGCGAGGAAAGGTATTGTAACCACTCTTGAGGTTCTAAGGAACAGGATAGATCAGTTCGGCATAGCGGAACCATCGATCCAGCCCAGGGGAAAGCACAGAATTATTGTCGAGCTTCCCGGTGTTAAGGACGAAGAGAGAGCTACGAACCTTGTTAATCAGGCGGCTTTTCTGGAGTTCAAGATCGTTGCCGATAACGACATCCTTCAGCAGAAACTTGCTGATATTGACGCAGTCCTAAAAAATTCTTCCGCTGCGCCTAATGAAAGCGAATCCGCTAAAAAAGACGAGAAAACAGTTAAGGAAGAAAAAGACGAAGCTGCCGACGCTACAAAACTTTTTAATGACGGAGAAAAAGATACCGCGTCTGTTTCCGAAGAGGAAAAAGATTACGCAAAAAGCAATCCTTTCAAAGCTCTACTGATAGGCGGAAGAAGCGGGAACATTTTGGTAAGCGAGAAAAACAGGATTAAAGTAACTGAACTGCTCAAAAAAGACAATGTCAGAAAGATCCTGGGGAATCATGAATTCGTCTGGAAGAACAAGCCTGAAGTTTATAATAACGAAGCATACTACGAGATAATGCTTGTTGAAAATAAAGCTGTTCTGGACGGAACATCAATCATCGAAGCGAACGCTTCACTGGCGAGCGAATCATCGGCAAGCGGCGGATGGGAAGTTCCATTTGAGCTTGACCGTGAGGGTGGCAGAACTTTTGCCGAAGTGACAGGAAAAAACATTGGCAAAAGACTTGCGATAATTCTGGATAATAAACTTTACATGGCCCCGAACATCCAGGTCAGGATACCGAACGGAAGAGGCGTCATTACGCTCGGAGGAGGAACAGCCGAAGAAGCGAGGGATCTGGCTATCGTTCTTAAGGCCGGCGCTCTTGAAGCTCCGCTGGAAATAATGGAAAAAAGGATCATAGGACCTTCTCTTGGAGGCGACTCGATAAAAAGCGGCGTTATATCCGCGCTGATCGGTTTTTTCCTGGTGGTAGTATTTATGATCTCATGGTACAAACTTAGCGGACTTTTCGCGGTGATAGCTCTGCTTATGAATTTCATATTCACGATCGCGACGCTTGGAATGTTCGAAGGCACTCTCACGCTTCCCGGCATCGCCGGTCTTGTACTTACTATGGGTATGGCTGTCGACGCCAATATTATAATCTTCGAAAGGATTAAGGAAGAGATCCTTGAAAAGAAAACTATCTTAAACGCCATAAATTCCGGCTATGAGAGAGCTTTTACAACAATTTTCGATTCTAATGTGACTACATTTATTGCGGGTATCACTCTTTACCAGTTCGGAACAGGAGCCGTAAGAGGATTCGCGCTTACGCTCATGATCGGTATTCTCTGGAGTATGTACACCGCTATAGTTCTGACAAGACTTCTTGCAGACCTCTATGTAAATAAGAATACAAAGAAACTGAGTATATAAACCAAAGTACAAAGGTAACCCGTAAGGAGCACTCACTATGACAGCAAAAAATAAAATAAATTTCGTCGGAAAGATCAGAACCGCCTTAATCATGTCATCGGCAATCATCATATTAGGAATTGTTTCGGTGATATCCCAGGGCGGGTTAAATTACAACATCGAGTTCAACGGCGGCTATCTTGTCCATACAGGATTTTATGAGAAAATAGATATTTCAAAGATAAGAAGCACTTTCTCCGGAGGAGATATGTCAGGTATTGACATTCAGGAATTCGGGGACACCGGATCGGAGAACACAGATTTTGCGACCGAGGTCGTTCTGAAAATGGAGACTTCGGATCAGGATGTAAAACTGCTCGAGGCAAAAATTACTGAAGTGCTTAACAGCAGTTTCGGGCCTGAATCATACGAGATCAGACAGTCCTCGAGCATCGGTCCAAAGGTAGGAAATGAACTGAAAGAATCCACCATGAAAGCGATATTCTGGGCTCTTCTATTCATACTGATCTATATCACAATTAAATTCAGGTTCAGGTACGGCGTGGCCGCGATTGCCGCCCTTTTCCATGATGTTCTTGTCACCGTCGGAGTCATATCGCTGCTTGGATTTATCATGAATATCGAAATATCTCTTTCAGTTATTGCGGCTATATTAACTATCGTCGGTTATTCGCTTAATGATACCATAGTAGTCTTCGACAGGATCAGGGAAAATGTAAAAAAACTTGAAGGTATGGATTTCGACAAAATAATTAATGTGTCAATAAATGAAACCTTGAGAAGAACCATACTGACATCCGCGACCACTCTTTTTGTAGTTGTAATTCTGTTCATCTTCGGCGGAGAAGTTATCAGGGATCTGTCGCTCACGCTTCTTATCGGGGTTGCCGTAGGTACTTACTCGTCAATTTTCATAGCTTCACCATTACTGATATTATGGGAAAGATCCGGAAAGAAAAAAGGTCTGGCAAGAGCCTGAGGTAAGAATGACTGTTAGAATAGCTGTCGGAGCCCAGTGGGGCGATGAGGGAAAGGGGAAAATAATAGATCTTTTAAGCTCGAAAGCGGATCTCGTTGTAAGATATCAGGGCGGGGCCAATGCCGGCCACACTGTAAAGATCAACGACAGGAAGTTCATTCTGCATATGATCCCTTCAGGAGTTTTAAATACCAATACCGTATCTTGTATTGGTAACGGTGTGGTATTTGACTATGAATCGTTTTTAAGCGAGCTCGATACGCTCAAAAAAGAAGGGGTAAACCCGGACGGAAGGCTATATATCAGCCCTTATGCCCATGTGGTAATGCCTTATCACAAAGAGACAGACAGAGCTCTTGAAAAAATGAGAAAAAATAAGATAGGCACAACATTCAAAGGTATCGGACCGGCCTATCAGGACAAGGTCACCCGGTGCGGTATCAGGGTTATCGATATCCTTGATAAAGAACATTTTGCGGATGTTCTGAAAAATAATATCGAACTTAAAAATCTCACTTTTGAAGGTATTTACGGGGAAAAGAACAAGTTTTCCTTTGACGATATTTATAAAGACTGCACCGAAAAATTTTCACAGATCAAAAAATATGTGAAAGATGTTTCTCTGATAACCGATGAGTACTGCAGGCTGAATAAGACCATCCTGTTCGAAGGGGCGCAGGGAACGCTTCTTGACATTGATCACGGAACTTATCCTTATGTTACATCCTCCAATACAACAAGCGGCGGGGTATGTACAGGAACGGGCATCAGTCCGACAAAGATCAGCAGCGTGATAGGCGTTATGAAAGCTTATACTACGAGGGTCGGGAACGGACCGTTCGTAACAGAACTTTCCGACGAAACAGGAAAGCACCTTTCGGAAAAGGGATGTGAGATCGGAGCGACTACCGGCAGACCCAGAAGATGCGGTTATTTCGACGCCCTTATCGCGAGATACTCCGTAAGAATAAACGGCATATCATCTCTGGCTCTGACAAAGATAGATGTTCTCGGAGGGCTGGATAAAATTAAAATATGCGTAGGATATAAATATAAGAATAAACTGCTAAAGGAGTTCGTTCCCGTATCTAACATACTCGAGCAGTGTGAGCCGGTATACGAAGAACTTGAAGGCTGGAAAGAGGATATTTCAGACATAAAAAGCTATGCTGATCTTCCGGTCAATGTCAGGCACTATGTAGAAAAAATAGAGCAGTTGTCAGGAGTTCCTGTCGAGATCGTTTCGGTAGGACCTGAAAGAAATCAGTCGATTTATAAATAAAAAAAGCGGCAGAAGCCGCTTTTTTTTCTCACTAAATATTATTCCTTATAAACATCAGTGATCCTGTTATTCTCATCAACCTTTACTGTTATGCTGCTGAAACTCTTCAGTTCCTCCTCATTATAATCCGCGTAGCTTATTATTATGAGAAGGTCTCCCGGCTGAGCCAGCCTGGCAATAGCACCGTTCATGCATATTGTCCCGCTGCCTCTTTCGCCTTCTATTGTATAGGTTTCTGATCTGGAGCCGTTATTAATGTTAACTACCTGGACCTGCTCGCCTACAAGGATATCAGCCGCCTCAAGTATATCTTTATCAATAGTAATGCTGCCCCGATAATTAAGATTGGCATCTGTTACGGTAGCCCTGTGTATCTTTGATTTCTTCATCCTGCGAAACATTATAAAGCATCCCGTTTAGTTTACCTTACAAGATCCAGCAGTTCGACATCGAATCCGTCCTCTTTTGAAGTATTGCCCTCAAACCAGACGCATATAACATCACCGTCTCTCAGCCCTTTTGATTTCCATGCTTCGTCTATCATTGTGAAAGGCATTTTTTTCTCTTCTCCCACAACAGATTTGACAGTCATGTCAGGACCTCCGGATCTTAATCTTACTACCTGACCTCTTTTAAATTTTGCCATATTTCCCGCTCCGTTTTAGATTTGAACCATATGTTGTAATATAACGATTTACCTCTCAATAGACAATGACAAAGTTCTATAATTACATTATTAAGTCTTTAAAATAAAACTCAGGCAGACATAAAACACATAAAGTACTAACATGAATATGCCTGAGGATTTTGATATCAGATTCTTTTTGTAACTGAGAGGATAAAGAAGAAGCGTTACAAAAAGCATTATCGGCCCCCAGAACACAATATTATCCGGATTAACCGAAAAAGGTTTGGCAATCGAACTTAATCCCATTACGAACAGAATATTGAAAACATTTGAACCTATTATGTTTCCCACACCTATCTTGTGATTGTCCCTCCTGATCGCTACAACCGTAGCCGCAAGCTCCGGAAGAGATGTCCCGATTGAAACGATAGTAAGACCTATGGCAAGCTCTGTTACTCCAAGCATCCTCGCTATACCGGAAGCACCCCTTATCGTAAGATCAGAACCAACATACAGTCCGACAATACCTAAAAATATCAGCAGCAGGTCCTTTGATCTGCTTTTATGGACCTCTATCTCATCTTCGAGAAGATCCTCATTGAATTTTCTTGATCTCCACGCGACATAGTAAATGTAGAGGGCAAAAGCGGCAGTAAGAATAACCCCGTTTATCCTTGTAATATTACCGTCGAACATGAAAAGATAGAATGTTAAAGACACGGCGAAGGTTATCGGAAGATCGTACTTTATAGTAACTTTATCCATTATCACAGGCTTGAGAACGGCGCTGATGCCGAGTATCAGAACTATGTTCGCCACATTGCTTCCGAGTATGTTCCCGATCGCGATATCGCTCTTGTCCGAAAGGTTTCCGATAAAACTTACAAAGAATTCGGGCAGGGATGTGCCGAATGCGACTACTGTCAGCCCTATGGCGAAAGGATCGATATTATACGATACGGACAGTGATTCCGCGCCGCCGATCAGCGTGTTTGCGCCTTTTATAAGGACATAAAGACCTACAATAAGGAACGCTGTAAGAATTATCCCGTTATCGGTAGCAAGAAGTGATTGTAGAAAATTCATTGTTCTTTTACCTTTAGTAGAAACTTATATGAGGTATTGTTATCTTTTCAAGCTGGTATTTAAAATATCTGTCAGTCATGCTCGCAATAAAATCTCTTGTTTTTTCCGCACTGCATGTTCTTTGAAGATACTGCTCGTTCTTTGAGTTGATGAAATGCCTGAAAATATCGGAATTAGTATTATCCGACTCTATATCATGTAAAAAAGTCTCAAAAAGGATATTAAACCCTTTCTCTATCTTGTCTCTCTCAGGCTTAAGCTTTTCATTTTGATATATTGCCCTGTAATTAAAAGCTTTCAGGTCTTTCAGGGCCGCTGAAACTTCAGGAGAAAATTGAAGATAGTTTTTCTCGTAGCTGTTTACTATTATATCTTTCACAAGTGTATCTATTATCGAACTGTTGTTGGTTCCAAGTATATCGGATATGCTTTTTGGAATGTCCTTTCTTGAAAGCAGCCCAAGGTATATTGCGTCTTCGATGTCAGTGCCAATGTATGCGATCGTGTCCGACATTCTGATCACACAGCCTTCCATAGTCATCGGAACATCGTTCGGGTCAGGAATTTTCTCCGTATCAAGGTAAGAAAGCACATCTTTCTCTGTCTTTGTCCTGTCGGGGACCAGTTTTTGTTCGTGTATCTCCCCGTTATGCGAAACAATGGCGTCTTTAGTCTGAAGGGTCAGGTTCATTCCCTTTCCCTTGTAGGACATTTTCTCAGCTATATAGAGACTGTGTACATTATGGCGGAATCCGCCTATCCCGTTCTCACTGCAGAGTCTGTCAAGGCATTTTTCCCCGTCGTGACCGAAAGGAGTATGGCCCAGGTCATGACCGAGGGCGGCGGCTTCTATCAGGTCCTGGTTGAGCGACAAAGCCTTGCCTATGGTCCTGGCTACCTGTGCGACATACTGAATATGGATTATCCTGTTGGTGATCTGTTCATCGAACATAGATGAGAAATATATTACCTGGGTCTTTCCGGCAAGGCGTTTGTAAGCTCCCGAATAAATAATTCTGTCCCTGTCAACTGAAAAAGGAGGCCTTATTTCGTCATCGCTGCCCTGACTTTTTCTTACTGCGTCTGAGTTTCTGCAGGCAAATTCAGACAGTAAAGTGTCGTATTTATCCTCAATTATTTTTCTTATCTCGTTATGGTTTTTCTTCACTTCTCTGTCACCCTAAGTTTGCCTGTTTTAAAATGGTAATCCACCTCGATCCCATACTTGTTCCGTCCGATCTCCTCCCTGGCTATTACATGCGGGTACCCCTCTCTTTTGAATACCCTCATTATAAATTCACCGGACCAGTTCCTGGTCACCAGACCGGCAGCTTCAAGTTCCTCAGGTGTCGTAAGGTTCTCGTTATCGGGATCGTCCGTCACCCAGTAACCGTTCATTTCGTATAGAGACTGGATCAGAGAGACATTAACCATTACCGCATTTTTCAGAGCGGAGATCACGGCTCTCTTTATGTAGATCCTGTATGATACTGTAGCCGCAACCGATAACACAGCTATTATCGAAGTTACAGTTATCAGTTCAACAAGCGAAAATCCTTTTCGGAGACGCTTTTCCATACAATATTTCTTATTTTACTTTTATGCCCAGTCTTTTCAGCAGAGGCTTTTCACTGACGGGCCTGCCTCTGAACTTTGCAAAGAGAATATTCATATCCTCGCTGTCGCCTTTTTCCAGTATGTTCTCCATGAACTTCCTGCCCATCTCTCTGTCGAGAATGTTTTTCTTCTCCTCGAAAGCCGAGAAGGCGTCCGCGTCGAGAATATTAGCCCACATGTAGCTATAGTAGCCTGCCGCGTACCCGCCCGCGAAAATATGCGAAAAAGCGGCTTCCATGTATGAATCTTCGATAAAAGGCATCTCATTGTATTTTACATACATTTTCTTGTAAACATCGTGCGCGGACGGTATCGTCTTTTTCATGCTTTCGGTGTGATGCAGGCTCATGTCGAACATTCCGAAGGTTATCTGCCTTCTGGTATTTATCGCTTCCATGAAGTTATTCGATTTTACAAGCCTGTTCATCAGTGTTGCAGGCATGGTTTTACCGGTTTTGTAATGCTTTGTGATTATTTTTAGACCTTCTTTACTCGTAGCGAAATTTTCGTGGAAAGACGATGGAAGCTCAACGACATCCCATTTTACCCTTGCACCGGAAGTTGATGAAAGTTCGGTTTTACTCAACGCGCCGTGGAGAGCATGACCGAATTCGTGGAAAAGCGTGGTAACCTCGTCGAATCTGAGGAGTGAGGGTTTTTTGCCTACCGGCGGAGTGAAATTGCAGTGTACGCCCACCTGAGGTATGGTCTCTTTTCCTTTCAGAGTTTTGCCCGACACATACTGGTTCATCCACGCGCCCGGCCTCTTCATTCCTGTTCTGGGATAGAGGTCTATAAAAAGATAAGAGCGGAGATTCTTTTTTTCGTCGAATATTTTATAAACCGTAACATCTCTATGCCATACGGGAACCCCGGTCACTTTCTCGTATTTGAGGCCGTAGATCTTGCCGGTTATGTCAAAAAAACCCTGAATTGTGTTATTCGCCTCAAAATACTCGCTTACCTCGTTCTCGTTGAAAGAATACTTCTCCTCTTTTAGCTTGTTCGACCAGTACGACATTTCCCACGGCATCATAACATCGGATTTTATCTTTTTCGTTTTGTTCCTGAGTTCGATTATTTCTTTATATTCCTTTTTGGATATTTTTTCGACCTTTGTGGCAATATTATCCAGAAAATTCATTACCACTTCAGGAGATTCGGCCATTTTCGTTTCGAGGGAATAGTTAGCGTAAGTTTTAAAGCCGAGCAGGTTAGCTTTCTCTTTTCTCAGCTTGAGAATCTTTACGATCAGCGGACGGTTGTCTAATCCGCCTTCGGTCGCTCTTTTAAAATACTCGCGCCACAGCTTTTCCTTGAGCTTGTCGTTCTCGGAATATTTCATAAAGGGCAGGTATGACGGCATATCGAGGTTAAATACCCATACATCTTTACCTTTTTCGTCTAATTTAAGCTGCTTAGCCTTCTCTTTAGCTCCTATGATCACATCTTCAGGCAGACCGGCGAGGTCTTTTTTATTCTTAATAACGAGATTGAAGACCGATTTAGTCACATTATCTGAATACTTTAGCGAAAGCTGAGTAAGCTCAAGATTGATCTTTTTCAGCTTATCTTTATCCTTGTCGTTCAGCTCAGCACCTGAGAGCACAAAACTCTTCATCACATTGTCGAGATGTCTTTTTCTCTCTCCCTTCAGCTTTTTCGCGTCAGCGGTCTTGCTGTAATCCTTATACATTTTGTAGTTAGCGGGGTCCATGGACATTTCGTTCGAGAACTGCGTGAGAAGCTGCATAGCCTTCTGATATTCCGCATTCACTTTGTCGTCCGACATCAGGCTGTATATCTGCCCCATCGGGCTTATGACCGCGCTGATATCTTCCGAAAGCTCCATAGCCGGTATCATCGTATTCCCGAAAGTCCTCGCCCCTTTCAGCGCTATCAGCTTTTTTGTCCTTTCTTTAGCCTCTTTTATAATAACCTCGGTAGCCGGAACGAAATGCTCGGCTTTGATCTTGTCGTACTGTGCGAAATATTCTTTTGCAAGCAGCGGATTCTTCATGGCGTTACCCCTTTTATTTTGATTAAACTTATTTCAAGCATAGCTTGACAATATAAACATAATAGGGGATAAAAGCAATTTATAAAAAAGAGGAAATTCAGCCCTGACGCCAATGTATTTATGCGGAATAATTTCACTTGCTATTTCACGGCTTTTTCATTATATTCGCATTTCCTTAGAAATAAGGGCTTTTTGTTATTAATTGACGGCAAGGCGGTATGTTCGAAGAACTGAGCGGCAAGCTCGAATCAATATTTAAAACACTCAAAGGTCAGCACAGGATCTCGGAGGATAACATTAAATCAGCTCTGAGAGAGGTAAGGGTCGCCCTCCTGGAAGCCGATGTGAACTACACGGTCGTAAAAGATTTTATAAGCAGGGTAAAAGAAAGGGCTATAGGCGAAAAGGTATTCGAAAAACTCACGCCGGGTCAATTAATTATTAAATTCATCCACGAGGAACTTGTGAGGGTTCTCGGTGGAGGAACGAGCGAGATCGAATTTACAAAAACCGGTCCCGCAGTGATAATGATGTGCGGTCTCCAGGGATCCGGGAAAACCACGCATACAGCCAAGCTGGCAACATTTTTCAGGAAAAGAAATAAAAAGAAACCTCTTATGGTCGCGGCTGATATTTACAGGCCCGCGGCTATTGACCAGCTCATAACTCTTGGAAGACAGCTCAACATACCCGTTTATTCTGAAAACAGTACGGACGTCGCCGGTATATGCTTGAGGGCGCTCGATTTCGCGAAAGAGAACAAACATGACCTGATAATTCTCGATACTGCGGGAAGGCTTCATATTGACGAAGATATGATGAGCGAGCTGATAAGAGTAAAAGACGCGACAAAACCGAACGAAATCCTTTTCGTGGCCGACAGTATGATCGGACAGGACGCCGTAACCACTGCGGCTGAGTTCAACTCGAAGCTCGATCTTACGGGAGTTATTCTCACCAAGATGGACGGCGATTCAAGAGGCGGAGCCGCGCTTTCGATCCGCGAGGTGACAGGAAAACCTATCAAATTCGTCGGTATGGGAGAGAAACTTGACGAGATCGAGGTTTTTCATCCCGACAGGCTTGCACAGAGAATACTTGGAATGGGAGATATACTGTCTCTTGTCGAGAAGGCTCAGGACAACATAGACCAGGCAGAAGCCGAAAGACTGGCGAAAAAACTTCAGAAAGAAGATTTTACATATGACGATTTTCTTTCACAGATAAGACAGATAAAGAAAATGGGGTCGATAAAATCCATGCTTAAAATGATGCCCGGCATAGGTAACAAACTTGACGCCATGGATATTGACGAAAAAGCGTTCCTTAAGATAGAGGCTATAATTCAGTCGATGACAAGAAAAGAAAGGAACAAGCCTCAGCTGCTTAACGGTTCAAGAAAGCTGAGGATAGCTAAGGGTTCGGGCAGAAGCGTTCAGGAGATTAATCAGCTTGTTAAGCAGTTCGAACAGATGAATATGATGATGAGGCAGATGAGAAAGATAGGTTTCGATAAACTGGCCAGAGGTATGTTCGGAGCTCAGGCTCCGAGAAGGCCGTATTAATTGTGTAATGGGCGTACCGGACTGGTTCCCGGCCGTTCATTAAATTACATAGAACAAATAACCGGAGGAAAAATGGTTAAACTGAGAATGACGAGACTGGGCAAGAAAAAAAGCCCTTTCTACAGGATCATCGCGATCGATTCCAAAAAAAGAAGGGACGGGGATTATATCGACAAGATAGGTCATTATAATCCGATAGCTTCAGGCAAAGCGGAAAGACTGAAGATCGACGACGCAAAAGCGATAAAATGGCTGCTTGAAGGAGCTCAGCCTTCGCCTACCGTAAAGAATCTTTTCAGCGAACTCGGTATAATGCTGAGATACGACATGATGAGGAGGATCAGCAAAAAGAAAGTGGAAAAAGAAGGTCCCAACGGTAAGAAGATTATAAAATACACAGCCGTTACCGACGCGAACGGGAACCCTGTAAGGAAGTATACTGACGAGCAGGTCGAAGAAGCTTACAAGAACTGGCTCCTTCTGCAGGAAAAGAAAAAGAGCAGAAAGCCCGCGGAAAAGAAAATACTGTCCAAGAAAGCAAAAGCCAAAATAGAAGCCGAAAAGAAAGCTTCCGCTGATGCGGCTGCCGCGGCAAAAAAAGCGGCCGAAGAGGCTAAAAAGGCAGCTGAAGCACCTCCCGCTGAAACTCAGGCTTAAACAGTCAGATGATCGATCCCGGCGAGTATATATTTGTGGGTAAACTTGGCAGGACCGCGGGATTGAACGGTTCATTGACAATAGTATCGCTGACATCTTTCCCCGAAAGGTTCGGACGAATGAAAAAATTCTTCCTGACAAAAGAGAAGAAGACACCTGTTGAGCTTGAAGTTGAAAAAGTTACTTATCAGGACAGCAGGATCACAGTCAAGCTTAAAGGCATAGACTCTGAAGACAAAGCTAAAGAGCTGACCGGATACAGGATCACGGTCAACAGAAGCGAAAGAGTGAAGCCTCCAAGGGACTGTTTTTTCATTGAAGATCTTCTCGAGTGTGAAGTCTATCTGAAGAACGGTGACCGGGTTGGAAAGATGAAAGATGTGATGGATATGTCCTCAAACGACATTTATGTTGTTGATTTCAGGGGGCATGAAGTCCTTATTCCTGCGATAAAGCAGTTCATTAAGGATGTTGACATAGAAAACAAACGGATAACGGTACAACTTACGGACGGAATGCTTCCCGATGAAAATTGACATTGTGACCGCTCTGCCGGACCTTCTTGCCGGATTTGTAAGGGAATCGATCCTGAGGATCGGTCAGGAAAAAGGTCTCGTCGAACTTAAAGTGCATGATCTCAGGGACTGGACAAGCGACAGGCACAGAACGGTTGACGATTCCCCGTACGGCGGAGGCCCCGGGATGATAATGAAAGTCGGGCCTTTTGTGGATGCGATAAGAGACCTGAGGACTGACGGAACCGTGGTGATAATGCCCACTCCCGCAGGAGAGGTTTATTCGCAGAAAACAGCCCGGGAGCTTCTAGAATTGGAGCATATGATCATCATCTGCGGGCATTACAAGGGGATCGACGCGAGGATCGAGCGTTACATTGACAGGATGATCTCGACCGGCGATTACATTCTAACCGGCGGCGAGCTTCCCGCGGCGATTATCGCGGATTCTGTCTGCAGGCTTATCCCGGGAGTGATCTCGGACATCGGATCTGCCGACTCTGATTCATTCGAGAACGGGTTATTGGACTGCGGCTACTACACAAGGCCGCCTGTCTTTGAAGGACACGAAGTACCCGGGATTCTGGTATCGGGAAATCACAAGGCTATCGAGAAGTGGCGGCTGAACGATTCCCTGAGCAGGACAAAAACCGCAAGACCGGATCTGTTTGAAAACTATAATGATAAATTAAAAATAAAGAGGTAACAAGATGGATGTGAATACTCTCAATCAGGAACAGATAAAGACTGACAGACCTGAATTCAGAGCCGGTGACACTCTTGATGTACATCTGAGGATTGTTGAAGGCAACAAGGAGAGAATACAGATTTTCTCCGGGGTTGTAATCCAGGTTAAAGGTACCGGTGTAGGCAAATCGTTCACGATAAGAAAAATATCGAACGGGATCGGTGTGGAAAAGATACTGCCGCTTAACTCCCCCTTCATTGACAAAATTGTCAAGGTTAAGGAAGGTAAAGTAAGGCAGGCAAGGATCTACTACTTTAGAGAAAGAAGAGGTAAATCCGCAAGGATCAAAGAAGTATCCAGAAAGACCAAATAGGAAAAAAGGCTGCGAAAGCAGCCTTTTTCATTTATTGAAAGATTTTACGACCCTGTCCATTTCCCGCTTCACCTCTCTCTCTTTAATTGCTTCTCTCTTCTCGTATTCTCTTTTTCCTTTGCATAGACCTATCTCGACTTTGATCAGATGCATTTTCCTGTAGATTTTCAGCGGTATTATTGTCAGTCCTGTGTTCTGAAGCTTGATCTGAAGTTTTTTCAGCTCTCTTTTTTTCATAAGGAGCTTTCTGTTCCTTGTTGTTTCGTGATTAAAGATATTTGCCTCTCTGAATTCAGAAACATGCATCCCGACCACGAAAAGCTCATCTCCGAAAAATCTGGCATAACATTCCTTCAGAGATACTTTACCTGCTTTTATTGATTTGACCTCACTTCCCACGAGAACTATTCCGGCTTCATATCTCTCGAGTATCTCATAGTCATGAAACGCTTTTTTATTCTGGGCCAGATTTGTATTTTTACTTTCTTTTGCCATTTCTGCTTCAGTTGATTAAGTCCGAATAAAAAGACGCGTAAACGCGTCCTCTTATATTTATATTCACAACAGAAAGCAGGTTATTCAATACCTGTGAAATTGCCTATTGTGAACTCTATTATAGGGTTGTTCTTGCTGTTGTCAAACTTTATGCTCATAGGATATTCCGTTTTTTCAAAAACACCTGTTTTTCTTACGATGTATTTGTTGATGTTCTCAACATCTTCAACGCTGTAGAATATCTCTCCGATCAGTTCGAATAACAGAACATCCGCATCCTCTCTTGAAAAACCTTCAGAATTATGGATCACATGCAAACCTATGACCTGACCTTCCTTCATGCTGAAATACAGCGATCTTTCCTTTCCGTTGAACTTGAGGGTCTTTGTTGCGTTCTGTGTGTAAACAAGATCTTCCGTATATGAGGGGGTCAGGTAGGAGGAGAGCTGCTGATATGTCATTTTCATGACGGACCTGCTGTCATTCCTCGCAGAAGCGATCGCCAGGTTGTACTCCTTTTCTTTCTGCATTTCAACATTCTTTCGCATCCTTTCCTCTTCACGCTTTCTCTGCTTTTCGGCTTCGTCCTTCCTTCTCATTATCTCCATTTCTGTCAGCTCATAAGGCTGTGAATAATAATCTGTATCATAGAAGAACTTGTTCTTTGTAAATCCTTCAACATAGCCTTTTTCTTTATTAAAAACCCTTATCCTTGTAAGTTCGAGTCCGATCTTGCCGTCAACTATCTCCACGAATTCTTTTGTATAAACATAGGTTATAGGCTCAGCGAACTTCGATTCGTCGGCATAAACAGGAACCTTTCTGTTCTTGATCCATCTGAATTTTGACCAGTGCGGTTCAAGTTTATTCTTATAAAACTCTTTTCCGTTCTCATCGGTAATAATATCCCCCGACGTCTTCGCGGTCTCAACTCTTCCGCCTGACTTTATATCTTCCATCTGGAATCTTGGCTGCGATGAACATCCGAAAATAACAATTATAACTAAAACAAACGCGATATAATTTTTTCTCATATTTTAACTCCGCTGATTGTTAATTCGCCATTTTCTCGATCTCGCCGAGCCAGAATTCTACAGATTGTTTAGTCAGAAAATCCTCTTTGGCGATCGTCAGTGACCTTTTTGCCTCATCATATTTCTTCATCTTTATCAGGGCGATCCCTCTTTCCAGATGCCCCAAACTGTATTTGCTGTCTTTGCTGTATTCTATAGCTTTATCTGCATATTCGAGTGCGCTCACAGCCCTACCCTGAACATTGTACAGCTGAGATAATCTGACGCACAGTTCATAAAATTTCCTGTAACCTTTTGGCCCGAGCTGAATACCTTTCAGAAAAACAGAGACCGCTTCTTCTGTAAGCTTGTCTTTCTCCTCTTTGCTTTTTCCGATATTACTGAGCTCTACGAGAGATCCCCCGAGCGCGTTGTATATCTTATGGTCCTTCGGGTCCAGCTGAAGAGCCCTTCTGTAATAAGTGACAGCGTTGGCGGGATCGTTCTTTTTCGTCACATAAACTCCGCCGATAAGATAGTAAGCGTTCTCAGGTTTATAATATTTTGCCATTTTAGTATAGTATTGTATTGCCAGATCGGGATTAGAATGGGTAAGATCATTTCCAACTTTGTAATATATCTTCCCTCTGTCCTCAGTGTTCTTCATGCTTTCAAGAAATTTTTCCATTCCTGCATAGTCCGAAAGCTCGGAGCTAACATCAGCAGCCTGATAATAGGCTTCTTCAAAATCATTTTTGATCGAGATGGCTTCTCTGAATTTTTCAAGGGCTTCTTTCATTTTTTTGTCTTTTTTAAGCTGAATACCTTCATTATACGAGGCTTTATGAAGATTTTCAGATTCGTCTTTACATTTCAGGTATTCTTTTCTGAGGTTTTCAGATTCTTCCCAAAGTTTGTTATATTGAGGTAAAAGGTTATCGTACTGAGCTTTAGTTATATCACTGCTTTTCATTTTCGTTTCTATCTCTTTCCATGCGTCCTGTTTCGCATCAAAAAGCTTCTTTTTCTCTGCGCACGGATCTGCGAAAAGAAAGGTGGTTGACAGAATTATTATCAAGTTTGTAAGTATTGAACGCATCTTTATCTCCATTACTTTTTCACATTTGGTTTTATACACTATGTAAAAAACTCAAAATTTATCGATTTAGCAAGTAAAAATTATACTTTTTTTACATTGCCGATTTTCTTGGTCAAAGCTATTTTTAGAACTTCATCAATATGTTTCACAGGTTTTATTACAAGCGATTTTACGACCTCTGACGGAATATCTTCCAGATCTTTAAGGTTGTCATGAGGTATTATCACAGTCTTAATTCCCGCTTTCTGTGCAGCTATCACTTTTTCTCTCAGCCCTCCGATCTCCATAGCCTTCCCTCTGAGAGATACCTCTCCGGTCATAGCGACATCCTTATCGACCGGGATCTTTGTGTAGAGTGATATTATCGCCGTTGTTATCGCAAGCCCTGCCGAAGGACCGTCTTTTGGCGTAGCCCCGTCGGGAACATGTATATGAAGATCTGATTTCTCGTATTTTTTAAGATTGATACCCAGAGCCTTGGCGTTTGCTCTCATGTAACTGATAGCGATCTCAGCGGACTCTCTCATTACTTCTCCAAGCTGGCCGGTGATCTTTACCCGTTCAGAGCCTTTCATGAGGTTGGCCTCAATAAAAAGTATCGATCCTCCGGCAGGCGACCAGGCAAGGCCTGTGCATATCCCGACTTCGTTAGTTCTGCTGGCCATTTCAGGCGTAATGAATTTGTTCCCCAGATATTCCGTAACCTTTTTAGTATCAATTTTAACACCTGTTTTCTGCCCTTTGGCCTTAATAACAGCGACTTTCCTGCATATCTTCTCGATTCTCTGCTCAAGCTTACGTACTCCTGCTTCCCTGGTATAGTTCTGAACTATGAATTCAACAGCTTTATCGGTGAAACTTATATCCTTCCTGGCAAGGCCGTTCTGTTTCATCTGCCTTTTTATTATGTAATTTTTAGCGATCGCCAGTTTCTCCTGAATTATATAGCTGGGGAATTCAATAACTTCCATTCTGTCGTAGAGAGGCTCGGGAATATATTCCGGATAGTTGGCCGTCATAATGAACATTATCTTTGAAAGATCGAAGGGTACATCCAGGTAATGGTCAACAAAGGCCGAGTTCTGTTCAGGATCAAGAGCTTCCAGAAGCGCCGCTGAGGGATCGCCCTGATTGCTGCTGGTCAGCTTATCTATCTCGTCAAGCATCATAACAGGATTTCTTACTCCGACCTGCCTCAACTGTTTAATTATTAATCCCGGCATAGATCCTATATAAGTTCTCCTGTGCCCTCTAATTTCAGCCTCGTCCCTGACACCTCCGAGTGACGCCCTGGCGAATTTTCTTCCCATTGCTCTCGCTATTGATTTCCCAATAGATGTTTTTCCCGTTCCGGGAGGACCCACCAGGCAGAGTATGCTTCCCTTTGCGTCATCGGTTAGTTTTTTTACAGCCATATATTCAAGTATTCTTTCCTTTATCTCTTTCAGCCCGTAGTGATCCTCATCAAGAATCTTCTTTGCTTTCTCTATATCGATCTCCTCCTTGACCTCATCATTCCACGGCAGATCCAGAAGCCAGTCCAGATATGTCCTCGCTACGGTATATTCGCTTGAAGCTGAAGACATCCTGTTAAGCCTCTTAAGTTCTCTTTTTGCCGCAGTCAGAGCCTGTTCGGGAAGCTTTTTCTTTGAAAGCTTCTTCTGGAGCTCTTCAAGCTCCTGCGACTCGTCTTCCGTTTCGCCCAGCTCTTTTTTTATAGCTCTCAGCTGCTCCCTGAGGTAATAATCTTTCTGGTCTTTCTCGAGCTCCTCATCCACATCTTCCTGTATTTTTGTTGTGAGCTTAAGCAGCTTCAGCTCTTTGTTCAGAAAGGAGGAGAGAAGAATAAGCCTTTCCTCAATATCTGTTTCCTCAAGAATTTTCTGCCTTTTCTCTATCGGAAGATTTAGGTTCGATGCTATGAAATCGGCGACTTTTGAAGGTGTTTTTATTGTATTCAGCGCGATCCTCAGTTCGTCAGGTATATTATGAGAAAGATTTATGATCTCCGTAAAAGTTTCTGTTACCGATCTTAGAAGGGCGGTCAGTTTCAGACTCTGGGTCTTTTTTTCCTTCAGCTGCTCAACTTTTCCTATCAGGTAAGGAACTTCCTTTTCTATCTTTTTGAGTTCTATTCTGCCCAGACCCTGAACCAGTATCCTGGCTGAATTATCCCGGTCACCCCTGAACATTCTTAAGATCAGCACTGCCGTTCCCACACTGTATATCTCTGAATTTTTAAACCCGCTGTTATCATCAGGTTTATTCGCAAATATCCCTACTATCTTGGTTGAGCTTACAGAATCGTTAATCAGCCTTATCAATGATTCGTCATTCACAATAAGGGGCATTATTACATTTGGAAATACCACCATATTCATAAGGGGAAGAATAGGGAGCCTGTCAGGGATTGTAAAGGGCTTTTTGCTTTGTGAATTATTATTATTATTTATAGCAGACATATATCCTCCTTTAACTCATTATAGCTTTCTTGCCGAAATTATATAAAATCCGTTCCTGTAACACTGTTTTATTGAATCAGTGTCAATCCTGACCGGAAGATTAATTACTCTTTCAAAGGGGCCGAAATCTATCTCCATCTTATAATAGTGTCTTTTCTTGTCAAAACCGGCCTGCTCCCTCACCCCTCTTATCATAATGTGATCGTTATTCATCTCTGTCTCGATCGTATCCGGATCTATATAGGGAAGATCGGCCACTATGAATAATTCATCTTTTATCTCGTAGACATCTACTCTGGGGCGCCATCCTAATGACTCGTCGCAGATAAATGTCTTGTGGCTGTTGAAATAATGATACTGCTCAGATTCATAGATGATACTGTCGACATTGTATTTGATCATCTTTTTTCTGAATTTATCCATACATATCCTCCGGAAGACTAAATAGCCCAATATTTATTCTGAAAGCCCTCTCTTTTTTCTGAAGGCAGATTACCTGCCAGCTTAGCTGTGAGAATATTAAGCTTCTCTTCAAAAAACTCGGCGTTCCTCAGATCCGATCTGTTTCTGAAATAAAAATAAGATGAAAGTATCGGAAAGTAGCTGTCAAAAATATATCCCTTCCCGTAATTATCCTTACCCAGCCTTACTGTGATCTTAAGCGAATTGACATAATCTTCATTTATAAGACATTCGAGTATTTCAAAATAGTCGTAAATGTAAGGAATGTCCGCAAAAGTGTTCTTGATGTCCGGCAGGATCGCTTTGAGACTGGCAGATTGAAGAGTGCCGTCATTATTGTTAACCGAATTATTAAAATACTTCATTACGAGAAGCATTCTGATGAATCTTGACGATGACTGGGGTATCTCTCTTACTATCTTTTCTGAGACCTCTTTTGAATACATTGAATAAAGGAGTTCTATCTGACTGAAAAGAACCTTCATTCCCGATGATGTTTCAAGATCCGGATAGATGCGGAGTATGTTTGACTGGTAGTTGAAATACCCTTCAGGATCCTTTATTATGTAATGATAATACGCAAGAGAGACCACAAATCTCTTTATCTCATCCTTATTTTCCACTTTCATGATCAGGTTCATTGCGAACCTGATATTAATTTCGGCGTCACGCCATCTTCCTGACCCGATGAGGAAAAGAATGTATTTGTTGTATATCCTGAACAACCCTATATAGTCCCTGAAACGCTTTCCCAGAGTTATCGCTTTTTCGAACTCCAGATCGACCTTTGTTGAAGTCTTTCTCATGTTCGTCATAGCTTCGATCTTATCAGTTATCACCGTAATCAGGTTATTGCCTATAGTTTTTTTCACGGAGATCTGCTCGATTTTCGACAGGATCTCAAAGGCTTTTTTCAGCTGCCCGCTTCTCAAGAGGAGGTTCGCATACAGATAATTAAGCGTCAGTTCCTCAACTTTATTCAGACTATTCATACCTTCCTGAAGCATAGTATCGCACAGTTCGGAAGCTGTCCTTGCTTTTCTGGTAACAATCATATCGAAGATCATCACAAGCAGCAGATCCAATGTTTCGTTCGGATAGACAAAATCCGCTTCAAGATATTTGTAAATATGTACAAGCTTGAGATATATCTCCGATTTCTGTATAAGTGCTGAATTGGAAAAGTAATCGCCGAGCATCGAGACTGTGAGCTTTGTGTCTTCGTCGAATATATCCTGATTTTTTTTAAGCTCGTGATCAATAAGATCCTTGCATATCTTTATTCTCCCGGTCCTGGTCAGAAAAGTAAGCCTTTTGTACAGAACTTTAAGGTACTGCTCAAAGTCTCCTATATCCTTAAGAACGGAAGAGGCTTTTTTTAGGAATTCTGACTTTTTATGAAGAGATATCTGATTCCGGCTGAAACATAGGCTGTCAGATATTATCTGGGCATATTCGGGCGATTTTTTTGGTATTGTTATCTTTTTTAGAAGCTCTTTATAATAGATGAAAGCCTCATCAAAACTCCCCATAGAGATCAGGAGCAGGTAGAGGTCTTTCAATATCGAGATTCTGGTCTTCGTGGTAAGATTGAAACTTTTGTAGTAAAATATCAGAAAATTTTTCCTGTCGATATTGAGATTATGTTCTTTGCAGTATTCAATTGTTTCTCTAAGCTGTTTTTTCTTGACCCTTCCTTCCGCCGACGATTTAATCAGGCAGTAGGTGTATGTGATCAGGCTGCGTTTCTTTTTACCTCCGTAATAAGCGGCAAGTCTGTCGTAAAATTGCTGCCTGTCTTCTTTAGAAACATTTCTGATTACTTTAGTAAAATTCTCATTTTTTATAAAATAATATTTGTCCCCTCTTTTTATTTTAAAATCTATCAGGCTCATCCGCTGAAGTTTGGACATTATCGACTTAAGGTCGTCGATATCGAAAATATGCCTGATCTTATCGTAATTGGCTCCCTCATCAAATTTTCCGGCAATAAAAAGAAAAATAAATTTTTCGTTTTGGGAAAGATTCGCGAACCGTGCCTGATATATATCCACGATCTTTGAGTGATAACTTATATTTTCGGGAAATTCGAACTCGTATCTGCCTTCTTTAAGATTAAAATATTTGTGCGAGATCAGAAATTCAAGATAACTTTTTACCAGAAACATATTCCCGTTGCTTTCTTTCATAACATAAGGTATTATTTTCTCGTCAATACTTTCCGGTGTGGTTCTTAAGAGGAACGAAATATATTTTTTGACCTCGGAGATCTTAAGGTTCTCAACATAGTATCTTTTTGGCGGTATCAGATAGTATATCTCCTCATACGATTTGAGCCTGCAGGTCTCGCTCTCAACAAGATCAAGGTCGATAGTCAGTATAACAAAAAGAGGGGATGTTACCGCAAGATTGAATACGAAGTTCATCAGATCTCTTCCCTGATCCTCAAGATTTGTTATATCGTCCACCATAAGCATAATAGACTGCTTGGAGGACAGATTGTCAAAAATATCCTTCATGACCGTTCTTATCTTGAATATTATATCCCTGTCCTGAAGAAAAGCACCTTCAGAATTTATCAGCGAGCTTGCGTTCTCAAAAATCTCTCTGCCCGTATCGTTCTTTTCGAGAAATCCGATAAGGCCGAATATAAGTTTTCTGAAAAATATGTTCACTGTGCTTTCTTCTTTTTCCACAGTCAGGTATAGAGAGGGTATTCTGTTCAGCTGTGTTTTAATGTTGAAAGAATCAAGAAGCTGGGTCTTGCCGTTACCGTTCTCCGATATTACCGAAACAAGCATACCCGTCCTCTTTTCTGTTCTTAAACAGAAATTCAAATATTCATCCTGAAGATCGTTCAGGATATTACTCCTGTCGTAATACTCGTTGTTAAAGATCGTCTCGATCCTTTCCTCTTCCTCTCTGATGTTCATCTCCAGAGCCGTTTCAAGATAAAGGATAAGCTGCTGCGCGGAATGTATCCTGTCCTCTTTTTTAGCAGCGCAGAGATCTTTTATTAGGTTTTTTACAAAGTTTTCGGTTATTGAAGAAAACGCTTTCTCCGTCCTGAAAGACTCTTCCAGCTTTTTCTGCACTATTTCCTTTACCGACTTGCATTCGTCGAACGGGAGCTTTGATGAAAATATGTAGTATATCACCATTCCCAGCGAATAAAGATCCACCCTGTAGTCAATATCTTTCTTTAAAAGAACTTCGGGGGCGATATAGACAAGCGTACCTCTTACCTTGCCGGAAAAATCCTCAACAAGATTAGCGAGGCCGAAATCCATTATTTTAGCTTTATATGAATTCTTTTCTTTTATTAGAAAAATATTGTCCGTCTTGATGTCGAAATGTATTATATGCCTGTTATGGATATAATTCAGCCCCCTGGCTATCTGAAGAAGTATCTCAAGTTTTTCTTTATACGACAGGTTGGGAAATGCGGTTGTCAGGTTCTCACCCTCTACGAACTCCATAGTAAAGAAATAGGTATCCGTCTCTTTGTATACATCAAGATCATATACTTTTATGATGTTCGGGTGTTTTAGCGCGCTCACTATCCTGAATTCGTTCTTGAACCTGTCTATAGCCTTATTGGAAAAAAATTTGTCTTTTATAAGCTTCAGGGCTACCGTGCGGTTCTCTACATAATCTTTAACAAGGTAGACGTTACCCATTCCGCCTTCTCCAAGCAGACGGATTATCTCATATCTGTCATTTATTTTGCTTCCGGGTTGCATTCAGCTTTGTTCCCTGATTTTTTACAGAACTGTTGAGATAGGGTACATTTCGATTATTTCTTCCCGGGTCTTACCCAGGATACTGTACTTTTTCCCGACTTTTATAAAAGCTTCCAGGGCTTTTTCCAGATGATGTTTTTCATGGGCTGCCGATATCTGCGTCCTTATCCTTGCCTTACCTTTGGGCACAACAGGATAAAAGAACCCTATGGCGTACACTCCTTCAGCGTAAAGGTCTCTGGAGAAATCCTGAGCAAGCTTGGCGTTGAAAAGCATAACAGGCACGATCGGACTTTCTGTCGCAGTGAGGATAAACCCGGCTTCCCTGAGACCTTCTTTCCAGAACATTGTGTTGCTGTCCAGCTTATCCTTTCTTTCTGATGAATGCATTATCATCTCCATCACTTTCAGCACACCTCCGACCACTACCGGAGAGATCGAGTTTGAAAAGAGATACGGCCTTGATTTCTGCCTCAGGATGTCGATTATCTCCTGCCGGCCGGAAATGCATCCTCCCGAAGCGCCTCCCAGCGCTTTGCCGAAAGTGGTGCTTATAATGTCCACTTCACCCATTACATTGTGGAGTTCGTGCGTGCCTCTTCCGGTTTTCCCGATGAACCCCGTCGCATGAGAGTCATCCACCATAACGAGGGCTTTATACATTTTCGCAAGCTCGCAGATCCTGTCCACCTGAGCCACGATCCCGTCCATTGAGAATACGCCGTCTGTAACTATAAGCTTTACCTTATGGTCCCTTTCCTCTTCAAGTTTAAGCTGAAGATCGTCCATATCGTTATTCGCGTATCTTATTTTTTTAGCCTTACACAGCCTCGTACCGTCAATTATTGAAGCGTGATTCAGCGAATCTGTAAATATAGCGCATTCATCATCCAGAAGAGCTTCGAATATTCCCAGGTTCGCGTCGAAAGCCGATGAGAACAGAATGGTGTCATCCATTCCCAGGAACAGAGACATCTTGTTCTCAAGATCGACATGAATGTCCTGGGTGCCGCAGATGAAGCGTACCGACGACATGCCGTATCCTCTGGAGCCGAGGGTTTCAGAGGCCGATCTTATAACATCGGGATGATCAGAAAATCCCAGGTAATTGTTCGAGCAGATGTTAATGATATCGCCGCTCAATACCCCTTTGGGATATTCTACTTTTATCGAGGCATTCTGGCCGGAAAGGATCTGTTTTTCCTGCTTGAAAAGATTCTGTTCTTTTATTGCGGCCAGTTGCTGTATATAGAACTGCTTAATATCTTTGTCGAATGACATTAATTTCCCCGCACATTACCGGAAAAGAGCGGATTTTTTCCGCCCTTTTCGGAATTTATTTTATTGACCGTACATCGCGATTATTTCCTGCTTGGTCTTTCCAAGTATGTCGAATTTTTTTCCGACTTTAATAAATGCTTCAAGCGCTTTTTCAAGGTGGTGGATTTCGTGACCTGCGGAGATCTGCGTTCTTATCCTTGCCTGTCCCTGAGGTACTACCGGAAAGAAGAATCCGATGGCGTAAATACCTTCCTCGTACAGGGCTTTAGAGAAATCCTGCGAAAGTTTTGCGTTGAAAAGCATTACCGGAACTATCGGAGTATCGCCTTCCTTGAGAACGAAACCTGCTTCTGTGAGACCTTTTCTCCAGAATTCGGTATTCTTCTCTAATTTATCTCTTCTTTCCGTGCTCTTAGACAGAATATCAAGCACGGTGTTCACCCCGGAAACTACGACCGGCGCGATAGTGTTGGAAAACAGATAGGGTCTTGCTTTCTGGCGGCACATCTCAACAAGCTCTTTCCTTCCGGATACGCATCCTCCGGACGCTCCTCCGAGTGCTTTTCCGAAAGTTGTCGTGATTATATCTATTTTACCCATCACGCCGCATTTTTCATGAGTGCCTCTTCCTGTTTTACCTATAAAACCCGAGGAATGCGATTCGTCAACGAAAAGCATCGCGTCATATTTCTCGCATAACGCCACCATCTCGTCAAGTTTCGCCGTATCGCCGTCCATTGAGAACACGCCGTCTGTTATGACAACTTTAAGCCTCTTGTCGGAGTGAAGCTGAAGTTTTTCCTCAAGATGAGCCATGTCGGAATGCTTAAAAGTATCGTGCATAGCCGGTGCAAGCCTTATCCCGTCTATTATCGAAGCGTGAACGAGCCTGTCGGAGATCATCACGTCGTCTTTTGTCAGTATAGCTTCGAAAACGCCGGCGTTGGCGTCCATACAGGACGGAAAGAGTATAGTGTCTTCCGTTCCCAGAAATTCCGTTACTTTTTTCTCCAGTTCCTTATGAATGTCCTGGGTTCCGCAGATAAAACGGACCGACGACATTCCGTATCCTCTTGTGTCAAGGCCTGCGTGTGCCGCTTTTATCACATCCGGGTGGCTGGAAAGGCCCAGGTAGTTGTTGGCGCACATGTTTATAACTTTTTTAAGCTGTGAACCCGTCGGGAATTCGACCTCGATATCCGCAGCCTGAGATGAGTGAATGAACCTTTCCTGCTTGAATATCCCTTTCTCCTTTATTTCGTCCAGAGTTGAGTTGTAAATGCCTCTGACCTTATCGCTGTAAGCCATCTTAAATCTCCTATTTTAGAAATTCGTTTACAAGAGTGCATATCTTGTTGACCGAGTCGAAAGCTTCAGGAGTGGCTTTATCGTCGGGTATGGAGATCTTGTATTTATTTTCGAGGAATCTTTTCAGTGAGACCATAGAGAAAGAGTCCACGATCCCGCCTGAAATAAGAGGCGTGTCGTAGGTCAGAACTTCATCTTCGTCTTCAAGATATTCGTTTATTACATACTTCAGCACGATGTCTTTCATTTCTTCCATTTTGATTCTCCTTTTGTTTTATTATATTGATTTTTTTTCATTCGTCATCAAGCGTGGATGTGTCGCCGATGTCCTGACCCCATTCCTGAGCCCTGAGCATCCTTCTCATTATCTTGCCGCTTCTCGTTTTAGGCAGTCTCTCAAGGTATTCGATCTCCTGAGGCATGGCGAGAGGTGAAAGCTTCTTTCTGATGAAGTTCATGATCTCAAGCTCGAGGTCTTCTCCTGCTTCGAACCCGGGTTTTAATGTTACGAACGCCTTTACGACCTCCATGTTCACCTCGTCAGGTTTTGAAACCACTGCGGATTCAGCTACTGCCGGGTGTTCAAGAAGGGCCGATTCGACCTCGAACGGACTGACAAGATGGCCGGCTGTATTTATAACATCGTCGTCCCTGCCCACGAACCAGTAGTATCCGTCAGCGTCGATGGTTGATTTGTCGCCGGGCAGGTACCAGCCGTTCGCGAATTTCTTTTTATAAGTCTCTTCGTTATTCCAGTATGTCCTCATCATTGCAGGCCATCCGGGCTTAAATCCTATCAGTCCTGGTTTGTTGGGTTCAGTTATCGGCTCGAATGTCTTCTCGTCCAATACCGCGCCCGTAACTCCGGGGAACGGTTTTCCCATCGAGCCGGGTTTTACCTTCATGCCGGGATAGTTGCAGATCATCATCGATCCGGTCTCGGTCTGCCAGTATGTATCATAGAACGGCTTGCCGAAAACCCTCTGCGACCAGATGACAGCCTCAGCGTTAAGAGGCTCGCCGACGCTGGCTAGATGTCTCAGTGAGCTCAGATTGTACTGTTTTACCACCTCTTCGCCGGCCTTCATGAGCGATCTGATCGCCGTCGGGGCGGAGTACCACATTGTAACTTTGTTTTTTTCTATGAATTTATACCAGTTGTCCGCGGAGAATCCGGCATCGAGCACGCACTGGGTCGCGCCGTTGGACCATGCTCCGATTATCCCGTAGGATGTACCGGTAACCCATCCCGGGTCCGCTGTACACCAGTAAACATCGTTCTCCTGAATGTCGAGAACCCATTTTGCCGTCAGATACTGTGATATTATTGAGTAATGAACATGTTTTACGCCCTTGGGAAGACCAGTGGTGCCTGAAGTGTAGTGAAGAACCGACGGCGATTCCGCTTTAGTCGGGAATATCTCGAACTGGTCAATCCATTCCGCTTTTTCAAGATCGAAAGCCTTTTCCCTCTCCTTCAGCGGTTTGATCCCGTCGTGGTCGATAATTATTATATGCTCCAGGAAAGGAGTTCTCTCAAGAAGCTTTCTTACTTTTCCGACATGCTTTCTCTGTGTGATTATAGCTTTTGTATGAGCGTTCTCCAGCCTTACAAAAAGGCTTTCGTCGCCGAAAGCGGAAAACAGCGGCTGAGCTATCGCGCCGATCTTAAGAACTCCCAGGAATCCAAGGTAAAGCTCCGGGACTTTATCCATGAACAGACATACCCTGTCCTCGTTCTTTATTCCGATACTTCTAAGGTAATGGCCTATCGTGTTAGTAGCTTTTCTGATGTCGTCGAATGTGTATTTCTTTTCTTCTCCTGAGTGACCTTCCCAGATGAGTGCCGTTTTCTGCGCTTTACCCATTTTGCAGATCCTGTCGGTGCAGTGCCATCCTATATTGATGACGTCACCGTCCTTATAACCAAGCTCTTCCTCAGCTATCTTCCAGCTGAAGTTATTCACTCTTTCTTCGTAGGAACCGATGTTGGACATTTAACTTTCTCCCTTTATTTATTTAAATCATCTATGGTATAATCTAAAGATAAATAATTTATGACTTTATTGTGCATAAATCAAATAAATTTTTATGTATTTCAGTGACTTTGTTTTATCGGCCCAGATAGTATTTTGCCGTTTCGTTGTCCTTATCAAGTATAATTACGCTTCCGAATATCAGCATGGCCTCATCCTTTTCGCCCGCCAGAAATTTACTCTCTGCAAGAATATTAAGGAAAACAACATTCGTAGGGAAAATCGCAAGCATTTTGTCTGCGGTCTTAATGGCATGGTCGTATTTTTTCTGCCTCATTAATGCCACAGAGTACCAGTAATTCGCATAGTAGTTATAATAATCTATCTTGAAAACCTTTGAAGACTGGATCTCTACATTATCCCATTCCATTTTCGCAACATTTATTAGGTTTATCGTGTTCAATACCTCGACCGAGTAAGGGTAGATCAGCAAAGACGCCTCGAGATGTTTATGGGCGTTAGAATAGTTTCCCGATAAATAGTATAGCCATCCGAGCCTGTAATTCACGGTATACCCGTTCGGATATTCACTGTACACTTTGTTTAACGATGATATAGCTTTATCGTATTTCTGAGCCGATTCGTAGCTGTATGAACTCCAGTATGAGCTTTCTATTTCTTTCTGCGTCATTTCGGCGGAAAGACAGCTAAAAAGCAGTGTGAAACACACTATCATCAATTTTCTCATTTTTATCTCCAGTTATAATTTGCTATTATTGAATTCGTCATGATCGTATAGTCATCGAAATCAGAATATGAAAAAGTGTAACCGAGTATCCAGTCCCCGAAAAGCTTTCTGAAAATGACTCCGGCAAGAATATTCTGTTTAAGTTTTGAATCGTTAGTGTTCAGGTATCTCCCCTCGCCGGTGTTGACGAGAAACATATCGCCTGTTGTCCAGCTTGCGAACATATCGTATTTCTCGTTAATATACCCGGCAGTAGCCCCGTATAAGAATCTGGTATCTTTGCTGATTATAGCCGGCGATATAGTTGTTACAAGTGTATCCCTGTCTGAACTTATCATATCCTCGGCATAACTTGACCCGATATCATTAACAACATGAGCGATACCTCCCGCATAAACTCCCTTTATGCTCAAAGAGATGTCGATAGTATTCTGGACCGATGAAAAGGAACCGCTGTAAGTCCTGTATTTTTTTTCTCGCGGAATCGGATTTTCGGTAAATTCGTAATAATCGTAATTAATTCCGGAATAGTTCGTATATGTATTAACCCTGAGAATACCGTAACATATCCGTGCTCCGGCTGAAACTGCTGATGCGCTCTGAACATAATCGTTCACCAGAACACTTCCTTTAAGCCCTCCGTATAAGGTAATGAACCTGTTAAGAGCGTAATTGTACTGGCCGAAGAACTCATACTGGCCAATATCGTCATAGAAGGTAAATCCGACCTCATCATTCATGGCCGGATCTATGCCTGTCTCCTGCATAACGAAATTTGTATTGAACCTGTGCTTTCCCGCTCCGAAATTATAATTTATATTAAGATTGAAACCGCCCAGAAGAAGATCGCTGGAACCGTAAGAATACTTTGAAAATATAACATCAAGATATTTTCTGTCATCGTTGAGCTTAGGGAGCACAGCATTATAATTTTTTTTAAACTCGTAGGAACTGAAACCGTCGTCAATTGCTTTCCTGTACCAGTCGGCAGTTGCCTGATAATATCCTGTCTGAGATAATCCGCTCCCCGCAAGATAGTATACCTGTTTTTTCCTAAAATAATCAGGCCTGTTTTTCAGCAGTTTCTCAGCGTACGATGTTTTTCCCAGCAGAGCGTCAGAATAAATTACCCTGTCCTGATTGATCTCCGAATTGTTCGTCTTAAGAAGTTTATAAGCATAACCATTCGCTGTCCGGATAGAACCCGAATTGATGGAAGCGTTATAAATTCCGGTCATAGCTCCCGCATTTCCCGGTTCAATATTTTCAGCCTCAAAATAGTATTCCAGCGCTTTTTGCAGGTCACCCTTAAAATAGAATTCATCCCCTTTGATTAGCAGCTCATCCGTTTTTATCAATGCGTATAGGGAGGCCGTTGCTATCAGAACCGTAATCAGTGTATTTCTCAATTTATCTTCTCTATTTTTATATTATCCCCGTTAAACTTCACTTCGATCCTTCGGACACCTTTTCCGGCATCAAGTTCCGCACCTGTTTCAGATATAATTCCTCTTTCACCTGTTATTCTGCCGGTTACATTATCCTTTCCGGTCATTGTGTAAGTTCCTGTCAGCTTTCTCAAATTATGATTGAAGGATTTTATCAGCAGAGGCATTCCAAGTACACTCAGAACATTATCGGGAACTGTCTCTTTCCATTCAATATCCTCATCGTCCGCTAAAGGAACTGACGGCATAGCAAGGAAGAAATATTTAAGAACGGCGCCTTTACTGCCGTCATATTTGAAGAACACGAATCTGCCCTTATCTGACCCAAAATAGAGCCTGTTATCTTTTTCGTCCGCGAAATAGTATGTGCCGTCGTAACCCATTCCTACCTTAAGCTTAATCCGGCCGGTCTTATTATCATTTTTATAAACATCATATCCAAATTCCTCATCAAGAATGAACAGGAATTTTCTTGACAGCGTTTTTGAAGGCGAAAGCGGCATAACAGTATCACCTTTAGAAAGATATTTTGTATCAGTGCTTTTGCCGTTCACAACGAATGAATTGAAAGTGAATTCTATTCCCGGTGAGCCGATCAGGTGAGAGAGCTGCACCTGTATATGCAGATGAGGTTGGGGCGAGTAACCGGAATTTCCGCACTCCGCTATCAGCTGCCCGCGCGAGATCTGATCGTTCTTTTTTACCCTGACAGATCCCTTTTTTATATGTGAGAGCTCGACATAGTAGCCGGGATAGACATAAATTATAATATAATTTCCCCAGTTACTTGCCTTATCAACCTCGCCTATGTCATTGTCGTCAAGGTCGTCAAACACTTCGACTACCGTTCCATCTGCAGGGGATAGTATTGGTTTACCGAAACAGAAATAGTCTTCTTTTTTATCACCGGCTCCCGAAAATGTTCTGCCATCTTCTGTGATAACAAAATCGTAAGCATATCTCCAGAATCCCTTGTGCGTCCATTCGCCGTCAAAACCCTGATAGACCGTCCATTTCCCGGAGAGCGGCAGGCTGACAGAGGGCGTTTCCCAGTCGAACCTGTTAGAATAGTTGAGATGATCGATAAGAGCCATCTCCGGCTGTTCGATGCCGGTCGAATTCATCATCACATATTTTACACTGCCGAGAACATAAATATACAGTAGGACCGTCAGATTGAACGGAAGGGTAAAAACAGGTATGCCGAAAGATATCCAGAATACCGATGCGGCATCAATTATGAAGACCGATCCGAGTACTGCCGTCAGTGTTAAGAGATACGTTCTCTTTGACGGTATCAGGAACATTCCGCCGAGCGCCGCGCCGACGAGTATGAAGTTGAACGAGGATATTTCGGCGAATGCGAGCGGTATGCTTCCCTTTAACAGAGAAAGGAAAAATATTCCCGTATAATATGACACGACCGCCGAAAAAAATGTTATTCTGGAATACAGAAGAATGGCGAGCAGAATTATCAGCCCCACAATATCGTAAGGCATAAAGATCAGTATCCCGGCCGCCCGGAGAATTCCCTGTATATATGACGGAATAAAATCCAGATTAAAGTATTCCTGCCTGTAAAAAGAATCAACTATCAGGCTACTGTATTTCCCAGACGCCAGGTAAACTATCGTAGCTGATATAGTGAAAGGAATGTTCAGGACGGGTAGTTTGAAGTAAAGATATAACGCCGAACTTATTGTGTACGTGAGCAGGACAGTGAAAATACTCATTCCGGCAGTCAGAAGAACAGACAGATATGTAATTTTGAAGATAAATCCGACGGCAAATCCGGTAAGGAGAGCATTGTATGTTAACAATTTATTTACCGGATCATCTTTCTTTATTCCTATAAACCTTGAGAAAAGAAGGGCTGTCAACAATCCCAATAAACCAGATACCGCGATATTCCTGTTGAAAAGCGTTGCGCAGAACAGAATTACACCCAGTGCCTGATTCCTTATAAAAAAAAGACTCGAATATGCAAAGAGCACATCCCTGATGAATTCAGCAGCCGGATTTGTTTTTCTTACTTCCATTTCTTCCTGATCTTACAGATTGAATTTTTTCAGTTTTTCCGGTACGCGTTCCGGACCTGTAACATCTTCCAGCCTCTCGGGACGCCTTATCTCTTCAAGGGTGCCGTCCGCCATTATCATACATACAGCTGGACGGTATCTGATGAACTGCATCCACTGTGTTACATTGTACGCTCCCATGGGAGAAAGTATTATCCTTGTCCCTTTTGGCAAAGGAGGCAGGAACGCGCTTTCGACCACCACATCTATGTTCATACAGAGCGGCCCGTAAAGTATGCTGTTCTCATACGCGCCGTGAACCGCGCGGTCGATCTCGACCTTGTAGTTGTACCAGGCTGATGTGTACAGCAGATTCACTCCGGCATCGATGATGTATGACTTCGTGCCGTCCGGCAGACGTTTGACAGCGTCGACGGTGGAAATAAGCCAACCCGCCTCGTCCACTATGGCTCGCCCTGTTTCGAGATAAACATCGGGATATTCATCAGGCGCAAGCTCGTCCAAGAGCGTGTCCGCCACGGCGTCGATGAAACTCTCGACGGGCTGGACGGCGACTTCAGGCGGAAGATAGGTCCCTTTAAGCTTATTATTCGAGGGAAAACCGCCTCCGAAATCGAGGTACGATATTGTGATTTCAAATTCCTTTTCTATCTTCCGCATCAGCTGCACTACTTTTTTTACTGCCTCCTTGTATGCGTTGGGATCCATCATGAAAGTCCCGATGTGGCAGTGGATACCCTCGAGGTGCAGATGCTCGCTGTGAGATATCCTCTTCGCAGCGTTGAAGGCGCCGTTGTTCTCGATCGGGAAGCCGAACCGTGACCACTGTGGATAAACGCCGGTGTCCATGTTCACCCTTATGCCGACCGGGGCTTTCTTTCCGGTCTTTCTTGCGGCTTCCTCGGCCTTGATGATCTCGTCGAAATTGTCCAGGTTCACCATCGCGCCGTCTGAAAAGGCGGTCACAAGCGACCCGAGCGGTTTATAGGGGCCGTTGTAAATTATCCTGTTCCCCGGAACACCAAGGTTTCTCGCCTTTTCATACTCGAAATCGGACACGACCTCCGCTGTCTCGCCTTCCTGATGAAGTATCGAGCACACCGCGCCAAGGTAGTTGGTCTTATAGGACCAGCTCATTTTCGCTTTCGGGTACCTGCTTGAGAAATAGGAAAATATTTTCCTGTATCTTTCCCTTATGATCCTCTCACTTAAAACGAAAACGGGAGATCCGAATTTGTCCGTCAGCCTTCCGACCGGGACTCCTTCGATCTCTTCCCTGTGCCCTTTGTTGTATGTTACGCCGAACTTGTTCATCACTCCGGCCGACTGTCTTTTTATGTATGGTTTTATGTATTCTTTTTTCATTTTTCCGCCTCTCCTGATTCACCATAAGTGCTTATCTTCTCGAAATCCGAGATGTCCTTTACCACTTCGTTAACATATCTTATCATCAGTTTACCGCTCTCATAATCAGAATGAGTCTCATAGTTCATTCCCGTTAAAAACCTTACCATCCTTTCAGGCAGATTAATACCGCAACCGGCGGGAAAATACACCCACGCCGGGAACCTTGGATTGATCTCGAGCACATAAATCTCCTGGGTTTTATCCTCCAACAGCACTTCGAATTCAAACCCGCCTCGCCATTTCAGTCCCTTCACAACATCCTTCGCCGCCGATATCAGCTTATCGTTCCTTATGCTTACCGCGTTCCAGACCTTACCGAGCTTGGTGATCGTCATTTTGCGGATAGCGAACACGCCGATATCATTTCCTTTCCCGTCCCCGCAGCCTATAACATCGTATTCGTCTCCCTGAATGAACTTCTGTGCTATAATCGGATAACCCCATGCGGCCGCTATCTTGATGAAATAGCTTTCGGCCTCCCCGGGGGAATTCGCTTTGAACGCTTCATAGAACGGTCCTTTGACCATGCACGGGAAACCGAGTTTTTCAGTGGCTTTGTGCAGATCTGAAAGTGATGTGCAGCTGATATATTCCGGTGCTTTAACACCGATCTTTTCCGAAAGCTCTTTCAGTCTCAGTTTATCTCTTAACCTGAACATCTCCCTTGTGGGGATAAGCATCTTTATGCCCATTTCAGCGAGTACCGGCTCAATGTCCATATAGATGGGAAGTTCAGCGTCGAGAGCGGAAATTATAACATCTATTTCTTCTTTTTCATGAATATCTGTCAGCCGCTCTACGAAAGCTTCTTTGCTTCCTGAAGGATACGGCATTATATAGCTTTTATCAATGATATGATCGAGGTATATTCCCGGCTCCAGAGCGTCATATGCCAGCCCCACCGTTCTTATGTCGAGTCTGCTTTCCTTCAATGCCCTGCATATCCCGAATCCGGGTCCGGGATTATCGACCGTGTTGATTCCGCTTACGGCTACTGTCAGCTTCATTATATCCGCCTAAACCAGGAAATATTTTTTAAGATTTTCAATAAAATCCTGAATATCGACGGTCACTTCATCGTCTGAAGCGTCGAATTCATCCATGATCGCCGATTTTATCTCATCCTCGTCCATGCCGGCCTTGAGAAGTTCAAGTATCTTCAAACCTGTTACGTTGGCGGTATATGAATGCCCCGTGACAGGATCGAAAATAAAGCCGCTCTCACTGACCGCAAGAACGGATAATTTATCAGTATCCATAATATTTCTCCGTGAATTAAATAAAAAAGCAGTTTACAATATACCTAAAATAAACTGTTTAGTCAATCTGTTAATAAATGCCTTCAGGCGTTTACAAAAAATGGCTCTTAATTCTTTACCAGCCGTATGAGGCACCATTCGTTCTTCTCATAATAACCGTCAACGACAAGCCCTCCGACATCGCTTATCCTTTTATACATCCTGTGATTTTCATCAACGAGGATACCTGACAGAATTATCATTCCGCCCGGCTTTACGATCTTCTTGAATTTTGGCAGAAGATCCTCGAGTACCGACCTGTTAATGTTTGCCAGAACGCTATCATAAACATTCTCTTTTTCATAATCGCTTTCTGTGGAGAACTTCGTATGAATGTGCATATCGGCTTTATTCAGATGCGCATTTTCCTTGCAGTTATCGTAACTTTCCTCGTCTATATCGACCGCGGTTACGCTAACTGCTCCCATTTTTACTGCCGCGATGGCAAGTATTCCCGAACCTGAACCGGCATCAAAAATGCTGGTATCCTTTAGATCGTGCTTGCTTATCTCCTCCAGCATGAGCTTTGTAGTTTCATGCGTGCCTGTTCCGAAAGCCATCTTCGGCTCGATGAGTATCTTAATTTTATCGGTCTCCACATTCATCCATGCGGGTACGACGAGAAAATTTCCCGCCTCGACAGGCTCATATGTCTTCTTCCATTCCTCCCGCCAGTCAGTGTTCGGAATTTTCTCCGAGCTTATAGGCACATCTTTCAGACCCTGCTCCTGAAAAAAAAGGTTAAGCGAATTAATGATCACAAGAGGATCTTCGTCCTCCTCAAAAAAAAGCCTCAAACCGCTTTTATCCTCGAATGTTGTCTCGTCAAGGTCTTCAATGCCCTGACAGCCTATCGAGAAAGCGAACTCGGTCAGGACATCCTTAACAATTTCGTCGTTCACATCAACATCAACAGAAAACCATTCCATATTAATTCCCTTTGAACTGATTTGCGATCTCTTTCAATATTTCATCAGCGACCTTAAGTGCTTTAAGTCCGTCAGAGCCGGTTACTTTCACATTGTGTTTTCCGGCTACCGCATTAACAAAATCCCTGTTCTCTTCCAAAAGAGCGTTCACTTCGATCTTATCGCGCTTTGAATATATTATTTTCTTTTTCACATGGTCCAGGTTAGCAACAGCCATGCCGTCAGTGACCTGAGTATCTGAATCCGCGAGATAGAAAATATCGGCTATTCCTGTATCAAGATCGAGGGAGAGATATTTATGCTCCTGGAATATCCTGAACTTTCTCATTTTTTTGAGTGACATCCTTGAAGCCGTCATATTTGCTACCGCACCGTTTTTGAACTTGATCCTGACGTTGGCGATGTCTGTAGTGTCCGTAACAACCGCGACACCTGCAGCATCGATCTTTTCCACATCGGATTTTATGAGGCTTAAGATCAGGTCAATATCGTGGATCATGAGGTCAAGCACCACGGAGACATCCGCACCTCTCGGATTGAACGGCGCAAGCCGGTGCGCTTCTATGAATTTGGGTTCTATTGCAAAATTGTGAAGCTGGCTGAACGCCGGGTTGTACCGCTCGATCTGCCCGACCTGAATTATTAGCCCTTTTTCTTCTGCCAGAGCTACAAGTTCCTCGCCCTGTGCTACGGTCGCTGTTATCGGCTTTTCGATGAACACGTGCCGGCCGGCCACGAGGCATTTTTTGGCGACCTCGTAGTGCCCCTGCGTTGCTACAGCCACGACAACTCCGTCGACCAGCGGAAGCATATCGTCCAGATTGCCGAACGCCCGGCAGCCAAACTGCTCAGAAGCTGCTTTCGCTGCTTCTATATTAATATCATATACTCCGATAAGCTCCGAAATATCGTTCAGCATCGTATGCATTTTAGTGTGGAGTTTGCCTAAGTGCCCGCATCCCGCGATACCTATTCTTGTTCTCATGATATTCCTTATTTCAAATAAAGCATTTTTTTTGAAGCTTCCCTGTTTCCGTCAATAATAAGTTCGTAATAATAAACTCCTGAATTGAAACCTGATGAGTCGAACACAAAAGAATAATTTCCTGCTGAAAGTAAGCCTTTTTCATATTTTCTGACGAGCTCTCCTTTTGAATTATAGATACAGACAGCCGCATTTCCGGTTTTTGCCATGTTCCAGTAGATAACGGTCTGATTATTGAAAGGGTTTGGATAGTTCCCCAGAAGAGAATGAGATATATCGTTTTCTGCTGTGACTTGAATACCTGAAGGGTCAAGCATGTACAGTCTTATGTACCATGCGCCTGAGTAATCGGGGGATATCTGACTCGGCTTCTCCCATCCTGTGCTTTCGGAATATATCCAGGTATTGCCGCTGTTCCCGCCGGGTTCCATTGCCATAAAATTGGAGTTTGTGGAAAATACAACTGCGATATTTCCGGTTATATCGGTATTAATGTTTTCGATGAAATAAGAATAACCCCCGCCGAACGACTTTGTGCCGCTTAAGCCGTTTATAACGGAAGCTGTAGGTGTCCCGTCAAAGAGAACTACCTGCCAGTCGGCCGAGCCGTCCAGTCCGTACCCGAACTCAATGCAGTCAAGTTTATAAACAGCCGCACCCAGATCAAATGCGGATGCGGCCTTCCATGCCGAATTACCGCTCCCGAAGCAGTTTTCGGGCAGAATATTGTACTGTCCTGAAGAAGGTATCCACGATCTGTCAGACTTTTCCACTCGGAGTAAAAATATGTCTGTAGCTGAACCTATGCTTGTGTTTGCGGTGTAGCTGACCCTTGCATGACCGTAAATTTCAGGTTTCGTTACTATCCTTAACCTGTTCGTAAACTCACTGAAAGTCGCTGACTGGACCGGCGAAACATCAGAGAGGCTGAATACAGAAACTGTAATTGAATAGAAAACTATTGAGTCCGGTTTCCAGTCGAATGAGTATGAAATATCGATCTCAAGAGTCTCGTCGGGATCCATATTTTTATCCGGCACAGGATTCGCCACCCAGATGGCCGTATCATTTTTGGCCTCCGCCGGTATGAATTCGGAAAGTCTCATAAATCCTGCAGAAAAACCCGAACTCCATAATGAAAATATCAGGAATATGATGTTATAAAATTTCAAGTCCGCCCCCGCGTTCTTCACACATTTACATTATACGCAAAATCTGACGGATTCACAAGATTATAAGTTGACAAATCTTAACAAAATAATTATCTTGCCTGTCCAAAATTGCCTTGGTGGCGGAATTGGCAGACGCACTGGACTCAAAATCCAGCGGGGCTCACACCCCGTACCGGTTCGACCCCGGTCCGAGGCACCAGAAAAAATTTTTAAGGATATTCAATTAATCATAACATTCGAGGGTTAATTGACTTATATTCCTGACATGTTGAGGAGGTAATGGAGACTTTTTACACAAATACCATTATTGAGAAAGACCGGTCTCTTGTCATTTCAGACGCGAATGAAGTTCTGCACGCTTATTCCAGCCTCAGGATCAAGCCCGCAGAGACTGTTGATGTAATAAACGGAAAAGGTTACCGGTTCAGATCTGAGGTCATTGAATGCACAAAAAAACAGCTGGTTCTGATGCCTCTTGAAAAGATCGAGACCGATGCGGATTACAACTGCGTAAAACTCTCTCTGGCCGTTTCCCTTCTGAACAAAAATTCAAAGATGAAACTGCTGATGGAAAAACTGACGGAACTCGGTATTTATGAATTCATACCTTTCATTTCTGAACGCACAGCCTTCCCGAAAATGAAGACCGAATCTTTGAAACCTTCAATGATCTCGGCTTTAAAGCAATGCGGCGGAAATACCGATGTAAAGATATCAGGAACAATAAGATTCGAAGAACTTATCGCGCTTGGAGGTTTCAACGGAAAGTTCTTTTCCGATATCTCGGGAGATGCTCCTGACCGCGAAAGAAAAGGAAACATCCTTGCCGCCGTGGGCCCTGAGGGTGGATTTACGGACGGGGAAAAAAGCTTAATGCTCAAAGCCGGTTTTTTGCCCGTCAAACTGAACAAAAGGACATTGAGAGCCGAGACCGCAGCTATAATTACCGCATCAAAATTTTTATGTTAATTTTTGGAGGATATGATGTCTGAAGAAATTACTAAAGACGATTATATTACTAATATTTTCACAAAATACCCTTCCACAAGAAGAGTCTTCGTCAATAATAAAATGAGATGTTTCGCCTGCGAAATGAACAGGTTCGCGACCGTGGAGGAGTGCTGCAGGAACCACAAAGTGAAAGATCCTGACAATTTTGTGATGATGCTTAATGAATCAAAGGATGAAGAAATAATTGACTGATGATAAATTCTACGCCTTCGAATTCGCTAAGAAAAGAAATATCTGGCTGAAAGAAGTCTCAAGGACTTTTTATCCGTCTATCAGGATACTTCCGAAGGACCTGCATTTTTATGTGGGTCATTCTTATCTTATCTGCCGGCTGCTCGACACTATCGAGGATTCTTACGACATCACGGTCGAAGTAAAGAAAAAAGCTCTCGATAAAGCCGTAAAATGCATCCGGAATTCCGCTGCATTTCCCGATAATAACAACATATTCGCCGATATAGCTGCGACATCCGACATTAAACCTTTTGAAAAGATAATACTTGAAAATGCTTTTAATGTATTCGAATGCATAGAAACCTTCCCGGAAGATGTCAGAGAGCACATACGGAACTGGACTGTCGAGATGGCGGAAGGCATGAAAAAATACGCTTTCGGATCAGACAACCCTAAAGTTCAGCTTTCGACAGTCGAAGAGCTCGAGGAATACACATATTATGTGGCAGGCACTGTAGGGGAACTCCTTTCAAGACTTTTTACGCTTGATCGTTTTAAAGTCTGCAAAGAAAAAAGTGCCGTCATGTTCGAGAACGGCGTGTCGTTCGGAAAGGCTCTGCAGTATGTGAACATAATTAAGGATTCGAGAGAGGATTTTACTGAAGGAAGGTGTTTTATACCTGCCGGCCTTTTGGATAAATACGGCATAAGTCTTGACGAGTTTTTCAAAAACGGCAGAAAGAACGAAATAAAAGCGGTTTACGGTGAACTTATCAGCAGAGCCGAAGAACATCTGAAGGCGGCCGTTAAATACATTGAAGCTGTGCCTGTAAGGCTCTGGAGGATCCGTCTCTTCTGCATCTGGCCGGTAGTCCTGGCATACGCTACGCTCAACGGAATTAAGAATGACCTCGACATTTTCATAGATTCCAACGAAACTTACAAAATAACCAGAAAAGAAGTCAAAAAACTCCTGTTCAAAGGCTATTTCGCCGCGTTATCGAACCGGTATTTTAAGAAGCTTCCCTACTAACAGTGCCGCCCTGGACTCATATATGATTTGACTTTTATATCAAAATCATTATATTTCAACCTTTAATAAATTATTATGTTTTACGGAACGCGTGCATGGCAGATTTATCAGTGAACATAGGCGGTGGGATAACACTTAAAAACCCGGTACTGACGGCGTCCGGGACTTTCGGGTACGGCGAGGAATTCGCCGAACTCTACGATCTTTCCGCACTCGGCGGTATAGTAACTAAAGCTATCACTCCGGAAATGAGGATCGGAAACCTTATGCCGAGGATTGCGGAAACGGAGTGCGGGATGCTGAATTCCATCGGCCTCGCCAATGTCGGGCTTGAGGAGTTTTTAGAAAAGAAAATTCCTGTAATAAAAATTTTAAATACCGTCGTTATTGTGAACATCGCCGGAAAAGAGCTTAAAGACTATATTAAAGTGGCCGAAGCACTCGACGGAATAGACTGCATTGACGGGATCGAGGTCAACATTTCCTGCCCGAATGTGAAGGAGGGCGGGGTGGCTTTCGGGACGGACCCGAAGGTGGCCGCGGAGGTGACCCGTGAGGTGAGAAAAGTATATTCGAAGCACATGATGGTCAAACTATCACCGAACGTCACCGACATTACCGCCATTGCGAAGGCCGCGGAGGGAGAAGGCGCCGATTCGCTGTCGCTTATCAACACGCTCTTCGGGATGGCGATAGACCTGAAAACATTCAGGCCGAAGATAAAATCGGTCGTTGCCGGTTACAGCGGGCCGGCGATAAAACCCGTAGCGCTCCAGGCTGTTTACAAGTGCTTCAAAGCTGTAAAGATACCGCTGATCGGAATGGGCGGGATATATTCCGCGGAGGATGTGATCGAATTCATGCTTGCCGGATCAGCAGCTGTTCAGGTCGGAACGGCGAACTTCACAAACCCTCTGTCCGCTAAGACGATAGCTGAAGGAGTGGAAAAATTTGTTGAAGATAGAAATATCTCAGATATAAAAAGCCTCATCGGAGGAATGATAATTGACTAATTACGACGACAGATATCTGAAAAGGGGAGTTAGCGCCTCAAAATCCGAGGTCCACGATGCGATTAAGGACGCTGACAGAGGGCTTTTCCCCGGAGCGTTCTGCAAGATAATCGAAGATGTTCTGGGCGGGGACGACGCCTACTGCAACATAATGCATGCCGACGGCGCAGGCACAAAATCCTCGCTGGCCTACATTTACTACAGGGAGACCGGCGATATAAGCGTGTTCCGCGGCATAGCCCAGGATTCTCTGGTCATGAACGTTGACGATGTGATAGCCGCGGGTGCGGTATCGAACATGCTGTTCTCCAACACGATCGGGCGGAACAAGCACCTTGTTCCCGGCGAGGTTATAAAAGAGATAATCGCCGGCTATGAAGAGGTCATCACGATGCTTAACGAAAACGGCGTCGGCATCCGGTCGTGCGGCGGCGAGACCGCCGATGTGGGCGATCTTGTCAAGACCCTCATCGCCGATTCCACCATAGCGGTCAGGATGAGGCGGGCTGACGTGATCGACAACTCGAACATCGCGCCCGAGGATGTTATCGTAGCCTTTGCGAGCCACGGACAGGCGGTATACGAGAAAAGTTATAACGCCGGTATGGGCTCAAACGGTCTGACCTCGGCGAGACACGATGTCTTCACGAAGATATATATGGATAAATACCCTGAATCATTCGCCGATAAAACTCCCGCCGACTATGTTTACTGCGGGAAATACAAACTGACGGACGATTTCGGGCACGGCGGGCTCACGGTCGGTCAGGCCGTCCTTTCACCGACCAGAACTTACGCGCCGGTTCTGAAAAAGGTCTTCGACGAGATCGGAAGAAAGAACATTCACGGCATAGTTCACAATTCGGGCGGCGGACAGGTCAAGTGCAGGAGCTTTGGCAACGGAGTGATATATATCAAAGACTCGCTGATGGATATTCCGCCCCTTTTCGAGCTGATCAGATCGTCGTCAAATACGGACTATCCGGAAATGTTCCAGGTGTTTAATATGGGATCGAGAATGGAGGTAATACTTCCCGAAAGATATGCCGAAGAAGTAATGTCGGTCGCAGGGTCTTTCAACATAGATTCGAAAGTGATCGGCTATGTAGATAAAAATCCGGACAGCGGCGAGGGCAACAAAGTCATTATTACTGCACCGGACGGAAAGAAGATAGAATATTAGGGTATTATGCACATTAACGAAAGGAACATAATTTTAGCTTCAAAATCTCCGCGGCGAAAGGAACTTCTTGAAAATATCGGCCTGAAATTTTCGGTTAAACCGGCTGAAATAGATGAGGTGCACAGAGGGGTTGAGGGATTCGGAGAGATCGTTATGGACCTGGCCGAACAGAAGGGCGAGGCGGTTAAAGCTCTTATGTTCCACGAAAGGCTGATAATAGCTTCCGACACTATAGTCGTCATTGGAGACCGGATTCTTAACAAGCCTGACGACAGGGAACACGCCTTCGAAATGCTCAGGATCTTAAGCGGAAATATCCACAGCGTTTTCACTTCGCTCTATGTTTCAGACGCATTCAGGGACGCGGTCGTGAAAGAGTTTACGGAAACGAAGGTGGAGTTCTTTCCGATGTCGGACGGGCAGATAAATTCTTATCTGGACACTCACGAGCCGTTCGACAAAGCAGGCGCGTACGGCATTCAGGGCTACGGCTCAAAGTTCATCAGAAAGATAGACGGATGTTTCTTCAGCGTTATGGGGTTCCCCGTTCCGCTTTTTTCGCAGAAAATGTATGAGCTGGGTTATGAACTTTAATATTTGGAGTAATGATGATATACAATTACAAGGGTATCGAACCTGAGATCGGAGAAAGCGTTTTTATTGCGCCTTCCGCCTGCGTTATCGGTAAGGTGAAGATAGGAAATAATTCGAGCGTGTGGTTCAACGCCACCGTTCGCGCCGACGAGGACGATGTGATAATAGGCGAAAATACGAACATACAGGATAACTGCTGCCTGCACCAGACTAAAGGCTATCCCCTTGTGATAGGCGATAATGTGATAGTCGGACACAGCGTGACCCTTCACGGATGCAGGATTGGAGATAACACCCTTATCGGCATGGGCGCAACCGTGCTTGACGACGCAAAGATCGGAAAGTGCAGCATAGTCGCCGCCGGATCGGTGGTACTGGAACATAAAAGCTTTCCGGATTTTTCACTAATAGCCGGTGTGCCCGCAAAAGTGATAAAACAGCTTCCCGCCGAAACCGAGGAAAAATTCCTTCATCACGCTGAAAGCTATGTGAAATACGCAAAAGAATATATGGATGAGATAAATAAATAAAACGAACAGGAGAAACGATGTTTTTCAGCAAAAAAATGATGCTCGGCGGAAAGGAATTGATCCTCGAATCCGGAAAAATGGCAAGACAGGCTAACGGCTCGGCGGTAGTAAAATACGGCGACAATATGCTTCTGGTGACGATCTGTGCAATGAAAACTGCGGCTGTGGGATTCGACTTTTTCCCAATGACGGTCGAGTACAAGGAAAAAATGTATGCCGCCGGAAAATTCCCGGGCGGATTTATAAAAAGAGAATCAAGACCTTCGAATAACGAGATCTTAAGCGCGAGGATAATCGACAGGCCTATCAGACCTTTATTCCCCGAAGGTTTCAACAATGAAGTTCAGATCATGTGCAGCGTGCTTTCCTCTGACGGCGAAACGGTAATGGACGTTTTCGGGATAATCGGTACCTCTCTTGCGGTAAACCTTTCCGACATACCTTTCTCCGAGCCTGTATCCGCGGTAAGGGTCGGCAGACTTAACGGTGAATTAATTGCCAATCCAACGGTAAAGCAAATGAAAGAATGTGATATCGAGCTTGTGATCAGCGGAGGTAAAGGATTTATTTCCATGGTCGAGGGCGAATCGAAAGAAGTCAGCGAGGACGAATTGCTTCAGGCTGTTCAGTTCGGTCAGAAGATAATTGATGATATCTGCGATTTTCAGGCTGAGATAGTAAAGGAATTCGGAAAAACCAAATTCGAATATACAGTCCCTGAAATATCTAAAGAACTTATAGAAAAAGTGACTTCTCTTTCCGAAAGCAAGACCCATGAATTCACAAAGATCAAGATCAAGGAAGACAGAAATGAAGCCAGAAGACTTCTTTATGCGGATGTGGCCGAAGCTCTTGAGGACGAATTCCCTGAAGACGAAAAAGATTTCGTTACGGTCATGCACGATCTCGAAAAAGATATAGTTAGAAAGAACATAATCAAAAATCAGGTCAGAATTGACGGAAGAAAACCGGATCAGATCCGACAGATAACATGCGAACTCGATATTTTACCCAGAGTTCACGGCTCGGCACTTTTTACCAGAGGCGAAACGCAAAGTTTGGGGGTTTGCACTCTTGGAGGAGATTCGGACACTCAGACCATTGAAAATATTTATGAGAACGAGGAACAGAAATTTTATCTTCACTACAACTTCCCTCCTTTCTCGGTCGGCGAAGTTAAAAGAATAACCGGTGTTTCGAGAAGAGAGATAGGACACGGAAATCTCGCGGAAAGATCTTTCAAACCCATTCTGCCGGCGGAAGAGGATTTCCCTTACACGATCAGGCTTGTCTCCGAGATCCTTGAATCAAACGGTTCATCTTCTATGGCTTCAGTATGTTCGAACTCGCTTGCGATGATGGCCGCCGGCGTTCCCGTAAAAAAACAGGTAGCGGGAATAGCTATGGGCCTCATAAAAGAAGGCGATGATGTAGTTATACTTTCCGATATACTCGGGGACGAAGACCATCTGGGCGATATGGACTTCAAAGTAACAGGTACCGAAGACGGCATCTGCGCATATCAGATGGACATTAAGATACAGGGCATCTCGATAGACATTATGAAAAAAGCTCTTGAACAGGCTAAGCAGGGAAGGAAACACATTCTCGGGATCATGAACGCCACGATCTCAAAACCGAGAGAAGCTCTTTCCGAACACGCTCCAAGGATCCTCAATTTTAAAATTTCGCCCGATGAGATCGGAATGTTCGTGGGGCCCGGCGGAAAGAACATTAAGGGTATCATAGCAGAATTCGATGTCAAAATTGATGTTGACGATAACGGTTTCATAAAGATCCTTTCGGACGGCGAGAACGGCGAAGCCGCTCTGAGACACATAAAAACTATGTTCGCTAAACCGGAAGTCGGCGAGATATACGAAGGAATAGTCAGAGGCGTTAAACCTTTCGGCGTATTCGTGGAGATAATGCCGAGAACGGAAGGCCTTGTTCATGTTTCGGAACTTTCTCTTGAAAGGATAGCCAATGTCGAAGAGCACTTCAAGATCGGAGACAAGCTGAAAGTGAAATTTGTCGGAACGGACAAGGAAGGCAGAATAAAGCTGGTAAGAAAAGAACTTCTTAAGCCGGCTGAAGAGAAAAAATAGTACCGCTAAATAATTAAGGCGAGCACTGAATGGAAGAACCGAACACGACAAGGAAATTAAGAGCTATAATGTTCTCCGACATCGTCGGGTATACAAAGATGATGCAGAACAATGAGGCCGAAGCCCTTAAACTGCTTCAGAAACACAAGGACATTGTAACCGAGATATCTGCGAAATACGGCGGCAAGATCATAAAACATATCGGGGACGAGATACTGGTCGAATCCGAAAGCGCCGTCATGCTTGTTTACTGCGCGAAAGAGCTCCAGAAATATTTTGCCGACAGGAACACGACCGTGCCCAAGTCCAGGGAACTCTGGGTCAGGATAGGTATTCACATAGGCGATGTTATAATAAAAGAGGACGATATATTCGGTGACGGTGTGAACATCGCCTCACGGATCAGGCCTCTTGCCGACCCCGGCGGGATAGTTATCACCCACTCAGTTCTCATTCTTCTGGGAAACCAGGATGACATCAAATGCGAGTTCATGGGCAACAAGAGACTGAAGAACATAAAGGAAAAAGTTAAGGTCTATGAAGTAAAACCCGATTCGTCCGGCATGCCTGATCTGGGTCTTGGCGGGAAACGAAGAATGGATATGGAGACCCTGCTTAAGGTGGTCCTTCCGGTTTTCGCTTCTGTGCTGCTTCTGATCATAATTGTGTTTCTTCTCTTCTTCGATCATTACACAGACTATGAAGAGCATTATTTCAGATCTGAATTTTCAGCTGCCAGGGCGATCACAAAAAGTATAAGAAGCGAAAAAAACCTGAAATCGAACTATTACAATATCATGTCGGCGGACAGTGAGGAAAAGAACGAGATACTTAATTATTATTCTGAAATGCACTCAAAAGACGCGGATAATCCAAAAACCTGCTTCTATCTTGCTCTTTCATACCTGAAATTCCACACGGACAGGAACCAGCTTGACAGTGCCTACATTCTGATGAAAAAGGCATCGGGTTCACAGATCAACAGTCTGTATTTTAAGCTGGCTGAAGCCGACCTTCACACCAGACTTAAACTGAGATCCGCATGCGGTGAAACGGCAGGGCAGCTCCTTAAAGAATACCCGGAACACCCTCTTGCCCTCATAAAAAGCGCCGATATTCTGAGCGGACTGCTTAAAAGACCTGATGAAGCTGTTGTATCATACAGAAAAGCGCTGAGCGTATTTCCCCAGTCGGTCGAAGCTTTGAACGGCCTGGCCATGATCGAATATAACAGATCGGATTATGAAAGGGCAAGATCAATATCTGATTCCGCTTTAGCGATTAACCCGGGTTCGAAAAAAACGATCGAAACCGCGATCCTGATCAGAAAAAACCTCTCTGACCTCAGCGACGCGAGGGATATCCTTTCCAACCTGTCTGATGAATCGGCTCTCAAATACAGAGAAGAGGCGGAGATAAGCCTTATGGAAAATGATCCTGCCACCGCACTTGATCATATTAGCAACGGGCTGACTGTGTTCCCGAACAGAACTGAATTCGTAAGGCTTCTGTACGAAATACAGGAGATAATCGCGGTTTCTGACTCTATTCAGAAAAAAGAAAATTCAGTATCCCGTGCAAAACAGAAGCGTTATACATCATGGGACGAAGCAGTTCAGGCATCGGTCAAAGAACAGAAACCCCTTATTATTACGGCACTGGACGACGAAAAACTTCAGTCAAAATACCTTGAGCTTGCTCTTCTAAACAGCAGTGTAATAAAAACAGCCGCCGATGCTGTACTCTTAACTATCCACAGGCACAGGGACAGGCCGCTGGCCGAATCTTTGAAAATAGATCATTATCCCGCATTAATATGGGTCAATACCTCAAAAGAACAGATAAGAACTTTTTCAAACAGAGAGGGCAACATAAAAGACCCTGAGATCGTGAGATCGTTCATTACCGAATCGGTACAACTCAACAGCAGAATGAACTCAATGATAAAAGAGACCGAATTGAATAAGGTCAAGAACGCTAAGAATTTCTCTCATGCTGAAGAACTTGCGCTCGAATTTGAAATGCCTGTAATGGTGGTCATGTCGGACAGGAATCATGTTGGATCGGAAACCTATATGAAACATACCGTACTTAATCCCGGTTTTATAAAAAATTACAGAAACATGATCTTCCTTTCGCTTGAAGATATGGCAAAGAACGATCTGGCTGCAAAGTATAAGATAACAAGATTTCCCGCCGTTCTTTTCTTTGACGAAGATATCAATCTTATCTCGGTGAAATACGGCACCATGCCGCAGAAGATACTTGAAAAAGAGATAAATAAGGTCAAGCTTTTCAGGAAAAGAAAAGATGTTCTTAAGGAAGAGATCAACTGGCTATACGACCCGAAAGAGGCTTATTTTTACTCAAAAACTTTCAGCAAACCGATACTGGCATATTACAGCTCAGATTCACAAGGACAGCTTCAGCCTGAAGAGGATATGCTTAATGATTACTCGGTAATAAAAAAGATAAACTCCTCATACATTCCCCTTTTCGTCAGAAAGCCTGAGGATATAAAAGCAAAACCTTCAGGTCACCCGGTGCTTGCTGTCATGAACAGTTTCGGAGACATTCTTTACGACACACTGCTTCCTGATGATGCGCATACTCTCTCTATCTTTTTGGACTACAGGATCAATTCGGAGATATACCTTAATTACGGCTGCGAAGGATATAAAGACCTGCTCGGGCGCTATGAGACGGTCAGATCTCTTCTTTCTAATAAGCTCAAACATTCGGCTAAACATGAGCTTCTTGATTTTATTACTAAATATCCTTCCTATCCCTACGCTTTTATTGATATCGGAAGGTATTTTCTTGATAATAACGATTTTACCAAGTCAACCCATTACATCAGGCTGCTTCAGGATAGTGATTTCGACATATCTGACAATTTTCTTAAGGTCATTGTATCGGGATTTTCTCTCTATGATGATATTTTCATGTTAAACGAGATACTGAACAAACTAATATCGGCAAATAAGAAGAACATTACAGTCGCTTCGAACCTGTATGCAGCGCAGGCAGAGATAAATATGGCCGAAGCTAATACTCTGGAAGCGATAGCATACGCCGACAGCGCATACGCCCTTGACCCAAAAAGAACCGAGAACCTGACTCTGCTGGGAATACTCAACTACGGAATAAACGCGAAAAAATCTGAAGATTATTTTTTAGCCGCGCTTGTGCTTGACCCTGACAATCTTGTGGCGAATTCATACATGTTCAAGTTAAGATCCGAAGATAAATATTCAGTAGCAGCAAGAAGAAGCTATCATTCAGGAAACACGGACTTTACCGGCCTGAGATATTTTGATACGGCTAAATATTTCTCAAGCAAAGGGCTGGTGGAAGTCAGGGAAAGATCATACAGGATCAGGCTCAGTCTGTTCCCCGAAAATCCTGATTTTATGCTCGATCTTGCAAAATTCATAACCGAGAGCAACGGGAATCTGGTTGAAGCCCTGGAGGTAACAGGTAAACTTCTTGCCCGGTCTCCAGGAAATCCGGATTACCTTTCCGCGGCGGCGTGGGTCTCATACTGCCTGGGCGATTTTTCGGGCGCGGATAAACTTATAACAAAAGCTCTCGTGAACCTTTCGCCCGACGAGTTCTATAAATATCCCGAGCTTTTCTATAACATCGGCATGATAAAATCAGCAATAGGCGACAACAGAAGCGCCGCGTATTATTTTGAGACACTTGTCGGATTCAGGAACAAAAACGACATAGACCATGCAAAACTGAACTATGCCGAAAGATTCTTAGACAGTATTCATTAACATAAAAAGGACTATAAAATGAAATCTTTTACGATCTCTTTGCTCACTTCATTTGCGGTTGCGACCCTGACCTGCGTTCTTGTTTTTACAGAAGTGATAAATCTGAAAAAGATCATCCCGGAAGACATGCTGAAAAAAAATGCGGCAGCCACGGATATTTCTGTTCCTAATCTAATGAGACTGAAAATATCTGATGCAAAGGTTGCAGCCGAGAATATTGGCCTGAAAATAATCACTGAGGAAAAATTCATTGAGAACACTGCTCCCGACCTTGTAGTAGGCCAGTTCCCGCTTCCGGGTTTCAGGTTAAAAAAGGGTGATGCGGTAAAACTCGAGGTCTCAAAAGCGATGGAGATCACTTTCGAGGTTGTGTCTGAAGAGGATATGATGGAAGAGATAGAGCTCAGCCCGAAAATTATAATGCCTGATATAACGGGGCTGAATTCCGATACGGCAAAAGACCTGCTTGTAAAGTCCGGAATACTGAAGATCTCAGAAAATTTTGCTGAAAACGATTTTATAGACAAAGGAAGGATAATAAGTTTCAACCCTCCGGCCGGGTCAGAGATGAGTGATAACGCCACTGTTGATATTGTTATCAGTAAAGGGCCCTCAATTAAACTGGTCATAGTCCCGAACCTTTATAATAAGAGCCTGGATGCCGCGAAAGCTCAGATAACAAAAAGCAATCTTAAACTGGGAAAGGTGAATAAGGTCACAGACATTGATAAAGCTTTCGACAGGATAATCGGGCAGTCCGTGCAGTGGGGTGAAAAGGTGAAAGAGGGAACCGTGATAGACCTCGACCTTAATACCGAGGCGGAAGAAAGCATCGGCTGGTAGCCTGAGACCTGCCGTTAAGTTATGCGCTGCAATAAATACATATCTGTTATTTTACTTCTTCTGCTAAGCCATCTCGCTTTTTGCGGAACTTATATCCTTGAAAAAAAAGATATAGACAACATCGCCGCCAGAGATATTCATGACATTTTATCAAAGGTATATTCTCTGAGGGGATTCAGCTACGGAACGGTCGGACAGCCCGTTTATTTCTCGGGAACGGACAGATCTTCCTCAGAAGTGTCTCTTTATGTAGACGATGTGCGTTACGGGATGTCTGTAAAAGATCTGTCTTTTATTCAGACTGACAGGATCGAAAGAATAGTCGTCGAAGACATATCTTCAGAATGCGCAGGCATCGAGATCCGCATGTATACAAAAGAATATGACACCGCTGTACCGGTCTCGGAAGTTAATTATAAAGATGCGTTCTTCAATTACCGTGACCTGTCTGTGAGTTTAGCCCAGAATATCTCGCCGGGGTTTTCAGTTTCAGTCTATGGTGAGATTATGGATTTTAAGGATAATAGAGAATACTCGGATAATTTCAAATACCCTTATCTTAAACAGAATTACGGATTTAAAACCTTATTGCCTGACATGTTCGGATACATTCCGGTGCTGAATGTTTCATATCTGACAGAAAAAAAATACCTTCTTGATTCTGATTCATCACTTTCAAGGCCGGAACTGCTGAGGTCTGTACTGTACTTTGACAGGAAAATATCAGGAAGCATCAGCAACAGGATAGGCGGAATTTCAATATCGGAAGGAATGAAAAAAAACGGCCGGGTTACCGTTTTCGATGAATTGCGGATCGCTGATACTTCATACAGCTTCACGGCTGAAACCGGGTTCAGCTCCGGAAATAAAGAGAGCGCGTCCGGATTTATTAAAGCCTCTTACTCCGGAGAACAGATAGCATCCCATGAATTCCGGGGATTTTTCAGATTGAACGAAGGCAGTGAAACGGCTGTTTCCGTTTACGCGCTTCTCAGCAAAAATATAGCTTCCTTCACATTTTTCTCAAAAAACGGCTATTTTGAAAAAAGCACCGGGGGGGGCAGCTACGGCTTTTTCGATAATTCGCTGACAGCGGAAAAAAAGACCGGAACAGGCATTTCGGCGCTGACTGTTAGAGCCGGAATAGATCTTATCTCGGAAAATGACAGAAAATATTACAGGGCGGGGTTTGCAACAGGTGAGGGCAGCGCTTTGACCTTCAGGTCGGACATTATTGCATCAGGATGCCGGATTAAAGACAATGATATTAAGAGCAATCTTGTATCATCGCTTTCTTTTTCAGAGAAATATTTCAATGAAAAACTCTCATTAAATTTCGGGATCTTCCATCACTATTCGGAATACTTTATCGAAAGCAGAAAAGAGACTCTGAACAATCTCAGTTTCAACATAAGGGCCAGGATCGTAAATTTTGAATTCTTCTTCGGTTCGGACAATTTTCTTAAAAAGTCTTACAAGGCGGGGAATACCCGTTTCGACTTAAACGACCATTATGTTTACAGAACGATCGAAGGATACGATATGCGCACGCACGACGAGATATGGGGTGTTAAATGGACATTCTACAGATGACCTATTTTCTCACTACCGCTATCTTTCCGGAAATGTTCTTCGAAGGGTCATCTTTATCGTAAGCTATTATCTTATATATCCCCGATGATACAGTTCTGTTGTTGTTGTCTTTTCCGTCCCATCCGTTGTCAATAATAATTTCCCTGTTCTTTTCTCCTCTGACCAGAAAGTTTTTCATATCGAATATTTTTCCTATGTAGTTCGAGGTGTCAAGGCCTTTAGGGGTGTCAAAATAGAGCGTTGAGGCCCCGTCGTTTATAAACGGATAGACCTTCTGCCTTATCTCTCCCGATCTCCCGGTACTGCTGTTCTTCTCATAATGAAAAACGGTCAGCCCGCTATATGACGCGATAATAACATTACCGCCGTTCTCGTCAAGTTCGATATCGTTCACCGTTTTATCGGGAAGAGCTATTTTTATTATTTCTCCGGGCACATTCGGCGAGTCTTTATAAAACGCCGGAACATAATGCCTCCATTTCTCATTATCGGACGACAGAACGCTTATCCCGTTGTCTGTGGCGAACCATTTCTCGTTCCTGCTGTTAATTTCCACATCGTATATTATATTTCCTATAGGTCCTGACTGTATCGTATTCAGGTTCGCCGTTGAGAAGCTCTGCGGGTTGGAGGGACTGTTCTTAAGATCAATATATCTGATACCGTTGTTCGTTCCGATCCAAACGATATTATTCTTATCCCTCGCTATGTCTATTATTCCGTCCGGGAGCTGAATGTCGCGGATGAACAGATTAATTCCGTCGAAGATTCCCGCGCCGATCCCGTCACCGTCAACAGACCCGAATGACTGTTTTGAACTTCCAAGCCATATCCATGTCTGCCCGTTATACTGGTCGGCGAATATATCGTAAGCGAACGGAAAATCAGCTATGGCAAAAGAATTCTCCACCTCCCCCGACGGATTTAAGACTGTTACTGTAGAATCGTTATCCAGATCGTCCCAGTTCGTTATCCATATCCTTCCCTGCGCGTCTTCAGAAATGCCGGGATGAACCGGATATCTGACGGTGGTAACTTCCCTGGCCCGACCGAAAGAGTAGTTCTTCTTATAAACGAACAGCGGATCCTGGTATGTAAATAAATTGACTCCCGCGCCCCATGTGCAGATGTATAGGTCATTACCTTTCAAAAGAAAATTGGTGCCGTTCCCCCTGGATGAGAACATGTCCTTATAAAATGTCATATCGGAAGCATCTGCGTATGAAAACCGGTAATTTGTCAGATACATAAGCCTGGAGGAATATTCATCAAATATGATCTTCTTTATCCCTTTTTCTTTAGGAACATTGAAAGCCATACGCACTTCTTCATCTTCAGATATTGCATAATACGAAAACCCTTTGGCCGAGGTAAAATAAACTACACCGTCCGATACTCTGAACGAGCCGAATTCTTCATCACCGGTACCGAAAATGATCTCAGGGACCGAAGAAAGATCAGATTCCACAGAGCTTACAACCATCGCCTCGACCTGTTTGTGTGAAACATAAAATTTACCGTCCCCGAAATATCCGCTGACCAGATCAGCACCGTCAAAAACAGCCTCTTTTACGGCTGAGTTCCCTTCGCCGTTTATCCTGAAAAGACCCGTGTTTGTCAGGACAAATACCGACCCGTCTCCCTTGGCAAGGCTGCGGGACACTGCGGAACCAAGCCCGCTTACCACAGTCCAGTTGTTCATATAATTGATGTTGGGCGAATCTTCAGGAATAGAGAAGACTCCCGCATTGGTGCAAATGTATATTTTCCCGCCGGACACAGTTACATCCTTCACATTTCCTGTCATGCTGTTTATCTCTGAAACTTCATATCTGCTGAAATTACTATTATATCTGTACCTTGCCAAAAGTCCGCTGGCCGCTACATAAATGTATTTGTCCGAAGAGCTTATCGTGTTTATTGTGTATGATCCCGCCTGTTCGATATCGTCAATATATGAGGATGTTCCTTTTTCTATATTGTAGAGGGTCACCGATCCGTCAGGGTGACCCAGCCAGAAAATGCCCCTGTGATCCTTTTCCACGGTCTTTATGTCAGCCTTAAATACGCCGTCATCCGTATCATATACATTCGCTTCCCCCGCTCTGTATTGGACAAGCCCCCCGTCGGTCCCCGCGAACACGGTTCCTTCATAAGCTTTCACCTCAAAACCTTTTGTTACAGCAGTATAGGTGATCACCTCATCGGCATACAGCAGAACTGGTACCAGTGCTATAAATTTAATAATCAGGCATATCTTTTTCATTTATTCTCCGCCTCCGTCCCGGGAAGTTTAAGAATTACAGTTTCAATAAAGTTCTTTTTCGCTTTCACTATCTTGTATTCCATACCGTCCAGAAAAACCTTCTCGCCCTGAACAGGTATTCTCTTGAGCCTGTTAATCAAATATCCGTTCACAGTTTCATACTCCTTTGCCAGAATGGCCTGTTCACGTCCTGTGATACTTTTTATCATACCGTAAAGTTCCTCGGGGTCTGCCGAGCCGTTAATTATGAATATCCTCCTTTCCGGCCTGTATATAATACCTCTGTCGGAACCTTTGCTGTCGTGAGGATCGTCAACCTTTCCCACAATAAGCTCAAGTATATCATGCATTGTCACTATACCCACACACCCGCCGAACTCGTCTATCACTACGCAGATCGACGCCTTCTCTTTCTTAAATGTCTTGAAGAGTGCAAGAACGCTGGTATTTTCCGGTATGAAGAGGGCCGGCCGGACTACTTCTCTTATCTCCTTTACTTCGCCAAGCAGATCTCTCACGAAAACAACGCCCGCTATGTTGTCCAGTCCGTTCTCATAGATAATTATCTTTGAAAAAGAGGTGAGCATCACCATTTTTTTCAGCTTGTATACGGGGCTGTTAATATCAACGGCTATTATATTCTTTCTGTGAAGCATTATTTCCTTTATCTTCATCTGCTCAAGATATAGTACTTTTTTTATTATCCGGGCATCTCTCTTCTTTACCGTTTCGGTCATGACCGCCTGACTGACAATACCCGCGATATCACTTCTTGATATCATCACCCATGCGCTCCTGCCGTTCTGTATCCCTATGATTTTCATTATCTTTGTGCTCAATCTGCCCACGATATATGTGGCCGGCGAAAGAATTTTACTTATGATCCAGAACGGATATATCAGCTTGAGCGCCAGACTGTCCGAGAATTTTCTTCCTGATAGCTTTGGGATCATCTCCGCGAAAATGACCAGAAGGACCGTCTCAAATAATGTCAGCTGTATACCGGAGATATTCCATTCCATGCCGGCGACCAGATAGGCAAAGAAAGTAGCGTAAGCCACATTCGCGATATTGTTCCCGACAAGTATAGGCACAAGGAAATTATCGGGGTTCCTGACCATTTTTTTTGTTTTTACCGCTGCAGGCGATCCCGCTTTGGCCCATACGCGCACCTTGATCCTGTCTACTACTGTATAAACGATCTCGGACATAGAAAAGAAGGCCGATGCCAAAAAAGCTATTGTGATCAGCACTATCAGCATATTTTGACCTTCACAGCGCCGTTGCTCTTTTCGAATATATCTCTTATAAAATCAGATGAAAATCCTCTGTTTATCCTTATCTTAACGACCGGGCCTTCCTGCCCGAAATTTTCAGATTTTACCGAAGCCCCGTATTTGTTTATAAGGTTCATTACCATGCTGGTACTGTCATATTTATATGAAAATTCGGCGGTCTCGCAGATCTCGACTGTAATTTTTTCTGCGGACTCTATTACCGTTTTTGCTGCTTCGGTATAGGCTTTAATAAGTCCGCCTGTGCCGAGGTTTGTGCCCCCGTAATATCTCGTCACGATCAGCAGCGCATTTGACAGACCGCTGCCGTCCAAGACCGCCTGGATAGGCCGGCCGGCAGTGCCGGACGGCTCGCCGTCGTCGGAGGAGCGCGCAGCGCGGCCTCCGCCTGTTCCGCAGGTGTAGGCGAAGCAGTTGTGGGTCGCGTCGTAGTACTTTTTCCGGGCCGCATCGAGTAGCAGTTCGGCTTCATCTTTATCATTTATACCATAGATCCTGCCGATAAATCTTGATCCTTTTATCTTTTCGATCTCCTTTTCGGCATAACCTTTAACGGTTGTATACAGTTCTTTCTCCATAACACGCTAAATATAAGTAACCGGCAGTCTAAAGTAAAGTTATGAACTCTTTTAATAGAGAGATGAAGCCTTCCTGCGACGATCTTGCGGCCTCAAGGACCTCGGTGTGGGAAAGCGGAGCGCCCGTTATGCCGGCGGCAAAGTTCGAGACGCGTGAGACGCACGCGGTTTCAATGCCGAGCTCTTTCGCCCTCACCGTCTCGGGCACAGTGGACATGCCCACAGTGTCCGCTCCCAAAAGCCTGACATACTCTATCTCCGCCTTTGTTTCGAAACTCGGGCCGGTCATGTAGGCATAGCAGCCGCGCACGATACGGCTCCCTGTTCTACGCCCCGATTCTTCCAGAATACTGTTCAATTCTTCCGAATAAGGTCCGGGCACGGCCTGCCTGTATCTCTCTGAGAACGGCGCTACATATTTTTCTAGCGCCACCATCGTTCCGGGTCCGTGACCTTTGTTTATTCCTCCGGCGGCGTTGGTTAAAAGAAGTTTCTTTACTCCAAGTGCGGCAAGAATATCTACCGGGAAAACGACCTGTTCATAATTATAGCCTTCATAATAATGGACCCTGCCGGCCATTACAAGAATCTTTTTCCCTTTGTATGAACCCGACGTAACCGTACCTTTGTGCCCCATAACGGTCGATCTGGGATATCCCGGTATATCGGATGTTCTCACATAAGCAGGATTTTCCAGTTCGTCCTCCGCAAAAGCCAGTCCGCTGCCCAGGACTATCGCGACGCTTACATTAGCAGTGTCTAAATTATCTTTGAGATATTTTACCGCTTCATCCGCCCTCATCTGTCCCGTCAGATTATTTATCGTAAAATAAACAATTTTCTCCCCCTAACAAAATTAATTCTTTATATTACAGCGTTAACAATTTTGGATAGCGGATGATCAGCGAAAATATAAAAGAATATAAAAAAGAACTGCGGAAACAGATCAGGCTGATTAAGAAGGATATCTCTGCCGACCTGAGAAGGAAAAAATCTGATGCCGTTCTGAAAAAACTCGAGGAACATCCTGATTTTATTAAGGCCGGAACAGTATTTATCTTCTGGTCTATGGACGACGAGGTGGATACCAGGGATTTTATTATAAAATGGTCAGACAGAAAGCGGTTCATTCTTCCGGGGATAAACGGCGATGAGCTTCACTTAAAAGAATTCACCGGAACGCACAATCTTGTATCCGGGGATATTTACAATATCCCGGAACCTGACGGAACGCCTTTCAGCGATCTTGAGATCATTGATATCGCCGTTGTTCCCGGGATCGCATTTGACTCTCTCAATAACAGAATGGGCAGAGGAAAAGCTTATTACGACAGGATTCTTCACAAAATCAAGGGTAAGGCGAAATTAATCGGCATCTGCTACGATTTCCAGTATCTGGAAGAAGTGCCTGTAGAGCCGCATGATATAAAAATGGACGAGGTTATATATGGATGAACATGATTTTATTGAAAATTTCAGGAATATCTCAAGGGAGGAGTTCAGCAGGATAGGGACAGGTTTGTTTGAAAACGAGTGCGGATCGGAAAAGGATTTTCTTGTGTGGTGGAGCCCTAAAGAGGAATTCCCGGCCTTCGGCATCGGGCATTTCATCTGGCTTCCGGAAAATGTGTCCGTCCCTTTCGTGGAGCAGTTCCCCGATCTAATAAAATTCTATCTAACAAGAAAACAGGCCGTTCCGGAAATAATTCTGGGCAATATTAATTCCGGATGCCCCTGGAAGAGCAGGACAGAACTTGACAGCGCGCCTGAAAAAACCGAAATCATACAGTGGCTCCTTACCACGACATATCTGCAGGCGTCTTTCATAATCTCGAGAGGCATGGATTCTATCATGGATATTTTAAATGATAATCCGAAACTTAAAACCCCTCTTCAGGAGATCTCGGCCACGCCTGAAGGCAGGTTCGCGATAATCGACTATTTGAATTTCAAAGGCACAGGGCTTGATCCGTCCGAAAGATATAAGAACGAGGGCTGGGGGCTTCTTCAGGTGCTTGACGGGATAACGCGCTATTCTGTGGATGGTTTTGCCGACTCCGCTCTTGATGTACTTACCCGCAGAATAGAGAACTCTCCGCCTGAAAGAAAGGAGACGCTGTTCTATCAGAGCTGGATAAAAAGACTCAGAACATACGGCAAATATGTATTCTGACCCGCCGGATGTTAAAAAACATTCCGCTTGAATAAAACGGAACTAATCCATATATTACGCAAAAGAAAACCCGGAGGCATAAATGATCAACATAGCTCTTTGCGGCGGCTACGGCAGAATGGGCAGGACCATTACCGATTTCTGCGGGGGTTCGGACCGTTATAACATCTCATATATAATCGAGACCCCCGAAAAATGCCTGCTGACAAATCTGGGTATGGGAATAAAACTGGCTGATGTGATAGATCACGACGATATCGATGTAGTTGTTGACTTTACATCCAAAAAATCCACGCTGGAACATCTTAAAATTTGCGTTGAGAATAATAAGCCGTTCGTAACCGGAACCACCGGATTTGACGAAAACGAGATGAACGAGCTTAGCGCTATAGCCGGTAAGGGAAGGGTTTTTTATTCCCCGAACTTTTCTCTGGGTATATATATTCTCGGCAGAATGCTCGGAACCATTTCAGAGCTGGCCAGGGACGACTACGATATCGAGATGCTGGAAATGCATCACAACCAGAAGGCCGATGCCCCGAGCGGGACCGCGCTGAAGCTGAGGGACATTCTTTTAAGATCGAACCCGGACTTCAGCGTGATATACGGCAGAAAGGGAACTTACGGACCGCGCGGCCGGTCTGAGATCGCGATCCACACGCTGAGGGGCGGCGATGTCGTCGGTGATCACAAAGTGATATTCGCCGGGAACGGCGAACGGCTTGAACTGACGCACAAAGCAACCTCCAGAAAAACTTTCGCCGCCGGAGTATTCCGCGCCGTAGAGTTTATTGTGGGCCGTTCTGAGAACGGAATGTACGGTATGGATGATCTTTTCAGAATATGAAGACAGGATATAGTTATATACCTATTTTTCTTTTTATCTTATCCGCATGCACGGTAAAAATACCCGACATCAGGATAACGGGAGAGAAGACGGCTCTGGAAAATCAGGTGATGGGCGAATACGCGAAGATCCGGGAGGACGCATGGATGGTCGCGTCTGAAAGAGGCGACGGTAATCTTAAGATAACGGCTGACAGGCGCGATGTGCTGGAGGCCGTCAGAGACAGGGAATTTCTGAAAGACGATGTGAACGAAATGAAAATAAAAGGCATATTCGGAGAAGATCTGAACGGACTTCTGGACATATCGGACAAAAAAGCGCTTGAAAAACTCGATAAGGTGTTCAGGGAAAACGCGTGGAGAGTGTTTGAGAGAGAAAATAAGGCGCGCTCACTTATTATGAAAAGAATTATTGAAACGGATGCTAGGTACAACTCTAATCCAGAAGAGGTTTACGCTTCTTTTTTCAATATGAACCTGTCGGAGTCTCCCGCCAGAACATTTTACAGAAACAAAAAGGGCGAGTGGGTCAGAAAATAGATCAGAGTTTATTGAAATATTCAATGATCTTCTTTCCGCGCCTGAAAAAATAAGTGGATTCAAAAAGTTTCATCTGTGTTTCATCCATATATTCATACAGATAATTCCTTATCTCCTCATAAAGATCGATAAATTTTGTGAGGTATTCCTTGGGAACGTTCACCATCAGCGAAAATTCCATGAAAGGTATTATCGTGTATATGTTTATCATCACATATCCGGCAATATGCAGCTTTCTTGAGTATTCAAAGATCGTTTCTATAAGAGATTTTTCCTTTGTGAGCATGAATTTGGTTACCTTGAACACAAGGTAATCACCCGTGCACTCCGGATTGAAGAACCTGCCCTCTATTTTCCCCATCACCCTGCTAACTTCAGGAAGCCTTTTATTTAATTTCAGGTAGTGAAGGAGCATCATGGGTGTCTCAAGTTCGATGCTGCCTGAGAGAACCTCATCCACCCTGTCGGGGGACCATCTGTAGCAGATATTGTACTCATAATATTTTTCCGCCAGTTCTGTCAGCTTTACGGAGGCTTCTTCGGATATCGTACCGTCCGACCTCAGCTTTCCAATATCCTGCATGGACTCGTCCTTTGAGAACACCTCCGGAAAATACCTTGCGACCCTTTCGTAATGCCTTATGAGCTCGACTTCCGGTATCGCCCTGAAGTAAAGATAAGCCTTTCTTATAGTAAATTTCGCGGATCTGAAATCTCCCTTTCTGTGCAGGATGATAAACTCATTGGTCAGGTATGTGATATATGTTGAAAGCTCGTTCTTCTCCTTGGCCTGCCTTCTCGTTTCCTGCATTAGGTCTAAAACCTCTCCTATCGGATAGTAAAGATTAGCCTTGACCGTAGCTATATCGCCGATATCATCCGATGTCAGCTCTTTTCTCAGCTTCTGCTTGAGGTTCACTTTTTTCTCGTCCCAGTAGAGCGATTTTTCATATTCGTTTCTGTAGTAGTAGTAGTTTGAAAGGATCGTGTACATTTCGAATACATTCTCAATATGCTTCTGCCTGTACGCGACTTCAAGCCCGTAATTCAGCCTTTCACTGTAATCGTTCTTGATGTAGCCTTTTTCGGAAAGGAGGGCTACCGACCTGAGAAGGAAGAAATAATTTCCGTTCAGAAGCTGAGCCTTTACATGCTCGTTTATATATCCGGCAAGTATTCTTTCATATTCGTCTTTCCATTCGATCACACCGTAGATGAATTTCATGGCGCTGACCGTGTTCGGGTATTCAAACGATATGTTCCTGTCTATCTCAAATTCTCTTTCGAGCATTGAAATTATCTCGGCTCCCTGACTGAAATATTCCCCCGACTGAAGCAGTTTTTTAATAAAATTCAAAAGCTCGGTATACATATCGTCGTCTTTAATTCCCTCTTTCATTACAGGGAGAGCGTTCTTTACGAATTCCGAAGCATTATAATTACATTTATCTGAATCGAGCATTCTGAGTTTAAGCCTGATAAAGCTTATTTTATTCTCGATCAGCCTTTCTTTTTTTCTGTACAGACGGTCCAGATTATCAAGAAGTTTAACCGCCTTATCCATATCCTTTTTTGTAAGGTAATAGGCGTAATTAACCTCAAGCCTGAACCTCAATTCTTTGTCTTCGGCCACTTTAAGACTGTTGAGCAGCAGGTAATACAGGTTGTCGTTGGAATCGACTTTCATCATCTTGTCTATATATTTACCGACCACATCAAGGTTCCGCCTTTTTCCGGGATTTATGAACGACTTGATAAGCAGTACCGAATACTGGCTGAATTTATCCTCGTGGGGAAGTTCGATAATCTTGGAGTACAGGTTTACAAGGTCCTCTCTCGAACATTTTCTGAAAACATAATCCTTTACCTCCTTTCTTATAGCTTTGTACAGGCCCTGATACCCGGTTATTATATCCTGCTCGAAAAGCCTGCTGAGATATTTTTTCAGATCATAGTCCGCGACATTAATTAAAGACCTTATCTCCTCAAAAGTGAGTTTGTTGAACGTGACGCAGAGCAGCCTCAGAATGCTTATCTCGTCGGGGTCCAGAGTGTCGATTATATTCTTTGCCGACCTTCCGGAAGAGGAGCGGAGTATAGAACTGAACCTGACCGGATCCCTGAAAAGTAAAAATCCCGAAACATAACTCAATACCCCCTCATGGAAAAACTCATCTATTACTGTCATGAGTTTCCTGAAGTTCCCGCCTGTATGATCGTACACTTTTTTCACAAAATCTTCGGGAAGACTTCCTATTTTACCCAAAAGTATCGCTACAGCCTTTTCCGTTTCCTCGTATGTCAAGAGAGGAACATCAACCTTCTGAACATCCGGATCGTACTCAAGAAGCCTGTAATTCTGCTTAACGGTCTCATTCATCTTGTCAGTGGCTATCGAAAGGACAAGAAAAACATTCCCGGAATTCTTGTTGGCGCTGAGGAATCTGTTGACGAATTTTATAGATTCCGTATCGTACCTCTCGTAATTGTCGAGAAGTATGGAGAGTTTTACTTCGCCCGATGCTGAACATTTGAATATGAAATTGATTATAACATCATATACATAGGAAAAATCCTGTTCATTGGCTATTATCGAATCGATTTCTTTGCTGATCTTTTCAAAATCGCCCTCAATACTGATCTCATCTCTGTACATATTGTATATTTTTCTCAAGATCAGCTTGCCGATGAAAAAATCCTCGCTCGTGTTGTCGTTCAGATATATCCTGAGCATTTTTTCCAGACCCAGCCCGGCCTGAAATACAAGCTGGGAAAGTATTTTTGTCTTGCCGGCGCCCGCAGGTCCGGACAGAAGAACACATTTACCCTCTTTTCTCTTTATCGCCCCGTCCCTGAGAGTTTTTATATGCCTGTAAATATCATCTCTGAGTATGAATTTCGGGTTGTTTATAAATGAGGTGATATGATGGACGGCCGGTATCTTGAAATCGGTGTTGAATATCCTGTTCAGTGATACTATCGCCTCTACGGCAGAAGATATCCTGGTGCCCGGGTTCTTCTCTGTGAGCTGGGAAATAAACGCTCTAACCTTTTTGTCCCTGAAATCCGCCAGAAGCTCCATATTCTTTTCATACTGCTCATTGATGGCTTTTATTATGCTCCCTTTTGCCAGAACTGACGAATTATCTTCGTCAACAACACCCTTATTCACATGGATCAGAGTTATTCCAAGCGAGTAGAGATCTATCTTCGGACTTATTTTTTCCGGATTCAGAAAAAATTCCGGCGCAAGGTATGAAAGCGTTCCTTTAAGATTAAAATTCTGTTTATTGTGTTTCTTTACCTCCGAAAGACCGAAGTCAAGTATCTTTACAACAGGCCCCTGAGGCGTGTCGATAATAAATATATTCTCGGGTTTGATATCAAAGTGGATAATATTGTTCGAATGAAGATAGTTGAGCCCGTCAAGGATCTGATAGACCACTTCGGGAAAATGAATTACATGCGGGGTGGACGAGACATATTTTTTGAGGTCTGAGCCCTGAAGAAAATCCATCGTGTAATAATATTTCCCAAGCTTTTTATCATACCCGAAATCGTAGACGCTTATAATGTTTTTGTGGTGGAGCGACCTGATGATGGTGAACTCTTCCTTAACGGATTCTATCATGTCGTCCAGTTTGCTCTTCTCTTCGCCGCTGACGCTGATCAGCTTCAGGGCAAGGTTCAGACCGGATGCCGCGGTCTTTACATGATAGATATCGCCCTGGGCCCCGCTGCCCAGATGTTCCTCGACCCTGTAGATAGAGTCGATTATTTTTCCTTTCTCTAGCAACCCGCCTGCCCCCCGTTTAATGCGGAATACCGGAACTATATAACAGTTAGTGAAATATAGTCTTTTCGACAGTATAAAACAAATAAAAAAAAGACCCGCGCGGGGGTCTTTTTTGTGAGGAGAGGAAATGCGGTTTCAGTCTTTAAGTCCCAGCTTCTGAAGACGGGACTCAATACCTGTTTTTTTCCTGCCGAATATCTCGGTGAGGTCTTCGACCGTTTTGCCGGCTTTATAGAGGAATTCGAGTTTCTCCTCATCCTCTCTTGTCCATTTTTTGCCGGAGTTGGGATAGGCATCCTGATCGGATCCCTGTTCTTCAGTGTTTTCCCCGTCCAGCCCGAGCGTCGTTTCGCAGTTCTCTGATGCCGGGGTTTCAGCCTCTTCCGCGGCAGGAGCGGTTTCAGACTGCTCTTTCCCGTCTTTTATCTTTCCGATCGCGCTGTTCAAAACTTTGGCGAGCTTATACAGGTCTCCCTGGAAGAGCATTATCCTGTTCTTCTGATAATTGCCGTCATCAGTTTTTCTGCTTTCGGTGATCTTGACGTACTTCGTGTTGTTCTTTGCTTCCAGCATGTTCACGAAATAGCTTCTGTTGCCGGTCGAAAAGTTTGCCGAATATACTTCGGCGTTGCTTGCGGGTTGTCTTTCCATGGTGTTTCTCCTTTTGTTAGTTTACCATTTTTTCAACTTTCAACGGTATTATAACACAAAGGGCGTGTCAAATGATGACCCTGCAAGACTTTTTTTAAATTTTTTTAACTTTTTTTAAATAATGTTCTTTCTGTACTCGGAATACTTCTTCTGAAGCTCTGCGAATTTCTCTTTCAGATCAAGAAAGGCCGAGCTTACATTCTCATAGTCGCCCGAATCAATATTTTCCGCGATGCCCGTCATAAGGCTTTTGCGGCCCCTGTCGTCTTTTACGATCTTCAGGATCAGTTTTTCCGCCTTCTCCCATCTTTCCCTGTCCAGAGCGTTCTCCCTATCCTGATATCTGACCATATTGATGATATCGTTCTTTATATAAACGAACTCTTTCTGGGTTATCTCGATAAGCCATTTTCTCAATGACCCCAGATAGTAGGAATTAAGTATCTCGGGGGTGAGGGGGGTATTTTTATACAAAGCTGTATTCTCTTTAAGTATCTGGATTATCTCCCAGACAGTCCCGGGAGTTCTGCCGAAGAGCTTTTCCCTTTCCTTTTCCGTGTAGCTGTCGAAAATATTATCTTCGGAGACATACTGCCTTTCTTTATGAAGGTACTTCGCGCTTTCGCCGGGTTTTTTCGTTATTTCCCTGTAAAGCTCCGCCTCGGTTTTCCCGATAGAGTATCTCATCCCGTCTAGCATCGCCAGAAAGAAGGACGAGACCGCGAGGTATGTGTTCGTATGCGGATTGGGTGCCCTCACCTCGAACCTCACCGAGAGAGGATCGTCCGATCTCACGAGGCCGGCCAGGACGGTGCGGTTCCTCGACGGGGAATCCGGCGAAAGCCCCAGCGACGCGACGGTCGAGACGGGCGCTTCGAACCCGGGCTGCAGCCTTTTTATGGCCGAGTGGGAACTTGTCACGAACGGGTTGACCGCCGGCCAGTTCTTCAGAAGCCCCATCAGCGCTCCGTAACCGCAAGAGGACAGGAACGAATGTTTTTCGTTAGGCGCGAAAAGATTGATCCTGCGCGCGTTCTTTAACTTTATTCCCATGCCCGCGTGGATGTGCTTGCCGGACCCGGCCACGCCTTCCACCGGCTTAGCCACGAAGATGGCCTCAAGCCCGTTCTTCCTGAAAATCTCCTTTATCACGTAACGCGCGAATATCTCGTTGTCGGCGGACTGAACCGGGTCGGAGAACCTCCAGTCTATCTCCAGCTGCTCCATGACGTCGTACAGCCTGCCGTCCCTGCTTATCTTGCCCTTGACGCCGCCTACCTCCTTGTGCCCCATTTCCGGCTCGAACCCGTAGTTCTCGAGCATGATCAGAGCTTCTTCGAGAGATTTGCGCACCTGCCCCTTCGCCCTTTTCCAGTAGTGCTCCTTCAGCTTCTGGCTCAAACTGAGCTCCTCCCTGGTCACCTTGTCCATGGTGGTCCTGACCCAGAACTCGAGCTCCGTCCCGGTCGTGAAATAAACGCTTTCGATGTCTGAGTATTTTATCTTCATCTTCTTCAGGAGGCCGGGATTTTCCTTCAAAAGCTTTCTGATATCCTTCTCAACGTGCGACAGAGTGTTCTTCAGCACAGATCTCGAGCAGTAGAACTTATCATGATGTTTAAAAAACACCGGGATCCTTATCGTGCCGATAGGCTCCGGACCGAACATGCTCTCGTCGAAGCTGTAGTCTATGAACCATTTCGCGCCGGGATCGACTATAAAGTCTATCTTGGCGTCCGATATCGTGGCTATGCCGGGAAGATTGACGGAAGACCCGTCGGTCTGTACCCCGCCGGTCATGATGTCGTCGTAGTTCTTCAGAAAATAGGAGACGGGTATCCTTTCGTCAACGTCGTTTCCCAGAAAATCTATGCCGGAAAGCGAAACGAACTTAACGTTCGGATGTTTTCTGATAAAGTCGTACAGCTCCTTTTTGCCCTTTTTGTCGCCGGACAGAAAATAAGGAATAGAGTTCAGCATTACAAGCTCCCGTATTTTGTTGCGGAAATATAAGAAACCTCGCCGGAAAATGCACGTGTTTTAATTGCCGATTTTCCCCGAATGGGTTTGACTTTGCTCTATATAAATCGTAATTTCACATAAAAAAGAACGAAGGCTGAAAATGACCGAAACACTGCTTGCGATACTGACCGTTCTCGCGGTCGTGAATATAGTTCTGCTCCTTACAAGAAAGAACGCCGGTGACGGCGAAAGGCTCAAAAAGATCGAAGAACAGCTGATAAAGTTCGGGTCGGACCTTGAGCGGACGGAAAAATCCGTAAAGGACGAGTTCGCCAGGAACAGAGCGGAGTTCAATGAGCTCTCCAAGACCGGCAGGGAGGAGCTGACGGCGAACGCGAAGCGGACGGACGAGATGCTCAGACAGAAGTTCGAGGACCATTCGAAGCTGCAGTCCGATATCGCCAAACAGACGACGGACAATATTAAAGACATCCGCGACAAGATCGAAAAACACCTCTCAGATATAAGGTCGGACAACAACAAGCAGCTCGATGAGATGAGAAAGACCGTCGACGAGAAGCTGCAGAAGACTTTGAACGACAGGCTGAGCCAGTCGTTCGAAACGGTCGGCAAACAGCTGATCGCGGTCCAGGAGGGCCTCGGGGAAATGAAAAGCATCGCTTCCGATGTCGGGGGTTTAAAGAAAGTGCTCAGCAACGTCAAGATGAGAGGCGGCATAGGAGAGATACAGCTGTCGATGCTTTTAGAGCAGATACTTGCGCCGGAACAGTACGAGGCGAACGTGAAGACGAAGGCCGGGAGCGCGGACATTGTCGAGTTCGCGATAAAGCTGCCCGGAAAGGAAAAAGACGGAAAGCATATCTGGCTTCCTGTCGACGCCAAGTTCCCCAAGGATATTTACGAGAAGATAGTGGACGCGAACGACAAGGCCGACCCGGCTGAACTTCTTGCCGCCAGGAAGGAAATGGAGACCGCCATAAAGAAAATGGCTAAAGACATATCCGACAAATATATAGATCCGCCCGGAACGACGGATTTCGCGATCATGTTCCTGCCGTTCGAGAGCATTTACGCCGAAGTGGTCAGCAACGCTAACCTTTTAGAGACGCTTCAGAGGGACGCGAAAGTGATCGTGACCGGGCCTTCCACGCTGGCGGCGCTTCTGAACAGCCTGCAGATGGGTTTCAAGACGCTGGCTATCGAAAAGCGTTCGAGCGAGGTCTGGAAGACTTTGGCGGAAGTAAAGAAAGAATTCGGCAAGTTCGGCGATATGATGGCTAAAGCAAAGAAAAATATTCAGACCGGCCTGGATCAGCTCGAGGTGGTATCAACGACGCGCTCGAAGGCTATTGACAGGAAACTCCGCGAAGTTACACTGCTCGAAGCGCCGGACGACAGCAGCGGGTCGCTGTTCCCGGAGATATCGGCGGCTGTGGAAGAAGATGAAGATTGACCGTTTTGTTCCCCTCGGCAGGTTTATGACATATAACATAACACCCGCGGCCGGCAGATCATATATTTCAAAGAAAAACGGAGAATACAATTAAAAAGATTCTCTACATATTTTTAACACTTCTTTTCATTTCGGCCGCGGATCTGGGGTTAAAGAACCTTCTGCCCGGCTGCGAAATGGCCTGCTGCCGCAGCGTCGGACCGGAAACCGCTAATTCTATAAGGCCTTCGTGCTGCAGCGCTCAAAAGATCGAACCGTGTAACTGCAGATTTCAGATCCCCGTAAAAACGGAAGCCGAGCCGGTTCCCCGTACAGAAACAAAAATAAACCTTACCTATGCCGTTTATGAAAAAACCGCCGTAAAATGTTCTTTCTGCATAGTTCCCGATAAAAAATACGGCTTCGAAAAAGAAATTTACCTTTATTATCTCGTTTCTGAATCAGATATCTTTTCCGGCAGGGCTCCGCCCCTTTCAGTTTAGTTTAAAAAAAAACACACGTTTACTGAAAAATAAAACTAAAGAAGAGGAAATAAAATGGCTTCTAAATACCTTATGATAATAATGACCGCGGCTATACTGACAGCTGCAGGATTTTCGGCAGTTTACGCTCAGGAAACAAAAATTGAAAAAGCCGCTGTGACAGTTGAGTCTAAATGTGCAGAGATGCATGCGGACTGCGCGGCAAAATGCGACAAAGAAAAGTGTATCTGCAAGGACTGCGCAACCACCGATAAATGCGACCCTAAATGCGAATGCTGCAAAGAGTGTAAGGACGGCAAATGCTGCGGAGAAGGCAAAAAAGGCTGCGGATCTAAAGAAGCTAAAACCGAACCTAAAGCCCCTGAAAAAGAAAAAACAAAGACCATGATGCACGGATGCGGCGGCTGCAAAAGATAATCCACAGGTTCAATATACGGTAAGAGGGCGGAATTTTTCCGCCCTTTTACTTTAAATATATTGCATAACAGGAGCCTGATAAATATATTACAGGAAATAAGAGGGGATGAGCATGGAATTGTCTGAAATACAGGCGAAAAGATACAGCCGGCATATCATCCTTGAAGAGATCGGCTGTGACGGCCAGATGAAACTTCTTAAAAGCAAAGTTCTTATCGTCGGATGCGGCGGGCTGGGTTCTCCGAACGCTTTGTACCTAGCGGCGGCGGGAATAGGCACTATCGGGCTTGTTGATGCGGATAAAGTTGATATTACCAACCTTCAGCGGCAGATAATCCATTTTACGCCCGATCTGGAAAGACCGAAGCTCGAATCCGCGGCGGAAAAGATCAGGAAAATTAATCCCGATGTCAAAATTATCACGCACAATGAGTTTTTAAACACCTCAAACGCCTCAGATATAATATCAGGATACGATTTTGTAATAGACGCGACGGATAATTTTGCCGCCAAATATCTCATAAATGACGCATGCGTCCTTGCCGGCAAGGCTTTTTCGCATGCCGGAGTTTTACGGGCTGAAGGTCAGACTTTTACTTACACGAAAGGTTCCGCATGTTTAAGATGCCTTTTTCCTGAGCCGCCGCCGGAAGGAGCCGTACCCACATGCTCGCAGGCGGGAGTCCTTAATACGCTGCCGGGGGTAATAGGCACAATACAGGCGACCGAGGCGGTCAAATATCTTGCCGGGACCGGAGATCTGCTTGTAAACAGGATACTCATGTTCAATGCCATGACAATGAGATTCCATACGGTCAGCCTGGAAAAGAACGGCTCATGCCCGCTTTGCGGAAAGGATCCGAAGATTAAAGAGCTGTCTTAATTTCTTTTTCATGTTAAAAACCCGAGATAGTTATCTTTGTTCACCTTAAGGAATTCACTTTCGGGATAGTTTTCAGACCACGACTTTGGAGCTTTGATCTTTTTCGGGTTGAGTTTGAATTCGAAATTTAGCTAAATTAAGGAAGTTAAGTTTCCGAATTAAGATCAAATGATGTATTTTATTTTTTTACTTGACCCTCCCGCGGCGGGAATGTTTATATTTACCCCCGTAAGCTTACAAAAAGGAGACGGACAATGCTTAAGATCGGCGAATTCTCAAAACTCTGCAGAGTGACGGTGAAGACCCTGCGCTACTATGACGAGATAGATCTCTTAAAACCCGACCTGATCAGCCGGGAGAACGGTTACAGATTTTACCGGCCGGAAAAACTTGCAGCCGTATCGGAGATACAGTCATTAAAGGACATGGGATTTTCGCTCGAGGAGATATCGCGGATAATGAAAGACAGGCTCATTCCGGGCCAGCTCATCACACTGCTTTCGGAAAAACAGAAACTGCTCGAAGAAAGCATCCGGTCGGAAAAAAGCAGCATCCAGAAGATGGAAACATGGAAGAACGAACTCAAAAAGGAGCTTAAAATGGAAAAAGTAACGATAAAGAAACTTCCCGACATCATAGCCGCCACATACAGAAAGGTGATACCTGACTACAATTACCTCTTTACGATGGCACCCGAAATGGGGAAGAAAATGGAGAGTCACGGGGCTGTGTGCAGTGTCCCGGCCTACTGCTTTAACATCTATCACGACGGCGAATATAAGGAAAAGGACATTGATGTCGAGATCTGCGAAGCTGTAGTCAAAAAACTGCCTGACGCCGACGGACTTGTCTATAAAAAGATCGGAGGTTCAGAGAAAGCCGCCTGCATTTATCACAGGGGCCCTTATGAAAAGCTGGGGAACTCCTACGCGGTGATCATGAAGTGGATAGAATCAAATAAACATGATATAGCCGGAAATCCCCGCGAATCTTTCATTGACGGGATATGGAACAAGGAAGATCCCGCCGACTGGCTCACCGAGATCCAGATCCCGCTCAAATAAGCGATTTGATTAAAGTGGTCGAAATCGACCACTTTAATCAATCTCATCCAGTCTGCCTAAAATGTCTATGGCTTTCGTACCGAATTTAGAGAATCCGACCCACTTCTTGCCGAGATCTTTCAAAGATGCGCCTACATGATAAACATCGCGCCTGTCAATTATTATGAATCTGTCGTGCGAGTGCGGAAACACTTTTACCTCGACCGGAAAGTACTGAGCCTCGAATTTCATTACATCAAGCTTGAATTGATCCGTCACATATCTTGTTAATATTCTGACTGATACACCCGCTTTTACCTTTGTCAGATGAATCAGAACAGAATCGTCAATGTAATTATCTACGATAAGGATGGACTTTTCCGCGTCTCTGAACAGATCTGAAATGAAATTGTATGCATCGAATATCTGACCTTCAAAGAAAATTCCCTGCACCGGCTTAAGATCCACACTTTCCATTGCCCCGAGAATTTTTTCAATTTTTTTATCTGTATCTGACTGCTTCAGTTCAAGATTGTCTATCCTGCTAAACAATCGAGCATTTGATTGAATAAACCTACGCATAGTTACGAAAGCGCGTATAATCAATATACTGATTTTTGTAGCTTTTGAAGATTTAAGAACAGTTGACAGCATTGCTACGCCATGTTCTGTGAAAGCAAACGGAATTGATCCTCCTAGCGATCGTTTCGATGGTATCACATTTTGTGACACCATAAAGCTGATTTCCTTATTATTCAGGCTAAACATGAAATCAGACGGGAACTTATCCGCATTTCTTTTTACTGCTTGTTTTAATACCCTTGTATCCACCCCGTAGAGCTCCGCCAGATCTCTGTCCAGCATCACCTGAAATCCGCGGATCGAATATATCCTGTCCCTGATCACATTCTCATCAAACTCAACGATCTCTTTCTTTTCCATTATACCGCTCTCCAAATTGCACTTTTCCTGCAATATAACAGCAGAGGCGTGTCATATCGTGACACGCCTCAACATTTCCGGTATTTTTTCTGATTTATTCTAGAACTTTCTGCTTTCCATAAAGAGCTGGTATTTCACGATATCCGCTATACTTAAAATATGCGACTCCCTGGAATATACCGCAACCAGAGTACCGTTCCCGCTCCTGTAGTAATCCACAGTATCCGACGACCTTTCGCTCACCCTTTCGAAGTCCTTGCCCAGATTGATCAGCAGAAGAGCCTCGATGTCCATACCGTCCAGAGGAACGTTCGGGAGACCCACAAACGTCTTGATAGTCGAAGCACCCGACGCCGTCGGTTTCACAATAGCCTCGTACTGTCCCGGAGCCTTCATCTGATAGCTGATATACACCGACCTGCCGTCCTTCATGATCGCGTTCACCAGAAAACCGTCCATATAATAATAATCGCCCCTGCCGTGATCTTTGAGCACTATCGCTCCGTACCTTTTCTTGAGATCATCCGAAGACTCGTTGATCCGCGCCAGCACCGCCCCGCAAAGAACAAGAAGCATAACAGAAACAAACCTGACCTTCATAGCCGACTCCTTATTTTAAAACTTTAAATATCCGTCAGATGTAAATTACTCAAAAGAGAGTGAGATGTCAAACGGGAAGTTGAATATTGATTTTGACGAACTTTCTATTTAAATTACAACCGAACCACCGAATTCCCGAATGGGAGCGTAGGTGGTGTTTTTATAGTATTTCAAATTATTATCTTCTATGAGAAAAATACAAAACAATCATTTATTTTTAAAATTTTCATCTCTTATATATCTCTCAATTTTATCTATAACATCATAAAGATAACTGAAAGTTTCTTTTTTAAAATCATGTAATTCTTTTACTGAAAAATCTTTACCAACATCATAAAAAGTCTGCTCACCGTGAGCAAGACGATTCCTTTTATTTTTAATCTCTACAAGATTTCTTCCATTTTGAGATGTCTCAAATCCAATTTTATTAGCAAGGTCTCTGATTTTATCTGCATCAAGATTACCAGAGAAATCCATTTTATCTTCTGAAAACATTATTGTTTCGTTTTTTAAAACTTCATCAACAAGATTATAGACACATTGCCGGAGAGTATCTGGTCTATAATTACCTTCTTTCAAATTGTCTGTTGTTTGTTTTATCCATAGCTTCTGTAAATTATTGGACAACTCTTTGTAATTAAGTTCTTCTGCCTTTACTTTTTTATAAATAGCTATTATTGAATTTCTTATTGTTGATTCAATTAAATTATATAAAATCAAAAAACCGTTAGCTAATAAAGTTGTTTGAAATTGAAATTGAATTTTTTCCCTCACAAACTCATTCTCAATTTTATAATACAATCTCGTTTCTTCTTCATCAAAAATCGTTAAGAACAAAAAATAATTTTCTATTTCTTCCATTCGATTTTCGAAATCTTGTTTTGTATTATCCATTTATTAATCTATCATTATTGAGTTTTCCTAACAATCCATCTCTTACAAACTCAATTCTATTTTTAAGTCTAGAAGGATTATTGCTTGAATCAGATGTGGTTTGCAATCTAAACCCTTCAGAATCTAACCATTCCAAATTGGGCTTTAATGTATTGAGTTGTTCTTTTATGGCTAAATAAGTGCCAACTGCTATAGCTTCAAAACGAACCCTCGGTGTGCTTTTGGCGTTATTGTCTTTACGTATGCCAAACGGATAATATGTTTTTATAAAATTTATAGTTCGTTTGAATTCATTTATATAACTTTCTTTATCAAAATCTGATTCATTCATTTCGTCAAGATAATCATCTAGAAAAATCGCTACATCATGCTTAAAATCTAAATATCTATCCTTGTATGCAAAAAATCTAAGTATTAGTTCTTCATACTCACCTCTTCTTTCTTTTTCTTCTGTTATAGGACATATTTCTATAAATTCTAAATCCTCCTTCAATTCAAGTACCATATCATAGAATTTTCCAGAATATGAACCTTTTCGTATTTCTGCATCAGTTAATTTTTCACTAGTTGTATTTATCCTCTCAAAAATATCTTGCCTTATATCTTTTTCTGTGTTTTCTACAACTATTACTTTAAAGTCCCTATTTTTTATATAATTCTGCAGTTTTTGTGGTAGATCTTTAAATTTTGCTGAATTTATTTCGGTTAATTTTTCCAACTTTCTAAGACGTAATTTATTTTCATAAAAAGCAATCAATGTTCTAATTCTTTGAGAACCGTCAATTATTTCCAACCTACTAGTTTCTGTATCTTCTGAAACTAAAAAAGGTGTCAATGGTACGCCAAGCAAAACAGACTCAATAAATTTTGACTGCCGATCTGGTTTCCAAACAAATTCTCTCTGATAATCAGGTACATAAAGCGAACAACTTAGATCATTTTCATCACCAAATTTTGTAGAGATAACTTCAAATGGATAATCTTTTGTTCTATAGTCATATAATCTAGACTTTTCTCTGACTTGTTTTAAAATTTGTTCAATTTTTTCTTCTGTAAATTTACTTTTTGCCATGTTTAACTCCCTTTAAATGGTTAATAATGCTTTTCCCAATTACTTCTCCCAGCTTTGGAGGAACGGCATTTCCTATGTGTTTAGAAACATTCCTAAAATGTAAATTTTCAGCTTTATCAACAAACTTATAATCATAAGGAAAACTTTGAAGTATCGCTGCTTCTCTTAAAGAAATAGCTCTGTCTTGGTCAGGATGACCAAAACGTCCATTACCTATTCCCGTACAAAAAGTTGTCATTGTTGGAGAGGGCTCATCCCACTTCATCCTTCCATAAATGCTTACATAAGATTTACCTTTATCCTGTTGATGACAATTCAATTTCAATTTTTCATCCCAATCCTTTTTCCAACTCCCGCCTTGTTTAGATTGCTGTATTCGCTTCAAATTCTTTTCAGATAATTTTGATGCCCTGTGTATAAAATCACTCCGAGAGAATTCTCCAGAAGATATCTTTTCAAGTTGCCCAATAGCGTCTCTTACTGTTAAATAACTATTGGCTAAGTGAGTCGGCGGAATCAACTCAATTTTCCTAAATTTTGAGGCAAGCAATACAAGTCTTTTTCTTTTTTGTGGAATACCGTAATCAGGTGCATAAACGATTTGATAATTCACATAAAAACCTTCCATTTCAAGACTCTCAAGAAATTCTTTAAATATTGGTGCCTCTTTAAATTTTAAAAGTGTTGGTACATTTTCCATTGATACAATATCAGGTTTAGTTTCTTTGATTAATCTAATAAATTCGTAAAGCAATTGCCACCTTTTATCAATTTTTTTATCATCTTTATATGTATATGAAGAAAACGGCTGGCATGGAGCACAACCTGTCAATACTTTTATTTCATTTTTTTTATATAATAATTGTAAATCTTTACCATTAATTTTAGTTACATCCTCATTAATAAATTTTGAATCGCAATTAGTTTCGAAAGCATATTTACAGGTCTTATCTATATCAATACCAGCTTTGACTTTTATTCCAGCTTGCTTTAATCCAAATGACAACCCACCAATTCCACAAAATAAATCAATTGCTGATACTCTTATTATGGTCCTTTCTCTCATTTTAACTCATTCATCATATTATCTTAGTGTTAAATATAATTAATTTTGTTTAATATAACATATCAATTTTAAAGCAATTTTACTCTATTATTTTTTCAAAATCTCTTTTCTATGATACTCCATATATTCTTCTCGACCTTCTATAGGTAATAACGAATAGGTCTTGCTGTCGGATATTCCCAGTTTTGAATAAGTCATGTTTGATAAAAAAGGTGATAAAATAAGTTTCTTATCATCTGTAAAAGACATAAAACCTCTGTCGAATAACCTGTCAAAAGTTGGTGTCAGCATCAACCCGTTAAACGGATCTATCTTTTCCTTTTCATCAGATTCTACCCAAGGTTTTATATGACTTGCTATCAGAAGTCTGTCATCTGAAATCATGGTAATTGGGCAAAATGGACACATTTCGAGTAATTTTTTTCTATACTCACCCTGACCAATTCTAGCTTTATACAGCTGAACTCTTTCAACTTTATCTTCTACTTTTTCTTCAATTTGCTCTTTTTCTTTCTCAAATAAATATGGATGTTCAATTTCACCGAAATAATCTGCAAAGAGCCTGAAATAATAATACAAATCGCCTGATTGGGAGTCTACTAATTTTATAACTGAAATATAAGTGATATTTGGTAAAGATAGTTCTCGAATCAGACCGTAAGCTTTATCAGATGATTTTACATATATCCTTGGTCCCGCAATCTGTGTCTGTTCATATATTTCAAATTCAATTTTATCAGGCAATCCTTCAATTTTTTCTTTTCTTGTCTGCCACAGGCCCGGTAATAATTCTTTATTATTATACGGCTGTTCAGGCTTGAGATATTCTGCTTTTGTTTCGTCCATATACTTCAGCAGGTCTTTTTTGAGTAAAAAACATTTAACCGTAAATCCAGTACTGCCAAAAAAATTTCTTAAACTCTCATTATCATTTCCTACATAAAGTTTTGCTTCTCCGTTACCGGTGCCTATTTTATTTTGTCTTACAACAAATGAGTCTGCAATTGTAATTTTTTCTTTAGCGTCAATAACATTTAACTCTTCTCTTCCAATTTCTATTTTCATGATACCCATTCTCCAAATCTTGTGATATCCATTTGTTTTAATAATGCTATAAGAACATCTACAACTATACTGTTTCCGGCCTGTCTGTACATTTGTGTATCGCTGACGTCAATTTTAAAATCATCTCTGAATCCCATGAGTCTTAAACATTCTCTGGGTGTCAGTTTTCTGATTCTACCTTTATTATGTGTCACATAATTGTCTACTCCTGCACGATGCATCTTGTGCATAGTTTGAAGTATCGGCCTTGCAACTTCAAGATCCGTTTTAACCGATGTCTTGAATGTTTTCGTTCCGGTTTTAAGTACATAATCTCTCACTTTTTCTGAAAGATAATATTTTTCTTCAACTTTGTTTACGTCAAAAACAAACTCATCAAAATCTTCAGAATCATATTTTTCAAATACGAAGTCGCCGTGCCAGTTAAACTGCTGATTTGCCTTTTGGCATAATGCTACATCACCATTTATTTGTGTATATCTCTTTAATTTATTTTTTGAACTCGTAACAAATTTAACTCCCTTTTCACGGAGATAGTATTCGCTTGAAGTAAAATCTTCCAAAAAATCCTGCATTTTTCTTTGCAATTCAATTGGTATCGGAAAATTAAATTCAACAGACGGATCACGGAAACCAATAACAAATATCCTTTCACGATTTTGAGGGATTCCATAATCTCTGGAATTTAATACCTGATAAAAATACTTATATCCAAGCTCATCAAAAGTATTTTTTATTGTTTCAAAAGTATTCCCGTTGTCGTGAGTAACTAAACCCTTGACGTTTTCATAGATAAATACTTTTGGCCGACTTTCTTTTATTACACGAGCAAATTCATAAAACAAAGTTCCTCTTGTATCGTCAAATCCTTTCCTTTTCCCAACCATTGAAAACGACTGACATGGGCTACCGCCAACGAGAAGATCTATTTTAAATTTAAATTTGTTCCCGTCAATATTACAAACATCATCATACCAGTTTTCTTCATTGATATTATAATTGGCAAAATAACTCTTTTTTACATGAGGATCTATATCACTTGCAAAAACTATTTCACTTTTTAAATTCAATCGTTTAAAAGCATATTCGATTGCCCCAATACCTGAGAACATTGATCCGATTCTGATAGTCGCATTCGGATTTGAAAATTCTTTATTTCTCCAATCGTCTGATACTTTGAAAAGGCTTTGTTCTACAGTATATGTAGCCAAACTTTCACTTACCATAGTCAACACATCCGAATAATTCGGATATTCTTTAAGTTCTTCAATAATTCTTGTCGAGTAATAATAATTTAACAATGTATTTTCGTCTATTGACAATATATCCGCCAACGGCTTTACACATTCAATATTGATTTTTCTTTCGTTTTTTTCAATTTTACTTAATAATGAGGTATCTACATTTATAGATGACGCTACTGTTTTTAATGGATACCCCAGCTCAATTCTCCGTTGTTTTATAATCTCTCCTAAAGACTGCTCCATAATGAACTCCGTACTTTTTGACATTATTGTCCAAAATTACGGTCTTTTATGAACAAAGGCAAGTATTAAATTAAAAATCTTTTCGAATTACTTTTGTAAACTGTAATAATTTTTAAAACACATTGTTCCAGCTGTTTCTCAATTTCTTTTCCCCAAAATCTGAGAACTTTCCAACCCTGTTTTTTCAGTTCTTTATTTACTTTCTTATCTCTTTTAATATTGGCTTCAATCTTATTGTACCAAAATTCCTGATTTGATTTTATCTTATTTTTATTTTCTTTCCAATCTTTTCCGTGCCAAAATTCACTGTCAACAAAAACCGCAATTTTAAATTTCTTAAAAGTAAGATCCGGTGTGCCTAAAACTGTTCTATTATTTTTTCTGTACCTGTATCCTTTTGACCATAATGCTTTCGCAAGCGCAACTTCAATCTTTGTTCCTTTCGATTTAATTGCCTGCATGTTTTTTCTTCGTTGCTCTTTTGTCAGTTTGTCCATTTTTCTGAAAGATTTATTATTAAATAAGATAATTATTGTTTATTACTTTTCAAAGTAAATTACAAGTGTAAATACAGTCCAATTTGCGAATCCCCTGATTTTCCTTTAGATTTCCGCGGACTTTACGGGAGGATGAGATGGACACTTTCAATTTCGCGCTTCTTGCTTTTACATCGTTCTTCACGCTTATTAATCCGCTTGGTGTGATCCCTATTTTCGTGGCGATGACTTCGGAGCTTGATGCAAAGAACCGGGTGAGGACTGCAAAAAAGGCGTCTTTCGTGTCGCTTCTTACTATTCTTATCTTCGCGGTGACGGGACAGCTTCTTTTCAAGTTCTTCGGCATTTCGGTGAACAGTTTCAGGATCGTCGGGGGCATCATCTTCTTCTTTATGGGAATGGACATGCTTCAGGCAAGGCTGACAAGGACGGAAGTTAAAAAGTCGGAAGTTAAAGCGTACATCAACGATATCTCCATCACTCCGCTGGCTATTCCGATGATCTGCGGTCCGGGAGCTATTACGAATGCGATCGTTCTTATGGAGGACGCTGCCGATATGGTGCAGAAGGTCATCCTGCTGTCCGCTATTTTCACGATAATGCTGATCACCTACCTGGGTCTGAAATACTCGTCGAAGATCACGAACTTTATAGGTGAGACGGGCAACAATGTGATGATGAGGCTCATGGGACTGATCGTAATGGTCATCGCGGTCGAATTCTTCTTCGCCGGACTAAAACCCGTCGTTCAGGATATTTTAAAATGACCGTAAAAAATGTTTTTCTGCAGGTGAATACATCAGGTTGTCTGACGAGCTGTATGCACTGCTGGGCGCAGAGTAAACCTTTTAAGAATATGCCGCTTTCTGAAGTGGAAGAGGTATTGATAAGGGTTAAGGAATATTTTGAGGATAAGCCTGAATATAATTTATGCCCTTTTCCGATGTTCGAGGAGCTGGCGCATCCGGACGCTGTTGAACAGATAAAGCTTTTCAGAAAATACGGTCAGCCTCCTGAAGAAGTTGCGACTTCAGGAATAGCTCTGGCGGTAAGAGAGGACTGGAAAGATGTTCTTGATGGTCTGAAACTGCTCGAAGCGCCGTTTATGGTGCTCTCTTTTCACGGTATTGGCGCGACTCATGACAGGGCTGTCGGTCGTAAAGGAGCTTTCGAAGAATTACTTACCGCTTTAAAGCGTATCAGATCTGCAGGGATAGATATTCAGATCAATGTTTTTATTACAAAAGAAAATATCAGTGAAATTCCCGAACTTATTAAAAATGTAATCGCACCCGACAGTGTTCATGAAAATATTCTTATCAGTTTCGCGCGGTATAATGCCACTTCCAGAGGAAGAAGATACGAAAAGTTGCGCGCAACTTATGAAGATGTTGAGAAGATCGGTTCTGTCCTGTCAGAATACAGCGGTGATGAAGTGCCTGATAAAGATAAGTTCATGGCGGAGATCATATCTCTTACTGAAGCTGAGCTGGTAAAACAGGCGCTGTCGTTATCTGAAGATGAAAAGAAGAAGTATAAACTGCGTTATTTGAATGATATCTGGCTTGTCGCTGACCGGAATTTCGACCTTTATACCGGAAAAGGAAATTTTCTGACAACTTTGCACGGTAGTTTCAAAAATGATGACCTTTCTATATTATTGGATAAAGCTCTTTCATGTGACAATTTCAGTACTTTGCAAAGCTGTTTCAGCAAAGACATTTCAGACTTCGATCTCGCGGAACTTGCGAAAAAATACGGAGATCCGGAAGGTCAGAAGATCTATCAGGGCGGACTTAATGAGATAAGGGACCGCTGGGTCGATCAGGCTTTTGCAGAATTTAGAAGATATTGATACAATTTTATACTTGCAATTATACTTGTTTTATTTTATATTATAATCAACAAATAGAGGAGGTTTGATAATGCCTCAGATATCGCTTTATATTGATGAAGAAACGCTCAAAAAGGTCGAAAAAGCCGCAAAGAAAGAGCATGTTTCCATTTCGAAATGGGTGGGATTAAACATTCAGCGTTCATTAGAAAAAGAATACCCGAAAGGATATTTCAATCTTTTCGGTTCAATCAAAGACGAAACAATGGTTGCGGAAAGACCAGCTGATTTCTACGGTGATAGCGAAAGGGAAAAATTATGAATTATTATCTGGATACGAATATCTGTATATATTTCCTGAAAGGTACAAACGAAAAGATAGCAAATAAAATTAAAACAATAAGTCCTGATAAAATTAAAATACCTTCTATCGTGAAGGCAGAACTATTACACGGTGCAAGAAAAAGCAGTCTAATCGAAGATAATTTAAAAAAAATAAATGCTTTTCTTGAACCTTATGAAATAATCGAATTTGGTGATGAAGCTTCTGTATATTATTCTATAACAAGATCAAATCTGGAAAAAGCAGGCGAACCTATAGGTCCTAACGATCTTATTATTTCTTCAACTGTAATGGCTCAAGGCGGAATTCTTGTTACTAATAATATAAGAGAATTTTCTAAAGTTGAAGGATTATTAATTGAGAACTGGACAGTATAAATGAAGTCTGAAAAAGGAAAAACTTCGCTCAGGCAGAAAGCCATAGATTCTGTAACTTCCATCCAGAAGAATTCTGTCAAAACAGGACTTAACAAGTTGAGTAATGAAGATATAGAAAATGAAATTAAAGCCACCAGAGCAACTGAAGAATGGTTAAAGCTCGCAGGTTCGTGGGAAGATGATCGGACTGCGGAAGAGATCATCGCGGATATTAAAAAATTGCGAACTGAAATTCATAAAGAGCCTATTTTCTCTCTTGACGAGTACAATTCAATAATGGGAAATATGGATATTCTCAGCTCAAAGAAGAATGCAGACAGATTATTCGAATCCGTTGAGCAGATGAATTCGGGTCAGAAGGTCGAAAAAGATCCGGAAGATCTTAAATGATGATCAGGCACAAATTCCCCGAATTACCATTAAAACGGGGATTCGATTCCCCGAATTACCGATAAAATGGGGATTTCATTCCCCGATTTTACCCCCGTACGATTTTTTACAATTTTTCCTGACAACTTTTTCTTAGATTGAAAGTCTAAATTGTAAAAACGGGAGATAATTATGAAAACGCAGATACTTTTTTTAGTGCTTATTATATTAGCCGGCTGCTCAAAGCAGAACGACACAAAAGTAACAACTTACGAAGTGATCGAAAAGAACGGTGTAAAAACAGTCATCAATAAAAATGAGCCGTCCGATCCGGATTTTAATTATAAGTTTACTGAATTATTCAGTATAATCGGAGTGGATGGGAATGACCCTGACAGCGAACGTAGCTTCCATAGCTGCGATAATATTACTGCTGATCATGAAGAAAGCATCTACATTGTTGATAGGCAGTCGAATACTATAAAAAAATTCGATAAGAACGGAAAATACCTGTTGAGTTTCGGCAGAAAGGGATCGGGACCGGGCGAATACAATCAGGCTAAAGACATTTGTACCGTAAAAGATACAGTTTTTGTTTTTGATCCGTCATCATCAAAAGTGACAAAGTATGATCCCTCCGGAAAGCACATTTCTACAAAGATAATGTCCGAAAAAGTACCCGTGTTTACCTTAAGCGACAGTAATTCTTCAGATATTATAGGAACTGATATTCATGCCGAGGCAGGTGAAGGTAAAGTTGTTCTGGTAAGCTCAATATCCAAATATGACTGCGCTATGAACAAGAAAAATGATTTCAGCATGATCAGGATGAATTTCGACCCTGCAAACCCGCAGATGAATCCTATGGATTTTATGGCTGCTTATGCTTATAGTAACGGTAAAATATTTATTGGAGATATTAGCGAGGATAAGGTAGGGGTCAAAGTTTATGATCTTAACGGGTCGAACTTATACAATTTTACCAGGAATTATATCAAAGTTAAACTTACTGATGACGAACTGAAAAATCTGAGCGGACAGATCAGTGTCAGAAATGAAAACGGCGATGTTGCGGAAAATGTGACGAAAGAATCATATAAGAAAGCGCTTAACGGTCTGTGGCTGGACAAATACGGAAGGTTATGGGCTCTTACTTCTTTGAAAAAAAACGATCCGAACGACAGGACACTTTATTTTGATATTTTTGAAAATGGCATATACCTGAATAGGATCAAACTGGATTTTTATGAAGATGATGCGGATCTGGGGATGAATTTCAAAATGAAGCTGATCGGGGATAGGCTTTACCTTATAGATAATACGGAAGATCTGAAAATAAGAGTATTTGATTATTAGTAGATATCAAACTCATCTTTATGACAACTTTTCCGTAAATTCTCTGTCTAAGTATTGAAATTTAATAATTTTAGAGGATATGATGAAACTTACGGTGAAGAACCTTTCCAAGACCTACCCGAACGGGGTGAAGGCGCTTAAGAACGTTGACCTTGAGATATCCAACGGCATGTTCGGGCTCTTAGGACCCAACGGCGCGGGCAAATCGACCTTAATGAGAACTATAGCGACTCTGCAGGACGCGGACGAAGGGAGCGTATTTTTAGACGGCATCGACGTGCTGACCGAAAAGGACAGAGTGAGGGAGATGCTCGGCTACCTTCCGCAGGAGTTCAGCCTGGACCCGAAAGTGACGGCGGAGGATTTTTTAGACCACATCGCGATCCTGAAGGGACTGACGGACAACATGAACAGGAAGGCGACGGTCGAAGCTCTGCTTGTCCAGACGAACCTCTGGCAGCACAGGAAGAAAAAGCTCGGAACTTTCTCCGGAGGTATGAAGCAGAGGTTCGGGATCGCGCAGGCGCTATTGGGTAAGCCTTCGCTATTGATAGTTGACGAGCCGACCGCCGGACTCGACCCGGAAGAACGCAACAGGTTCCACAACCTTCTCTCCGAGATCGGCGAAGAGCACGTCGTGATCCTTTCCACCCACATAGTAGACGACGTGTCCGACCTCTGTTCGGCGATGGCGGTCATCCACAACGGCGAGGTACTTCTTCAGACGGATCCTTCCGCCGCCGTAAAGACGCTTGAGGGAAAGGTTTACGAAAAAGAGATACAGAAATCAGACCTCGACAGCTATAAAAGCAAACATAAAGTCCTTTCAACGAGACTGTTCGGCGGAAAGACATACATCAGAATATATTCGGCCCAGGATCCGGACGGACAGTTCGTACCGGTCAGGCCCGATCTCGAGGACGTCTATTTCTACTACACCAAGAACGGAAACGGGGCGGAGGCGTAAATGTTCTATAAGATCTTCCGGTACGAGCTCAGATACCAGTTCAGGCTCGCATCGACACACATATATTTCGGCATAATGTTCGCCCTTGCGTTCCTCGCCACTTTAGGCGCGGGAGGGACGTTCACCGGCGTTTCCGTGCATTTCTCGAACTCGTCAGACAGAGTGATGATAAACTCCCCGTACTACCTGCACTCCGTGATCACCGCGTTCGGGTACATCGGCATCATCTTCGTCGCCGCCATCGCCGCGAGGTCGATAAACAGGGACTACGAGAACGGAACGCACCAGTGGTTCTACACACTGCCGCTCAAAAAAGGCGGGTTCATCCTCGGAAGGCTCGCGGGAAGCTTCTCGGTGCTGGTTTACATAATGTCCGCATCGCTTTTAGGAACATACCTCGCCGCCGTATGTCCCTGGGTCGATCCGTTGAAGTTCGCGCCCAATTCGTTCATTAATTATATATATCCGTTCCTGACCTCGACGCTGCCGTATCTGGCTTTCGCGCTGACGCTTATGACCGCGGTCTCGCTGTGGTTCAGGAGCACCCTCAACCTGATGATAACCGCCATCATGCTCATCATGACCTACGCGATAATGACCGAGATCAAAGTACCTCTCGAGTACAAATATCTCGTCGCGCTCATTGACCCGTTCGGGATGTTCACACTTGATCATGTCTCGAAATACTGGACAATTGCGGAACAGAACACGAAACTCATCCCCTTTTCGGGCATATTTCTGTATAACAGGATACTTTACTCTTCTCTCGCGGTGATCTGCTTTTTGGCCGCATACAGAAAATTCAGCTTTTCGGTGATGACGGTTTCCTCAAAAAAAACAGCTCAGTCCGATATCAAAGCCGTGCCTGCGTCCCCGGTACCGACTCCTGTGATAAAGAAAGGTTTCAGGGCGGAACTTGCTAAATATTTCAGCCTCACTTACGATAATTTCATTCATATAATAAAGAGCGGGCCGTTCATCGGGCTCTACGCCTTCTGGTTCGTGCAGACGCTGATCAACGCGAAATGGATGGGCGAGATGTACGAGACGACCGTGCTTCCTGTCACATCTCTTGTAATGAAAAATCTCTACGGGAATTCGGTGGTTTTCATTCTGGCGGTGATCACAATATATTCGGGAGAGGTGATATGGCGCGAAAGGGACAGGAAATACGACGGCATCATAAATTCGTATCCGGTTTCGACTCTGACGCTGTTCTTATCCAAACTCTCATCTCTTGTGCTGATGATATATTTCTTTCTCGCGTCGAACATCGCTTTCGGGATCATCATTCAGACCTTAAAAGGCTACTTCAATTACGAACTTGGCGTATATTTCAGCTATTTCTTCATTTATTCCGCGGCATTTTTGGTGCTTTTAACATTTCTGTCATTCTTCATCCATGTTCTTGCGAACCACAAGTACATCGGCTATATGCTGGTCATTCTGTACTATCTCGTTCAAATGTTCATGGGTGCGTTCGACCTTCATCATCCGCTCTACACCTTCGGGAGTTTCGACAACACATACTCGGACATTAACGGATTCGGATATACGGGGAAATTTTTCGTTATGACGATATACTACTTCTCTTTCACGGCCATTCTCCTTATCTTCGCGAAAATGATGTGGGTGAGAGATGCGGGAACGGGCTTCAGATCGAGGATGTTATCTTTGAAACAAAATTTCTCTCCCTCTGCGGCGGCCGGTTTCGCGGGATCTTTTGCAGTTTTTGCATTTTTCGGAATATACATCTTTTATAACACGAATATCCTTGACGAGTACAGGACGAACGCCGATGACGAGATCGCTTCGGTCAATTACGAAAAAGATTATAAGCGGTTCGAAAGAATTCCTCAGCCCCAGGTCTGCGATGTAAAAGTCAAAGTCGATATTTTCCCTTCTGAAAGATCGGTGCAGGTCGAGGGGGCATACATCCTTAAGAACAATAATACCGAAGAGATCAGAGAGATACATGTTCTTTCAGAAAAAAGGGTTCCGCGCAGATTCTCGTTCTCGGTTCCGGCATCCTTAAGCGACAGCTGCGCATACATTCCCTATTATATTTACGCTTTAGCCGACCCTCTGCTTCCGGGCGACAGCCTCAGAATGGATTTTTACATGGACCATTCGGCGAGAGGTTTTTCGGGCGGGGGCGCTATCTACAACGGCACATTCATCAACAATTTCTCATATTTCCCGATCATCGGTTATTCATCGGATCTTGAGCTCGCGGACGAATACAAGAGGAAAAAACAAGGCCTCCCCGACAAAGAAAGAATGGCTTCTATGAACGACGAATACGAAGTGAACAGGAATTATGTGGGGAACGCCTCGTGGACTAAACTTGAGGCTGTGGTTTCGACATCATCGGACCAGACGGCGACCGCTCCGGGAAGGCTTGTCGAAAAATGGACGGAGAACGGCAGAAATTATTTTAAATACAGGTCGGACAGGAAGATACTGAACTTCTTCAGCTTCAATTCAGCAAGATACGATGTTAAAAGGACCGAATGGAACGGGATCGGGCTCGAGGTCTATTACCACCCCGGCCACGCCTATAATGTTGACCATATACTCGAAATGATGAAACTGTCCCTTATGACCTTCGCCGAAAGTTTCGGGCCGTTCCAGTTCCCCGTTCTCCGAATCGTCGAATTCCCGCTCGGGGGTTTCGCGCAGTCTTTCGCGACGACCATTCCTTTTTCGGAAAACCTCGGGTTCATAATAGACATGAAAGGCAAGAGCGAAAAAGGCGTGGATTATCTCGCGGATATTACCGCGCACGAGATCGGCCACCAGTGGTGGGCGCATCAGGTGATAAGCGCGAACACCCGCGGCGCGACTCTGCTGACCGAGGTGCCGGCCCAGTACTCGTCATATCTCGTCCTGAAGCGGATATCATCCGCAAAAGAGATACGCACATACTTGAAATACGCTCTCGACAGCTATCTGTCCGGCAGAAAGACCGAAAGCAGAAAAGAACTCTCCCTCACGCAGAATGAGAATCAGGGCTATCTGCATTATTATAAGGGTATAATGGCGATGGCCGCGCTTGACGACTATATCAGTACCGACAGCCTTTCCGCCGCCCTGAAAAGGTTCGTGAGGGACAAAAGTTATGCATCCGGACCATACCCTGTCTCGATCGAGCTTATCCCGTATCTCATTTCCGTCACCCCGGACAGCCTCAGATACCTTGTGAATGATATGTTCGAAGACATTATAGTCTATGACAATAAAGCGCTTTCTGCCGAATGCAGAAAAAACGGGGACGGAAAATACCTGACCAGACTGACAGTTTCATCTGAAAAATTCAGGGTGGACTCTCTGGGCAACGAAAGCAAAATACCGAAAAAAGATTATTTCAGCATCGGGCTTCTGGACAAGGACGACGAGCCGATATATATGAAGAAATACCTTATAGATACAGATTCCGCCACATTCGAGATGATGACGGATCAAAAACCCGAAAAAGCCGGGATCGACCCGTCTGTCCTTCTAATTGACAGAAAACGGGACGACAATACGATCGGAGTAAAATTTTTGACCGATTAACAGGTTTGCTTTAACGCGTTTTTTTTCGTAAATTACACTCATGAAAGACAGGTTCGGCCGCAATATAACATACCTTAGAATTTCAGTTACCGACAGATGCAACTTAAGATGTACTTACTGCATGCCGGAAGACGGGGTTGAGTGCTTAAACCATTCCGACCTTTTGAGCTTCGAGGAGATCGCCGATTTTGTTAAATGCGCGGTTTCGATGGGCATAAACAAAGTGAGATTGACGGGCGGCGAGCCTCTTGTAAGAAAGGGCATCGTCGATCTTATGAGGATGATATGGAATATCGAAGGCGTTCAAGACCTTTCCATGACGACTAACGCCGTGCTTTTGAAGCAGTTCGCGAAACCTCTCCGCGAAGCCGGCCTGCAGAGGCTCAATATAAGCCTGGATTCCGTTGACAGGGAGAGATTTAAAGAGATTACGAGAAGGGACGAACTGCCTGCCGTTCTGGAAGGGATCGACGAAGCGATAAGGTGCGGTTTCGACAGGATCAAGCTCAACTGCGTCGTGCAGAAAGACAGAAACGAGCCTGACGCGCAGGGGGTAGCGGCTTATGCACAGGAGAAAAAACTTGATGTCCGCTTTATACGCACAATGGACCTTGACGGCGGCGAGTTCTGGATAGTTGACGGCGGGACCGGCGGCGACTGCTCTATCTGCAACAGGATCAGGCTTTCTGCGAAAGGGGATGTCCTGCCCTGCCTGTTCTCGGACATCGGATTTTCCGTCAGACAGTACGGCGCATGCGAAGCGATCAGGCTTGCTGTTGAGTCAAAGCCGCGGAAAGGCACTTTAAGCAGGTCTCATGAATTTTACAATGTGGGAGGATAGAAATGAAATTTTCGCATGTTGACGAACAGGGCAGGGCGAACATGGTCGATGTCTGCGACAAACCCGACATGATAAGGACGGCCGAGGCTAAGGGCAAGATAAAAATGAGCACCCTGGCACTTGAGCTGATCATTGAGAACAGGAACAAAAAAGGTGATGTGCTGACCGCGGCTCAGATCGCGGGAATTATGGGCGGAAAGAGAACTTCCGAACTCATACCTCTATGCCATCCTCTAAATATCACCAAGCTCGATGTGACGACCGAGCTTACTAAAGACGGCGTTATCGTTAAAAGCTTTGCTAAATGCATAGGTAAGACCGGGATCGAAATGGAGGCTCTGACCGCTGTAACTGTCGCTCTTCTGACCATATACGACATGTGCAAGGCGGTGGACAAAAAAATGGTCATTTCAGAAGTCAGGCTCGTAAAAAAAACAAAGGAAAAAATGCAATGCAGAATGGAAAATTAAAAGCTATATGTATTTCTGAAAAAAAAGGAACGGAAAAACACTCCGTATTATCCGCGGAAATTGACGGAAAAGGCATTAAGGGCGACGCCCACGCCGGCGACTGGCACAGGCAGATCAGCCTTCTGTCGTATGACGAGGTCGTTAAATTCAAGACCGCCAATCCGCATGTAAAAATTGAGGACGGTGCTTTCGGCGAGAACCTTCTTATTGAAGGTATAAACCTGGGCTGCGCGAAGATCGGCGAAAGAGTGAAGATCGGAGATGTCGGGCTCGAGATCACCCAGATAGGCAAAGAGTGTCACGGCGACGGCTGCACGATATTCAGAGCTGTGGGAAAGTGCATTATGCCTAAGATCGGCCTCTTCTCAAAAGTGATAAGCGGAGGTAAAATAAAGACAGGGGATGAGGTTAAATATTATGATCAAGCCTGAAAAAATAAAAATAATCACTTTAAGCGACAGGGCATATATGGGCGTTTATAAAGACAAAAGCGGCCCGCTGATCTTAGAAAGGCTTCTGGAACATTATGCGCTTTCAAAGAGAAAACCTGAAATTTCAATAGAGGTCATACCTGACGATAAGAATCTCCTTTTAAAAGCGCTTAAAAACGCGGAATCTGAAGGCGCAGACGCCGTCTTCACCACAGGCGGAACGGGCATCGGACCGCGGGACATTACCCCGGAAGCCGTAACCTCTTTCGCCGATAAACTTCTTCCGGGAATAATGGATCACATCAGGATCAAATACGGGTCAGTTAATCCCAACGCGCTTTTGAGCAGAAGCGTAGCGGCAATAAAGCAGAAAATGGTCATATACTGCCTGCCCGGAAGCACAAAGGCGGTCGAGGAATATATGAACGAAATACTTTTAACGATAGATCATCTGTTCAAAATGCTTTACGGCGAAGGACATTAGAAAATTTCCCGAAACTATTTTTTGTCCTTTTTCTTCTTCTCCCTTCTTTCCTTTTTGGCCTTCAGGGCTTCCTCGTCTATCTTCGGTTCGTACAGTATCTTATTTACCGTACTGACCGTTCTGATCGTATTATCAGGCATATTGAAATACTGGTATTTCAGAAAGATAAATGATGTCTTTCCCACGACCGGATAATCGTTGTCGTCAGGTATCGGAAGCTGCTTAATGTAAAATCCGTCGTTCTTCTGCCATTTATTTATATCGACAAGGAATATAGATTCATAAGGGTCATACTTTGCCATAAGGAGCAGATCGTCGTTCACAAAAGCGATACCCCTGTCCTTTGTGGCCACATCACCGATTATGAAAGGGGAACTTTCGTTCTGGAGTATCCTTGTCCTGAATTTGCCGCCCGAATGGAGAACATCCGCGACCTGAAGGTTTATTATGTTCATCCTTTTTTCTTTGAAACTGCTAGGGGTTTTTGATATTGAAAGAGCGGCGCAGTAATAGATCCTTTTACCTGACGGGCTCCACTGGAAAGGATATTCCCTGTAACCTGTCAGGTTGTCCACTATGGCCGTAGCGCCGGATTTTCTGTTGTGTGCAACGATCGCGTAATCGGCATATCCGAAATTTTCCTTATAATCCTTTTTAAAACTTATAAAAGCGATCATATCCGGATCTGCGGGAGAACATACCGGCCTTATCTGATCGAATTTCCTGTCGAACAGCACTTCATACTTCACGCCTTTGAATCCGTCCGCCTCGTATTGAAAAACATTCTGGACCACAGCGATATTATTATATTTATTGAACTTCTCTTTCTTGTTCTCCTTTTCTATCCTTACGGTAAAATAAACATCGTCGCCGCTTGAGTTGAAATCCGGATACATACAGTGATTAACGGTCTTCTTCTGCTCCCGCAAATCAAGTTTCCTTACTGTAACAGGAGATTCCTCCATAAAATAGGGATCTCTTATCTCAGCAATAAATATCTGCTCTCTGTTGTCGTTCCCGTTGGAGTAAAATACGAACCAGTTTTTTGACGGATGCCAGCTTACACCCTTGTCTTTAACCGGGTAGGGCACCATGCCGATCATATCCTCGTAGTCTTCAATTGACGATACCTGCACCAGGAACTGAGACTCGATATTATAAAGAAAAAGCCTGACCGCAGGACTTTGGGCCGTTGCGACCTCGAATGAGATAATATTTTCATTAAAAGGGGACTGCTGCAGGTTCGATATATACCCTTTTATCTCCGGGTCGTCCCCTCCAAGCATCTCTTCCACATTAACATTTCTGCCGTCAAAGATGTTCTCCATAAACCCGGGAAGTTTGGCTGAAAGACCGTCGGCTTTTACATCCGTCAAAATTTTCTGCTCCGCCGCGTCCTGTTCGTCAAATATTTCCGGCTGACCTGAAGATGAACCAAAATCATCCAACTCATCGAACTCTGACTGCGCGAAGACGCAGAACACTGCCGCAAGTATGGCCGGAATTAATATTTTTTTCATAGAACACCCCCGTTTATTTTGATTCCCCTTCATCTGTCTGTTCAAAAAGGTCGGACTGTATCCTCACCTCGTTTTTCTCTTCGCCACCGTTCTTTTCGGCCCGGATCTTCATTATATTCCTGTTAGTTATCCTCACGCCGCCCGCCGATAATCCTTTCACCTTGTACTCCTGCAGATCGAACTCGGCTGTAAAATTCCTCATCTTCTTTGTAGCCTCAAGTTCGCAGGTAAAATGCAGATCCGTCCTTTTCGTGAAGTACTCCAGCCTGCATCCTTCCGGATAATACCTGTACTCCTTATCGAGAATATACTTTATCTCGTTAAACCTCTTAATATAGCACCAGTTCGTTTTTCTGTCGCGGTATATTATTGAAAAGGTAGCTCCCTGTATCCTGTCCGCCACATCGAAGTACTGAAGGCCCCTGCCGATAAACTCCTTTTCGTGGACCTTGACGACCTTATGCATCCCGTTCTTGAACATGAGAAGAACGTGGGAGAACTCGCTTACCATTATATACTCTTCCGACTTTATGTTCGTGCCGAGATATCCGTTCGCTCTGTCATAATAAAGTCTGATATTCTCGATAGCTGCGTCTTTGGCCAGAAGCGTCTCTATGCTTTCTATCCTGGTTTTTCTCTGATGTTTTTCGCCGTATTTGTTTTTCAAATCATTAATAAAGTCTATTGTGAACCCTGTTATCCTTCCCAGGTTCTTTGTGACCGATTTTATCTCTTTTTCGATCTCTTTGAGCTCTTTTCTGTTCTTTTCTAGATCGAATCTCGATATCTTCTTGATCGGAAGCTGAAGAAGTTTTTCGACATCGTCGTAAGTTACCTCCCGTATAAGCTCAGCCTGATATGGCAGGAACGAATCTTTTACAACATTAAGGATCATGGTATAATTATTCAGCTCCTCGATCTTTTTATAAATCCTCTGCTCTATAAATATCTGAGCCAGCGTTCTGGCCAGAAGTTTTTCGTTCAGCTGACCCAGCTTTATCTCGAGTTCTTTTTTAAGGTATGAAACAAGGTCGTCAGTTGTCTGTTTAACAACATCCGTTACCGTTGTTATTACAGGGACCTTGTCTTTTATGACCAGGAGCGAAACAGATATGCTTTTCTCGCATTCCGAGAACGCGTAGAGCGCCGCTATGGCTTCTTCCGAATTGTACCCTCTGGCCAGATTTATCTCTATCTCCACCTCAGATGTGGTATAGTCGTTTATCGACGCTATCTTGATCTTGCCGGACTTCGACGCCTTTTCTATCGAGGCTATCAGCGATTCCGTCGTCGTTCCGAACGGGATCTCTTTTATTACCAGTTTTTTATCCGTTGGCGCTTCGATCACGGCACGCACCCTTACCCGTCCGTTTCCGTCGGCGTATTCCGACGCGTCCACGATGCCGCCCTGAATGAAATCCGGGTAAAGAGAGAACTCTCTTCCCTCAAGATAGTCGATCTGGGCCTGCAGGACTTCGTTGAAATTGTGCGGCAGTATCTTCGTCGCCATACCAACCGCGATCCCCTCGACGCCCAGCAGAAGGAGTACTGGTAGTTTAGCGGTAAAATATATGGGTTCCTCGTTCCTCCTGTCGTACGAGTCGGTGAAGACCGTTATCTCTCTGTTGAAAAGGACCTCTCTGGCCAGCGGGGTCAGGCGCGCCTCTATATATCTCGGCGCGGCGGCGTTGTCGCCCGTTATAATGTTGCCGAAATTACCCTGGGTCTCGATGAAAAGGTCCTTTGCCGCCAGACCTACAAGCGCGTCTCCTATTGACGCATCGCCGTGCGGGTGGAACTGCATCGTGTGACCCACAATGTTGGCCACCTTGTTGAAGCGGCCGTCATCCATTCTGAACATCGAGTAAAGAACCCTGCGCTGAACAGGCTTGAGCCCGTCCTTGAGATCGGGAATAGCTCTTTCCTTCACAACATAGTTGGCGTATTCAAGAAAATTGGTATCTATAAGTTTTTTCAGATTGCTCATACAGCCTTTTCTCTACAGGAAATTGTTTATCATGTCTCTCAGTTTTTTTGCCTCTTCGCTCGCTTTTTCGGCAAAATCGCTGCCTGACGAGGCGAATATTATGCCTCTGGAAGAGTTCACGAGCGAAAGAACATCGTCCTTTACGAACCCGTATTTTACCGTATTCTCCAGATCGCCGCCCTGCGCTCCTATCCCGGGGATAAGGTATGGAAGATCGGGAGCAAGCTTTCTTATGCCTTCGAACATCTCCGGATGCGTCGCTCCCACCACCAGACCGCAGTTCTTTTTTATGTTCCACGAATTTATCTTTTCAATGACGGTCTCATACAAAAATCGGCCGTCCGACATCTTCTGCATCTGGAAGTCAAATGAGCCTTTGTTCGATGTTAGCGCCAGGATAAAAACACCTCTGTCCTCTTTGTCTAAAAACGGCGTTACGGAGTCCTCTCCCATATACGGGCTTAATGTGACTGCGTCGCAGTCGAAAATATCGAAGAACGCCTTAGCGTATTTTTTAGATGTATTGCCGATATCGCCCCTTTTTGCGTCGGCTATCTTCAGCACGCCGCTGCCCATAAATCCCAGGGTTTTCTCAAAATATTCAAACCCTTTAGGCCCGAACTGCTCAAAGAATGCCAGATTGGGTTTGTATGCGGCTGTGAACTCTTTTGTAGCTTCTATTATCTCTTTATTGAACTTGAGAACAGGGTCCTTTTCGTTCTTGAGTATATCCGGAAGTTTATCCGGCTCCACGTCAAGACCCACGCATACTGCAGAGTTTCTTTTTCTGATGGTATTTATAACTTTTTCTTTAAAATTCATTTCATTCTCCGTTCTTTATACTGAAACCGAAACATAATCCCTTCAATTTTTTCCCGCCGATCTCGTAAGTTTTCGTCGTTATCAGCTTCCCGCCGAGTTTTCTGTAGAAATTTTTCGAACCGTTATCCTTCAATACCCAAATAATATACGAAAAAATTTCTTTCTTGCGAAATATTTCTTCAAAATACTGTAAAAATTTTCTCCCGATCCCCTTTTTCTGATGCTCTTTCAGAATATAGATCGCTTTTATCTCCCCTTTGTAACCCCCGGTCCTTTTAGAAAATTTTCTGACTTCGCCTCCGGCGCAGAAACCGACGGTAATGTTATCTTTTTTTGCTAAAAGCACGGTGTTCTTTAATCCCGGACCCTGAGTTTTACAGAAAAAATTTCTCCATTTTTCCCCGCTCGTAACATAACTCATAGCGTCGAGTTTCTCGTCCGGAACTATACCTTTGTAGGTCGTTCTCCAGCAGTCCACATGTACCCTTGCTATCTCCTGAAAGCACCTGACGCCGGCTTTTTTTATTGAATAACCGTCATGCATCAATATTCTGGGCGAAGTGGCACCTTTCAATAATAAAATCCTTCCTCGGAGGCACTTCGTCACCCATCAGCATGGTAAATATCCTGTCGGCTTCCACAGCGTCTTCGATATTTATCCTTTTTATAACCCTTTTCTCAGGATCCAGGGTAGTTTCCTTGAGCTGCTCGGGATTCATCTCGCCGAGACCTTTATACCTCTGGACCTGTACCCCTTTGCCATCCTCTCCGCCGAGTTCTGCGACCAGCTTATTTTTCATATCCTCGTTACCCGGATATACATAATGGAAAATCTTACCCTTGGAGACCTTGTAGAGCGGGGGCATGGCGAGATAGATGTGCCCTCTTTTTATCAGTTCCGGCATATACCTGAAGAAAAAAGTGAGCAGAAGCGTGCTTATGTGAGAGCCGTCAACATCGGCGTCGGTCATGATTATTATCTTGCCGTAACGCAGTTTTTCAAGAGCGAACCCGTCCCCGTTCCCGGCCGGCGGAAGCGGATCTCCGTTAGCGCTTAACGGATAGTCGGCCTCGTTCTCGCCTATGCCTGTTCCGATCGCGTTTATGAGGCTTTTGACCTCCTCGTTCGCCAGCATCTTGTCGAGCCTGGCCTTCTCAACGTTCAGTATCTTTCCTCTCAAAGGCAGAATGGCCTGATATTTTATATCCCTTCCGTCAACAGCTGATCCGCCGGCGGAGTCCCCCTCGACGATGAACAGCTCGCAGTCCATAGGGTCGGAGCCTTTCGAGCAGTCGTACAGCTTGGCCGGCATCGAACCGCCCTCAAAAGCCGACTTTCTTCTGATAAGTTCCTTTGCTTTCCTCGCGGCTTCTCTTGCCCTTAACGCCTCGGTACACTTCTCAACTATCATCCTTGCCGGCCTGGGGTTCTCGTCCATCCATTCAAGAAGTTTTTCGTAAACGACCGACTGGACGAGACCGGTGATCTCCCCGTTTCCGAGCTTGGTCTTCGTCTGTCCCTCGAACTGCGGCTCCATGACCTTGATCGAGATCACGGCCGTAAGACCCTCCCTCACATCTGATCCGGAAAGCTTCATCTTGTCGTTCTTAAATATTTTTGTGTCGAGAGCGTATTTGTTTATCACCCTCGTAAGAGCAGATTTAAAGCCCTCCTCATGCGTACCGCCTTCAATGGTATGTATGTTGTTCACGTAGGACTCAATGTTCTCCCTGTATGTATCGTTCCACGAAAGAGCTATCTCTACCGGATAGTCGTCTATCGTTCTTTCGATCATAATAGGTTCGCAGATGCTTTTTTTGTTCTCGTCAATATATTTTACGAACTCCACAAGCCCGCCCTGATACATGAATTCGTTGCTTGGATAAGTCCCGTCCTCCCGCACCGACTCCGGCCTTGCGTCCCTTAGGGTTATCATCAGTCCTTTGTTCAAAAACGCCAGGACCCTGAGTCTGTGAGCTATGGTTTCGTAATTGTATAAAGTAGTTTCGAATATTTCAGGATCGGGATAAAAGGTCTGCTTTGTACCTCTGTGCGTGGTTTCACCTATAACCTCTAAGGGTCTAGAGGTTATACCTCTCTCGAATTCGATCCTGAAATGCTTTCCCTTTTTGTAAACTTCCGTTATCATTTTTGTAGAAAGAGCGTTTACGCAGGAAACGCCGACGCCGTGAAGACCGCCGGAGACCTTATAGTTCTCCTTATCGAATTTACCTCCCGCGTGGAGAATTGTCATGGCCACTTCCACACCCGGCTTGTTCTCCTCTTTATGCATATCCACCGGAATACCCCTGCCGTTGTCCAGCACCGAAATCCCGCCGTTCTCCTCTATCACCACATCCACTCTGGTACAGTGTCCGGCAAGCGCTTCGTCTATTGAGTTGTCAACGACCTCGTTGACAAGGTGATGCAGACCCCTGGAGCCTATATCTCCGATATACATCGCCGGTCTCATCCTGACCGCTTCAAGCCCTTTAAGAACGGTTATCGTATCCGCCGAGTAAGCTTCTTTGTTCATTTCTGTTTCTGTCATTTATTTTTCCTCCGGTCTATAAAAAAACGATCTTGGTTATTTTTATATCGCCCAGTTTTCCCCTGAGCCTGTTTTTTATCTCATCCTCGATGTGAAAGAATTCATTGCGCCATACTGAGCTGGTCACACGAATGAAAAGCACGCTGTTCTCATATTTGATCACCCGTGTCACTCTCCGTAATTTTTCCCCGACGGTTTCATCCCAGGCCCTCAGTATTCTCATTATGGTTTTCAGCCTTGAGAACTCCGGAGAGGATGCGATCACCGTTTCGAAGACCGCGTTCAGCGCGGGTATCTTTCGGGGAGTGTTGTATATATGATCTTTTCTTTTTTTCAATCTAGAACACCGCCGCGCATTTTCCGTTCTCCACCATGAACAGCTCCGAAACATTCGGGTCAAGCTGGTCGACTATTCTGCTGTTGCTTGTTGTAATAAAAGTCTGGATATCCTTGTCCAGAATCCTTGCTACTTTCAGGCTTTTATTCTCGTCTATCTCAGAATAGAGATCGTCAAGTATGAATATCGGATATTCGTCAGTTACCGATTTTATATACTCGGTTCCCGCCAGTTTAAGAGCCACGAGGAATAGTTTATGCTGCCCTTTTGAGCCGAACTTTCTCAAAGACTTACCGTTTATTTCGAATTCAAGATCATCTTTGTGAGGCCCGAGGAAAGATACGCCCCGTCTGATCTCCTGCGTTTTTTGTTCGTTTAAAAGCCGTGAAAGGTCATTTTTATAATCGTCTTTTTCCATTATCGATTCATAGGCTATGTTACCTTCATACAAACCGTCGGAAATAAAAAGAAGAATCTCTTTAAAACAGGGCAGAAAATCAGATATAAATTTCATTCTTCTCAAAAATATCTCAGATCCCGCGGCTGCTATTTTTGTGTTATAGACACTAATCATGTCGGCGGCGGAACTGTCGCCTGACCGGATATCGGATATAACCCTGTTCTTGTGTTTAACGACCGCCGAATACTCGTTCAGCAGCGCCAAATACCCGGGATCTGTCATTGAAATAAGCCTGTCGCAAAAATCGCGTCTCGCGTTGGGCGGGCCTGTCGTTATTATACTTTCGTCAGGTATAAGATAGATCACCGGTATTTTTCCCCATATCTCGGAAAATCTCAATACCCTTTTGTTCTGATACATGATCTTTTTCGTAGCGCCGTCAAAGCTTATACTGACCTCTATATCTCTTTTGTCCGTATTCGTAAATTCCCCTTTAATAAAAAAACAGTCGCCTCCGAACCTGACCATTTCCGAATAACTGCATGTCCTGAAACTGTTGAGCAGACCCAAAACAGATACAGCTTCCGCAATATTGGTCTTTCCCTGTCCGTTGAGCCCGGTTAAGCATATTATGTTCTTTTTAAACTCCAGCTCCAGTTTTTCATAGTTCCTGAAATTCGAAAGCTCTATTTTCTTAAGTTTCATTCTTTTCCGGCGATCCTATGAATTTTCTACGGATGACGGCATCAGAAGCATCATGATTTCATAACTTTCTGTCGATTCGTAGGGTTTTATAATTACCGGTTTTTTTCCGTTATTGATCTCCATAAGCGCCATTTCTGTGCTTATATTTTTAAGAAGCTCGACAATTTTTCCGGCATTGAACCCGATAAGCATTTTTTCCCCCGCATAATCTAATGGGATACTCTCCTCAGCTCTTGATGACGAATTGCTGTCCTCGGTGTTGATTAGCAGCTGCCCTGCTTCAAGATTGAATTTTATCAGTTTTGTGACCGGGTTGCATGCGAGAGCTACCCTGTTTATCGCGGAGATCGTTGTGTTTTTATCGAATTTCGCTTTCAGCTGATTATTAGCGGGTATTATTGCCTGGTATGCGGGATATTTTCCGTTTATTAGTCTCGAGAATATCGTTACGCTGCCAAACCGGAACTCAACATAATTTTCTTCGAAATAAATCATTGTTTCCTCATTTCTGTCTATCGCGTTCGAAATTATCTGAAGTGATTTGGCGGGGAGTATCATATCTGTATCTTCGCCTTCATATCTGATGCTCTTGTCATCCAGCTTAACCAGCCTCACGCTGTCCGTTGCTACCATTGTAAGCTGATTTAACTTGAGCGAGAACAGCACGCCTGTCAGAACAGCCCTTAACTGGTCGGGAGATACAGTGAAAACAGTCTTCTCAATATAATTCTTCAGTTTGAGTGAATCTATTGCCATATAATTACCCGAAAGGCTTTTCGGGGTGGCCGGGAAATCTTCATAATCCTCTGTAACCGCCAGCTCGAATTTTATATTATTGGAGATGATCTTCACAACACCGCCGTCCTTTTTAACGGTAAGTACAACATCCGGCAGACTTTTAATTATATTTATAAATTTCTTACCGTGTACTACGACCGTTCCGTTCTCTACTCCGTTGACCTCTATCTTATTTACCAGAGTAACGGAAATATCTGTGGCGGTAATGGTCAGTTCGTTCTCTTTAAGAGACAGTATCACACACTCCGTTATCGGTTTTGCGCTGTGAGACGGCAGTATCGGATTTATAAGCGACAACTGTGCCATCAGGTTCGATTTAAGGGTCGAAAATATCATTCTTTTCTCCTTTTTTATAAATTTAATTTATTTAAATAATCCTATTGTTAAATATTAACTCCGGCGATAAGTGAATAACTCTATAATCCTCGGAATAATAAAAAGATATAAAACCGGATCTGTCAGAGATCGTGTTTATATCTTTTGAATACAGGGTGTATAACCTGTCATAAAAATTATTCACAAAACCTTCCTGTTAACATGTTGATAAGTTAATCACATTAAGTATCTCGTCTATCATTTTGACAGTTTCAGGATCCTTCGCGCTCAGTTTTTTCTGTATTTTGGCCGCGGCATGTGATACTGTGCTGTGCTCCCTTCCGCCGAAATGCACGCCTATACTTGTGGTAGTAGCTTTAAGCTGAGTTGTGCAGAGATACATTGCGACAGCCCTTGCTTCTGCCACTTCTTTCGTTCTTGTTTTTTTCATTAAAAGATCTTTAGGGATGGAGAAAAATTCAGAGACTATATCCTGTATCTTATCAATATTAAGGGTCGATTTTTTTGATGTGATAAGTTCTTTTAATATTTCTTTCGCCTTACCGATACTTATCTCTTTGTTAAAATGCGAATGGTGGAAATACAGTTTCTTTACCGCACCCTCCAGATCTCTGACATTCGTGTTTATATTATTGGCAATGAACATAACGATATCATCATCGAGGTTGAAACTTATTTCTTCCGCCTTGAGTCGGATTATAGCCGCCCTCGTCTCAAGATCCGGAGCCCTAACATCTGTTATTAAACCCATTTTAAACCTTGATTTAAGCCTGTCGTCAAGCTCGTGTATCTCATTGGGATGGAAATCTGAAGTAAGGACTATCTGGCCCCCGCTGTTATAAATGTAATTGAAGATATGGAAAAGCTCTTCCATGCTCTTGTCTTTTTTGGCGAAGAACTGGATATCGTCGATTATGATAAGGTCTTTCGTTCTCAGGTAAGCTTTGTAATCATCAATAGTTTTGTTTTTTATGTGGTTGATTATCTGGAACACGAATATATCCGATGTCATATAGAGTATTTTCATATTGGGATCATGATTAAAAACATGGTTCCCGATCGCGGAAACAAGATGCGTTTTTCCGAGGCCCACTCCTCCGAAGATCAAAAGCGGATTGTACTGGGTCTTTTTTATATTCTGGGCGACCTGAAGAGAGGACACATAGGCCGTTTCATTGCCGTTACCCATGACAAAATTCTCAAAAGTGTATTTCGGGTTTAAAGAAGTTTCCTTGTACGGGGCTATTCTTCCCTTTGATATCTCTTTTGGTTTTTTTACTGCGACTTCCGTCCCTGTTTTAGTCTCAAAATTAAAGTCGGTATCAGAGTCGATCAAAAATTTAATATTGATATTCTCGCTTGAGAGTATCTCCTTAAGCGTTTTTTCGAAAACCGACCTGTACTGTCCTTTGATATAGTCGATATGCACCTTTGACGGCACCTGAAAAGAAATGTTCTCTCCGTCAATATTGACGATCTTTACCGGTTTGATCCATGTGTTGAACGAATTCTGGTTTAGAAAACTTTTGATTTTATCTTTAAACTGAGTTTCTATCCTGTTCATGTCATTCATGGCGAAATCCTGCCTGTTATTTACTTATAATAAATTAGGTAAGTAATATAAATAAAGATTATACTATTGCAAACAAAAACTTAGTGCATTTTATCGCAAAAACCGGAGTTGAATTTTAAAGGTTTAAGATTTTATCGTAAAGAATCGGAATATCTTCTTTAACTGTATCCCAGACCGTCTTACTGTTAACACCGAAATAACCGTGAATGAGCCGGTTTCTCATGCCGATCATAATTGACCACGGCACTTCTTTGTTCTCATTACGATACTCATCCGTTGTTTTCGAGGAAGCTTCTCCTATTACTTCAAGTTTCCTTATAACCGCGCTTAAAAGCATGTCATTTTTGGAAAAATCGTCGTAATTTTTACCTTCTATGAATTTGAAAATACTCTCGCAGGCATCTTTGATATGTAAAACAAGCTTTTTATTATCGGGATTTTTCATCTATAATAGTCTCCATCTCGCTCATAACTTTATCTCTAAAATATACCGAAAGAGAATCTTCCGTGACGAGATCAACCTCTTTACCTAAATATTTTTTTAACTCTTCCTGAGCTTTTATTATGCGAAAAAGACTTTGACTGCCTTCGAACTGAACCAAAAGATCAATATCGCTGTTTTCATCCTGAGTATCGTTAAGAGCAGAACCGAAAAGTGACAGCTTTAAAATGCCCAAAGATCTCATTAATCGTTTTTTCGACCTGATTTTTTTTACTATATCTGCTTTCGACATCATAACCGAAACCCTTTATAATTTCCAAACGATAATATACGAATAAAATCCCAAATTTCCAAAACTATAACTTTATTTCTCATAAAGTTCACATAAGTTCTCATAAACTTCTTATAAAAATCAGCTATAAAACTGCATGAGAAGCGAAAATGTACGCATGAAAGTTCTTATAAGTTCTTATAAATTTATTTTCCATTTTTTAGCTTTTCCTAAAAATATGAAGTTATCTTTTTTCAGACTCTGCAAAATATAAGTAACCTTATTGAATTTAGCTTTATCATCTAAAATATCAGGCAATTTATCCCAAAGAAGATCTTCAGCTTGTTTGCGGGATATTTCACCCCATTTTTTTATGAACTCAAGTATCAAGTCTTTACAGTATGAATCATCAAAGCCTTTGGTTTTTATATAGTCAACTTTCTTGTCTGTCACTTTCGCGACTTTTAGCGAAATGTGAAAGTTCGGCTTCCGGCCTTCTATAAGCTGTGCGTTCCTCAACCTTTTTATCATTTCATCCGTCAAAGGAAGCTTTTTCTGAACTCTGTCAAGAGCTATAATATCCTCTAACGCAAGATCGGGATTCTGTATGAGCAGGTTGCTGTAAGCAGGATCGAATACTTTTCCGTATATTGAAACTTTGACAACTCCCGGCTCCGAAAGATCATAATCAGGCAACGGAAAAAATCTTTTCGCTTGTTCCGTATTCATTTCATGAATGCCATAGCCTAAAGTGTCTATCATTTTTAACTCGGCCATCGCCTGAGCAAGAAAAGAATTTCTATAACTGTGCGGTGTTTTTGTCCCGGCGATATAATCTTCAGGGTAGCCCTCATAAAAACTGCCTACATTCTCAAAAGAAAGTTTATCCGCATATTCAGTTACGATAATTCTGGAATTTTTTGTATAATCCTGATGAGCTATACAGTTATGCAGAGCTTCAAGAATAACTCTCTGTTTATATTTGGAAACTTCAACGGGGATCAGGCTGTTTTCAGGCAGAATTCTGATCTGATAATTTCTTATTTTTTGATAAAGCTCGGAAGTACTCAATAAAAAAGGCGGCGCGAAATGTTCGTAAGCTCTTTCTTTATCTTCAAGTTTCCATGTGATCTGAGACGGATAGGGAAGAAGAAAATGCGACGATTCTTTTTTACCGAGAAGGATCAAAGTAGTCCTTGTGATCTTACCCGATATAGTCAGCCTTGCCCTGTCGAGAAAAACAGGCACAGACCATTTTTTTATTTCTGATTCTGTAAAGCGGTTTGAATATTTTTCTCCGTAAGCCTCACGAGCCTTTTCAATAGCATCAGGGTCAAGATGCTCAACCGTAGCTTCATCAATTATCTTTGCCGTCCAATCAGATGCCGAAGTCTGCTTTCTGATCTCATCGAGCTTATTCAAGCCGAGAGAAACCAAGCTTTCACCGGAGCGAGAATAATAATGCCCGTTCCATGAAATAGGAATACCAATCGGCGCAGAAGGAATTTCAAACAAAATCACCCTCAAACTGTCCGTAAATACTTCATGAATATTACGAAAAGTAACAGTAGGTTCAGTATTCTGCGAAATCTGCATCTTAAGACTCTGAAGCCTTTCCGGTTCCATCCTATAATCAGTACCGACAATCTTTCGGGTTTTATTATGAACACCGAACACAAGCCACGCACGATCTTTACCTCTCAAGTTAGCCTCGTTCGACAGAGCAGAAAAATACTTCCCGATATCTGAAGTCGGAAAATTATCATTCGCTTCCTTGAACTCAATAACCTCGTTTTCCCAAGTCTGGATGAGGCTACGCAATAAATCTATCATTTTTTTATCAGGCATACACGATTCCGTTGTTAATTTTCAAATTCTATTTGAAATTTAAAACTTTGTTCAGAAATAAAATTCAGCAAGTTCAAATGTACGATTTCTTCGTACACATCACAAATTTGTTTTTGATTTAATAGTTTTATTGAGTTTGTGTTTCTCATTGTTAATCCTGCATAAGGGTAAAATTTACTGTCAATTTTTAAAACAATATATTTTTGCTATACTTCAATTTTTTGAACACCTTTATTTCCTTCATAAAATTTTATAAAATCTATATCTGAAATCTCTTCTATTGGAATCCATAAATATTTATTATAAATCTTACTTGGATTTGCTGAAATAAATGTATTTTCGTAAATTACTTTATTAGATTCTTTTTCTACAATAAGAATTGTATATTCATGATCAATTCGTTTAAAGATATATTTGTTAAGTGTAATTCCATAGTTGCGATCGCTACATACATTCTCAATGATTTCATTTAAAGAATCATCTATATCTTGATTCAGGTTTGTGTGTATATATGCCCACCGTGCCTCTTCCACATCTAATTCGTCAGGTAAATGGCTTATATCTACTGTATTATGTATTATTTCTTTTAATCCGTTTATTGTCCCATTCGTTTCCATCAATTTCGTAAGGTTCGCAATTGTATTCCCACGCCTATCATCTAAATCGTATCCAGAAAAACATGATACTGGTTTATCTGATAAATTTATGATAATCTTTAACCTGCAAGACTGTCCACATTTATCCAGATATTCTTTATCTGATTCTTGAAACTGTATTATAAGATAAAACAATTCAGTACAAGAATCCGTTACCTTGAGAAATTTTGTTCTCATGGATTACCAGCCATTTCTTTAGTAATAATATCTTTATAATCGTAAAAGTAGGGTTTTAATGAGATTAAAGTTTCATTGTAAGCTTTGTATTGCGTTAAAATGAGTTTGTCTACAAACGGATAAAGAATTCTCCGCAATTCAATTACATTAATATTAAAAATCTTAGCCAATTCAACATCTGAGACAGGCCCTTTTTCTATTATTTCTCTAAACAAGGCATTTGTTCTACGATCTTCAAAATAATAAGAGCAATCAGCTATAAACTGTCTTACTAGCAAATCTTCTGTTTCTTTATTTAATTTTGATGATTTTATCGTTTCTAGGTTTACAGATTTTAATAAAAATGAAATTGAGAGAAATATACTTTGATAAACTGACACGGCACTTTTCCAAGAACTCTCAAAGTCTTCTATTGGATCACTTAACTTAAAATAGCTTATTGCTTTTCCTTTATTTCGATTTCTCCCATGAACAACGTAATCTCTTAAAAGACAAAATAATTTCATCGGATTGATTATTTTGTCATCAATAAATATTTGTTCATTTTTTAGTTTACTTTTTAAAAAATTTTCTAAACATTCTCTTGTTCCTTGTGTTTTTCCTCCAGTAATAGTATCCATTTCTTTTTTATTGAAATTGTCGAAAATCGTACTATACTGAGTCAGCCTTGTAATAAACGAATCTTTATCATTTACAGGATTATTCAATTCTGATATATTAGAAGCAGGTATTTGGGAAAATAATGGGAATGAAAAAATTGTGGTGAATTCATTATCTACTGTTTGAATTAATTCTGAAATATCCATATAAGTGTAGCCTTTGTTTTATTAGATTCAAATTTTCCTATTTAGTTCTAGCAACTCTAAATCCATAATCATAGTAACCCATGTAAGGACTTGCACCAGTACGTTCTGAACATGTTACCACACCTTCATAAGGGAAGCTACCTCCTCTTTGTATTCTATTTCCATCTACAATGACAGGCCCAGTAGGATCAATTTGAGAATCACTCGTATAACTGCTAAACCAGTCCCAGACCCATTCTCTAACATTACCTGACAAGTCATACAAACCGAGCTTACTTTTACCTAATGGGTAGCTGCCAATAATAGAAGTTGAACCGACATTTGAGTTATAGTTACATAAGTCGCTTGAAGGTATTGTTTCGCCCCAAGGGTATGTTCTTTCGTCATTATACTGAGCTGCGTATTCCCATTCAGCTTCCGTAGGTAGCCTGTATCCATCTGCTTCCCAGTTGCAGATAACCCCGTCCCATGTTGAGCTACTCGATGTTGGAATGTTTCCCCAAGTTGTTGGATCTGTACTACCGTTTATGCTATAGCACGGTGTTAAGCCTTCCGTTATACTTCGCTTGTTACAATATACAAGTATAGCATTCCAACTAACATAATAAACGGGATAGTTATCCCCTACACCATAATTGTGGGCAGGATTTGTCTCCATTATCGTTAACCACTCTTTTTGAGTTATTTCATATTTCCCAAGATAATAAGGTCTTGTTATACTTACATTATGAACGGGTATTTCTACACCAGTTTGACCCATATCAAAACTGCCAATTGGAATTGAAACAAAACCAGCAGGTGCGATTTCAGCATAGATTTCACTTGTGTTGTTACTGTTATATGTTAAGTTATATGCTCGGGCTCTATAATAATATGTTATGCCAATAGATAATCCGTTATCTGTCCATGTTGAAACATTCGATGCTACTGATGCGTAATCTGTTACCCATGTGCCAGCTGCTCCAATTTTTCGATCAATCTTAAAGCCATCTTCACCTACTGAATTATCAGTCCAAGTTAGTTTTATAGATGTTTCAGATTCGACTGAAGCTGTTAGGTTAGTTGGCGCTGCGAATGTGTTTTCATATCCGGTTTTTGTTATGTAAGCTGAAGAGTTTGTTCCAAAAACTCCTTTTACTCTGTAATCATAAGTGCTTGAAGGGACTACGGTTGTGTCTGTGTATGCTTTTGTTGTAGCGGTGCTGCCTGTTACTTCACCGATCTTGATATATGTTGCATCGGCTGAGAGTTTTCGTTCAATTTCAAATTTTTCTTCTCCCGTGCTGTTGTCATTCCAAGCTATATTTGCACTTGTTATGCTGATCTGTGTTGTTGTTAGATTTGTCGGTGCGGGGAAAGTGTTATCTATTGCTGTTGTTTCTACATAATTGGATACGAAACTGCCTGAATATGTATAAACTCTGTATTGTAAGGTCTGATTGACATCTGCGTTATCGTCTGTCCATGTTACAGCGTTTGCTGCGGTAGTTGCATAAGCGGTCACCCATGCATTGTCACCGACTTTTTTATCAATTTTGAAGCCGTCTTCCATGTTTGAATTATCCGTCCAGTTCAGTCTGATGGAATTCAGGTCGAGTTTTGTGAATGTCAGGTTTGTGGGCGGCGGGAATGTTAATGAGCTTACATCTGCCTGTGAGTATGTTGAAGTATATGTTCCTTTGTATCCGAGAACTCTGTAAGCGAGGCTGTCATTGATTACTGCGGAGGCGTCTGACCATGTTTTGGTGTTGCTCGCGACAGTACCGGCTTCGTTCCAGTTCCCGACATCGTTCTTCTTAAAGATTTTAAAACCGTCTTCACCTGTTGAATTATCAGTCCAGTCAAGCCTGATGGTTACGGCCTTCTGAAGTTTCTTGACTTGAGTCAGGATCAGATTTGTAGGAGCAGGAAAAATATTGCTGATCTGAGAAGATTCAAGATAATTAGAATAATAGCTGCTTTTATATCCTTTGACCCTGTATTGTAAATTAGCGTTTATGACTGCGCTGTTATCTGACCAAGTTACAGCGTTAGCCGCCGTTGTGTCATAAGCTGCCCATGCCTCAACTCCTACTTTCCGGTCGATAATAAAGCCTGATTCGCCTGTTGAATTGTCAGTCCAGTTTACTTTTATCGAAGATATTGTCAGCTTTTCTGTTGAAATATTAAGCGGAGCAGGAAATGTGTTGTCAATTGTCGCGCTGTAACTCGCTGTTGATGAATTGCTTCCTTTGTACGCATAGACTCTGTACTGAATAGATGTGTTCGGTTCCGCATTTGAATCAAGCCACGAAACTGCGTTTGCGGCTGTGGTTCCGTAGGTTAATACCCATTCTGATGATCCAACTTTTTTATCAATCTTAAAACCGTCTTCGCCGTTTGAATTATCAGACCAGTTTACTGTAATTGAACTTACTGAGGTTTTTACATAACCTACATTTGAAGGTGCAGGGAATGATATTGTCTGTGTTTTTTCGCTGTATGTTGAATAATCGGTTCCTTTAAATGCTCTGACCCTATAGTAAACAGTTGTATATCCTTTTTTATTTATCGAGGAGTCCGTATATGTTATAATATTTGCACCGACTGAAGCTATTTGAACATAAGCTTCGGCGTCAATCTTTCTTTCTATTTTAAAGCCTTCCTCTCCGGTGGAATTATCAGACCAGTCAAGCTTAAATGAACTTACTGTCTGCTGAGTGACAGTATTAAGAACAGGCGCAGGAAATGTATTTGTTATTACTGCCGAAGTGGCATAACTGGAGGCGTCTGTGGTTGTATAACCGTAAATTCTGTACTGAATATTTTTATTTATCGGCGCATTGGCATCAGTCCAAGTAACAACATCTGCGCTTACAGTGCCGTAAGCAATAACCCAAGCGCCGCCGTCAACCGATCGGTCAATTTTAAATCCTGTTTCGCCTGTACTGTTGTCAAACCAGTCCAATTTTATTGAAATAATTGACGGTCTGGTGTAAGTTACATTTGTAGGCGGCGGAAATGTCAGGTCGGATGCGCTTGTATAAGCGTAAGCTGAATATGCTGTTCCTTTGTAACCGTAAACTCTGTATTGAAGGCTGTCGGATATCGCGGCTGCGTTATCGGTATAAGTTGTAATGTTCGAGCCGACAGATGCAAAGGCTGTCGTCCAGACGCCGGTATCATTCTTCTTATCAATCTTGAATCCGTCCTCTCCGGTGGAATTATCCACCCAGTCAATTTTGACGGAATTTACCGCAAGCTGAGTAATTGTCGGATTTGTGGGAGCGGGAAAAGTATTAACTATTGATGTTGTCGAAACAGATGCAGATACGCTTGTTGATTTATACGCATAAACACGGTATATGACCGTAGAATTGATGGGTGCGCTTGCATCTGTATATGTTTTAATATTTCCAGCTAAAGAAGCATAAGAATTTGTCCAAGTGCCGTTGACTGATCTGTCAATTTTAAACCCATCTTCTCCGTTTGAATTATCAAGCCAGTCTATCTTAATTGAGCTGACCGAAACTTTCGTGAAAGTAATGCCTGTCGGTGCCGGGAAAGTATTATCAATGACAGAACTTTCGGTAATTGAAGAAGTGTTAATTCCTTTATAAGCATAGATCCTGTACTGAACGGTCTGATTTATCTCAACTGACGTATCTGTCCATGTAATTGTATTTTTAGCTACAGTTGCGTAAGCAGTCCATGAACCGCCGCCTACCTTTTTCTCAATTTTAAAGCCGTCTTCAGACAGGCTGTTGTCTGCCCAGTTAAGCTTAATGGAAGAAATTGTAAGCTTTTCATAAGACAACGAACCCGGTGCGGGAAATTCTATTCCGGATGAAGTCTCGGTATAAGCTGATTTAAATGTGCCGTAATAAGATACAACTCTGTACGATACATCGGATAAACTTTTTCCTTTGCTGACTGAAGTGTCTATATACGATGTTGTATTCGCAGGTAAAGTGCTTAAAACTGAGAAAGAGCCGCCGTCAATGCTTCTTTCTACTATAAAACCCTGTTCTCCGGTGCTGTTGTCAGTCCAGTTAAGCTCGAAAGTGCTTACATCATTCTGCTGAACAGAAAGATTAGACGGTGCCGGGATTGTGTTGTCTATCAGGTTCGTCATAGCCATTTGCGAGTTATATGACTTTCTGAAGCCGTAGATCCTGTATCTGATAGAATCGTTAAGAACGGCTGCGGAATCCGTCCAAGTAGTAGCGTTCTGACCAAGCGTTTTAAAGCCTGTTGCCCATGCGCCGTTAGAATATCTGTCAATTTTAAAGCCGTCCTCTCCGTTGGAATTGTCATTCCAGCTGATCTGAATTGTTTTTATATCTTTTCTGTTTAAAATAATACTCGACGGAGGATTAAACGGGCTGTGAACCGATGCTTCAATAGGATCAGAAATATTTCCATCAAAAGCTACTTTGACTCTATAAAAATTAAGCTGATCAATACCGGCTGAAGAGTCGGTAAATGAAGTGTATTTGCTTTTGAAAATTTTATAATCTTCTTCCCACAAACCGTCTTCACCCAGCTTTCTATCAATTTTAAAAGTATAATTCGAGTCTTTGCTGTAATAATCATCGTCCCAGACTAGTTTAATCCTGTCAATTTTTTCGATTGTCAGATCGAGTTTTTTTAACGGATCTGGATCACCGTAGCTGGAATCGAACGGATTTGAGTGTTCCAGATCGGTACATGCCCATATTATAAGTAAAGAGGCTGTTATTGTTAGAGAGATAATAAATTTCTTCATAGACTTTCCCTTGGCTTTAGTTTAATACTGGCTTTCTTTATACCATGCGTAGAAAAAATATCCCAGCGGTACGAGTGAAACTGAAAATGTGACATCTCTGTATAGATAATTGCTGTCGGCCTTATCGTAAAGATCGTCAGCAGATGATGTTGAAGTAGCGCTTTTATAGTCGTCATAGTAAGATGATCCTTGAGCGTTGAAATATGTACCCAGACCTGCTGAACCTGCAAATGCTCCGAGAGCTATCCACTTCTGAGTTCTCCAAAACCTTCTGTCTTTTTCGTTGATCTCGCGGGAAAGCTTTATTTTTTCCGTTTCCTGCTCTATCGCAGCAAGTTCTTTTTCGTGTTTTAGCTTTGCTTCAAGAGCCTCTTTATCCGCCTTGAGCTTTAATTCCTGCGCTTCCCGTTCAGCCTCGAGTCTTTCGGCTTCGGCTTTTCGCTCTGCTTCAGATCTTTCTTCCTGAGCTTTGCGTTCGGCTTCGATCTTTTCGAGTTTCAGCTTTTCTTTTGCTTCATAAACGCCGAGTATTTTTTTCTCATCAACCTCTGCGCTGATCTTATAATAAATGTTCGTATTCAGTTTGTCTATTTTCTCTTCTATGATATTGACATCCGTCACCATTGCTTCGGCGTTGGCGATTATCTCGTCATTTTCAGTCTGATAATTTCTTACCACAGTCTCGCTTTTTAGGAATGTAGCGAATTTCTCGACAGCATCCCTTTTAGCTAATGTCTGGCATTTCTGCTTAGCCGTTGTCAATGTTTCATCGTCACCGTAAGAATAAGTGTATTCACCGTAAATGGTCTTTGAATATGTGGCAGTGAATAAAATACTGAAGAATAAAATGATTAAAAAATTTTTCATATCGATCTCCTAAATGTGCGGTTTGATTTGTAAAGTGTTACCAACTTTTCCTCTTATGCTTAAATTACTCTTGTTTCAAAGCTCGAAAATTATATGGAAGAAATATAATCCGAAAATCTTGGTTATCAAATAAATTATTTTGCTTTTTCTGTGGAGTAAATAAGAAAGTTACTTGTAAAGATCTTTTAGCCAGGTAATAAACTTTAAACAGGCATCGTTGTCGGTCGTGAGATATCTTTTTGTGATTGCGAGCCCCAAAGGTGTGCCCGGTACTTCCTGCCACGAAAGCCATGTATGAATTTTCGCTTTTGATTTATGGTTTAAAGGATATTTATTAAGATTGTTAAGCTCAATACTTTGAAGAGTTGATTCTGCAATAGGCAAAAGGCTGTCGTTTTCGGGAATAAGAAACGAAATGAAATCCTCGATCATTCCGTTCAAATTATTATCAGGCATGATCCAAGCTCCGGTTTTTATTCCGCCGGAATTTTCACATATCAGACCGTCAGAGGGGATGTTTTCGGGAACCGGACAGCTCTGAGCTAAAAAGACCGATCTGATTTTTTGCCATGCAGCATTTAGATCGGTGTCTGCATCAATTATCACACCTATAGTTTCGATGCCGGATTGTTTAAATCTTACAGGGATCTGTTCAATTAGTTTATCAATTCCTTCGCAATCAACTACATCAAAATTTTCCGGAATATTAAACTTGCTGCAGAGCGACCATACAACATGCTGATCATTTTTACCTTCTACGAGTAGTATTTTGCTTAATCCTTTTTTCGATCCCATTATCTGACTTCGATATTATTTTCAAAAGCAATTTTTAGTTCGTTTTTGTCGAATTCCACCTGTTTTATAAAACCGCCGTCATTTTCAAGCCGGATCAATTTACCTTTGTATTCCAAGCCGGGCTTATTTATAATTTTTTCAAAACCGGAAATGCAGTCTTCGCTGTGAGTGGTGGCAAAAACCTGTACATTTAATTTTTCAGATAAGCTGAAAATTATTTCCCACAATTTTTCCTGAACCGAATAATGCAGACCGTTTTCAAATTCGTCTATAAGCAAATAACCGTTATCGGAGTTCACCATTGCAAGAATAATCGTAAGTATCCTGTTTATACCGTCACCCATACTTTGCAAAGGAATAAGAACCGGATCGTTCAATAATTTGATTACGGCTTTTCTGTTGTTCGCGCCGTCTTCTTTGAAGGTTATTTTATGAATTTCCGGCTCGATAATTCTTAAAGCTTCAATTACGGACTGCTCTTTGTAAGTAAGAACAATACTATCCCATAACGACAGATTTATATTTGTTTCTAATCCGCGCGGCCTGATAAACTGAAAATTTTTAGGCTCACTAAATCCTTTAAAACCAAACCTGTTTATTTTTTCTTCATCCAATGGTAAAATATAGCTGCCGCCGCCGTTCTTGATTTCTAATCCCATAAGATAGTCGAGAATATTTTCACCGCTGCCATTTTCAAGAATGATTTTCTTTCTCGGCACATCAGAATTTGCACCCTGTATTTTTTCTTCTCTATACTTTACTATCCTTAAGGATAATGTAGTCTCTTTATTCTCATCGCTGACTTTAATATCTATTTTTCTCTTATCATCTCTTTTCGTAAATAACGATGCAAATGTTTTAATATTGTATTCTATTGGATTACTATCAATTTCATTTTGCTTATAAACTTCGCCTCTCTCCTCGAGCAGTTCGAATAAAACCTTCAGATCACCCTTTGCGGCAAAAGAAGCAAGGGCTTCGAGAATTGTTGATTTCCCGGTGTTGTTCTTGCCGGTTATCAGGTTAACTTTAAGCAGGGAATTCAATTCCAGCTTTTCAAGGCTTCTGTAATTAAATATTTTAAGTTTTTCGATCATTGTCATTTCCAATGAATTTCAATTCCTGACGCAACATCCGAAATATAACTAATTTAAATAAAAGTGACAAATGAATTTATAATAACTGTACGATTTTTTCGTACACTTAAAAGAAAATTTTGTGGATGGAGTTGAAGAGTTCTTTGGTCGGCGGGTCTTTTGTGTAAACTTCAAATTTGATCTCGGAGAGGTCAATGGCGATTATGCTGTTATTTTCCGAGAGCATGGAGAGCATCTGGTTGAGCTTGGTGCTTTCGCTTTTTAGGCCGGAACCGACGATGGCGAGAGATGAGCAGCTTTGAGCCTGACCGTCTTTGGGCGGAGTGGAGTAGATCGTGTTCGAGCCGGAAGGCGAGCTTTGGAAGAAGCGGATGCCGTTGAGGTCGGCGGGGAAGGCTGACTGCTGCGTATGTGAATAGCTGAGTTTGTCGTTCTGAACGAGCGAGAAGAACTTGTTTCTGTCGAGCGAAGTGACAGCCGAGACGGTCGTGCCCGTTTCGCCGGTCCAGGTGAGGCCGGTGGTGATCTTTACGCCGAGTCTGTGGGCGTATTCGACTGCGGCGTCTTTCAGGACTTTCGCGCCCAACGATGAGATGGTGAGCATGGTCTCGTAATCGAGTTCTTTTATGAGTACGGGCGCGTCGCAGATCTTCGGGTCTGCGCTGTAAACACCGATGACATCGGAGTAGATCTCGCAGGCGTCGGCCTTTATAGCCGCCGTTACGGCCACGGCCGTAGTGTCGGAGCCGCCTCTGCCGAGCGTAGTGATCTGCTTGTCTATGCTGACGCCCTGAAAACCGGCTATGATAGGTATTTTGCCCTTACCGAGCGCGTCAACGAGCCTGTCGCCCTTGATCTCGAGGATGCGGGCGTTCCTGTGATTATTATCCGTAATAAGCCCGATCTGAGATCCCGTAAATGATATCGCAAGTCCGGGGCGGATGCTGTTTATGGCGATAGCCACAAGCGAGATCGATTCCCTCTCCCCGATGGAAATGAGCATGTCAACCTCCCTCGGGTCGGGATCTTTTGATAATGCATTAGCTTTCGCTTCGAGCTGATTGGTCGTGTTCCCCATCGCCGAGACCACGATGACGAGCCTGTCCCCTTTATCGTAGCGGGCGACTATCCTTTCCGCGAGCGCTCTTATCTTTTCGGGGGTCGCAAGACTGCTCCCCCCGTATTTTTGAACTATTAAAGCCAAGTTCTATTCCCAGTCGAGAATTACTTTTCCGCTTTCGCCGGTCTCCATGACATCAAAACCTTTCTGGAAGTCGGCTACTTTGTAATGATGCGTGATTATCGGACTTAAGTCTAAGCCTGCAATGAGCATCTGCTCCATTTTATACCAGGTCTCGAACATTTCTCTTCCGTAGATGCCTTTGAGCGTAAGAGCCTTAAAAATTATATCGCTCCAGCTGACCTTCGTATCTGAAGGCAGGATGCCGAGAAGTGCGATTTTTGAGCCGTTGTACATGCTGGGTATCATTTCGTTGAAAGCCGCCGGCGATCCGGACATTTCCAGTCCCACATCGAATCCGACCATGCCGAGTTCTTTCATAACATCTTTTATCTTCGTTTTCATAGGGTTTATCGCCCTCGTTGCGCCCATTTTTCTGGCTATATCAAGCCTGTATTCGCTGATGTCCGTCACAACGATGTGCCTTGCTCCCGCGAATCTGCAGATGGCTACGGCCATCGAACCGATAAGGCCGGCGCCGGTAATAAGAACATCCTCGCCTATGACGGGGAAAGATAAAGCCGTGTGGGCCGCGTTGCCGAACGGGTCCATTATGGCGATGTAGTCGTCGGGGATAGCGGGATTTATCTTCATGACATTTTCCGCCGGCACCTTGAGATATTCGGCGAACGCCCCGTCAATATTGACGCCTATTCCGACAGTATTTTCGCAAACATGTTTTTTACCCCTTCTGCAGTTCCTGCAGTGACCGCAGGCAAGATGGCCCTCGCCGGTCACTCTTTCGCCGATCCTGAAGTGGCTGACGCCCTCTCCCATCGCCGCGACGGTACCTACATATTCATGGCCGATCGTCTGGCCGACGGTTATTGTTTTCTGCGACCATTCGTCCCATTTATAGATGTGGAGGTCGGTCCCGCATATCGCTGTTTTTTTGATCTTGATAAGAACATCGTTTATACCTATTTCGGGGATTTCCTTTTCCGTCATCCACAAGCCTTTCTCGGGCTTTAATTTTGCCAGGACTCTCATTTTTGCCATAATAATATTCTCCGGTATTTTTTAACTGTTATATTTTCAGTGGATAGATAATAAAAAAACGACAGATATTCCAATAAATATTTATTAATTATTGACTTTAAAAAACATTTGAAGTAATTTAACGGCGCTGACTTGAGTTTTAAAACGGAGACAAAATGCTGGCGAAAGTTTTATCGGCCGCGGTCATAGGTTTAGACGCCTTCACGGTCGAGGTTGAAACGCATCTTGAAAGGGGGCTGCCCGGACTTTCTCTTGTAGGGCTTCCCGATAATGTTGTTAAGGAAAGTAAGGACAGGATAAACGCGGCAATAAAGAATTCCGGATATATTTTCCCTTTAAAGAAAATAACAGTAAACCTTGCGCCCGCCGATATAAAAAAAGAGGGTTCCTCATACGATCTGCCTATAGCAGTGGCAATTCTCGGCGCGACCGGACAGCTGGATATTGAAAAGACCGAAAATTATCTTATACTTGGAGAGCTTTCTCTGGACGGAACGGTCAGGCCTGTAAAGGGAGCGCTGCCTATAGCGGTGATGGCCGAAAAAAAATACAGAGGCATAATACTTCCGTCTGAAAATTCCGACGAGGCGGCGGTCATACCGGGAATAGACATTTATCCGGTAAGGAGCCTGACAGATGTAGTTAACTTTTTTTCGGGCCGGACTGAACTGGTGAAGAGAAAGGTGGATGTAAGGAAGCTTTTCGACGAGATGAACCGCTGGGAAATAGACTTTTCGGATGTCAAAGGCCAGTATCATGTAAAAAGAGCGCTCGAGATAGCGGCCGCCGGAGGTCATAACATACTCATGATCGGTCCGCCCGGGAGCGGAAAATCGATGCTGTCGAAAAGGTTCGCAACGATCCTCCCGAGCCAGACGCTCGAGGAGGCTCTGGAGACGACGAAGATCTATTCTGTAGCGGGGCTTCTCCCGCACAACAGGGGGATCATAGCGACCCGGCCGTTCAGGTCCCCGCACCACTCGATATCCGATTCCGCCCTTGTAGGCGGCGGGAGGATCCCGAAGCCGGGCGAGATCAGTCTGGCGCATAACGGGGTTCTTTTCCTTGACGAACTTCCCGAATTTAAGAAAAATGTGCTTGAAGTGATGCGCCAGCCCCTTGAGGACAGGGAGGTTACGATAGCCAGAGCCGCTTCAACGCTGAAATTCCCCGCCAACTTCATAATGGTCGCGGCTATGAACCCCTGCCCCTGCGGCTACTACGGGGACACAAGAAGGGAGTGCACCTGTCCTCCTTATAAGATCAAGAGCTACCTGGGCAGGATATCGGGCCCGCTTATGGACAGGATCGATATTCATATAGAGGTGCCTGCGCTTAAATATGACGAGCTGGCCGCCAAAAAGGACGCGGAAAAGAGTGAAGCTGTAAGAGAACGGGTAAGGAGAGCAAGAGAGATACAGACGGCCAGGTTTAAAGGAAGGAATATATACTGCAATTCGGGAATGAGCCAAAAGGACCTTAAAACTTACTGCGCCCTTGACCCTGCATCGGAGGCAATACTGAAACGGGCCATTGAGACTCTGTCTTTGTCAGCGAGGGCATACAACAGGATCCTTAAAGTTTCCAGAACGATAGCTGATCTGAACGGAAATGAAAGCATAACCGCCGGGCATATCGCCGAAGCAGTTCAGTACAGGAGCCTGGACAGAAAATACATTTAGGAGTATATTATGAAAAATCTTAAAATGAACGACTATTTTTTTCTGGGCTTCCTTGCGGTCATTACTTTTTATTTCTTAAATCTTCTGCGGCCGTTCGTGATAGATATTTTTCTGGCGGCGGTCCTTTTCATAATATTCAGAAAGCCTTTCGCATATGTGCTGAAGCAGACGAAAAATAAAAAAAAGGCATCGGCAATAACACTGTTCTTCATAGTTCTGGCGGTGGGGATACCTCTTGTTTTTGTCGTCACCATGGTTTCGTTCGAAGCGGCTGAAAATTACAGGGTACTGATGGCCAAACTGCCGGAGATACAGGAATCGCTTACAACAGAATTTCTGAAGGATATTGCTCTTAAGATACCGTTTATCGGAGAGGATCTGGCGGCTGAGGTAGGAGAGATGGATATAACATGGATAAAGGAAACCGGTTCGGGAATTCTTGTTTCAGTAAGCACTTTTATGTTCAAGATGATACAGTCGGCCTTTTTTAACATAGCCGGGTTCATAATGCACCTGTTCTTCACGACCTTCATCCTGTTCTTCTTCTTTCTGGACGGGAAGAACTTTTTTAAAAAAATAAGGAGCATCCTCCCGTTCGAAAGAGAGGATGAAAATAAAGCCGTGGACGAGCTGGTAAAAATAACTGATACGATAATAATTTACACTTTTCTGATAGGAGTGATCGAGGGTACCTACGGCGGACTTCTGTTCGCGCTCCTCGGCATAGGATCTCCCTTTTTCTGGGGGGTTATCATGGTGATACTTTCCATGATACCGATCGTCGGCGCCAACACGATAATAGCTCCCGCGGCCATAATAAGGATACTTTCGGGCGATTATTATTCGGGGCTGATCCTTCTTATAGCGGGCTGCGGCATGATAGTCGTCAACCAGAACATAATCAAGCCTAAGCTGGCGGGGGACAGGAGCGGACTTCATCCGCTGATCATGCTGGTCTCCACAATAGGCGGAATAGCGTGGTTCGGAATGTCGGGTTTTCTGTCAGGCCCGCTTATAGCCGCGCTCACTATCGTTTCATGGGAGCTGTTCGCGAAGAAATTCAAATCTATAAAACCTGCCGAAGACATCTGATGCTCAAAAGGATGATAAAAAATACTCTTCCCGCTCTGATACTGGTCTGGATATTCTTTTTTACTGGCATGCTGATATCGGATCAGGAGGGAGAGGCGGGCGCGGAAGTGTTCTTTTTGCAGCATTTTAAAGTTTTTATCTCATACACCGCCCTGGGGCTGATAACGGGCGGGATAAGCGCAGGAATACTGGCTAGAAAAAGAAAGAAATACTCATTTTATTTTGAAAGTGAACAGGATAAGTATCACAAATACTTTTTAAAGAACGCGGGCATATCGTTTCTGGCCTTGTTTTCACTTACCGCAAGAGAAGTTATAAATCATCCCGCACTGTTTTCCGAAAGTCTCCTCAGCGGCTCATTCTGGTTCTATCATGTGTTCTCTTTTCTAAGAGATAAATTTTCGCCTCTGTATTTTACGGTGTTCTTCTTCATCATAATACTTATGAGCATCCATAATCTTTTGTATAATCTTTCAATATATCAGGGCGCAAAACGGATCATATCGTATTCATTATCTATAGGCATGGGCATAGCCTTAATATTCAATTTCGGATACCTTAACGCGCTTGAGGTAAAAGAGCAGAAGAATATTATTTTTATCGGCGTCGAGAACCTTACATACAAACAGATCTCGGGGAGAAAAATAAACGCCCTTCCTGCGCTTAAGGAGCTTACGGGCAGTTCATACCGGTTCTCCAACTGTTTCAGCGTGTCGAACCACCCCAGAGTTTCGCTTCTTTCCGTACTCACATCAGTTCACCCGGAAAAAGGTAATTATACCGGCGGTTACAGAAGTTACGGACTGGAGGGAAGAACGGTTTTTTCTATTCTCGGAGAAAGAGGGTATTCCACGGGAACATTCACAGACAGGAAATATGCCTTCAGCAGATTCGAGGATAATAACGAATATCTTGTAAAATATCCTACGAAAATGGAAATATACAAAGCCGGCGTTCTTTCCGCCCATTTCCTGATGCCTGTTGTATATAACAGCAGGACAATGATAAAAGTCTTTCCGGAGGCGCTTATACTTGACGGATACAGGGATAAGACCTATATGAAGGGCAAGATATCCGATCTTATATCCGGGAAAAACAAATTCATGTTCCTTTATGTTATTTCTGACCAGAACGACCGACTTCCTTTTCCGTATTACAGGACATCAAGGTTCGAAAGCACGGAGGACGCGTTTTTAAATTATCTTAACGATGAAATAAATGATATTTATCAAAGATTAAAGTCATCAGGCAAATACGAAAATACAGTTATATGCCTGTTCGGGCTGCCTGCATATAAAAATACGGTCAGAGCGGCTGACTACAGGATGCCGTTCGTGTTGAGTTCTCCTGAATTTAAAATCGAAAGAAGCGTTAAGAACGATTATTCCTCTTTAGATATTCTGCCCACTGTTCTTGACGCCGCCGGAGTTGTTTCACCCGGAGCCGCGCTTGACGGCATATCATTTTTCGATCCGGAGTTTGTCAGGCAGGATATTGTGATAACGGATGTTACGCCAATTAAATTCAACGATGAAGTTTATTTTAAAAATGAAGAAGGTTATGTATCAAAGAATATTTTTGCGGAGAAAGAAATATATCCGCGCCTGAACAGAGCCATGATAAGGGGTGATTTCAAGCTTAGCGTGCTGCCGGGAAGCGATGAGGTGGCCTATGAGCTTCACGATATAATTAAAGACCCCGATGAAAAGACGAACCTGATAAAACAGAACCCTTCTCTCGCGTCAAAAATGAAATCCATTTATGAAGAAAAAATGAATAAAGAATTCAATTTTAAGGTTATTAACGGCTACGTTTTGAAATAAAAGTGAGAGGTATCAGAAGCACCGAAACGGCCGAAGGCACAAGAATGTTAATAACGAACAGAAGAAATGCGGCCGAAACAGAGGCTTCTATGCTGAGGTTCATCAGGCCGAACACGAAAGCGGCCGTTCCCTCCCTTACGCCGATATCCCCCAGGCTCAAAGGAAGAAAGGTTTTTAACAGAACGGCTACCCAGACGCCAATGAAAGCGTGAAGAACATCGATCTGCCCGAAAGATATGATGAGCAGAGCGAACTGGGTCGTATATAAAAGGAACAGCAACGAAGACAAAAAGAAAAGAATTCCGGTATCGCGCTTCCTCAGGTCCCTCGCTCCGTCGCAGAATCTTTTAAAATTGGAGCTGTTCTTAAAAACGGTATTCTTCAGATAGAAAAATATCGTCTTGAAAAGCCCCGGATGTACAGCTATGAAATATATCAGGACGGAGATCAGAAGCGCGAAAAAAAGAAGATTATACCTCATGAGCGATGATTCCGTAAAAAACAGGTGAGGCAGGAACGGAAGGGACAGAGAACCGAATATCAGCACAGGGAATACATCGTAGATCTTTTCGATAAGTCCGAGGCTTAGGAGCTTAAGTCTGTCGACTTTGGCTATAGCGAACAGTTTTCCCAGTTCGCCGACTCTTCCCGGCGTGATGAACCCTAACGATATTCCGACAAATACAGAAAGCCATATCTGCCGGTCGGGTATTTTTTCTTCAGAAGCCTTGCCGGCAATATATTTCCATTTGGCGTACTGGAGGAATAGGTTGAGGGGAAGGAGCGCTCCGGCGAGTATTATGAACGAGATATCGGCATTTTTAAAAATATATTTCAGCTCAACGGTCTCTATGTTGTATATGACTACCCATCCGAGGATGACAGCCGCGGCCAGTTTTATCGAGAATATGACAGTTTTATTCCTGTCGAGCTTCATTTTCACCACACATTGCCGGGATAAACGAACTTGAGCCCCTTTTTCAAACCTGTTTCAACGGCGCTGAAGATCTTTTCTTTTGCGGTCTCAGGGGTGTCTGTCATCTTGTAATCGGGATGAAAAGCCGAAACATGCCACGGGATCTCTTTGCCGAGTTCACATGATATGAAATCGGCTATTTTTTCGATCTCCGCTAAGGAGTCATTTATGCCCGGGATTATCAGGGTTGTGATCTCCAGATGCACTTCCGAGCCTGCCAGAACGCGCAGATTATTCAAGACAGTTTCCAGTTTCCCGCCCGTATATTTAAGGTGAGCCTGACTGTCAATGCACTTCAGGTCAGCGTTCACTGCGCCGACCCAGCTGAGCATGTCTGAAATGATGCCCGCAGACTGATAGGCGTTGGTCACGAAAATGTTCTTCAGGCCGTTCTCTTTAGCGATCATTCCCGTATCTCTCGCGTAAGGATAGAATACTGTCGGCTCGTTATATGTGTACGAAACGGACATGCAGCCTGTTTCTATTGCGCCTTCAACTATCTCTGCGGGAAGGATCTTCTCACCTTTCACATCGCCCGAGTATCTGCTCCTGCTTATCCGGAAGTTCTGGCACCAGGGGCATATGAAATTGCATCCCAGAGTTCCCACAGAATATGTTTTTGTGCCCTGAAGGAACCTTTTGAGGGGTTTTTTCTCAACAGGATCAATGTTGACAGCAGCGGGAAAACCGTAGGCGAGGTTCTTCAGCTCGCCCCCTTCGTTTTTGTTAACTCCGCAGAATCCTGTCCCGCCAGGATCAATGCCGCAACGCCTGTCGCACAGAAGGCAGGTTATTCTGTCTCCGGACTGTTTTTCAAAATATTTAGGTTCGAAAAGCTCCATTTTATGCTCTGTCGAATTTGAAATTGATCTTTGATTTAAGATGCGAGAATAAGAATTTTCCGTCCGACTCCATGGGTATCTCAAGGGTGAAGATATAGTGAGGGATATTGGTCTTGTTGCTAACGGTCAGGTTCTTAATTTTTACCCTTTTGAACAAAGCGTCGGGCGACGCTTCAAGATCTTTGTATGTTCCCCTGTTCTGCTCGTCTTCCTCTTCCGCGCCGTACAGATACAAATCAAGGTTAAAGACAGTCTGGTCGCCGAAATTGACGGCCCTGAAAGGCATCGGCTGTATATTTAACAGAGTGGAGCTGACAGAAGGGCTGAATTTCGCCATTGATTCATAGTCTATATCGTTGGATTCGAGCTTGATCCTGTATACTCCCTCTTTTGTTTTGACCCCGTCATTCTTTTTTGTGATCATCCCCGCTGATACCGAGGTGATAATTCCTTCAAACATTTCGTTCAGCATGCTTTTTCCTTTTTTATTCAAATTTACCGTATTTTATAAGGTATCCCCTTACGAATTTTGTCAGTTCACCGTCCATTACGGCGCCAGTGTTGCCTGTCTCGATCCCCGTCCTGTGGTCTTTAACAAGGTTGTAGGGCTGGAATGTGTATGTTCTTATCTGGCTGCCCCACGAGATATCCTTTTTCTCGTCCTCAAGGCTGGCAAGCCGCGCCTTTTCCTCGTCAAGTTTCATCTGGTAGAGCTTTGCCTTGAGCACCTTCATGGCCGTATCCCTGTTAAATGTCTGCGATCTTTCGTTCTGGGACGCGGCGACAATGCCTGTAGGGATATGGGTTATCCTGACGGCGGAATCGGTCTTGTTAACATGCTGGCCGCCGGCTCCGGACGACCTGTATGTGTCTATCCTGAGGTCCGATGGATCTATCGTTATCTCTATGTCGTCGGCTTCCGGCAGAACATAGACCGACGCAAAAGATGTGTGCCTTTTGTGCGCCGCGTCGAACGGGGATATCCTTATAAGCCTGTGCACGCCGGATTCGGATTTTAAATATCCGTAGGCGAATTCGCCTCTGACCTCGACGGTCACGGATTTTATTCCAACGGTATCGCCGGGTATAAAATCCACCTGCTCCCACTTGAACCCCATGATGTCAAAGAACCTCGTGTACATCCTAAGCAGCATATTCGCCCAGTCGGAAGCCTCGGTTCCGCCTGATCCGGCGTGAATTGTAAAAAGGCAGTCCTTTTTATCCTCCGGCGCGGAAAGCATTCCTCTGAGCTCAAGTTCATCTACCATATTCTTGTATGCCGTGAAAGATGAATTTATCTCGCCGGCTATCTCGTTGTTCTCGCTTTCGTCGTCGGAAAGCATATCGAAAAGGTCTTCAATATCTTTTTTTAAAGCTGATGCCTTTCCTATTGTCTCGATCCAGTATTTTTTGCGGCTGATATCGGCGAACACGGACTGGGCTTTAGCCTTATCGTTGTAAAAGCCGTCTTTGAGGGTCTGCTGCTCAAGTTCCGTGACCTCTTTTCTGAATTTATCGAGATCAAAGATGCCCCCGGATGTGTTCGAATTTCGCATTTATTCCGTTAAGTTCTTCCTTTATCTCGTCAAGCATCTCTTTCTCCGTTTATTCCTTTTTCTCAAGAACCACAAAAGCCGACGCCATGCCCTTTAGATGCGAAACCGAAACATGCGTTCTTTCGATCGAGTTTTCCTTAATGAACTTCCGCGCTTTTCCTGACAGCTTTAATGAGGGTTTCCCCAAAGCGTCATTTATCATTTGTATCTCTTTAAAAGCAATCCCGAACCGCCATCCCGTGCCTATTGCTTTAAAAAAGGCCTCTTTTGCAGCGAATCTTGCGGCGTAGTGTTCGAATTTATGCGCCTTTGATTCGCAGTATTCGATCTCTTTTCTTCCGAATATCCTTTCTTTGAACCCCCCGAGTGTTTCAATGCTCTTTTTTACCCTCGAGGGTTCTATCATATCCATTCCTATCCCGTATATCATTCCAGCGATAACTCCGTGAGACTTTTACTGGGGAAAAACTTTTCGAAGGTATTGCCCATATCGTCTTTCCAGACGATTTTTGATATGACAGGGTTCTTTTTAATATTCGTGTCGAAAACGAGAAGCCCGGTGCTGAATCTGTCAGGATTGACCTTGAAATTTTCAAGAAGGCCTTTATAATTGCCCTTTTTTGCCGCCACGACATCGAATTTGTATGACTTTCCCGATGTGTCGAAAAGCGTGAAATGGTTCCTTGAGACCACAATATCTCTGGAGGAATTGTTGTAGAACCTTATCTTGAGAGCAATATAGCCGTTTTCCTCATTGTGATAAACTTCAAGAAGTTTTATATCATAAGGGTTCGATCTTATATTGTATGAAAGAAATGATTCAAGAAGCCGGGTTTTAAGATATTCGGCGTCCGGGAGAGGAACGATCTCGGTCGACATTAAAAGGTTTTTATAACTGTCCGTAAGAAGCCTTGTCTCCCTTTTGTTGTTAAGCCATGAATTGTAATCCACCTGGGCCAGGTCGAAAAATCTTTGAGCCTCTTCTTTTTTAAGAGCGGAAAGTATCTCTCTGCCTCTTGTGTTGTTCTCCGAAAGGTTCACCGCTTTTTTTATTAAAGAAATTCCCTTCTCGTATTTTTTTTTGAGATCGACACTGCCTTCCCTTTCTCCCGTTTTTACAAGTTTTGACCCGAGAAGCACAAGTATTTCGGCATATTCGTCCCTGATCTCGGGATTGTCCTCCTGGGAATAGATGATCCCGCGCTCAATGTTCCTTTCGGCCTCATCAAGGTTCCCGGTCTCAATATTTCTCACAGCGCTCGTGAAATAAAGTTTTGTTATCTTGTTTCTCAGCACAGTATTCCTGTAATCTTTTGAGAGCTGCTCTTTTAGGATTATTATAGCCTTTTCGTAGTCGCCTTTCTCGATGAGCATATCGGGATTTTCCGAACACGAAAAGATCGAAATGAGTAAAAATAAGAGTATTATGGCTTTTACCGGTCTTACCATCATCATTCGAATTTAAGTTCTATTTCCGCCCTGGCAATTCTTGCAAGATCGGATCTTTTAATGTCTTCAAAAAGGAACTGGATCCTCGAGCCGTTTTTTATTCCGAAGGCGGTGTTCGCGGGGCCTCTGGGCGTGAGAGGGAAAGGAAGGTCTTTGGCGTGCCTGTAGACTCCGTTTGAATACTGCCTCTTATCAAAATAATATTCCGATTCCGCAACGAGCGCGCCTTCGCTGTCATAGAATCTGAGCCATGCAGACTGCCTTAAAAGGAAATCCCTGAAAGACTTGTTCTCAGATTCGTTCTGGCTGAAAAAATATCTGCCCAGGTCCGCGAAATGAGGGTTACCCTTTCTTTTTTTTATCTCGCTCACCAGCGTGTTCCTTGAAGATTTTTTCAGTTTGAGGTCGAATTTAACAGTAAGGTTTATGAGATTCTTTTTTTCGTCGCTGTCCTGAATAACATTTTCCGTAAAAGTGAAGAAATAGCCGCCGGCTATCAGGTTACGCGCATACCTTTCCGTCTCGTTATCTTCCTGAAAAGCGGTTTTTGTTATGTTTGTCAGCGGTTTTTCAAAAGGCCCCGGCGTCTCAAAGTCCTCGCTCTGCGCCATAAGCTCGTCATAAAGCTCTCTGAAAGCGGGGAATTCTGTAAATTTGTTCTCCATTGCGCTGAGCTCGTCCATAAGAGTGTGATAGGTTTCAGGGTCTTCGTTAGTGAACAGTTTTTCCGCGTCGTTGACGAATTTAATGTATTTGAAAAAGAATTTGTCGTCGTCAACGGGAAATATGTTTTTTACGGTGTGATTTACATCCATTGAGGATATTATGTTTTTTGTGATCTCGTAATAAAAAGCGAGAAGAGCGTCTTTACTGCCTTTTGTCTCAGCTTTGAGAACGAGCTTTTTTTTCTCTCTGGAATATACCTGGACAGTTAAATAAAAGAATTTCCCCTGGAACTTAATGTCCCCTCTTATCGAGTTGTCCAGTTCAATGTTCTCATAAAGCTCAAAAAAAGCCTTGGACGCGAGGAAAAAGTTCCCGTGTTTAAGAATGTCGTATTCGAGGCCTTCGGTCTTGTCGTCCGCAAGCTCAAATCCGGCTTCCTCAAGATTTCCCCTCAAGAAGTTGACAAAAGAGGATGTAATGAATTCAGTCTTCGGGTCCGTATCTTTAAATCCCGTGATAACGACCTTTGCAGGGAACAGCGACGCCGTTATGAGAAGAAGAGCGACGGCAAGGCGGTTGTATTTCATTATAGCCCCCTTTATCTTAAACAAACACCTGAAGAATATACGAAAATGTAGAGGATAAGTAAAGTTCAGAATTTATGGATATGGTAATAATTGAATATGATCCTGACGGAATATCCGTTCTTTTCATAAAACCTGCAGGCCTGAGAATTCCCGTATTGGGTAGCGACCTCCATTTCAGAAAGATTTTTTGAAAGAACGAAATTCTCTGCGGCGGAGATCAGCTTTGACCCTATACCTTTGCCCTGAGCTCCGGGATGAATTCCGAGAAGGCCTATCTCGCCGCGGCCTGGTTTTATTTTAACGGTGATCATGCCCAGAATGCTGAAGTTCTCACGATACACAAAGACCTTATCGGCGAGTTCACCGTTCACCGATCTCTCTATCCATTTTCGATAAAGCTTCTCATAGCTTCCCGCCGGGAGCTTTTCATCGGTCTTAAACCTTGAATATTTGCCGCTTTCCAGAGCGATCTCATACAGATCTGCGGAAACTGATTCTTCGTCGTATACGGCGATGCCGGGAATATCATCAGCTATGACCCGAATTGATTTACTGAATATTACTTTTTGATCAATAAGCCTGTCACAAAAGATTTCTTTCCGGTCTAAAACATCCGGAATTATCAGATATATAAGCTGAGCACCTTCTGTAAATGCCGATTCGACAGTCCTTTGAATCTCTGACGGATCATATTCAGACACTTCGATCTTTCCCGTTTTAAAACCGAAAAATTCCGAGTCCCAGGGTAAAATTGTAAATTTTGTCATTTTTTGAACACCCAGAATTTTTTTAGCCCGAAAGTTATGAATGAAACAGTGAAAACGGTAATGAATTTGGCAAAAACATACCACATTTCGATTTTTTCCACCAGGTAGAACAGCATGAGACTGTCCATAACAAGCGAAAGAATAGCGAGAATATAGAAATAGAACATTTCTTTCAGAACCGTGAATTTTCCCCTCAGGAAAACGAAACGGATGCTTAAGAGATAATTGATCAGTGAAACCAGAATGAATGAAAAAACATTCGAGGCCATTAAATTCATCTGCATATCTCTATAGAAGATCCTTAAGAATATTACGCTGAATAAGAAAGATATCACGCCGACTATAAAAAACACTCCGTACTGCCTCCAAAGCGATTTAAGATTTTCTTCAAGAATGAAAAACGATGCTATTTTCTTGATCATACTCATATTAATATCTGCTGTTTATTAGGAATTTAAGATAGCTTTTTCCGGTCTTAAATATCTTCATCTTCGATTTTCCTTTTCTTTTGGCCGAATACAGCTTCATGGGGACTTCGATAATTTCCGCTTTACACCTAATTGCTTTTATAAGAATTTCGACCATGCAGATAAACCCGGGTTCTTCAATAATTGTTCCGTATTTCGCCTTGATTAATCTTAATATTTCAGGTTTATAAACTCTGTAAAATGAGCTGAGCGTGAGGACTTTTACATCAAAGCAGAACCTCAAGATCGTGTTGGCGAGAAATGAAAGGACTTTCCTGAAAAAAGTAGTTTCTTCAAAACCGCCGCCCTGCGCATAGGGTGAAGCGAGAACGAGGCCGTATCCCGACCGGGCATTAAGCACCATCCGTTCAAGTATTTTTATATCGGAAGTGTTGTCTGCTTCGATAGTTACGATCAGGTCGTCATTCAAAAGATCTAATCCCAGAAGATATTCAAATCCGAGATTGAAAGAATCGCCCGGCCCTTTGTTTTCGGGTTTAGTTATAATATGAAAAGAATCTTCTGCAAAAGAACCGCGTATCATTTCGACAGTCCTGTCAGCAGAGCCGTCATCAACGAAAACGAAAAATTTTCTTTCGTCCGGAATAATGCCGAGCAGATTTTCCGCCAGTTCCGGGATGTTCTCCTCTTCATTATAGACGGGAATTAAAAAATAGAGCATCAGTTATTCTTCCCGATTATTTTCCTCTGCCACTTGATAGTTTTCTTCAGACCTTCTTCAAGATTCCACTGGGGCTCAAAACCGAAATATTTTTTAAGTTTTGAAATATCCGGAACTCTCCTCATAACATCCTCATATTTTCCGAATGAAGCGTAAGGTATGTATTTGAGCTTCGGATAAGAGTCTTCTCCGTTCACTAATTTCCATATAAGTTCCGCAAGCCCGAGAATAGAGATCTCCTCTTCCGGATTTGATCCGGTATTGAATATCTCATTGTCGGACTTCGCATCCTCAACAAAATGAACAAGAGCCCTTACAGTATCGTCAATGTATGTAAAAGTCCTCGTCTGAGTGCCGTCGCCGTGGATTTCTATCTCTTCATTATTAAATGCTTTAGTAATAAATCCGGACTGCGGGCCGCCCCACCATGTCAGGTTGTGATTGGGGCCGTATGAGCCGAAAAACCTGCCGATCGTGTATTTCAATCCGTATTCCTCGTGATTGGCGATAATGTACTGCTCCCCGTATATTTTTGAGGACGCATAAGCCCATCTTTTTATAGTCGTAGAGCCGATAACAAGGTCGGACTCCTCATGAAACGGTACATTCTGGTTTTTGCCGTAAACATCCGAAGTTGACGCGAAAATGATCTTTGATCTGTCAATAATGCATTTTTGAACAACATTTCTGAGCATCAGATAATTCTCGTCAAGCGTCCTGAGAGCGTTCGTGTACCGGGGAATTTTTTGCGAGGCAAGGTGAATAATAACATCGGAATGAATATCCTTAAGTATCATCGGGTTCGCGATATCGCCGAAAAAGAAAGTAAATCCGGGATGGGCTTTAAATTCCGCAATATTCGATTCAAGACCGTAGCTTAGATTATCGATCCCGATAACAGAATGACCTCTTTCAAGCAGAGTTTTAGAAAGGTTCGAGCCGATAAAGCCCGCCGCTCCGGTAATGATTATTTTCATTCAGCACCCTCCATTATAAAGTCGCTCTTACGATAAGCAATAAACATCGCATTTTCAAATATTTTATTAAAATTGTTCAGCGCCAAATACTCTCTATAGAATTCATAATAATGAGCAGTCTGCCTTTCAAAACCGTCGCGCGTCCAGAAATCAGCATTTTGCGGAAGCGGCCATAACTGCCCTCTTGGCGACTGAACGGGCATAACAATGACTTCCGGTTCTGCTTCGGTAACCTCTTTTTTGAGCTGCTCGAATCCCAGAATAACATCGTGGGTTTCAGATATCGGCGGGTTGACATCGAGCAGGAAATAGAACATAGGCATACCGACGAATATCACCTTTTTCGCTTTTATATCCGCTGCTTTCGCAAAATCCAAAAACTCGTCAACGACATCCGCTCTTTCTTTAAAAGAATATATTCCTTTAAGTTCCGGGGATTTGAATTCAGTATTCAGGTATGATGAAGGAAGATCGCGGTAAGGAGTGTATTCTTTTGTAAGCTGTGTTGCAAGTGCGATTAAAATAAAAGCAGGGAGTATAATCCCGGTGTTAATAAATTTCGATCCGTTCGAAGCTGAATGACACAATGTCAGAGCCGAAAATCCCATAAAACCGAAAGAGAATACTCCACCGTAAAAACCCGTGCCGGAACCGAGGAATGATAAGGCGAAAACGCTCAGGAAAATGAAAAATAAAATTTTCCGGTCTCGCGTCATAGGTCTGTCTGACAGAAATACATTCAAAAACGAAACTGAAAGTATGACGGAAACGAGCTCAATATGAAGTTCAGACGGGAAATGCCGGAACCTTACCAAAATAACTATAGCCATCATGATTGAATAAAGATACTTTAAGCGCGGGAATTTTTTCCCGGTAAACAAAAAAATGAATATGATCAATGAATAAAAAACGATAAGATTGATGCTTGAAATAATATCTTTAACATAAACGGCAAGAAGGTGGGATGCCGAATAATTCAGGCTGGAATTTACTGACGATGTGCCTAAAAAATAGCTGAACATATCAAAAACCGACAGTCTGTTGTGGCCGTACACAAGATCCTGAGCTCCTCCAAGAGCAAAAAGGACAAAAAAACCTGATAATATGCTCATGAGGAGAGACAGGTTGAATATTTTCAGCTGCCTTTTTAATTTTACCGTGTTTTGTTCATAATAATACATCCAGACGGCAAATAAAGGGATAAATATCAGAAAAGTGAATTTTGTATGTATAGAAATACCCGCAAAAAGACCGCTTAACGACAGAAGTGCGGCGTTTGGGCTGACGGACCTGGTATATAGAGTATAAAAATAAAACGATAAAAGCGAGAAAAACACGGGAAGGTAGTAATAATTGACCGATGGATAGATCATCAGAGTTTTACTGAAAAGAAAAAATGAAATTACTACAGATATAAAAGAATGTTTTTTGGAATAGAATTGAGAAAGTATCATATAAATAAGAATTCCGATCATCGGAAGAAAAAAAAGATATGCAATACGGGACCAGAAGAGTGACGGGGTGTCTGAAAACAATAACCAAATTCCGTTTACAAAAGAAGAACCCCAGATCAGGTCGGCATTCCCGCTGAGATCTCCGTGAAATATTCCCCACGATTTTGCTATCTGCCATCCTTCGTCGGTCAGGTCAAATCCAAGATCATAAATTGTAAACGCAGATAAAAACATAATAGCATATATCAACAGCGGATATAAATACCGTCCTTCAAAAAAAAGAGATGTTCGCAAAGCTTTCATTTGTACCTGCAGGCTTTTGATCTCAATATAAACCAAACAAATAAAAAAAGCCAATCTTTCGATTGGCTTTTAAAACTTTTCAGTCTTTTGGAAATTAGTTTCTCCATCTTACTGACTGTGAACTCAAGTCAACGTTCGGAGTGTATCCGGGAGAACCGTCTCCGTCAACCTGGATAAACGGATCTGCGTCAATCCATACATATCCTTTTGGAACAACCATGCTGAGGTCGCCTGGTTCTGGCCTTATCATACTCTGTGAATAGTATGTTCCGAATGACTGAGCTACTGTTGCCGCGAAGTTAAGAGCAACTTTTTCTTTTGAGCTTCTGATGTAAGCGTTGTAAGCCGGAATAGCTACTGCTGCCAGAATAGCAACGATTACCGCAACAACCAGAACCTCGATCAGTGTAAAACCTTTTCTCATCTTTTTCACCTCCTCTTTTGTTTTTTATGACCCTGTCGGAAAATGAGTTTTCCGGCGGTCTGTCCATAAAACTAAACAAAAAAAAACTTCTTGTCAAGTAAAAAATAAAATATTAATCATAAACGGCAGGGATCTCCAAAAGGAATACTCCATCCCTCTCCTTAAGAAGTTTTAGGCTGTACATATAATTCACAAAGCCCTGAACTTTCTGTTTGTTACTTCCGTCATCCGGGTCGTTCTCATCTCTGTAAATATCAAGAAATGTCTTAATGAGATCGTTCGGCCTGATAAGTATATGTGTCGCAGATAAATCGCTGTTGGGCAGGTTTTTAAAGTGCTTACTGTAGTCTTCAGGTGAAGCTCCGTTCTTTGCCAGATCAAGCAGGTAGCGGTCTAAAGATGTAGTGTCCGAGTAAAAAGTTCTGTTGATGTAATAACTTCTTCCTCCTGTGAAAGCTTCGTAAATCACGGCATCTTCGGGAGTATTTTTATTAACGAAATCGAAAAAATCATTGAGCCTTAGATATTTCTGAAGAAATTCTTCTTTTGATGAATTGCTGAACGGATTGAAGTCGAAAATATGAACTTCTCCTGAAAGAAAAACTCCGTAATTTATATTATATAAGATGAAGACCGTCGATAATACATAAGAGAATGTTTTTGTTTTTCTGTTCTCCCAGATATTCTTGAGAGCTTCAATGCCGAGTATTATGAGTATCGGCACAACCGGAATAAAATATCTTATCCTTATGTTATTGCCGTATAAAGTTACAAGGTAAATGACCGTGAACATGATCAGAAGATACGAATTTGAGTTATTCTCTCTTTTTGGTCCGGGATAAAAAAGAAAAGGCAGAAGCAGGAGGAGCAAAGGATTCAATACCCCGTCGAATTTTAAAAAATCATGATCGGCTCCTTCAAAGAAAACTCTGACGGGGAGCAGAAAAAGAGAAAAAACCGAATCTTTTCCGTTTATGATCCTGTTCATTACCTCGCCGCCAACATTTTCTATAAGCTCTGAAGGCATTTTTATGTCAGACGGGAAAATTGAGCCGAACAGGGGAAAAAACGGGTTGCCTGAATTAATAAAATTCCTTATCAGCCAGGGTGACGCGCATATTAAAATTATTCCGGAATATACGGCCATATTTTTTATGGCGAGTTTGTCGTCTTTTTTCTCCCTTGCTGTTGACAGGCCTATAAAAAGAGTTGTGAAGAAAGCGAATATCATAGCGTTATATTTTGTACCGAAAGCAAGACCTGCGCCTATGGCTGATATCAGCAGATATTTTCTGCTCTCAAGGCCGCTTTCGAACCATTTTATGAAGCAGATAATGGAAAGCGTTGAAAAGAACAGCAGGCCCAGATCCACATATACTTCAGCCGCGAGTCTCTGATTTACCGGGATAGTGCAGTACATTATAAATGACAGTGCCGCCCAGTTAAACCCGTACTTTTCTCTGAAATACCTGAAAACAAGATATCCGCCCCCGAGCAGGAATGAAGCATGAATGATTTTCGTGAACTGGTCTGAGAGTCCGAATTTGAAAACGAGCATATAGAGATAGTTCAAATTCAGCATGTTCAGGTCATAGTATGCAAAGTATTTCCTAAAATACATAAAACCGTTTTCCGCCCAGAGCTTAGCGAAGGGCAGATGGAACCTTGTGCCGTCCCTGTCAACGAGAGGCGTGAGCGAAAGCCAGATTATCCAGACGGCAGTTAAAGCCATGAGGACGGAAAGTGATATTTTTAATATTTTATGCTTCATTTACTTTCCGATCGAATTCCTTCTTATCTGCGATATCTGATCCATGATAAGAGCAAAGAAGAAAATTATTATTCCGGTCAAAAAAGTTAAAAGAGCTCCGGGCAGCATTCTGAGGTGGGGGCTGTAAATATAACCCCAGATCACTTCGTATATTATGCTTATGAAAATAAGAAAAAAACTGGACGGAACGAATACTTTTAGCGGATTGAAAAGGACTATCAGCCTTAAGATCAGCAGTATTGTGTTAAAACCGTCTTTTATCTGGCTGACGCTGCTTTTTCCCGCTCTTTTCGCCGTTTTAATTGGAATATACTCCACTTCTCTTTTATCGCCTAAAAAAGCTATCGTTGATGTTGTCGAGAAAGAAAATCCGTCCGGGAAAAGCTGCAGATATTTTTTTATCAGATCCCTTTTTACTATTCTCAGCCCTGAGTTCAGGTCGGGGATCTTTCTGCCGGCAAGAAAATTCGCTGTTTTTCCCAATACCCATTTTCCCGGAGCTCTAGATATTGAAAAATGCGAACCTTTTACTCTTTGCCCCACGATCATGTCCTGTTCGTTCCATGCTTTCCACAGCTTTTCAAGTTCTTCCGGTCTGTGTTGCCCGTCAGCATCATAAAATGCTATCAGTTCGGTCTCCGCCGCGTTAATTCCCGTCTTTAAGGAAGCGCCGTAACCGCGGTTCACTTTGTGGCTCACCACCTTAACGGACGGGAATTTTTCAATTTCCTTTAAAGTGGAATCAGAGGAGCCGTCATTCACAACAATAATATTCCAGCCGTTCTTTTCTGCGCCCGGCAGCAGTTTCCCGAGTGTTTCTCCAATGGCTTTTTCCTCATTGTATGCAGGAATTATTACAGTCAGGTTCTTCATAAATCAGCAGTCTCCGCATTTAGAACAGTCTTTCGAATTATATCTTCAATATAATCGACGGCTTTTATTAAATCAAATCTTTCTTCAACTGATTTTCGTCCCGCTAGCCCGAATTCTTCTCTAAGCGACTTGTTTTCGATCAGCTTTCCTAGTTTTTCCGTCCACTCGACCGTGTTTTTTGCGTGATATCCGTTTATTCCGCCATTCACAAGCTCTTCATTAATCCCTACAGGCGAGCACACCACGGGAATTCCCATCGCGAAATACTGGAGAATTTTCAAGCCGCCCTTACCCTTAGACCATTTGTCGTCCGTTAAAGGCATTATTCCAATATCGAACCGGGAAAGGAGTCCGAGCTCTTTTTCTTCAGACCAGTCGAAGAATTCAATATTTATACCATCTGTTTCAAATGGCCTTGAACCGACAATATGGAATTCAGCTTCGGGATATTTTATCTGAAGCTCAACAAATGCGGGCAGAATGTCCGTCACATATTTTGCCGTAACCGGCGAACCTATCCAGCCTATTACTACATTTTCGTTATTTTTCGGCAAAGGCTGATAGATAGAGCAGTCAATAGGGCCCGTAACTACATGAACATTTAAATTGAAATTTTTTACATATTCAGCGAGATAGGGTACGGTCACAGTTACCGCTTTAGCGGATCTCAGTGTTTTGATGAGATTGTTTTTTCTCATCCTGAAGAAAAGATATTCGAGGCTGAATAATGACGGTTTAACAGTCGCATGAGCTTCAAATATGGCGTCATCGAGGTCGAAAATAATATTTTTGTTGAGGATCTTTAGAAGAAAGAGATAGAAAGAGGGGAGGACATCTTTCTGAATATAGACGGCGTCGTATAATCCGGCTTTAAGAATGTGAAAATATCTCTTTGCCATTGCAGATGCAACAAGAAATATTCTTAAAAAAGGCTTTATAACGGGATTGACAGCTTTGTTACCTATAAACACATCGTAGGCTTTATCACTTATAAGCGGATATACTGTTATTTGAATACCTTTTTGATCAAGAAGCGGAATATACTGATATAATCTGATCCTGCTCGATGCTCCTTTTCTTCCGAACAGGCTAAGACCCAGTATTTTAATTTTCTTATTTTCCACTTTTAGCCTTGATTATGTTCTCAATCACGAATATTGAACCGCCTATTATGCTGAGTATTATAGTGCTTGTGAACGATAAAAATGAGAATGCCAGAGCGCTTTCCGCGGGAATATTCCAGAAATTGAAAGCGAAAATGAACACGCTTTCCCTCACGCCGATACCGTTTATGCTGACAGGTATGCTTATGATGACAGCGGAAACCGAATAAAGAAGCGCGAGGTCGGTAAAACCGATATTAATATTTAAAGCCATAGCGAACATGTAATGAGCCGCAATATTTATCAGCTGTATCAGGATCGAGACCAACATAGTATTGGCCAGGCTTATTTCATTCAGTAGAACTATTTTTTCTGTTTTTTTGAATTTTGAAGCTATGAAACTGGTGAGAGTTTTTTGGAAAACAACTAAAATTATGAATATCAGGCACAATGCTCCCGAAAAAATGATCGAATAGTTCACAAACTCATTATCAGTTCCGCTCAAAAAAAGGAACGGTATCAGTAACGCCGGAAATACAGCCGCGGCGTAAGTGTTTATTATCCTGTTGTATATAACTGAAAAAAGCGCGAAAAATTTACCTGTGCTTCTATGTATCCTCAAAGCCTTGTATATGTCTCCTCCGAACACGCCGAGAAAGAGATTGTTGAAAAAATATGATGTTATCACTCTGTGGAGTAAAGATGTATATTTCAGGAGTGTGCCTTTCTGCAGAGTGATCTTCCAGCGGTACGCAAAAAGAGGCATTGTAATGATTATAAACATGATCCCGGCTAAGTACAAAGAAATTTTGACCACTGTAAAAACATCCAGGAATTTATAAATATCTATTCTTGAAAAAATAACACCGAGAAGGCTGACAGAAACAAATGCCACGAATATTCTGAACATTGCTTTCATTAATTTATTTTCCTCGCGGTCATGCTCATTCTCCCGCTTTTGAACGGACTCATTACGGCTTCAAGTGCAGTTGCCGCAAAAAATTTTATTATTTGAGGCATTAGATCAATGACCTTAAAAAAAAACCTGACAGGCATAGAAGATGAAAATTTTGAAAAATAGCCGATCGCTCTGATCGTGTCAAGAGGGCCGTAATCGCTTTTAAAAAGAACGATTTCGAACCCTTCTCTTTTCAATAAATCCTTTAATCCTGTTTTTGAGAAATGAACCCTGTGTCTCGGCAGGTCGTAACCGTGCCAAAATTTTCCGTAGAGTCTTGATGCCCATGAATCGAGTCTTGGAATTTTAAGGTAGAGATATCCGCCGTCTTTAAGATGAGTTCTCATTTTATTTATAGCGGATACAGGATCGTTAAAGTGTTCAAGCACATGAAAGGCTATAATCATGTCATATTTGTCATTTGAAACAAAGTCTTCAAAAAAACAATTCTCAAGATCAATGCCGAAATTTTCTTTAGCGTATTTTACGCCAGCGGCGCTTGGTTCCATGCCTGTTACTTTTATGCCTTTCTCAGCAAGCAGCGAAAGGAAGAAGCCTGATCCTGATCCTATTTCGAATACTTCTTTACCGGAATTTTTGAGATGTTTCTTGATGATACGCACATCGTTTTGTGATTTGATCCGCTGAATGACACCGGCTAATCCTTTATGTCTCCTGAAACAGTTATAATCCTCCGGATAATATTTACTGAGTTCGTCATTTGTCATGAAAGGGAAAGAGAATCCGTTTCTGCAGTCACGGCAGAAATATACACTGAAATCATTAGACTCTCCCTTGAGAACGAGATAATCTTTTGATTTAATCAAGAGTTCGTAATTTTCAGCTCCGCATATAGGGCATTTCGTGTTCATGGACAAAATTCTCCCGATATTGCCGGTTCATATCTTTTCAGCAATTCTTTTACGGTTTTCTCTGACCTTGCGAGTTTTACTGTCAGCGGCATTTTAATGTTCGGATGATCTGAAAGTTCCTTTGGTATATGATCTGACATATCTACGAATTCGACCGCATGAAAAAGATACACCATGATATTTCTTTTTATGGTCTTAGAAACGATCGATGAATAAAATTCCGGTGCCCAGAGGTTAAAATTATTATAGAAGGGAAGTCCGGAGCATTTCAATCTGGGCAGGGGAAGTTCTTTCAAACCCGGAATTATCTCATAAGGCTCGTGCGGAAGCTTGTGGTCAACATAGCCGAAACCGTCATTTTTTATGTTTCCTTTCAGCAGGATTCTCTTTCCGTACTTAAGGGCGGGAATCATGACAGACCAGAAACATGACGAGTCATATTTGAATCCTTTGTCATTCAGAATGTTCAGGACTTTTTCATTTATGCTGTAACCGGGAGCTCTGAACCCGGCAGGCCTTCTGCCTGTGATTTTCTCTATGATGTCTGAACATCTGACTATTTCTTCAGTTATCTCTTCCGCAGGCATTCCCGAAAGTCCGAACGGATGTGAATAAGTGTGGTTTTCTATTTCATGACCGAGAGAATGAGCTTTTCCGACTACATTCTGCATCTTTTCAGTACCCTCAATTTCCTTGCCTACAACAAAAAAACTGGCCTTTACATTAAGTTTTTCGAGAAAATCGAAAATCCTTTCGAAAGCTGTTTCGTAAAAATTTTCAAGATCCGTCTGATCGAATTTAACACCGTTTACCTGATAGAACTCCAAAAGTCTTAAAGGGGAGTCAACATCAATATGAAAAAGTATTTTTCTTTTATTTTTCATCGTTCGTATTAAATTTAATTATCAGGCTTTTACCAGCTTTCTGACCCAGAATTTCGCAGTTATATTTTTTATACAATCTTATAGCTCTTTCGTTTGATTCGAGAACGAGCAGGAAGAAGGAATTGATACCTTTACTTTTGAAATGCTTAAAAACTTCATCCATAAGGGATTTAGGGATTGTTTTACTACTGTTTTCAGCAGTATGTTTTCTGTATTCTTCAAGTACACCGAAAGACATGAACTGGCCGGAAAATTTCAGTTCCATTTTTGCTTCAGCAGGGAAATCATCGCTTAGCATTTTAAGTAAAGTATATATTCTCCCGGGAGATGTGAGAATTGAAATTAATAGAACAAAAAAGAGCCTGAAAGGCGAACTCATCATTCCTTTTTTCATAAAATAGAACGGATGATCTGTGCAGGATATGAAACCCGCATACTTACCTTCAAAGTCATAGAGATACGGGTCAATAAGACCCTTTTCAACAAGGACGGAATAATAGAACTTTCTCATAAAAAAAGAACCGAGCTTAGAAACCGCACTTTCAGGAAGCAGCGCCGTGTGGAGTTTAACCAGAGCATCTATTTGTTCACTATTTTTTCCGTCAGTTTTCAATATCATGCGGTCCCGCCTTAATCAAACATGCTTAATATATGAAAACTAAACAGCAATGTGAATAAAAAACTTTATTTTTAAGCAAAATTGGCGTATCATTGTTTTTGAAAATATTATGAGGCTTAAAAATGGATGTCAGCACAAAACTCAGAGACTATTTCAAACTGGCTGTCAGCGGGATATTGGGTATATGGCTTTTTATCAAATCCCCATTCAACCCCTTGTACGAAGAATTCAATTACGCGGAAAAGAATTTTGTTTATTACTCTTTCGTTATATGGTTTTTCTTCGCAATTCTTTTATTATGGGTCATGTATTTTGTCAACAGGAACAATTATAAAAAGCATATCTCAAAAATACTGGTCATTGCCTCAGCTGTCTATTTTTCATTTCTGATACCATACGGCTTTGACACTACGGACACAGGATTTCATATAAGCAAACAGTGGTTCATGTTCCACGGTCTGTGGAAAGAAAACCTTGATGTTATAGCCGGAACTAATTTTTTTGGCGGTCTCTGGCTTTTGATCCCCGGTAAGCCTCTGCTGATATGGGCAAGACTCGGTTTTGTCGTCGTTCATGTAGGGATAATATTCAGTTCATATAAAATTCTGACTTTATATTTTGAACCTTTGAAAACCGCGGTACTGGTGTTGGTTCTTTCGATATTTATTTCGCCATGGAATTATTATTTTACGATCAATTATGATAATCTTCCGCTGCTGTTTATGACTGTTTCAGCGTTTTTGCTTTTACGCTCTTTTCAAAAGCGGGATAACAGTCAGAGCGTTTATGTTTACCTTTCGGGATTGATCTCTTTTGCAGCGGTTGTTTCAAAGATAACCGTTATTCCTGTAGTATTATTGTTCTTATACCTCATGATATTAGAAAACAGTATCAAGAAGGAAAGCTGGAATAAAAATCTTATGTCATATTTATACGGCTTTTTTACTGGAATAATTATTTTTGCACTTACCCTACTTCTGACAGGATCACTCTCGCATTATTTCAATAGCTATCTTACTGTACTAAAAGATTTTACGGCAGAAAAAAGCGCTGCTGAAAGAGCAGCCTCGCTTCATGACCATTCATTTTTCACGCTTTACAGAAATTACACTTCAGTCGCCATGCATATTATTTCAAATACCTTTACGACTCTGTTTGTTCTCCTTCTTTCAGGATATGTGTACTTCAGATCCGGAAGTATGAAACCTGTTGTTAAGTATCTTGTGTATCTTTTTACCGGATGGATACTTTATTACAGACTTTTTGGCGTTTCGACGGAAAATGCTAAAATGCTCGTTGAGATTTTTATAATCAGCGTGCTTTCATTTGTTCTCTCTCTGATGGTTATCTGGGTCGCGGCAAGCGACAACAGCAGGATAAAAATTTTCATTACACCGCTGATCGCAGTTGCGGCTATATTTATTTTCTCTTTCATAGGAAGCGACCTGGGATTTTCCACGGCATTCAGATGCGGAGCTTCAGTTCTTCTGATCTCGTTCGCGACTCTGCTGACCGGAAACGCAGAATTAAACATATTGAACTACAAAATGAAATACGGATTTATTTATTATTTTATCATAACCGCATTTTTTATAGGATTTATGAATTCAAAATATACTTTTTACAGGGACCTTGAATATTCTGAACTTAAGACAGATCTCAGAACTCCGGCATTGTTCGGGATCAGAACGAACAGGGCAAGGGCTATAGTTGTAAACGAGCTTTTCGATTATCTGAGTTCTGTTGAGAATATTGAGAATAAAAAAGTTTTTTTTACACATAACAATGCCATGATGTATTATCTGGCTAATGTGAAATACCCGCTTAAAACGCCATGGGATGTAATTAATGATCTTGGCTATATGAAAGAGGATTTTAGCAGAGAAAAGCCTGATATAATAGTTCTTGCCAAGTCAACTCACCAGGATGTTACATGGCCGTATTCCGACAACACTATGGCTAATAAAAAATATTTACCGTACTACGACTTCTACGATCAATTTATAGTAGAGAATGATTACGCGGAAACTTACTCGAACTATTTTTATAAAGTCTATGAAAGAAAGTAAGAAATGAAAATATCCTCTAAAACAGAAACCGTATATGCTAAGATCGGCAGTCATCCCGCAATGGTATATTCATTAGTCATTTTAGCTTTGTATTTATTGTATATCACTTTCGGTTTTGAGACCACAGATACCGGATTCCACCTTAGCAAGCAATGGGGTATGTTCCACGGTTTGTGGAAAGAAAATTGTGATGCGATAGCGGGCACAAACATGATCGGCGGGCTGTGGCTGTTAATCCCGGGGAAACCGAGTCTGATATGGGCAAGACTGGGTTTTGCGTTACTGCAGGTCGCGATAGGATTTATATCCATAAAAATCCTGTTATTGTATTTCAGCAGGCTGAAAACGGTCTTTGTATCGCTGGTTGTAACGATCTCTCTTTCGGTCTGGCAGTATTATCATACAATCAATTACGACAACCTCCCGTTATTATTTATACTTATCTCAGTTTGTCTTTTTCTAAAGGGGAATAAGGACAAACGGGATGTATTGTTTATTTTATCCGGTCTTGCTGCAGTAATTTCTGCTTTCTGCAAAATAACTTATGTGCCGATTTTAATAATGCCTTTTAGTTTGTTACTGCAGAAAAATAATAAAGAAAACATTCGGATCATAAAATCTTATGTTCTGGGTGCCACGGCAGGCACTTTCGCAATATTTGTACTGCTTTTTGTTACAGGTGGATTGGGCGGTTATGCAAATGTTTTTATTGAGATCATTAATGATTTTCTCAAAGAAAGTCCTAATAAGATCGGTCATACAAAAGATCATTCATTCGAGAAATTATCTTATGTTTACGGAAATAATCTTAAAGAGATATTAATAATTTATGTAAAAATATTCCTGACCTGCGTGATATATTATGTCACAAATCTTAGGAAATTCAAGAACATGCCTGTAACACTGTTTGCTTTTGCGGCATTCACATGGCTGTTTTATAATTTTGTTTTTGATAAGTACCCCGGTTATGGGATAATTGCTGTTTCAGGTGTTATGGCTACAATATTTGTTTTGACATCATCCAGGGAAAATGTCATTAAAATGTCAGGTATCATTTTAATACCGCCGACAGTTTTTATTGTCTCTTTCATTGGTACAGACCTTGGCATGATTACCGGGATAAGATCAGGATCAGGTATGCTTCTTCTCAGTTCTTCATTACTACTTATTAGCGAAAATGAGATCAGGTTTAAACAATACCATATTAAATTAAGGGGATTGCTTTTCATAATGCTCCTAATTTTCACGATATACTTCATTCAGGATGATTTCCGCCCTTATCAGGATTTCAAATATGGCCTTCTTTCAGAATCATTCAGTTCTCCTCAGCTTAGAGGCATCAAATCTAATCCTGACCGTGTTGCTGTGGCGGATTCGTTACTGACTTATTTGAACGGCATTCCTGATCTCAAGGACAGAGATATTTATTTTGCAAAGCACAGTCCGATGTATTATTACTTGACAGGCACGAGATACAGGCTTGATTCTCCATGGGATACTTTAAATAAGCTCCAGGATATAAAGGCCGATTTTGAAAAGCGGCCTCCCGAAATGATAGTTATTCCAAAAGGCAGTCACAGGAATTATATGTGGCCGAACGATCAGAAAGGATGGGAAAGTGAAGGAGGCGAGATCAAAGCTAAGCCTTATTACAGTTTTTATGACGGATTTATAAAATCCAATAATTACATTGAAGTTTATAAAAATTCTTTTTATACTGTATATGAGTTAATTGAACCGGAAATTTTAAATGAGCAGTAAAACAAAGATCTCGGTAGTCATACCGGCGTATAAATGCGCTAAATGCATTGAAGAGCTTTATGCGCGGCTGGTTAAGATTCTTGAGGCTATCGGCTGTTTCGAGATAATTTTTACCAACGACGCAAGCCCGCAGAACGACTGGGAAGTTATTCTGGACATTTGTGCGAAGGACGGGCGCGTCAAAGGAATAAACCTGTCAAAAAACTTCGGCCAGCATACTGCAATCACTGCCGGGCTTGACGCGGCTGAAGGCGAATGGGTTGTCGTTATGGACTGCGACCTTCAGGACAGGCCGGAAGAGATAGAGAAAATTTACGGAAAAGCGAAGGAAGGTTACGACATCGTTTTTGCGAGAAGGGCGGAAAGAAAAGACGGTTTTCTCAAAAGGATGTCGTCTAGATATTTTTATAAAGTACTAAGCTATCTGACTGAAACTGAACAAGATGAAGCTATAGGCAATTTCGGTATATACAGCAAAAAAGCGATAGACGCTGTGAAATCACAGAGAGAGAGCCTCAGATATTTTCCGGTACTTATCAGATGGGTCGGGTTCAGGTCAGTTTCGATACCTGTGGAACACAGCCCGTCTTCAGAGAGGAAGTCGTCATACAGTTTCAGGAGGCTTTTTAATCTTGCCCTCGATGTGATGATCGGTACTTCAAGCAAACCCCTTAAGCTGGTAGTAAAACTTGGTCTTTTGATCTCGGCGGCATCGTTCGTTTATGCGCTTTATCTGATATTCAAAGCTCTTCACGGCGACTATCTCATCTCGGGATGGCCGAGCCTTATAGTCTCGATCTGGTTCCTGTCCGGGATTGTCATCATGATACTCGGTATGATCGGCCTCTATATTGGAAAAATATTCGATCAGGTCAAGAATAAACCTCTGTATATTGTAAACGAAACAAGAAATATCGGAAAATAATAACGATGGACGATAAAAAAGAAACCAAAAAACCTGTAAAGATCACCGAAAAGCAGGAAGAGCTTTTGAAAAAAATAGCTTACGAAATAGCCGTCAGGGGAATGACCGCGCCGACGATATTTTTCTTAGAATCCGTTCAGCCTTTAAATTACATAGCCAGCCAGTTCATGGCCTATGTGGAGCCTTTTCTTACCTTCATCCTTCCAAGAGAAGCCTATAACGACATTCAGCAGGTACTCGAACAGAGGAAAGGCATAGATTATTTTCTTACTATACTCGAGGACGAGGAATTCAAAAAGCAGGAGCACGATAAGAAGGTCAGAGAGGACATAAAGAACATCAAAAAGATGGAGAAGGTGGCAAAAGAGGAGCGTAAGAAGCTCGAAGAGAGGCTGAAGAAAGAGAAGAAGGAATAGCGGCGATATAACTAAACTTTTTTTTGTGTAAAAACAAAAGATAATTTATATTTCAAACCGTTTTATTAAAAAATAAAAAGGACGCATTATGCTGGACATAAAATATATCAGAGAAAACCCTGACAAAGTCAAGGCGGGGATAAAAAGTAAAAAAGTCGAAATCGATATAGACGGACTTCTGGAACTTGACAGGAAAAGAAGAGACATCCTGGGCGAAGTCGAAGTTTTGAAAGCGGAAAGGAACAAGGCTACCAATCTTATCGCAGAGCTGAAAAAGAATAAACAAAACGCGGATGATGCCGTTCTTAAAAGCAGAGAGATCGGCGACAGGATCGTCGGGTATGACAATGATCTGAGGGATGTTGAAAAGAACATCAAAGACATTATGATGACGATCCCTAATCTGCCTCACGAGAGTGTTCCATTGGGCGGAGGCGCGGAGGATAATGTCGAGGCAAGGCAGGGCGGAATAAAAAGAGAGTTCACTTTTACGCCTAAAGATCATATTCAGCTTACCGAAAAGCTCGGTATCATGGACTTTAAAAGGGCAAGCAGGATGAGCGGATCGGGATTTCCGCTGTATGTCGGCAAGGGCGCAACTCTGGAAAGAGCGCTTATTAATTTTATGCTCGAATATCATATAAAAGACGGTTTTGTCGAAGTTATGCCGCCGATAGTCACCCTTCCCCACGCGATGGAAGGGACGGGGCAGCTTCCCAAGCTGAAAGAGGATATGTATTACTGCGAAAAGGACGATCTTTATCTTATACCGACAGCCGAAGTGACGATCACGAACATGCACAGGGAGGAGATAATCAACGGCGAGAACCTGCCGATGTATTATGTCGGCTATACTCCCTGTTTCAGGCGCGAAGCGGGCAGCTACGGCAAGGACACGAAGGGGCTTTTGAGGGTGCACCAGTTCAATAAGGTAGAGATGGTCAAGTTCGTTAAGCCGGAAACATCCTACAATGAGCTTGAGGATATGGTTAAAAGGGTCGAGGGGATACTTGACGCTTTAAAGATACATTACAGAATACTTCTGCTCTGCACGGGAGATCTTAGCTTCGGCGCGGCCAAATGCTACGACATTGAGACATGGTCTCCAGCCGAAAATAAATATCTCGAGGCGTCATCATGCAGTAACTTCGTTGATTTTCAGGCGAGAAGGATGGATTTAAGGTACAGGCCTGAGCCGGGTGCTAAACCGGAATTTTTACACACGCTCAACGGGAGCGGGCTGGCGACTTCGAGGCTGATGGTTTCCATACTTGAGCACTATCAGAATGAGGACGGAAGCATTACTGTGCCTGAGGTTTTAAGGAAATATACCGGATTTGATGTTATAAAGTAGGGATTATTCTCACTTTCTTTTGCTTGTCCGAAAAGAAAGTGACAAAGAAAAGGACAGCGCAAGAAGTGCTTTTCAGAGCTGTTATAGAGCAGATTTAGACTGATAATATCGGAAGAAACGATAATGAGATAAGCTGTCCGGCTGATTGCATGCCGCTTTATCAGAAAAGTTCTTGCGCGGGGGTAGCTAAATGTCGAGATCGACTACGACGGGGCAGTGATCGGACCCGTAAACATTATTCATTATATATGAGTCTTTGACTTTAGGGAAAAGCTCTTTGTTGACGAAGTGGTAGTCGATGCGCCAGCCTGTGTTGTTCTTGCGCGCGTTGAACCTGTAGCTCCACCACGAGTACTGCACCTTGTCCGGATAAAGCGCGCGGAAAGTGTCTGTGTAACCGGCGGCGACCAGTTTGTCGAGCCAGTCGCGCTCAACACGGAGAAAGCCGGAATAGTTCTCGTTGGCTTTAGCGTTCTTGAGGTCAATCTCGTTGTGAGCGGTATTAAAGTCCCCCGAGATCAGAACATCGTATCCGGCTTTTCGAAGGGATTCGAACCGCGCGAGCGCGGCATCGTAGTACCTGAGCTTGAAGTCGAGCCGCTCTTCGCTCATCTGACCGTTCGGGAAATAGATGTTGAACATGGCGGTCTTTCCGTAATTGACCTGAATAAGCCTGCCTTCAGTATCGAATTCGTCAATCCCGAGCTTATAGATCACTTCGTCCGGTTCTTTTTTTGAATAGACAGCCGTTCCGCTGTAGCCTTTCTTTTCGGCGTGGGAAAAATATGAATGATAGCTTTCAATATCCCTCAGTTCGTCAGGCAGTGTGTCGTCCTGAAGTTTAGTCTCCTGAATGAAAAGCACATCCGGTTTTTCATATTCGATCCAGTCGAAAAAACTTTTTTTCGCCACCGCTCTAAGACCGTTCACGTTCCATGAATATATTTTCAAATGCTCCTCCGATCATATTCAATACGGGAATAAAGTCAAAATATGATATTTTATCAAGCAAAAAAAGTGTTGACTTGCGGTGCTGTTTTGTATATTATTTACTAACCAATGCCACGGAGGGCAATCATGATGGGAGCTTATTTACTGATCAACACAGCGTCAGGAAAAGATGTATCGGCTTTAGCTAAGCTGAAAAAAGTAAAAGGCGTTTCACAGGCGCATCTCTGCACCGGGCTTCATGACATCATCTGCTACATTGAGGAAAAAGACCTGAAGTCAATGGGCAAGATACTTATAGAAAAAGTAAGGGGTATCGACGGCATCACAAAAACAGTTACCTGTATAGCTGTTTCTTAATTTTTTATGCCGGAGTTCACCAGGATTATGCCTGAAAGTATGAGCGTGATCCCGACAGCTGTCTGAATGCCGAAAGGTTCGGACAGGAGAATGACAGCCAGTATTACCGTAAAAACAGGCTCCAGAAGATATGCCAGCGCCGCTATCGTGGGGCCTATTTTATTCTGGACATAGAACTGCAGCGAGAACGGCACGAAGGTGGCAAAAACCGCAAGGAATAACAGATAGCTTCCGAGTTTCGGACTCAGGGCGGATGCTATATCGGGAACTATCCCGAATGCGTGAGCTTCAAAAAGCATATATGCAAGGCCAATTATCCCGCTGACTATGAACTGAACGAAAAGAAGCGAATAAATATTCTCTTTTTTAGTGTAATGGCTGATGAAAAAAATCTGGAAGGCAAATGTCAGGCCGCATCCGATAGTGTAAAGATCGCCTTTATTGAAAGATATCGAATTTATATCCGCCACAGACAGAAGGAATACTCCTGTAAAAGCGATAATTACGCTGGCATAGACTCTCGGGGTTATCTTTTTTTTCCAGAGGAACATTTCAATAAAGGGAAGAAACAGAACATAAGTGGCCGTAAGGAAACCCGAGTTTGACGCGGTGGTATATTGAAGGCCGATTATCTGCAGAAGCATCGAAAGCCCGTTGATCCCTCCGATCACGCTTCCGTTCCTGATGATCCTCTTTGAAAAATGTATCTTTTTCCTGAACAACATACCGAACACCAGACCTGCAAGAATAAAACGGAACGATATTAAAAATGAAACTGAAAATGTTTCGAGCAGTATTTTACCGAAAATAAAAGTCGAAGCCCAGAGAAGATTTATTATTATAAGCGTGAATATCATTTCCGCTCCCGGTTTTACTCATTTTACAAAAGCGGTCAAATTTATGTTATTTCGGGAAATATAGCAACCTGAATTTAATTGTTGACAATATTCACAGCCGGGAACGGACAAGACTGTACAGACGATCAGGCATTGAACAGCATAAGCCGAAAATATCGGGTGAAAAGCTGATTTTTTGTTTGAAAGAAAAAGTTTTTCCGCTTATCTTTAACATCCCGAAAAAAAATCAGCTAAAAACACCGGAGCCCGTATGACAGACGAAATAAAAAAAATACCTCCGCACGACCTTGAGATAGAAAAAGCGCTGTTATGCTGCATAATGATTGATGAGGACTGGGGGGAAAAGCTTGCAGATATAGCATTAAAAGAAGAGTATTTTTATTCAAGGCAGCATCAGTATATATTTCAGGCGGCCTGCCACCTGACGAACGAAGGAAATAAAGTCGATCTTCTGAGCCTGAAGGATTTTCTGCACAAATCCGGAAAACTTACCGAAGCCGGAGGAGCGCCGTACCTCGGCGAGGTACTGGAAAGCGTCCCGACCAGCGCGAATATCAGGCATTATGCCGGCATTGTGGAGAACAAGTACCTCTTAAGATCTCTTATAAATGTGAGCACGGAGTCTATTACCGCCGCGTACAGGGAGGAAAAAGACGCCGAGGTACTTCTCGATAAGCTCAACGGCGATATCTTCGCGTTGGCGGAGAACAGGGAAAGAAATACGCCGCAGCCGATCGAAAGGGTAATGTTCGAGACTTTCGGGCAGATCGAGGAATGGGCAAAAAGGAAAGACGACATTTCAGGAGTGAGTTCGGGCTACAAGGAGCTTGATAATTATACGGCGGGATGGCAGAAAAGCAACCTGATTGTCCTTGCGGCAAGGCCGAGCATGGGTAAAACCCAGCTGGCGCTGAACTTTGCCATGAACGCCGCAAGATCCGCGGAGAAAACTCCGGTAGCTATCTTCTCGATCGAGATGGGCAGAAAGGAGCTGGCCCTGAGACTTTTGTCCATGACAAGCAATGTGCCTTTGAAAAAACTGAGGACCGGAAATCTGGAGGACAGCGACTGGACCACCCTCGGCCTGGGAATGGGCGAACTGGGAGAACTTCCAATCTATATTGACGATTCTTCAGCCTTAAATGTCCTTGACCTGAGAACAAAGGCAAGAAGACTGAAACGAGACAAGAACATAGGCTTTATGATTGTCGACTATATCGGCCTAATGGAAACCGATCCCAGCGTGGAAAGGCATGAGGGTATCTCAAGGATATCAAGATCATTAAAAGGCCTTTCAAAAGAGCTCGACATACCCATTCTTGTCCTTTCCCAGCTCAACAGGGAGGTAGATAAAAGGCAGGATAAAAAACCTATCCTTTCTGACCTCAGGGAATCCGGAGCGATCGAGCAGGATGCTGACCTTGTGATGTTCATCTTAAGGCCGGAGTTCTACGGCATCAAAGGGCCTGACGGAAGCGATCAGGAAGGATTGGCGGAAATAATCATCGGCAAACAGAGAAGCGGACCCACAGGTTCGGTATTTCTCCATTTCGATAAAAAATATCTTAAATTCGAAGAGAACATTGACAGGTTCGCCGGCGGAAATTACGGGCTGTAGCCGGCAATACAGAAAAAAACAACTTGACTTATCGGCCGTTCTTTATGACATTATACATAATTACCGATAATAATTCAGAGAGCGGCAGTAATGACGATCAAAGATAAAATAAAAAAGCTTCACAGATTTCTTACGCACGATCTCTGGTTCGTTGAGATCGAGGAAAGTGTTTCCGGGCTCAGAAAATTTCTGCTCAACGAACTTCAGATGATGGTTATCGTCGTAAAATCGACCCAGAAGAATTTTCTTTTCAGCAGAGCTTCCGCGTTAGCCTTCACGACACTTCTTTCCCTCATTCCCGTCCTGGCTATAATGTTCATGTTCTTCAAGGCGTTCGGCGGAGAACTTGTGGAAACAAAGATAAAGCCGATGATATTCGATTACCTGACCGCCGGAATGGGGGAAAAGATAAACGAATACCTCGATTCATTCCTCGGCTCAGCGACGGTTGACACGCTCGGAAGCATCGGTTTTATTTTCCTTCTCTGGGCAGTATATTCAATCCTGTCCTCGATCGAAACATCGTTCAACGCTATCTGGCAGGTCAACAAGAACAGATCCCCTGTGGAGATGTTAAAAACATACCTGACTATAATCTTCATTTCTCCCATACTGCTTGTGATGTCGATATGGATGACAACAAGATTCGAGTTCATTATGAATATCGGAGACAGCTTCTTCAGCGGGTTCTCGACCTTTATGCTGTCCCAGGTCATACCATATATACTGGTAACATTTCTCTTCCTTTTCCTGATCGTGATAATGCCCAATACAAGCGTACGTCTTAAGAACGCTCTTATAGGCGCCCTTTTCGGAGCTTTATGTTTCACAATCTTCAAAGCTCTTTTTCTCCATTACACAAAACTCGCCGTCAGCTACGACAAAATATACGGCTCTATAGCCATTCTTCCGTTCTTCATGCTCTGGATTTATTTTTCATGGATAATAGTACTTTTGAGCGTTGAGATAGTTTATGTGAGGCAGAATGTTCATAATCTGAAACATCTTGAGGTAAATATCTTCTCGAACAGGACGGACAAGCTCAGGATCGCTTTCATGATAATGATAGAAATAGTCAGGAACTTTGTTTCAGGAAAGGAACAGCTGTCGCAGCTAGAAATAAGTGAAAAACTCGACATTCCGATAAGAGAGATAGGCGAATGCCTTACTGGTCTTGAGAAAAGCGGCGTCATAATAGAAATAGCAAAAAAGCCCGACACATACACCATAAATGTCCCTCTTAACAGCCTGACGGCGGGCAGGATAGCCGATTCGGTCGACATGATGTACATTGAGAATAAGAATTTTAAAAGCGAAACAGTATTTCCCGAACTCGCGAACATAATTTCCGGCAATAAGCTGATCGCTGAAAGCGGCACTCTTCTTACCGACATAATAAAAAAATGATAAAAAAAATTGTCCTGACCGCGCTTATTCTTTTTCTTATCTCGTGCGAGGACAGGATATATCTTGAAAGAACCCCCGATATAATCCTGAAAGACGGCGTCTATGTTCTCGACCCGGCAGGATATTCTTACACGAAAGCGGTACTCAATGCCGGAGGCATGTGCCATGAAATCACCGCGTGCGGTGAAACTTCTCTTCCCCCGGCAGTCCTGTTCAACCCGGAGGGCGGATATTGTGAAATGCACCTTATAAACGGAGCGGACACGGTCTATTCAAGGCAGACCTATGTGGGCAGAATATCGGCCGGGAACTGCCTGAAAATAACTGCGCTCGATGTTAAACAGGGCGACTGCTTCATAATAGAACCGCCGGGACGGAAGCCGACCGTCATTGACGGCGGATACGGCTCGCTGGGCTACTACGACTGGCAGGGCGGGGGCGAAAAAACACTGTCTTTGCGCCTGAAGGAAAAGGGGCTGACCGAATTAAAATATATTATTGAGACCCATCACGATCTTGACCATTACGGGGGGCTGCTGGACATAACCACAGACGCCTCCTTTTCCTTTGAGGCATATCTCGATAATGCCTCTTCCGCCCTGCCAAGTGTCGGGGATACCCTGTTCTTTGGAGCCGGCGTGAAAGGTATTGTCCTTCACTTCGGCGAAGTTGAGGGAGAGCCTGGTACAGACGAAAATAACAGGTCCGTATGCCTTAAATTCATTTTTAACGATTTTGAGATGATTTTTACCGGTGACATCGGTGAGACCGCCGAACAGGCAATTATATCCGGCGGACTTATAGATCCGTCGGAGATGTACGAGTTCCTAAAGGTCGCCCATCACGGAAGCGGCTACAGCTCATCGGCCGGGTTCATTGACGCGGTGCTTCCTGTGTACTCAGTCATTTCGTCGGGATCGGGAAATCCCTACGGCCACCCGGCACAGGAAACTCTTGACCGGCTCGCCGGGTCTGATACCACCATCCTCAGAACGGATATAGTCGGCACCGTAGAGATATACACTGACGGCGCGAGTTTTCAGACGGTTTATAAAAAATAAAAAATATTTCGGAACTTATATGAAAATGCGGAAGTATAAGAACCGTAATGAGCACGGAAGTTCACACTTCACATAACATCCTCCTACTCTCTCTCAACAAAAAGCCCCGTACCTCCGGGGCTTTTTGCGTATTGTCATATCTCTGTGTGCGTTAAATTGAAATTATAGCCTTTTGATCCGAGTATCCTGCAGAACTCTTCCGCGCAATAAACCGAGCGGTGCCTTCCGCCGGTACATCCGAACGAGACCTGAAGGTTCTTAAAATCCCGGTCAGTGTATGCCGCCGCCGCTTTTTCGACCATCCTGAAACAGTCATCAATAAATCCTTTTACGGAGCGGTAATCATTAAAAAACTGCCTGATCTCTTTGTCCAGCCCTGTATAGTCCCGGAGCTTCGGGTCGTTGAAAGGATTGGGGAGGAACCTGCAGTCAAAAACAAAACCGCCGCCGTCCTCGAATTCATTGTCGGGTATGCCGCTTTTCTGATATCCGAAGGAGTAAACTGAAATGAGGAGTCTGTTCATGGCAAATCCCGTTTTTTTTATCAGGTGTTAAATTTAATAAATTAACAAAGATAAGTCTATGATATAATTGACAAAAGTGTTTCTTTAGCTTAACTTTATAAAGTTAATAAATTACGGAGATGATCTTATGCTGATGATCAACGAGGAAAGAACGGTAGAAAGGATATGCGAGTGGATGGAAAGAACATTCAGGAAAGCAAGACATCAGAGAGCGGTACTGGGGCTTTCGGGAGGACTTGACTCCGCGGTGGTCGCTTATCTGGCGGTAAAAGCTATAGGGAAAGAAAATCTTATATGTGTAAAATTACCTTACAGGACCAGCAACATAGCTTCTGTTACGGATGCGGAGAAGGTGATAGAGCTTCTGGGCGTAAAATCAATGACAGTGGACATTTCATTTATAGCTGATGAGTTTACGAACGCGCTGGAAAATGTTGATCCTTACAGGCTCGGCAATATTATGGCGAGAATAAGAATGACAGCCCTTTTTGATATCGCGGCTCAGAACGACGCTCTGGTCTTAGGAACAAGCAACAAGACGGAAAGATACCTCGGATACGGGACTCTGCACGGAGATCTCGCGTCGATCATCAACCCGATAGGCGAGCTTTATAAAACTCAGGTTAGGGCCATAGCTAAATATCTTGAAGTTCCGAAAGAGATCCTTGACAAAGAACCTTCAGCGGATCTCATTGAAGGCCAGACAGATGAGGGCGATTTCGGGTTCACATACAAACAGGCGGATGATATTCTTGACGCCATCTTCGACGAGAAAAGAAGCAAAGTCGAGGTCACCAATCTGGGTTACAGCCTCGATCTTATTGATGAGGTTTTAGACAGGGTGAGGTTCAACGAGTTTAAGAAGGAAGTGCCCTATATTTTTGATCCGAGGGCTCTGTAAATGAAGAACAAGGCCGTTTTTCTTGACAGGGACGGCACGGTCAATGTTGATAAGGATTATCTTTACAGAACAGAGGATTTCAAGTTCGAGAAGAATGTTCCTCAGACGCTGAAATATTTATACGGCAAGGGCTATAAACTGATAATAATAACCAATCAGTCCGGGATCGCCCGTGGTTATTTTACGGAGAAGGATGTTATAAAACTGCATGAGTACATCGCAAAAAAAGCCAGGCAGAACGGCTTTGAGATAGAAGGGTTCTACTATTGCCCGCATTATGCCGGCGGGGTTGTTGAAGAATATTCGGTGGAATGCGGATGCAGAAAACCCGGTACCGGTCTTATTGAAAGAGCCGTTAAAGAGCACAATATTGATACCGCGGAGTCCTACATGATCGGCGATAAAGAGGCAGACATAATCGCGGGGAGAAGAGCAGGATTGAGAACCATTCTTGTCGGTACAGGTTACGGAAAAGAAACGGCGGCGAATTTTAAAGGCTACGATCATTACTTTGAAGACATTTCAGGTTTAATGACGGTCATTTGAACAAATAAGAATAAGGGAAAGGTTGAAGAATCTGATCCTTCTGATATTCCTCCTGCATCTGCCGGCGTACGGAAATGCGGCTGCGGCCGGGTCGGAAAAAGCTCTTTCGAGCCCGGATACGAGTGTATTCTATTTTGCGGACAAGATAGATTACAATGCGGGAGATGAAAAGATCGTTCTTACCGGAAAAGCAAAACTGAGATACAAAAAAATGAATTTCGAGGCATACCGGATAATTTATGATATGAAGAACAACTCTGTTTTCGCTGAAGGACTGGAAGACAGTACCGGGATCAAGAACAGACCGACTATAACAGAGGGAATTGAATCTGTCTCGGGCGACAGAATGTCATACGAACTTGATACGAGGCAAGGAAAGGTCACTTCCGCAAAAACCGTCCTCAAGAGCGCGAGAAAGGAGGACGACACATACTTTCAGACGGAGGATATGCTCAAGCTTGAGAACAACGACATACACGGCCTGAACGCGAGGATATCAAGCTGCGACCTTGACGAGCCCCACTACCATTTTAAAGCGGACAGCATAATAATGACCAATAACAACTGGGTTTTCGCGAAGCCCATAACTCTTTATTTCGACGAAGTGCCGGTAGGATGGTTCCCTTTTATCCTTTACAAGAATAACAAAGGCAGGAATTCGGGGTTCATACTTCCTTCATACTATTACAGCAACTCAAAGGGTAATTCGTTCAAGCATCTCGGATTTTTCTGGGATATGAGCGATTATTCTGACTATACGGCCACGATGGACTATTACGACCGCTACGGTTACCTGCTCAGACAGATGTTCAGGTATAAAAAGAAGTATGTGATAGACAGTTATGTGGCCGCGGATTTCACAAATGACCATTCGACCCACGACTGGAGGATCAGAGGTGTTCACAATCATAATATCAGCCCCTCTATGACATTTAACGCCAACGCGGATTATGTTACAAGAAGAACACTGGTTAAAGATCTTGGCGAGACAAGCGCGGACAGGATGACGAATAAGCTCTATTCGAACGGGGTATTCAATAAAAGATGGTTCAATACCGGTGATAATTTCAAGCTTATGTCGTCAGTTACCCAGTATGTCGATACCGCTATTGTCAAATATACTTTTCCCAACATGACATATAATCTTAGCGGAAGAAGGCCTTTTTCCGAATCTTCAGCACCGGACTTTGTAAGAATGTTTCAGTATGACGGGTCTTTTTCGGCTGTCAGGAATGTCAATGTATATGATGACGCGAATGTCTTTGACGAGAATACAAACGCCGCGGTAAACGTAAGTCAGAGGACGGAATTCGGTGGTCTTAGAGCGGGCAGCAATCAGAATTTCAGGATAACCGATTATGCCGGCAAATATTATACTACGGGTTCTTCGGAGGATTATTTTGAACGCTACAATACTGATTCGACCCTTACAAATTACGGACTGAAGACGGCATCATATATTCAATACAGCCATAAGCTGTTCAGGCATTTCAATGTCAGGGAGAGTTTTAATTACAGGCATGATGTGGCTTTCAGATACTATGATGAGGATCTTGCGGTAGTAAACGGAGCCAGAGACAGGTACACTTACGACCTGACGGCGAATTTTGACACGAAGATATACGGTATATTCCAGCCCGAGATTATGGCTTTGAGGAAGATCAGGCATACGATTTCTCCTTCTGTGGGGTTCACTTATTATCCTGATTTCTCAAAAAACAGCTACGGGTATTTTGTAACCGATTCGCTGGGGGTAAAAAGGGATATTTTCGCGCCTTCTCTGATCGGTGGAACGCCATCCTCTGAGACAATGAGGCTGAATTACGCGCTGAACAATTTATTCGACGCGAAAATAAGAAAGGGCGAGTCGGAATCTTCAATGGCTCTGTTCAACCTGTTATTCTCCGGATTCTACAATTTCGCGGCTGACAGCAATAAAATGTCCGTAATTACTGCCAGGTTCACATCAAACCCTTACAGCGGGGATATTCTGGGAAGCTATCTGAGGATGAACTCGACTGTCAGCGCCAATTCTACGATCACGCCCTATACTGAGGATAACGCGAAAGGGCGTTACATCAATCCTGATTTTACCTTCTGGGACAAAAATCCTTTCAGGATGGAAAAATGGGATATAGGCTACACTCTCGAATTCCCCATGACCCTGAAAGGCGTACTGGGCAGGATTCAAGAATCAGTTTTTGAAACCGAACCGGATTTGTCTGAAGGTGGTCTGGTCCGGGCCCCGGACAGAGGTGATTTTTTAAACATTCCCTATGATATAACGGGAAGGGTGCACTTTTCTGAGAAGTATGACTCGAACGATAATTATACGAAGAATTTAAACGGAAATGTCTCCGCAAGAATTTCTCCCACTGAGAACTGGTCTGTTGAATATTCAGCCACCATGAATTTTCTGATGCCGAAAGAGATCACATCGACGGTGATAAAGGTGCGTAGAGATATGCACTGCTGGCGGGGTGAGTTCGAATGGGACCTTTTCAATAAGGGATTCAAGCTGCTGATCAATACGAAATCGAGTATTTTCTCGGACCTTAAATATGATAAAGATACGCGGGAGCGAAGGTGGTAGCATGAGCCATTTCATAATAGGGACGGCGGGTCACATCGATCACGGAAAAACGAGCCTTGTGAGAGCTCTTACGGGCATGGATACAGATGTGCTCAAAGAGGAGAAGGAGCGCAATATCACGATTGACATCGGATTCGCCTTCCTAGGCAGCGACATCACGATAATCGATGTTCCCGGGCACGAGAGGTTCATCAAGAACATGATGGCGGGTGTCTCGACGATAGATTTCGCGCTGTTCGTGATAGCTGCCGACGACGGGATAATGCCGCAGACCACAGAGCACCTTGACATACTTAACCTGCTTAAGGTAAAGGACGGCGTTGTCGTGCTCACGAAGGCGGACATGGTGGAACCGGACTGGCTCGACCTTGTGCAGGAAGAGATAAAGGACGGCATGAAGGGCACATTTCTGGAGGGAAAGCCTGTCATGGTCGTCGATTCGATATCCGGCCGCGGGATAGAAGCGCTCAAGGAACTCATTCTTGAAAAGAAGGAGAATAAGCCGCCCCGCATGGATAAGGGAATTTTCAAATTACCTGTCGACAGGGTCTTCACAATGAAAGGCTTCGGAACGATAGTGACGGGCACCATACTTTCGGGGCGCTTGAAGGAAGGCGACAGGCTTTCGCTCCAGCCCAAAAACCTCGAGGTCCGCGTGAAAGGGCTGCAGTCGCACGGGAAAAATGTGCCGGAGCTCGCTCTCGGTGACAGGGCGGCGGTGAACCTGCACGGGGTGACGGTGGATCAGATCGAGAGGGGCAATGTGCTGGTCTCGTCAGGTTATCTTGAGCCGACCTACATTTTCACGAGCAGTTTTTACCTGCTCGGCTCTGCTAAAAAGCTCGACACTCGGACGAGAGTGCGGGTTCACGCCGGCACGCACGAAGTTCTGGGCAGGATCGTGCTTTTAGACACGGATTCTCTCGGGCCGGGACAGCACTGTTTTGCGGAACTGCGCCTTGAGGAGCAGATGAATATCGCTCCGGAGGAAAGGTTCGTTGTCCGTTCGTATTCCCCTCAATTTACCATAGGTGGCGGCCAGATACTCACCATAAACGAAAAGAAGGCAAAACGGCATGATCCGGCGCTACTGGAGGTGCTGTCCGCTCTCGAAAAAGGCGACCAGAACAAGCTGGTCGAAGAAACAATATTTCTTTCCCGGTTCGCTCCCGTACCTGTCGCCGAAATATCAAGAAAGGTCGGCTGGTCGGAACCTGAGACCGTCAAATCCGTCGAAAAACTTCAGGCAGAGAAGAAGATCGTCAGGATAGGCAAAGAGGTCAAGAGAGAATTTTATCATAAAGCAAATTTTGAAGCCCTTCAGGCCAAAGCTTCGGAAATACTTGAAAGGTTCCATACGGAGTTCACGCACAAAGACGGTATGAGTAAGGAGGAGCTGAAAACCAAGATCTCGCCGATACTCGATACTGATCTCTTCGACGCGGTGCTGAGCATAATGTCGCAGAACAGGATAGACATAGCGAACAACCTTGTCAGCCTCAAGAAGTTCAAGGTGCAGATCGACCCGAAGATGCAGTCCGCGCTCGACGCAATAACGGAAGACCTCAAAGAAGATGCTTTCAATCCGAGGACAGTGAAGGATATTTCGGAACAGTTAAGGCTGCCGTTAAAGGATGTCAGGCAGTACGCTGGGATGCTTGCCTCGAAAGGTGAGCTCGTTAAGATAGATGAGGAATTTTATATATCGAAAGAAGTTCTCGAGAAGGGCAGGGAAATGATAAAGAATGAGATCGGCAGGTCGGGTCCGCTTAAGATAGGTCAGATATCGGAGCTGTTCGGCAGTTCAAGAAAATATGTCGTGCCCATAATGGAGTATCTCGACAAAACAGGATTCACGAGGCGGAACGGCGATGTCAGGGAGTTGGGGTAGCATGTATGAAATAGACTTCATATCGCTTCCCGGAATGACAGGCAGGATCGGGATGGGCCGGGCTCCCGGCTACGGGTCGGACAGGTTCGAAGACTTCCGCTCGATCAAGGCTCAGGGAATATCGAAGATATACTGCCTGCAGGAGGAGGACGAGCTCCAGTACCTCACGAACGGAGAGGATGATTTCCTGAAAAGGCGGGAATGCCTTTTTTCAATCGGAATTGAGTTCGTAAGTTCGCCTATAGGAGATTTCCGCATCCCGACAGTAGATCAGGCTAAGGAACTTACTGACATGATCTTAAGCGATGTAAGGACAGGTAAAGATATACTCATACACTGCATGGGCGGTCTGGGAAGAACAGGCACAGTTGCCGGATGCACGCTTGTCAGATTCGGCATCGATCCGGAAATTGCCATAATGACCGTCAGGACCGTGCGTCCGGGTACTCTTGAAACAGATGAGCAGGTCTGGTTCGTGAAAAATTTTCGTCAGAATTAAAAAAATTATATTGACTTTCATTATATTACAGCCTAAATTAGATTAAAACTCAGGGATATTCATTCCTGATACAAATTTTTATAAAGCGAAAAGTTGAAAATATTAATGTTGAGGTAAATGATGCGTAAGTCGATTGATACGAAATTGAAAGTCGTAAAGAAGGCGACAAGTCCCAAAAAGATCAGGAAAATGTCTCTCCAGTACGGTGTTACCGTTAAGACGATAAAAAACTGGATCAGACAGGCGGCAGAGGGAAGATTCTCACAGCAGAAAAACAAGAAAATCGCCTGTAATAAAAAGAATGCAGCCGCGGAAAGAACTAGACCTCTCAGGCACTTTGTTTATAAGGCAATAGCCCATCCGCTGCATAATAACGAATGTGAATGCAAAGAACTCTTCCGGCATATATTCAGAGATAAAGACTACGGTTATATATTTTGCTCATACTCTTTATGCTACGATAATGAAACGGCCGTACGTGTCTGCAGCAGTTTCGTTAGTGAATTGGCGGCATCGGGCTATAAAGTTAAGAGTATAACCACCGATAAAGTTAAGGAGACAGAGTTTATCGAGAGATCCCTGTCTGAACCGGGTGTGAAAGTCACGAGAATGAATTTTGCCGAAATAAAGAAATTTACAGTATTCTCTCCCAAAAAGAACAGCTATATTAAAGAAAGGTCAAAGTATGAGTCGTGCGGAGATTTTCTTGTTGACTCACTCGCGACAGTGTGCAGGAATAACGAGCTGCTTCATCTGACGGCCAGGGCCGGTGCGAAAAAAAGAGCTCTCGAGGCTTCAAAAATGATAAATACGAATCTGCATTCGTCGATAATCAATAAGGAAAAGTGCTCATTATCGGGAAAAGGCATACTACCCGCTCTTGATTCTGACATGAAGAAAGCCACCGGATTTCACCAGAAATATGATCTTGATAATGCTGAGAGCATTTACGAGAAACTCTATTATATTTTAAAAAACTCACCTGCCGATAAAAACCTGCTCGTAAAAGTTATTATTCAGAGAGCCAAGATATCGGGACTAAGAAAATGTTATTCCGGGGCTGAAGATTATATTCTTGAGGGATTTAGGGTATTAAAAGAATCCGGTGTTAAAGCTAAATGCGAGCTTGAGTACAACCTGCATATGCTGAATGCCGACATATCGAGGTATAAAGGTAATAAAAAAGGAACGCTCAAGAACATGGAAAAAGCGCGCAGCATACTTGGCAAGATAAGCGACAAAAGAACTTCAGCTATCTTTTATCTGAACAACGGAAAAGTTCTGAACGGCTACGGAATGGTGAATAAAGCTATTGGCAGCTATGAAATGGCGCGTACAATAGTTGACGACAATGATCTGTCTGACCTTAAGCCGGCTGTAGAAGAATCATTCGCCAGTGCATACAGCATAAGCGGCTGTTATGATGAAGCAAAAATTGTATTCGAAAAAATGATAGCCGGTGATTTTTACTCAGATTCGCCGTACTTCAGAGCGCTTCTTTACGCAAAATACGCAGACCTGTTCCATCTTACCGGAGAACTGCGTAAAAGCCTTGTATTTTATGACAGGGCGCTTGAAATCGTTTCTAAGCATTCCGAAGTTGAAGTGTTTACTCAGCTAAGCCTTATTATCGGATCCAATAAAGCATTTTCTCTTATGATGATGAACAGTTATGATAGTGCCTGTGAAATATTTTTAAAAAACCTGACCGCATCTCAGAATAAAAATTATGCTGACCTTGTTTTATCCAACACAGCATATCTCTTAATGTGTTTTAACGAACAGGGTCTATTTAAAGAGGCGGAGAAATATCTTAAAAATCTCGGTCTTCTCCTTAAAAATGTCAGCAGTCCTGAAAAAGAATATAAATATTATCTTGGTCTTGGGATGATATTAATGGGCACAAAAGACAGCGTAAAGGCAGAAGAAAACTTATTAAAAGCTGTCTCAATAGCTGATGCGCCTGACTTGCCTACCACCGCATATTTCATTTCTGCTGTCAAACTGGCCGATTTCTACGCTGTCACCGGTGACAGTTCGAAATTAATTAAAATAACCGACAGTATTATTAAAAGAGCGATGAAGAATAATTTCAGCATTGTTAAGTACAAAGCGGAAATTATCAGAAAAAAAGCTGAATATTTTTTACGGGATAATAAAAGTTCCTACATTGAATATCTTAACGATCTTAAAGGTATAGAAACAAACGACGAGAAAATATATTTTCTTGAAAGAGAAATTATCCGAAATTCGGATAATTGACGACTGCAAAATTATTTTTATAGCTAAAACAGGAAAAAAATAAAAAAAATTGTTTTCTGTTTGAAATCCGTACCTGACAGGATTATATTTGAATATCTGAGTTTTTAAAATTATAAAATGCGGAGTGTTTTTTGAAGAAATTTGTCGGAATGATCTTTTTGCTTGTGTTTGTGGCTCTTCTGGTAATAACGAACCCCACCAGAGAAAGTTTCGATAAATATTTTACACGCAGTCACAATAACGGATCGGGCAGTCTGACCGAGGCTGTCAGAGCGGATATTTTTATAAGCAGATGCCTGATAAAATGCGAATACAGCGATATGCTGATCTTCTCCATTGCCAGCGTGCCGACGGATAACGGCAGCCTTAACTATATGGGTCTTTTGAATATGTGGATAGCTGTTCCTTTATAATAGAGTCTCCTCCTCCAACGCAACTCCCCACTCCCCAAAAGAGAAAGGCAGATACCTTCTGCCTTTCTCTTTATTGAGCGTATCTTGACAAACGGTATTTTATTCCTTATATTTGGCGTTCTAAAATAATGCCGGCTCGGTCCGGATGGCATAATCCGGGCTTGGTGGTGATTAAAAAAGGAGAAAAAAATGATATCAAAGGAAGCAAAACAGGAGATCATTAAGAAGTACGGCAGCAACCCGTCCGACTCGGGAAAACCCGAAGTTCAGATAGTCCTGATCTCAACAAGGGTAAAAGAACTTACCCAGCACCTTATCGCGAACAAAAAAGACAACCACTCAAGGAGAGGTTTAAGGCTGATGCTCGGAAGAAGGAGCAAGCTGCTGAAATACCTTAAAAAATCTGACATCGAAAGGTATAGAACTTTAATAAAGGACCTTGAACTGAAAGACAGATACTAGAATTTAAAAAGCCCCGTTCAGGGGCTTTTTTTATTTTTAATCCAGAACTCAAAGATATCTCTTGCGATAACCCCGGCGGCGCTCCCGTGCCTGCCATGCTCCTCGAACACGGTAACCGTGATCTCCGGAGCCTTGTAAGGTCCGTAGGATGTGAACCACGCATGGTCGTCGCCGTGAGGATTCTGCGCCGTCCCCGTCTTTCCGGCGATCTCTATAAGGCCGCTCAGGGCGACATGAGCAGTTCCGCCTTCAGTGTTTACCACATGAAACATTGCCTTTCTGACATTCTCCAGAACTTTCGGATCAAGAAATACTGTATCCCGGCCGAAATTATTAAAATATTCAGTTTCATCGCCTTCCCCGCTCTTTAGAAAAAGATGCGGGATCAGCCTTATTCCGCCATTTGCGATCATTGAAGTGTGATTGGCTATCTGTAAAGGCGTTGTCAGTATCTCTCCCTGACCTATCATCAGGTTGGCGTATCTTCCGGTAAGATCGCCCTTGATTCTTTTTGAATAATATTCAACACCGGGGACAAGGCCGTTCCTCTCATATTTCAGATCTATGCCTGTTTTTCGACCCAGTCCAAATCTTTCGAGCGTATTTTTCCACCCGTCAAGGTCAATTTTTAAAGCTATGTCGTAAAAATATGTGTCGCACGACATCATAAGCGCGAGTAAGAGATTAACATCGCCGTGGCCTGTTCTGTGCCAGCAGCGAATGAATCTGTTCCCGATCTGCATACCCCCGGGGCAGTTGACTTTATCATTAATTTTCTTGAGGTTCTGTTCGAAAGCCGCAAAAACAGTAGCCATCTTCAGCACGGACCCGGGCGGATAAAGACCCATAATAGCCTTGTTGTAAAGCGGTTTTCTGGGGTCTTCCGACCATTTTCTCCATTCATCCCTGGTTAGTCTTTTTGAGAACATCTCGAGAGGAAAATCAGGCTTGCTGACCAGCGCAAGTATTTCCCCCGTCCGGCAGTCCTGAACTATCGCCGTTCCTGTCTTTTTTTTGAGCAGCTTCTCAATATAAAGCTGAAGGTTTAGATCAATGGTCAGATATACATCCTTTCCTTTAACAGGCTCTTTCCATTCTTCTTTTTTGTAATCGGATATTTTATTGCCTCTGACATCCTTTATCTCTTTGTAATAACCTTTTTCGCCCCTCAGGATCTTATCATAAACGAACTCAATACCCTCTTTGCCGATAAGATCACCATACGATATGTCATCAATTATCTCGTCTCTTTCCGTTGCCTCACCCAGATAGCCTATAATATGCGGCGCCGTCTCAATAAGGAATTTTCGCGTCCATTCTTTTTTTACCTGTATTCCTCTTAATACCGATCTTGTTTCAGCAATAGCGGAATAAACAGAAAAGTCAATATTTCTTCTCAGCCTGTAGAATCTGTCCTGATATACCCCCGGCCTTTCAAGTTCGCTTATCAGTGAATCTTTATTCACAGACAGTTTTTCGGTAACGAAATCAATTGAATTCCCGCTTTTGAGGAACTGCTCGGGGATCACATATAAATTATACGCATACTGATTATCAACGATAAGCGTTCCGTTCCTGTCAAAAATGCGTCCTCTGGACGGTTCTATAACAACGGTTCTGACCCTGTTAAGTTCGGATCTGATCCCAAGCTTCTCGTCAAAATGCTGAAGGTAGACGATCCTTATTATTATTATTACGAAGAAAAGCAGCGACAGATAGAAAAATGCGTTTATTCTGGAGTTGTTCATCTTATCTTGTCGGTTTAAGAGTTTGGAAGATCACGGCGGCCGCCATAGTATAAGCGGAACTGGGTATTATTACATACGCAAAATTCTGTAGTATCGGGGCACTGGATAGCGTAACCGAATAGATCATTAGCGACGAAAAGAGGATACATGTCAGATACAATACCGTTCTTTTATACGACGGAGTATATACGGAATCCCTTTTAAAATACGAAACGGAGAAGCAGATGATCGAATATGCAAGTGAAGATACTCCAAGAACATCACCGACTATCATGTCTTTAAACAGACCCGAAAAAAATCCCCAGGCAAGTGATACCTGCGGCCTGGGATCATATAACGACCTTCTGATCAGCAGGATCAGCAGAATATCGGGCTTTATACCGAAAACAGAATATAGGGAAGAAAATTTTATTCCTATCCAGATCACGGCGAGAACTGCCAGCGCGAATTTGAGATACGGTTTTATCATTCTTTTCCAATTCTCCTCAAAACGAACACATCTTCTATCATGTCCAGGTTTTGTGAAAAAGACAGCGTTATTTTTTTGTTTATAGTTGCGGACGAGTCTGAAGAGAAAATGACTTTTCCGATCAGAATGTCCGGCGGAAAAAGCTCTGAAAAGTCAGCGGTATAGATATTTTCCCCGATGTTCACCTGCGCGCTTTTGGGTATCTCGTCTATTCTGGCAGTATTTCTGTCAAGCGGGGTCATTATACCGAAAGCCCTGCTGATCTCCGTTCTTACGGCCACCTTGCCGGGCCTGCCCGAAATAAGCGCGACCTGTGATATTCTGCTTCCGGCGCTTTCGATCATTCCCACCAGCCCTGATTCAGTTATCACAGGGTCGCCGGGTTTAATCCCTTTTTCTGTTCCCGCATTAATCAGCAGGATATTATTAGCGCTTCCGGGGTCCTTCCCCGCGATCCGCGCATAAACGAACATGAATGAATCGGGTATGGGTGCGGAAAGAAGGTTCCTCAGTCTGTAATTCTCTTCTACCGCCGATTCATTTACATCCGCTGAATGCTCCAGGCTGATAAGTCTTGTTTTCAGTTCGGCGATCTCCTGTTCCAGAACGCTTTTCTCGCGGAATGAAAAATAATCATAGTTCATCAGGCTGAAAGCGTCAAGCCCGTATGATCTCAAAGTATCATTGAATGACGAATCATTGAAAAACATGAGAAATAATGAAAAAATGACCGCGGAGCAAAGGACTATCCACTCTCTGTAGATCACATATTTTGATGTTGTCTTCATTCAGCGGTCTGCGGCCGTTTTATTCGTTAAGGAGTATCTTGTAATATTTATTCATATCCTCAAGAACCTTGCCTGTTCCTCTGACAACGCAGGTAAGAGGGTCTTCAGCCATTATTACAGGCAGATCGGTCTCCTCCTGGAGCTTGGTATCCAGGCCTTTAAGCATCGCGCCGCCTCCTGTTAATACAATGCCTCTGTCCCTGATATCCGACGAAAGCTCTCCGGGCGTTTTTTCAAGAGCGCTTTTAACGGCCTGTATAATAGCGTTCACAATAGGCGACAGAACGGCTCTTATCTCTTCGGATTTAACCTGATTCTCTTTGGGCAGTCCCGCGATCAGGTCCCTTCCTTTGGCGGTTATCTCGAGTTCCTTTTCCAGAGGGTATGCCGAACCGATTTCAATTTTTATTTTCTCGGCGGTCCTTTCGCCTATAAGCAGTTTATGCTCGCTTCTCATATAGTCTATTATCGCCTCGTTCATTTTGTTGCCGGCTGTCCTGATAGAGTTTTCAGAGACTATACCGCTCAATGAAATGATGGCTATTTCAGTCGTACCGCCTCCGATATCTACCACCATAGACCCTTCCGGCTGGTCCACGGGTAGCCCTACTCCAAGAGCCGCGGCCATAGGCTCAGATATTAAAAACACCTCTCTTGCTCCGGCGTTCTCCGCGGCGCTCCGGATTATCCTTTTCTCGGATTTAGTTACCCCGGACGGAACGCAGACTATCATTCTGGGCCTGCCTGAAAACGCGCCGGTTTTAACTTTCCTTATAAACTGTCTTATCATCTCTTCAGCTATCTCGTCGTCGTCAATGACGCCGTCTTTCATGGGTCTGATGGTCCTGATCGTGCCGGGCGTTTTTCCCTCCATGCTTCTTGCCTCATATCCGATCGCGATAACTTTTTTCAGCCTTTCGTCCCATGTTACAACGGAGGGCTCGTCAACAACCACTCCCTTACCTTTGACATATATCAGGGTGTTGGCAGTTCCGAGATCGATCGCCACATCATGCGAGAAGAAATTGAATATTGAGAGGAAGTCCATGATTAATCCTGTTTTTATTTCAATAATTTCAGTGTCTGAAATGCCTGTTGCCGGCGAAAATCATCGCGATGCCGAGTTCGTCGCATGCTTTTATCGAATCTTCGTCGTTCTGTGATCCGCCGGGCTGGATTATGAATTTTATGCCGTAAGCAGCCGCTGTTCTCACAGTGTCGTCGAAGGGGAAGAAAGCGTCGCTGGCCAGGACTGTATCTTCGGATATTATCTTTCTGAAATACTCCTCAAAGTGCATATCGAGGCCAAGTACCCTGTGCTCGTATTCTAAGTTCTCCCTTGCTTTTGTCACGGCGAGCTTTCTTAAAGAATCCACCCTGTTAGGCTGTCCCGCGCCCATACCAAGCACCTGATATCCGGTTTCCGTGCGCCGGCAGAGTACGATCGCGTTTGATTTTGTGTGTTTGCAGCATTTATAGGAAAATTCAGCCAGCTTCTTTATTTCGTCGTTAAAGCCGGCTCTGGTAACCGTGTCGAATTTTGAGAAAAGCTCATTATCGGCCGTCTGGTAAAGATATCCGCCGTCTATCCTTTTAATGTTGAAGTCCTTAGCTTTCTTTGAAGCTTCCATATCAATCTGAAGAACACGAACATTCTCAAAATTTTTCATTCTGGTGATATAATCTTTTGCGTCTTCAGAAAACGACGGGGCTATAATGACCTCTATGAACTTTCTTTTAATTTCGGATGACATAAGTTTGTCGTTCTCAACAGTAAAGGAAAGGTGTTTGACCTCATCCCCTCTGAAGAATCTTAGGGTCTCCATATCGAATTCCCTGTTGAAAGCTATAACCGAACCCATGGCAGATATCGGGTCGGAGAACCACGCTTTTTCCACCGCGTCCCTCAGATTTTTTCCTGTAGATACTCCGCAGGGGTTCATGTGCTTTATAACCACCGCCGCAGGCTCATCAAATTCCAGAACCGTGTCCAGCGCGGCCTGAGCGTCCATGTAATTGTTGTACGACATCTCCTTACCGCTGATCATTTCCGCGTTCGCGAGGGTTCCTGACGATATATTGTCAGGAAAAATGATACCTTTCTGGTGGGCATTTTCACCGTATCTCAGGGTCTTTCCGTTCTCAAGCACTACGGTCTTCTTAATTTTACCGGCCAGAGTTCTCTCCAGATACTCGGATATCGCCGCGTCATATTTTGCTGTCTTCGCGAAAACTTTTCTGGCAAGCTCCTGACGGAATAAAAGGGATGTTCCCCCAATTCTTTCGTATTCCTCAGTGAACTTCGAATAGTCCGACGGGTCGGTGATCACAGTGACATACATATAGTTCTTGGCGGCGCTTCTCAGCATTGCCGGCCCGCCGATATCAATGTTCTCGATGGCTTCTTCAAGCCCGACATCCGGTTTGGCGACAGTGTTTTCAAAAGGATACAGGTTCACTACCATCAGGTCTATCATTCCGACCCCGTTCTCCCCGGCCTGTTTCATATGTTCAGGATTATCTCGAACGGCAAGTATTCCTCCGTGAACCTTGGGGTTCAATGTCTTTATCCTCCCGTCCATCATTTCCGGGAATCCTGTTAGCTCGGTTATTTCTTTTATAGCCAGTCCGCTTTCTTTGAGCATCCTGAAAGTTCCTCCGGTGGAAAATATCTCAACACCTTTCTCCTCAAGATATTTAGCGAATTCAGCAGCTCCCGTTTTGTCGGACAGCGAAATTATCGCCCTTTTTATTTCTCGTGTTCCCATCTATCCCCTTTCTTCAAGTATTTTTATTGCTTCCGGATAAATCTTATGCTCAATTTCGAGCACTTTTGTCTGAAGAGTTTCAGGAGTTTCTCCTTCGGACAACTTAATTTTTCTCTGGATTAATATTTCTCCGTTATCGTATTTGTTGTCCGCAAAGTGGACGGTGGGGCCTGAATACTCTTCGCCCGCCTCCACAACCGCTCTGTGAACAGCCATTCCGTGCATCCCCTTCCCGCCGAATTTTGGCAGCAGAGCCGGATGAATGTTCAGTATCCTGCCGCTGTATCTTTCGACGATCTCCGACGGAAGTTTTTTGAGAAAGCCCGCAAGAATTATCAGGTCAATCCTGTATTTTTCCAAAAGCGAGTTCTGAATTTGAATAAAATCCTTTCTGGGCATTAATTCTCTTGAAATTACCGCGGTCTCAATACCAAGTTCCCTTGGGTAATCCAGGCCTGAAACTTCTCTGTTCGCAATAACAAGCCTTACCTTAGACGAAATATTGCCTTTCAGGCTGCTGTCTATCACTGCTCTCAGATTGCTTCCCGATCCTGAGATGTATGTGGCTATGTTATAGCTTTTCATCTAAAGTTTTGTAAGCTCCTTGTAGTTGTTCAGAAATTCAGGTTCGATCTCTTTGATCACAAGCATCCTGTCTGTATTTTCGGCTTTCGCTTTCTTAATGAAGACTTCTGCCGACAGTTTGAACTTCTGATCCCTGTTTGCGTCAAGGACAAGAAGATGGCCCATAATTATGTTGCCGGCCATTTCAACAAGCCTTCTCGCGTGAAAATCTAAAAATTCCTGGTCTTTATAACTCTCGACATGTTCTATGGCCAGGAGATATTCTTTTTTCATAGCTTTGAGTTCTTTGCGCATGAATTCAAGATCGTATGATATTTTTCTGGAATCGTAATCATCTATCATTTCAGTGAACAGGCCGCTCGTAACTCCCTTGATCGCCGCTATTACCTGGAGCTGTGTCGTACCCTCGTAGATCGAAGTGATCCTGGCGTCCCTGTATAATCTTTCCACCGGGAAATCTTTTGTAAATCCTGTTCCTCCGTGTATCTGAATAGCGTCGTAAGCGATCCTGTTGGAAGCCTCGGAGGACAGCCCTTTGATCAGAGGCGTGTAAAAATCGGCTCTTCTCTTGAACTGTTTGAGCTCGTTCTTTTCATCTGCCGTCAGTTCTCTTTCGGTCTCAATGTCCTCGAGCGCCTTATACATGTCCACGAACCTGGATGTTTCGTAATAGAGCGTCCTGAGCGCTTCGATTTTGACCTTCATATCGGTCAGCATCTCGAAAACAGGCGGGAACTGGTTAATTATCTTTCCGAACTGAGCCCTTTCCTGCGCGTATTTCAGCGCTTCTCTGTATGCCGCCTCGCATATTCCGATAGCCTGACCGCTCACGCCGAGCCTTGCTCCGTTCATGAGGGACATGACATATTTTATAAGACCGAATTTTCTTTTCCCTATGAGGATTGCAGGTGAGTTCTTGAATACCATTTCGCATGTAGGCGAGCCGTGGATGCCCATCTTGTTCTCGATCCTTCTGATCTGAACGGTATCGTCCCTTTCATAGAGGAGCATGGAAAGACCTCTTCCGTCTTTTGTTCCCTCTTCCGTTCTCGCGAGGACGAGGGAAAGCTCGGCGTTCCCGTTCGTAATGAACCTTTTCACGCCGTTCAGCCTCCAGAGGCCGGTTTTTTCTTCGTAGTGCGCTTTCAGCTGCACGGCCTGAAGGTCTGAACCGGCGTCAGGCTCGGTGAGTATCATCGCGCCTGTGGCCTCCCCCGACGCGAAACGGGGTATGTATTTTGCCTTAATATCCTCGTCCGCGAACTCCCTTACCGTTTCGCCTATGTCCTGGAGGCCGAAAAGGTTCATTAAACTGGCGTCGCCCCTGGATACCATTTCTATCATCATGCTGTAAACGGTCGTGGGAAAATTCAGCCCCCCGTACTTTCTGGGTTGTGTGACGCCCATAAGTCTCGCCTGTTTGAGGGCGTTCAGGTTCTGAACGGTACCTTCCGCATAGTACACGCGGTTGTTCTCAAGCCTGGCACCTTCAATGTCCACACTCTCGGCATTCGGCGCAATCACTTCTCCCGCTATCTCTCCCACAATTTCGAGTACGGAATCGTAGCTGTCTGCCGCATCTTCGAAACTGCAAGGCCTGTATTCATCAGGACCGATCCTGTCTTTCCCGAAGTATTCTTTCTCGCTGATCTTGTAGTTTCTTTCTTTAAGCTCGACGATCCTCTTCATCATGGGGTTATCGAGATGGAATTTCAAATCGCTGTTGTCTCTGTAAAAATTCGTCATTTCGATTGCTCCTTATAATGCTTGATCATTTTGGGTATAACGGAATGAAGGTCTCCGATTATTGCAACATCCGCAATTGAATTTATGGGCGCTTCGGGATCTGTGTTTATGGAAATGATCTGAGCGGAACCGTCCATTCCGGCCCTGTGCTGGATGGCGCCCGATATCCCGCATGCAATATACAGTTTCGGCCTGACCGTCACGCCTGTCTGGCCTACCTGTCTCGCATGGTCAGCGAATCCCGCATCAACAGCGGCTCTTGAGGCTCCTACCTCCCCGCCGACAACTTTTGCGAGCTCATTCAGAAGGCCGAAACCTTCTTTTGAGCCTACGCCGAAACCTCCCGCGACTATGACCTGGGCGGCCCCGAGGTTGATCTTTCTTGCCTCAATATGCCTTTCTATTATCTCAACGGCAAAATTCACGCCGTTCAGTATAGGTTCGACCTTAACAGTTCTTACTTCGCTTTTAAAATCTTTTCCGGCCGGTTCTTTTTTCATGACGCCTTCCCTAACCGTGGCCATCTGGGGTCTGGTTTCGGGATTGACGATTGTGGCTATGATGTTGCCGCCGAACGCGGGTCTTATCTGGTAAAGGAGATTTTTAAACTCTTTCTCAGTTTTAGGATCAGTGTAATCACCGACCACAAGGTCTGTACAGTCAGCTGTGAGACCGCATTTCAGTTTAGAAGCTATTCTGGGAGCCAGATCCCTGCCGACAGATGTAGCTCCGACGAGAACTATTTGCGGGCTGTTTTCTTGAATAATATGCTCGAACACGGCCGAATGGGGCAGTGTTGTGTAAGGATATAGCCTCTTGTCGTCAGCTGTATGTATTATATCCGCGCCGTAAGGGCTTATCTGTTTTTCTATATCTTTGAGTCCGGAACCAAGTACCGCGGCCTCGACTTTGCAGCCGAGCTGTTTAGCTATTTTCGCGCTTTTGGAGATAAGCTCAAGGCTTACGTCGGAGACGGTTCCGTCTTCTATTTCGCAATAAACACAAATGTTGTTCACTTTCTACCCCAAAGTATGGTTAGTAATTAACTCGTTCATCAGATTTCTTATGTCCCCGTCACTGTCTTTTAATACCCGTGCGTCTTTTCCCTGCAGAACGACATTGTCGATCTTTTTTACCTTTGTCGGAGATCCCGGCAGACCTATCTTGCATGATTCGCAGTTAAGGTCGTCAAGGCTCAATTCTTCGATCTTTAAATATTTTCTGTTCCTGACAGTTTCATTTATATAATCGTCATCAATCGTCTGAAGTTCTGTAGGCGTTTTTGCGTGTTTATATTTCATAAAAAGCTTAGCGTTCTTAGGTCTGCAGGGAGCGGCCGAGCCGTGAACTGTCACAAGCGCCGGCAGCCTGCATTCGACTATTTCGACACCTCTTTCAAGTCTCCTTTTAACCCTGATCCTGCCGTTTACAGCAGAAAGGATCTCTTCGGCATAGGTGATCTGAGGTATATCAAGTTTTTCGGCTGTCTGAGGTCCCACCTGAGCGGTGTCTCCGTCGATCGCCTGGCGGCCGGATAAGATCAGGTCATAATTACCGATCTTTTCTACAGCCTTCGAGATCACATACGATGTTGCAAGCGTATCGGCGCCGGCGAATCTTTTGTCCGTGATAAGATATCCCTTGTCCGCATCCCTATACATGCTTTCGCGTATAATGTCAGCCGCTCTTGGCGGGCCCATGGTCAGGATTATGATCTCGGTATCCGGTGTACTGTCCTTTATCCTGAGAGCCTGTTCAAGCGCGTTCAGGTCTTCAGGGTTATAGATCGCCGGCAGGGCCGCCCTGTTCACTGTCCCGTCCGACTTCATGGCATCCTCTTTCACATTCCTCGTATCCGGAACCTGTTTGGCCAGTACGATAATCTTAAAAGCCATTTTTCCTCCGTGTGATTGTCATTTTAAAGCATTCCTTAAATTAAAGTTCTAATAAAACGGAATAATATATAAAAAAGGATCGGTTTCCGCAAATTAAAACTCATTATAAAAAAATTATGGTAATTGACAAAATGCCTGCGATTTTATATCTTGCATGGGTTGTTTTTATTAAAGCCGTATGAGGAAATTATGTCGAAACTAATGGTCAGCGTTGCGGGAATAAGAGGCATTGTGGGGGACAGTCTGACCCCGGATGTTATTGTAAGATATATAAGTTCACTGTCAAGGCTTCTTGATAAAGGGAAAATCGTTGTAGGCAGAGATTCCAGGTGTTCCGGTAAAGCGATCTCGGACCTTGTCTGCTCTGTTCTGAACCTGTGCGGAAGAGATGTAGCGGATATCGGTATCGCGACTACACCAACAGTAGCTATGGCAATAAAGCTTTATGATGCGGCTGGTGGTGTAGCTATTACCGCAAGTCATAATCCTGCCGAGTGGAACGCTTTGAAATTCATGAACGGCGGGACTCTTTTCCTGAACGAGAGTGAAGGAGAAGAACTGCATTATATTCTGACGGAGAACAGGTTCATTTATGAACCGTTCGACAGGACCGGCTCAACCGCTCAGGAATACGAAGACCCTAAGAACTATCATATCCAAAAGATACTTGATATCCCTTACATAGACAAATCGGAGATCAGAAGGAAAAATTTTAAAGTGGCTCTTGACTGTGTTAACGGAGCAGGAGGGATTATCTTTCCTGCCCTTCTCCAGGATCTTGGATGCAGCGTGACCAGGATCAATTGCGAACCCACAGGAATATTCTCGCACGGCGCGGAGCCTCTGCCGGAAAATCTGGGGGAGATATGCGAAACGGTCAGAAAAGGCAATTTTGATATCGGCATGGCTGTCGATCCTGACTCCGACAGATTAGCGCTTATCAGCGAAAGCGGTGTTCCTCTCGGTGAAGAGTATACTCTGGCGATGGTCACAGATCTTATTCTGTCAAAGAGAAAAAGCGATATTGCCGTTAACGTATCTACCTCCAGAGCCACAGAAGACGTCGCCAAGAAGTACGGGGCAAAAACATACAGGACAAAGGTCGGAGAAATAAATGTTTCGACACTTATGCTGGAGAAAGGTCTGATTATTGGCGGTGAAGGCAACGGCGGCGTAATCCTTCCCGAAGTCCATCCCGGCAGGGATGCGCTGGTCGGTGCCGCTCTTATACTTCAGTATCTGGCAGAGAAGAACATGTTCGTCTCGGATATTTTCGCCGAACTTCCTCAATACAGCATCGTGAAAGATAAAGTATCTGTAGCCGGAATAGATTTCGTCGAGAAATCAAAAAAGATCACAGACGACGTGCCGCCTGAAAGGATCGACTTTACAGACGGGATAAAGATCAGCGGCGAGGATTTCTGGGTTCAGCTCAGAAAATCGAATACCGAGCCGATAGTCAGAATATTCGCTGAAGCTAATAAAAAAGAGAAAGCACGTGAACTTGTTGAAAAATACAGGAAGATGATCCTTGATTAGAGCGCTGAAATATTGTTTTCTGCTGTTTTTAATTTCCTCAGCAGGCTTATACGGACAGCAGCATGGAATTTTTGACGAGGCCGGGGGAAAGGGGCTGCCTGTTTTCAGGTATAATGTTTTCAGGTCGCTTACCGGTAATGAAGGCCATTTTATTATTAACATTCATGCCGAGATCCCGAACGAAAGGCTGAAGTTTCAGAAAAGAGATTCTGTATATGAGGCATCTTATCTTATATCTTCGGCAGTCTTCCGCGGAACCAGGACAGACGGCATCCCTCTATTTCAGAAAAAAGAATCAGGGAATCTGTCTGTTTCCGATTATAAAAAAACTCAGTCAGTAAAACCCGAATCCCATCACAATTTCAGATTTGAGGCGAAAAATGGCGATTATACGGTCGTTCTGACGCTCAAAGACAACAATACGAATAAATCATACAGGATCAGGCGGTCCGTTGAGTTTACAGATAAATCCGATCTGATAGTTTCGGATATGAGAATGGTATACTGGACGGATGACACAAATTTTGAAAATTCTTACAGTGAGCTTATAAACAATGTCGTTGACAAGCAGAGCGGATATACGGGAGCTTTGTTTGAAATATTCTCCTCGGGTCCGGCTATGGCTTCGCTCTCTTTAAGATACAGGATATTAAATTCGTCCGGAGCTGTCCTATATGATGACAGTTTTACTGGAGAAGTAAGGGACAAGCTTCAGTATCAGGTGCTTAAAATACCTCTCGATAATCTTCTTGCGGGAAATTATAAAATAGAAATGGACCTTCAGATCGGGAAAAGGCAGTTCAGAAGAAGCACGGTGTTCTACCTGAGATGGTCAGATCTTTCACTAAATGTGTCCGATATCAACACAGCTCTGGAACAAATGCTTTATGTAACCGAATTCGACTCGATAAGCCATGTTTTTGAATATGACGAAGAAGGTAAGAAAGCGTGGTTCAAAGAATTCTGGAATGATCGTGAAGTTTCTATGAATCTCAAATCGAACTCGCTTATGGAAGAGTATTTTAGAAGAGTCGCGTATGCAAATCTTCATTTTTCAGTACCTCAGAAAGCCGGATGGAAGACTGATATGGGTAAGGTATTGTGTATGATGGGCGATCCTGACGAGATACAGTCTTATCCGTTCGCCAAGAACCAGAAACCTTATGAGGTATGGATATATTACGAGCTTAACGCACAGTATATTTTTGACTTTCTGGGCGGCGAGTACAGGCTCAGGAAATAGAAACTGATGAAGATCTCGGTATTGTCAAGCGGAAGCTCCGGAAATTCGACACTGATACAAACCCCGGAAGGGAGTATTCTGATAGACGCGGGCTTAAGCGCGAAAAAACTTATGGAGAGATTGAACGATATCGGGGCGGACGCGGGAACTGTAAACGGCCTGCTGGTCACGCATGACCATATAGATCATATCAGCGGCGCCGGTATAATCGCCCGAAAACTGAAAATACCGGTATATATTCACAAAGAGAATCATTTATCATCGAAGGACATGTTCGAAAAGTGCGATATCAGGTATATCGGCGGCCGATTCAGCGTGGGGAACATTGAAATAGTTCCTTTTCCTGTATCACATGACGGAACTGCCAATTATGCCTTTAACATCTCCTATGCGGGTAAGAAAATAAGTCACATTACCGATATTGGCGTAGTAACAGGCATGGTAAAGTATAATGTGCTTGAAAGTGACCTGATCGTATTGGAATCGAACCATGACAGAGAAATGCTCAAGAACGGACCTTATCCGTGGTATTTAAAACAGAGAGTTTCCGGAAATACAGGTCATCTGTCGAATAAAAGCGCTTGTGATTTTATTTCCGAGACCGGAAATATCAGGCTCAGGAATCTGATACTGGCTCATTTAAGCAAAGAGAACAATGATCCGGCGCTGGCCTTTGATGAAATGTACAGGATAAAAGAAGAAAATAATCTGAGTTTCAGACTGTGGGTGGCAAAGCAGGATGAAGCCCTGGAGCTGATCGAAGTATGATGAATAACAAGGTATTATATGTTACTGCCGGGGAAGAATCAGGCGACCTTCTGGGCAGTGAAGTGATAAGGAACATGAAGAATATCCGCCCCGACATAGCTGTTAAAGGGATCGGAGGTGAAAAAATGATAATCGCTGGGCTCGTTCCGGTCTTTAGAACGGAAAAGCTCGGGTTCATGGGCTTTTTTGAGCTTATAAAAAATATTTTTGTTATAAGAAAGGCGTTTCAGGCTATACTGAGGAACATAATTGAGGACAGGCCTTCGGCAGTCCTGATGATAGATTTCTCGGAGTTTCACATGAAGCTCGCAAAAAAGATAAGGAAAATATCTCCCGGAACGAAGATAATAAAATATGTAAGCCCTCAGATATGGGCATCAAGACAGAACAGGATCAACGATATAGTGGAATTTTATGACTGCCTGTGCTGTATTCTGCCTTTTGAGCCTGAAATTTACAGAGGAAAGGAAATTGACTGCCGTTATGTAGGCCATCCTCTGATGGACACATACAACATTAGAATGGAGTACAGTGATTTCTGCGCAAAATTCGGGCTTTCTGAAGAAAAAACGCTTATTTCGGTATTTCCGGGAAGCAGGTCGCAGGAAATAAAAAAGCATATGCCTGTGATAGTAGAGTTCATAAAAAGAATAAGCGCGGCAGACAAAAATATTGAGATCGCCGTCTGCAGGAGCGGTAATCTGCCGGTAAATATATTTGAAAAATATGAGATTCCTTCAGAGGTGAAAGTAATACCTTCCGGTTATCAGTGGGATGTGATGGCCCATTCTGGGATCGTGCTGTGCAAAAGCGGGACCTCAACTCTTCAGGCGGCGATAGCAGGTACACCATCGGTCGTTTTTTACAAAGTAAACCCTTTTTCTTATTTCATAGCAAAAAAAATTGTAAAAACCAAGTTCATTTCTCTGCCTAACATTATTTCCGGCAAGATGATAAATCCCGAGCTTATACAGTCAGATTTCAATCCTGACAATCTTATATCGGAAGTCAATAAACTGCTTGAAAATGACGATATTTACGCATTGAGAAAAAACGAGCTTGAGACAGTTAAAGATGTTCTTGGGGAAAAGGGCGCCGCTCAAAAAGTGTTCCAAGCGGTTCTGGATTATATCTGACCGTATTCTAGAAAAGTTCGTATCCGCACTGTCCGATAAGGGAATATCTGGCGAGCATTTTCTCTTTGTTCAAGTGTTCTTTTATCAGACTGTCGATCTCTTCCATCTGGACTAAGTATCTTGCGTATCTTTCCCCCTCGAGTCTGGGAGTCGCGATCATTCTCCGGTTAAGAGGGTTGTTCCATTTGCCTTTTGCGTCAAGAACTCCGAAATGAAGGTGAGGGCCTGTAACTCTGCCGGTGTCTCCTATTTCCGCTATTTTCTGGCGGGCTTTAACCTTCTGGTTTTTCTTCACAAGGATTTTGCTTAAGTGATAATACGCTGTCCTTGTTTTATCCTGATGTTCGACAGTTATCTTATTTCCGCTGATAGGGTCATATCCTGTTTCTTTTACAATGCCTTCCGCGACAGAATAAACCGGGTCGCCTATCGTTCCCCGGTAATCGACGCCGTAATGGAATGATTTCTTTCCGGTGACCGGATGTATCCTCTGGCCGTATGAACTTGTTACATGAACTCTATCCACCGGGAGTCTTAAAGATGCTCTTATGAGAGCTTCGCCTTTTCTGGAGTAATGCGCGTTAAAAGCAGAGTTTATCTCCCTGTCAGTGTACGAGTACGCAACTTTATAGCCTGTTTTTTTACCTTCGTAAGAAGCCAGAAGTATTTTGCCGCCTTTAAGCTTGGTGTCGTTGAAATATCTTTCTTCAAGAAATACGGTGAATTTATCCCCTTTTCTTGCATCCGACCTGAAATTCACCACACATTCAAGGATCCCGTAAACGACTGCGGCTATAGACGGGCTTACATCAGCGTCCGTGAGAGCCTGGTTCAGGGTGGTTTTGATCTGTCCTGTTATATGCCTGTATCTCTTTTCGGTCGGAAGCTCGATAAGTTCGTATTCAAGAAATCCGTCCGCATTCCTTGTAAGCTTGTGAGTGGTGACCGGATCGGGAAGGTATGAAAAGCCTTTTACAATATTTTGTTTTCTGTCCAGCTCGATCATAAACCTTTCACCTGCGGTCAGGAACCTGAAATCCACATGATGTTTCAGCGTGTTTGTGATATCTAGTGTATGCTCTGTCTTTACTCCTTCAAGCGCCAGCATTGATCTCGCGAACCCTTCATCCGGAAGAATGATACCTTCAATAAAAAGTGAATTCGGGTCCTGAGGCATCGAAACAGTGTCGTCGGATCGCAAAGATATATCGTTATCTGATGAGACCTTTTGGTTATGGCTGCTGAAATCATCAGAAAATATCACAAGAACTGAAAATATCAGCAGGATGGCTGCTGCCAGAACATTGTGTATGTTAGACCCTTTTTTGTTTATCACTGCCTCCGTTTTTTTGGTCTATCCGCTCCAAAAATACCAATTATTTTAAGTTTTTGCAAGTAATAATTTTGCCGCCGGATGAACGATCGGATGATTCTTTCCTTGACATATTAATAGCGATCGCGTATATTTCGCGTCTCTAAGCGGCATTTATTCCGGTAGTACCGGTAGACCGTTCAAATTCAGGAGGTAGTAAAATAATGACCGAAAAACAAAGAAATTCTGTTGCGGAACAGGATGAAATTTGGGTTGACGATATTAACTCTCTTTATGACGAGGAATATACCGAAGCCCAGAAAAAGGAGATGAGCGATCTCTATGACTCTTCGCTCAAGGAAATCAGGGAAGGCGAAATAATAGAAGGGAAGATCGTTAACATCGGCCCGACAGGCGTGGCTGTTGACATTGGATTTAAAAGCGAAGGACTGATCCCGCTCGACGAATTCGATGACATCAAGGCGCTGAACAGGGGCGACATGATAAGGGTCTACCTTGAGTCTGTCGAAAGCAGCGGCGGACATCTTGACCTGTCAAAGAAAAAAGCTGATTTCATGCTCGTCTGGGAGCAGGTTCAGAAAGTGCATGACGAACAGACGATCGTGCAGGGTAAGTGCCTGAGAAGGGTTAAAGGCGGTATCGTGGTCGACCTTTTCGGGATCGAGGCATTTCTGCCGGGGTCGCAGATCGATGTATATCCTGTCAGGGATTTTGACGCTCTTATTGGGCAGACAATGGACTTCAAGATCGTCAAGCTGAACGAACTGAGAAAAAATATCGTTCTTTCAAGGAAGATCATTCTTGAAAAAGATCTCAACCAGAGAAAAGACGAGACTCTCAAGGAGCTTCAGGTCGGCGATACTGTCGAGGCTATCGTTAAGAACATCACCGATTTCGGTGTTTTCGTTGATATCAACGGGCTCGACGGGCTTATCTACATCACAGATCTGTCATGGGGAAGGGTCAACCATCCCAGCGAAGTCTGCAAGCTTGACGAAAAGATCAATATCCAGATTCTCGACATTGATTACGACAAGAAAAGAGTTTCCGCAGGTCTCAAACAGCTTACACCGCATCCGTGGGACGGGATCGAGGAAAGATTCCCCGAAGGCAGCAAGGTTACAGGAAAAGTTGTCAGCATAACGGATTACGGCGCATTTATTGAAATAGAGAAAGGGATCGAGGGACTGATCCATATTTCGGAAATGAGCTGGGTTCAGCATGTAAAACACCCGAGCGCATATCTTCACTTAGGCGACATGATCGAAGCTGTGGTCCTCAACATTAAGAAAGACGAGAAGAAAATTTCTCTGGGTCTTAAGCAGCTCGAACCGGATCCGTGGCAGATCATCGAGAACAAATATCCTGTTGGATCAACGCACAAAGGTATCGTCAGAAGCCTTACTCAGTTCGGCGCATTCGTTGAACTTGAGGAAGGTATTGACGGACTCGTTCACATAAGCGACCTTTCATGGACCAAAAAACTGAAACACGCCAAAGAGATCGTGAAAAAAGGTGAAGAGATAGAAGTTATAGTTCTCGACATTAATAAAGAGGAAAGAAGGATTGCCCTGGGCCACAAGCAGACACTTGAAGATCCGTGGGAAGAATTCGCCAAGATACTCGTAGAGGGCTATAAAACTAAGTGTAAAGTAACTAAAAAAGTTGACAAGGGACTTGTTGTCGAGCTTGAAGAACCACCGGTAGAAGGTTTTGCGCCAAAAAATATAGTTCAGGGATTCAACAATATTAATGAAGGACAGGAACTTGACCTTATAGTTGACTCCTACAACGCGGAATCAAGAAAAGTATTCATGAAGAGCGATACAATGGCTTCGAAAAAAGACATTGAGGCTAATGTAGTCAACGCTGAACCGGCAGAGGAAAAGCCTGCTGACGAAACACCGGCAGCTGAATAAAATTCACTCTATGCAACTTGAAGGGAGCCGAACGGCTCCCTTTTTTTATTTGGCGAAATAGTGAATATTTGTCTTGCGATCTTGCAAATTTGAAGTTATATTGCAAATATGCAAAATTATATAATAAGTATTCAAATAGATGAAAAATACAACATTGTATAAAAAATAAACTTTCCGGAATTTCCAGATTGATTTGGGAGGAAGAGTTTTGTATATTACTGTTAATAAAAGGAGATGCCCTGATGTTCAGTCTCAATAACTATATATCTGAACTTGACCTTGAAAAATTATGCAAAAAGCATCATATCAAGTCATTATCACTTTTCGGTTCTGCGGTCAGAGACGAATTGAATAAAGATAGCGACATAGATATTCTTATTGAATTTGAAAAAGGATGTACTCCGGGGCTAATTACTTTTATAGGCATTCAGAACGAACTTTCCAGTCTGATCGGAAGACAAGTAGATCTTAGAACAAAGGGCGACCTGAGTAAATATTTTGTAGACAGAGTTATGAATGAAAGAAGGATCGAGTATGTTTCCGGATGATGAAACCAGAATCAGGCATATTGTTGATGCAGCAAATGAAGCTGTTCAGTTTCTAGGTGGTTTGTCTCTGAGTGAATTGGAGAAAGACAGAAAAACGCTTCAGGCAATAATCAGAGATATTGAAATTATCGGAGAAGCTTCATCAAAATTGTCATCAGATTTCAAGGATCAAAACGACAATATCCCATGGGGTGACATTGTAGGAATGAGAAACTGGTTGGCTCACGGATATTTTAGCGTGGACACAGAGCATATCTGGAATACTGTCAAAACAGATATCCCGAACCTTTTGAATTTATTGGGTAAGAAATAATACCTGCCGTAAAATTAAAAAATTCTAATAGTTTGACCCTATGAAAAAACTCTATGTCCATACTTTCGGGTGCAAGACGGATAGGATTACGATCAGTGTTTTATTTGTGATTCTTGTTGAGGTCGCATTATTTCTTTCCTTTGATGTTAATCCGCTGAGCAAACCTCTTGTACTTCTATACCTGTCGTTCTTTGCTATGCTTATATTTTGGGATAAATACAGGAATGAATATCAAAATAGGCCGGTTATCTGGAGCAATTTAAATTCGATGTTTATTTTAAATTCTGCCTGTGTTATGTTTTCACTTTATTTAAGGGTCCCTGCTATACTTTTGATTATCTCTCCCCTTCTTCATGTTGTTTTAACCTCCGTCATTCTTAGATATGTAAAGTTTTCGGATGCATGGCTTCAAAGACAGGAGGCTTTTTTCATTACTCTACTATCTTTTGCAGTTTTATTGCCGTGCAGTGTATTCGATACATTTCCGATGATGCCTCACCTCATGTTTTTTTTAATGTCGATTCTGTCGATTCTGCTCTATTGTTTGTATTATTCAGCTAATAGGAAAAAACAAAAATTCGAATATTCACTCAGACAGATGTTTGGACAGTTATTGGAATCTTTTATTTTTACGATTCTCTTTGGTGTAACTGTCTTAATGTCCGGTTTTATGATAAATATGGTCTCACTCGATGAAACTTCATATAGTGCACGGTTTGTGGATAATTTTCAAGATTCGATACCGTATTATTACGCCGCTTTCATATTATCTTTTTATCTGTTATTTGTTTTTACAAGAGTAACTGAAATGCTTATAAAAGCAGAAAAACTCCTTAAGAGTCTTTCGAAAATTGAGTGGGTTCGAATCCCTGTCAGAATAATTGAAACAATTTTAGTGCTTCTATTTATTATTCTCATATTGGTTGCAGTAATAGCTTATATAAACAAGAGTTAACAAAGTATGAAAAAAGTTATCGTACATACTTTCGGGTGCAAGGTGAATATTTATGAATCCGAAGTGATAAAGGATATTTTCCTGAAAGAAGGCTATGAGTTATCAAAATCAGCTTCATTGGCGGATATTATTGTGATCAATACCTGCACTGTCACGGATAAGGCTGACAGCAAGTTTTTTCATCATTTGAAAAAGATCAGGGAGGAAAATCCTTCGGCTCTGATAGTTTCTGTCGGCTGCTATACTCAACTTGAGGCGGAAAACGGGGTGCTTAAAGAATATTCGGATATTATTCTCGGAGTGAACAATAAGTTCGATGTTCTCGAAGCTGTCAGGGAGTTCTCCGGCGGAAAGTTCGTTTCTGTGCCGGAAGGCCGGGAGCTTGAGTATGCTGACCATGAACTTTTATCCTTTCAGGATCATACGAGGGCGTTTCTGAAGGTGCAGGACGGTTGCGACAATTTTTGTACATACTGCACGATAAAGTACGCCCGGGGTAATTCGAGGAGCCGAAAGCCTGATTCAGTGCTTTCTGATGTCAGGCGGCTCGCCGAAAAGGGATTTCGGGAGATTATTCTGACCGGCATAGATCTGGGCAGCTACGCTGACGGTGAAGGATACGATCTTGCGGAGCTTATTTCAGATATCCTGAAGGTTGAAGGGTTTAGGCTCCGCATAAGTTCGGTCGAGCCGTGGTGCTTCGATGACAGGCTCATCGAACTGTTCGTCAAGAACGAACGGATATGTCCGCATTTTCATATTCCGCTCCAGTCAGCCTCAAAACGGATATTAAAGCTGATGAACAGGAAATATTCGATTGAAGTCTATGATGAGCTGATAACAAAACTGTCGGAGCGGGAAAATGCGTTCATAGCGACCGATATTATTGTCGGGTTCCCGACCGAGACCGATGAGGAGTTCGGGGAATCGTTAAAATATATGGTTAATTCCAAAATTAACTTCGCCCATGTATTCCCCTATTCCGACAGACCTCATGCACCTTCGCGCAAGCTGAAACCGAAAGTTTCTCAGAATAAGATCATTCAGAGAAGCAGGAAGTTAAGAGCGGTATCGGAAGCCAGGCTGAATTCGTTCTATGCGTCGCAGAAGGGGAAAGAAAAAGAGATAATTGTAGAGAAAGTAGTTGATAACAGGGACGGAACTTTCGTATATTCCGGCCTGAGTGAAAATTATATCCCGGTATCGTATGCTTCGGATAATGTCCATAGCAAGGGTGAGCTGATAAAAACAATCGGCCGGCATTAAAGTTTTTTGAGTATAAAAAAGGTTAATAATGAAAAATATTTTGATCCTTATATTTCTGACATCAATAACGCTCCTTCCGCAAAACAACAGGATAAAAGTCTATATTGACTGCTTATATTGCGATATGGATTTTATAAGAACCGAGATCAAGTTCGTTGATTATGTGATCGAAAGGCAGGCGGCGGATGTATTTGTTATGATAACGACCCAAAGCACAGGCGGCGGCGGTCAGAAATACTCTGTCGAATTTACCGGCAAAGGCAATTTTGAAAAGATCAAAGATGACCTCAAGTTCGATATTTCAAGCGATGACACTTCCGATACGATCCGCAACAGGCTTGTCAAATTCCTCAAGATAGGTCTTCTCAGGTTCATATCATCAACACCTCTGACTGAAAAGATCAGTATAACATTTGAAGAGGAAACGGAGAAAGTTACACCCGAAGATGACTGGGACAGCTGGGTCTTTAACATCGGCGGGAACGGATACTTCAACGCAAGCAAGGCTTACGAATCGCGGAATATAAGCGGATATTCCAGCGTAAACAGAGTGACGGACGAATGGATATTTTCACTTTCATTTTATCTTAACCATAATTTTGATAATTATAAAGATTACGGTCTCGAAGTAACATCCGAGAGTAAAAGTTCAGATATCTCGGTTGTAAAAAGCATCACGGATCACTGGTCTGCCGGGATAGTTTCAGGATGGAACAGATCGACATACTCGAACAGGGAGAATTATTCTTATCTGTACCCGAGGATCGAATATAACATTTTTCCGTATTCCGAATCAAGCAGAAGGATGCTGAGAATAATGTATGGTATCGGAGCCAATTATTCCGACTACTATGAAACGACCATATTTGGTAAAGATGAAGAGTTAAGATACAAGCACTCTCTTGAAACCGCTCTTACACTAAAAAGGGAATGGGGCAGCATATATCTGTCCGTGACAGGATCAACATACCTTCATGACTTTGAAAAAAGAAGGCTGGACAGTTTTTCGATGATATCTTTGCGAATAGTTAAAGGCCTTTCGTTCAATCTGAGCGGCGGTTATTCAAGAATAAACGACCAGATCGGTCTATCCGCAGTAGGTTATACTGATGAGGAGATACTCCTTCAGAAAGGAGAAATGGCAACATCCTACAGCTACTGGTCCTCGATCGGTTTCAGCTATACTTTCGGTTCAATTTATAATAATGTGGTAAATCCCCGTTTCGGTAACTGATTAATTTAATTGCCAAAACACATAAAGATAACTTATTTTTGTATGATGTTTTGCGGGAGAGTAGATGGAGAAGCTCGAACAGGGCAAAATATATAAAGGTTTTTTACTGATAAGATCAGAATTCCGAATTGATATGAATTCACACATGATGGATTTCCGTCATGCAAAGACAGGCGCGAGAGTGATAGCGGTGAAGAACGATGACGAAAATAAGACATTCTGCATATCGTTCAACACCGTTCCTGAAGATTCGACAGGTGTTGCGCACATACTTGAACACTGCGTGCTTTCCGGCTCGGAAAAATATCCCGTAAAAGATGTTTTTGCCGAACTTTATAAAGGCGGGCTTTCCACGTTCATGAACGCTTTCACAGCCCCCGACTCGACCTATTATCCTTTCTCCACAAGGAACCTCAAGGAATATTTCAATTTTATGAGCGTTTACCTGGATACTACGCTTAAACCGCTTCTGAAAAAAAGCAGTTTTTTTCAGGAAGGATGGCACTACGAGCTTTCAGGAAAGAACGATCCTCTTGAGTATCAGGGAATAGTGTATAATGAAATGAAAGGAGCGATGTCGAATCCTTTAAGACAGCTTGCGCTTAATATTTCAAAGACCCTTCTGCCCGGCTCGACATATTCGTTCAATTCGGGAGGGGATCCGGATGAGATAACGGATCTTTCCTACGAAAAATTCCTTGATTTTCATAAGAAATACTACCATCCGTCTAACTCGACGGTTTATCTTTACGGGAATGCTGATCTGATGTCGGAGCTTGAATTTATCGATCAGGGTTACTTTGTCTCTTTTGAAGAGAACAAACCTGATATCAGGATAAAAGACAGCGAAAAAATATCGCCTATGACAGAAACTGTGTTCGGTTACGGGATAAATCCGCACGAGACGCTTAACAAAAAAACATATATAGCTATTTCATCAGTGATCGGAAGGCCCCAGGAAGTTGAGCTGAGTCTTGCTATGAATCTTATAAGCAACATTATTTTTAATTCAGATGCCTCACCTTTAAAACTGGCGGTCATGGCATCAGGTATCGCGGGGGATTTTTCCGGATATTTCGATGATTCGCAGACGGAAACTATAACGACTGCATATATTTCGGGATCCGAGCCTGAACATAAAGGCAAATTCATAGATATTTATTTCAGTGTTCTTGAAGAGCTTGTATCGGAGGGTATCGACAAAGAACTTATCCTTTCAGAGATAAACCATTTGGAGTTCAAGCAGAAGGAGAAGGAAATATCTTCCATGAGGGGGCTTATTTACCTCAACAGAATACTTCATCTTATACAGTATGATATTGACATATTCGATAATTTGAACCTGAATCCTGTAATTCAGAAAATAAGGGAAAGTTCGATAAAAGAAAATTACCTTGAGGGGATCATAAAGAAATACCTTCTTAGCAGAGATAAAACGGCAGTTGTGACAATGAATCCCGATCCGGACATGTTAAGAAAAAAGACAGAGGACGAAAGAGAGAAGCTTGATCTTTACAAAAGATCGCTCTCCGATGCTCAATTAAAGGAGCTGATAAAGCAAACGGATAATTTTAGAAAAGAACAGGAAAAGGAAAATTCTGCGGAGGATCAGAAGAAGATACCTAAACTTCAGATCGGCGATATTGACAGGAAAATAACGCTTTGCGTACCGGAAGTTGAAACAATTGACGGCGCATATTATTACTGGAACGAAATGTTCACGAACGATATCGTTTATATCAGCATAGGATTAGATCTGAAGGACATCCCGTTGGAGCATCTGCCGTATTTAAGCCTGTTCACAGAGCTTTTTAAAGAGACGGGCACACAAAAGCGGAAATACGACGATCTGTACAAGGATATAAGCTCTTACTTCGGCGGGTTCGATTTTGCTCTGACTATCCTTGACAGCGTTAAAGAAATGAACTATTTCAGGCCTGTTCTTTATATAGAAATTAAAACTCTCAAAAAATTCATATTCAAAGCGGCTGAAATTCTGACCGACCTTATTACCGGGATTGACTATTCAAATAAAGCAAGAATAAAAGAAATCATAACAGGCCGGCACCAGTATAGAGAGGTTAATCTTAAATCAGAAGGTTACGACTATTCTGTTACCAGACTTAAAGCCTGCGTAAGCGACAGGGGCAGGTATCTTGAGCTTGTAAAAGGTTTGAGCTCATACTACAAAGTAAAGTCGATCTACGACGATTTTGACAACTGCATTGAGCCCGTCATTGAAAAACTTAAGGAACTTTCAAACTGTCTGTTCCGCAAAAAGAACATTCATTTCGGGATCTTATCCGACTCTGAAGGCATCGGGCTCGCCAGAAAAATCTGTTCAGACATAAGCAAACTCATGCCTGACATAGAGTCGGTTAGAGTTGTTCAGAAATATCCTGAATTCAAAGGCAACGAAGCTTTTCTCACAGGTTCGGAAGTCGCTTTCGTGTCGATGGGTGGAAATATTTTTGGGAATGAGCCTGCTTACTCCGGCAGGATGGAGGTAATAAAAAACTATCTTTCGTCCGACTATCTTTTTGAAGAGGTCAGAATGAAGGGCGGCGCCTATGGCGCCTGGATGTATTTCAATCCTTTATCCGGATTTTTATCAATGACCAGCTACAGAGACCCGAATGTGGCAAGAACAGTTGATGTGTACAGGAATATCCCGGAATGTATAAGAAATTTTAAGATGGATAAGGATTCTTTTACCAGTCTCAAGATAGGGGCTTATGCCGCCTTTGATCCGCTTCTGAGTCCCTACGCAAAAGGTAAAAAAGCCAGAGAGGATTTCTTGACAGGAATAGATCAGAAATATGTGGAGAAGATAGTCTGCGATATCCTGAACACAACGCAGGAAGATATTGTCTCCTCTTATGAGATATTTAAAAATTACATCAGCACATCACTGATATCGGCAATAGGTAATTCAGAAAAGATAAGAAAGGACGGAAATATCTTCGAAAAGCTTACAGAAATTATTTGATCCGGGAGGGAAAATGAAATTAAAGATTTATATTGCGGTATTAACGGCTGTCCTTGTCCTCATGTCCTGTACTCCGGAATTAGAGGATGATTATGTGAGAATAGATTTCTCAGACAATACTGAATTCAGACTTTATGGCCCGGATACATCATATGCGGCCCACGTGAAGGTAAATTATCATGCGTTTCCATCGAGGAACGGTGTCAGCCTGGGCGAAGTAACTTATACGGGCAATGTTCTCTTCGGTAAAAAAACGGGTGAGATATGGAGATATGTAAATACTTTAAACAGCGATTCTTTTCTTACAGTTGTAAAACGGACGGGTGAAATGATTTATCTCTCTGTTGAGAACAATGAGGATACGCTTTTTTATTCTGCCGATATAATTACCGGCCTTGTTAGTGAGCTTACCGAATTCGATTCCACCGCCGCACTTGAGTACGGGCAGTGCGACAGCATATCCGCGGAGGCTATAAAAAGTCTGAGAAAATATAAGCCCTACAACCAGTGGAAAGACGAGATCATAAACTTATATAGATAATGATTCCATTATAGCCGACGCTATAGTAAGATCGTTCCTGTCTGTTATTTTGATGTTGAAGGAATTTCCCTGAACTACTCTGATCACCGGATCTCTTCCTAAAAGTCTCATGCCTAAAATCTCCACGAGTGCGGAATCATCAGTAGTTATAATGTTTTCCGCTTTCGCTGTTTCGTGGCACTGCTTTATAAGACCGAATCTGAAGGTTTGCGGTGTCTGAACAGATACAAGCAGATCTCTGTCAGGAGTCGAAGCAACCTTCTCCCCGTTCAGTATTTTTATAGTGTTGACAGGTTTTATTCCCACGATCGAGCCGTCAGAGTCGGATAATGAGTTTATGCAATCCTGAATTATATCGTGAGATATGAAGGGTCTAACAGCGTCATGAATAAGTATGATGTCATCGTCAGAGGCACTGATCTCTTTTAGAGCGGCATATACAGAGTCCTGCCTGGTATTTCCGCCTGGAATTATAATCTTAAGTTTGGTGAAATTATATCTTTCGATTATGTCTTTTTTTACGAACCCGATATCTTCATCAGGAACCGTCAGTGCTATTTCATCAACTTCATCAGTTATCTGGAACCTGTGTATCGTGTGAGCCAGAATAGGTTTGTTTCTGATCTCGATGTACTGCTTTCTGATGTCCGCTCCCATTCTAAGGCCGGACCCGCCGGCTGTAATCAGAGCTATCGTTCTTCTCATAATTCTCCCGATAAATATCTTCCGTAAATTTAGGATATTGAAATGTCATTGTCAATATCACAATTTTTAGACATAAAAAAATACCTTGCATTTAAAATTTAAACTCTTATATTTTCGGGTCTTGGAATGGATGTGCGTTCCAAATGCAGTAATAAATGGCATTTGTAAATAAAAGGAGAAAAAAATGGCAAAAAGGAATGTTATCATTATCGGCGCTGCCGGAAGAGACTTCCACAATTTCAACACCTACTTCAGGAACAACGCGAACTACAATGTCGTGGCTTTCACGGCAGCTCAGATACCGGATATTGACGGAAGAAAATATCCGAAAGAACTTGCAGGGAAGCTTTATCCCGCGGGGATCCCGATCGAAGCCGAAGACAGACTGCCCGAGCTGATCAAAAAGCATAAGGTAGACGAGTGCGTTTTCTCATACAGCGATGTCACATACCAGCATGTAATGAAACTTTCCGCCATCGTTAACGCCGCAGGCGCTTCGTTTTCTCTTCTCGGACCGGCGGACACACAGGTTAAAAGCACAAAACCGGTTATCGCTGTCGGCGCTGTGAGGACAGGAGCGGGCAAGAGCCAGACATCAAGAAGGATCGTAGAACTTCTTATGGAAAAAGGCATTAAAGTTGTTGCTGTAAGACATCCGATGCCTTACGGAAATCTGGTTGAGCAGAAAGTCCAGAGGTTCGCAAAAGTAGAAGACCTTAAAAAACATAAATGCACTATCGAGGAAATGGAAGAATACGAACCCCATGTAGTGAGGGGCAACGTCATATACGCGGGCGTTGATTACGAAGCTATCCTAAGAGAAGCCGAAAAAGAAGCTGATGTAATACTCTGGGACGGCGGTAACAACGACTTTTCGTTTTACAAACCAGACCTCATGATAACAGTGGCGGACCCTCATAGACCAGGAAATGAAGTCTCGTTCTATCCCGGCGAAGCTACTCTCAGGCTGGCTGACGTAGTGGTTATAAATAAGATCGACAGCGCTTCTCCGGAAGGAATACAGACTGTACGCGAAAATATTGAAAGGATCAACCCCAAGGCTCTCGTAGTCGACGGCGCTTCCCCTATATCTGTTGATAAACCTGAACTGATCAAAGGTAAAAAAGTTCTGGTTGTGGAAGACGGACCTACACTTACACACGGACACATGAAAATAGGCGCAGGCGTGGTTGCGGCAAGAAAATTCGGTGCGAAAGATCTGGTGGATCCGAGACCTTACGCTGTTGGCAAGCTTGCTAAGACTTTCGAGATATATCCGAATATCGGAATCCTTCTCCCTGCAATGGGCTACGGTGAAGAGCAGGTAAGAGACCTTGAGAAAACTATCAATAATACGCCGTGCGACGCCGTTGTTATAGCCACACCGATCGACCTTAACAGGATAGTAAAGATTAAAAAACCTACCGTGAAAGTAGGCTACGACCTTCAGGAAATAGGAACCCCCAATCTTTCTCAGGTTATAGAGGATTTCGTTAGAAAACACAAACTCGAAAAAAAGAAAGCAGCAAAAAAGTAAGAGAGATTATTCAATAACAGGATAAAAAAAGGAGGCGCAGTCCTCCTTTTTTCATTTCATCATACAGGAGAATTATAAAATCAGGCTTTAATTAAGACTTTTTATTTTCTTGACTTTAACCTTAATAAAATGTATTTTTTTAGACTACCGGGGAAGACCCGGTTATGTCGGAAAATTTTACTTTAAAATCGGAGACTGTATGGCGGATATTGTTGAATTGCTTGAAATTTGTGTTCAGGAAGGCGGCTCGGACCTTCATATTTGTGCGGGAAGTCCTCCGGTAATAAGGATCGACGGAGACCTTGTGAGGCTTAACAGACCGGTTCTTATGCCGAAAGAAACAAAAGAAATAGCTTACAGCGTTCTGAATGAATATCAGAAGAACGAGTTCGAGAAAAAGCTTCAGGTCGACCTTTCGACCGGTATCAGGAACCTGGGCAGGTTCAGGGTGAACGTTTACAGTCAGAGGGAGGCACTGTCTATTGCTTTCAGGTCGATCCCGAACGATATACGGTCTTTTGATGAGGCGGGCATCCCCTCAATAGTCTCCACGCTGTGCGATAAACCGAACGGTATAATCCTGGTGACCGGACCTACAGGATCAGGAAAGTCAACTACGCTTGCAACAATGATAGACAAGGTCAACAGCGAGTACCCTGTCCACATACTCACCATAGAAGATCCTATCGAGTTCCTCCACAAATCAAAAAGGGCTATTATAAATCAGAGGGAGCTTGGAACAGATTTCAGGACATTCAATGACGCCCTCAGAGCCGCCCTCCGTCAGGACCCCGATGTTATACTTGTCGGAGAGATGAGGGACAGGGAAACTATAGAGCTTGCGCTCAGAGCCGCGGAAACGGGTCACCTCGTTATGACGACCCTGCACACCAACTCGTGTTCTCAGACCATCGGAAGGATAATAGACTCTTTCCCGGAAAACGCTCAGGAGCAGGTCAGGACGCAGCTGGGAATGATGCTTCAGGGTGTTGTAACGCAGAAACTTCTTCCAAAGATAGGAGGGGGAAGGGTGTTGGGCTGCGAGATAATGATGGGAACACCTGCTATTAACTCCCTAATCCGCGAAAACAAAGTTCATCAGCTTGACAGTATAATTCAGGTCAGCCAGAAATACGGTATGATGACATTCAACCAGCATCTTGTTCAGCTGGTTAAAGAGGGCCTGATCACAAAAGAGACGGCTATACACGCATGTAACACCGAGATCAGCATACTCATGGATCTCATGAGCAGAGAAGGTATAAGATAGTAATAATAAAACCGGCGGGATAAAAAATGGCTGAAGACATTTTAAAATCAAGTGTTATAATAATCGACGACGATGACGATCTGAGAGAAACATATTACGATCTGCTTATATCTGAAGGTTTTAAGAATACCTATCAGGCTGAAAGCGGCGTTAAAGCGCTGGAAATGGCAAAAACCCATAAATTCGATCTGATCGTATCGGATCTCAATATGCCTGAAATGGATGGCATCGAGACCATAAAGAAGATCAAAGAGCTGCAGCCGAAAGTTATATCTATGATACTGACCGGGTTCGGGAACATGGATGTGGCTATCAAAGCTTTTTCCGAAAGCCATATTAATGATTTTCTGTCAAAGCCCGTTGAGAACGATGAGCTTCTGGAAAAGATCAAAAGTCATTTGTCTAAAGGCGGAGACGAGCCCGTAGAAAGCATTATGTCCGATATGGTCAGGAAAGAATTCGGAAGCTCAAGGAACTATTTCGGGCAGTTTCTCATAGACAACGGCTATATAAGCGAAGAGGATCTTCTTGAAGCTCTTCAGAAGCAGAAGGAAACAGGCCTTATGCTTGGCGACACTCTTGTAGAAATGGGACTTCTTACGGCAGACGAGCTTGTAAGCGCCCTGTCGGAGCAGAAAGGATATCCTATCGCCGATGATAAGGCTATGTCGCAGATACCTGAGGCGGCGCTGATGAAGGTCCCGGCGGATTTCGCAAAACAGCATCAGCTTGTGCCTATCTCGCTTGACGAGAACGGTTTAACCGTGGCAATGGTGAATCCTGACGACCTTGCCGTGACCGATAACCTTAAAATGATAGCTCAGGTGTCAATAGTACCTGTCTATTCAACGAAAGAAAAAATAGACAAAGCGATAGATATCTTTTATAAAAAACTTGAATCAACAACAGCTTCCAGCTCCGCACTGAGCGAGATATTTGCAGATGACGCCAATGTCGAGGAAGTAAATATAAAGGATATAACCGATGAGGACAATCCTGATTCCGCTCCAATAATCGCGCTTGTCAACAGTATTCTGGCTAAAGCGGACCTCGACGGTACATCAGATATTCATATTGAACCTCAGGAAAAGTATGTTCAGATAAGGTTCAGAAAGGACGGCGACCTCTATATTCCGAGCGGCTACGAAAGGCTTCCAAAGAAACTGCAGGCATCGCTAAGCGCAAGGATCAAAGTTCTTACAAAAACTATGAAGCTCGATATAAAGTTAAGGCCCCAGGACGGTAAGATCCGTTTGAAACTAAGAGGAAGGGAGATAGACTTCAGGGTAGGTACACTGCCTACTATACACGGTGAAAAGATAGTTCTCCGTCTTTTAAAAACTGAGTCTCTATATCCTATTGAAGGGATCTTCAGCGGTAATGAGATATATATCGAGACCTTTAAAAAAAATATACAGAGAAAGGACGGAATGGTGCTTGTGACCGGGCCTACCGGATCAGGAAAAACGAATACTCTCGCTTCCGCTCTGAACTACATAAAGGACGTTAAAACGAACATAATCTCGGTTGAGGACCCGGTCGAGATCCAGAACGAGGGCATAAACCAGGTGCAGATCAATGTTCAGCAGGAGCTTACTTTCCAGACAGCTCTAAGGCAGATCCTCCGTCAGGACCCCGATGTTGTGCTGATCGGAGAGATGAGGGACTACGAAACAGCCCATATTGGTTGTGAGGCTGCGCTTACAGGTCACCTTGTTTTCAGTACGCTCCACACGAACGACGCCCCATCGACGGTAACCCGTTTTATAGAGATGGGTATTAAGGACTACCTTGTAGGAACGGTTGTTCACCTTGTTCTTGCCCAGAGGCTTGCAAGGAGCATCTGTAAGATGTGTAAGAAAGAGCACGATTACGACAAAAAACAGCTTATCGGGCTCGGGCTTACAGAGGAGGAGATCGAAGGAGCAAAATTCTTTAAAGGCGAAGGATGCCCGAACTGCAAGAATACCGGAAGGGCAGGCCGAGTCGCTGTTGTCGAGATGATGGAGATGACCAAAAAGATCAGGTCGGCGGTGATGAGGGGCGCGACGGCGCTGGAAATAGGCGATGTCGCAAAAGCCGAAGGTACATATTGGACATTAAAAGAGGACGCCGTTAGACATTTTAAGAACGGCAAGATAGATCTTGAAGAAGCGATGACTTATACACTATAAAAATTAAAATAACGGGAGGCTTCTATGCCTAAATTCAGATATGTGGCAAAGGACATGTCCGGGAAAACGACCACAGGTGAAATTATGGCCGGCGGTCAGGCGGATGTTGTAAATAAGCTTCAGATGCAGAACCTGATCCCGATGAGTATAACAGAGATCAGCATGCAGAAAGGCGGAGGCGGTTTCCAGGCAATTAACGACAAGATCACAATGCTTACGACGAATGTGACTTTGGCGGACAAGGTGTTTTTTACAAGGCAGATGGTAACATTTCTGAATGCGGGTGTGACCCTGACGAAAAGTATAAAAAACATTGCCGACTCACAGAAGAACGTCGTGGTCAAGGCTACGCTGAATGCGCTATATGACGACATTAATGCCGGATCGGATTTTTCTCAGGCGCTTGCCAAACACCCAAGGATATTCGACCAGATGTATGTCAATATTGTTAAAGCCGGTGAAACTTCCGGTAACCTCGATAAAGCGCTTGCATCTCTGGCCGCATATATGGAAAAAAGCGCTCAAATGCAGTCGGCTATTAAATCAGCTATGATGTACCCGAAATTCGTGTTAATATTCACTGTAGTGATTGTCTTTGTGATAATGTGGAAGATCATACCTGTTTTCGAAAGTCTGTTCTCGTCTTTCGGCGGAGAGCTTCCCGGTCCGACGCAGCTTCTGATTGACGGCTCCACTCTTATCCAGAACCATTTTTTCATTATCCTCGCATCTTTCGCGGGAATATTTTTCGGAGTCAAGTATGCTTTCAGGCTAAAAGCAGTGAGAGATGTTTGGGATAAATTTACTATAAACGCTCCGGTTTTTGGAGAGCTGGTCAGACAGATAATCGTTGGCAGAGTATCAAGCGTTCTTGCTCTGCTTTTGGGATCCGGTACATCAATGCTTGAATCAATTGAGATATCGAGCAAGGTAGCTAACAACAGCGTTTATGAAGCCGCTCTAAAGAAGACTGCAATCGATGTCAGTACAGGTATTGAGCTTTCCGTGTCTTTCAAGAAAACAAACAGGTTCGACGATGTCTTTATCCAGCTTCTTGAAACAGGAGAGGAGACAGGTAAGATAGATGATCTTATGAAAAAGATCGCGGAATATTATGATGACGAGGTCGCAATGAAGATAAAGGGATTTTCTTCCCTTATGGAACCTCTTCTCATCGTATTCATGGGTGTTGTGGTCGGAAGTATAGTTGTTGCTATATATTTACCTATATTCACAATGGGTTCCGCACTCGAGGGCGGCGGCGGACATTAATAGTATGACGAGAACGGGAATATTTATTACAGTTCTGATCTTATTCTCGTCCTTGAGATCCGAAATCGGGGAACCGAACCACAAAGTTCCCCTTTTTCTTTCAATGATCTTTCCGGGCGGGGGTCAGATATATAACGGCAGATATATAAAGGCAGGAATTTATGCGGCTCTGGAAGGAGTGTTGATCTACGGCGCTTTAAAACAGAATCAAAGAATGGAAGATGCCAAAGAGGAACTTTTTTATTACAGAAAGATCGGCGATCAGACCAGGATCAACGAATACGAGTATTATGTCAATACATATACGAATGAAAGGAATAATTTTATCTGGATGAGCATTGCCGCCGTACTGCTTTCCGCGGGCGACGCGTATGTTGATTCGCATTTTAAATCGTTCAAAAGAGATGTTTTTTCATCAGGTGACGAAATTTCAGTCGGCGCGTCTTATAACGGCCTGAATATTATGTATAAGTGGTAACATAACGGAGAATAAATGTCAGATTTTAAAGATATCGTAAAAAGCCCGGCGGGAACAAGGCTTGTAGCCCAGGGCAACGAGGCTTTCGCGCTGGGGGTAATCCACGCCGGATATCGTGCGGCTGATGGTTACCCCGGAACGCCGAGCACTGAAGTGATCGACAAATACCTGAGTAAGGTTCAGGATAAGATAAATGTGGGCTGGTCGGTGAACGAGGCGGTAGCGGTAGCGGTGGGGATCGGCCACTCGATCGCGGGTCATGACACAGTCGTGACCATGAAAACGCCAGGAGCTTTTCAGGCCGGAGACCCGATAACGACATCGGCGTTCTATACAGCAGAAGCGGGGGCTTTCGTGCTGTATGTCGCGACCGACTATGTTCCTTCGAGCACGCAGCACGTCATCGACCTTAAGTATTTCTTCGCTTCGGCGAGAATACCCGTGCTTGAACCGAGGGACCATCAGGAAATGTACGACATCGCTTTCGAAGCGGCGGATATAAGCAGGAAATTCAACACGCCGGTCGTCGTGCTGGCATCGGGAATTCTGGCGCACTCGGAAGGTCTTATCACGACAAAAGAACCCAGAAAGATAATTCCCCGCGAGCTCGGGTCGGACATGAAGAACTGGATGGTCATGCCGGGGATAGCCAGAAAGAACTATAACGAGGCTACGACCAAAAGAATACCCGCAGTGCTCGAATATTACGAGAACTCACTGCTCGTAACAGAAAAGGCCGGGAAAGATGAGTTCGGAATTATCGTAAGCGGCGAGACCGCGATGATACTTAAGGAAGCACTGGGATATTTAAATCTGGATCCGTCTGTTTTAAGCATATCATGTCTTTATCCTGTACCTGAAAAGAGGATCAGTGATTTCTGCTCTATGATCAAAGGAAAAATACTGGTATATGAGGACGGAGACAGATTCCTTGAAGAGAAAGTAAGGCTGCTCGGAATAGATGTGACCGGAAAAGATAAGTATTCGGTGATCACGAACTGGACACCGGAACTTCTGATGAAGGATCTCTGCTCAAAGCTCGGAATTACCTGCGGATATGAAGAAAAAGTTCTGCCTGTAAAACCCCTTAGCAGACCGCCGTCAATATGTCCGGGCTGCCCGTATAAATCTTTCGGAATGGCGGTCGCCGGGCTGAAAAAGACGGGAAAAATATATGCTTCTTTCGGCGACATCGGCTGTTCGACGCTTTTGTATTTTATGAACGCGCTCGACACGGTACTCTGCATGGGCGCCGGGGATTCTGTAAGACAGGGATTCGTGCTCTCGAGACCGGAATACGCGCACAAGTCCATAAGTATAATCGGTGATTCGTGCGAATGCCACTCGGGGCTGGACTCGACGAGGAACGCGGTATTCCGCAACACGCCCGGCGTAAAGGTTGTGCTAGACAACCGTATAACGGCCATGACGGGCGGCCAGCCTGCGCCGAGCTCGGAATATAACCTGGCAGGGGTGCAGAACAGGTTCAATCTCGTCAAAGCTCTTGAGGCTGAGCAGACAAAGGTCGTCACGGCAAATTCGTACGATCTGAAAGAAGTCGATAAAGTGCTTAAACAGGCTTTGACCGATGCCGAGAAGGGCGAATATACCACTCTCGTTCTCGAAGGCCCGTGCATCCATCAGGTACCGTCGAAGCATAAGGTCAGAAAAGTAAATTTCAATTACGATAAATGCAGACGATGCGGAAAATGCAACATGTGCCAGGGTATCGAGTTCGATGAGGAAAAGCGGCCTCACTTCACCCAGCTCTGCACGAACTGCGCGGGACAGGGACAGGTCTGCATGCAGGTATGCCCGTTCGGGGCGATAGAACCCATCGAAGAAGATTCAAAGGTAATAATGCCCGAAATACCCGACGTTCAAGCTTCTGAAAAGTCTGAAATAGACCCGAAACTTCTGCCTGACGCGCTAAGGGTAGCTGTAAGAGGAATAGGCGGGCAGGGGAACCTGTTCTTCGGTAAAGTGCTCGCGGAAGTCGCACTCAATACACCCTATAAGGACATACATATCGTAAAAGGCGATACGCACGGAATGGCCCAGCTCGGAGGCCCGGTAATATCGACTTTCGGATGCGGGAACGTGCATTCACCGGTGCTGATGCCGAAGACAGCCGACGTGATCGTCGTGATGGAAAAGTCAGAAGTCCTGCGCGAAGGGTTCCTCGATCTGCTGAAGGAAGGCGGTACCGTAATACTCAACAGCTATAAAGCACTTCCGCCAAGAGTCAGCATCCACGACTACCCGAAAGACAATGATATCGAAGCGGTCATCGAAGACTATAAAGTTATCAGGATCGATGCCGAAGCGGTCGCAAAGAGCTTCGGGGATGAACAGGGAAGAACTTCCAACGTGATCGTACTCGGACTGCTCTCAACTATAGAACCGTTCGATAAAATACCAGCGGGAGTATGGACTGAAGCGCTCAGGAAATTATCGCCGAACGAACTTATTTATAAAGCTAACATAACCGCATTCAACGGAGGAAGGAACCATGATAAATAGAGAGCTCGTGAACCCGAAATCTATCGTTATAATCGGAGCGTCGGAGAATATAAGGAAACCGGGCGGCAAGGTGCTGCACAATATCCTGCTCGGGAAATACAAGGGCAAGCTGTATGCCGTCAATCCGAAAGAGGAGAAGGTGCAGGGCGTGAAGTGCGTAAAACCCGAAGAGCTTCCGTATGTTGAGCTTGCGATCATTTCCGTAGCCGTAAATCACGTGAAAGGTTATGTGGAATATCTCGCGAAAGAGAAGAATACGAAAGCATTTATCATATTGTCTGCCGGTTTCGGCGAGATGGGCGAAGAGGGCAAGAAGCTCGAAAGGGAGATCGTTGCAGTATGCGACAAATTTAAAGCTGCTCTGATCGGACCGAACTGTATCGGCGTACTGACGACACACTACAACGGTATTTTCGCGGGACCGATACCCAAACTCGATCCGGCGGGATGCGACTTCGTTTCAGGCTCGGGAGCGACCGCCGCCTTCATCATCGAGAAAGGGATCCCGATGGGAATAACTTTCGCGAGCCTGTACTCCGTCGGCAACAGCGCGCAGATCGGTGTCGAGGACGTGGTAAAATACTGGGACGAGACCTTCGATCCGGCAAAAAGTTCGAAAGTGAAGCTTATATATATGGAGAACGTCAATAAACCGGATATGCTTTTAAAGCACGCCTCTTCATTAATTAATAAAGGGTGCCGGATCGCAGCTGTCAAATCGGGAAGCTCCTCGGCAGGCTCAAGAGCCGCCTCGTCGCACACGGGCGCGCTGGCCACTCCGGACAAAGCCGTCGAAGCGCTGTTCAGTAAAGCCGGCATCGTCAGGTGTCACGGCAGGGAGGACCTTATCTACACGGCGGGTGTTTTCATGCAGAAAGAGCTTAAAGGAAAGAACATAGCCGTGATCACTCATGCCGGCGGTCCGGGCGTCATGCTGACGGACGCGCTGTCCAACGGCGGTCTTGATGTGCCTCACCTTGAGGGAAAGTACGCTAAAGAACTTCTCGAACTGCTCTTCCCCGGGTCCTCCGCGGCCAACCCGATAGATTTCCTCGCCACAGGAACCGCTGAGCAGCTCGGTATCATCATAGATTATATCAACGATAAATTCAATAACATCGACGGAATGGTCGTTATCTTCGGCTCACCCGGTCTCGGCGAGATCTACGATGTATATAAAGTGCTCGACGAAAAGATGAAAAAGACGAAAAAACCTATCTACCCGCTTCTTCCGTCCATCGTCTCGGCAGGTGCTGAAATAGAGTACTTCAAATCTCTCGGCAACGTCTATTTCTCCGATGAAGTAAATCTCGGCCGCACGATCGTCAACGTGGCGAACACGCCGAAACCCTACACGGAATTCAAGGAAGCGAAGGTAGATAAAAAGAAGATCAGAGCGATAATCTCCAAAGCCAAGAACGGATATCTCAAACCTGAACAGGTATCGGAAATGCTGGACGCCGCAGGAATACCGAGAGTTCATGAGTTCGTAAGCGCTAAAAAAGCGGATGTCGTCAAAAAATCGAAAGAGTTCGGCTTCCCGCTGGTAATGAAAGTGGTCGGTCCCGTACATAAATCGGACGTGGGCGGAATAGCTCTCGGCCTGAAGAACGAAAAAGAGATTGAGAAAACCTTCGACAAAATGACTAAGATAGAAGGCTACAAAGGCGTCATGATACAGCCGATGATCTCCGGAAAAGAATTCTTCGCGGGAATAAACCACGAAGGCAAGTTCGGACATTCGATACTCTGCGGTCTGGGCGGAATATTCATCGAGGTCTTCAAAGACACGGCATCGAACCTCGCTCCGTTCGGCGCGGACAAGGCTCTGGAAATGATAAGATCGCTCAAAAGCTACAAGATCATCAAGGGCATCAGAGGTCAGAAAGGGATCGATGAGAATAAGTTCGCGGAAGTGATCGCAAGACTTTCAAGTTTGACGCAAGCCGCTCCCGAGATCATGGAAATGGACATCAATCCGCTACTCGGCAATGAAAAAGACCTGGTGGCTGTCGACGCAAGGATAAGGATAGAAAAGTAAAAATATTCAGGGGACCGAAATGATCAATCCGTGCGGAGTTTACTGTAGGGACTGCAGTTGGTACAAAAAGGGCTGCGAAGGCTGCAGGGAAACGAAAGGGATACCGTTTTGGGCCGTCGAACACACAGAAAAAGGCGTCTGCCCCATCTGGGACTGCGCGGTCAATTCGAGAGAACTTAACCACTGCGGGGAATGTTCGCTTCTCCCCTGTAAGATATTCACCGATCTCCGCGACCCTACAATGACCGACGAGCAGTACGAAACCGCCCTCAGGGAAAGGATTGAAGCGCTTAAGAATATACAGGGATAATAAACATTCGGGTGTTTAAATGAATATCTCAGGCAAAGTATCCGCGTTACTCCTCATTTTAATCTTTTCACTAACTTTCGGGCAGGAAGCGAAGAAGGATACTGTTAAGGTTGAAAAAATTGAGATTGAAGAATTTCCTGATAGTATTAAGGTAAAGGGCAATATAATTGAAATTTATAAATGGAATGACAGAAACGGGGCAAATTACTTTTTACCCTCAGCAATTGGCCCGAACAGAAAAAGATTTGAAGATCACGAAGATGAAGTTTCTAAACAAATATTTGTTGAACAATACATATTAAAAAATGACACTCTCAAGCTTTTGTGGGACTTTGAGCTGAACCGTACTTGTGTTATGAGTTTAGACCTTCTAGTATTACCAAATTCTGTTTATATAACAGACTTGGACAGTAACGGTGTTACTGAGACGACTTTTGTATACAAGACTGCAAATAGAAGCGATGTTTCTTCTGCAGATATAGAATTAATAATGCATGAAAATAATAAAGCTTATAAATTGAAAGGGAAAACATTTATACGATATTCAAAAGCACAGCAGGATATAGATTTAACAAATTATGAGTTTAACTGTGAGAATATACCAAATTTAGACAAGCCTAATGACTTTTCCGGCGCATTTTTAAATGATGATGATTTTGAGAAAGCCCCAAGCTCATTCCTCCAATATGCAATTGAGGTATGGAGGAAACATGTTGTTGAAGAATTTTAAGTAATTAAAGATTGACTTTATATGCATGGGTCGTTATATTAATGCATATAGGAGGTAATAATGAGAACAACACTCGACCTGCCCGAAGATCTTCTTGCAGAGGCTATGAAAACTACTCATATCAAGACAAAAACAATGGTAATAATCACGGCCCTCGAAGACCTGATAAGAAAAAAGAAAATCGCCGACCTCAAGGACTTTAAAGGTAAGATTGATCTTGATATTGACCTTGATACTTTAAGAGCGAGAACTTGAACGTCCTGGTCGACACATCGGTCTGGATAGATTATTTCAGGGGCGGAAAGAATTCAGACAAACTTGATCTTCTCATAGACGAAAATCTCGTTTTGACAAATGATCTTATTTTAACAGAACTTATCCCGTATTTAAAACTCAAGAAGCAAAATAAAGTAATCGGACTTTTAAACGAAGTATCAAAAAATGAAATGAATATTGACTGGAAGCAGATCACTGATTTTCAGGCTTTATGCCTGCAGAAAGGTATCAACGGAGTCGGTATTCCTGATCTGATAATAGCTCAGAACGCGCTTCAGAACGACTGTGAGATCTATAGTCTGGACAGTCACTTTGAAATGATCGAATCAATAATAAACATCAGGGTGTATAAATGAATATCTCAGGCAAAGTATCCGCTTTACTCCTCATCCTGATCTTCTCACTTTCTTTCGGGCAGGAAGCGAAGAAGGATTCTGTAAGAATATTTAGCGGTTTTAAGTGTTCGATTAGCGGGAGAGTCTTAGATATGTTTTCCAAGCCTATTTCCGATGTTATAGTTGAGATCAAAGGAACAACCTGGAAATCTACTACGGACAGTAACGGTTTCTATCAAATTAATTCTATAAGAAAAGGAATTTACACATTGTCTGCAACTTCTAAAGATGGAATGTATGATGAGAAGCTGAACTTCCAAGTATATAACGATTCTACAATGAAATATAATTTCATCCTTATTAAAGGTGTTAAAACGGATAATGTAGAAGATATACCGGCAATCGAAGTAACAGTACCTATAGAACCAAAACCAAAACCAGACATCACAGCAAAACCTATCATCTACATATATCCCGAAAAAGAGACTGAAGTGAATGTGAAGCTTGATTATAAAGGGACTTTCACGGCTACTTATCCGAAATATCCCGATAACGGTTGGACTATGACAGCAAAACCTGACGGTACTCTGACCGATAAAGAAGGCAAAATGTATTATTCGCTGTTCTGGGAAGGCGTGACTGACAGGACTTTTACTTTAGACGAAGGTTTTGTAGTTAAGAAGGAAGATGCAGCAGGATTTCTGGAAAAGAGCCTGAAAACTCTCGGACTGAATTATAAAGAAGCGAACGAATTCATTATCTACTGGCTGCCGGAACTTGAGAAGCATCCGTATAATTTGATCCATTTTTCCACGAAAGAGTATGAGGAACTTGCGGAACTCACTGTTACTCCCGCACCTGACACGGTAATCCGGGTGTTCATGGTATTCAAAGGTCTCGATAAACCTGTTGAGATCAAACCTCAGACGCTCGTTCCGAAGTCAAGGAAAGGTTTTACTGTCGTCGAATGGGGCGGAAGCGAGGTTAAGGAAGGAAAGTCAGTAGTCAAGTAGCTCTGAAAATTTCTAATAAAATTCTTATAAATCTACTCTTGACTTAAGAGCGGGAATTTCCTTTATTACAGGCGCAAATTAAACCTAATTTAAAAAAGGAACGGAAATGAAAATCAGAACACTGATCCTCGCAGGCATTGTCATGCTCCTCGCGTCATGCGGAAAAAGCACTGCTCCCATTGAACCTTCAGAAAACGAAACTCCGCTAAAAAGCGTCAAATCAGCAGCTGCGACGTTCACCTATAATTTCGACCTTTCACAGGAAGACTGGAACGGCGGTTTCGCTGACTGCCCGGCAGACAACGACTTTTATGATCTCGTCTTTTCATGGAAAAGAGCTCCCGGAAAACTCGGCGGACAGTACGGAAAAAGCCTTTATATATCAGGCAATAACCACAGCGACGATCTTTTCATGTTCGTGAAAAAGCAGGTTACCGGACTTACTCCGAACACTACTTACCAGCTGAACTTCAATTTTGATATCATCAACGATATACCTGAAGGCCTTTTCGGTATAGGCGGATCTCCCGGCGAGAGCGTTTTTATGAAATTCGGCGCTGTCAATTACGAACCGCTGGCCGTACTGAACGAAACTCAGACAGCATGGCTCATGAACATAGACAAAGGCAATCAGAGCGTCAGCGGAACAGACATGCTTAACATCGGCAACGTCGCCAACCCGAACGTCGATATCAACAGACCGAAATACGCGGTAAAGAATTTCGATTCATACACTATAGGATTCGATTTCCAGATCACGACCGACGCTGAAGGAAGCGCGTGGATCATCATCGGAACAGACTCAGGATTCGAAGGAACGACCGAAGTTTATTACGACAATGTAACTGTAATCTTCGACGAAGTTCTGTAAGATAGGACGGATCATGTTTCAGGGCGGTAATTTCCGCCCTTTTTATTTATGACAAAAAAAATATATAAAATACAACTTCACAAAACAGTAAAAATATACTATTTTTAGCTCAATTTTAACAAAGAGGTAAAAAATGAACATCTACATAGCAATAATTATCGCGTACTTCGCTATGGTGATCGCCCTGTCTTTCCTGACAAAAAAAGTGGCGAGCAAGTCGGCTGCCGATTTTCTTGTGGCCGGCAGGAACATGGGGCTTATAGTTTGCGCAGTCGTGGTCGCTGCGGAATGGCTGGGCGGAATGAGCACTATAGGAGTGTCTGAAAAAGCCTTCAACACAGGCACGATGGTTCCGATACTGTATAACCTTTCAACAGCCGCGGGAATGATCATCATAGGTTACACGGTCGCGTCGCACTACAGGAAAAAAGATGTTCATACTGTCAGCGAGATGCTCCATCATCTGTTCGGAGCAAAATCGAGAAATGTTTCAGCAATTGCTTTTATGATCGCATACATAACTCTCGCTTATGTCCAGCTTCAGACCTGCGCAGGCCTCTTCGGCCCTATCATGGGACTCGGATGGACTGAATCGGTTCTTATCGCATCTGTGATAATCACGATCTACACCTATGTCGGAGGGATGCATGCCCTCGCTATAACGGGAATAATCCATCTTGCCGCTATGTTCATCGGTGTCGGGATAGCTTTTATTGTAGGAATGGTCGGGATCGGCGGAATAAGCGGCCTTACCGAGAACCTGATGGCTCTTGAACAGAGTGTGCCGAAAAACTATCTGAACCCTTTCAGCGCGGGTTTGAATGAGGCCTTCACACTGCTGTTGGGCGGAGTACTGGGCGGAATGGCGGGACAGGCAAGTATTCAGCCGATATTCGGCGCAAAAGATGCGCAAACGGCAAAGAGAGCCGCTGTACTTTCGGCTTTTATAATCGCTCCTTTCGGTATAATGATAGCTTTTCTGGGTCTTATTGCCAAAACCGGGAAATATTTTGATGTGTCAACTTTGCCGAATGCGAAGATGGTGCTTTCAACACTGTTAACGACCGAAAGTTTTATCAATCCCTACCTCGGAGCTCTTGCCCTGTCTGGTGTTCTCGCAGCAATTCTTTCAACTGTCGGGCCTGTTAACTTTGCCGTGGTAACGATAGCGGCAAAAGACATCTATCACGGACTTATAAATAAAGACGCGGAAGATAAAAAGATATTAAGGACGGCGAAAAATCTTGTAATTCTAGTCAACATCGTGACCATTCCTCTCGCGATCTGGGTGGGTAAAAGCGTTCTCGATGCGGCATACATTTCTTACGCGATCAGGGCTATCGGGGCCATAGTTATCATATTCGGTATTTACAAAAAGGGCTGGATCAACGCACTTGGAGTACAGATGGCCTTTATAGGCGGAACGATCGTTATCATCATTTGCATCCTTGCGCAGAGCATGGGCTGGTTCTCAGTTGACAAGACCTACGGAGCCGTTGGAGCGGCGCTGTTCTTCATCGCCCTGGGAAAGGTCATCGAGAAATTCAAAAAACCGCAAATACAATAAAATATCATAGAGGTACACTATGAAAAAACGGCAAACTATTTTAACAGACAACTCAAGGCTGGTCATGGAGTCACTGGCTCAGGCCGGATGCGATGTTTTCATCGGATATCCGATCACGCCCGCAAATCTGCTTTACAAGTACGCAACACAGAGATACGGTATCGTGCAGGATGCTCCCGACGAGATCACAACGCTTCAGTGGATGGCGGGATACTCCGCTACCGGGCATCTTCCCGTGACGGCGACATCGTTTCCCGGCTTCGCGCTGATGCTCGAATCGCTGAACATGGCCTATATGATGGAACTTCCGATGGTCGCGATACTTGTTCAGAGGCTCGGACCGTCAACGGGAACAGCAACGGCGGGCGCACAGGGTGATCTTGCGCTTCTCAACGGCATGATATCGGGCGGGTTCGCGCTTCCGGTGCTTTGCCTGTCGAACGCCAAAGACTGCTGGGATATCCCGGCAAAAGCGGCTCACATCGCGGTAGAATACAGAACTCCGGTTGTGATACTTACTTCAAAAGAAATGATGATGAGCCTGAACAGCTTTGATTTTTCATCACTAAAGAAGATCGCACCTGTAAAGAGGGAATTTTATTCTTCAAAAGAGCCTTATATGCCCTATAAACCCGGAAAAAATCTTGTGCCCGAATTCCTTCCCCTCGGAGACGAAAAGCACAGGGTGAGAATAACTTCCTCCACCCACGACACAAAAGGGATACTTCAGCACAGTACGCCGGAAGCTCTCGGGAACACGGTCAGGCTCCACGAAAAGATAATGAAAAACGCATCAAAATACTCTCTTTATGAACTTGACGAGGATGGAGGCGACACGCTGATCGTTTCTTACGATGTTACGGCGGAAGCTTCCAGAGAAGCGGTCGGGATCTTAAGGGCTAAAGGGAAAAAATCATCACTTCTCGTATGCAAGACAATGATACCGGTTCTTAAGGAATATCACAAAATAATATCAAAATACAAAAATGTGATAATTGCCGAGGAGAATCTGACAGGGCAATTCAGGTCTCTGTTATTCGGAACGGCCGGAAGAGAGGGGGTAAAAGGAGTCAATGCGCTTGGAAAGATGATATCCCCGAACGATATAGTCAGGGAGGTCAAATAATGGAAAACAAATATATTTCAACAGATGTGTCTATATTCTGCAAAGGCTGCGGACACCAGCTGATCGCCAATAATACGGAAAAAGCTCTCCAGAAACTCGGTTTTAAACCGAACGATGTGATCTTTGTGACCGACATCGGCTGTCACGGGATACTCGACAAAATATCGGAAGTCCACACTTTTCACGGGCTTCACGGAAGGTCAGGCGCTCTCGGCGCCGGAACGGCGATGGGGATCGAGAACCCGAACAAAAAGGTAATTGTTTTCATTGGCGACGGCGGAGCTACCATAGGGCTTCAGCATCTTGTTGACGCCGCCGTCAGGAATGTCAACATGACAGTAATAATCCATAACAACATGCTTTACGGAATGACAGGCGGCCAGACCAGCGGATTGACTCCTCACGGCTTTAAGACAGAGACCAATCCCGACGGAAAGCAGTATCAGAATTATGACTTAAGCTCCATGCTCTCAAACGCGGGCGGGTCGCATGTAAGAAGGCTTGTGGGTATGGGCGATTTTTCGGAAGAGCTTTATCAGGCTTTCAAAGTGCAGGGATTTTCATCGGTAGAGGTAATGGAAATATGCCCCAGCTACGGCGTAAAATTCAATACCGGTAAAAAAGTAACTGACTTCATCGAATCTTCCGGTATGGAAATAAAGCTTTTCCCCGAAAAGATCAGACCGCCTTATACCCAGAACGACAGGAATATAACATCATCGCTTTTCAATGACTGTAAAGCCATACCGGTCAAATATAAAAACAGCCTGAAAAAACCTCTCAAGATAGTATTGAGCGGTTCGGCCGGAGAAGGCGCTCAGCTTGCCGCGGAACTTTTCGCTGAAGCTGCTGTGGCATCGGGGCTGAATATCACGAAAAAAGGAAGCTATCCCGTTACGGTCGGGGTCGGATTTTCAACCGCCGAACTGATCCTTTCGCCTAAAGACATTCTTTATACAGGCATCGTGACTCCCGATATATTCATCATAACATCGAACGACGGGTTAAATCACGCAAAAGCCAAACTTTCAAAGATGACAAAAGGAATCCTATTTATAGACAGTTCGCTAAATCCTGTTACAGTTGATCCGGGCGTTGAAGTGATCCAGTATAAGTTCAGAGAACTCGCGACTCCAAGATCAGCGATATTCCTCGCCCTGGATGTTCTCTTAAAATATGTCAGAGTATTCCCGGCAGAGGCTTTTGAGGATGTGATCCAAAACTCCAAGATCGGAGCGAAATTCAATATGGAAGTATTGAAAAAAGCGGAAGTTCCGAAAAAATAGAACCAGTTTAAATACCCGGAAAAATTTCCGGAAATGACTTAAGCCCCTTTTTGAGGGGCTTAAATTTTGGAGGAGGAGTTATGAAGAAGTTTTGTGCTCGTTACGGTTCTTATACTATGTGATTAATCAGAAGGTTCCCCAAAATATAAACTATTTAGAAACCGAGTGGATCGCCATAGCCATCATGAGCGAATTGAGCCTTCTTTCCGCATCATCAGACCTTGAATTGAGCACCACGGGAACTTTAGCGCCCATAACGAGTCCGCCTGAATTTGCCTGCGCGTGGAATTTATAGGCTTTTGTCAGTATATTGGCGGCTTCAAGGTTCGGCATGAGCAGAATATCCGGTTCGCCGGCAACCTCAGAAACATGTTTCTTGCCTGCCGATGCCTCTTTACTTATGGCGATATCATAAGCTATCGGGCCCTCGACTATAAAATTGCCCATCTCTCCGTTCCTGCTCATGGTCTGAAGGGCATCGGCGTCAACGGTTGACGGCACCTTCGGGTTTACAACTTCAAGCGCGGAAAGGGCTGCCACTTTAGGATTTTCAACCTCGATCGCCTTCATCAGCGGAGCAACATTTAATGCTATGAGCTTTTTTTCTTCGAGCGTGGGCAGCGGGATTATCGCGTTATCCGTAACGCAGATGAATTTGGGATATGACGGCATTTCGAGCATGGTCAGATTGGACAGAACTTTCGATGCGGCTACTCCATTTTCCTTATCGAGTATCGCTTTCAGGTAATATACCGTCTCAAGCCTTCCCTTAACAAGTATCTGCGCCCTTCCTTCTCTGACAGCTTTTACAGCCTCAATAGCCGCTGTCCTGTCGTCCGGGCAGTCTATTATCTCATAAAAATCAAGAGGTTCGTTTATTTCGTTAAGAATAGCTTTGATCTGATCCGAGTTTCCGGTCAGGATGGCTTTTTTTATAAAACCTTTTTCTCGCGCTAGCCTTGCGAGACCCGCGTTCTTTTTATCTTCCGCGGCGGCTATGACGATGGTTGCGGGAGGAAGGCTTTTTACTCTTTCCTCCAGCTGTTTGAATGTAGTTATCATAGTATGCTCTTTGTTTTTAATTTAACAGGCCATGTGAGATATTTTTCTTCGTTGTTGAGTACTCTGAGCGCATTTTCTGCGAGGGCTTCATTTTCGGAGCTTCCGGGATAGAGGAAAATCTTCATGGCACGGCCCACACGCTTTTTGATCTGTTTACAGATATAGTCGCTCTGCGCGATCCCGCCGGTTATGATCAGTCCGTCAATATCGAAATCTATAACCGATCCCATAGCGGCAATGTCTTTGCATATCTGGTAGATCATGGCATCCAGAACGAGTTTGGCTTTTCTGTCGCCGTCTTTTATTCTAGCGAGTACCTCCCTGACATCTTTCGTGCCGAGGTATGCGTACATTCCGCCTTCTCCGTAGAGCTTCTTCATCAGTTCCGCTTTTGTATATTCGCCTGAGAAACATGCATTGATAAGCGGGATAGGCGGAACGCCGCCGGCCCGTTCGGGCGTGAAAGGCGCTGACTCCATCCTGTTGTCGTTGTCAACGATGCGGCCTCTGTCGAAGGCGGCTATGGAAAAGCCGGCACCCAGGTGGGCGACCACGCACCTCATTTTATTGAAAGGTTTCTTGAGTCTTTTCGACAGGTGCCTGACGGTCGCCCTCACATTCAGCGCGTGAACGAAACTGAAGCGCGGGAACAGGGGCGAGCCCGAAATTCGTGCTATCTCGGGGAGTTCGTCAACGGCCACCGGGTCAGAGATGTAGGCGGGACAGTTATATATTTTCGACATCCTGAAGGCAAGAGCGGCCCCGAGATTGGATGCGTGCTGATAGACCGGCGTGAAAAGTGAAAATTCAACCAGTTCCTCGTTGACCAGAATCACGCCGCTGGGAACCGGGGTCAGCATCCCGCCCCTGCCCGCGCAGGCGATCACTTCCGAATTTTTCGGAAGGTTCTTTTTAATGAAATTTTTCACAAGGTCATCCCTGTAATCAACCTGAGCCGCGATAGAATCGAACGATTTTATCTTATCCGTCGGGTGTTCTATCGTTTCGGAAACAACCTCTTTCACTGTTTTTCCATGAACTTCATAAAGCGAGCATTTAGTCGTCGTCGCCCCGGGATTTACTGAAAAAATTATCTTTTTAACTGACATAATGACACACTCCCATGCCTTAATATTGGCTGTAAAGTAAACCTGCCGGCGTATTTTAGCAATCTGAATTTTTAAGTAAATTTTTTATGAGAATGAAATAAGCCCCTTTTTGTCGGGGCTTAAATTTCTGGAGGAGGAGTTATGAGAAGTTGTTGGTGCTTATTACTATCGTTATACAACCGGCGGAAGATGAAAGTTCCAGAATATTTTTTATTTCCATTTTTAAGCTCATGAACTTATATTTCAGTTTGGTTATTAAACAGGAGTTATAGATGAAAATACATCTTCTTCAGATATCGGTTAGTGAAAAGGACACGGAAGGTAATCTTTCCAAAGCAGTGGATAGATTCAGGACGGTAGAAGGAGGAGGAATTGCCGTTCTTCCTGAAATGTTCATTCCGGGTTATGACAGAAAGAATATGGAATTCTGGTCGGAGAAATGGCAGGAAGTGGTCATGGAGTTCTCGGGTACCGCTAAAGAAACCGGTACAGCCGTCGTTTTTACAACACCGGTCAAAGAAAACGGAAAGATATACAACAGGGCTTTCTTTATAGATGATGAAGGCAAAGTGCTTTCAACTTACGACAAAGTCCATCTTTTCAGGCTGATGGATGAGGATAAAATATTCGATCAGGGAAACAAACTCGCTGTTTTCGGCTATGACGGGTGGAGGATCGGCTTGAACATCTGCTACGACATCAGGTTTCCGGAAAGTCAGAGGAAGTTATGGAACGAAGGTGCGGATCTGATGATCGTTCCAGCCACATGGCCGTATAAAAGGGTCGACGCGATGATAAAACTGTCTTACGCCAGAGCGATCGAGAACCAGTGTTATTTTGTGATAGTGAACAGAGCTTCGGAGCGTGAAGAAAATCCTACTTACGGAGGAAATTCGATGGTCATATCTCCAGACGGTACTCTCGCGGCGGGATGCGGATTTACGGAAGAGTTCAGATCGGCTGAAATTGATATATCGAATGTAGAAAATTACAGAAAGCTCATAGACTGCAGAGCAGACAGAAGAAGAGATCTGTATTAAAAAATTCGGATTTTGCATTTTTTTTGCCGTAAAATATTGGGAAAAATATTTTTTGACTTAGAAGTTTAAATGCTTAAATTTAAAACCCTGTTCATAAATTATAATTAAAATAGGCGGGAAAAATGATTAAACTGGATCTCAAAAAATACGGTATTACGGGTGTGAAACAGATATTTCACAACCCGTCTTACGAAACTCTTTTCAGGCACGAGACAGACCCGAAACTCAAGGGCTTCGAGAAAGGCGTTGTAACGGACACCGGAGCTGTTGCGGTCATGACGGGCAAATTCACGGGCCGCTCTCCAAAGGACAGATACATCGTCATGGACAAGACCACGAAGGACACGATATGGTGGGACGGGAATATAAATGTTCCGGTCTCGGAAAAGATATGGAAAGAGCTCAAAGGCGTGGCTCAGAACCAGCTTTCCGGCAAGCCTTTGTATGTAGTGGACACTTTTTGCGGAACGAACCCTGATACAAGGCTGAAAGTCCGTTTTATAACCGAGGTCGCGTGGCAGGCTCATTTTGTGACCAACATGTTCATCAGGCCTTCGAAATATGAACTCGAGAACTACGGAGAACCCGATTTCGTTTCAATAAACGCTTCAAAAGCGGTGAACCTGAACTGGAAGGAACACAAGCTGCGCACTGAGGTCTTCGTTCTTTTCAATCTGACCGAAAGAATGCAGATAATCGGCGGGACCTGGTACGGCGGGGAGATGAAAAAGGGCATTTTCGCCATGATGAACTACTACCTTCCACTGCGCGGCGTAGCCTCGATGCACTGCTCGGCGAATGTGGGAGAAAAGGGCGATGTGGCTGTATTCTTCGGACTGTCAGGCACGGGAAAGACCACCCTTTCGGCCGACCCGAAAAGATACCTTATCGGCGATGACGAGCACGGCTGGGACGATCACGGCGTGTTCAATTACGAAGGCGGCTGTTATGCAAAAACTATAAACCTTAAAGAAGAGAACGAGCCGGATATCTGGAGAGCGATAAAAAGAGACGCTTTGCTTGAGAATGTTACAGTAAAAAAAGACGGCTCGGTAGATTTTTCAGACGGTTCTGTGACAGAAAATACAAGAGTTTCATATCCGATCTACCATATAACCAAGATCGTTCTTCCATCCAAAGCGGGACATGCGAAAAAAGTGATCTACCTCTCCGCCGACGCTTTCGGGGTTCTGCCGCCCGTATCAATTCTCGACAGAGATCAGGCTCAATATCACTTCCTCTGCGGCTACACTTCAAAGCTTGCAGGTACAGAACTCGGGATAATCGAACCTGTTCCTTCTTTCTCCCCGGCTTTCGGTGAGGCGTTCCTAAGCCTTCACCCGACGGTATACGCCAAAGCGCTGGTGAAGAAAATGGATGAGCATAAAGCCACGGCTTATCTCGTCAATACAGGCTGGAACGGCACCGGGAAAAGGATATCTATTAAGGACACGCGCGCTATAATTGACGCAATAATCAACGGTTCGATAAGAAAAGCTAAAACAAAGCAGATACCGATCCTTAATCTGACTGTCCCGGAGAAACTGAAAAATGTTTCCGAAGGCATTTTGGACCCGAGAGACACTTATAAGAAAAAAGGCGAATGGGAGACCAAGGCTAAGGCTCTGGCCGTGAAATATATCAAGAATTTCGAGCAGTACTGCGACAATCCGGCAGCTAAAGCTCTGAAGAAAGCAGGCCCGCAGCTGTAGTAGGAATATGTTGTGTTCTATATTTGAAAAGAGGCGGTTTATTCCGCCTCTTTTGTTTCGGGAACCTGTCCCGGCTCGATCTTCGATCTTAGAAAAGCGATCACTTCGCCTTTCCTGTCCTTCGGTATCCTGAGCAAGATGCCTCTGAAAGAATCCATTCGCGTTTTATACCTGTATGGAGAAAGAAAAATCCCGTTCCTGTCGTCATAGATCTTTTTATAATATGAATACTCGTGTTTTACCTTATAAAAAAAACGGTCGACGATTATTCCTTTCTCATAAAGAGAGTATTTGAAGGTGAAAAATATTTCCGTCAGGGACAATATTGTCAGAATAAGAGCTATCATTCCAAAAGTGGGACTAAACATATAGTATATGAAAATATTAACAAGAAGAACGGCAAGAACGCCCTTGAAAAAAGTGCGCGGATCGTCTTTTAATGTGTTCTGGACGAACAAATATACCGGTTTTTTATCATTATTCATTTTGATATCCTCAAAATTTTGTTAAATTTATGCAATGAAGAGAAAAATTACAAGGTAATAAATGGCTCATAATGACCGGCTCATATTCTCGGACGCAAAAAGGGAACTTGATATTCTGTTAAGAGAGAAAGATTCCGTCGTAATTACTGATCTGAATGTGATGAGGCTGTATAAGGAAAAGCTCTTCGGGAAAGCGAGAGTGATAACGCTGCCGGTCGGGGAAAGAAGCAAGAATCTGAGGACTGTAGGCAGAATATATTCGGAGCTCATACGGTTCGGGTGCGACAGGAAAAGCGTGATCGTGGCTGTAGGGGGCGGAGTCGTATGCGACACCGCAGGTTTTGCGGCGGCCACATTCAAGCGCGGAACAGGACTTGTCCTTGTTCCGACCACTCTTCTGGCTCAGGCTGACGCGGCCATCGGCGGCAAGAACGGCGTAAACGCTGACGGGTTCAAAAATCTCGCCGGCACATTCAGACAGCCTGACAGGATAGTCATCGACACGGCTTTCCTGCGCACGCTTGACGAAAAGAATTTCAACAACGGTGCCGCAGAGATAATCAAGACCGCCGCAATATATGACAGCGCGTTCTTCGGCCGGCTGGAGAATAAAATTTTGTCCGAAATGCCCGAAAATAAGCTCAAAGCCATTATTAAGAAGACTGTAAGCATAAAGAACTCTATTGTGAAAAACGACTTCGAAGAGAAGGGTTTGAGAAAGATACTGAATTTCGGGCATACCATAGGGCACGCGCTGGAATTGAACCGCACGCGGATGCGGCACGGCGAAGCCGTAAGCGCGGGCATGGCCGCCGCGTGCAAGATGTCGCGGAAGCTGACCGGGCTTTCTGAACAAGATGCGAAGCGTTTAACCGATCTCCTCAAGGTGAACAGACTGCCTGTAACAATACCCGCAGAAATTTCCGCCGCCCGTCTGATCGATTCAATTCTGCAGGACAAGAAAAAGTCGGGAGGATATGTAGACTTTGTGCTTCTAAAAAGAATTGGCGATCCCGTTATCAGAAAGACCGCGATCGGTGAGATGGAGGAGCTGATAAATGATTTTCGTTAGCTTATCCGATCCCGATATTGACAGGTGTGTGGAGTTAGCCGGAATATATAAAAATGTCGAGCTGCGGCTTGATCTGATAAAACCTGATCTCGACGACATAGGACTTCTAATATCAAGATCCGTGTGCACTATCTGTACTTACAGGGATATTTCCGATCCGCATAAGGCATTCGATTACACGATAAGATCGCTCGAACTGGGCGCGGATATAGTCGATTACAGCCTCGACAACACATCCGATATGATAAGGCAGGTGATCGCGGTCGCACGGAAGAATGAAAAGATGGTGATGTTATCGCATCATGATTTTGTTTCGGCACCCGGTGAAGATCATCTCAACGGGCTTATCGATGAAGCTGAATCGTATTCTCCCGATCTTATCAAGATCGCGGTCGCTGTAAGCAGTGAAGAAGAATCTTTAAGAGTGCTGGAGCTGATGAAAAAGAAAGATAATCTGATCCCTGTGACAATGGGCGAAGAAGGTAAAAAAGGAAGGCTGAGGGCTTATTTTTACGGTTGCCCGATCGTTTACGCCTATCCTGATGACGGAAATCCGACGGCGCCGGGACAGCTGCCGTATTCAGACTATAAAGATATGGATAAAATTATCAAGATCATTTACGGCTAAACCCCGGTGGACCCGAATCCTCCGTCGCCCCTCCGCGTTCCGCTGAGCTCTTCAACCTCTTCTATCTGTGCCCGCACGACCGGCGCTATCACCATCTGGGCTATCTTCATTCCCGTCTTAACTGTAAATTCCACTTTCGAATGATTTATCAGGATCACGCCAACCTCGCCGCGGTAGCCTTCGTCTATTGTGCCGGGCGTGTTCAGAACGGTGATCCCGTTCTTCAGAGCGAGCCCGCTTCTCGGCCTCACCTGCGCCTCCGTATTCTCCGGCAGTTCGATTTTTATTCCTGTACCTATAAGAGCCGATCCGCCGGGTTCTAATGTTTTGTCAACTGCCGAGAAAAGGTCCATTCCCGCGTCACCCGGATGCGCGTATTCGGGCAGGATCGCGCTCACTGATATTCTTTTTACCTTTATTCTGTACATTATTTTCCTTTTTTACATTCAGGGCATATTCCGAAGACCTCGAACCTGTAATCCGTCATATCGAATCCGTTCCCGGAGGCGATGTTTTTTGCCAGGTTCTTGAATGATCCTTTGTCGAACTCAATGAACATTCCGCATTTTCTGCAGATAAGATGGTGATGGAATTTGTTTTCGTTATCTGTAAGCTCGTAATGAAAATGATTCTCTCCGAATCTGGATTTTCTCAGGATGCCGATTTCTGCGAACAGATTAAAATTTCTAAAAACAGACGCTCTTGATACCCCAAGCCCTTTATCTTCAGTCATCAAAGCTACCGCATCAGCCTCAAAATGCTGAGAGAGTCCGTTGTTGGGTTCACATAAGAATTCGAGCAGTCTGATCCTTGAAAGTGAACTTCTCAGGCCGTTCTCTTTTAAAAAACAGCCGAGTTTATTCCGATAATATTCAAAAGTCTCGTTTTTCATCAGAGTAATGAATAAAATAGTTGAAAAAAAATCAAGTTTTTTCTTGCAGGGTCATCATTTGACACGCCTCTAATGTTATACTACCGTCGGAAATAAAAAACAGCGGAGAAAATTCAATGATGCAGGTGTCGGATTATATTGCGAAAAAATACGGAAGGACAGAATTTCCAAGGGAAGAGCTGATAAACGGCAGGATAGACGAGCTTGGGACTCAGGACCTTCTGGCTGTGATAATTGGCACGGGTTCGAAGCATGAAAGCGTGTTCGCGCTGTCTGAAAGGATAATAAGGGAATACGGATCGAAATGTATTTCCGAGACTAAAGACCCGAACGATATAAGCAGTGTGATGAGGATTAGCCCGAATAAAGCGGCAAAGATAGTCGCGGCGTTCGAGCTGGGAAGGCGTTTTTACGGGACAGGCGGCCGGAAAAAGCTGCTGATCAGAGGTCCCGAGGATATTTATGAGTACGCAAAGGACATGAGGACGCTCGTTAAAGAGCATTTCAGGGGAATATATCTCAATTCAAAAAATATTGTGATCCATGACGAGAACATAAGCGTAGGCAGCCTGACCGGGACGCTGGTTCACCCGAGAGAGGTCTTTAAATCGGCAATTGAGTGCGCCGCCGGTTCAATAATAGTGGTTCACAATCACCCTTCAGGCGAATTCGAACCGTCGGAACACGACGACGGGATAACAAGAATGCTAAAAGACGCCGGAGACATCCTTCAGATTCCATTGGTGGACCATGTGATAATAGCGGAAAACGGATATTACAGTTATAATAAGGAGAGAAGAATATGAAGAACACAGTTGAATACGGTCAGAAAGGAAGCTGCTTTTATGCCGAATGTGCGGAGATAAACGAAGGTACTTACAGGGACATCAGGGAGTTCTGCAAGCTCAAAGTGTTTTCAGGTTATCCGCCTGAATACGGCATAATCATAAGCGCCAGAGACGAGATCAGATATCTGACAATAGGCGGCATAATCGGAGATCTCTTTCCTGTTAAAGGCAGGAGAAATTTTGGGTATCAGATCGAATTTTGAGTTTGACAAACCGCGATTTTCGGATTATAATTGGGTCGCGGAAAATACCCGCAGAAAAATTAGCGGTCGGATCATGGCGGTAACAGAATGGACATTAAAGAAGAAGTCTCGATAGTAAAGAAAATAATACAGCTGTCGCTGCCTGTGATGATGGGGGAGATAATGTTCTCCCTCATGAGTTTTATTGACAGGTATTTTATCGCCAAACTGGGTATAGAGCAGTCGGCAGGGGCTAGCTTAAGTTCTACTGTTATATGGGTTCTTATGACCGTAAGCGCTCTCATAACTGGCGGATGCGTGGCTCTCGTTGCCAGGCGTACAGGCGAGAACAATAAAGAGGAGAGATCAAGAAGCGCCGAGCAGTCGCTTTTTCTGGCACTTTTCTTTGGGGTTATCATAGCAATGTCAGGCTATTATCTATCTCCCGCGATAATGGGATTCTATAAGGCGGAGCCTGCCGTTGAAGCTCTCGGAGTCGATTATCTGAGTATACTGATACTGGGATATCCGATGGTAATGATAGCCCATACGGCCGCATCGGTATTCCAGGCCAGCGGCGACACAAGAACCCCGATGAAAATATTCATATCGATGAGCATACTGAACATTATCCTCGACCCGATAATGATATTCGGTCTCGGGCCTGTCCCCGCTATGGGTGTAAAAGGCGCGGCGCTGGCTACCCTGATCAGTGAACTGGTCGCCTGCTCTCTCATTGTCGTAATAATTTACTCGCACAGGGAATACGGACTGAGCATCAAAAGGTCATTCATTCCCGATATCTCAATGATTAAGCGGATTCTCAAGATAGGCGGATGGAGCGGAATGAACAGCCTGTCACGACCTCTGTCGGCCATTGTGCTCCAGAGGATCATCACTTATCACGGAACGGCCTGTGTCGCCGGATTCAGTTTTGGAGTCCAGTGGATCTCGATCATTTTTATATTCATGCAGGGGATGAGAGTTTCAATATCGTCGCTGGTCGGCCAGTTTTTAGGAATGAAGGAGACAGGTAAAGCAGAGGATACCACAAAAGCGGGTCTGCAGTTCGGTTTCGCCTTCGTTTCGGTAGTTGCCGTTCTGGGCATAATTTTTTCCGAGCAGGCTATCGGTGTATTTACTGCAGACCCGTCAGTAGTGGCGGCGGGAAGCGGATACCTGATCATTGTTTTTATCGGAATGTTCTTTGATGTTCCGATGACGGTTTACGCCGCAAGTTTCAACGGCGCCGGGAATACCGCTCCGCCGACCGTAGCCGCGTTCCTGGCTAACTGGGTGGGCAAGATCGGATTCGCGTTCGTTTCGACGTATGTTCTAGGATTCGGAATAAACTGGGTCTGGGCGGCGATATCCGTCTCAATGGTGATTGAAGGCCTTGGTCTTGCGTTTTGGCACAGAAAGGGATACTGGAAACTCAGAACGGTATAGATAAGGTTTATGGATCAAAATTCATTTAAGGAATTTATTGACAAATCTTTTTAAATTATTTAACTTGAATCTGTATCGAAGAAGTAAAATAAGAAAAAGGAGAAAAAATGCCTCACAAAATTACTGACAAGTGCGTAGCCTGCGGAGCCTGCAAACCGGAATGCCCGGTAGACTGTATAACAGAAGGCGATATCTATGTAATCGACCCAAGCGCATGTATCGACTGCGGAGCCTGCGCGGCAGTATGTCCTTCGGACGCAATAATTCAGGAATAGTTTTCAGACTGAATAATTTTTGAAAAAGCCGTTCACGGACGGCTTTTTTTTATTATTTTCCCGCACCCTTCGTAATGAGGACAGCCCGCGCATCCGGCAGGTCCGCATCCTTTTTTTATCTTAAATCTGAAAATAAGGTATATTACCGAAACGGCCACTGCCGCAATTACCAGAATGTACTGTATCATAAGAATAATTTTCCTATGTTAAACACGAGAAAAGAAGTTATCCATGCGATCGAAGTGGTGAAGAACAGCGAGAAAGCCGCCCACTTCCATTTTCCGCTCTCCGATTTTACTGCCGCTATAGTAGCGACGCACGGCACATAGAGAAGAACGAAAAGAAGGAAAACAATCGGTTTGAGCTTATTGTCGCCTTCATACTCGAAAGATCCGGAGGATATAAGTTTTTCGTTAAGGTCAGCTCCCTCGTCCGCGCCGTGCAGAATGGAAAGAGTGCTGACTACTATCTCTTTCGCAGCGACTCCTGTTATTACCGCCACATTCGTTTTCCAGTCGAAGCCTATCGGCTCAAAGACAGGTTCGGCCGCTTTCCCGATCATGCCTATATATGAATGTTCCATCGGGTTTGTGCCTTCAAAATGATCGGAAGAAGGTCTCGGGAAATACCCGAGCGCCCATACGATTATCGAGGCGGCAAGGATTATCCCGCCCATTTTTTTCAGATACAGATAAGCTTTGTCCCACATGTGGAAAACGGTAGATCTGAAAGTTGGTACTCTGTAGGGCGGGAGCTCCATAACGAAAGGCGCGTCCTCTCCTCTCAATACGGTTTTTTTCAGTACAAGAGATCCCAGAAGGGCCATCATAACGCCGGCTGAATAAACCGCGAAGAGCATCAGTGCGGGATTTTCCGGGAAAAATGTACCTATTATCAGTATATAAACAGGCAGTTTAGCGCCACACGACATAAAAGGTATGACCATCATCGTCACGATCCGGTTCTTCCTGCTGCTTATAGTCCTCGTGGCCATTATCGCAGGCACCGAACATCCGAAACCTATCAGCATGGGAATGAACGACCTTCCGTGCAGGCCTATCTTGTGCATCAGCTTATCAACGATGAATACCACTCTCGACATATATCCGGTATCCTCGAAGAATGAAATGAAAAAGAACAGTATCAGTATGTTCGGCAGAAATATGAGAACCCCTCCCACGCCGTTGACAGCCCCGTCAATCACCATGTCCCTGAAAATGCCTTCAGGAAGTAAAGCGCTCAGCCTGTCCGCAAGTAAAGCTATGCCTGATTCGAGCATGTCCATCGGTATCGAACCCAAAGTGAATGTAGCTTCGAACATCAGCCACATCAGAGCAATAAATATCGGTATCCCCCATATCCTGTGCGTCGCGAACTCGTCTATCTTTTTCGTCCTGAACCTCGACGGCCCGCTGTCTTTGATCTTGAGCGTTTCTTTTAAAGCTCCAGCTATGAAGCCGTATTTGGCGTCGGTTATAAGATTTTCGGGCGGATCTTCGTAATGCTGCCTGATCACACCTATCTCTTTATCGAGCGTTTCTTTTACCAGCGCGTAGCCTGCCAGAGAGTGTTTCAGCCTCGAGGTCATTCCCGGATCGTTCTCGAGCAGTTTAAGGGCTAGATATCTGGGAGATATGGTTTTGGTTATTGAAGCGCCGGTATCTTTTAGAATAGCGCTCCTGATCTCCGAAATGGAATTTTCTACCGGATGACCGTAATTAATGTGAACATGCCTGAAATCGGGCTCTTGGTCGTTGTAAAATTTTACGATCTTTTCCAAAAGCTCTCCAGTGCCTTTATTTTTTGCGGCCACTGTGGGAACGAACGGTATTCCTATCATTTTTCCGAGCGAGTGGTAATCGAATTCGGTTCCCGAAGATTCAAGCTCGTCGTACATGTTGAGCGCGACTATCACTTTCAGGTCCATGTCTATAAGCTGGGTCGTTAGGAAAAGGTTGCGCTCGAGGTTGGTCGAGTCCACAACATTGACTATTATGTCGGGAATCTCATTTATGATAAAATCGTGAACGATCCTCTCTTCCTCGGAATAGGATGTAAGGGAGTATGTACCGGGCAGGTCTGTCAGAGTTATTCTGTACTCGCTGTAGCTGACCTCGGCTGTTTTTTCGCCCACGGTCACGCCGCTGTAATTCCCGACTTTTTCCCTCAGGCCTGACAGGTAGTTGAAAAGCGTAGTCTTCCCGCTGTTCGGGTTGCCGACCAGAGCTACAGAAATATTCTTGCAGCCTCCGTTCAATGGACAAGTCAACGATCTTTCTGACGCGACCGGCGATCCTTTAAGGCAGCCGCAGGCATCAGTACGGTTTTTTCCGTCCGACACTTCGATAAGCGATGCTTCGCTTCTTCTTATGGAGACATTGTAGCTCATTATCCTGTATTCGACAGGGTCGAGAAGAGGCGCGTTCTTCACCACTTCAACGGTTTTGCCGGTAACGAAGCCCATTTCCATTATACGCCGTCTGAAAGAGCCCGTGCCTTTCACCTTTTTGATAGTTGCCATTTCGCCGGTATTTAAGTCTGAAAGATGCATAAAGCTCCTTAATGATACTAAATCTCAATAAATATATTCAAATTAAAAACGGTTCGCAAGAAAAAAATATATTAGATGTTGACAACACAAAGGCAATTCATTATTTTCATGTGTAACACAGTAAAATAGGAGGAGGAGAGTTATGAAATTTTCGATGAGTATTTTACCATTTCTTCTGATCGCCGGGATTTCTTATTCCGCGACCGGAAGAGGGTTCGTAGCGGATTATCAGAGGGTGTCTTCGGAACAGATGGAAGTGAAGGTGACAACGGATTTCAGTCTGTCAGTTGTAGAAAAAGACGGTGTCAATTACACAAAGATCGGCGGGGCAGGGTCGATATTTACTAACGAAAAAGGCTATGCAGAACTTCCTTATCACTCAACCGCAGTTCAATTGAAGGACGATAAGAATGTTTCGATGAAGTACAGAGCTGACGATTTCGAGGATTTTATTCTCGATCACCCGCTTTTACCTTCAAGAGGCGTGATCTCCAGAAGCCAAAATATAGATGAGATACCTTACGAGGTCGTAAAAGAATCGGTTAAAAACGAATGGTACCCCGGCAATATTTCAGAAATTACTGAACCATTTGTAATGAGAGATGTCAGAGGTACGCACATAATAGTTTACCCTTATCAGTATAATGCCGCATCAAATACTCTGAGAGTCTATAAAAGCGTGACCGTTACACTGACCGACAACGAAGAGCCGCCCGTAAATGCGCTAAAGGTCAAACCTGCAAAAGTCGCAAAGGAAATGAACGGGATATATAATTCCATATTCCTGAACTACAATGAAAGCAAAGCGCTCACGATCGGCGATCTCGGTGAAATTCTTGTGATCTATACATCTCAGAACGGGGGCCTGACTGCAATTCAGCCGTGGATAGACTGGAAAAGGCAGAAAGGCTATAAGGTGCATGCGCTCGAGAAAGCCAACGGAACAGACCTTTATGTTACTCAGGATATAAAAAACGAATACACGGCGAATCCGAACATACTTTACGCTCAGATCGTCGGCGACTTCCCCAACCTTAAGTCACAGGTTCTGAACAGTGTGACTTCCACTACAGGATCGCAGGACCCGATGCTGGGTTGTACAGTAGGAACAGATAAATACATTGAAGTAGTTGTGGGGAGATTTTCTGTTTCATCGGAGGCTGAACTGATCAATCAGATCAACAAGGTCATCACTTATGAAAAAAATCCGACAATGGCTGCAATATGGTATGAGAAAGGGATCGGGATCGCATCGAACGAGGGTGACGGACAGGGTGATGACGGCGAGGGAGATCAGGCTCATTCGGAAATAATAATCAACAATAAGCTTCTTCCTTTCACATACGCATCGGTAAGTACCGCGTATCAGGCTAACAGCGTAACAAAAGCGACGATCCTCGGTTTTGTTAATGACGGAAGGTCTTTGATAAACTATACGGGTCACGGATCATATAACTGTTTCCAGTCAATTTACGGCGGATATCTGTACAACACGGATGTCGCTACTCTTACTAACGGAACAAAGTTACCATTTGTTGTTTCAGTTGCCTGCCTTGTCGGGAATATCGAATGGACGACAGGCCCGTGCTTCGGGGAAGCGTGGCTAAGACAGGTAAACGGCGGGGCTGTCGGCGGATGGTTCTCCACGATAAGCCAGCCGTGGCTGCCTCCCATGAGAGGTCAGGATTACTTCAACGATATTTTGAAGGGCGGTTACAATTATGATACAATGCCCGGATCCGGGATCAATGTAACTGAACAGAGAACGACAGCGGGAACTATATGTTTCAATGCTTCCGGGCTGATGCTGACAGAAGCTCCGACCGACGCTGCGACCCAGGACACACACGAAACATGGACGATCTTCGGAGATGTTTCACTTCAGTTACGAACCGATCCGCCGAAGGCGATAGCGAACGAAAATACCGCGGTCGTGCCGGACGGATCGTATTCAACGACAATAACCTCAGGCGGAAATCCTGTTGCAGGCGCATGGGTATGTCTGTATCAGAACGGCGTCAGTTTTTCGGGATTTACAGACTCGAACGGTGATGTTGACATCGAGCATGAGTTTACAGGTGGTAACATAACTGTAACAGTTACCGGGTTCAATCTTCAGACACTTCAGGATATTCTTCCGTTTGACAGTTCGGGACTACTTGTTCCGAAGAAGCTTTCAGGATCGGCTCATCAGCTTGATGTATATTTGAGCTGGAATGCTCCCGCTAAAGCGTTATCGTACTACAAGATATACAGGAACGGCGTGAATATCGGAACTTCAGCGACAACAAATTATACCGATCTAAACAGACCTGAAGGAACATACGAATATTACACTACAGCAGTCTATACAGGCACTCCTTCAGGGGAAAGCTATCCATCCAATAAAATAAACATTACAGTCGTTCAGTTCCCCGTTCCGCTGAATTTTAGAGCATCAATAGGTAATGAATGGAACACTGCGGCTCTGAGTTGGGATGCTCCGTTCAAAGCTCTAACAGGATATGATGTTTACAGGAACGGATCATATCTGGCTACAACGACGAATAATTACTATAACGATACGAGCCTTTCAGAAAACACTTACAATTACTACATCAAAGCTAAGTATTCAGAGCCGGGGACATCCGCCGCTACGGCTGCGCTTCAGGTAGAAATCAAAGAGCCTCTTTACCCGTCAACCGCGTCTCTCGGATTCGAGAACGGCGGTACGATACCGGCGAACTGGACACAGGACGGCAACTGGGCTTTTGTGACCTCAGCTTCCAAACCGACAGGGCCTGCGGAAGGGTCATATTTCGCATATTTTAACACCACTACCGGATCTGTCAAAAAACTCATTACTCCTAAATTCGATCTCAGCAAATACAGCGAAGTTACACTGACATTTAAATATGTGACGACTCAGGTCACGAGCGGTCCGACAAGGCCTTACGATAAACTGAAGGTCTATTATAAAGACAATACGGCAAAAGGCGACTGGGTACAGCTTGGATCGGAGTATCAGGGAAACTATTCGGCATGGCAGTCAGCTTCTATACAGCTCGACGATGCTGTACTTTCAAAAGATTTTTATATTGCTTTTGAGGGGTTGGACAACGGAGCGTCAGGTGTAAGCGTTGACGATATAGTTATAAACGGTACATATAACGGCGGCCCGGTCGTTCCGGGAGTTCCGTCGAATATCGTTACTAGCGTGGTCGGGACGGACCTTGTGATAGACTGGGACGCGGCAGCTGATGCCACCAGCTACGATGTTTATGCGTCGGACGATCCTTATGGTACGTTCACATTCGTGACCAATGTATCAACAAATCAGTATTCCGCACCATATTCAGAAGCTAAAAAGTTCTGGTATGTAGTAAGTAGAAATGCAACGAAATAGCGACATGTTTATAAAATAAAATGCATCTATGAGGAGATGGAAAATGAGGCATATTGTAGTAGCGGTACTTGTGTTGACGGCAATGATCTTCGCCGATGCTCCGAGGATTGATAATAGAGAAAAACCGTTGTTTATGCAGGGTAAGGTAAAAATCCAGCTTACTGAAACTGCGCAGAGTTCAGGTATGCTGAAGATAGATAATTCTTCGAAATCATATTCGCTTACAGGGTTCAAAACCCTTGATGAATTGAACATGAAGCATTCGGCTACCGGAGTCAAGAATCCCTTTATGGAGTCGAAGGATAAAGAGTCTGAAAAAGCACTCGGACTCGACAGATGGCTGATCATAGACATTCCTGAAGCCACCGATGTCGTGAGCGCAGTGGAGGATTATAAAAAGGACCCCAACATCGAATTCGCATGCCCGGAGTATCTCATATACACAACGGCGGCTCCGAGCGATCCTATGTACGCCAGTCAGTGGGGGCATAACAATACAGCTCAGATGCTGGCATGGAAGTCAGGTGATACATATAACCATACAGGGTTGCCCGTCGGGACAGTGGGGTTTGACGCAAGGGCACAGCTCGGATGGGACGGATCTCAGGGATACGGAAGCTCATCAGTGATTATCGGTATTATCGACAGTGGAGTTGATACTGCACATGAGGATATAAACGATGTAGCGGGCTATGACTTCGGAGACAATGACACTAATCCTATGGATAACAGTTCCGCGGCCGGACACGGCACCTGTTGCGCGGGAGTAGCCGCGGGCATCGTGAACAACGGAAAGGGCGTAGCCGGTGTTGCCGGAAACTGTAAAATAATGCCTCTGAAAATAGCTAACAGCGCGGGCAGTATGACTTTTACTGCGATAACAAACGCTGTCAAATGGGGAGCCGACAATGGAGCCCATGTTCTAAGCATGAGCCTGGGAGCAAATGTATCACCCGGATATGATACTGCCTGTGATGCAGCAATGGTATATGCCTATAACCTGGGGGTCGTTCTTTTGGCCGCGACCGCCAATAACAACGCAACGAATATATATTACCCGTCGAATCATGCAAATGTTGTTGGTGTTGGCGCGGCTTCAAACAGCAGCGGAAGGAAAAGAAGCAGTAGTAAAACAACAGAAGTAAATTCAGGGAACTATACCGATCCGAACGGTGTTACAATTGATAACGAAATATGGTGGGGTTCGAATTACGGCGTCGCCACAAAAGACGCAGCTAATGCTGTTGACTTTCTGGCACCATGTATATTGCCTACAACGGACATTACGGGGACCGCAGGTTATCAGAGCGGAAACTACTATACATATTTCAACGGCACTTCGAGCGCTTGCCCCTATGCTGCTGGGTTTGCCGCACTTATAAAATCGAGGTATCCTTCATACACTCCTGCTCAGATTATATCTCTGATGAAAAATACATGCACAGATATAGTCAATGTGGAATCTGTCGCAGGATGGGACAAATACAGTGGCTACGGCCTAATAAATATCGGAGCGGCATTGGGTACGGGCGGAACACCACCGGGAGTTCCTGTACTCGTATCGCCTACAAACGGAAGTACCGTTCAGGACCTTACACCGACTTTCGACTGGAACGATGTGACAGACGCTACTTCATATACGATACTCGTAGATAACAACTCGACTTTTGCATCGCCCGAAGTAAACACATCACCCACATCAAGTACTTATACACCGGGAGCTAATCTTGCGGCAGGAACATATTACTGGAAAGTCCTAGCCACGAACAGCAGCGGATCAAGCGCTTACTCTGCGGCTTGGACGGTAACATTGACCGCGCCTCCGCCTATTCCGGATGTTCCTGTGCTTGTATCTCCTTCGAACGGAAGCACTGTTCAGGATCTTACACCGACCTTCGACTGGAACGATGCCGCAAATGCAACGAGCTACGAGATCCTCGGCGATGACAAGTCGAATTTCAGTTCGCCGGACATAAACGCCACTGTAGCAACAAGTACTTATACAGTGCCTATCGATCTAGCAGCCAAGACATATTACTGGAAAGTCCGTTCGGTAAATGTAACAGGGTCAAGCGCTTATACTGCCGCATGGACGGTTGTTGTTACAGCGCCTCCGCCTCTGCCCGGAACGCCGACGCTTATCTCACCGGCGAACGCAAGCGGAACGACAGACACAACTCCTTCGTTCGACTGGTCCGACGCTACTGACGCTACGGGATATGAGATACTGATAGACAATAATTCTGATTTCAGTTCACCGACGATAAGCACAACATCAGCCACAAGCGATTATACAGCAACAACTCTCGCTTTGGGAACATATTACTGGAAAGTGAGAGGAACAAATGTGACAGGTGCCGGACCATATTCAGCTGCATGGAGTTATACAATAGGGTCAGCGCCTTCTGTTCCAGTGCTCGCTACACCTGCCAACGGAAGCTATACATCCGATCTTACACCGACATTTGACTGGAATGATGTGACGGGAGCAATATCCTATACGATCCTAGTAGATAACAATTCAGATTTCAGTTCGCCTGAGATTACGAATTCACCTACCGTAAGCACTTACACGCCTGCCGCCAACCTTACCATCGGAACATACTATTGGAAAGTTCTTGCTACGAACAGCTACGGATCGAGTACTTACTCAGGATCTTGGTCTGTTTCACTCGGGAGCCCGCCATCAGCTCCGGCACTTGTCAGCCCGGCTAACGGAAGCACTGTAACAGATTTCACGCCCGCATTCGACTGGAACGATGTAAGCGGAGCTGAATCATACACAATTCTTGTTGACAACAATTCGGACTTTAGTTCTCCTGAGATAAACCAGTCTCCGACAGTCAGCACATATACCCCGTCAGATGATCTGGGATACGGAACATACTATTGGAAAGTGTCAGCTGAGAACTCATACGGGACAGGAAGCTATTCATCAACATGGAGTTTAACGATACCCGCTCCGAATATCGCACTTTCGAAATCTTCAGTAAGTACTTCGGCAGATATAGAGGGAACCGATACGGATTCGTTCAATATCAGCAACACGGGCGGAACTGACCTGAACTATAATATCACGAAAGAGTATGTGACAGGAAAAGCAGATATTACCGTTCATTCCAACGATTTTACTGCAGGGCTGGGAGGATATATCAACAGCGGAACCGCGACATGGACTGCGGCGGGAGGCCGGGCAGTGGTTTCTAACGAAACTTCTTCAAACCTTACAGGCATACTGACATCGACCTCATTTGACGGTACTGCATGTACCTCTCTTACTCTTTCATTTGACCAGGTCTTCACTACTGCGGGATTAAGTACTGCGACCGTTGAATACTATAACGGAACAGCATGGACGCAGGTATATACCGCATCTTCAAGCACCAGTGCAAGCCAGACCTTATCTTTGCCGGTAGTATCTGACAACATGCAGATTAAGTTTACCGGAGCTGTCAGAAAGAACAGCGCGGACTCATGGGCGATAGATAACATTATGGTTTACGGACCTGCTTCAGGACCGGTTTACACATGGCTTACTATCAGCAGCGCACTGACAGGGACCGTAGCGGCATCAGGAAGCAATACGATCAACCTGATCTGCAGCGCTGCGGGACTCTCAGCGGGGACTTATAATGCGAACATTACTGTAGCATCCAACGATCCTGACGAGCCAAGTAAAGTTCTCCCGGTTCAGTTCGTGGTCAATCAGCCGACTGTGATCCCCGGCGTTCCGTCGAATATCGTTACTAGCGTGGTCGGGACGGACCTTGTGATAGACTGGGACGCGGCAGCTGATGCCACCAGCTACGATGTTTATGCGTCGGACGATCCTTATGGTACGTTCACATTCGTGACCAATGTATCAACAAATCAGTATTCCGCACCATATTCAGAAGCTAAAAAGTTCTGGTATGTAGTAAGTAGAAATGCGACGAAATAATATAATATTTTAAGAAAAAAAAAGCCGGACCTGATGCCGGCTTTTTTTTTACAGATATTTTTTCTTAAAATCTGTTGACATAAAGGCAATAAAGTATTATTTTCGTTTTAGTTAAAACCTTTCAAGTGTATGTGCTTATTAAAGCGGTTGAAATAAATACAATTAACAGAATGCGGAGGAGAAATGAGAAAATTGAATGCGTTGATCCTGATTCTGGCTTTTATGCTTTCAGGTGCCGGGATCGCTGTTCTGGATGATTCCAGACCGTCGGGATATTCAATTAGAGAGAACAGCATAAATGTTCTCGAAATGGAATTTAATGTCGATAAGATCGGTTTTGAAGAAGTCAAAACCGAAAAAGGTACATTTACCAGGCTGAAGATAGAGAACGGCTATCATACTTATGACACCGGATCTCCCGAACTGCCGCGTTTCCACGAACTGATAGCTATGCCGTATGGCGCTGAGCCGCAGATCGAAGTTATAGGTTACGAAACAAAAGCTTACAAACTGTCCGATCTGGGAATAAAATACCCGGTTTATCCGGCTCAGCCGAGCTATTCTAAAAGTTCAAAACCCGAAGAAAGGATATTCGTATATAATGAAACAGCTTATAGATCCTCCAAACTGGCAGGGAAACCGTCAGTATCTGCCGAAAAAAGCGGAACAATGAGGGGGGTCGGGATCGGCAGGCTCGAAGTATTACCATTCAGTTATAATGCGGAAGCAGGAACGCTCGAGGTCTACAACAACATTATGGTGAGAGTGAATTTCACACATGCCCATCCTTCTGCTGAAGAGAAAAGAAAAGACGAGTACTCGCCTTTCTTTGAAGATGCGCTGAAAAGCCTTGTCAATTATGTTCCTCCGAAAGCAGATATTAAAGAGGGGCTTCTCAATTTTCCGGTAACTTATCTGATCGTGGCGAATAACAACCTGAACGAAAATGCTGACCTAAACAGGTTCATCGAATGGAAAAAGTCTAAGGGATTCAATATTATTACCAATTATGTTGCCGCATCGACTACGATATCAACAATAGATACATGGATTGAGGATCAGTATAATACCCTTGATCCTAAACCAAGCTTTGTGCTGATAGTCGGCGACCATGACGGGACATACGGGGTTCTATCCGAGGTTAATCCTGCCATCGGATCGGGCGGTTCCGTCACAAGATCCGACCTGCTCTATAGTGTAATCGGCGCGGTCGGTACAGGCAACAGGATACCTTCGATGTACATAGGAAGATTTTCTGTAAGATCGACAGCAGAACTTGCAGCCCAGGTGGATAAAACTATCTGGTATGAAAAAGAGCAGTTCGACACAAACCTCAATCCCGGACAGGATTTTACATATCTGACAAAGGGAATGGGTGTAGCCGGTGCCGACGCAACATATCAGGCTTCTCACGGCAATCCTCATATCAGCTATCAGATGAACTATTTTTTCAATGACACATACACAAATCCGTTCACAGGCGGCACGAATGGAATGACAGGTATCGGCTACTATAACGGAGCATCCGGCCAGGCAACGAATATAGTGAACAATGTTTCCACAGGACTGGCGTGGTATAATTATACTGCTCATGGAGCTGAAACTGTTTTCGCGGACCCGTCCTTTACTATATCGAATGTTGAAGGGCTTACCAATATAGGTAAATATCCTCTTGTTATCGGCAACTGCTGCCTGACCGGTTCTTTTGGAACAGCTGAATGTTTTGGCGAATCATGGCTGAATGCGGCGAATAAAGGCGGTATAGGTTACATCGGAGCTTCAATGTCAACTTACTGGGACGAGGACCTCGCGTTCGGTATTGGATCAGGCGGAACAGGACTGGTTAATTCGGGTTACACGAATCCCGCAAGTCCGCCTCCGTTCACACCTTCCAACAAAGGTTCGGTGGACCACATGATGATGAGCAATCATCCTACTCAGGGAAGCGTAAGGCATGTGGCGCTTCTTGCGGTGGAAACTTACGGCGGAACAAGGGTCGGATGGTATTGGTCGGCATACCATCTTTTTGGAGATCCTTCGCTTATGCTCGTGATGGGACATCCTCAGACTATTACGGCGTCTTATGATCCGATAATTCCCGGCTCGACTTCTTATTCCGTGACAACAGAACCTTACGCTTATGTAGCGATCAGCAAGGGTGGAGTTCTTCATGGCGCAGCCGAAGCAAATGCTTCTGGCGTAGCCACCATAACTATCACACCTTTCAGCCCGGGCGATACAGGCGATATAGTAGTAACTGCGAGGTTCAGCAAGCCTTATTACGGTCAGGCATTCTGCACCGGAGACATAGGCGGAACCTTCTCAATTAACCAGTCATCCTTGAGCTACGGGAATGTTGACGCAGGTTCAACGAGCGTTCAGCAGTTCATTATCACAAACTCTCACGGCAGCGAGTATCTGACTGGCGACATAACCACACCGGCCGGTTACAGCGTAGCTCAGGCGTCAAAAGAGTATACGAAAGATGCAAAGAACACGCTTAGCTATGCGGTAGCGCCGCAGAGCTCCAAAACATTCAATTTAACTTTTGCCCCTACAGCCGGCCAGACCTACAGCGGCAATGTAGTGGTGACATCAACGGATACCGGCCATTCAACGCAGAACATAGCGGTTACAGGCACGGGTATCGTACCAAACATCGGACTTAGCGTTGCTTCCTTAAATGCCACTACAGCGCCTGAAAGTTCGACGAATAAAACATTCGACATAATCAACAGCGGTCTGGGAACGCTGAACTACAGCCTTAGCGTGAACTATACTGATACAAAGGACCTGAAGGCATCGGGCGAAGACTCTTTCGGCTATAAGTGGAAAGATTCAGACGAGACAGGCGGCCCCGTTTACAGCTGGGTAGATATAACCGGAGTAGGCACGAACATGGGTTTCACGGGGATTGATCAGACCATAACGGGTGTATCTCTCGGATTCGACTTCAATTTCTACGGCGACACATTCAGTTCCGTCAATGTCTGCTCGAACGGCTGGATATCATTCACATCCTCTGCCACAACTTTCACGAATGTGACGATCCCGAGCACTGCAGACCCGAACAACTTGATAGCGCCGTACTGGGACGATCTTGATCCGTCATCATCGCCATCAGGCGCGATCTACTATTACCGCGACGCGGCGAACAGCAGGTTCATAGTCAGCTATGTTAACATAGAGAACTATTCAAGCACTACTATGAACACATTCCAGATAATTCTCTATCAGAACGGGAAGATAGTATTCCAGTACAACACGATGAACGGCAGTAAAACGAGCTGCACCGTGGGTATTGAGAACGCTACCGGAAGTGTGGGTAGCCTTGTAAATTATAATACGGCTTACCTGAAGAACAATTTCGCGATCCAGTTCCAGGCAACCCCTGAGTGGCTGACTCTTGATAAAACATCCGGAACGGTTTTATCTGGGAAGTTGAGCGATACCATAACAGCTACCTGCAATGCGGAAGGGCTTGAAGTCGGAACATACAGCGCTGATATTACGGTAAGTTCGAACGATCCCGATGAGCCGTCAAAAGTCATACCGGTGACCTTCAATGTGGCTTACGGCGAGACCGGCGGAGTATTCGCGGTGAATCAGAGTTCACTGAATTACGGGAGCGTATCAACAGGAAATACGAGCGTAAAACAGTTCACGATAACGAACAGCCACTCGAGCCAGTATCTGATGGGCAATATAACTACGATAGACGGTTACAGCGTAGCTGCATCAGCGAAAGAACAAGCGAAGAATGTTCTGAGCTACACAGTATCTCCGAACAGCAGCAAGACCTTTGATCTGACCTTCGCGCCGGTCGTGATAGGGAGTTACAACGGGAACATAACGATAAGCTCATCCGATCCTTCTCATCCTACGAACTACATAGCGGTAAGCGGGAGCGGAATGGGCCCCGGACTTCCTTTCGCTGAAAGTTTCGAGAACGCGACCTACGCTCCAACAGGATGGAGCATAGTTGATGTGAGCGGCACGGCGGGAGATTGGACAAGAGTGACGAGCGGAACTTATCCGACCTGTTCGCCTCAGGACGGTTCGGCGATGTCAAAATTCAATTCCTACAATGCGTCGGCCGGAAGCAAAACAAGACTTGCTACGCCGCAGATATCTTTTGCGGGCAATTCAAATGTAACGCTGACATTCCAGATGTATGTTGACACCGGTTACTCTACTGCGAACGACAGCCTTGAAGTTTATGTGTCGGCTAACGGCACTGACTGGACTAAAGTCAAGGGTTATAAGCGATACTCTACTACGAACGGGTGGTCTGCTAAAAGCGTAGATCTGAGCGCATTTGACGGCCAGAGCGTTTATATCGGCTTCATGGGATGCAGCGCTTACGGGAACAATATATACATGGACAATGTCTCTATAACTGGCACTCAGACAGCCCCAGGTGCGCCGTCGAATGTGGCTACGGGCATTTCGGGCAGCGACCTGACGATAACCTGGGCTGCTGTATCCGGCGCGACCAGTTACGATGTTTACTCATCCGACGATCCTTACGGGACATTTACAGTAGTAGCGAATGTAAGTACAAACTCATACACAACACCATATTCAGCAGCGAAAAAATTCTGGTATGTTGTAGCGAAAAACTGACAAAGCTAAACGCAAAAAAAGCCGGCCTATGCGCCGGCTTTTTTATTTCAGCACAGCACCTTTATTACCACCTTCTTCACTTCTGAAGGTTTTCTGTCGGTCATACCCGGCTTGTGAAGGTCCTGTGGAAAAAATATCGCGAAAGTTCCCGGTACAAGCGTGAAGTGTTCGCAATTCCCGTGATAAAATCTTATGTCCTGAGCCTCATTATAGTGGTCTTTCGGGACCTGATCGGCCAATAGCGCGAACCCGATCTTCTCGGATCCCTTTATTATGATCTGAATGTCGATATGCTTTGAATGTCCTTCAAGAAAACCCTCTTCCTTTGTAAAATATTCAGCCGAAGAAACATATATATCTTCGCCGTCAATTATGTGCCTTCCCGGCTCGAGCGTCGAAAGGTCGGTATTTTCAATAAAGTCGGCAGCTTTTGTAAAACGGGGGTGCAGGCTTGTATATTTGCGCAGATTCTCAATTTTGTCAAATATCATAATGTCCTCCTTCTGTCTTATAAGAAATATAATATTAAATGTGGAGTTTTGCATATAAATTCAATAAATTAATCTCATGCAAGATATGATCCCGATAATATTTCTGGTTCTGTTCTTCTTTTTTCTGATCTGGCTTTTCGGTTATCTTGGAAGGTCGGGCAGGTGGAGGCCGCCAAATAAAAGGCTTACGGCAAAAGACAGGTCGGTGCTGAATTCAAAGGTCAGGTTCTATAAGGATCTGAACCCGGAAGAGAAGAAATTTTTCGAGTTCAAGGCCGAAGAATTTTTATCGAATGTGAAAGTTACGGGTGTAGGGACAAAAGTGAACAGGAACGATGAGCTGCTAATTGCCGCCAGCGCCGTTATTCCGATATTCAGGTTCCCGGAATGGCAGTATCTGAATCTGAACGAGGTGCTGCTTTACGAGAGCAGTTTTGACGAGGATTTTCGGACAGGCACGGACGGATCTCACGGCTTTACAGGGATGGTCGGGGACGGATTTTTAAACGGCAAGATGATACTCTCCAAGCCGGACCTGCATTGGGGATTTTCCAACGAATGGGACGGTTCAAATGTGGGGATCCACGAGTTCGTGCATCTGATAGACAATGCGGACGGCTCGACGGACGGAATACCCGAACTCTTCCTGCAGAAACAATATATGGTCCCGTGGGTTGAGCTCATGCGCCGGAATATAGAAATGATAATGAAAGGAAGATCGGATATCAATCCCTACGGAGCTACAGACAGGACCGAGTTCTTTGCGGTCGTCAGCGAATACTTCTTTAATAATCCCGGAAAATTAAAGGCGAATCATCCGGAATTGTATGAGCTGCTGGAGAAAATATTCAGGATCAGGAGTAGATTTTACCGCTAATGCGCGGCTAAACGCCTCTTATGGCGTTTATTTCTTCCTTATCAGAAGTGCGATCAGTTTATTCCGGATCGTCGGATCCCTTCAGTTCAGATGATTCTTTTTTATATTCTGCTTCGTTATTATTAACGGTCTCGCCGTCGGTCTCAATGTCCGAGTTAAGGAATTTCTTGAACAGTTTTTTGGCTATAAAGTAGATTATGAGGGCGACCAGCGTCCAGAACAGCCATTTTGCAGCTTTCGGCACCCAGCTCTGAACAAAATATACCTTGAAAGTCAGAGGGTCTTCGGGGTTGACCACTGTTTTGGCGAACCTGTAGACCTGGCCTGTGGTTGGTATCTTTATTCTGATAGGCATGAGCCCTGTTGCGCTTCCTCCCTGAATCGCTGACGGCGCGGCGGCGAGTTGATCCATTTTCCTTCCAAAATCCTTTTCCTTTTTCATCTGCACCAGCTGCTCTTCCGCGACTATCGGGGCATTCCTGAACTCGCTCATCTGCGATTTTGCTTCTTTTGACCTTCCTGAAATAGCTTTATCATATACTTCAGCGGCCTCGACCTCGTTATCCTCATAGGCTCTTTCCTCGCCTCCGAAGATGTTTATGCCTCTGATGATCTCCTCTTTTTCAAGCGTACTGTCGAAGTATATATATTTGTATCCGTGAGGCACATAGACCGACCACATGATCTGGCTGGTAAACAGGTCGATGGCGGGAAGGCTTGTTTCCTTTGTGCCCATGAAGCTGAAGTTTTTCTCCGCGGTCGCAAAAATGACTTCAACCGGGAAAGTATCCGTTGTTGAATTGAGGCTGTTCGACCTGATCAGCGGAATGAGCAGCATGTCTTCATCGTTCAGTGACGACTCGACCGGATTGCCGTTCACGAAAACCGAAAATACCTGAGCTCCGGCTGGCAGTTTTATCTCAAGGAATTGTTTTGAGCTGTTCTTTATCTTGTATTCTATGCTGTGGACTATTTTCCCGTCCTCTGTGAAAAGTGTCACTATATTGGAAGAATAGGCCGCCGCCATGGGCACGCCGATCTTTTTGTGTTTTTTGATATTGAGCATCAGCTGGAATGGATGTTTGGCATATTTGAACCCTTCTATCAAAGGTTTCGCGGAGCGGTTGAGTATCTCCGCCGGAAGAGTCTGAACGGCTATCCTTTCCAGCCCTTTGTTCTCCGTGACCGTGACCTCGGCGCTCGTGTTCAGTTCGATCCCTATCGATCCGGTCTCTCTGATCGTGTTCAGTGTTCTTATCCCTGTAAATGCGGTCTCAAGGCCCTCGGCGCTTACAGGCGTCTCGGTTATTATGCTGACGCTGGCGTTTCCCTTTTTGCCGTAAGTGAAGGGGATTATTATCTGGCGGACATCGTTCCTGATTATCTCCTGCCACTCGCCCGTTCCGGCCCCAAAAACATTCAGGATGTTTACATTATCATCTATCGAGACGGCCACAGTCTCAATTTCAGAATGGAGTATGTTGTAATTTATAAGGGTCGTGGTCTTAAGCGCATTGTCCTCTATCGAGACGAGATGGTTCATGTCGGCATAGACTTTCGGCGGGAGTTTTTCGATGATCTCGAATTTCTTTCTCCATTTTACACTTATGTTATAAGTTTCTGTCAGAACGGCCGAAACGAAAGTGATCTTATTTTTCTCTGTTGTGCTGATCTGGTTCGCCTGCGGCATTTCGACCTCTATCTGCGGCATAGGGATCTCGAGCTCAAAAAGCGTGACAGGTGTCTTATTTATATTGATATACAGTTCATAGGGTCCTTTAGCGATTGACGATTTGACGGAGAACTCAGCCTCGAGCCTGTACTCCCCCTTGCCCTGAAGCACCACATTACTGTAGCCGTTCTCGCTGACGATCAGGGCGGCTTTCCCGTTTACTTTTATGTCCCCAACAGCGGTTGAATTGGGGATAACCGGGATCTTGATATACTGGTCATCTTTTAAGACATGAACAAGAAAAGTCGCGGTGAAAGCGGTATTTTCCTGATTCATCTTTCCTTTATAAACGGCTTTTGTCACAAGATAATCATAAGGAGGTGAGATGTTTATACCCGACGGGGCTTTCATGCTGTCAACCAGTTTCCTGAACTCGGTCTGACTGATGATAACATTTCCGTTCACTATATTCTGCGGTTTATAATCCTGTTTTCCCGTCTGAAGAACAAGTTTCTCAAATGTCGCGATGGGTAATATCATCTGTTCCTTATCCAGATTCACAAGCGACTTGAATTCATTCCACGGAAGCGAGACCTCGCTCTTTTCCTGCGAGAACGCGGGCGAATTAAAAAAACTCAGCATGATCGCGAATATAAAACCGAGCGATAAGAACTTTTTCATGATCGGACCCCTTTTATTTTATTGACCTGTATATAATAATGAATAAAGAGTATTCAATCAATGAAAATAATAAGATTATTCATCTTTAACCCCCATTCGTCCAGACAATAAAATGAACAAGTCGCATGTTTAAAAATTAACAATGTTGATATAAAAATAAAAATACATTAAAAATATTAACTTTTACTTGACAAGAAAATAAATATTGTTTATATTACCATCAGAAACTAAAACACGGAGGAAAATAAAATGGATAAAGTGATCGGATCAAAAAACAAAAGCCCTGAAGGGTTTACACCGGCAGAAAAAGTGGAGATGATAGCAACGGACCTGAAATTCAAAATGAGGAACAGGATCTCAAGAGAATTTCACAGAGTAATAATCTAAAAGGAAAAAGGTAACGGAAATGAAGAACGACAGGATGGGAACACTGATCGAAATGATCGAGAAAGGCGGAAATTATTACAGGAAAGCCAGGGATCTGATGACCATTTCAATAAAATACGAGAATATTCTGACTGATGTTAAGACAATAAATTAAAATAAAGGAATGTAAAATGAAAAAGAAACTGAGCGATTGCCCCGTATGCGGATCAGGCCTGAAGGTGACAGAATACACATGCGGATCATGCAGCACAAAGATCAGGGGCGATTTTGTATGTGAGAGCGGTCTGGGCGATTCCGACAGGGAGATTACCGATTTCATTAAGGTATTCATAATGGCGGAAGGGAACATTAAGCAGGTCGAAAAACTTCTCAACTGCTCATATCCCAAGGTAAAGAACCTTCTTAAAAAGGCCAAGGCGGCTCTCAATATTGAAGAGGATGAAGAGGATAACTCGGCTGAAGTGATAGAGCTTCTGGCAAGAGGCGAGATATCGGCCGAGGACGCTTTAAACCAACTTTCAAAAGGAGGCCGATCATGAACTACACATTGAGCGGAAACACGGTCAGTATCAGCATATCTCTTCTTACCGGAGATATAGATCTGAAAGGGACAGGAAGATCTGATATCTCGGTCGATTTCGACGATCTAAGAAAAGGAACCGCCGAGGATATCTTCGACATAAAGTTCGAAAACAACGAACTTGTAATCACGCAGAAGAACAAAAAACTCTCCAGTTTCATTAATATGGAGAGTTTCCCGGTGTCTGTTGAAATTCCGGAGGGCTGCGAAGTCGAAGCATCACTCGACAGCCTGAAAGGCGACATCAGCGTGTCCGGCATATCCGGGCTTAAAGGGAAAGCTTCATCAAAAAAGGGCGACATCTCCTTCACCGGCATAAGGGAGCTGGATGCAGATCTCAGTGTTATTTCGGGAGATATATCCGTTTCAGGATCAAACGGCAGGCTGGTTTCATCGGCTATCAGCGGCGACACGGCAGTATCGGACGGAGCGTTCAAAGAGCTTAAAATAAGAAGCGTTTCCGGAGATGTTTCGATAAACGCGGAACTTGATCTTGCCGAAGACTTGAGCATAAACAGCGTAACGGGCGATGTGTCTGTCAACATAATAAAATTTGCCGGTCCCGCAGGGATAAAGATCAACTCTGTTTCGGGGGATGTGGATATAACGGGAGAAAAACCGTCAGAGGATAAGATAAAGGTATCTCAGGTTAAGGGTGAGTTCGCCAAATTCAACAAAGCATTTTTCAAAGAATCGCTCAAACCGATGATAAAGAACTTAAAGGATCATCTTAAAGATGTAACATCAAAGGAGTTCAAATCAGAAGTGCATTCCGCCAAACAGGACAACCAGAACATATCTCAGATACTTAACATGATCTCGGAAGGCAAAATTACAGCCGAAGAGGCCGAAAAACTTATAAATGCCTTAAAATAAGGGAACTGTCATGATATTTCTGCTTATACTGACCATAGGGATCTACTATCTGACCAAAGGCGTGATCCTTAAAGAAACGAAGGCGATGCTTATAATCACCTGCGTCATGTTCGCGGTGAACCTTCTGGTCTTAAACGCGATGGATGAAGGCATAATAAGAACGCTCGGATACATTTACCTGATCTACTCGTTCATAGACTATCTGACATTGACAGCGACGGGAAAACCTGTCTGGGATATACCTTACATGAGCATGATAAGGGTGATAAATCCCGAAATGACAATAAACTACAATCTGTTCAGGCCGCTTCTTCTGATACCTTTCAATCTCTATCTGATCCTGAGAAGACAGCCGAGAGTGGGATTAAAAGACGAGATAGGCGTGGACATAACTGCTAAAGACGGAACTGTGGTTAAAATAAAACTATAAAAAAGGAGTACAAAATGGGAAGCGAGGAAAAACTTCAGATCCTCAAGATGCTGGAGGACAAAAAAATAACGGTCGAGCAGGCCGAGAAACTGCTGAAAGCGGTTGACACCGCCGATACCAGGACAGAAATAAGAAAACCCGCTGTTCCGGCGGCACCGCTGCCGGCTGAAAAATCCGAATCTGCCGGAAAACTGAAGGGCAAGTTCAAGGTAGTGGTAGAAAGCGCTGACGGAGACAATGTCGTCATAACACTGCCTCTCATGCTCGCCAAACTTGCGGTGAACATGATGCCTAAGAACAAGATGGCGGAAATAAAAAGCGAAGGGATCGATCTTGAGCAGATCGTGACAAACATCGACAGTTTTATTGACATGGTCGACGAGGATATCGTAAATGTCGAAAGCGCCAACGGCGATGTTGTAAGGATATATATCGAGAAATAAACAGAGATTAACCGGAATAAAAAAGGGTGCGCCGCGCCCTTTTTTATTCTTTTACAAGCCTTATCGAATAACCTATTCCCTTGTTGTTCCCGTATTTGTATACAGTGGAGTTGTTATCATAAATAATCATATAATACGCGTCTTTATCATTGACCTGGTTTTTTGTCCAGAAGCATCCTACGGAACCGACGCTGTTGAATTTCCCTTTTTCGCTCCGCCAGCCTCCCGGGAGAGCCGTAAACCCGGTTTCATTGGTCACATTATCCGTGTTCTTTAACCAGTTGACCGTTCCTGTTTCCTTGAGTTTCGCCGCGGCTATGGCGTTTAAGAACCTTATCAGGCCGTCCCAGTCGCTTGCCGTTGAGACTCTCCACCCGTCAGGAGCGATCCCTCTTCCGTCATTTACAGCGTGCCAGTTATACAGTTTGCCGTATTTTTTTCCGCTTTCGGATGCGTCCAGATAATAGCACCAGGCCGGTTTACCTTCTTCCGCCGCTTTTAGCCATTCAGCTTCAGATCCCGCTTTCATGATAAGATCGCCGTTCTTGAACTTTGTAGTTTCAAGATTCCTTCCCGTCCATGACTGAAGGCCTATCTTAACAATGTTGTAGGAGTTGCCGTCGGCATCGTAAACAGCGTTCTCGTCAATGAACTGCTCAGAGCCGGTGAAAGTCATACTTGCGATCTCAGATGTCGGGATAGTCAGAACGGTGTTGTCTTTTTTCGTGATCGTTAAAATTTCCAGCGAGAAAACCTGCAACGCCATAATGATCATCGCGATAATTGATGCTGTACGTTTCATTCTTACCTCCTTATTTATGTAGTTAGCACAAAGCTATTCAATATCTTTCACAACTTTTTTCAGCAGTTCTGGGATTTTTAGTCCCTGAGGGCATTTGGGCAGGCACTGCCCGCAGTTCACGCACAGTGATGCTTTAGCCTTGTCGCCAATGAAGTTCTTATATAGAGCCTTAAATTTTTCGTCGTTGTAAAGGTGGTATCCGTTGTAATATTCAAAACATGCGGGAATGGCTACATTGTACGGGCAGGGAAGGCAGTACATACAGCCTGTGCATCCGATCTTCATCAGTTTTTTGTAAATCCTGGTGGCTTTCTCGATCACCTGAAGTTCATCCCGCGTCATTGATCCTGGCAAAGCGGTATTGGAAATTCTGATATTTTCTTTTATCTGCTTTATTTGATTCATTCCTGATAGCAGGTTGGTTATTCCCTGAAAGTTCCAGACCCATCTCAAAGCCCACTCCGCCGCAGTGCGGTCGTAACCTGAATTTTGATAGATTTCTTTCACTTTCTCAGGAGGTATCTGCGCCAGCCTTCCTCCTCTCAAGGGCTCCATAGAGATCACCGAAAGGCCTTTTTTGACCGCATAGAGATATCCTTTCATGCCCGCCTGATATTCAGTGTCGAGGAAGTTGAACTGGATCTGGCAGAACGACCAGTCGTAGTCGTCAACGATCTGATAGAAATGTTCAATGTTGCCATGGAACGAAAATCCGATATTTCTGATCTTATTCTGTTTTCTGAGCTTGTCGAGAAATTTTAAAACTCCGAGTTCTTTCAGCCGCGCCCAGCTTTTCCCGTTTAAAGCATGTACCAGATAATAATCAATATAGTCAGTCCTAAGGTCACTGAGCTGTTCTTTAAATATTTTATCAAAATCCGCCGTTTCCTTAATATACCAGCCTGAAAGTTTTGTGGCCAGATATATCTTATCCCTGAGATTGTTCTCCTCAAGAAATTTTCCCACGAAAGGCTCGCTTTTCCCGCCGTGATACGGTTTGGCTGTGTCGAGGTAGTTAACGCCGTTATTAATGGCATAAAGCAGATGTTTTGAGGCTTTTTCTTCGTTTATAGAACCGTCTTTTTTAACCGGAAACCTCATGCACCCGAAGCCGAGTACAGATACTTTGTCGCCGCCTGTCATTTCGCGGTACTGCATAAATCCTCCTATATCACTATCCTGCCGTTCTTTATAACTTTTTTCACCAGGTTCATTCCCATGCTGTAAGGTATTTCGGTCGGTTCTTTTATATCCATCACCAGAAGATCGCCTTTGGCGCTCTTTTCTATGCGGCCTCTGTCATTTAAGCCGAGAGCCCTTGCGCCGCCGGCCGTAGCCGCCCAGACGAGTTCTTCCGCGCTCATGTGAAGGTAGATCGCCGATATCGTCATGATAAAGGGTAGTGAATAACAATAGCAGGTGCCGGGGTTGAAATCTGTAGAGAGCGCGCAGATTCCGCCCTTCGCGATGATCTTTCTCGCCGGCGGAAAATCCCGCATTCCCAGAAAGAATGAAGCGCCGGGCATAAGGTTGAAGACGGTGCCTTTTTCGATCATCGCGTCAGTATCGGCATCTGAAATATATTCAAGATGATCGGCGGATAGGGCGCCCAGTTCGGCGGCGAGGCCGCTTCCGCCGCTGCATGTGAGCTGGTCGGCGTGGATCTTGACATCAAGCCCGTGCTCTTTTGCCGCGGAAAGTATACGCCTGCCTTCTTCTATGGTATAAAAGTCCTTTTCAATGAAAATATCACATGCGGCGGCGAGTTTTTCTTCCGCGATCTTGGGGATCATTTGGTTTATCAGCAGGCTGATATAACCCTCGCGGTCCTCCTTAAACTCTTCCGGGATGTCGTGCGCTCCCAAAAATGTCGGCACAAGGTCGATCGGGAGTTCTTCGCTTAAACGCTTAATGACATTAAGCATCTTGATCTCGTCATCAAGAGTGAGCCCGTAGCCTGATTTAGCCTCCAAGGTCGTCGTCCCGAACCGCAAAAACTCAAGCAAGCGCTTCTTCGACATCCTGAACAACTCGTCCTCAGACATCGCACGCAGCTTTCTTACGCTGTTTTTTATCCCACCGCCCGCTTGGGCGATCTCTAGATAGGATTTTCCCGCGTTCCTCATTTCGAACTCGCTGTTCCTTAATGCCGCAAAAACAGGGTGCGCGTGAGAATCAACAAAACCCGGCAGAACGGACATGCCCTTCGCGTCCAGTATATCGTACTTCTCGATCACAGGCGCGTTGATCTCCATATCGCACGGCAGGATGTCTTCGATCATTCCGTCTTTGATCTTGACCGAGCAGTTCTCGAGGACTGTCAATTTACCAAAAATATTCGGATCCGGTGAAAAAAGCCTTCCAATGTTGTGTATCAGAAGATCGTTCATTGTTCGTCCTTGTCTTTCAAAAATGGTCTTATCAATATCCCGAATATGACCCTTCCAAGAATAAGTATTGGAAGTCCGACCAGAACAGCTATAAAAATAACTATTGTCAGGCCAACCGAAAGGCTGAGGGCGATACCCACGAAAGGGAGTACAAGAAATATCACCAGTGCGGTCATTATCCCTGTCAGAACAACTGATGCGAGACCGACAATAATGATAGCTGCGGGGTTTGAAACTTTTTTACCATTCACGACCATATGCATCATATACCTCCTGTTTTAAAACTGTTTTATAATTGTAAAGGATAATAAAATAATTTTGCTAAAGCAATAAAATACTTGACTATCAGGCGTTCATTGATTTTATTTTCAGGAAAAAACATCCGGGAGACAAAATGGGTGCTCTAAAAGTAACGAGTAAAAATTTTGAAAAAGAAATACTGAAGTCGGAAATTCCGGCTCTTGTAAATATCTGCGCGAGCTGGTGTTTCCAGTGCAGGATAGTAGATCCTCTTATCGATGACCTTGCCGATTCCTACAAAGGAAAATTCAAAGTTGCCACGATGAACTATAATGAAAACAAGGCAACAGCTGACGGATATAATATTAAATCAATTCCCACTCTTCTGATATTTGTTGAAGGAAAAGAAGTCGAAAGATACGAGGAAGTGGATCCTGAAGAAGATCTTAATGCGATATTAGACAAATATCTAAAGAAAAAACCTGCCAAAAGTAAAAAAAAGTAGCGCGAATAAAAATTGTCCTTGACTTTTCTTTCTGCGTTTAGTAAATTTACTACATAGCAATAATGCTAAGTTCTTTGAAATGAATTACAAAACAGAAGGAGAGGAAAATGGGCGCTTTACATGTAACTGATTCAGATTTTGACAAGGAAGTTATAAACTCTGATTTACCGGTCCTTGTTGACTGCTGGGCCGAGTGGTGCGGGCCGTGCAGGATGGTAGGTCCGATAGTTGACAGGCTCGCTGACGAGTATGCGGGAAAATTCAAGATATCAAAACTGGATGTTGACAGCAACAGGGAAACCGCGGTCAAGTACAATATTCAGTCGATACCCACAATGCTCATATTCGTAAAAGGACAGGTCGTGGACGGTCTTATCGGGGCTCATCCTGAAGCAAATATAAGAGCAAAGCTGGATAAATACATAAAATAATGGGGGTGAAAGATGAGAAGATCATTACTCGCTCTAATGATAGCTTCGGTTATTCTGTCGGCAGAAGGTAAAAAGTATATTACTGAGCTTACGGATGATAATTTTCAGAATGAAGTCATAGAGTCTGAAGTGCCGGTGCTTGTTGATTTCTGGGCTGAATGGTGCGGACCCTGCAAGACTCTCGGACCGATAATTGACGAGCTTGCTGAAGAGAATTACGGAAAGATAAAATTCGCCAAGATTAATGTGGATAAAAGCCCTAAGACAGCATCAGCTTACGCCATAAGATCAATACCCACAGTCGGAGTATTTAAAGAGGGAAAGCCTGATCAGGGTTTTGTAGGGCTGAGAAGCAAACATGAAATACAGAAGTTCATAGAACAGTATTTTCCGGCAAAAAAGGCTGATGGGAAAAATTAAACTTTTCCTATTCACCGCTGCAGGCGGTCTTGCAGGATATGCCTATTATTATTACATAGGCTGCGCCGGAGGAGGATGAAGTATAACATCGAACCCGTGGGGTTCAATAATGTACGGAGCTTTTTTCGGATACCTGATAACAGGAATGTTTAAAAATAAGAAAGGGGAGAACGATGATGAAAGTAAAAGCGATACAAACGGGTGATCTTTCTTTTGAGGTTGATCAGTTCGGTCACAAATATACGGTTGATACAAAAAAGGAATACGGCGGGAACGACAGCGGGCCTTCCCCCAAAGCTCTTCTTCTCGGAGGTCTTCTCGGATGCAGCGGGATGGACATTGCCTCGATACTTCAGAAAATGCGCATAGAATATGACTCACTTTCAATGACGGCCGAAGCTGATCAGACGGAAAAACACCCAATGGTCTATAAGGATATTTTCGTTGAGTATTTCATAAAAGGAAATGATGATCTTGATATAGAAAAAATTAAAAGAGCTGTAGAGCTTTCGATAACCACTTATTGCGGTGTCGCCGCCATGCTTAGAAAGAACAGCCCTATACATTACAAGATATTCTTAAACGAAAGGCTCATCCATGAGGAATAGCGGCAACAAGAAAACGTATATGCAGAATCACGAAAAGCTGTCCCTTGTTTTCAAAGCGCTCAGCAATCCAAAAAGAATAAATCTTCTGCTGGCGATAAGAGAAGAAGCCTGCAGAGTGGGCAATATGGCCGATTGTATTAACGAACCGTTCCCGATAGTATCTCAGCAGCTTGCGATCTTAAAAAAACACGGGATAGTGGAAAAGACGAAGAACAATAAGAACGAAGCTTATTATACAATAATCAGTGATTTTGCCAATAAGATCCTTGATGTAATAGAGGAATTTGATATTAAGGCGGTTAATAAGGAATAGATCCGATCATTTCTGCGATATCTTCTGCTGCCCTAACCAGATCGTCGTGATTAACTTGTGCGATGACATTCTTAAACTTCGTCGCGTACCTTTTATCGTAATATTCGGTTAAAAACCATTTGCAGAATTCGTCAGTCCTGTTTTCAGAAAGCATTTTGAGCAGTTCAGCTATTTTTTCATGCCCGAGGACAGATCTTAAGAATTCTGATCTTTCAACAGTCTGATAAGCCCTTTCAATGCCGTCTGAGAAGTACTCGGCTTTTATCCTTTCGATCCTTTTCTCAAGAGAAGAAACTATCTCTATGGCCGGGGAATCGAGGAGTTTTTTATAGAGAGCTTCAGGTATGTTGAATTTAGATATTCTTTTGCTCTCGCTTTCGGTCAGGAACGGGAGAGTTCTGTTCGGGGAAGACAGTATCTGTTCATACAGCCTGTTCTCGAACTGAAGCTGATTATTAGGTATGTGATCGGTCTTTACTTCGAACCGGATGTGGCCGAACAGGCTGGATGCGTGCCCGGCGGCTTTTTCTATGTCGAAGACGGGGACTTTTCCCGTCAGATGTTCGATGATCTCTGTCTTACCGCAGCCTGTGAGCCCTGCAAGGACTACGAAATTGAGGCTTGAGGGATCTTCGTAAAAAAGCTGATATATCAGATGTCTGTAAGCTTTATAACCGCCTGCGATCTTCCTGCACTTTATTCCGTGCCGCGAAAAGTAGTGACAGGCTGCGGTGCTCCTGCCGCCGCCGCGCCAGCAATAGACAAATATCTCTTTTCCCTTTAGGCCTGAGCAGAAATTCTCAATTGAATCAGCTTTGGAATCGGCGGCCTGAAGAGCCCTGTAGAGCGCGGCTTTAGGCGAAACCTGCTTATATAAAAATCCGACCTCGTCACGCTCTGCATTATCCAGTATGGGAAAATTTATCGCTCCGGGCAGGTGGTCTTCAAGAAATTCGACCTCGGACCGCACATCTACCGTAAGCTCTCTGTTATCGCTTTGATAAGCATTTCTCCACTCCTGAGCGGATGCAGAGTCTGACGGAACCGGAAAATAATCACTATAATTCTCGGGAAGCCTGTTAACTCTTTCTTCGTTATCCCTGGCGAATCTGATAAGATGTGACCTGTCCTTTCTCATCGGCCTTGACTCAGACATCTTCCCGTCCCGGGGTTTGTTTTTTTCTGTAAGCCAGAATGGATATAACAATAGCCGGAAAGAGGAAAACGGCACTTGAAGTCATGATATAGGACTTAGTGACGGCTCCGTCCGAGGCCGCGATCATTTTCTCAGATACAAATAAGTATATCCAGAAAAGTTTGAATAAAGACCAGATAAATCCTAAAGCAGCGATAAATCGGTCATATTTATCAGCATGCGACCAATTCCGGCCTTTTAAAACAGAACCTCCTCTTGCAAGAAAAAAGAAAGACAAAGCAACATCCGCCATAGTATTGATCCTGACGATCAGGTTGAGGATCCCGATGCTGAGAAGCATCTTTCCGAAGGTTTTATTTGGGTCTTTTTTACCGGACATTTACTTTTTTGAGGGGTCAGCCACTCTGCCTGCAAATAAAACCGTTCCTGTGCTTTTTTCTTTGATAAAATAAAAGAAAGGATGATCGGCTCTGAAAGTGGCAAAATTCTGATCGGGCATTGCCGATTTCATTCTCATCACCACGGCTGTAGCCGCAGCTGCTTCAGTCCCTGCTTCATCAACTTCAATAAATGTCTTGTGAATTATGGCGGAGATGTAAAGTTCCTTTTTACTGTTCATGAGTGAAAAATCAGCGCTTTTTGAAAAAGCCTCTACCATTCCCATTCTCCTCATCAGTTTCTGAAGCTCATATTCAAGAGACATTCTGAATTTCGGGAAATATACGTCAACCTCTTTTGACAGCAGCGAGCCTGTGTAGTTTTCTATCTCTGCCCATGTGATCTTCTTTTCCACATCCTTCAAACCATCCCTTTTTTGGGGAAGCAGAACATACATCGAAGCGTCTCCTCCCTTGTAGGGCAGCTCAATGAATTTTATCTCCGAGTTCTCATAATAAGGGTATCTTTTTTTCTGGTTCATCAGCTGTACCGGAACAGCTGAATCATATGTAAAGAATTCGGAATCCTGAGTATTGCTTTTTTTGAACTGCTCGGCCCATTCGGCCTTAAAATAAACGGCGTTGGTAAGAACAAGCTTGGTCAGGGCGTCCAGAATGCCTTCCGGTATAAGGTTCTTTATTTTACCCGCGGTTTTCTCTTCCACCCAGTCATTTATTGTCTTTCTCGCTTTTTCAGATTCAGCGAAATTCAGATTGGTTGTTTCGGATTTATAAAAGTTTCGGTTGATTTTTAAAAACTGATCCTTGAATTCATAACCTTCCGCAAGCCATAGGCTGTTCGCGATGCTGAGAGCAAGTTCGCCTTTGGAAGATATTGAATTTATTGAATTGGTGAGGCTGCCGAAATTCTCATGGAACGCCACGGTGTTCTTACCGAACTCGAGCGCTCTCCCCATCTCTTCCTCAGTCTTTCCGGCTGAGCCCGCATAGGTCATTGCAAGAGCGGAAGAGATGCTGAAAGGGGATATGAAAATATTGCCGTCTTCTTCAGAAAGCAGCTTATAAGACTTTACCATGAAAAGGTTATTACCTTCGGCGGCGGACCTCTGGTTTTTTTTGTCTCCGGCAGGCAGTTCAGGGTCTCCGCTGAACAGGCTCATTCCGAAAGCCGTCATAAAAAGCGCGGCAAGACAGTATACAGATCTTTTCATAATTCACCTCTCTTTAGATTTCGCACTCTTTAAAACTGATCCTTTCGATGGAAATTGCTCTGCCTGTTTCAGAATCAGCCTTGATGAAAACCCCGTTCAATCTCGGGTCGCCTTCAGCCGCCTCATATTTAAAAGGCGTCTGGAATCTGAACCTGTTCACGGCTGTAACGGTTTTCATTCCGATCACTCCGTCGAACGGGCCGGTCATTCCCGCGTCGGTGATATAAGCGGTACCTTTCGGTAATATCTCCCCGTCGGCGGTCTGCACATGTGTATGCGTTCCCACAACGGCCGTGGCGTATCCGTCCAGATATCTGCCCATGGCGATCTTTTCAGCCGTTGCTTCCGCATGAAAATCAACGAAAATTATTTTCGCCTGGGAATTGATTTTTGATATGAATTCCCTTATGTTTTTGAACGGGCAGTCTATTGGTGCCATAAATGTCCTGCCCTGAAGGTTTATTACGCAGATCTTTGCGCCGTTCGAGGCATCGGCAATAAAATGACCGCGTCCCGGCACGCCCTCAGGATAGTTCATCGGCCTGATTATATAATTATAGGCCGGATTGTTCAGGGTGTTGTGGAATTGCGCAAAGTCCCAGATGTGGTTGCCGCTTGTAATCACATTTATACCCAGCTGAACATATTTTTTCGCGAGCCCTTCGGAAAGGCCCTTTCCCGCCCGGGTGTTTTCTCCGTTGACGATGACCAGGTCCGGCCTGTAATTCAGGCGGAGCTTAGGCATGGCTTTCTCGAGGATCGCCATCCCCGGTTCTCCGACAACGTCGGCTATAAAAAGTATTCCTGTTTCCATGCCTTTCCTTATTTCGCTATGCTGCTCGCCCTGTATTCTCTTATAACGGTTACTTTAATGTGGCCCGGATACTTCATTTCGCTCTGTATCTGTTCGGCGATGTCGGCAGCTAGCATATCCGCCCTGGCGTCGTCCACCTGCTCGTTCTCGACAAGGACCCTTATTTCCCTTCCGGCCTGTATAGCGTAGGACTTGGTCACTCCGTCATAGCCCATGGCGACTGCTTCGAGCTTCTCGAGCCGCTGCAGGTAGTTACCCAGCGTCTCTCTTCTGGCGCCGGGACGGGATGAGGATATCGCGTCGGCCGCCATGACCAGCGCTGCAATCGGGTGCATGATCGGGGCGTCTTCATGATGCGCGGCTATGGCATTTATGATGATCTTGTGCTCTTTAAATTTCTTCGCGAGCTCTATTCCCAGCTCAACATGAGTTCCTTCCTGGTACTGGTCAACGGCCTTGCCGATGTCATGCAGAAGACCCGCTCTTACAGCCAGCTTGACATCATAATCCAGTTCGGCCGCCATGAGCCCGCAGAGTTTTGCGCACTCGACAGAGTGCAGCAGCACGTTCTGACCGTAGCTTGTCCTGTAATTCAGCCTTCCGATTAGCTTGGAAAGCTCCGGATGAAGGTTGTGAACCCCCAGGTCCATACAAGTGTTCTCTCCAAGCTCTTTTATCTCCTTCTCGAGCTCTTTCTTCGATTTCTCGACTATCTCCTCTATCTTGCCGGGGTGGACCCTGCCGTCCTGGATCAGCCTTTCGAGCGCGTTCTTGGCTATGGCCCTTCTGTATGGATCGAAACCTGAAAGGACAACGGCTCCCGGCGTATCGTCCACGATCACCTCTATGCCCGTTGCCTGCTCGAACGACCTGATATTCCTTCCTTCACGGCCGATTATCCTTCCTTTGATCTCGTCGTTCGGAAGGTTAACTACCGAAAGTGTGGTATCGGCGCTGTGGTCCGCCGCGGTTCTCTGAATGGCGTTAACGATAATATTCTTAGCCTCTTTATCGGCAGAATCCCTCGCCTGGTCTTTTATATCCTTAACGATCTTGGCAACGCTGTTCTTCGCATCGTTTATAAGCTGATTTTTCAGTTCCTCTACAGCTTCCTCTCTGCTCATACCCGATATTTTCTGCAGCTTCTCTATTGCCTCTTTATGCTTGAGGTCAACTTCTTCCTGTCTGGCCTCGAGATGCTTTTTCTTATCCTCAACAGACTGCTCCTTGCTTCTCAGCTCTTTTTCCTTCTTTCCCATTTCGTCGAGCTGCTGTTTAATCGAATTCTCCTTGTCTTTAAGCAGAAGTTCTTCCTTGTGTATCTCGTTCTCTTTTTTTCTTATTTCGTCCTCGAACCTGTCTTTCTCTTTAGAGATCTGGTCTTTTAGCTTGATCTCCTCCTTTAAAACATTCGCCTGGGCGTCCTTTAATATTACCTCGGCCTCTTTCCGCGCTTCAGATCTTATCTGTTCCGCGTGGTTCTTTGCTCTTCCTATCTTGCTTTCTGTTCTCCATTTAAAAAATAGAACTCCGGTCAGAAACCCCGCCGGCAGGGATATCAGCAAATAGATATACGGTGTCATTCTCAATACTCCTTGGATTTATATTAACTTACGTTGTATGTCGTCAGAAGTAAAAAAAGTCCGGCTCTATTAAAGTAGAAGCATCTTACCTTGGTAAGTTGGGAATCGCTTCAATCGTATTTTCATAGTCCACTACCCTTAAAAGGGCCGAGTTTTTCATCGGAGGAGGCATTATGTTACGATATATCATTTACGAAACCCTTATTTTTATTTTTGGTACTACTACATTAAAGAGCCGGAGCGTCCGCAGATGCTCAGAGACCGATATCGCCGAGTATCTTTTCTATATCAGTTAAGTTGTCTCTGTAAGATCTGTCCCTTTTGAGAAATTCGGCAGTGATGTTAAGGGCGGCTAAAACGGCGATCCTTTTAGTGGAATTTTCATTCGTCGCTTTTTTAACCTCTTCCATTTTGGCTATCACATGGTTTACCACATCTCTTGTGTAATCATCCTGATCAGTGTTGACCTTTACCGAAAATTCCTCTCCGAGAATATTCACTTTAAATGACGACGTCATATTCTCCTAGAGAAGTTTATTGAGTTCTTCAAGCTCGGATTCAACATCCGAACTGACTTCAGATCTCTTCTTCTCGTCCTTTTTTTCTTCTTTTTTTGAAGAGTGTTTCGGTTTTTCTTCCGCCGCTTCATCAGCGAAAAGCGCGTCAAGCTCAGCCAGCTTTTCTTCTATCTCGCTGACCACTTTCTGGTTGTCTTTAGATAACTTTTCGTTCTCTTTTCTGATCTTTTCGTTATCTTCCTGAAGGCTGCTGTTCTCCTTTTTTAATTCGGAAACTTCTGCTTTAAGATCGCTTATCTCCGAATCTTTTCCTTTGAGTTCTCCCTGAAGCTCTTTTATTTTTTTTGCTGCAAGGGTGATCTTTTCCTTAATGTCGTTATAATCCATAAGGCGCGTCCTCTATCTTATTTCAAGTTGAAGGTCTTTTTTAAGACCGCTAATTATCTTATTGAGAATCTTTTCGATATCTTTGTCGCTCATAGTCTTTTCGTAAGGCTGGAAAGACATCCTGAAAGTATATGATTTTTTCCCTTCTCCGGTCTGTTCCCCTTTATATATGTCGGCCACATAAATATCCTCGAGGATATCCCCGGTTATTTTACGGATATAATTTTCGATATTCTCAGCATTCTCCGATATGGGCATAAGCACAGAAATGTCCTTTACCACTTTAGGGAATCTGGAGAGCACTTTAAGGTGCCTGTCTGAAGAGGAAAAAAGAAGCCCGATCTGATCAAGAGCAGCTTCGAAACAGAAAATGTCCTGCCTGATGTCGAACGCGGCGGCAGTATCTTTTGATAAAAGGCCGAATGTACCGGCCGGTTTTCCGTTTATCATAATATTAAGGGCCTGATCTTTGTCGAAATGGGACGGAATATTTTCCGTAACGAATCCGGCCGTACTTATCTTAAAGCTGTTTATAAAACCCGTTACTATGCCTTTTATGTCATAAAAATCATAGTTCCGCTCCGGTGAGTCCCATGTTTGCGCTTTACGGATGCCTGTGAGCAGAACTCCGGCCGCGTCAGTCTCTTTTATCTTCCCGTTCTCGGAATAAAATATCCTGCCTGTCTCAAAAATGCTCACACCTGCGGCTTTTCTTCTGATATTCCTGTCGGCGTTTATAAGCAGGGGAAGCAGGATCGAGTTGCGGAGGTGGTTCATCTCTTCGTTAAGCGGGTGCTCGATTTTTACAGGGGTCAGACCGAAGGGAGCGCAGTATTTTCCGTCGACCATACTTTTAGAGAAAGTCTCCGTCAGGCCGAGATTCTTAAAACGGTCCCTGACCGAGTCAAGAAGTTCTTCATCCGGGTCTTCAGTGCTTTCAAGGCCGATAGATGAAATATTTGTCTCAGGTATCTTGTCGTAGCCGTATAGCCTGACAGCTTCTTCAATAAGATCGATCTCCCTTTTTATGTCCGGCCTGAAAGTAGGTACGGTCACAGTAAGAGTGTCAGCGTTCTTTACGACTGACCTCAGTCCGATCTTACCGAAAGAAGAGAGTATATCCTCAGCCTCAATTCTGAACCCGAGCACCTTTTCTGTTCTTGATACCCTGAGATCGATTATCTTTTCTGTTATTTTTTCAGGATAATTATCAGCGATCCCGCTCAAAATGTCTCCGCCGGCAAGCTCACTGATCAGTGCCGCGGCCCTGTTTATCACGAATTCAGGATCGTTCGGATCGATACCTCTTTCAAAGCGTTTTGATGAATCTGTATGTATATTTGTAAGTTTGACCGTTTCCCGAATGTCCGCAAGGTTGAAATACGCGACCTCGAGAAGAACATCCGTTGTATCCGATGTTACCCCGCTGTTCAGGCCTCCCATCACGCCCGCAAGCGCGGAAGGTTTTTCAGCATCGCATATCATCAGTATTTTATCGTTCAATTCAATTTCTTTACCTTCAAGAGTTACGAACTTTTCGTCTTTCCCGGCTTTTTTCACAACTATTCTGTTCCCGGAGATCAGGTTCAGGTCAAAGGCGTGCAGCGGATGACCGGTCTCGAGCATGACAAAATTCGTTATGTCAACAATGTTGTTTATGGGTCTGAGGCCCACGGCTGTGAGCTTCTCTCTCAGCCATACAGGCGATTCGGCGACCCTGATGTTCTTTATGACCCTGCCGCAGTATCTGAGACATGCTTCGGGCGCGAGAATATCTATCTTAATATGATCGGCGGTCTTTTCCGAAGATTCCGCCACTTTGACCTCAGGCAGTTTAAGCTCAGAACCCGTCATGAACGCGAACTCTCTGGCGAAACCGATATAGCCGAGCGCGTCCGCCCTGTTCGATGTGACTTCGAGCTCGAGAATATAATCTTCGTACCCGAAGAGGTCATTCAAAGGCGTTCCGGCGGGATATTTGTTGTCCAGGACCATAATTCCGCCGTGGTCGTCAGAAAGGCCGAGCTCGTCTTCCGCGCAGATCATGCCGGCGGAATCCTCTCCGCGGAGCTTCGTTCTTTTTATAACGAAATCTCCGACTTTTGCGCCCTCAAGCGCGACGGGAACGGTCTGACCGGCGGCTACGTTCGGAGCTCCGCATACTATCGGAAGCACCTCCGTCCCGACATCCACTTTGCACAGGCTCAGCTTGTCCGCATTCGGGTGCCTCTCGCACTCCAAAACCTTTCCGACGCAAAATTTATCATAATCCCTCTTGATATGCTCCACCGACTCGCACTCGAAACCCAGAATCGCGAGCCTGTGTACGACATCATCGACATTTTTTTCGTTTATTTCAAAATCCACATAATCTTTAAGCCATTTAGCCGAGATATTCATTTTTCAAAACTTCCGTTATAATTAAAACTGCTTAAGGAACCTGAGGTCGTTCTCAGTAAAATCCCTGATATCGTTGACACCGTATCTGAGCATAGCCAGCCTTTCTATTCCGAGCCCGAAAGCAAAACCGGTGTATTCTTCGCTGTCTATGCCGACATTCTCCAGTAATGCGGGATGAACCATTCCGCATCCGCCGAGTTCCAGCCATCCGCTCTTTTTGCAGAGAGAACATCCTTTCCCGCCGCATTTGAAACAGCTTACATCAACTTCGGCAGACGGCTCTGTGAACGGAAAATAGTGAGGTCTGAACCTTATTACTGTTTCTTTCCCGTACAGGATTTTAAAAAATTCTTTTAAAGTACCTTTTAATTCCGCGAAAGATACTCCCCTGTTGACATACAGGCCTTCGCACTGGGAAAACATAGCGAGATGCGTTGCGTTCTCTTTTTCATTCCTGTATACTCTTCCGGGTGCGATAACTCTGAAAGGAGGTTTTCCTTTTTCCATTGTCCTTATCTGGACCGAAGAAGTTTCCGGCCTTAGTAATCTTCCTTCACTCAAAAAAAGCGAATCGGTTGTTTTTCTAGCGGGATGCCAGGAAGGCATGTTCAAAGCGTCGAAAATGTAATACTCGGTCTCCACTTCAGGTCCCGTGGCAACAGAAAAACCCATTTTGCGGAATATTTTCTTCAGTTCATCCCTTACCATATTCAGAGGGTGGTATGCTCCCTGGTCGGGAGTTCTTCCCGGAAGAGTAAGGTCGATCTTTTCCGTTCCTGAAACAGTGAATTTTTCTTTCAGGCTGTTGATCAGACCGAGTGCTTCGTCCCTGAGTTCGTTGACTATCTGCCCGAACTCTTTTCTATCTTCAGGAGCAATTTCTTTTATTTTACCGAAAAGCAGAGTGATCTCACCTTTTTTGGAAAGGTATTGTATTCTTTTTTCCTCCGTCTCTTCGTACGAGGAGCAAGATGCTATATCGGCAATAATGCGTTGTTTTAAATCCGGCAGATCCTTCATTTCAGATAATTCCCGCGCCATTAATTAATTCAGATGCTAAAAATAAATTTTTAAAGTGTAAAAGTCAACAAATATGTCTGAAATAAAAAAGAGCGGGAAACGGGGGTCGAACCCGCGACCCTCAGCTTGGGAAGCTGATGCTCTACCACTGAGCTATTCCCGCTTATATCTCTATGTTAAAAAAAGGAGATCGCTCTCCTTTAGTGCTGAAGGCCGGACTTGAACCGGCACAGTACTAAGTACCGAGGGATTTTAAGTCCCTTGTGTCTACCAATTCCACCACTCCAGCAGCCTTAAACCCTTGAGGCGACGACCAGATTTGAACTGGTGCATAGAAGTTTTGCAGACTTCTGCCTTACCGCTTGGCTACGTCGCCAAAAAAAAGAGCGAGAGACGGGGGTTGAACCCGCGACCCCGACCTTGGCAAGGTCGTGCTCTACCACTGAGCTACTCTCGCTTACAGGTCGGGTAATATAATTAACCGTCTAAAATATTGCAAGGGAAATTTTAAATTTCTCATGTCATTTTTTATCTTACTTTTTAAAACATTTTGTGTTATATTTTAGTTTTAACTTTGTACAAAGGACTCGCAGAGGAAAGTATGGAGCTCATAAATCAGAGGTATCAGCCCATTCAGATGCTGGGGCAGGGAGGCTTCGGAAGCGTTTTTAAAGTCGCGGACCAGTTCGAATACGGCAAAGTTCTCGCACTGAAAAAGATCAAGTCGGATGTTATCTCTAAAAAGGCGGTCAATGTATTCAAGCATGAATTCAAATTCTTAATATCGCTTGTCCATCCTAATCTTGTAAAAGTACACGACTTTGATATTGACAAGGACACTGAAGAGCTGTTTTTTACAATGGAGTACATTCAGGGTAACTCGCTGTACAAATCCCTGAAAGAAAGTTTTTCGTGGGAGAAAGTTGAGAATAATCTTGTGCAGGCCGCAAGAGCGCTTTCCTACATTCATTCAAAAGATGTCATCCATTATGATATAAAGCCCGATAATATCTTTATTGACGACTACGGAAAGCTCAAACTGATGGATTTCGGGTTTGCAGGTTCAAAGAATGCGACAGAGGTCAGGGGAACAATGCAGTTCATAGCTCCTGAGCTTCTGCAGAAAAAAGATGTTACCCACCGGATAGATTTTTTCTCATTAGGTGTCACCTTTTATTTCAGTATATGCGGGAAACTTCCTTTCAAAGGTAAAGATAAGCATGAGATTATGTCTAACGCGATAAAAGGTGTTTACACTCCGATCGAGGAAATACGAAAAGACATACCCAAAAAGCTGGTAAAAGTGATATCGAAGATGATGCAGCCGGATCCGGAAAGACGGTATGAAAGCGCCGATGAGATAATAATGGACATGATAGACGATAACCAGAAAAGAAATTCTGCGCAGTTTCTTTTTACGAGCATGGGAATAAGGTCTTATATATCGTCAGGAAAACTCATCGGAAGAAAAAAGGAGCTTGAGGTACTTCTCTCAAACTCTTCAAAAGTATTCCACGAAAAAGTGTTCTATGACAACAAACCGATTTTTCTGATCGGAAGATACGGTATGGGAAAGTCGTCTATTCTAAGGGAGTACAAATACCTGATCCAGCTTAATGAGAACATAGATTATTTTACGGCTAACTTCGTACGCGGGGACGAGACAAAATACCAGGCTTTTGAGATCATCATACAGGAAATGTTCAGGGTTTATAAGCTTAATATTGAGCATTATCCGGGACTGAGATTCATTTTTAACGAGGCCGGTTCGGGTGAAGATCCCGCAGATGATTCCGGAATAGCAAAAATACGGAATATAGAGGAAATTGATGCCATATCGGACTTCTTCTGCGGCCTGTCAGTGAAAAAAAGGTTTGTTCTGGAGCTCAAAGATTTTGACAGCGCGAACTCGTCTTCAATAAATCTGCTCGAGGTACTGACGAGAGAGATAAGAAGAAGCCCGGAAAAAGGTATGACTTTTATGATAGTTCTTACGATCCAGACAGAAAATCTGAAGTCATATCAGAAAATAACGCTGAAAAGGCTCAGAGATAATATACACAAGCTGGAAATTAATAATCTGAATGTTTCGGAAACACGGGAATATGTGACTCAGCTCCTGATGGAGGCAAGTATTCCCGAAGAGATAATCAGCTTTATTCACAGGTTCACCGGAGGTATACCTTACTATATCAACGAGCTGCTGATCTATCTTTTCAACAACAATTACCTCAGCAGGACAAAAATGAAGTGGTTTCTGAACCCTGCTTTTATGAATGAGCTGAATCTGGGTTTAAGGGACATTACCTACAATAATTTTAAAAAATTTTCCAATATCGAACAGGCTATAATAAAAGAACTTGTTGTGTTATCACGGCCTGCTCCCAAAAATATCCTCGATATTATTTCTAAAGTGACCATGGTCAACAATCAGATAACTACAAAATTCCTGCATAAACTCACAGACTCTGAGGTTATAGACAAGATCAAATACTTTGACGGATACAGGTATTACCTTACAAAAAGGCTGTTCAGCAATGCGGTTATAAAAGATTTCCAGAAAGACGATTATTCAAAATGGAACGAAATCACAGCCGAGCAGATAGAAAAGAAGCACGGGATCACTTCCGACAATATCTATGCTCTCACTGATTATTATTTCAGGAGCGTTAACAAGAATAAAGCTATCGGGATGCTCGAAAAAGCTATTAATAAATCATTCGAGGAGAACAACCTTGAATTCGCCGTCACGAACCTCAAAAGGCTTCACGGAATAGAAAAAGATCCTGTTAAAAAGATAAATATCTTCATGACAATAATCCAGAACCAGGCAGCGATGGGGAATTATGATTCAGTTCTGGACCAGCTTGTTAAGTTCGAAGGGGAGGACAATGAGCTCAGTGAGGTTAACAGGTTAAGACTTCAGTTGATTAAATTCGACAGCTCGTCAAAAGTAGGCAGATATGACTATCTTGATGCCACAAGGCAGTGGCTGACAGATTTCAAAATGAAAAGAAATTTTCCCTGTGAGGTCAGAGCCGCGTATCTGATATGGACCGCAGAATACTACAGTAACGAAGGTGTTTATGAGAAAGCACTGAAGTTCTTCGGAAAAGCCCTCAAGATATACAGGAAAGGAAAAAGAGACCTGCTCGAGGCAAGGACGGTTTTTAAAATATGCAGGGTCAGGATCATTCTGGGCCGTCTGAGGAATGTGCTTTTTGATATGCAGAGATCCTTTGAAGTTTTCAAAAAATATAATGAGTCAGAGGATATTCTTGAAGGTTACCTGTCACTGGGCGATATATACTCCAGGCTAATGGACAGGGATAATGCGATAAAATATTACGCGGAATGCAACACTCAGGCAAAAGACGAAAACAATATCGTTTACGAAGTTAAGTCATCACACAGGCTGTCGGAATCAAAAATAAACAGCCTGAATTTCAGCGACGCCCTTTCGCTGATCAACTGCGGCGTCGAAAAACCCGAGGATATTAATATTACGGATCTTACAAGCGACATTTATTACCGGAGGGCAGTGTATTACTACACGACCGGAAAGCTTGAAACAGCTCTTCAGAGCATAGATAAATCCATAGACATCAGATCGCTTCTCAAACGGAATGTGAAAATGACCGAAGCCCTGTTCGTGAAGTGCAAGATCCTGTTAAGGCAGCATAAGCCTGTCGACGCTCAAAGGATACTCGACACAGCCAGAATATACTGTCATAAAGAGAATATTCCTTTTAAAGTCAGGCATTCCTTCTGCGAAGCCCTGATAAACATACACACGGGTAAATATAAAAAGTCACTTAAAACGCTCCTGAAGATACAAAAAACCGTCGACGGATCCATGCCGCTTAAGGACAGGATAACATTCAGGATAATCCTGACCCTTGTTTATGAGAAAATAAAAGACGCGAACAGAACGATGGGATCTGTCGGAGAGGCTTATGCTCTCTATTTCCAGAACAGCCAGATGCTTGAGGATAACAAAATACTGACTTTTAAGCTGATGATACTTTATAACAAGATCAGATGTTACGCGGGAGATATGGAGAACGGGATAAAAGAGATGTCGAATATTATTCAATTTCTCGGAAATCATGAGCTTCCGTTCTATAAAGCTATGGTCAACTATAATCTCGGGCAGGTTTATCTGGATTCCGAGCAGAATTACAGAGCCGTATCCTGCTTCAAATCAGCAAAGAAGGAGTTCGAAAAACTCTCCGCCGAATATCCGGAGTACAAGCATTGTGTTAAAATGATACAAAAGATAGAGGGACAGCAGCAGGAAAGCAGGAAGGAAAATGAATGATGCAAACCCTGACATATTAAAATCCTCCGATCGTATACTGAACAGCTACGCGAAGAAAAAAATTCTGGCAGACTCACTTTCCGCAAAATCTTTTTACCTTCTTATCTTTTTGACAGTTTCTGCTTCTTTTGCATTTTTTGAGAACGCTTATAATTTTACGAAGCTTCCCAGAGAACTTATGTTCTATTCGCTGTTAATTCTGTTCTTTATCATGGTCGCGATCATATCAGCGGTCAATATAAAACTTGTAAAGTTATACTATAAGCGCAGAAGGGATCTTATCAGGGAAATAGATCTGAGCTTCAGGTCATGCAGGTTATTACTGATCTTCGACCTTCTTAATCTGCCTGCAGAGAAAGATTTCAAATCTTCGGCCGTACGGGATATCAGCAATAAATATTTCTGCAGGGAAAATAAGCCTCAATTTTTTTCTTTTAATAAAATGAAGAGTTTCTACAGGAGAGTGGTGATCTCTGTCCTGATCCTGACCGCTATGATATATCCTGATACAATGAGGAACGCTTTCAACAGGATAATCGATTACAGAAAAGATTTTCTACCGAATTCAAGCCATGATCTTGTGATGGATAACGCTTCTGTTTATGTTCAGGAACAGGATTCAGTTACAATTATTTGCAGGTCTTCGGGATCGGCTCCTGACATTGTCTCATTTAAGAAAATTTATTCAGACGGTAGCGGAGCGATATCGACAGGAAAAGTGAACGGCGGGAATGGAATTTTTATAGTAAAAGAAATAGCTCAAAAAAGTTTTATATGTTTTTTTGAGTCAGAGGAGACCGTATCTGACACTTGTGCGGTCACTGTCTTAAAAAGACCCGAGATAGAGCTGCTCCGTATTACAGCAAAGTCACCGGCTTATACAAAGATACCGGAAAAGGAGTATTTGGGAACTGATCCGAATATATCGGTATATAAAGGAACAAGAATGATTTTTTCAGTAAAGACGGACCATGCCGGGGCGGATTCCGCAGTACTTAATCTGTCGGGGGATAAAAGAAAGAAAATGACAGATTCAGGCGGCGGATCATTCATACTGAATTATCAGGTTGAAAGGTCAGAGGATTTTTATTTTTCTTTGTACAGGGAAGAACACGGGATTCGGCTTGAAAATAAAATGCCGGTTGTTCAGAGAATCGAAGTTCTGAGTGACGAATTCCCCTTCGTGAATTTGGTACTCCCGGAGGAGGGCATGCTGCTTGACGATGCGATGGAGATACCGGTCCTGGCGACTGCTTCAGACGATTTCGGGATAAGCAGGATACTTCTCTTCATGAGAAAGATATCTGTAAACAGATTCAGCGGCAAAACGGTGAGGTCAGAGTATATTGTAAGAGAGATGACCCGCAGAGGTCAGACCGAAGGTATAAGCATAGTAACAGAATATGTGTCATGCAGGGAACTTAATCTGCTGCCCGAAGACAGAGTTGAGCTGTTCTTAAGGGTATATGACAATGACAATATTTCAGGTCCGAAATTCACAGATTCAAATATAAGAACGGTAATAATACCATCTCTGGAGCAGCTTTTCGCGGCCGCCGGGAAAAACTACGATACTCAAAAAGAAAAATTAAGATCGGAACTCGACAGGAATACAGATATAATTCAGAAAGTAGCTGAAATGTCTGAAAAGCTGAAAAGGAACCAGGAATTGAACTGGGAGGACAAAAATAAGATCGATCAGATAAAGAGCGGGCAGGAGAAGATGGTTGAAAGCCTGAGCGAGCTTGAAAAAGAGATCAACAGGAACATTTCTCTTCTGGAGGAGAATTCAATTTTAAGCGAAGAAACATTAAAGAAATATGTCGAGCTTCAGAAGCTTGTCGAGGATCTTTTTTCTCAGGACATAAAGGAAAAGCTTAAGAAAATGAACGAGATGTACGGCCGGGAAGATCTGGACAAAAAAAGCCTTGCGGAACTTCTTAAAGATTTTGAACAGCAGCAGAAGAGTTTTAAGGAAGGCCTTGATAAATCGATCGAGATACTGAATCAGATAAAAAATGAGTATCTTCTTGATAAGCTGATAAGGCAGATTGACGGCATGATAACAGCTCAGACAGAGGTTAATAAGAGCCTGCCAGATCCTGATGTTTCAGCTAATGATCAGATAAACAGAGAAAACAGGATCGAAGAATCTTACGGTATTTTTGAAGAAGAACTTAAAAACTCGGTCAGGGAGCTCAAAGAAAAAGACTTTGAAAAAGTCGTCTCGGGAGCAGAAGAAAAAAACGTAAAAAAAGATATATCCCAGATCACGGAACATATTAAAGCCGGAAAAAATGAAGCGGCCGGAAAGAAAGGCACAGAAGCAGTATCGAAAATGCTTGAGATAAAAAAAGACCTTTCAGAAGTAAAGGAGAAAATGCTTAACCGGCAGAAAGAAGAGCTTAAAAGAGAGATAGAGCAGGTGATCTCGGAACTTATAGGGATCTCAGTTGAGATCGAAAGGCTGAAGAATTTTTCAAGAGACTTAAGTTCCGATTCCGGTCATTCGTCAAGGATTATAAGAGAGTTCTCAAGGATAGGTACAAGACTTGAAAATTCAGGGAACAGGATATTTGATATATCGAAAAGATCATTTTTTATTGGAAGAAGAATAATCGCTCAAATTGGATCGGTGACAGATCTTTACATGAATATAGCGGCTATTTTTTCCAACAGGCAGTTCTCTTCATCATTCGAGAGGAACAGGCTGTTTATGGGGGGCGTTAACAGACTGATTGTTCTTCTTTCTGACGCCGCTGACGAGATGGACAGATCAGATTCGCCGTCGGGGCTTGAGGAGATGTTAAAAAAAATGGAGGAGATAGCCAGAAGGCAGGCAGAGCTAAATCAGCAGTCGTCACAGGCGATGTCCGCTTCACAGGGCGAAAGCATGTCGAGAATGCAGGAGATGATGAGCAGGCTGGCCATGGAACAGGCGCAGCTTTATGAAGCTCTTATGAAAATGCAGGCCGGTATGAGCTCTCCAGGTAAAGACGGTAAACCCGGAACTGAAGGACAGCCGGGGTCCGGGATGGAACAAGGAGGAATGTCAGGCCGCGGAGCGGGAGGGTTTCAGGGTCAGCAGGGGAATTCGGGAGCGCCTGCAGCCTCCGGTCCGGGAGGAGAAGGAACTGAAGGAGGCGGGGGTCTTGGTAAAAAACTCGGTAATATCGGGTCGGACATGAAAGAAATCGAAAAACAGCTTGCCGACAAGAAGCTCGACGAATCCCTTCTTTCAAAGCAAAATCAGGTACTTGAAAAACTTCTGGAGACCATTGAATCGGCAAAAAGAGAAAAACTCGACAGAAAAAGGGAGAGCCGCACAGGTTCTCAGAAAGCTTTAGACCCGGGTCATATTGAGATAAAGCAGACCGACGATCTGAAAGAAATGCTGATAAGATCACTAAGAGACGGTTATTCCAACGAATATAAAATAAAAATAAAAAGATATTTCAGAGAACTTGAAAATTAGAAAAAGGGAGGATACCATGATAACAAAACTTTTAGCGGCCTCGGCATTTATCCTTATCCTGTTATTCTCTTCATGCTCCGTAACAGGCGACAGGCAGACGGTAATCTCAATAAGTTCTCTTAACGGAAACATATTTCCTGTCCAGAAGGATTCTGTCAGATACGGCGGAATAAGCCTTATCTCGTCAAAGATAAAAGAGATCAGGAAAAAATACGGGGCGCTGACAGATGTCGTCGGAAATTCAAACTTTATTTATGGTACAAGAGAGGCGTATTTCACTTCAGGCAGGTCAGTGATAGAACTGATGAACATACTCGATTTCAGCTGCCTTATCGTCGGTCACAGAGAATTCTATTTCGGGTATCCTGAAATGCAGGATCTGGCTAATTCAGCAAATTTCCCGTTCGTTTCCGCAAATCTGGTAAACAAAGACTCGACCAGAATAGATTTTATCAAACCCTATATAATTCTGAAGGACGGCAGGAGTGCAGTGATAGGTATTAGCACGGGAAAAGTGATCAGGGCCAACCTTGAGAAGGATGTAAGCGGAATAATTATACTGGATCCTGCCGTGACTGCGGAGAAATATGTCTGCGAACTCAGAAATAAGGGAATACAGAATATAATAATCGCCGGAGACTATGACTGCGGTGAAAGCTCGGGCTCTAACCTTACACCGTCAGAGACCGACAGGCTTTTCGCGATCGAGAACATAAGTATGTTCCTGACCACAACCGAGGGCAACAGAAGCTGTTCGCTGCATGGGAAGAAACCTATTTTAAACTGCGGGATCAATGGTTACGAAATGGTTTCGTTTGTTATAGACAGAGGTAATGTATCTGAAACTAATACGCACCATGTGTCTTCTGTAAATGTCAAGCCGGATATCTATATTTCAGATAAAATGGCCGATATAAGGAATATGATAGACAAGATAACGGGAAAAGTTCTGGGAACATCCGCCGATGATATCTTCCATTCCGCCGGCGATAAGTTCGTTTCCGAAACATATCTCGGGAATTTTATTTCTGATATTATGCGCGGTTATACAAAAACAGATATTTTCCTTATGAACAGCGGAAAGATAAGGAACGGTTTTGAAAAAGGCCCCATAACTCTGGGTGACCTTTATAATATCATGCCTTATGAAGGGAACCTTGTGTCTGTGAACATGACAGGTGATCAGATAACGGCTGTGTTGGAAAGTTCATGCGCATTTAAGATGAGCAAGAGTTTTCTGCAGGTGTCCGGAATAAGCTTTACATTCGATTCTTCAAAGAAACCGGGCACGAGAGTAATAAAAGAGAGCATAAAAGTAAACGGAAAAGCACTTGACAAAAACATGGTTTATAGTGTATCCTTAACAGATTATATTTACCAGGGAGGCGATTCTTACAACGAGTTCAGAGATATGGGAGTTGAGCTGACAGTTGTTCATCAGAAGCAGATGAGAGAGATAATAAAAGATTATATTGTCTCAAAGGGGACTGTAGCAAAAGGAACAAACAACAGGATAACGGATGTGAAAGCTGTAGGCATATAAATTGGGAATGATTCAGAACATAAAGGACAGGCTCATATACAGGCTGGTGTTCCTCTTCATACTGATAGTGCTTCTTCCTATAGGGGTCGTATCATTTTTCGTTTACAGTCTGATACTTCAAAATCATAAAGAGAATATACAGACCACACTGACTACCGGGGCAAGGTATATCAATACTGCTTTTTCTCATAGTGCGAATATGATTTCCGCGAGCGCTGTAAGACTGAAAGATGATTTCAGGCTTTATAAAGAACTTGACAATATACTTAGAAGAGTATCCGACGAAGCAGAATTTATGAATTTTTTGCGCAGTTTCTATGAGATCGACTGCTTTCAGCTCAAAAGTGTGTCAGGCGGGATTAATATCTCGTATTCAGATAAGATCAAAAACAACCCCGATCTGAGTTATATCAGAGGATATAATTCGGCCAGCATAGATTTCAACGGGAGCAAGTTTGTAGCATCCGTCATGATAATTGTCAGCTCAGGTACGGAAGTTTTCGAACTGATGCTGGCAAAGGAAATAGACGATTATAATTTATATGAGGTCGGAAAAAGTCTGGGTTTTGATTTTATTCTGTTCGAAGAAGACGGGGAAGTACTTAAAAATAGATTTTCGACATTATACGACAGTTACGGATTTGTCATTGCCGGCGGAAACCTCATAATGAATAAAGGGGATGCGGTTTTGGAGAAGGTAAGTGACCTTAATATCCTCTCGTCAAAAAGAAAAATATATCTGTTCAGGCTTCCGGATTTCAGTTCCGGTAAAGTCGGCGCCGTAACTCTTGTTGAAGATGTTTCCTATGTTCAGTCCGCCAAAAAACATTTTATACTTCTTCTGCTTATATTTACCGGACTTCTTTTTATTCTGGGCGCCTTTATCAGATACCAGATAGTAACGCCTATAGTTGAGCTTCTGGAAGGAATCGGCAGCGTATCTCACCAGATTGATACGGAACGGCCGATCGAGCCTTTAAGCGTGAACAGCGCGGGTGAGATAGGCAGGCTGGCAGAGGAGTATAACAGGATGGCATCAAACCTTGGAAGAAGTTTTTCAAGAATAAAATATCTTCAGAATTATCTTCTGAACATTTTTGAATCCATGCCTTCGGGTCTTATTGCGGTAGACAATTCGGGAAAAATAACCCAGTGGAACAGAACGGCTGAAAAGTATTCATCAGGGCCGGACCGGATTTCAAAAGGTGAAGAAGTCTGGACGGCCGTAAAAGAACTGGGGATATACAAGGACGAGCTTTTAAAGATCATCGGAGAAAGGAGCCGGATCGAGATAAGCAGGGCACTGCTGATGGACGGGGAGAAAAAGAATATAAACATAAATCTGTTTCCACTGGTGTCCAACGGAGTCAGAGGCAGCGTGATAAGAATTGATGATATAACTGAGCTGAAAAAGAAAGAAGAACAGCTTATACAGGCACAGAAAATGGAGACCATCGGTACTCTTGCGGGTGGCATCGCGCATGATTTCAACAACATATTGAGCGGTATAGTGGGGGTGGTGTCAATACTTAAATACAGGATCGACAAAAAGATTGAAATCCCCGTGGAACAGCTTGAAGAATATCTTGACATCATGGAGAAATCGGGGCACCGGGCCGGAGATATTGTTCAGAGGCTTCTCACTCTTTCACGAAAGCAGAACACTCTCATGGAAAAAGTGGAGCTTTCAGAAGTTATTTCACAGGTAATAAAAATTTGTTCTAACACTTTTGATAAGAGGATCGAGATCGCAGGAGAAAATCTGCAAAGCAAAGCCGCTATAATGGCTGATTTTACGCAGATAGAACAGGTTATACTTAATCTGGCTATAAACGCGAGCCATGCCATGACGATCATGCGCCCTGAGGGCGAGAACTATGGCGGAGTTCTAAAATTCGAAATTTGCGAGAACATTCCGGAAAGGGAAATATTCAAACTTAAAGCACCTCGGGACGATAAGGAATATGTAAGAGTATCTGTAAGGGACACAGGCGTAGGTATGGACAGTTCGACTGTAAAACAGATATTCGAACCTTTCTTTTCAACAAAAGATAAGGGATTGGGAACCGGCCTCGGGCTGACTATCGTTTATAACATAGTTCAGCAGTTCGGGGGTATTATTGATGTAGATTCGGTTCCGTCCGCCGGAACTGTTTTCAGCCTCTATTTCCCAAAATACGAAAGCATGGGTTGTGATCTTAATAAAAATTCCGAAGCTTTCTCTATTAGAAAAGGCAGAGGGACCATACTGGTAATTGACGATGAACCTGTTCTCAGAGAACTTGCCCGTTCAATGCTCGGACAGGCTGGTTACGATGTTGTCGCGGCTTCGGACGGTAAAGAGGGTATAGATATTTACAGGCAGGATCCGGACAGGATAGACCTTGTTATGCTTGATATGATAATGCCCGTAATTGACGGCAGGGAAACCTTCAGGGAGCTGAAAAAGATAAGAGACGGCGTTAAGGTTATAATAACATCGGGTTTTGCCAGGGACAGAAGGATAGAGGATGTTATTGCGGAAGGAGCAAAGGATTTTGTTCAGAAACCGTACACTATATACGACCTGACAGAAAAAGTTTACAGGGTACTTTATAATGACGATAAAAGCTGAAAAAAAACTTCCTGAATGGATAAAGATAGATTTCAGGCATAATTCGGATGTTCTGGACATTAAAAGGGGACTGAGGAACAGGCACCTGCACACAGTATGCGAGGAAGCCAGATGTCCTAACCTGGCGGAATGTTTTGGAAAAAAGAGAACAGCCACTTTTATGATTCTTGGGGATAAATGCACCAGGAACTGCCTTTTCTGCAATGTCAGGCATGAAAAGCCGTGTGAACCCGATCCGGCAGAACCGGAAAAAATAGCAGAAATGGTAAAGGAATTGAATCTCAGGCATGTAGTGATCACATCAGTAACCAGAGATGACCTTTTTGACGGCGGGTCGTCTCATTTTGTAGAAACAATAAGAGCGGTTAGAAGATCAACCAAGGCTACAATAGAGGTTCTTACTCCGGATTTCAGAGGGGATGAACAGGCCAGGAAAAAAGTTTCTTCCGCTTTACCAGAGATTTTTAATCACAATGTGGAAACGGTCGAGGAACTTTATCCAGAGATAAGGCCCGAAGCGGTATACAGCCGCTCACTGGAATTTCTTAAAGGGATAAAAAGGGATAATCCTGAAATCCTTTCAAAATCAGGAATAATGGTAGGACTTGGCGAAACATGGGAACAGCTTAAGAGGCTATTAGAAGATCTTTCTGAAGCTCAGATCGACATTTTTACATGCGGTCAGTACCTGAGACCGTCAAAAAAGAATGCAGAAGTTATGGAGTATAAGACCGTGGAATGGTTCGAAAAATTTCATGAACTGGCGGTTTCAGCGGGAATAAAAAATGTTTACTGCAGCCCTTTCACAAGAAGCTCTTATAACGCGGCGGAGATAATTTCCGGAATAACAGAAAAATATGCAGATGCTTGAAATTTTAGAAAATACACCCTCGTGGTTAAAAGGGGATGACAATACGGTCGCCCTTTACTCGTCCGTCAGGATATCGAGAAATTATGCGGATCTGAACTTTCCTTCATCATCCGCATACAGTTCTTTCAGAACGGCGGAAAAAAAGACAGATGAAATATTGAATGAGAGTATAATATCCAGAAGGATACAGAAAATTCCGTTGTCTGCCTTGCCCCAGGAAAGTATTATAAGACTGAAAAAACTAAGGCTTCTTCCGGAGAAGAAGAACGAGATACTTACAAGACTTACTATTTATCACGACAGGCCTTCAGATACTTTTCTTTTGCTGAACTACAGAGACCATCTGACATTTTTCTCACACTCGCCGGGCGCCAATATAAACAGAGCTTATGTTAACTGCGGGGAATTTTTACAACTGTTCAGAAATGATGTTTTCTCAAAAGATTCCTCCGGGAATTATTTCACATCAGGCATTGATTATTTCGGATCGGGAATGAAATGTTTTTCAGTTATAACCCTTCCCTGCCTGAGGCTTTCGGGTAAGATCGCGGAGATCACTTCTTCACTCAGGTATAACGGATGTTCAGTCACGGGGTTTTTCGGCACTAAAGATGATTCAATGACGATCATTTCAAATAAGGATTCATATTCAAAGAAACCGGAAAAGATTTTATCGGATTTTAAAAAAATACTCTCTGAAATGAAAAAAGTATCGGCAACCGCCTTAAAGGAGATCAACAGCGAAACCGGTCAGCTGAAGCAGGAGTGTCTGGAAATAATTAATTCTGATACCTTGACATTCCAGGATTTTATGAGGATATATTATATACTTTCAGTTCTTAGAAAGATCAAGAATTCCGGAATAAAGATCTCTGAGCTCAACAGAAGGCTCGGGGCAGTAATGACTGACTCTGTCGGTTTTCAGGAGAAAGGACTGAAAAGATCGCTGGTAGGCGATCTTACTGGTAGTGTGAATAATGAATTTAACATGAGGAAAAGAAAATGAATCTGATGCCTTTTATGATCCTGATCGTAATGTTCATGCTGGGGATCAACGGCAAATCACGGGGAGTGGTGAACTACAAATTCGCGCTTGAGAGAATAGTATTCACCCTGGCTATAATGCCCAAGCCGGCAGAGCTTATTAAAGGCTTTCTTGCGGATCTTGTTCCTGAAACTCTCGCGGCGATAATCGGAGTTGTCTTCGGGCTGATCATCGTTTTCATGATAGCGACGATCGTATACGGCAAGATAGCAAAGATACCTGAATATGAATATACATCTTCAGACCTGGTACTGGGTTTTATAACCGGTGCCGTAAGGGGATTCGTGATAATTATGGCAGTTATAATGCTCTATGCTTTAAGCTTTGCTGATATCGTCCTGCCGAAAGCGGTCACGATGAATGTAAAGGAGAATATTGCCAACAGCGCCATGGAGAATTCGATCGAGTACTACAGATACTCAATATTCAAAGTATACAAAAAAGCGAGTTCATCAGGCGTCTCCGATCTGTATCAGGGTAAAAAAGCCCTTCTTCAGGAAGACACAAGTATTCTGGCGGGTTATGTAAGCTGGACAGAGAGGAACTATACCGAAGCGCCTCCAAAGCCCGTTCAGGAGGAAAAGAGTAAGGAAACGGGAAAAAAGAAATAAAAATATAAGGAGTGATCTATGCCCGAAATTATTGATGTGTTTGGAAGAGAGGTTCTCGATTCAAGAGGGAATCCTACAGTAGAGGTGGAGGTTTATCTGCAGGACGGAAGCAGAGGAAAAGCTATAGTTCCTTCAGGAGCTTCTACAGGCGAACACGAAGCCTGCGAATTAAGGGACGGCGATAAAAAGCGTTATATGGGTAAAGGGGTTCTTAAGGCCGTAAAAAATGTAAATGAGGTCATAGCGCCGGAGATAATCGGATATTTTTCCACGGAACAGACAGCTATAGACAAGCTGATGATCGAACTGGACGGAACGCCCAACAAGGTCAAGCTCGGTGCGAACGCCATTCTCGGCGTCTCCATGGCCGTGGCCAGGGCCGCCGCCGAGTCGAGAGGCCTTCAGCTTTATCAGTACCTCGGAGGCGTGAATGCCAAAAGAATACCCGTCCCCATGATGAACATTATGAACGGCGGTTCACACGCGGACAACAATGTTGATCTTCAGGAATTCATGATCGTGCCTTACGGAGCGGAAAATTTCAGAGAATCGCTCAGAATGGGGGCGGAGATTTTTCACACGCTAAAGGGAATACTGAAGAAGAAAGGACTGAGCACCGCAGTGGGAGACGAAGGCGGTTTTGCGCCTAACCTGAGATCCAACGAGGAAGCGCTCGAGTTGATCATGGAGGCTATAGCGGGCGCCGGATACAAACCGGGTGAGCAGGTCCTTATAGCTCTTGATCCTGCCGCGAGCGAGTTCTATGATAAAAAAGCAAGGAAATACAATCTGGATTCCGAGAAAAAGAAACTCAGCCCGGTTCAGATGGTCGACTACTACATAAAGCTTGTAAAAAAATATCCCATTTTCTCTATAGAGGACGGGATGGCGGAAGACGATTGGGAAGGCTGGAAGATGATAACGGACAAGCTTGGAAGAGATATTCAGCTGGTCGGCGACGATATATTCGTAACAAACATAGGCAGGCTGAACATGGGGTTCGAGAAAAAAGTGGCGAACTCGATACTGATAAAACTTAACCAGATAGGAACGGTCACCGAAACTTTAGAATGCATTGAAACAGCATATAAAGCCGGATATACAGCCGTTATTTCACACAGGTCCGGAGAAACTGAAGACCCGTTCATCGCCGATCTTGCCGTGGCAGTAAACACAGGTCAGATAAAAACAGGCTCTCTATGCAGAACCGACAGGATAGCGAAATACAACCAGCTGTTAAGGATAGAGGAAGAGCTCGGAACGGCGTCAGTTTTCGGTCTCGACCTAAGGAACAGGAATATAACAAAGGTTAAAAAATAATTTTTGGAGGAAGGATTATCCGGAGACTGTTAATTACCATGTTCTTTAAAAGCCTTATGTGCCTGTTTATCATATCGCTGGTATCATGCGCGCCGGTTTCTCCTCTGGGTAAAGCAAGAAACCCTGACAGGCAGTCTCCCGCCCCTGTCAGGGACGAGATATCGCTGGAGCCCGGCGATGTACTGATAATAGAGGACCCGGGGAATACCAGAATAATCGAGATATACAAAGATGAGGTGCTGGACAATTGCGAGCGTAAGTTCATCGATCTTCTGGGATACTACAGGAACGGTGAGCTGCTGGCCGCCAAGATACTTTTTGATAACCTTTTAGAATCGCTCGAGTATCTTTACGGGGATAGAAAAGTGTCCGATTCAGCGATGCTTCAGGATTTCTGGAACGAGTTCAGCAATCAGGGCATTAAGAATTCCGGCGTAAATATATTCGATCTGTACAATTCACTTTACACAGACGAGTCACTTTTTGCAAAGGATGAAGGATCGAACGAGCTTGTAATAGAAAAAACAGAGGCATTGAAAGTCAGGCAGAACAACCCGGGCTTTCTATACTTAACGGAGAAAGTTTCAAATATATTGTCAGATTCAGCAAAGCCCGCATCCGACGAATTTGTAAGATCGGTATACGAAAACTACGAGAACTATCTGAGCGACAGGATAGGCGTAAAGGAGACTTACATCAGATCGCAGAAATATATAAAATTTCTGAAAACAAAGCTGAAAGAGAACGGACTGAACGAGATCTACGCATATATTCCAGCAGTTATGACATCTTTTTATGAGGGCACAAAGAACGGAAGCATCTGGAGGGTGGAAAATATTAAGGAATTCAGGAGTTTCAGGAACGATACCGGTGCGTCCACCGCCATGGTCATGAAGAAGCTTAAAGAACTTTCCTCAAAGAACAACCACTTCAATGTGATAGCGACCATACTTGAAGGCGGTAAGTACAATTTCGAAAAAAAAGACCTGAGAAGTGATATTTATACGGATAATTTTGCCGGGTTTCTGGCAATGACTGTCATTTTATCCAATCCTGAGGATCATGAATTCGGCAGCGCGGATATAACGGGAACAGGTGAGCAGGCATACTTTGCTTCCTATGAGAATTATATAAAGAATCCCGCAAAATTCACCGCCCCTCAAAAAGTTACCGAGACGCAATCCGGCAGACCAGATTATTCAAAATCGTTCATAAGGATAATGTACAAAGTTAAAAAAGGCGATAATCTGGACAAGATAGCAGAGCTTTTCAGGGTTTCGGTTTCCGATCTGAAAAAATGGAATCCCAAGGATACGGCAAAAAAATACCTTTACCCCGGAATGACGCTTTATGTTCAGGGTGATAATTTCCAGTATTATGTGGCTAAAAGCGGCGATTCAATAGGGAAAATAACATCGATGTTCAAAATGACGGAAAGCGATTTTAAGAAAATAAACGATATGACTTCCAGCACGATCTTTAAAGGCAGAAAATACATTGTCAGGAAAAAATGATATGAACGGACTCCTTGATAAAAAATCCGGTTACAGAGCGGGACTCATAGTTCTTATTGACCCCGACAAGATCCGTCATGAAGATATAGCCGGTAAAGTAAAAGAGTATGAAAAGCAGGGGGCGGACGCTTTTCTTTTAGGAAGTAGTCAGCCTGTAAAGAACAGTATTCATGAAACGGCAAAGATCATAAAAGAAAGCGCTAAAATACCGCTGATACTTTTTCCCGGCTCATCCGAGCAGGTAACGCCCAATGCTGACGGAATACTTTTTATAACGCTTATAAGCGGAAGAAATCCTGATTTTCTCATAGAACATCATGTCAAGGCAGCGCCTTTTGTTAAAAAAACGGGTCTTAAGGTGATCCCGACGGCGTACCTGCTGATCGAATGCGGATACCGCACATCCGTGGAAAGAGTGAGCCGCACACAGCCGCTGCCAGCTTCAAACATTCCCAACATTGTTGCTCACGCACTCGCCGGAGAAATGATCGGCATGAGGTATGTCTATCTGGAAGCCGGCAGCGGGGCGAAAAATCCGGTATCGCCTGAGATTATAACGGCTGTCAGGCAGGAAGTGACCGTTCCGGTGATCGTCGGCGGAGGCATCAGAACTCCGGAATACGCAAAAACACTTGTTGATGCCGGCGCAGATTTTGTTGTGATCGGCAATGTGCTTGAGAGATCGGAAGACCCGGAGGCTGTAAGGAAATTCGCGGAGTCGGTAAGATGAGAGTAGAGGATGACAAATTCTGTTTCGCCTGCGGGGATCTTAACGAGACAGGCTTGCATGCGGAGATATCTGCTGCTGACGACAACACCAGCCTCTGCAGGATCACAGTTCCCTCAAGATTCCAGGGATGGAAAGGAATGGTGCACGGAGGAATAATCTCGACGCTTTTAGACGAAGTCAGTATCTATGCCTGCAGGAATATTTCTCTCAAGGGTGTCACGGCCGAGATAAACGTCAAGTTCAAAAAACCGGTACCGACCGAAAAAGAACTCGAGCTCAAGGCAAAAGTCGTCGAGATCAGGCGCAAAATGGTAACTGTGCATGCGGAACTTTTTTATGACGGGATCGTCTGTGCTTCGGCCGAAACAAAAGTATTCATAATATAAAAATACCATATCTTAAGAGCCGGGAGGCTGTCATGAGGCATTTTTCTGAAGAGAACAATATACTGATAGTCGATATAGGCAGCACGACGACCAAGGGACTTCTTTTAGAAAAGGGAAAGGACGGCTATTTTTTCAGGGCCATTTCCGACGCCCCAACAACTGTAGAGCGTCCCTATGAGGATGTGAATATTGGTCTCGGACAGGTAATAAAAGACCTTGAAAAAAAGTCAGCTATGAAACTGGCCGCCGGTGATGGGAATATAACCGTTCCGTTCCTTGCCACAAGCTCGGCGGGCGGAGGACTTCAGGCTCTTGTTTTCGGTCTGACGAAGTCCGAGACGGGCAGGGCCGTCGAGGCGACCGCGTACGGCGCCGGAGCTATCATTTCGGGATCTTTCACGGTCGACGACGGCATACCCGAAATGGAGAAAATGAGAACGATAAGGGAACTTCATCCGGATATGATCCTTCTCGCCGGAGGAATAGACGGAGGAGGGCTCTGGGGAGTTCTTCGTCAGGCGGAGATACTTACGCTGTCGGAACCGAATTCCAAGTTCATGCCGGAGGAAAAGATACCGCTTGTGTTCTGCGGAAATAAAGACGCGGCCGAATTCGTTAAAGAGATACTCGGCGAGAATTTCTTAGTTCATGTCACCGAAAATATAAGGCCGAATCTCGAGAGCTTTAATTTCAGCCCGGTCAGAGAACTCGTCCACAGGCTGTTCATGGAGAATGTCATGGAGAACGCGCCGGGTTATAAAGCCGTCAAAAAAAGCGTTTCAAAAGATATCCTCCCCACGCCCGCAGGAGTGGAGCTGATCCTGAAAAAGTACTATGAAAAATATAACGAAAATACTCTTCTGGTAGATATAGGCGGCGCGACCACGGATATTTTTTCCTGTATATCCTCCAAAATAAACCGGACTGTATCGGCGAATATCGGCATGAGCTATTCCCTTTCGAATGTAATGAAAGAGGCAGGCATAACGAAGATCATAGCGAATGTCTGCGGACTGATATCGGAAAATGACGCGAGAGACTATATTTCGAACAAGATGCTCAATCCCGAATATATTCCCAAAACGAAAGGCGAAAGGATACTCGAGCTTTCATGCGCGGCGGAGGGCATAAGGATCGCGTGGGAGCAGCACATAGCCATGAATATGGAGATCTCGAAAATGGGTTTTCTCGACAGGCGCAGAAAGCAGCTACTGGAGCATAAGCTGAACCCGTTCGAGGAGGTTTTTAATCTTACAACCGAAAAAGATATAGTTTTTCAGCTTTCAGATATTAAAAAGATAATCGGCGCGGGAGGGGTTATATCTTCGTCGGCATCGGAAGAGGACATCATTTTTACTCTTGCGGGCGGTTTTGAACCCGGCGGAATAACGGAGCTTTATGTGGACAGGCATTTCAAGTCGCCCCACCTCGGAATGCTCAGTCTTATTGACCCGGATAAAGCATCGGAAACTTATGAAAGAGAGACGCTTGTAAAGGTCTGCACGGTGGTTTCTTTAGGATTTGAGGAAAAGGACAGATCGGCCGAGGTGAAAATATCGGAACTCGACCATAATATGTCTGTAAGCATGAAGAAAGGAGAGGTATTTTACTCTAAAAAAGGCGGCAATTTCAGATTCGAGGCGTCTGGCGGATCCGCTTTCGGAAATTCTGGAAAGGTCTTCGAGATCAATACGGATACAGGCATACTTATTGACTGCAGGGGAAAAAACGAAAGGAACGATCTGTCGGAGCTGTTCAAAGTGCTTTACGGCGAACCCAAAGAACTCTCTATCGGCAGAAGCGTTTTAAGGAGCAGGCCTGAAATATTTGAAGGGGAGTTCGAAATATCAAGATCTTTGCCCTACAAGGGAGAACTTCTCGTGTCCAAAGGGGAGAAAGTCCATATTGAAACGATCATCGGACAAAACCTTTTCAATCCTCCCAAAATATATCTGATAGACTTAAGAAAGCAGGTTGGGATAGAAGAAAAACTGTCAGCCGATGACATCAGATCCGGACTGCTGGTCAAAAAAGGCGATAAAATTGAAATCGGATCACCCGTTTTCATCTATAAGAAAAAAAGCTCCCCCGTTCCGTTCACCTATAATTCTAATGTTTGCGGCGAAGTGGTTAAGATAGACAAATACGGGATGGTGGTAGTCAAGGAGATACAGGATTACAGCGGGGATCCGGTGGAGATAAACATAGCCGAAGAATTGAATATCAAGCCCAAAGATCTGGACAGATATCTGAAGTACAGGGAAGGTTCTTTTGTTCTCAAAGGCCAGATAATCGCCCAGAAAACGACGGGAAGTTCGGTGAGGGATATTCTGAATTCGATCATTGACGGCAGGAGCGAGAAAAAAGAGCACGAGGGAGAGGGCGGAGGAGTGCATTTCAGTGTAAAATCCCCGTCGACCGGTTATATAGTTTCGGCAGATTATAAAACCGGAATTGTTTCCGTTCAGTATAAATCAAAGCCTTTCAGGCTCGGATCGTTCGTTAACGGAAGTGTGACCGCGCTTCACAAAGATCTGACCGCCGATATTAAGGTGAACGGTTCCTACGCATACTGCATCATCGGTTTCGGAGGAGAAAATTTCGGGCTTCTCAGCTTCGCCGATGAAAAAGTAGGTATAACGGAAAGGCATTCCGGCACGATCGCCGTATTTACCGGGCCTGTGAACAGACAGATACTGGAAACGGCTCGTGAGCTTAAATTAAAAGGAATAATCGCTCCTTCAATTCCTAACAGGGACTGGGTGGATTTTTACGGAAAAGAGATTGGGGTGGCGGTGACGGGAAAAGAGGAGATCGGTTTCACTCTCATGCTCACATCAGGTTTCGGTTCAGTCCCGATGGACGAAAAATACATTGAATATTTCAGAAAGAACGAAGGCCGCACCGCGAGCGTGAACGGAAGAACGCAGATAAGGGCGGGAGTTATAAGGCCGAGAGTAATAATTTCCTGATCGGAGGATCTATGCCTATTGGTTTTGTGCCCCCCGGGGGATATCAGCCGCAGAAACAGGAAAACGGAGCGAGCAAGTCCGAGCTCGAGATCCTGCAGGACAGGTTAGAAAGGCTCAAACTTGTTACTATGGCCGTCTGGACTTTTGTAAAAAATGAGAGGGGAATAAACGAGGACGCGCTTATTGATAGGGTAAGAGAGCTGGACAGTCTCGACGGTGTGAGTGACGGTAAACTCAGGCTCGGGGTGAAAAAATGCGGGAAATGCGGAAAATCATTAAACCCGAAATTTGAAAAATGCCTCTATTGCGGCTATGTAACACCGATAGGGAGCGTATTCGAGACTTTTTAATGTGGTTGATGCCCTGAGGAGTTCGTGAAAAATGTGCTTAACTATGTGTCCACAAAATCGGATACTGTCCAATTATTTGAAAGTATCAAAAACGGCTTAATTGGTCATAAAGAATTGTGTTAATCCCCCCCACCCCCACAAAAAAGTCTTTAACCATGAAATGTCCAACGGTCATGGAAAAAAGCCCACAAGGTAAAGATAACACGGTCAGGCCATTTTTCTAATGTTAGCCTTTGTTTATTTTTTATCTGAGTTCTTTTCAACCCTATGTGGCAATTTACTCTTTTCTCCGTCTAAAGTAAAGCTTTTATTAAGAACAGACGAGCAGAATGCATTCAAATAATATCGGAAAATATTAGTAAAAAAAGAGGTTGACAATTTTTTTTTCTTATATATAATAAAAAGTGAAACGCAGAAATACTGTAGCAAAGTAACAGCTGGAATAATCATGTATGAAAACGGAAGATCATGTATGTGGTTATCTAAAAGAACAATAATACTGATTCTCATTTTAGCATTCGATATTTTTGCACAGTACGAATGGAGTACACCTTTACAGCTTTCCAGAAACGGCGTTTGGCCGGAATTAATGATAGGCTATCCGGCAATAACTGTTGATAGTAACGGTGTGATTTACGCTTTTTGGGCAATAAGTCTGGAAATTGACGGTGACTGGTCTAACGGCTGGTACTCTCAGATAGAATACAGAAAATCAAATGATGGTGGATTAACATGGACTGCAACTCAAAATATAACACCTGAATACACTGATCTGAGGATATATGCAATAGAGGCTGTCTGTGATTCTCAAAATAATGTACATATCGTATATTTCAGAGGTAGCGGAAATTGTAAAATAATATATAAAAAATTTGATGGTATTACGTGGTCTACACCATCAGAAGTAAGTTCGTTTGCTACAACAAGACTTAGATTTGCAATTGACAGTACAGATAAAATGTATGTTACATGGTTTGCAGGTCCGGATGATACAGGTTCAGCTTATTATTCATGTTTTATTGATTCATGGTCAGTGCCACAACTAATTACTACTGAAGAACGATATGCTATCCTTAATATCAAAATATCTAATGATGAAAACTTGCATGCAACAGGATACTCAAAAGATTTAGAATGTCCGTATTATTTTTTATTTAACAAAAATGAAAACAATTGGACAAAATTCGAACAAATATTTTACAATGGAGAAATATCCAGCGGCTGTACATTAGCTGTAACTGACGATTCTTTATATGTAAATGTTGCAGTTGGTCCTTATATATGTTTAAACACCGACAACCATCTTCAAAAAAATACTAACGATTCATTATGGTTAGATCCGATCTTATTCGGAGATAATAATGCATGGGACAGAGAGATGTTTATTGATAAAAATGGGGTATTACATCTTTTTGAAAAACATTATTATCAAGGAGATACTAACGGGGATACAGGTCTTATTCACAGTGAGAATAAAAACGGTGTTTGGACTGTTGAATCAATAGACTCACTTCATAATTTTAGCTATTCAGAACCTAATATAGCCTTTGATAAAATAAATGGAAAATGTTATTTAGCTTATGCGAAATCTGATAGACTAAGATCTATTACAAGAATTTACTTTCAAACTAAACAAATTACTACAGGGATCAATGATCCGGATGAAAACATTCCCGAAACTGCTGTTCTCTTTCAAAACTACCCGAATCCTTTTAACAATTCAACGAAAATATCCTACTCAATCAATAAGCCTGCAATCGTTAAAGTCAACATTTTTAACACCAAAGGAGAATTCTTACAAAGTCTGATAAACAAAAAGCAAAATAAAGGACAGCATTCAGTTATATTCAATGTAGACAATCTCAACAGCGGAATTTACTATTATCAGCTTGAAGTTGACGGAAGAATAGAACAAACAAAAAAAATGTTATATCTGAAATGATGCTTTGAATACTATGAATACTAAATAAAAAAGGGAGGCGCTTATTGACATTATCCATCTCATCGTCCGTAATTACAACGCCATGACAAGCTTAAATTACGGTTTTATCACTGACAGAGTGCCGTCAGCTCCTCCCGAAAGTAAATATACGGAAAGATGGCGGAAACTCAAATAACAAAAATCATCAAAAAGGAGAAACGCCATGTTAAAAAAACTAATCACAGTGCTCATGATCACAGTCACGCTATGCTTATTTTCTGCGGAAAAATACGCCATTTTGATCGCCGGTGACTATAACGCGACAGGTATTCCAAGTACAGCACAATGGAATGGAGGATTAGGCGACAATTCCGAATTCTGGAATGATTTGTACTTACAGTGGGAAATGCTATTTCAAATGGGTTACAAGAAGGAAAATATCAAGGTTTTATTTTCAGAAGGTATTGATTACTGGAAAGATGAAACAAGAGAGATCGCAAACCGATACCGTCCATTTAATGCCACTGGCACTCTTGATGAAACCATCACCAACTTCGCTGCTACTGAGGCAAATGTAGCTACTGTGTGTGCTGAACTGAACAGTAAGATGGAATATGGGGAAGATTTTGTGTTCGTGTGGGTAATGAGCCGCAGTTCATCAAGTTCAATTTATCTGATGAATGATGCACTTACTGGAAATGTTGCTGTTTCGTTTTCAACTTTCGCGAACTATTTCAAACCTTTGAATGCGCTGAATAAGGTTTATCAACTTTCAATGAATAGTGCAGAAAATCTTGAAATACAATTGCAGCAGGATAATGCAGTGATTATTTCTTCATCAATTAATTTGTACGGATTCAATAAATCATACAGGGCAGATAATAAAATATTTGAGAGCGAAAAGGGACCTGCAGACTACATCGTTGTTGAAAACGAAAGTATTAATGGTGACATATATTATCATGGGGAAATGAATTTTCATTTGTACTCAGCTACAATGGGAATGAGACCTGACTATGAGATATTTTACTATTATTTAACTAGCGGCCCCGTTTATGAGGATTTTTTTTCTGAAGCGGATCTAAATTATGATAACCAGATAAGTATAATGGAGTCTTATACATGGATGAAAGGAGTACCTGGAGAGAATCCAAGAGAATCAACAGATGATATTCCGACCATTTATCCTGATAATGATTTATATGGGAAATCAAATTTTATGAGTTTGAAATATCCGACTTTAATAACTAATGCTATTGATGGAGTTTATTGGGGGATTCACACATTATGCGCGGGAAATATCGGAATTTCAAATAGCGTTATTCTTCTTGATCCTTTGAACGTCGAGAATTTCTCTGATGTGACTATCTTTGACAGTGGTGCTGAGGAACCGAGTATTGAAGGTGATTTTGTGTTCAATAATTGCGACGTAAAAGGCGAAACAGATAAATTCCCCGTTAATCTTGACGGTAATTTTATTCTGAAAGGTGCAAGACTGAAAAATCTGCAGTTGAATTTTACAGGAACAGGCGCGATAGTACCGAATGTCGGATCTATTTCCGACAGCGAGATCAACCTGACAGTACCTGGGAACATTGCTTTCAGCGACAATTCGAGGCTTACACTAAGAGATTGTGATGTAAATGGAATCATGAACCTTCCGGCCAACTCAACTCTTACTGTAAGCGGTGAAGTAAGGATAAAAGAAGGAGCTGAATTCTACGGACTGGCAAACTCTTTAATCAAGATCGGACCCAACGGGAGGCTTATTATCGAAACCGGAGCAAAGTGCAGCCTGACGGACATGATTGTGATGTCAGGTCCTGCAGGAGCTATTTCTCCGGAAGTAGGTTCTGATTTTACAGCAATCAGCGTAGATTTTGTTCCCGATCTGGATGAACCTGATCCCGATAAAGTTACTGAAGCATGGAGCGGTATTACGCTAGGAGCATACGGAAACGCATGTATTGAGGATTGCGAATTCGTTAATGCAAAATCAGCGATCAGCGGCTCACCTTCTACGCTTAAGATTACGAACTGTACATTCACGGACTGCGAGAACGGTATCAGCATTGTCGAATGTAACGATTTTACGATCGAAAATAATACACTGACGGGAATCGGTACAGGATCGGGTATAGCTCTTACCCAGTCAGAAGGTGAACTGGTAAGAAATACAGTGTCCGGATTCAGCCATGGTGTTGATGTCACTTTATGTTCTCCGATGCTTTCAAATAATAAAATAAACGGAAATACTAACTACGGAGTATGTATTCTGGGATACAACGCAAATCCGCAGCTTATTGATCCGACTACAACTCAGAACTATCTGAACAACGAGATAAAAGACAACGGAACAGCTCAGATATTCATGAAATACTCTGCCAGCGCATATATGACAAACGGAAGGAATAATATTTATTCAGGCAATGCCGGAACTATACCATCCGTACCTTGTATTTTTGCAGGCAGTTATACAGTGGAACCCGCAAAAGTAGCTCTGCCTTCAAGAGTGGATATTGATGCTGAATACAATTACTGGGGCTACTCAAACATTGAAGATAATTATGACAGTTTCTTTGCGATATGGTCAACGAGCGTTTTGAACGGATACCGTCTTTTCTATCAGCCTTATTCAACTGTTCCTTACAGAACCGAGAATCAGATCCCTGACGCTTCAATGAGCGCTCATACTCCTCCCGATCCCGGAAGTATTCTTCTCAATAACGCGATCAAACAGGAATTAAGCGGCAATCTGAAAGCTTCGATCAAACTTTATGAGAATGTGATAGACAAATATGATTCTACATCTGAAGCTCTGGTTGCGCTCGCAAGACTTCCATACGTATACCTGCAGCAGCAACTTGAGACGGATCCGCTGATAAAACTTTATGATGATGCTTTGATTTCAGACGAAACAATGAACAAAAAATTCTTCAAGGAAATGAAAGTAGCCACGTTCCTGAAGACAAAGAAATACGATGAAGCGATATTAATATCCGAAGAGATGAAAGCGGAAGCGGAAACTGACGGTGAAATTCTTCTTGCCGAGATTGACATCGCCATCGCGAATATGATGAAGAACGCAGAGAACAGCGGGAAAAGCAGATCGAATGTTAATTCATCCGACATCAGCGCTCTGATCAGCAAACTGACCGGTGGCGAGGATAAATCTGAACCTTCTTATGCTGTTGAAAGTGTATTACCGAGCGTAGCGACCTTGCACCAGAACTATCCGAACCCGTTCAATCCTGTTACTCTAATAAAATTTGATCTTGCCAAGACAGCTAATGTAAAACTAAGTGTTTATAATGTGAACGGACAGAAATTAGCGGATCTCACGAACGGTGTAATGAATGCAGGTGCTCACTCTGTCGAATTTGACGGAAGCAGATTTAACTCGGGTGTTTATTACTACACTCTTGAAGCTGAAGGTAGAATATTCACTCAGAAAATGATCCTGATGAAATGATCCTCTGCTATAAATATTACAATCAGAGAGGCGGCAAAAACCGTCGCTTTCTTATAGCTGCAACGTTTGGGCATGTTTTTGGAAGCTAAGCGAATCGTTTCCGATATTTCTTCCTTATGAGAAAAGTATTATTCGGGTGAGTTCTTAGCCCTGCATGACCATTCCGCCGCAGACATTGATGACCTGTCCTGTGACGTATTCGGACATTTCGGAGGCCAGGAAGAGTGCCGCTTTTGCCACATCTTTCGGATAACCGAGGTTTCCAAGCGGTATTAGGCGGGTAAGATTTTCCCTGGCCTGATCAGAGAGCTTTTCGGTCATTTCGGACACTATGAAGCCTGGGGCGATCGCGTTTACCCTGATCCCTCTGGACCCGAGTTCTTTCGCGCTCGTTTTAGTCATTCCTATCACACCGGCTTTCGACGCGGAGTAATTTATCTGCCCCGGATTGCCCATTTCGCCGACTACGGAGGTGATATTTATTATCCTTCCGCTTCTCTGCTTCATCATTGGCCTAGACGCGGCTTTTGTGCAGTTGAAAACGCCTTTGAGGTTTATATCTATTACAAGATCCCATTCCTGTTCGGACATCCTCATGATGAGGTTGTCGCGCGTGATACCGGCGTTATTTACGAGTATATCTATTTTGCCGAATTTTTCGACTATTGAATTTATGAGAGCTTCAACTTCTTCATATTTGGAGACATCCGCTTTGACTGCAAGCGTCTCGATGTTATATTTAGCTTTTAATTCAGCAGCTGTTTCATCGGCTTTGTCCTGAAGAACATCCGAAATGATCACGGTCGCGCCGTTCGCGGCGTACTCTTCCGCAATAGCTTTTCCAATACCCCTTGCGGAGCCTGTTATCAGCGCAGTCTTACCTTTTAGCATATTACCTCCTATAAAGCTAAATTATTCAGTTCGTCAAGATTCTGTATACCGGTGAATTTAGCATCTTTGGCTATCCTTTTGCCGAGACCCTGAAGAACGTTACCCGGACCCACTTCAATAAATGTATCAACACCTTCCGCTATCATAGCTTCTATAGTCTTTGTCCAGAGCACAGGCGCTGTCACCTGTTCGACAAGAAGTTTTTTCATCTCATCCTTATCCCTCGAAGGTTTTGCAGTAACATTGGGGACGAGCGGGATCTTCGGGTCTAGAAATGACACTGACTGAAGTTTTTCAGAGAGGGGCATTACGGCTGACTGCATGAGAGGGGAGTGGAACGCTCCGCTAACCACAAGTTCTTTTACTATCTTCGCGCCTCTGGTTTTTGCGGTCTCCATGCCTTTTTTAACTCCGTCTATGGAGCCAGATATTACGATCTGGCCCGGCGAATTAAAATTGGCGGGCTGAACTATTCCCGCTTCAGAAGCCTCTTTGCAGGCGTCAAATATAAGGTTGTCGTCCGGCAGCCCGACTACAGCGGCCATTGTTCCGGGGTTGATCTCGCCGGCTTTCTGCATTTCCGCGCCCCTGATCTTAACGACTTCGAGCGCGTCCTTAAAGCTTATAACCCCGGCGCAGACAAGGGCGGAGTACTCTCCCAGACTGTGTCCGGCGGTAATTACGGGTTTTATACCTTTTTCTTCAAGAAGTTTGTTTATTATAACCGACAATATGAAAATCGCCGGCTGAGTGATCCTGGTCTGCTTAAGTTCTTCGATCGGCCCTTCAAAAGAGACCTTTTTTATATCGAAACCGAGTATCCGGTTCGCTTCGTCGTACATTTCTTTAGCGAGTGGTGAGTTCTCATAAAAATCTTTACCCATGCCTACATATTGGGAAGCCTGGCCGGGGAATATGAATGCTGTTTTTGACATGATATCTCCAAAAATTGTTAGAATTTTATTACAAGCCCGCCCCATGTAAAACCGCCGCCGAAAGCGGCAACAAGCACTATATCTCCTTTTTTGATCTTTCCGCTCTTTCTTGCCTGATCTATAGCGATCGGGATAGTCGCGGCTGATGAATTTCCAAGGTACTGAAGATTTCTGACTACCCTGTCGTTGGGCATATCAAGCCTTTCCGCTATCGCGTCGATTATTCTCATGTTCGCCTGGTGCGGTATAAGAACATCAATGTCCTTCTCGGTTATGCCTGCGTCCTCCATTGCTTTTTCCGCCGATTCTATCATTGCCCTCACAGCGTACTTATAAACTTTGTTCCCTTCCATTCGGATAAATGACCTTTTATCGTTCCCTTTAGCGTCCGTCATTTTCTCCTGATCCGTCACTTTCTTATTTACCCTCGAGCCGCCTCCGTAAGACCATAGAAGTTCCGCAAGCTCGCCGTTGCTTTTGATATAAGATCCCATTATACCTGATTCATCATCCGAAGGCTGAAGGATTACCGCTCCCGCTCCGTCACCGAAAAGGACGGCGGTACTTCTGTCCGTCATGTCGGCCAGTGATGTGAGAAACTCAGAGCCTATTACAAGTATATTTTTAAATTTGCCCGTCTTGATCAGGCTCTCAGCTACGGTCATTCCGTATATCCAGCCCGTGCAGGCTGCAGAAAGGTCAAAAGCCGCGGCGTTTACCGCGCCTATGTTTTTCTGGACGAATATAGCCGTCGAAGGGAAAGCCATATCCGGGGTCACAGTGGATACGATTATAGCGTCAACATCTTCAGCTGTTATTCCTGCGTCTTCGATCGCGGCTTTTGCCGCGAATGTTGCCAGGTCGGAAGTGGACTGGTCCGCATCGCCTACCACTCTTCTCTCTTTTATACCGACTCTCTGGGTTATCCATTCGTCAGTCGTGTCGAGTATCTTTTCAAAATCGGCGTTCGTCATTATTTTATCGGGAAGGTAGTGTCCCGTTCCGGCTATTTTCACTGCTGTTTTTTTCATAACTTTTACCCTTACAGATTTATAATTTAGCGTAATTTACGCACATTTCCAAACCGGATACGACAGCTTTCGATGTTGATTTTCCGTGCCCTATCAGTATTTTTCCGTTTACCCCGAGGAGTATCGCCGCGCCTACAGACTCGTATGTGAAGTCTCCGGAGTAGAAATCTAATAAATTTTCATCACCTTGACAATCTTTAATATTATTAAATTTTTTGCAGATATTGTTGAATGATTCAAGAAGTTTAAGAGTGATATTGCCGGTAAAACCGTCCGAAATGATCATGTCGGCCTCTGTTGAGAGGATATCATCCCCTTCGGCATTTCCCTTAAAATCATAAGAGCTTTCCTCAAGCATCCTGAAGATCTTTTTGTGCTCGGCCGTTCCTTTCCACTGTTCGGAACCGATATTAAGGAGCTTTATAACCGGTTTTTTCTGCCCGTAAAGCTTTACATAAATGTTAACGGCTTCGGTTATGTGGAAAAAATAAAGATCTGCTTTAAATTCATGGTTGCCGAGCGCGCCGACATCGAACATCGCAAGCGGTCTTCTTTTATAGACCGGGATGAACGACAATAGTGCGGGGCTGAAATTTTTGTCCTTAAGTCCAAGTATGTCAGCCGAACTGAGTATGACCGCGCCGGAGTTCCCGCATGAGAACGCGCAGTCGGCCCTGCCGGCCTTAACCGCGTTCACCGCGCCGGCTATTGTGTTGTCGGACTTGTCCTTTTTTGAAACAGCCGGAGTGTCTTTCATTCCGACAGAGTGCTCAAAAGATTCCAGTTCTATATTGGGAAGTGTAGTTACTGAAGAAATTGTTCCGGCTGTTTCCCTGTCGGCGCACAGGATCAGTCCGCAATCAGGATGGTCCTTTGCGAAACTGAGAACACCGTCGGTTATCTCGCCCGGAGATCTGTCGCCACCGTTCACATCAACAGCTATTTTCATTTTACTGTTTTCCGGGATTTTTTTTTCTAATAAAAAAGCCGCAGCGCCCCTTGATTAAGCTGAAAAGATCCGGGAAGTTGCGGCTCATTTTAAAGATCAGGCCTTTACGCTTATCACAGATTTGCCTTTATAATATCCGCACTGCGGACATATCCTGTGAGACAGCTTTGGAGCCGAACAGTTTGGACACTTGGCTGTAGCTTTCGCTTCAAGTTTCCAGTGGTTTTTCCTCGATTTCGCTCTTACTTTCGAGGTTTTCCTCTTTGGTACCGGCATTGAGATTCTCCATGTTTATTTACTTTGACCGCATTTGGACGGTCATTTATTATTTTTCAATAATTTTGTCAGTGTTTCCCACCTCGGATCAGCGCTTTTTTCTTGGGGGCATGAACATTTTTTAATATTCAGGTTCGCACCGCATTTTCCGCAGAGACCTTTACAGTCTTCACCGCAAAGAGATCTTAAGGGAAGGCTGAGAATGAACGACTCGCGGAAATAGCCGTCGAATATCAGGTCGCCGCCGTCTTTTTCCGGATAGACAGGCTCTACATCCTCAGAACTGCCGCCGGGGATATCTCCGATGTGGAAAAAATAATCTATTTGAACGATCGTACCGGTGCCGAAATTCTCCGCGCATCTGTCGCAGACTGTCTCGTATTCAACCGGAGTGGCGCCCTGAACATGAAGGTAATTACCGCTCTTCTGTATGCCGACTGTCAGATCATCTGTTTTTGTGATCGTGTAATCATCCTTCAGAACATCCTCCGCCTCAGAAGCGGTGAAAGTCAGAGAGTTATCGCCTTCCTTCAGTGTGTCTATTTTAATCTTCATCGCAACTTGTTCAAATTTCAGAGGGATAAATATAATTCAGTTCCGGTAAAATGTCAAGGTTGAAAATCTCTACCATCCGAGCACATAGGCGAAAACTAGAGGGGCGACTATGGTCGCGTCCGATTCGATTATGAATTTCGGAGTGTCGGGCGTAAGTTTTCCCCATGTTATCTTTTCGTTGGGCACCGCGCCCGAATAGGATCCGTAGCTGGTGGTCGAGTCGCTGATCTGGCAGAAATATGCCCATTCCGGTATGTTCTCCATTTTCAGGTCCTGATGCAGAAGAGGCACCACGCAGATGGGGAAATCGCCCGCAATACCGCCGCCGATCTGAAAAAAGCCAACGCCTTTTTTGGAATTTTTCAGGTACCAGTCCGCCAGTAACATCATATATTCAATGCCCGTTTTCATTATTGAAGGGGAGAACATTTTTTCTATGCAGTGGGCTATAAAATAATTACCGCAGGTCGAATCTTCCCAGCCAGGAACGATAACGGGGATTTTCTTTTCGCAGGCCGCGAGCATCCACGAGTCTTTGGGGTCTATCTGAAAGCTTTTCTCGAGTACTCCGCTTTTTATGATCTCATAGAAAAGTTCGTGCGGGAAAAGCCTTTTATTACCCTTCGACATTTTCTTCCAGAGCCGGACGAGGTGTTTTTCGATCTTTCTCATCGCTTCCTCTTCGGGGATGCAGGTGTCGGTCACTCTGTTGTAACGGCTGTCCAGAAGTGCCTGTTCGTCCTGCGGCGTCAAATCGCGGTAGTTCGGGACGCGCTTATAGCTTTTATTGGCCACGAGGTTGAAAATATCCTCCTCAAGATTCGCGCCCGTGCAGACGATGATATGAACCTTGCCCCGCCTGATTATCTCGGCGAGCGATCTTCCCAGTTCGGCCGTGCTCATCGCGCCCGCCATGGAAACTAGCATCTTTTTTCCTTTCGCGATCTGATCTGAATACGAAACGGCCGCATCACGCAAAGCCGCCGCGTTAAAATGCTTAAAATGCGTGTCGATGAAATTTGTTATCGGGCCGCTGTTTTTTTTCATTTATTACCCCCGTAGAATTTATAACTTAACATTTTATAATACAGCTTCGCCGCGAGAAAGTCAGGATGCTTCAGGCGATCTATCGGGGCAAGCTCGACTATATCAAATCCCGCCACTTTTTTAATTTTAAAAACAAGCCTTAAGAGATCAAGGGTCTCATGCCAGTACAGTCCGCCCGGCTCAGGAGTGCCCGTGGAAGGCATTATGGAAGGATCGAGCGCATCAAGGTCGAAAGTGATATAGATCGTGCCTGAGAGTTTATCGAGCGCTTTATTTTTCCATTCCGGGTCTTTTCTTATTTCGTGCGTAAAGAAACATTTATTTCTGTTCATAAAAGTTTTTTCGGAAACATCCATGCTGCGTATTCCCACCTGAACGAGGTTGCATGTCTTTGAAGCTTCGTGGAGGGCGCAGGCATGATTGAATTTCGATCCCTTGTACTCCGGCCTGAGGTCCGCATGCGCGTCAAAATGAAGAACCGAAAGGTCGCCGTATTTTTCCCTGAACGCTCTGATTATGCCTGTGCTGATAGAGTGCTCCCCTCCAAAGAAAGTGGGGAATTTGTCCGTTTTGAGTATTTCTGATACTTTTTTATAAACTGCGGCGTTCATTTCCTCAGGCGTGCTGAAACCTGTAAGGGCCGGCATGATGTGAATACCTTTTTTGGAAACTTCGGAATCAGTTTCTATATCATAGAGCTCAAGGTTTTCCGCCGCGTCGAGAAAAGCCTCAAAACCTTTATCCGCGCCTTTGCCCCATGTGCTCGTGCCGTCGTACGGGATGCTCTGCAGGATTATTTCCGATCCTTCGAATCCCGGGTAAACATTATCCGCGCCTCCGAATATCCTCATTCGTCATACCCCAGGATAGCGAGCATATTGTCAACGGTCTGTTCATCCCTGTAAAGGTAATCTATCACATTTCCGGTCTTGTCCCTGTCTATTATCACATGCTTCGGATCAGGTATCAGGCAGTGTTTTATCCCGCCGTAACCGCTTATGGAGTCCTGATATGCACCCGTATGGAAAAATCCGATGTAGAGAGGTTCGTGCGCGTCATCCCTGAATGTCGGAAGGAGTATCTGCTGGTCCAGGTCTTCGGAGTTGTAGTAGTCCGATTTGTCGCAGCTTATGCCGCCGATATTGACCCTTGTATATTCGTTGTACCATTTGTTTATGGGCAGAAGAATGAATTTTTCGTTGATCGACCATGCGTCGGGGATAGTGTTCATGACGCTGTTGTCAATTATGTACCACCTTTCGCTTTCGTTCTGCTGTTTCTGCTCGAGCACCTTGAAGATTATCGCTCCGCTCTCTCCGACCGTGAACCTGCCGAACTCGGTGAAAATATCGGGTTCTTCAACTTCGTCATTCTCGCACATTTCCTTTATATTGCTGACTATCTCTCTTGCCATGTGGTTGTAGTCGTAATCGAACCCGAGATGGTTCCTTATGGGGAATCCGCCTCCTATGTTGAAAGAATCCAGCGACGGACATATTTTTTTGAGCTTAATGTAGATGTTTACGGCCTTTTTGAACTCGCCCCAGTAATAAAAACTGTCCTTTATGCCTGAGTCCACGAAAAAATGAAGCATTTTTACTTTGATATTGGGATTGTTTCTGATCTTTTTGTTAAAGAACTCGATGATCTCCGTGTTCCTGATGCCCAGCCTTGAAGTATAGTAGGTGGACTGCGGATCTTCCTCGATAGCCATCCTTATGCCGACCGAATACTTTCTTTTACCCTGCGAGATCTTTTCTATCCTGTCGAGCTCTTTGGGTCCGTCGAGAACGATGATGCTGTTGGAAAAACCCTCGTCCTGAAGCGAGAATATTTTTTTTATATAATCCTCGGTCTTGTAGCCGTTATGCACGACATAAGTGCTTTTGTCGAATTCTCCTTTTCTATACAGCCTTTTTATGAGGTCAATGTCGAAAGAGGATGAGGTTTCAAGATTGACGCCGTGCCTCATCGCCGTGCCTATTACATGATGGTAGTGGCAGCATTTTGTGCAGTAGCAGAAGTGGTATTTTCCCGTATATCCGCTCGCTTTTATCGCGCGGTTGAACAGGTTTTTGGATTTTTTTATCTGATCGCCGATTTTGGGGAGGTAGAATATCCTTAGAGGCGTTCCGTATTTGTCTATGAGGTATTTTAGTGAGACTCCGTGGAAGGTCAGGTAGCCGTCGTCGATGTCGAAGCCTTCCTGGGGGAAATAAAATGACTGCTCGATAAGATCGAAATAGGTTGTTTTCATTTTTCGCCTCCGGGTCCGTTTATGTGAATTACAGCTTCCTTAACAGCTTCCGCCAGATTCTTTTCAGCTTCGGACAGCACTTTGTCGTCCGGGGTCTCTCCCGTCGTTCTGTTGACTATGACCGAAGAGATGCATCCGGCTCTAAGCCCGAATGCGCCCGCTATAGTGAAAAGTGTCGCCGATTCCATTTCGAAGTTGAGCACATTGAGTTTCTGCCACTGTTCAAGGCTGCCCTGAAAATCCCTTATCACATATTTGGAGAATGTGTCATATCTTTCCTGGCCGGGATAAAAAGTGTCCGAGGATGCCGTTATTCCTTTATAATAAGGCACGCCGGTCTTTTTCGCCCCTTCGATCAGCGCTGAAGTGATATCGTGATCCGCCACGGCAGGATATTCCAGAGGCGCGTAATGTTTTGAAGCCCCGTCCAGCCTGACAGCCCCTGTTGTGACTATGAGCGAAGGTATTTTGATGTAAGGCTGTATCGCGCCTGTCGTGCCGATCCTGATAAAACGCTTTATTCCGAGCGCGGCGAGTTCTTCCACGGCTATCGAAAGCGAAGGTCCGCCAATGCCTGTGGAGCATACGAGTATCTTGTTTCCCCCAAGTTCAGACAGCCACGAAGTATATTCGCGGTTCGAAGCCAGAAAAGCCGCTCCGGTATCTATGTGTTTCGCCGTCTTTTCCACTCTGCCCGGATCTCCCGGAAGAATGGCGGTTTTTGCACCCCCGAGCATTTCCTGCGTCAATTTTATATGATATTCCATAATGATCAGCCTTAATTTATTACATTTCAGAAATTTTTATTAAAAATAACAACCGCAACGCCGTTTTCAAAATTAATTTTCTGACTTTCATTAACCGCCACATTGCTCAGTCCCAAGGGAATGTTTCTCGTAAGGACTTCTTTTTTCAGACCGAATTTAAAACCTTCAAGGGTAACTCCCGTGCACTCATCCGTTCCCGCGAAAACCGAAACTGTCGAACCTGCGGGGAATTTTAATTCATAGCCGTCAGGAGAAATGCACGGAAGAAAGAAAATATCCTCATCCTCGCCTGAAAAAACGATCTTCATCCCTCCCGAGGCAAAATCAATCGCGGTATCGTAATTGGAAATAAAATGATCGCTCCTTCCACCCGTAGCCGCAAAGACCAGAGCTTCTTTCACATTTCTCTTATACACAAATTCAAGCGCGAGAAAAAGATCAGAACGGTCCTTTTCAGCCGGAAAAATTATCGTATCCATAACCGGAACCTTAGTGTCAGGCGCTGAAGAATCCATGTCGCCTATATGAATAACAGGCCGGACATCAAGCCCTTCAAGATGACCGATACCTCCGTCAACAGCTATCACGAATCCCGGATCATCCTCAAGAGCGGCCGAAAAACCTTCGCTCCAGAATCTTTGCCCGTTAAGTACCAGTATAGCCTTTCCAGTCCTCATAAATACCCGCCAGTTCAGTCGCTTAAATATAAACAAAAACCGACACTAAATCCACAAAACTTTGATTTATAACAAAGCATTGAGAAAAATATAAATTATACAAGTCCCCCCAGTGCGGACACTGCATATAAGGGAATGTTGAAAAATTCGTTTTCCTGACTGAATATTCTCGGCGATATTCTTATTACTTTTTCGGGGTCGTATTTGCTTATGTACTGCTGTAGGCTTTTGGCTTTGGTTCTGGTACCGGATTTGACTTCGACCGATATAATGTTGCGTTCATCCGTTATTAAAAATTCTATTTCTGAATTTCTTTCGTTCCAGGCATAAAGAGGACGGTCTGTGGTGCGGTATAGTTCCTGCGCCGCGAAATTTTCCATGAAATAGCCTTTATTCATTCCATAATCGCCCAGTAGAATTGCAGAATGCGGCAGGTCGAGCGCGGCTCCGAGAAGTCCGATGTCGTTGTAATATAACTTGAAAATGTTATCCTTGACGAACGCTTTCAGGGGAAGTTCGGCTCTGGTGCAAATTGGAATTTTTATTATGAGTTCGGCATTTACGAGCCAGTCAATAGGTCCGCTCAGTTCGGAATACCCTTTTTTGCTCTTTATGGCCTCTTTGAATTTGAATCTTTTTACGGAATCGTCAATGTTTGCCGCGAGCTGGACGGGGACATTTTGATAAACCGACGAAATATGAACGGAGTTTACTTTTCCGGCATGCTTGGCAAAATCGGCCTGATAGGTGTTAATAAGGTCTTTCTGTTTTTTTCTGACGCTCTCATATACACCGGGATCATTTCTGTTATTAAGATAATATCCGCAGGCTTCAGGCATTCCTCCGGTTATAAGACATTCCCTGAGAACTTCTGTCAGCCTGGTATGCAGAACTTCGGAAATATCCCTTTTTACCCACGCTTCCTCATAAGCCTCAAGAAGAAGGTCATTCCCGTAATTGTAAAGAAATTCCTTAAAGTTCATCGGCCTAAGATTAAAGAACTCGACTTTGCCTACGGGAAAAGACTCATCGGAAAGAATGATGCCGAGAAGCGATCCGGCAGAGACAACTGCAAGTTCAGGCATTTCGTCATGAAAATATTTTAGCGAAGTAATAGCTCTCGGAATGTTCTGTATTTCATCAAATACTAAGATCGCTTTTCGGATCAACCTTTTTATTCAGTATAAGTGAAATATTTCTGACGATCGTTTTAGGATCTATATCGTTCTCAAAAACCGGAAGCCATCTGCTTTTCTCTTTTTCGAGATCGAAATAATAAAAGTTCCGGAAATGTTTTTTACCGAATTCCTTTAAAAGCCATGTCTTGCCGACCTGCCGAGCACCCTTGACAACAAGCGGTTTTTTGTCTTTTCTGTTCTTCAGTCAATAAGAAATTCTATTGCGGATCTTTTCATAACAAGCTTCTAAAATTGTTATTAGGAGCTAATATAATATAAAATCCGACTTATTGCAGCGAATAAATCGGGAATTTCCGACTTTTTGCAATGAATAAGTCCTATTTAAAGCTGTACTTCTTGTTCCCCAGAACGACATCTTCATCTATGACGATCTTTTTGACATCTTTGTGATCTGGAAGTTCGAATATAATGTAATTCATTGTGTGTTCGATGATGCTTTTTAGAGCTCTTGCGCCTGTTTTTCTCTTTATGGCCGTTTCCGCTATGGCGCGGACGGCTTTTTCATTAAAGACCAGCTCGCAGTTCTCGTATTCGAAGAGTTTCTGATACTGTTTGATGATAGCGTTCTTGGGCTCGGTCAGTATGTGTTCCAAAGCGTTTATATCGAGATTGTGAAGAGCTTTTACTACAGGCAGCCTGCCTATTATCTCAGGTATAAGCCCAAACTTGAAAAGATCGTCATAAGCTATATTTGATAAAATATCATCAGATGACATTTCTTTGATATTGACTTTATCCGAGCCGAAACCTATGCTCATTTTGCCCATTCTGTTGCGGATTATGTCCTCGATTCCGTCAAAAGCTCCGCCGCAGATGAAAAGTATGTTCGTCGTGTCAACTTCGGTAAGCTTCTGCTCAGGATGCTTCCTGCCGCCCTTGGGCGGAACCTGGGCTTTCGTTCCTTCAAGTATCTTCAGGAGCGCTTGCTGCACGCCTTCGCCCGAAACATCCCTCGTGATGGACGGGTTCGATGATTTTCTGGCGATTTTGTCAATCTCGTCAATATAAATGATGCCCATTTCGGTCTTCGCTACATCGTAATCCGCTACCTGAAGCAGCCTGACGATTATATTCTCAACATCCTCGCCCACGTAACCCGCCTCGGTCAGGACCGTCGCGTCCGCTATGGTGAAAGGAACATTTAATATCTTCGCAAGAGTTCTGGCTATAAGGGTTTTTCCGGTGCCCGTTGAGCCGACCATTAGTATGTTCGATTTTTCGATCTCGACCTCATCCTTTGTTTTTCTGGACTTAAGCCTCTTGTAATGATTGTATACAGCCACAGATATAGCTACCTTAGCGTCATCCTGGCCTATCACATATTCATCCAGGGATTTTTTGATCTGAGACGGTGTAGGGAATTTGTCAGGGATGCTGTCGACCGCTTTTTTCTTTACAGTTATGTCCACATAATCCTTGGCATGATTTACGCACTCGTCGCAAATGAACGCGTTATCACCGGCCAAAAGTGTCCTGGTTTCTTTTTCGGACCGTCCGCAGAAACTGCATCTTTCTGTTCTACCCGTATTCCTTGTCATTTTCCTTCCTTCTTGTTGGACGAGAATATTTTGTCAATAATCCCGTACTCCAGAGCTTCCTTAGCCGAAAGGAAATAATTCCTGTCGGTGTCTTTCTCTATTTTCTTCAGATTTTTCCCTGTCGTTTCGCTCAGTATAGTGTTAAGCGTATCTCTGGTTTTTTTGATCTCCTCGGCGGCTATCATTATGTCAGAGGCCTGTCCCTGAGCGCCTCCCCAGGGTTGGTGGATCATTACTCTGGAATGAGGCAGAGCTATCCTTTTTCCTTTTTTCCCGGCCGCCAGAAGTACCGCTCCCATGCTCGCGGCCTGACCTATACATATTGTGGAAACATCCGGCTTAATGTAATTCATCGTATCGTAGATAGCAAGTCCGGCTGTTACCACGCCTCCGGGGCTGTTTATGTAAAGAGATATATCCTTATCCGTGTCTTCAGCCTCAAGGTAAAGAAGCTGAGCGACCACAAGGCTTGCCAGATTGTCATCTATTTCTGAATTAATGAAAATTATTCTCTGTTTAAGCAATAGAGAGTATATATCGTAAGCCCTTTCGCCCCTTCCGGACTGTTCTATTACCATCGGTATCAAAGCCATTTATTCCTCCGTAACGGTTATTGTTTTTCTTGAGTTGTGCTTTTACTTTCAGGTTCTGCGTAAACAACAGAGTTCTTTTCAAGCACCTTCTCTCTAAGTTTTTTATCCAGTAGATCGTCTTTAAGCATCTGTTTCTTTTCTTTCGGAGAATAATATTTCTCCACTTTTTCAATATCAATCGAATTTTCTTTTGATATTTCGCCGAATCTTGATCTTATATCATCCTCAGTTACCGTAAGATTCTCGGCATCTATTATCTTGTGCCTGATATATTCCCACTTTAAAGAGAGTTCAGCGTTGGCTCTGTAGACATTCCGGATCATTTTCTTTTCAATGTTCTTTCCGTACTGCTTCTGGGCATTTGTGACCACATCGTCAAGATATTTGCTCAGTATCGAGGGAGGAACATCAAAATTATCATGGGCATCGACTATTTTTTTAGCCAGTTTATCGAAGATCTCTCTCTGATCGTTTGCCTTGCGGTTGTTTTCCAGCCTGTCTCTCACGCTCTGTTTCAGTCCGTCTATCCCGTTCAGCGACGGATCATATCTTTTAACGAAATCATCGTTAAGCTCAGGAAGTATTTTGTCGCTTATCTTATCGATCCTGACCTCGAAATCCATATTGCTTTCCGATTTTCCCGACATGTCGAGATTGATAGTCCTGATCTCGCTTTTCTTCATGCCGATGATCTGCTCATCAATTTTCTCATTTTCATTTAGTCCGATCTCGACAGTCTGTTTTTCCCATTCCGAGTTCTGAACATTCGCCGGCTTAATTGAAATATCGGCTATGCAGCCCTTTTTTACAGGCTCGTCAGTTTCTTTTGAGGAAGCGTAAGTTTCAAGAAGCCGCTTAACTGAATCTTCTACATCTTCATCAGTAACATCCGACACTGTCTGTTCGACTGTGTGTCCGGCATAGTCTTTAAGTTCGAATTCCGGAAAAACTTCCAGAGTCGCGGTGAAAGTCAGCATGTCGTCTTTTTTGTCGATATTGTCTATCACAGGATCTGTCAGAGGATATATTTTATTTTCGATCAGGAACTCTCTGTAAGACGAGTTTATAGCTTCGTTCACGGCCTCAGCTTCAATGCCGTGCGCGAACTTACTTCTGAGCATGCTATCAGGTACCTTTCCCGGTCTGAAACCGTCAATTTTTGCCGTTTTTCTGAATTTATCAAAGCTGATTTTTCTGTATTTGTCCAGTTCCGACCCGTCTATTTCAAAGCTGACGATCTTTTTGTACCCTCTTTCGTTCTTCGACTCGATTTTCATTTGTTCTCCTGAATTTTTGTTTCTTTATTTTTTTCAACTTTAACCCATCCTATCCTCTGTTTCTGTACAGAAAGTATGGTGTATGTATATTCGCCGTATGTTTTTCTGTCGCCGGTTTCCGGAACCTCTCCGAAAAGGTCGTAAAGATAACCGCCGAGGCTTTCGTAGTCCTCATCCTCCGGAAGATCCATGTTCAGTATCTCATTCAGTTCGTCAACAGGTATCTTGGCATCGAATTCATAAGTGGTATCGTTAATTTTCCGGTACAATCTTTCATCTTCGTCAAATTCGTCCTGAATTTCCCCCACTATCTCCTCGATGATGTCTTCCAGCGTTATCATACCCGAAGTTCCGCCGTATTCGTCAACGACAATAGCTATATGGGTCTTTTCTCTCTGGAACATTTTTAAAAGATCCGATATATCCTTTGATTCCGGAATAAAAGTAACTTCTCTCAATATCCTTGAGATATTCAGGCTGTCCTCGGGTGATTTTATATGATGAAGAAGGTCTTTTATGTAAAGTATGCCTGTAATATTATCCACATTTTCCTTATATACCGGGATCCGTGAGAAATTATTTTCATTTATAAATTCGAAAAGTTCCTTTGTGCTTATATCTTCAGGGATGGTCATCATATCCACACGGGGCACCATGATCTCTTTTGCGGTCTTCTCGCCGAATTCGAAGATAGAATTGATCATGTTTTTTTCATCTTCTTCCAATACCCCGTCTTCTCCGCCGACCTCCATGAGATTCTCGATATCTTTTCTTGTGTATTCGGAGATAGTATCTATGTTTTTAAGCCTGCCTACCAAAACAAAAACAAGTTTTTCCACAAAAAATGCCAGGGGGAAAATTATATAGTAGAAGAAAATAATCAGCCATGAAAAACGGTTTACGAACAGAATTCTGTTCCGTATTGCAAAAGATTTGGGGATTATCTCACCCGTGATAAGAATTATCAGTCCTATTACGATCACATTGATCAGAATACCGATCGTCTCGAATCCTGTCCCGGCGAAAATATTCCTTGTGAAAAAAGCCGCAATTGTGGCAATGCTCACATTGGCAAGATTATTACCTATAAGGAGAACTATCAGCATGAATTCCGATTTCTCTGAGATCAGGTCTGCGATGCGGCCGTAACGGCCTTTTTTCAATTCGGAAATCTCTTCTCCGGTCAGGCTGACGAAGGCGGTTTCCGCACCTGAGAAAAGCATACTAGCCAACAATAATACAAGAAAACCTGCGGCTTGAAATAAATACAGGTAACTACTTGGGGGGACCTCCAGCGGGTTGTCCATTTAAAAACTCCAGAATAATTTTATTTTCCAAGGTTGAACTGATTCCATAAAGTCAAGATCTCGTCTTCTTTTGACTTCATTATCTTCTGCTTTTTAGCATCTGTATCGTCATACCCTGTAAGGTGCAGAAGACCGTGAAAAACAAGCCTGTTAAGTTCGTCGCTCAAAAGCACATCATAAGCTTTAGATTGTCTTTTTGCCTCGTCCGTACAGATTATAAGTTCGCCATCTATACCTTCCGCGGTATTTTCGGTATAGTCAAATGTTATTATGTCCGTACTTCCTTTGTGGGATAGATATTTTGCATTGAGTGTCTCCATTTCGCTGTCGTTTACAAAAGAAACACTGAGGGAGTTTACTTTTACTGAATTCATTTTAATAAAGAATTCGACCGCTTTCAAAATTTTTTTGAGAGCAACCCTTGATGTGCTGAAATTGTCTGCGGTAATGTTATTTTTCATCATCGGGTGTTCCGTTCGCATCCTGTTTATTCTTTTCCGGGTATTTGACCCTCTGGTGATACATTCCTGTGATAACAGGCAGCATCGCCTCTCTTATTTTGCTGAGGTCATTTAGTTTTACATCGCATTCATCAAGCTCTCCGGACTGCAGCCTGTCCATGATAATCTCGTTTATTATCTGTCTGAATCTGTCAACATTCGCTCCCGATTCCGTTCTGCATTTGGCTTCTACAATATCTGATATCATAACGACAGCTGTTTCCTTTGTATGAGGTTTAGGCCCCGGATACCTGTAGACCGATTCATTAACCTTTTCGTCAGTTCCTTTTGCCATATTTACGGCTTTGTTATAGAAGTACTCCATTCTTGATACGCCGTGATGGGTTTTAATAAAGTCTATTATGACTTCCGGAAGGTGATTCTCATAGGCGAGCTTGATCCCTTCCTTAACATGCGTTGAGAGTATAAAAGCGCTCATATTCGGAGCCATCTTGTCATGTTTATTAGGCATATTCTGCTGGTTTTCAATAAAATACGCCGCCTTAAAAGTTTTTCCAATGTCATGGTAATACGCACCGACCCTGGCAAGAAGGGAGTTGGCACCTATAGCTTCAGCCGCGGCTTCCGCAAGGTTGCCGACAGTTATACTGTGGTGGTATGTTCCGGGCGCTTCCATCTGTAATTTCTTGAGTAGCGGGTTGGACATGTCGGATAACTGAAGAAGGGTTACATCCGTAGGCGTTTTGAAAGTCCTTTCGATAATAGTAAGGATTGTAAGGGCAAGCAGTGGTGATACGGCCGAATTGACGCCGCTCTGTGCAAGTATCGAGATCAGTTCGTCTACCGATGAGTTGTAAATAAGATAAAATCCTGCTCCCGGAAGGAGTAATCCCAGAAATGAATACAGCAGTGTCCTGTAAATGAATTGAAAGATATCCCTTATCCTGTTCACAGAGTACATTGTGAACAGGCCTGAGAACATGGGTATGAATACATAGAGAAAATTGTTTCCTATTATCAGAGATGTCATTATTGATGTTACCACCGTAGTTACAAAGGAAACACGCATGTCAAAGAAAACCGCGGTCAGTACTGAAGTTACGGACATTGTTACAAGATAGGGAGAAAAATTTTCTATATATCTTCTAGAAAAATATACTATGACAAGTTGGGCGAGAATTATGAAAAATAGCTTCGTTAGTGCTTTGGTATTATAAAAGTATTTCTTCCGGTTGTTAAAGAGCATGAGTATAAGTATAAGATAGAATAGAGACGAAATGATGATCTTGCCTGAAATATCTTTAAAATTGAACTTTTGAAAAAAAGAGGACTTTCTTTGTGAAGCGGCCTCTTTCAATTTCATTTCAAGAGATCTCAGTATTTTTAAAGAATTTCTGGTCACTACCATGTTTTTCAATAGTATCTCATCACCCTTTTTTACAAGTCCGTCAGCCAGCGGCACTTCATCTTTCGCTTTTCTAATAAGTGAATCTGTCAGTTTCTCGCTGAATATAAGAGACGGCTTAGAGAAGTTTTTGATAATTTTTACCCAGTACTTAAGAGAGTCACTGTCAATGTCAGAATGTAATGTAGAAAGAAAATCAAGATCCCTCGCATCTTTTGAAGTCACATCCTCAAAGTCGTTCAGAAAGTATTCTTTGCCTGTACTGTCCTGGGAGCCCGAGATTAAAAGGAATTTTCCCAAATGCCGGTTCAGTATGTTGCTTTTGGGGGTATTCAAAACTCTGTCCTGTGTATTTCTTCTTAGGTAATAACCCACTTTTTTCCTCAGGGGAACATCGCCGATCAGCGATAGTCCCGAAAGTTCGTCGAAGTCAACATTGTAATTGTTGTTGAATAATATTTTTTCTCTTAAAAAGTTCTTTCTTAATATTTGGTAAACCGAATCAGCGGAATTTTTATTCTTCTGAAAAGCCAGCGGGTCTGACTGAGAAAGAGAGTCTTTTTTGGACTCATAAAATATGATCTTCTCATACAAAGCGCTTACGTTGGTCTGCATGGAGAGAACTTCGTCGTAGGCTGAAGTAAAGTTGATATAATGTTTGTACAGATATGTGTTGAGAGTGTCGTTAAGAACAAAGACAGGCAGAACTGTTGATCTTATTCTGTTCCTCAGTTCCTCCATCTCTTCATCAGTACGCAATATTTCAAAATCAAAAGGTGCGATGATTTTTTCCGGCGCAAGAACGCCTTCCTTGTAATCAAGGAACTCGCTTGTTCTGCCCCTTGGCATCATAAATACGGTGACGGAGACTGATACGAACATCAGAAATATCACATATATCAGAGCTGTCTTGTTTTTTTTAGTCATCTTTTTACCTTTTTTTAGATCCCAGAAAAAAAGGCGCATATTTAACTACGCGCCTTATTTTCAAAGATATAAACTCACTGCAGCTGCTACCTTTTTCAAGTTTATCGGGGGATCGTGAATTCCTGATCCGGATATATCAGGTCGGCTTCCTGCTGCCCTTCTTTCAGCACGGCATTATATTTTCTCTGCCATGAGCTGATAGTTTCTTTGTTGGCTTTATAGATCTGAGTCCATTTGAACGGATCTTCATAGATGTCTTTTTTACCGGATATCTTCCAAAGGCTATCGCCTTTTTTTACGACATATGATGTAACATAGGGAACAACTATAGAGCTGCGTATAGATTTTATCCTCTGATCGATCCTCTCTATCTTATTCAAAAATTCGGTCAAAGCAGATATTTTGTTCGGTCTGAAATTATTTAGTTCCGCTTCGAACTGGTCAAGCTCCATTCTTCTCTTATAAAGCTCCTCTGCGGGCAGGGCACCGAAAGATCTTACTTTGCTGTCCAGGGCGTCGAGGTCTTTTCTGTACTGGTCAACTCCGGCTTTGTCCGAATCGACAAGCGCGTATATTTCGTTCCATACCTGATCGATCTTTGACTGAGTGTCAGCTATCTTGCCGTTTAGATCAGTAATAAGGGTCTGTTCTGTTGCCAGTTCTGTTTCCAGTCTTGCAAGATCATCCTGAGCTTTTTTAAGCTTTGGCATGTACTCTTCTTCGTAATTAACCTTATCCTGAGCGAAACCGAAGCCTACAAAAGTCAAGACCAAAAGAGTAATAATTGTATTTTTCATAGTCATTCTTCCTTTAGGTTATTTTAGTCTGCTTTCGACAGCTGCTTTTTCTTCTTCTGCTTTCTTAAGCTCGGTCTGAGCGTCAGCAAGCTTTGTCTCAAGATTTCTTCTTTCTTTCTTCACATCAGAAAGTTTTGTTTCTGCTTTCTTTACAGCAGCCTGCTTATCCTCAAGCATCTTCAACTCTTCTTCATTGGCGTATCTTGTACACCCTACGAAGAGGAAAGAGAGGACAACCGTTGACAATAAAATTGTCCTGATTGATCTTGACATTCTACCTCCGATAAATTTATTTAATTTCATGCTCATATACAACATCTATCCGATATTGATTACACTTCCGACACCAAAGTTCCGGTTTCTAAAAGCATAAATATATGCAAATATATATTCCAAGTCAAGATAATTTAATGCAAATATCTTGTCGGTTTTCCGTTAAAACTCGGTAAAAATATTTAAGAATTAACATTTTGTTTTATGTCGATTATTGGTATATATTTAATGAAGTAATGTGACATAGGGGGCTATATGGACCAAAGCAGCTCATACAATCCTTTTAGAGTAGCGCAGGATCAGTTCGATAAAGCGGCCGGAATACTTGCACTGGATAAAGCGACAAAAGACCTTCTCAGAACTCCTATGAAGGAGTTCCATTTCAGTATACCGGTAAGGATGGATGACGGAAGCAGAAGGATATTCAAAGGTTTCAGGATCATGCATAACGATGCCCGCGGCCCGGCCAAAGGCGGGATCCGTTTCCATCCTCAGGAAACTGTCGACACCGTGCGTGCGCTTTCAATGCTTATGACATGGAAGACGGCTGTTGCTGATATTCCTCTTGGCGGGGGAAAGGGGGGAGTTGTATGTGATCCTCACGATCTTTCGCAGAACGAACAGGAGCAGATATGCAGGGGATGGGTAAGACAGAATTTTAAGAATATCGGACCCAGTACGGATATTCCGGCTCCGGAACTTATGACTAATGCCAGACATATGCTGTGGATGCTTGACGAATACGAGACAATTACAGGAGCCAGGACGCCGGGGTTCATTACCGGAAAGCCTGTCGGTATGGGCGGTTCGATGGGCAAGATAGAATCCACAGGATACGGCGTAATGCTCTGCGTAAGAGAAGCTTTAAAGGAACTGAATATAAATCCCTCCGGCACAACAGCATGCTTCCAGGGTTTTGGAAATGTGGCTCAGCACGCAATAGATCTGTATTATAAAATGGGCGGACATGTTCTTTGTGTTTCGAGCTGGGACCAGAAAAGTTCAAAAGAAATAAGTTTCTGCAAAAGCGGAGGGATAGATCCTGCAGAGCTGAAAAAGATAACTGACCCCTTTGGAGGTATAGACAAAAATAAGGCCCGTGACCTTGGTTATAAAGTGATCGAAGGCGGAGAATGGATCAGGGCAGATGTAGATATTCTGGTGCCCGCGGCAATCGAAAATCAGATAAACGAAGTTAATGTCGGGCTGATCTCGCCTCAGGTAAAGATAATCGCCGAAGGCGCTAACAGTCCAACAAATCCCTCCTGCGAAGCGGAAATTTATTCAAGGAACATCAAGATCATACCTGACCTTCTTGCCAATACCGGGGGAGTTATATGTTCATACTTCGAGCAGGTACAGAGCAACAGCAATTATTATTGGGATAAAAACGAGGTATTCGGAAAACTTGACCAGAAAATAACGTCCGCATACATCTCAGTAAGTGAATTCGCACTAAAAAACAAGTTGAACATGCGGGACGCCGCTTATCTCATCTCGGTTGACAGAGTAGCCAGAGCCTGCAAAGAAAGAGGGTGGGTATGATGGCTCAGGAATTCGATTTTCTTTCTTCAGTTGACCCTAAAGCTCCAAAAAAAGCGTTCGCTGAGTTTATCGGATCAGGCGAGGTGGGCGGAAAGGCAAGGAGTCTGATCGTTGCGGATGAGATCGTAAAAGATCTGAATTCGAAAAAGAAATATAACGATATGGAATTCGACATTCCGGATTTCACAGTGCTCAGGACAGGCGTATTCGATGAATTTATGAAAATGAATGATCTTTATGAGATCGCGCTGAGTGAAACAGACGACTCAAGAATGGCATACAGGTTTCAGCAGGCCGACCTGCCTTTTGAGGTACTTAAGCAGCTGAGGGAACTTATGACGAGGACAAATACCCCTCTTGCAATAAGGTCGTCAAGTCTTCTGGAAGACGCCAAATACGAGCCTTTTGCGGGTATTTATACTACAAAAATGCTTCCGAACAACCAGTTCGATACAGATACAAGATGCAGGAAACTTTTTGAGGCAATAAAACTTGTGTACGCGTCGGTTTTCTTCAGATCGCCGAAAGATTATTTAAAAAGCACAGGCCATGATATCCGTGAAGAGAAAATGGCTGTAATTATTCAGGAAGTGATAGGAAGAAAGCACGGCGAAAGGTTTTATCCGGATGTGTCGGGCGTGGCAAGATCATACAATTTCTATCCGATGGGCAGATCAAAACCTGAAGACGGCGTAGTTAACCTGGCCGTAGGTTTGGGTAAAACTATTGTCGACGGCGGGTTGTCATGGTCATATTCTCCCGAAGACCCGGACCAGTCTCCGCCCTTCGGATCGGTAAATGATATACTGAAAAACACCCAGACTGAATTCTGGCACATAAGGATGAGCGAGCCTGAGGAATATGATCCTGTGAACGAAACTGAATACATGGGAAAAATAAATATATCTGCTGCAGAAAAGGACAAAGCGCTTTCGTTAAGCGCTTCAACACTCTGCGAATCAGGAAGGGTTTCACCGGGAATGGGGTCTGACGGACCCAGGGTGATAAATTTTGCACCGGCTTTAAAACTTGAAATGCTTCCGCTTAACGCAGCCATAAAAGAATTTCTCGATATATGCGGAAAAAAATTTGAAACGCCAGTCGAGATAGAATTCGCTGTGACAGTAAAAGGTGAAGGTTATGATATGACAGGGAGATTCGGCTTTCTTCAGGTCAGGCCGATGGTAGTCTCAAAAGAAAAAATTGATATTTCAGAAGAAGACTTCGAAAACCCGGACGGAGTTATAGCTACAGAATTTGCTCTGGGCAACGGAATGTCGGAATGCATAAGGGATATTATATATGTTGACCCAAAGAAATTCGATGCGAAGAATACGAAGAAAATAGCCGCAGAGCTGTCGGAAATGAATTCATTGCTTACACGGGAAAGAAGAAAATACCTTCTTATAGGTTTTGGAAGATGGGGAAGTTCCGATCACTGGCTGGGTATACCTGTTGACTGGGGTCAGATATCTTCTTCGCATACGATCGTAGAGGCGGGACTGCCCAATATGAATGTAGAGCTCAGCCAGGGTTCGCACTTCTTTCACAATATGACAAGTTTTGGAGTTAATTATCTTTCCGTTCCCTGTTATTACGAACACAAGATAAACTGGGACATTCTGGAAAAACTGAAGGTAGTAAAAAAAAGTGAAAATGTCATTTGGGCTGATACACGCAGTCCGCTCATTATAAAAGTTGACGGAAGGTCCGGCAGAGCAGTTGTCATATTAAAAAACGGATAATACAATGGAGAACAAAGAATCACTTGGTAGACTGATAAAGGACCTTAGAGAAAGGGCGAAAGAGATTAAATGCATCTATCAGGTACAGGAAGTTCTGAACGATCAGAAGATAGGAGTCGAGGAAGCCTGTAATAAAATAATCAGGATCCTGCCTCCGGGGTTTCAGTATCCCGATGTGTGCGTAGCCGAAATATTCGTTAACGGAATAAGCTATACCGACAGCAAGTTCCTGAAAACTCCGTGGTGCCTTTCGGCTGAAATCAAAATAAGAGGGGAAGTATCCGGTCGTCTCAGCATATACTATACCGAAGAAAGACCTTCTGAGGACGAGGGGCCTTTTCTGAAAGACGAGAGAAAACTTCTTGACTCAATAGCTGAGCAGTTCGCTATGTATCTCCTTCATAATCAGCTCAAGGCGGTATTTGAGGAGGGACAGATCAGAATAAAGGAGAAGAAAAGCGAATGGTGGGTAATACTCGACCTGTTAAAAAGAACCGACCCCAGGCTGCTTGTCAATATCGCTCAGAAAATGATCAATTATCTGTGCCTGAGCGGAATAGAAGAGGCAGAAAGCTACCTTGAGGAATTCAATCCTTCTTTTAAGAAAAAGACAGAGCTGTTCAGAGAAAGCAATTTCCCGATATCTGTCAGCGAAACTTATGACGTTCTTGATAAAAGTACGCACGTTTTTGATATAGCGTCCAGACATATAGGCGAGCAGGACATTTTGGAAAGCATACAGAAATGGATAAAAGAGGACAGGTCCGGGTTTATGGTGAATATTCTGGAAAATATGAGTTCTTCTCTTTCAGAGATAGCTAATGCGATCGAGCGTTACCATCACCTGTCCGGACAGGGCCTTGAGCTGTCAGAACCAAGAGCAAAGAGCTTCAGGGTCGCACTCACCAGAAGAGTTCTGACTGATCAGCCTTCCTTTATCAGTATAGCTAAAGAGAATGTAAGGGTGGATGATTTTAATTTCCTTATGAAAAATCTGATTCACCCGCAAAAAAGCCACGGGAAGATCGGCGGAAAAAGCAGCGGACTGTTCCTTGCAGAGCATATACTTAAAAATTCAGCGGAAAAAGAGATAAGTTCAAAAATAAAATTTCCAAAATCCTGGTATATAACATCAGACGGACTTCTGGAGTACATGAATTATAACGGACTCCAGGATATTGTTGAGCAGAAATATAAAAACATAAGTCAGATAAGGCAGGAATACCCTTATGTGATTCAGGTTTTCAAGAACTCGGCTTTTCCTCCTGATATGATCAAAGGGCTCACTCTTGCTCTGGATGATCTTGGAGATCAGCCGCTGGTTGTCAGAAGTTCAAGCCTGCTTGAAGACAGGTTCGGAACAAGTTTTGCTGGGAAATATAAAAGCCTGTTCATCGCCAATATCGGATCAAAGGAGGAAAAGCTTCAGAAACTTACCGATGCCATTGCCGAGATCTATGCCTCCACATTCGGGCCGGACCCGATAGAATACAGAACGGAACATTCTCTCCTTGATTATCTGGAGGAAATGGGTATTATTATACAGCAGGTAGTCGGCAAAAAGATAGGACATTATTTTATGCCTTCGTTCTCAGGCGTAGCTTTCGGTAAGAACGAGCATAGGTGGTCTTCAAGGATAAACAGGGATGACGGCCTCATCAGAATAGTACCCGGCCTGGGAACAAGGGCCGTCGACAGAATTTCTGATGATTATCCCGTACTTATTTCTCCCGGAAAACCCGAGATCACTGTCAACAACTCTGTTGATGATAAGATACGGTATGCGCCCCGGTTCGCGGATGTTATTAATCTAAAGACAGGCAGATTTGAGTCGGTCGATCTTAAAGATATTTATGAGCCCTACGGAAATGAATATCCGATGCTTGAGGCGGTTTTGTCGCAGGTTGAGGATAAGTATTTAAGGGAACCGAAAAAGATAGGGCATGATTATTCATCGGGATTGCATATTGTAACATTCGAGGGACTGGTAAACAAAACCGCGGTGATACGCGAGATTAAACAGCTGCTTGAAATATTCAGGGAAAAATACCAGACCCCGATCGATCTTGAATTCGCTCATGACGGGTCCGATCTTTATATTCTACAGTGCAGGCCTCAAAGTTCACAGGAGGATATACAGCCGTGCGATATGCCTGCAGGAACACAAAAGAAAGACATAATATTTTCGGCGGACAAACATGTGTCAAGCGGTTGTGTAACGAATATAACTCATATCGTATTTGTAGATCCTATCGAATATTCAAAGATATCATCTTACGAACAGCTCGTATCCGTAGGCGCTACTATCGGGAAACTGAATAAAATACTGCCAAAGAGGCAGTTTATTCTGATGGGCCCGGGCAGATGGGGCAGCCGCGGCGATATTAAACTCGGCGTAAATGTTTCTTATTCTGATATAAATAATACGGCCGCCCTGATAGAAATAGCCAGAAAGAACGATGAGTATGTTCCTGAACTTTCCTTCGGCACTCATTTTTTTCAGGATCTCGTGGAATCCGGTATAAAATATATTCCTCTTTATCCCGATGAAACAGGTATAGTGTACAGGGAAAAATTTATTAAAACAGCCCCTAATCATCTAAAAGAACTTATACCCGACATCAATAACATGGATACTGTTGTAAGAGTAATTGATGTAGCCGAAGTTTCAGACGGCAAAAATCTGAATATTTTTATGAACGGGGAGGAACAGAGGGCAGCGGCAGTTCTTGGCGATCCGTCCGAAAAGAACCAGATAAAACGGAAAATGTCGCTAAGCGAATTTAAAAACGTCAAAACCGACATCCACTGGAAGTGGAGGCTTCAGTACGCTCAGGAGATGGCATTGTCTGCGGACCCGGAAAAGCACGGTGTGAAAGCTATATATATTTTCGGGAGCGTAAAGAACGCTACCGCGGGTCCGACGAGCGATATTGACATTCTTATACATTTTGAAGGCAGCAGAGAACAGAAGACCTGTCTTGAAAACTGGCTCTCGGGATGGGATCAGTGTCTGTGCAAAATGAATTATTATAATACCGGGCATAAAACGGAGAACATTCTCGATGTTCATTTTATTACAGATCAGGATATAATCAACAGAACTTCGTACGCGGTTAAGATCGGCGCGGTAACAGATCCGGCGCGTCCGCTGATGATGAAGATCACTAAAGGATCAGCCTCCCGCAAGAAATAGGGTTTTCGATATCAAAAATAACAAGGGAAAGCTCGCTTCCTTCGTGAGCTCCGGAAATCATTAAAGTATTACCTATGGTGTCTTTCCATTCTCCCGAGAATCTTACTGTCTCATGAATGTGTCCGTGAAGGGTGACCAGCGGCTGCTTTTCTTCAATGATATCCCTTATCGCTATACTTCCCGCGTGATTGTCTAAAGGTGCGGAGTCAAAGTATTTTATGGTATCGGATAATATATCAAGAGAAGTGTTGTAAGGCGGGGAGTGGAACAGCAGAACCGATTTTGAAAGATCTTCATTATTGAACATCTCATCAAGATCTTTTTTGATTGTCGAAAACTTGATCAGGTTAGCTTCAGTTTTATATGTTCTGAAACCTTCCTCAGGCGAAACGCAGCCCGGATCAGTATACCGTGACAGATCGTACTTTTCCCAGTCTTTCAGAAGAAAAGGCGTAGGCGGAATATATGAGTATCCGAAGATCTTGTAATTTTTATACATGATCTTTCTGAAATGCGAGTATTTCCATAAACCGTTGTTTTCCTCCCTGATAATGTCTTTCTCGTAAAGCTTGCCGTCGTCATTTCCCAGAATAATGAATATTTCCGGATAATCGTTTTTCATTTTATCCTTTAAAGACCTGAAGCCTTTTATCAGTGTTTCTTTGAGAAAAATACCCGGTTGAACGGATTTTAATGATGAAGGAAGAATATCTCCTCCGATAAAAACTGTTTCGGGCCTTTGATTCAATATCTCACGGTAAAGCACTTCGTATCTGTGCATACTTCCGTGAAGGTCGCTTACAAAAAATGATTTGATCATGCAGGAAAATATAATTCATAAAACTGTTTTTGCAAGAATAGAATATATGTAAAAAAAAATTATAAAATACTTGATTTATCCTAAGATTATAATTAAATACGAAAATACAAAGAACCGGAGGATTAATTGAAGCGCGCAGTATCAAAAAAAAGCTCAGAGATCACCGATTTTTCTACAGGCAATACATTCGAAAAATTAATGTCGAGACGAATATCGGAGATCCTTTTAATATGTAACGAATATGACGCTTTTATGCTTGAAGAAGACGGAAGAATTGAGGAAAGAATATTCAGCGAGTATTCCTCTCTTCATCTCCGGTATCCGCCTCATTTCAACAGGGTTTCTTCATACAAATCAGCGCTGGCGCTTATGAAGAAAAAGAACTTCGATCTTATTATTACGCTGCACAACAGCAGGTCATGGGATGCTTTCAAGATCAATTCCGAGATAAATAAAAAATTCCCCGGAAAACCGGCAGTCGTACTCGCCCCCTTCTCGAGAAAAATACTGACGCTGACCGACATTGAAAAAAAAAGGTCCGGATCGGATTATATATTTTCATGGCTGGGTGATGCCGGCATACTTGTCGCGATAATCAAGCTTATCGAAGATAAGATGAATATAGATGATGATATCGCATCAGCGGGAGTACAGGTCATAATTCTTGTGGAAGATTCAATAAGGTATTATTCCAGTTATCTTCCGGTTATCTACGAAACAGTTTTCGAACAGACACTGCATGTCATGAGCGAAGATATGAATGACCACCAGAAAAATCTGAGAATGAGAGGAAGACCGAAAATACTTCTTGCAACTGATTACGAGCAGGCATTATCGCTGATAAAAAAATATAAAAAGAACCTGCTTGGCGTAATTACCGATGTCGAATTCGAAAGAAATTCAATACACGATAAGAATGCGGGGATCGATCTCTGCGGAGAGATAAGAAAGCTGGACAGGAATATACCTGTACTAGTGAATTCATCCCGTGTCGAGAATATGGAAAAGGCTTATAAATTCGGAGCCGGTTTTATATGCAAGCAGACTGAGAATGTTCTGATCAAAATAGGTCTTTTTGTCAAAAATAATTTCGGATTCGGTGAGTTTTGCTTCATAGATCCCTTAACAAATAAAGTAATAGCTAAAGCAGGAAGTTTAAGAGAGCTTCATAAAGCTCTTGAGAAAATCCCTGACAGATCTCTTGAATACCATGCCTCGGAAAACCATTTTTCAAAATGGCTCAGAGCGAGAACACTTTTCGAACTTGCGGATATTTTTAAAAATAAAAGCATAAAGGATTTCAGCAGTATTAAGGAAGTAAGGCATTTTCTGATAAGTCTGATCAAGAGTTACAGGAAAAGTTCGGGATCAGGAATAATATCGAACTTCAGCAGGGATTTTCATGACGAGATGTCAATGTTTTCAAGGATCGGGGAAGGGTCCATCGGCGGTAAGGGCAGGGGGCTAGCTTTTATGGATAATGTTCTTAAGAGAAAGAGGTTCAGCTACTCCTATTACGGCGTCGAGATATCCATACCGAAGACGATAGTTCTGTCAACAGATGTATTTTCTGAGTTTATGAAAATAAACAACCTTTTTGAAATATCATACAGCAACGCTGACGACGGCACTTTATTGAAGAACTTTCTTGAAAGCGAATTGCCCGGATGGCTGACCGTGGAACTTGAAAAGCTGATCGAGAACAACAATTATCCTCTCGCCGTCAGGTCATCAAGCCTTCTGGAGGACTCATATTATCAGCCGTTCGCCGGAATATATGCGACTTACATGATCCCCAATAATTCCAAAGACAAATCAAAGAGGCTGAAAGACCTTTCTGATGCCGTTAAAAGCGTGTATGCTTCAACTTTCTATGAAGGCGCAAAGAAGTATTTAAAAGCAACAAAAAATGTCATAGAAGAAGAAAAAATGGCTGTAGTTATTCAGAGGGTCTCGGGAGAAAAGCACCGTATGTATTTCTATCCTACATTCTCCGGGGTCGCGAGGTCGATAAATGATTATCCTGTCGGATATGAAGACCACAATATCAGTATTGTGAATGTGGCCGCGGGTCTAGGGAAAACGATAGTTGACAGCGAGATTTCTTTAAGATATTCGCCTTCCTTTCCAAATAATGTAATACAGTTCTCATCGGCTGAGTTTGCCCTGAAATTCACACAAAAGGAATTCTATTCATTAAGCCTTATGTCCAGATCATTCAGGCCGGATCTGAATGAAGGAATTAACTTGGTCAGAAGAGATATTCACGACGGCTATAAAGAAGGTTCGTTCGACAGTATTGTTTCCACGTACGATGCAGGTAGTAATATTATCAGGGATTCACATGATTTTGGCGGACCTAAAGTCGTCACCTTCGCAAATATTCTGAAAAGAGAAACTTTTCCCCTCAGCAGGATACTGACTGATATCCTGAAAACTCTGGAAGAAAAAATGTCCAATCCCATTGAGATCGAGTTCGCAGTGAACATTGATCCGAAAAACGAAATTCACAGTTTCCATCTTCTTCAGGTAAGGCCGATCGTCTCCGGTTTTGAATCAGAGGAAATAAATATTTCCAATATTGACAGCGGGAATGTAATAATCCGTTCATATTCATCGCTTGGTAACGGTATAATAGACGATGTTCATGATCTGATATATATCGTACCTGACAGGTTCAATCCCGCAAAAACAAGGGAGATCGCCGCTGAAATAAAAGATCTGAACAAAGGTTTTATTTCTAAGAAGAAGAACTATATTCTTATCGGACCCGGGCGATGGGGAACTTCAGACCCGTTCCTTGGAATACCTGTAAGGTGGGAAGATGTATCTCAGGCATCTGTTATTGTTGAGGCAGGCCAGAAAGATTTCATAGTTCAGCAAAGCCAGGGATCTCATTTTTTCCACAATATCACCACTTTTGGAATATTTTATTTCTCGATTAATCCGTTTTTGAGAGACGGATTTTACGACCTGGAATATCTCGCACAACTCAAGCCTGTATATGAAAGTGAATTCCTGCGACAAATTTCATTTAAATGCCCGATAATTACTAAAACTGACGGTAAAAACGGTCACGGAGTAATATTAAAACCGGAAAAAACATAAAAAATGATCAGAAAATGATGTGTTTTTTGGGGATTTTCAGAAAAAAATGATGATCCCCGATTAAAAAATAGCCTTAAAAAAATATTGACAATGAAAAAAGGCATATATATATTGATCTTAGAAACAACGCAAAAACATCAAAACCAACGGAGGATCAAAGATGTCGAAATTAGCAAAAAAGTACCTGGACATTCTGGTGTCCAAAGACCCTAACCAGCCCGAGTTCATTCAGGCTGCTCAGGAAGTGATCGAGACCATTATTCCTGTTCTCGAAAAACATCCGGAATATGTTGAAGCGAAGATCGTCGAAAGAATTATTGAGCCCGAAAGAACGATCGTGTTCAGAGTACCTTGGGTCGACGATAAGGGGAAAGTACAGGTCAATAGAGGGTTCAGGGTAGAATACAACAGCGCAATAGGACCCTATAAAGGCGGACTCAGGTTCCACCCGAGTGTAAACCTCAGCATTCTGAAATTTCTGGGTTTCGAGCAGATATTTAAAAACGCTCTGACCACTCTGCCTATGGGCGGCGGTAAAGGCGGATCGGATTTTGATCCTAAAGGAAAATCGGATAACGAAGTCATGCATTTCTGCCAGAGCTTTATGAGCGAACTCTGGAGACACATCGGCCCGAATACTGATGTTCCGGCCGGGGATATCGGTGTAGGCGGAAGAGAAATAGGTTACATGTTCGGTCAGTATAAAAGGCTTGCCAATGAATTCACAGGTGTCCTGACAGGCAAAGGAAGGAACTGGGGCGGTTCGCTTATCAGGCCTGAAGCTACAGGCTACGGCGAAGTATATTTTGCTCAGAATATGATGGCTGAGAAAAAACAGACCTTTAAAGGTAAGGTAGTTGCCGTCAGCGGTTCTGGTAATGTTTGCCAGTATGCAATAGAAAAAGTTAATGAACTGGGCGGCAAACCGATTTCCGTTTCAGACTCGACAGGAACTGTTATTGATCTTGACGGGATCAGCGGAAAGAAATGGGATTATCTGATGGAGCTGAAGAATGTTAAGCGCGGAAGAGTAAAAGAGTACGCTCTCAAGTTCAAAGGCGCTAAAGTAAAATATTACGAAGGCAAAAGCGTCTGGGATGTTATAAGGGATGAAAAGATAAAAATCGACGTCGCCCTTCCTTCAGCAACACAGAACGAAATAGACGGAAGCCATGCTAAAGCCCTGGTAAAACTCGGCTGTAAAGTGGTTGCCGAAGGCGCCAATATGCCTTCATTGCCTGAAGCGCAGGATATATTTATAAAGAACAGAATAATGTACGGACCGGCAAAAGCGGCAAATGCCGGCGGTGTTGCCACATCAGGACTTGAAATGAGCCAGAATTCTCTCAGAATGTCTTGGACCAGAGAAGAAGTTGATGCACATCTTAAAAGAATTATGAAAGATATTCACGACAACTCCAAGGCTGCAGCGCTTAAGTACTGTCCTGAAAAAGACGGATATATCAACTATATGGCCGGTGCAAATATAGCGGGTTTCATAAAAGTTGCTGATGCTATGATGGATCACGGTGTTGTTTAATTTCAAGCGGTTCGCGGAAAAATATTTATTAAGGGGCGGCGCTTGTCGCCCCTTTTATTAAAAGTAACCGGCCGTGTGTTTTTTTAAAGAAAACACTTGATTTAAGTCAGCCGATACTTTAAATACCTGAAAACCGGAGAGGATATATGGAACTCTACGACATAAAGAAATTCACTGAGGAAAAATATTATTTTAAGGAAGAGCCTTTCGGTGACCTGATGCAGAAAAGGATCAAGGATGTTCTACTTATTTGCAGTAAATACGATGAATTTCTTCTCGAGGTTGACGGCAGGATAGACGAGCAGATATTTCAGGAGTATGTGTCATTGAGCATAAGGTATCCTCCCCAGTTCACACAGGTATCAACTCAGACCGAGGCTTTTTCGATGCTGAAAAAGAAACCCTTCGATCTGATCATCTCTATGGTCAACCTCGGCGACATAATGCCGTTCGAACTTGCAGAGAAAATTAAGAAAGAGCATCCCGACATACCTATAGTCGTTCTCACTCATTTTTCAAGAGAAGTATCATCCTTTCTTGCAAATAAAAACCTTAAATATATTGATTATGTTTTCTCCTGGCTGGGGGATGCCGGGATCCTGCTCGCAATTATAAAACTGATCGAAGATAAAATGAATGTTGACCACGATGTGAACGAAGTGGGTGCTTACTGCATTATTCTTGTCGAGGATTCGATCAGGTATTATTCAAGCTATCTCCCGAATATTTACAAAATACTTTTTCATCAGACCAGGGATCTGATGACCGAAGGTCTTAACGAACATCAGAAGACTATGAGAATGAGGGCGAGGGCAAAGATACTGCTTGCGAACAATTACGAGCAGGCGATAGATTTGTACTCAAAGTACAGAGATAATCTTCTGGGAATAATATCCGACATAACTTATAAAGTGAAAGGTAAAGACGACAACAAAGCGGGTATCAAGCTTTGCCGCAGAATAAGGAAAGATAATCCGCACCTTCCAATATTGCTGCAGTCATCGCAGCTTGAATACGAAAAGGAAGTAAATAAGCTTGACGCCACTTTTTTATATAAACATTCAAAAACACTGCTTAATGAACTGAGGGATTACATAAGCTTGAATTTCGGGTTCGGAGATTTTATTTTTATTGATCCCGATACCGGAAATGAGATCGACAGGGCTACTGATCTGAGAGATTTTCAATACAAGATCGAAACGATCCCTATAAATTCGTTCGATTATCACGCTTCGAACAATCATTTCTCCAAATGGTTCAAGGCCAGAGCTCTTTTTACTCTTGCAGATCTCATAAAAAACAAGACAAAATCCGATTTTGAGAATATAGAAGCCGTAAGAGAGTATGTGTATAAAACCATAAGGAACTACAGGATCCACTCTTCAAAAGGAACGATAGCGACATTCGATAAGGATTTTTTTGACGATTTTACCGGTTTCAGCCGGATAGGAAGAGGTTCGCTGGGCGGTAAGGGCAGAGGTTTGGCATTTATAGACTCTTTCTTAAAATCCCGAAGGCTGAATTACAAATATGACGATGTGATTATTAATATCCCGAAAACGATTGTTATTTCGACGGAAATATTCGAGGAGTTCATGCAGATGAACAATCTGTATGATTTCGCACTGTCGGATATTCCTGACGAGAAAATACTCGAGTACTTCCTGAAAGCTGACCTTCCGCCGTCATTAAAGGAAGACATGTACTGTATACTGACGTATATAAGGACCCCGATCGCGGTAAGGTCTTCAAGTCTTCTGGAAGATTCGTACTTTCAGCCTTTCGCCGGTGTTTATACAACATACATGATCCCGAACAATAATTCGAATATCAATGTGAGAATAAAGGAGCTCGCTTCCGCGATCAAAGGAGTTTACGCTTCGACCTTCTTTAAATTCAGCAAGGATTACATGAAAGCTACGCATAACGTGATCGACGAGGAAAAGATGGCCGTGGTTATACAGGAGGTTACAGGAACACTTTATAATGACGAGAAACATGGATCCAGATTCTATCCTTCAGTTTCGGGAGTGGCGAGGTCTTTAAATTTCTATCCTATAGGGGAAGAAAAAACTGAAGAGGGAGTGGCGAATATCGCGCTCGGACTGGGAAAAACGATAGTTGACGGAGAAATTTCCCTGAGGTTTTCACCAAAATTCCCAAAAAAGATACTTCAGGTGTCGTCTGCGGAAATGGCCATGAAGAACACACAGAGATATTTTTATGCGCTGGACATGGAGAAGGAATTTAAAGCTACTACAGACGAGAAGGACAGCCTGATTAAACTTGGAGTAGAAAAGGCTGTGGAAGACGGGGCTGTTGAGCTTCTTGTATCGACATATGATTATCAGAATGATATGCTCATTGACGGATATATGGAAGCAGGAAAGAAACTTCTGACGTTTGCTCCAATAATGAAGTACGATATGTTTCCGCTTCCCGAGATCGTTATGTCTCTGCTTGAATATGGTTCCAAAGAGATGAACTCCCCGGTGGAGATCGAGTTCGCTATAGAGCTTGACAAACCTTCTGACAGACCGAAAATATTCAGGTTCCTTCAGATAAGGCCGATCGTTCACGGACTAGAATACAGCGATGTGTCGATCACCAGGGAAGAGAAGAAAAATTCAATAATCAGTTCAATTAAGAGTCTTGGTAACGGTATCGCTGATAATATTTCTGATATAATATATGTAAGGCCTGAAGATTTCGATCCGGCAAATACAGAGAAAATAGCTAACATTCTGGAAAACATTAATAATGAATTTTTAAAGAAAGACAGAGGTTATATTCTGATCGGACCCGGAAGGTGGGGCAGTTCAGATCCGTGGCTGGGAATACCCGTAAAATGGTCGCAGATATCTCAGGCGAAAGTTATTGTCGAGCACGGGCTGAAGGATTTTCATATCGACCCGAGCCAGGGATCTCATTTTTTCCAGAATATTACTCTTCTGAAAGTGATATATTTTACAGTAAATCCCTACCTCAAAGAAGGCAGCATAAACATAAAATATCTCAATTCTCTGCCGGCAGTGTTCGAAAATGAGCTTATAAGGCATGTAAAAATTGAAAAAAATCTTAAGGTCAAAGTTAACGGCATGACAGGGGAGGGTGTCGTAACGATATGATGAAAATTGTTGAATTTAAAATAGGAAGGCAGTATGAGAATTATAAGGAAAAACCCTGAAAGGAAAAGTTTTCTTCCCGATGAAAAGGTAGACCTGACCTCAATTGAAGGGCTGATAAAGAAGTACGCTTCAAAAAAAGGCAGTATGATACCGATACTTCAGGGAGTACAGGAGGCATTCGGTTACATACCGAAATCGGCTATAAAGAAAATATCAGCTGAGACGGGAATGGGGGAAAGCGACATATTCGGGGTAATAACTTTCTATTCGCAGTTCAGGCTGTATCCTGTGGGCAGGCACATTATCAGGGTCTGTCACGGAACAGCCTGCCATGTTCAGAACGCTGACGGGATCACCACTGCTCTGATGAATGAGCTGGGCGTAGAAGACGGAAAGACCACGGAAGACAGGCTTTTCACGCTTGAGTCTGTTGCCTGTCTGGGATGCTGTTCGCTTGCTCCGGTAATGATGATAGACGGTGAGACATACGGAAAACTTACAGGTGAGAAAGCGGTCAGGATCATAAGAGAGATCAGAAAGAATGATAATATTTAATCAAAAGAAGGTATGAATAATGGCTAAAGTTAAGATTGTTGTCGGCCTGGGAAGCTGCGGAATAGCGGCCGGGGCGGGCAAAGTATATCAGAGACTTCTTGAGATTAACGAAGCTGAAGGAGGTCTTTTTGAACTCGGCAAAACAAGCTGTATCGGAATGTGTTACAAAGAACCGTTGGTCGAGGTCACAGACGGTGCCGGGACATATCTTTACGGCGAAATTGACGCTGATAAAGCTGCCGAGATAGTCGAAAAACATGTGAAAGACAATGCTGTAATAAACGAATATATCGAGTATTCAGACACAACCAGGGGTAAAGAGCAGGATTTTGTGGAAAATCAGATAAAGATAGTTCTGCGCAACTGCGGTATGATGGATCCCGAATCAATAGACGAGTATGAAAAAAGGGACGGGTACAAGAGTATAAAAAAGATACTCGAGAACAGTATTCCCGAAGAAGATGTAATAAAAACCGTTCTCGATTCCGGGATCAGGGGAAGAGGCGGCGGTGGATTCCCTACAGGAATGAAATGGAAATTCGCCAGAGGATATAAGAGTGACGAAAAATATGTGATCTGCAACGCGGACGAGGGCGACCCGGGCGCGTTCATGGACAGGTCGGTGCTCGAAGGAGACCCTCACTCCGTAATAGAAGGAATGATAATAGCCGCGTATGCGATCAACGCGACCGGGGGAGTGATATACTGCCGCGCTGAATATCCTCTTGCCGTAAAGAGACTGAATCTCGCGCTTGAACAGGCAAGGCAAAGAAATTATCTCGGCAGGAATATTCTGGGAAAAGAGGGATTTAATTTCGACCTTTATGTAAAAGAGGGCGCGGGAGCGTTCGTGTGCGGAGAGGAGACAGCTCTTATAGCCTCGGTCGAGGGAAAGAGGGGCATGCCGAACAAGAGACCGCCGTTCCCGGCGGAAGCGGGATTGTGGGGCAAGCCGACAAACATAAACAATGTCGAAACATACGCGAACATACCCTGGATAATCCTGCACGGCGCTTCCGAATACGCGAAATACGGAACCGAGAAGTCCAAGGGCACTAAAGTGTTCGCGCTTGCGGGCAAGATAAGGAATTCCGGGCTTGTCGAGGTGCCTATGGGGATCACGATAAATGATGTGATCTTCAAACTCGGCGGAGGAATAAAGGACGGAAAGAAATTCAAGGCCGTTCAGATGGGCGGTCCGTCCGGCGGATGCATCCCGGCAGAGCTCGGTGGCACGATCGTCGATTACGATTCCGTTAACGCTACAGGAGCTATAATGGGATCGGGCGGAATGGTAGTAATGGACGAGACTACATGTATGGTGGATGTCGCTAAATTTTTCCTCAATTTCACTCAGAAAGAAAGCTGCGGGAAATGTACTTTCTGCAGAATTGGCACAAAAAGAATGCTCGAGATACTTCAGAGGATTACAGATGGGAGAGGCGAGGAAGAGGATATTGAAAAACTTCAGGAACTGGCGGCGCAGATAAAAGACTCTTCTCTCTGCGGACTGGGACAGACAGCACCGAATCCGGTACTCACGACCATAAAATATTTCAGGAGCGAATACGAAGCGCATATAAAAGACAGAAAATGCCCTGCGAGATCATGCAAGGAGCTGATAACATACATGATCAACGAAAAGTGTATCGGCTGTACAGCGTGCGCAAGGGTCTGCCCGACAAAAGCAATCACCGGAGAGAGGAAACAGCCTCATCTGATCGATCAGGACAAGTGCATCAAATGCGGAGCATGCTACGACACATGTAAATTTAGTTCAATAGATAAACTTTAATCGCGGTAGGAGAAAAAGTATATGGATAAATTCAATGTATTTATAAACGGAAAAGAGTTTCCCGCCCGCCATGGACAGACTGTTCTTGATGTATGCAGGGAGAACAGTATTGAAATACCCACTCTCTGCCATGACGACAGGCTTAAGCCTTATTCTTCCTGCTTTCTCTGTGTTGTCGAGATCGAGGGAATGAGAACCCTTCAGCCTTCATGTTCGACTAAAGCCGCGAAAGACATGAAGGTAACAACTGAAAGCGAAAGGATAAAAAGATCCAGAAAGACGGCGCTCGAGCTTCTTCTGGGCAACCATTACGCCGACTGCCTTGGTCCGTGCAAGCTGACATGCCCGGCGGGGGTGGATGTTCAGGGATATATCGCGCTTATTGAAAAAGGGCTTTATTCTGAGGCTGTCGGGCTGATAAAGGAAAAAAATCCCCTGCCGGCCATCTGCGGAAGGGTGTGCGTGAGGCCGTGCGAGGTCGCATGCAGAAGGAACCTGATAGACGGTGTCGGCGTAGGAATAGATTACCTGAAAAGGTACGCTGCAGATAAAGACTTCGAAGGCAATAAGTATATGCCTGTAAAGAAACCCGCGACAGGGAAAAATATCTGCGTTATAGGCGCGGGACCGGCGGGGCTTACTTCGGCTTACTACCTGTCGCTGGAGGGACATAAGGTTGATATATTTGAGGCAAGCCCGCACGGCGGAGGTATGCTCCGCTACGGGATCCCCGAATACAGGCTCCCCAACGATCTTCTGCAGAAAGAGATCGACTCGATAGCCGAACTCGGCGTGAAGATAACATACAATAAAAAATTCGGCAAAGATGTAAATTACGATCATGTCAAAGCGAACTACGACGCGATGATAACGACAGTGGGATGCCAGAAAGGCTCAGCTATGAGAGTCGAGAACGAGGAAGCCGAGGGAGTGCTTTCCGGAATAGATTATCTGAGAACCATGGAGCTGACCGGAAAGAAATTCGACTTCAAAGGGAAAAAAGTTGCCACAATAGGCGGCGGCAACACGGCGATGGACTGCTGCAGGAGCGCGCTCAGGTGCGGAGCCGAGAAGTCGTATATTATTTACAGGCGTACCGAGAAGGAAATGCCGGCGAACCCGATAGAGATACACGAATCGAAGCTTGAGGGTGTTGAGTACATGTTCCTGACGGCTCCGCTCAAGGTCAACAAGGACGAATCCGGAAAGCTGAAGTCGCTCCGGTGCATAAAAATGGAGCTCGGAGCGCCTGACGCGAGCGGAAGAAGAAGCCCCGTCCCCGTAGAGGGATCGGAATTCAACATAGAGCTCGACTGCATACTCGGCGCGATCGGACAGAAGACGGATGTGGATTTTGCGGATAACATCAACCCGCTTGCCGAAGGTGAATTCAAACTCAACAGGTGGGGCAACATCGATGCGGATGAAAGAACGCTCCAGACCGGTGTAAAGAGCATCTTCGCGGCGGGTGACGCGGTCACGGGAGCCGCGACACTTATCGAGGCGATCGCGCAGGGCAGGAGAGCGGCAGCGAGCTGCCACCAGTTCCTGACGGGTCAGGCTGTTGTCGGAGAACGGGCCGAATTCGTGAGTAAACGCGATAATTTTATCGAGCAGGATCCCTCTGACTACAAACCGGAATTCGAGCCTCAGCTAAGAGAGGAGATGCCGGTTCTTCCGCCGAACATGAGGAATAATTTTAACGAGGTCGAACTCGGCTATTCGTGCGATCAGGCAAAAAACGAGGTCAGCAGATGCCTTGAATGCGGCTGCGATTCCTATTTTACATGCGACCTTAAAAAGTATTCCACCGAATACGGAATTGACCAGAAGAGATACGGCGGATCGTTCCAGAAATATAAGACGGATTATTCGCATCCATACGTTGAGATAGACAACAACAAATGTATACTCTGCTCAAGGTGCGTCAGGGTGTGCAAAAACATTGTAGGCGCGAATGCTCTGGGCCTTATCAACAGGGGTTTTGACACTTATGTCGCTCCTGCTCTCGGAGCTTCCCTGCTGGATACCCCGTGCGAATCCTGCGGTATGTGTATAGATACATGTCCCACAGGCGCGATCTCCGAAAACAAGCATTTCAAACCCGGACCGTATAAAACCTCGGTATACGAGTCAGTTTGTAATTTCTGCTCGCTAGGCTGCGGAATTGAGATCCATCATAAGGGCGGTTTCATTATCAGCGTGAACGGAAGAAAAACGCCGGCTAATCCTGACGGAAACATATGCAGGTACGCAAAATTCGGTTATAAATATCTTAACGACAACAGCAGGATAATAAAACCGATGGTCAAAGAGGGCGGCAAATGGAAGGAAATCAGCTATGAACAGGCTTACAGTATCATAACGGATAAGATCAAAGCCGTAAAACCGGAAGAGAACTCGTTCATGGCCGGAGGAAGGCTGACCAACGAAGAGCTTTATCTTACATCAAAATTGGCTAAAGAAACCGTAAAGACCTGCAATGTCTCGTCATTTCTCTATCACGGACGGGAGAAGGAGCTGAAGGACACATGGTTCGCGAACGCCTCTTTCGATGATCTTGACAAAGCCGGCGCCATATATTTTATAGGCTCGGAGATAGATAAAGAGAACGCCGTGCTGGGTTTCAGACTGAACTCGATCAGGCAGAATAAAGTTCTGAAAATGGTGAATATCCATAAAACTGACGACCCGACGCTGAACAAAAAATGCGAGTGTACGGCCAAAGTCAGCTCATATTCCAATTTCGTAAAAGCCATGAACTATGTGGTCATAAAGGATAATCTGGTCAACAGCATGTTCATTGACGGCAGGACCGAAGGTTTTACGGAATATAAAGCCGGACTTATGAAGAACGACCTCGCGGATCTGTGCGCGAAAGCCGGAGTGACGGAAGAAAAGGTCAGAAAAGTCGTAAAACACTATAACGAGGAGCAGAACGCGATCATCATCTTCAACGATAAGAATGTGGGAACCCTTTCCGTAAAAGAGATATTTAATCTCGCGCTTCTTACGGGAAAGCTCGGAAAGACCGCGAGCGGAGTGATAGCCCTGAAAGAAAAAAATAACGCGCAGGGGCTCTTTGACATGGGAATTTACCGTGACTGTGAAGAATGCTCCTGCGACCATTCGAAGATAAAGAACATATTCATCTTCGGAGAAGATCCTGTCGGGTGTTCCAAAGATAAAAAAGCAGCCCGGATGCTAGACGGAGCGGAATTCAGGGTGGTTTCCGATTATTTTATGACAGAGACGGCAAAGCACGCCGACCTGATACTCCCCGCTTCGTTCCCTATTGAAACAGGCGGCTCGTTCTCCAACGCTCAGAAGCGTCTGGTCACTTTTGATGCCGTCACCGAGCCAAAAACCGTTCTTTTCAAAGACCAGCTGACCCGCTTAATGGAAAAACTCGGTGTGAAGGCTGAATACGATTCGAACGAGGATATATTGAAAGAAGCAGTGTCGAAGAACCCGGCTCCGGCAGACGCAGAGGAAGCGAAGTTCGCTTTTGAATCGGCGGACGACGGTTCCTGCGTATGCGCGGCTTATGCGCACGGCTGCGATATAATCGTCAAAATGGCCGATGACGAATTCGAAGAGAAGCTGAAAATTTAAAACGAAGATATAGCATCAAAAAAGGGGCTTTTTCAGCCCCTTCCTGAGCCTCGTGGCAGCCCATCAGAACCCGGCTTAGATTTTCAAAGGCCTGA